>CANGIY010000001.1 GCA_947454235.1 Chitinophagaceae bacterium
AAAAAAACCTTTGGATGTTAACTTGTTGCCTTTGTATTGCTCAGGTATATCATTGATTTCCTGCAAATAAAAATCAAAGCGTTCTGATGAAGAAGTATGATTTGTAAGTTCAAAATAGTCCTTGAATGCAGATGGGAAAATAATGTCTAATACAGTTGTGAAGGAAGAATGCATGACACTAATTTACAACAACTATTTGTTCTGACCCACAGGTTTTGTTCTTGATCCAGTAAATGTTGGCTGTTTCTTAAATAGACGAAGAAAAGCGAAATAATGTTGCATAAATTACACAAAATAGCTAAATTTGTGTATCATAAGGAACATTATGAAAGAACAAATTGTTGTAATGCCGAAAGGACTGAAAATACTAGCGACCCTTGGCGAAAACATAAAATTAGCCCGTTTACGCCGAAAGCTTGGCACGGAGCAGATCGCTGAACGTGCGGGTATCAGTAGAAAAACGCTTTGGCAAATAGAAAAGGGAGCCCCTTCCGTTGCAATGGGCGCATATTTCCAGGTGCTATTTGCAATGGGACTGGAAAAGGATTTTTTGAAACTTTCATCAGACGATATTTTTGGACGTAAACTGCAAGATGTCGGATTGATAACCAAGGAACGTGCCCCGAAAAGAAACAAATCATAATGGCTGTAGCAAACAGAACAATCTATGTTTATGCCGATTGGGCAGGATTGGGAAATAAGCCTATTCTGATGGGAAGGCTGAGTGCAGAATACATAAGGGGCAACGAAATATTTTCATTTGAGTACACCAAAGAGTGGTTGCAATCTGAACAGACACTGGCACTAGACCCCAACCTTCAATTGTTTGGAGGTCCGCAGTATAACAACGATGATAAGCCCAATTTTGGATTGTTTCTAGATTCATCACCAGATAGATGGGGGCGTGTACTTATGCGTCGAAGGGAAGCCCTTGTGGCTAAGAAGAATGAAGGCAAGCCGCGAACATTGTTTGAGTCCGACTATTTGCTGGGTGTATTTGATGAACACCGTATGGGAGGGCTAAGGTTCAAAGCAGATACTTTTGGGGATTTTTTAAGCGCAGAAAAAGAACTTGCTGCACCACCATGGACATCATTGAGAGAGCTGGAATATGCGAGCCTGCAGTTAGAAAACGAAGAATTTGATAGTAATGATGAAGAGCTTAAGTGGTTGAATATGCTGATGGCTCCTGGGTCATCACTAGGTGGGGCACGCCCAAAGGCAAGCGTGAAAGATACCGATAGAAATCTCTGGATAGCAAAATTTCCCAGCAGCAGAGATGAACGTAATATTGGGGCCTGGGAAATGGTAGCATGGCGTATTGCCAGTGCTGCCGGTGTACGCGTAGCACCTGCTATGATACGGCAGTTTTCCAGCAAGCACCATACATTTTTAAGCCAGCGTTTTGATAGAATTAAGGAACAAAGAATACATTTTGCATCGGCCATGACCCTACTGGGTTACAACGATGGAACAGATAATAAGGATGGGGTAAGTTATTTAGAGCTGGCAGAATTTATAACGCAGAACGGCGGTAATGTAAATGAAGACCTGAAAGAGCTTTGGCGGAGAATAGTGCTGAACATCTGTGTGAAAAATACCGATGACCATTTGCGTAATCACGGCTTCCTATTGACACCGGCAGGATGGACATTGTCGCCAATTTATGATGTAAATCCATTCCCTGAAGGAACCGGGCTTACGCTTAACATTTCATTAGATGACAATTCCCTTGACCTTAGTCTTGCCTTATCAGTTATACCATATTTTAGGTTACAGAAAGCCGAAGCCGAAGTAATTATTGAAGAAGTGACAACAGCAGTAAGTAAATGGACTAGCATTGCAAAAGAAATAGGTCTCAGCCGTCGCGAACAGGAAAATATGGAAGCCGCCTTTAATTGTTTTTAGACTGAAGCTAGCTTTGGTTTTATTGCATTTTCAATTAATAAACAAATACGGCAGATAAAGACTATTATTTAAGAAGAGTTTTGCACAAAGCCTGGCAACAAGAAAGCTAAACCCTCCCTTTCTTGTTTTCCCTTGCTCTCGTTCCCTTTCACGCTCAAAAAATTTTCCCTAAATTCGAATACAAAAAAGCCTTAAAAAATGAACTATAAATTTGAACAGCCTGTTGTTGGGGAAATTGGGGTGCAGAAGTATAAGATTACTATTCAATGGCGTAATGGTCAATTTATAGCCGATGAGCCTGAAAAGTCAGGCGGAGGTGATTTGGGTCCCGACCCTTTTACATTGTTATTGTCGTCTCTGGCATCTTGTACATTGGCAACATTGAGAATGTACATTGATAAAAAAGGCTGGGATATACCTGAAATAAAGGTGAACGTCAATATGTTTCAGCAAACTAAGAACGAAAAATTACTCACCACCATCGACCGGGATATTCATTTTGGTAATGACATACCCAACGAGCAGAAAGAAAGGCTCCTGGAAATAGCCGGAAATTGTCCTGTTTCAAGATTGTTACAGGCTGATGTTGCCATAAGAACTTACGTTTACCACAATGAGGAGGTAGACAAGAAATTGAATTACAGCAATAGCGAGGTAACCGTTGAATGGCGTCCTGACCTTTGTAAGCATTCGGGCAGGTGTGTTCATGGTTTGCCGGGTGTATTTGATGTCAACAAACGCCCTTGGATCAATATTGAAGGTGCGACAACCGAAGATATAATTTCACAAGTGAATAAATGCCCTACCGGAGCATTGAAGCACCATAAAAAGTAATAAAACTGGTCTGAGGATGCCATCAGGCCAGCATTCAGGAAGCATTTGTTTGCGGGCAAATCATTAAAGGATAACTGTTTTTGTATCCACCACTGGCGTTAAAAACGCCCTTCCGTCAAAACCGTGCATCCCGAGGGCTCTCGGGACGAGGACTAGGGTGGGCGTCTAAGGAAATCCTTACAACAGAGTAATTTAATCTGAATTTAGCATAAAAACGTGTTCTTTTTTTATATATCTTTGGAATATGAAAAAAATATTCCTATTACTTTGCCTTTTACCGTTTCTTGCACTGGCACAAACAGGCTACATTAGAACTATTGCCGGAAATGGAGTAACCGGACATACCGGTGATGGTGGTGCGGCGGTCGCTGCCTCTCTTAATCGCCCTACAAGTACAGTTGAAGATACTGCCGGCAATTTATATATCGCTGAATATGAAGGACACGTCATTCGAAAAGTCACTGCTGCCGGTGTGATTTCTACAATTGCAGGAGATGGGACAATGGGCTACAGCGGTGATGGTGGTCCGGCTACGGCGGCACGCATCAATAATCCGTTTCAACTGGTTTTAGATACCATAGGTAATTTGTATTTCTGCGAAGAAAATCAACGGATTCGTAAAATTTCTACAGGTGGTATCATTTCTACTATTGCTGGCACAGGTGCATATGGTTTTAGCGGCGACGGAGGACCTGCTACTGCGGCAACCATGTGCAGACCAAAGGGGCTTGCGACCGACAACCGTGGAAATTTGTTCTTTGCAGATTTTGAGAATGGTAAAATTAGAAAAATAGATGCAAGTGGCACTATTACCACCGTTGCCGGAAGGCTAGGTTGGGGTTACTCTGGAGATGGTGGACCAGCTACTGCAGCTTATTTTAGGGGACCGAGCTATTTACTCTTCGACCATGCAGGCAATTTGATAGTCACAGATAGTGGGAATTATTGCATTCGAAAAATTGACGTCTTCGGAACCATAACAACCATTGGTGGCACCGGGAGCCCGGGATATAGCGGTGATGGTGGGCCGGCGACTGCTGCTCAATTTAATTGTGCTTTTGGGATTGCCGAAGACGCAGCATATAACCTCTTTATTGCTGATTACGCTAACAGTGTAATTCGTTCTATATCGCCCACGGGCATTGTAAATACCGTTTATGGTACAGGTCGGCGAGCCTATAGCGGAGATGGAGGACCAGCTACTGCTGCATGTTTCAACAGACCAAGCGATTGTTATTTCGACCACTTTGGGAAATTGCTGATTTCAGACTATTACAATAATGCCATCAGGCAGATAGATGTACTTCCCGCCCATGCATCTGATAGTATGGGCGTCAATGTATACCCAGCTTGCACTGATGTTCGCTATTCAGTTCAGGTACCAAGGTATATTGCCGGAAGCTCGATTCAAACATATTTTGGAGATGGAACAAACTCTACTGACAGTGTGCCAGCTTCTGGTATTTTGAATGTGAATCACAGTTACAGATCACCGGGCACATTTAACATCAAGCATATTTACAGGGTGGGAGGAAGATCTGTAGATTCACTAACGTACGGTCAGGCATTTTTGTTTTGTAACGTTGTAGATCTAAGTGTATTCTACGACAAAAACGTAAATTGCCGAGTTGACTCAAATGAAACATTGGAAAACTACCCTTTTAAAGTTTTAGTTGACTCGAATGGAGTAAGAGTTGACACATTGTCAATTATATCAGGAATTTACTATTATCTTTTAGGTTCTTACGGTGATGTATATAGTTTTAGACTTTGGGACACTGCCGACCGGATTAACGTTGTGTGCCCGTCTAGTGGGATAATCACTGACACTTTGAACGGCACTGTTACCAAATTTGGAAATTTCGGAGTTTACTGTTCAACTCCGAGTGCAACTGATTTTGAGTTAGACCGTGTTTATTCTTTAGTGGGTAGACACCACCAATCTGGGTGTTTGGTTGTAAAAAATAGAAGTTGCGAACCCTCAACCGGCTCACTTGTTTTTAGTTACGATAGAAGATACCGACTATCAAGTGTTTATCCTAGTCCGACAAGTGCTGACACAGGATATATAACATGGAATTTTGGGTACCTTGGCTTGGACACTAACAGATTCGGTCTATTTTATTACGACTTGGAAATTACTGGTGCGTGGTTGACACCAGGTGATTCCGTGATTTCAAGTGCTGTTACCGTACCAACAATTAGAGACATTGATCTAAGTAATAATTCGGGAAACTACATTGATACAGCCAAAGCAAGTTATGACCCAAATGAAATGGAAGTCAACACTTCATGTTTTGATGATGGATCTATCCCGCACAAATTAAGGTACACTTTGAAGTTTGAAAATACCGGTAATGATACTGCACATAATATACATGTAATGGATACGCTTTCTGACTACTTGAATATGCGTACCATGAATATTGAATTTTCATCGCACCAAATGACGGTTTCTTATTTTAGAGATTCGGTAGGGCATAACATTGTAAAATTCGATTTCCCCAACATCAATTTGCGCGACTCTTCTCACTTTGGCGAATGTGATGGCTTTCTTGTTTATACGATCAACACTCGCCCGGGTCTGACGAATGGAACAAATATCAACAGTAAAGCCGGCATCTATTTTGATGATAACGAAGTGGTTATGACAAACACAGCTACAACCACAGTTGGTTGTCCTGTTACTACTGTGAAACAAGTTCAAAAGGGGTTTTCAGTGAACATTTATCCAAACCCCACGACTGGCATTTTGAATATTGACATTGACAAAGATGCTTTCGATAGCTACACAATTACCAATGTGTTAGGCAGTGAATTATTCTCAGCTGACATTTCTGGAAACCACAACAGGGTCGATATTAATTATCTCCCCAAGGGCGTGTACTTTGCAATACTTCGTGGGAAGAATGGCACTGAGGTGCGTAAATTTGTTAAAGAATAAGCGTTTTTTCAAAAAGCACATGCTTCCTGAATGGTGGGGTCTAAGGGAATCTTTAGACCAGATGTGGCTTATAACACGCTGCACATGCCATGCGGGGGAATCCTCTTGGGACGCGGACTAGTGAGTTTCTTTTCTCAGGTACTTTTAATATTCTATTGTCGATAAGTATATAACTTTACAAATGCGTTTGTTAATTCTATTTTTGTTTGTAATAATGACTAGTTGCACGCACTGGTATAGAAACGACCAAAGTCTAAAACAAAAATATGAACACTCAACTACTCATGAAGACACACTCGTGTGCCAGCACCATGAATGTACAGAGTGCCTTGATTTATATATCAAAAGTGGCAAATTGACAGTGCCTTCTGAATTCAAAAGACAAGTTTGTAATGATTCATCTTGTGACATAATGGTGTGCGGTAATTTTCCTTTGGATTTAATAGACATGACTGCCATTAACTTTAAATCGGGTGAAGTTTTTCAAATTACCGGTAAGGTTATATCCTTAGATAGTATCAATGGAAAAAGCGAGGTTCCACTTTTCTATGTAAGTACTTGGCGGGTTTTTCACAAAACTGATTAGGTATGTTGATTATTGAAACCTGTAGCACAGTCAAATTATCAACAGAACAAAACTAAATCGAAAAGATAAAGTCCTATTTCTATCCTACTAAAACCCAAGTATTTGCCTTAAACTTACGTTTGATTGAATGACCTACAATTTAATGTCATGATTCGGCGAGTAGCTGCTTTTATTGTTTTTTTCTTGTGCTGCCATTTAGCAATTGCACAACGCAGCTTTGTGTTTGAAGGCAAGGTAGAAGATGACCGGGGTGTACTTGGGTATTCGTTTATTTCGTTGAAGGAGCCCAAGCTACAAGGGCTTACTGATTCTTTGGGTTACTTTAAGTTTATTTTACCCGACAGTTTTGCGACCATAACAGTCACGGTGCGGCTGCCTGGCATAAAGTTCGATACGGTTTTAAAGCCAAGGTATGGAAAGTCGCACATCATACACATACCCAATAGTGGTCATAGCCTTGATGAAGTGGTGATTAAAGGTCTTACAGCCAGAGATGTGCTGCTCAAAGCTGTAAAATTGATTCCAGAAAACTACATGGCTCAAAGCTACTTTTCTTACGGTTATGCCAGAAAATACACCAAAGTCAATAAGCAGGTTTGTAACCTGATGGAGGCATCAATGATTCAGATGCGTAAAATGGAAAAAGATAAAACAATTCACGATTTTAAAGACAGTTATGCCATTCGCAATTTGAGGCGAAGCACCTACACAAGTATTTTACCCTTGTCTGGCGATGGAGAACTGGATGAATTGTTTTTGCAGGATCCGGTTTATTTTCTTGACCGCTCTTCTTTGAATTCATTCAATGTCCGTAAGATGGACTGTTCGTTTGATACCACACTTAGCGACTCGCTGACTTACGTTATCAGTTATTTAAGAAATGGCTATACAAGTGATTTTCATGGTATAGCCAATTATTGTTCTATACTTATTGGCGAGTGTTATGAATATGGTACAATATTTATTGATAGAGCGAGCTTTGCGATTAAGAGAATTACTCGAAAGTCAAAACGGCATCCGGCATATGTTTATGGCGATTTCAACTATGTTAAGCCGACCGGAAAATACAGGTTTGAATTTGTAGACGGATACACTGAAGTAGACTATTCGCAAGTAGAGGGCAAGTGGTACCCAAGCCGCATTGTTTATACCTACAGCAATAATTTTATGCTGGCGGCAGATGGGATGTTTTCATTCAATCAGCAAGAATATTTTGAATACTACGGCGACTCAGTGTCCAGATTGGTGGATGGCGAATGGGCGAATAAGTTTTACGAAAACTGCTACCTCACCCGTCGCCATTACAAGTACGACCCTCAATATTGGGGGCAGCAGGACTACCCTTATTTTTTCGACAACCCCGTATCGCTTTACTCCGAACTCGGAAAATACACTAGTCTGTGGCAACAGTTTATCGATGAGGGGAAAAAAGAGTAGTGGGAATTATCCCGAATGGAAGGAGTATAACTTTAAGTGCATTAACTACACATCATTCTGGTGTCGGAATACTTCCCATGGGTCGCTGCTGACGAATACTTTTTTGACTTGGCGCACCTGGTGGTGTTCGTCGTATAGTTGAACAGTGTAACTGCCGTGTGTGTCTTTGTTGGGGTCAAATTCTACTGTGGTGCTAATGCCGTATTGGTTGTATGTCCAGCCATTATCGATTCTTTTATATACTGTGCCATCTTCTTTGAGTACAACAAGGTACATGTGCCGGTAGCCATCATAGCCCCACGAGAAGGGTAGATTTATTCTGTTGTTGCGGCTATCGAAAACCGAGTTGCCACCGAAACAATGCCAGTACTCGTACACTTGCACCTTTGGGTGTTCCAGATGGAAATGGTCGGCAACTTTACATGCCAGTGTGTATTCCTTGCTGTGCTCATCGCCAATGGCAATTGAATTGGGGCATTGATTGTTGGTAAAGCACCAAACAGTTCTTTGCACTGCAGATGAGTTAACTCCTTCTTTCTTTGCCCAAACCAACAGTCGGTTGAGCGATGAATCTTGCCTTTTATAGAAATGAAAGGAGGCATTTTTAAGCGGGCAATGACCGGGCTTCCAGCCACAAAATACATGGACCACCTGGCTGGCGGTGCCATGTGCAGGTATGCTCAGTGTTTCACCGCCCCAACATACCATGTGTTGAAATCCTTCAGTTTCAGCCTTAAAGGTGGTACCGGCATCAACTGTAATTGCTATCTCATTGTCGGTAGTATTGGCATATTTGAGTTCCAGCCCTTGTGAAAAATCGCGACCTGTGACTGTGGCCGTGATATTCATCAACTTGCTCAGTAAAGCCCTGGAAAGAGTAGTTTTAAATGTTGCTGCCTGTGCAACAAATCCGAGGCCTGAGATGATGGCCAAAATCATGCATATTCTTTTCATAATCGGGCTGGTTTTCAGTTAATACACCGAAAACCCCGATTTTATTGCCCTAAAGAGCAAAATAATTTATAAGAATATCTTATTGTGTGTCCAGAATGTACAGCTCAGGAATGTTTCTGCCATAGCCGTCATAGTCGAGTCCGTAGCCTACAACAAATTTATTTTCAATCTCAAATGCACAGTAATCAGCCTTAATGTCATACTTCAATGCCTCAGGCTTGGTGAGGAAGGTAGCGATTTTCACCGATGCCGGTCCGCGGCTTAAAAGGTCGGGCATGAACGAAGAAAGTGTTTTGCCCGTATCAATGATGTCTTCCACCAAAATGATGTGGCGGTCGTGCAGATTTTCTTCTAAACCTATGGCTGTAATTACATTACCGGTTGAGGTTGTACCCTTGTAAGAAGCGAGCTTAATGAAAGATATTTCAGCGTCGGTGGTGATAGTGCGGAACAGATCGGCAGCAAAAATGAATGAGCCGTTCAATACACCCAAAAACAAAGGCCTTTTTCCTTCGTAGTCTTTACTGATTTGTTCGCCCAGCGCAGCAACTCTCTCTACAATTTTTTCCTTCGTAATGAACGGCCTGAATTGCAGTTCTCCAACTTTTATCTTCATGTAATTATCTCAATCTTATTTTTTGACCCAGGTGCAAATGGTCGAGGTCGATATCATTCAACTGCTCCAGTTTTTTAATGGTTGTACCGTTCCTTTTGGCGATATTTGATAGGTTGTCGCCTTTTCTAACAGTGTACATTTTTGGTTGTGCACGTGGCTCAGGTGCTTCTTTTTTAGGCTTAGGGCTACCCGTTTTTTTATCAGGCAACGGACCATATAAAGAAGAAGACAGTTTAATTGGTTCTTTCAGTTCTCCGTTCACTGGCGCAGGTGCATTTTTACCATCGGCATAAACCACTTTATCAAGCTTAGATTTCAGCACGTCCAGTTCATCAACAGTATCTGTAGTAGCTGTATCAGGTTTAGTAGAAGCCGGGGTAGGAGTAGGGGTAACAGCAACGGTTGGTTGTGGTTCTTGTTTTGCCGGAGTTGTTGTCGCCACAGTTGGTTTAACAGTTGTAGTTGTTGCTGGAGTTGGTTGCTGTGTAGGTAGTGTTGAAACCGGAGTAGTTGGACCAGATATTGCAGGTGTAGTTGTTGTAGCCGCGTTATCGTAAGCTACCGTCATGCCATGTTTACCGGTATCAGTCTTTTGAAGGTATTTTGGAACCGTCGGTTTTTCTGGGTCTGCAGGTTGTGGAGCAATAGCAACTACTTTTTTCACCACCGTATCTTTTACAACAACAGGCACCGATAGTGGCGCAGCAGTTGTTACTACTTCTGGTTTACGAGTAGTATCAACCGGAACATGCACTGTTGTGATTGCAGCGTCATGTTTCATGTCAATTTTGCTTTTTGCAGTATCAGCAGGAGCCTCATGCACAACAGGCAAGTAATCGTCTTTCGGAGTAGGTTTAATGTAAGACTGATTAGGTGCTGTGTGTAAGTCAGGGTTAGGGGTTGGTCTTAAAGAAGGTTTATGGATAGCGCCTGCCTGCAATTCAACATTTGTACCTACGGCAGGCTCGTCACCCGGCTCAAGCATATTAAGGTCCATGAGTCGTTTCAACACAACGCCTTCATCTTGTGCAATGGTGAGCATTGTTTCTCCTTCACGAACGATGTGTTTTGGTCTAAGCCCCGCATTGAGTTTACGTTCAAGGTAAATCACCAGGTCAGTTGGCAGAGGCGCGTCCTGAAGATCATTGATTTCCAGCAGGTGACCGTAACGAATGTTGTATTTCAAAGCATACTCCAAAAGCACTTCACCCTTTTTTGCATAGAATGCTTTGAGTCCGTTGACAATCAGAATTTTACTTGCTTCCACTTCTGGTGATAGCTGTTGCGGAGTGGCTTTTGCTGCTACTGCGGGTGTGCTATCTATTTTTTTTGCCACTTCAATTGCGGGCCTGGGAGTGTCAATTTTTACAACCGGAGCGGCAGCGGCCACTTTAACAGGAGTATCAACGCGAGCTACAACCGAGTCTTTTTTCTTTGTGGTATCAGGTAATGCGCCAGCATGAGCGGTAAGTACAGTTGCGGCATAAACCACAGGTGGGTTTTTGGCTGGTGCTATCGCTTTTGCTGAATCAAGTAAATCTTTACCCGACTCAAAAGCCAGATTAGATAACTTGGTGCTATTACTATCCAACGCCATATTGGTGTACTCCTGAAGTTTGAAATCTTCAATGAGTTTAATAAGCCTTTGGGCATATTGCGGATTAGTGGCATAACCACATCTTTTCAAGCCAACAGCCCATGAATGGTAGTCGGTTTGTTTATAATCAAATAAGCTGTTGTAACGCTTGTTCCTAATCAGGTAGTCAGAGTGGTCTTTGTAAGACTCCTCAACGCAACGGTACATTTTAAAACACTCCTTTGGTCTGTCGTCGTCGTGAAAAAACTTTTCTCCGCCATAGTCGCTTTTGCATTTAATGCCAAAGTGGTTGTTCGCCATGCACGCCAGTTCGCTCATTCCCGCTTCGGTTTCCAGCACACCCTGCGCCAGCGTAATAGAGGCAGGTACACCGCAACGTTGTTGTTCTTTGATGGCTAAAGTGTAGTATTGGGCAATGTACCGTTGAGCACGCACTGTAAAACTGTCCTGCGCAGCCGATTGCAAGGTTGCGGTAGTAAAAATGACTAAAAAGAACAGTAACAGTTTATTCATGCAGCTTGTTTGATATGTAAAATATTTAATTATAAATTCCAGCCGCAAAATTACTCTTATTACGGCTAAATACCATGAAAACTTGCACTAAAAATATGCCAAAATTTCGGGGACATTAAAATGTATGAAAACCTTGATGCTGCGTTTGTTGGGCTGAAAACTGAAATGACTATCTTTGAGCCCGCTAAACAATTATTTTATGTCGCATCAATTGCTGAAAGGAAAAAAAGGTATCATTTTCGGAGCGCTGGACGAACGCTCAATAGCCTGGAAAACTGCTCTAGAAGCGGTTGCTCAGGGAGCTGAAATCACACTCACTAATGCACCTATCGCTTTGCGTATGGGTAAAATCAACCAACTGGCTGAAATGTGCAATGCTAAAGTGATTCCTGCCGATGCTACCAGCATGACCGACCTTGAAACCCTTGTGCAACAGTCGATGGAATCACTGGGCGGAAAGCTTGATTTCGTGTTGCACTCAATTGGTATGTCGCCAAACGTGCGTAAGAGCATTCCTTACACAGGCACCAACTACGACAATTTTTTAAAAACACTTGATATTTCTGCGCTTTCGTTTCATAGGGTGTTACAAACACTCATGACCAAAGATGCGATGAATGAATGGGGTTCGGTAGTAGCATTGAGCTACATTGCTGCTCAACGTACATTCCCCGGTTACAACGATATGGCTGATGCTAAAGCATTGCTGGAAAGCATTGCAAGGGGCTTCGGTTATCACTACGGCTTCGCGAAAAAAGTACGCGTTAATACAGTTTCTCAGTCACCAACAGTAACAACTGCAGGTTCTGGGGTGTCGGGATTCGACGCATTCCTTGACTATGCTGAAAAAATGTCGCCATTGGGTAATGCATCAGCTGATGATTGTGCTAAATTCTGTGCTTTATTGTTCAGTGATTACACACGTATGGTTACAATGCAAAACCTGTTCCACGACGGTGGTTTCTCATTCACGGGTGTAAGTACGCCACTGGTTGAGGCGCTCACTGCCAACCATCAGGGTTAATATATTTCTAACGGTTCCGCAGCAATGCGGAACCGTTTTTCTTTTTTCTTCAGCAAATCAAACATTAATGACTATTATCAGTGCAATATTTCAGGCTTCAGGGCGTTTTGGTAACATGCGTCGGATTTTGCCATTTGTTGCATTGTGTACACTAGCAGCTTCTAGTTCGTTCGGTCAGGTTACCGGCGGGCAATTTGCGTTTGATTTTCTGGAAATGGCTACGTCTCCGCACCTTTCGGCACTTGGGGGCGTTTCGGTTGCCAACCCCGATAGAGATATTTCTCTGGCTATGCAGAACCCGGCACTCATGCGTCCATCACTGCACAACGATCTTAGCCTGAACTACAATGCCTTTTACGGCGATATTTCAATTTCAAATTTGCAATACGGCTACTACATACCCAGGTTAAACACAGCGTTTTTCTGCGGATTGCAGTACATCAATTACGGAACTATAGCGCAAACTGATGCCTTGGGTAATGTAAATGGCGACTTTAAAGCGGTTGACCATGCATTTACGCTCGGTTTTTCGAGAGAATACGGAGAACATTGGCGTTACGGAGCTTCAATGAAGTATGCTGTTTCAAAGTTAGCAGGCATTTACGCTAATGCTGTTTTGATGGATGTGGGTATCAATTATTACGATACTGCCAATTTGTTGGATTTTGGCGCAACGGCAACCAATATGGGCTCAATGATTAGCCTTTACAATCCTGGTAACTCGGCAGAGCCGTTGCCGTTTGATTTACGTTTGGGTGTTTCAAAGCGTTTCAAGCATTTACCACTCCGCCTGTTCATGACCATTCACCATTTGTACGAGTGGGACATCAGATACAACAACCCTGCCGACCTAAGTACTAATTCACTCCTTGGAACAGTCGATTCATCTTCACTTACCAAGTCTTATTTTAGCGATAAGTTGTTCAGGCATTTTATTTTTGGTGCTGAATTGGCGTTGAGCAAAGCACTTTCATTTACTGTATCCTACAATACGCTCAGGCGCAAGGAGATGATTATTACTACAAAGCCCGGAATTGCAGGTTTTGCATTCGGACTTAATCTGGCGCTAAAGAAATTTGATGTGCATTATGCACGTTCTTATTTCCATGTATCGGGTGCCTACAACGAGTTTGGACTTACAATGTCTATGAATAAACTCGTGAAAGCGCGACCGAAAGCAGATGAAAAAATGCATTGGAACGCCGAATACACTGACTTTTAACGGGCTAATTGCTTACCGCCTTACTTTTTAGTTCTTTTTTGTGCACAGTAAGTGCTATTTCATTTTCGGTTCAAAAATCCTGAATATCTTTAAGCATGGATTTGAGTGTAACCATACTTGGTAACAATTCTGCATTGCCCGGTTTTGGACGCCACCCAACGGCTCAGGCTGTTTCAGTGGGTAATGAAACTTTTTTATTCGATTGTGGCGAAGGAACTCAAATTCAAATGCAACGCTTCAATGTTCGTTGGAAACGCATCAGGCATATTTTCATCAGCCACCTGCACGGCGATCATTATTTTGGTTTGGCAGGCTTGCTAAATAGTATGAGCCTGATGGGGCGCACTGACGCTGTACATCTTTATGCCCCTGCAACGCTTGAAATCATGATTCAGCAAATGCTTGATGTAGCCGATGCTGTATTGTCTTACCCCTTGGTGTTTCACAATTTGATTGAAGGGGAAGCAAAGACACTCGCTGAGTCCAGCCTTTTTGAAGTGAGCTGTTTCCCGGTTGAACATCGCATTCAATGCCATGGCTTTAAGGTAAAAACCAAGCCTCGCGAACGTAAGATACTCGCTGAAGCATGTTTGGCTAACGGTGTCCCACACAACTTTTACGCTAAATTGAGAACAGGAATTGATTTTGTCAATGCTGAAGGTGAAACAATACCTAATAGCTTGCTTACAGAAAAAGGCCCTGAGCCAAAAATGTATGCATATAGTGCCGATACAATATTCACTGAGTCATACCTGCCTTACATTGCCGGTGCCGATTTGTTATACAACGAAAGCACCTATTTGCAGGACAACGCTGATAAGGCTGCCGCAAGATTTCATTGTACTTCGGTACAGGCGGCAGAAATTGCTTTGAAGGCAGGCGTGAAAAAACTGCTTCTAGGGCACTTCTCATCAAAATACCGGGACTTGAAACCATTTGAGGCAGAAGCACGAACTATATTCCCCGAAAGCTATGTGAGCGAAGAGGGGCAAACATATACAATATAGATTTGGCACGGAAGTTGTATTACCATCAACCAATTGTAATTATATTTGTCACTAAACAGAAAAAAAACAAGTAAAAAATGAGAAACCTACTTTTGATTCTTGCTGTGTTCTTCGGAATACAATCATTTGCACAAACCCAATTGCAGAAAGATGATAAGATTCTGCAAGAATATTTCAAAAAGAACAACCTGAGCCCTAAGAAAACGCCATCGGGTATGTACTATGTAATTACCAAGGCTGGTAGCGGACCAAATGCAAAAAATGGTCAGAAAGTGTCAATGGGTTACAACGGTAAATTCCTGAATGGTCAAAAGTTTGATGGAAACATCAATGATGCGGGCAAAGTAACGCGTCCATTCGAGTTTACATTGGGTACTGGTCAGGTAATCAGGGGTTGGGATGAAGGAGTTTCTTTCCTCAACAAAGGTTGTAAAGCTATTTTGTTTCTGCCTAGCGACCTCGGTTATGGCGCAAATGGTATCGGACCTATTCCACCAAACTCAGTTTTGATGTTTGATGTGCAAGTAGAAGATATTCACTAGTACCTGCTACAAAATATTAAGTAAAGGGCTGCCTTCGGGCAGCTTTTTTAATTTGGTCAATTCGGCCCCAAAGGCAATTCTTACATGATTAAATGCGTTAACTTTATACTAGTTTGAACTGTAACCATGAATACCAAAATGACAATCAAAATTAAAACTCCATGTATGGAAGCCATGGAGAATATGAACCCAACCGAGCAGGGTTGGTTTTGCCTTGCTTGTCAGAAAGAGGTCGTTGACTTTAGGCATTACAGCGATGAACAGTTAATTGATTTTTTTACCAATAGCGCACCCGGCACTTGTGGTATGTATACTCCGCAGCAACTGGGCCGCCCTTTGTACAGTGGCGACTCCGTAACTGCATTTAGTGCCTCGTGGAGAAAGGGTATGGCGGCAGGACTCATATTGCTCACGATATTTGGTAGTGAACAATCATTTGCACAGGCACCTCAACGCCCGGCCAGAAAAGTGACAACTGAAATAAAACACAAGGGAGTCAAAGGAAAATCTCTTGCGCATGACACCCATCCAAGGATAGATACCGCCAAGCGCATGCCACCCCAAAAACCTCACCCCTTGGGTGATACAGTTTTAATTTTTGATAACGGGAAGAAATAGAGGGATTAACCAATACCAGAGCCATAAATGAAGAAGGTCATTTGCATACTATTACTCTCCCTTTTGCACGCGTGCAATTTCACCGATGAAACACGGGATTTAAGCGGGGGCTGGGAGTTTGTGGATGAAGGGCACGCTTATAAAGTGCTTGATGGCGGTTCTGTTTTTATTCCTTGGGAAGTAATTGAATATGGCGATAACAATGATTTTATCATTGCAGCTCAAAAGCCAATCGAAGATTGCTTTTTGGGGGAAGGTATACGTTCACGTATAAATATGGAAAGAACCAGACGTATTATTGGATCATCGGGCACGCGAAAAAATTATTCCTGGGCCCAATGAGTAAGCCGGAATTTGAGTATGCAAGAAAGAAATATAAGGTTCCTGATGACTTAGAACTTGAACCGGTATACTAAATTCTATAGGGTAGTTTTGCTATATTCCACTACTGGTCTGAGGATTCCCTCGGACCCCGCTTTCAGGAAGCATTTGCTTTCGGGCTACCCTAAGATTAGAGCAGGTATTTTTTCATTTGTGCTCAAAATTCAGGCAGTCTTTTAGACTGCCGAAGGCCATTTTAAAACATTATTATAGCCGTAAAAAAGACCGATATAATGCGCAACAAAAGTGAAAAACATTTGCGCTAGCGGGAGAAAAAAACGATGTTTTACTCAAAGTAGTACATGAAAAGTAGCAAATCTTTTATTTACTTTGCGATTAAAAGTGCTTTTATGTTTCGATTTAGTAGTCGGTATTTCATACTCACATTGGTTTTGTTTGTACTGGAAGTGCTCATAGCTGCTTTTATGCACGACGACTTCATACGCCCTACCTTTGGTGACTTTCTGGTGGTGATACTCAAGTCTTGTAGGTTGAAGACTTTAATTAATGCCCTTTACCAGCCCATAGCTATTGCAGCGCTGCTTATCTCTTAAACCATTGAGATTACACAATACTTTCACCTTATTGTACGCCTTGGTTTACAACATTCGCGGGTTGCGCAATAGATATTAGGTTCCGGCTATTCATGAGGTGATATGTTACAATATACATTTGGTGTGGCTTTTGTATGGTTCGTTGAGCGTTATGGGGAAATGAAAAAGGCTGGTCGTTGAACTAACCTCAAACCTAAATTTCAACTCTCTCAAACTTACACCGGCGGACACACAAATAAACTAAACACTTGCTTACGCCCTCGCAGATTCCGCTTACTACTCTTGTGAGGAAAAGTTTTTGTGGTGGTAGTACAAATATTACCTCCCAAACACCTTCGATATTCCAAAACTAAAATCGAACGGTGCGACTCCTGAAGTAAACTCATCTCTTTGAAAACTTACTGGGAGAAATGAAGATTGCTGTATAGAAACCTTGAAACCATAAGGTAGCTTAACGAAAAAAGTAGCTGCGCAGCCCACCAAAAAGTAGTATTTGTTTATGTCCATAGGCGCGGAATTGTTTGTAGCAGTATTGAATTGCAAGTACTGAATATTAGGTGAAATTAAGAAGCCCAAATGTTTGCGAGATTTACCGAAATTAAATTGAGCTGTAATGCGTGTAAAGTCTGCCTTCTTTGATTCAAGACCTTTTTTTACCGAAGCAACGTTAGAAAGTGTATAACCCCTTCCGCCTAATAAATAAAATTCATTAGTCCAATTCGACGAATCTTTTTGAAAATACCCTAGCCCAAATTCATAAAATTCTTCTTTGAAATCGGTGTAGTTTGAATCAGAATAAGTGAACTTAGACGGATATCCCACCATTGCCTTTCCTAATACCGCAAAATGTTGACTAAAAGCGTATCCTGCATGGGCATTCCAGCCACCCGCATTACCTGAAAAGGAGGTGTACACCTGACCTTTGTGCTGAAATTGAGGAACTACAACGTCGTTTGTTCTGTAAATACCGCACGATTGAATACTCAAAATCACGAAACATATAAATACATATTTCGGAAACACTCGGTGAAAATTTTGAACTAGACAAAGACTAACACCTCCCATTTTTGCATGTTTGTTGAAATAAAAATAAGAAAATTTCTAATCATTTCAAACAAATACCGTAATGCTCCCGATAAAGGTGCCAGGCAAAGTCAAAAAGCACACAAAAAAACTCCCGATAACCTAGGCTACCGGGAGTTGAAGAAATTGTATCAATGAAATTACTTTTTCAGCATTGTATCCATGATCGCGAAAACCCTGTCGAGATCGGCATCGGTGAGGTTAGACCCCGATGGCAGGCATAGACCGTTTTCAAACAGCATTTCTGATACACCGTTTCCATAAAAAGGAGTGCCGGCAAATACAGGTTGCATGTGCATTGGTTTCCACAATGGGCGGGACTCAATATTGTCTTTATCTAATGCAAGCCTTAAGTCTTCTCTTGTATAGCCCGCCTGTTTAGGGTGAATGAGTATAGTAGTCAACCAACGATTGCTGAAATAGCCCTGTGGTTCAGCCACAAATGTGATACCCTTTGCGCCATTGTAGCGTTGTACGTATTTATCATATACAGCCCTACGCTGACTGATGCGAAGGTCGAGTACTTCCATTTGTCCACGGCCAATACCGGCACAAATGTTACTCATGCGGTAGTTGTAACCAATTTTAGAGTGCTGGTAGTGCGGTGCAGCATCGCGCGCCTGCGTAGAAAGGAAACGTGCTTGTTCAACGAGTGCAGCATCATCGGCAACCAAAGCACCGCCACCCGAAGTAGTGATGATTTTATTGCCGTTGAACGATAAAACACCTATTTTCCCGTAAGTGCCACATTGTTTGCCATTGATATGCGAGCCCAAACCTTCAGCAGCATCTTCCAATACTGGAATCTCGTAGCGAGCCGCAATCTCCATTATCTCGTGCATTTTTGCAGGCATGCCATACAAATGCACAGGTATAATGGCTTTTGGCTTTTTACCCTTAGCTATGCGGTCTTTAATTGCTTGTTCAAGTAGCTCGGGCGACATGTTCCATGTGTCGGTCTCGCTGTCTACAAAAACAGGCGTAGCGCCCTGGTAAGCAATCGGATTGGCCGATGCGGAAAATGTCATGCTTTGACAAATAACCTCATCACCCGCTTTCACATCGAGCAAAATAAGTCCCAGATGCAAGCCTGCTGTACCCGAGCTGAGTGCCGCAACGTGCGAAACACCACCCATGTATTTCGATAAATCTTGCTCAAAGCCATTCACGTTCGGCCCCAGTGGTGCCACCCAATTGGTATCGAAAGCCTCCTTTACAAAAACCTCTTCTCTGCCACCCATGTGAGGTGAGGATAACCAAATTTTCGGATTCATTGTTGTGTTATTTAGTAGTTTTTATTGTTTTGTTTTAATCACTTTTGCAGGGCAACCTACCGCAGTAGCATAGTCGGGTATATCCCTAATTACTGCGGCGCCTGCACCTATTGTACACCATTTACCTATTTTAATACCTTGTATCACTGATGCCCCTGCACCTACATGCGTTCCTTCGCCCACTGTAACATTACCGCTCAGGGTAGCATTGGGTGATATATGGACAAAATCTTCCAGCACACAGTCGTGGTCAATTGAAGCGCAGGTATTTACAATGCAGTGTTTACCTACAGTTACATCGGGGTTAATGCGAACCCCCGCCATTACAACAGTTCCTTCGGCAATTGTGGCACGTTTTGAAATAAAAGCATCGGCGTGTATTGCCGTCCCAAAGCTTACCTGAGGTGCAAGCCGCTCTGCCACGCGCTTTCTGGTTGCATTAGCACCTATACTTATCACAAGTTTATCTTCTACAGGCGTACCTGCCGGAGCAGGCTTCTGTATTTTATATTCCCACATGTTCGCTTTGTCGCCATCGTCCCACACTTGAATATTCGGTTCACTCATGCTCTCCAATATTTCCAGAATCACTTTCCCATGCCCACTGGCTCCGTACATTATCATTGCTCGATGCTTGTATTTTGTTGGTGCTGCAAATTTCGGTATTAAATAAATGCGTTGCTGTTATCTTAAAATATACATCTGTACATCTTTCGCAGTAATGTTGCTATCAGAAAGTATCACCAGTCGCTCAACCGCATTCCTGAGTTCCCTGATATTGCCTGTCCAGTTGTGTTGCTGCAACGCTTCTATGGCTGCTTTGTCAATTGTTTTCAATGGCTGTTTGTAATCGTCGCACAAATCTTGCAAAAACTTATTGACCAATGCCGGAATATCGCTGCGCCTGTTATTCAGCGAAGGTACATGAATGAGAATGACGCTCAACCTGTGGTACAAGTCGAGCCTGAATTTCTTCGCTTCAACTTCTTCGAGCAGGTTTTTGTTGGTAGCGGCTATTACGCGCACATCTACCTTGATTTCCTTTTCACCGCCAACGCGCGTTATTTTTCCCTCCTGCAATGCGCGCAACATTTTGGCTTGCGCATCTAGGCTCATATCACCAATTTCGTCCAAAAACAGAGTGCCGCCCGATGCTTGTTCGAACTTGCCAAGGCGTTGTTTTATGGCTGATGTAAACGACCCTTTCTCGTGTCCGAATAGCTCACTTTCTATCAACTCAGATGGGATAGCTGCGCAGTTCACTTCAATGATTGGACCATTGGCTCTGTTACTGAGCTGGTGTAACTGACGTGCTACCATTTCCTTACCCACACCGTTTTCTCCGGTTATAAGTACACGTGCATCGGTAGGTGCAACCTTGGCAATGGTCGTGCGTATTTCGCCCATACCCTCACTCTCACCTATCATCTCCGATTCCTTGTTCACTTTTTTACGAAGCTGTTTGGTCTCGGTCACCAGCGATTTTTTATCCATTGCATTCCTAATGGTAATCAAAAGGCGGTTCAGATCGGGGGGTTTTGATATATAGTCGAAGGCTCCTTTTTTCACTGCTTCAACAGCAGTATCAATATTTCCGTGCCCTGATATTACGATAAAAGGGGTATCAGGCTTTTCTTCTTTCGCAAATTGAAGAACTTCGATACCGTCTTTTTTTGGCATTTTAATATCGCAGAGTATGCAATCGTAGTTGTTGTCTTTTATTTTTTTCATTCCCTCTTCACCATCCGCTGCCTCTTCTACCACAAAACCCTCGAAACTCAAAATCTCACCCAGCGTTCTTCTTATCGCGCGCTCATCATCTATAACTAAAATTGTTTGTGCCATCTTTTAATAAGCTTTAGCCTTTTGCAGCATAATTCATGCCAAAGTAAGCAAAAAATGAGTTGTGGAGTATCATGAATTTACGCCCAAACCCCTCTCAATCTTCCTTTAAACCTGTTTCCTGGTACAACGTTTTATCTTCAGCATCGCCCATTTTACGGTGAAGGAACACTGTTGGGTGCCGCAAATAGGTGAAAGCCTTCTGATGCTTCAACGCATACTCCATCTTTGTCAGTTGTGCTGAATGGGGTAGTAAACCAAGCCTCAATCGATTGCTGTCAATTGAAACAGCCATTGCACTATCATGTATTGGTGTGTAGTATTTTTTATCGTCTCCAAGTACCAATACATCATATTCCCCAAAACCTGCACCTTGTTTGTAGATACCCGCCTTGTCATTGAGCCATGCGAATGCTTCAGGGTGCAGTGTGCCCTTTGTTATGCCTTCGGACAGTAACTGTGTATAGTCGTGCCATTTTCTAGTGGTGTCTGTGAGTCCGATGGTGTCATATTTGCCATAATTGTGGGCTAGCACAGGAAGCAGTGGATCTTCGGTTGCAATTGTGGTATCATCGCGCATAAAAACACCGTAGTCGTATTCGTTTGGGTAACCATTTTTGAATAAACGATCGAGTGTCTCCCGCACAGTGTCGTCACCTGTATAATTCGATTTGTTGGCTTGTGCTTGAATGACATTTAGCTCATCGGTTGCTACCAGAAGTTCAATCTGGGTGCGCATATTCCAGTTGTTCTTGTGGGTGAATTCGGGCCTGAACTTGCTGTACTCCCAAATCAGTATTTTGAAATAACGGGTATTCCTGAA
This sequence comes from Chitinophagaceae bacterium, assembly GCA_947454235.1. Lineage (GTDB taxonomy): Bacteria > Bacteroidota > Bacteroidia > Chitinophagales > Chitinophagaceae > Flavipsychrobacter. The sequence continues at coordinate 21,760 of CANGIY010000001.1, forward strand.
ACCGTTTAAATATGTAGGTTTTACAAAAAACGAGAGCGGGCACCCCAAGTGAATCAATTTCCTTGCACAATAGTGTACCGATGCATAATCAGAGTCGTGACTGGCACATATCAACTGATTAACAAGGTCTTGCGCAAAGGGATGTGTCCACACAATAAGCGCTGAATCGTAGTACTTACTTGCTACTTTGAAATGCTCACCCATCAGTTCAGCCTCTGCTTTATTGATATAGTAAAGGTATTTTTCAAAGCTCCTTTGTGCACATTGAGCTGGCTGCAAACAACTGAAGCAACCAACCAACAACAGTAATATTAATCTTCTCAACCCCACAAACATAATTCGTGAATTTACGGCAAATGGATGAATGTGCGATCACTTATTAGCAAACGCGTAAAATAACTGGGTTAGATTCATTCAATAGGCATACAAGGATTTAATTTGACAAAATGTGAAAAGAATAGCAAAATTTCACTTGTTTAAAGTTCTCTGAAACACTTTGCAGTACAGGGTTACATGGTTTTTACCAACTATTTTTCAGTACATTTGATTGTAAGGAATTGATTTTGCGATACCCACCAGGAGGTCAGCTATTGTTATAGCTTTACACCCTCTATCTTAAGCTATAATACATTTGAATTACCTAACAACCATTTGACATGAATACCATGCTTTGGATTTTGCAAGTGTGCCTTGCAGTAGTATTTATTGTACCCGGTTTTGGGAAAATAGCCAGCAGTAAGCAACAACACATAGCTGACGGGCATATTAAACCCGATGGGTCTATTGTTCCCATTCGAATTCTTGGCATCTTAGAATGGCTGGGTTGTATTGGTATCATACTGCCATGGTTGTCGGGAATTTCCCCGGTGTTAACACCGATTGCAGCTTCCGGATTTAGTGCAATAATGGTAGGCGGACTTATTGTTCATATTCAAAAAAAGGAATACAAAATGTTACCCTTGCTGCTAACAATATTGTTAGTCTCCACCTTTGTTGCTTACTTTAGGTTCAGGCAGTTATCTAACTGACCAAAAAGATTTGAAAACGCCTATTTGCTTTAAAATACCTTGCGCCTAAAGGCAATATTAATGGTGGTTCTTTTAAAAAATTCATTAAGTAGCTTCTACACTAGTCAAATAAACAACCATCATACCCGGCATTGGAGAAAATATCATATACTTTTATCCACCAACCCGGAAGCAAATCTGCCTGAAAATGGGGTCCAAGGGAATCCTTGAACCAGAACTCAGACCAGAATTTACATTATTCGGTGTACTTATTGAGTTTATCGGCTTTAATACCAAACAAGCCGAGGTTCCACGTTCCAAACCAAATGTTCCCGGTTTTATCACTTACGATTGAATAGATATGGCTTTCGTCCATCCCATCTGCTTTTTCTAGTGTTTTTATAACTGGTCTTTTACCTTTTTCAGGGTATTTTGCAAAGAAACTAAGCCCCGCATCACCCGCTACCCAAATTTTACCATTCCCGTCTTCGGCAATGCAGGTAACGACGTTGTTACTAAAAGGCAAACCGCTCAACAGCCCATCTGCTTTATCAAAGTTCTGTAGCTGGTGAGTCGTTGTATTATAGAAATAAACGCCTTTGCCTTCGAAATTCATGCCCTCAGCGGTACCAAACCATAGGTTGCCTTTAGAGTCCTGAAATAGTTTTGTAATGATGTCTTTATCTAGCTCAGTGCTACTCATTACTGATACGAATTGTCCGTTCACCAACTTGTTTAAACCCTGACCCGCATAATAAATCTCACCACTTCGCATTTTAAAGCTGGAATAAAATGCAACTGACTTATCTGTTCCCTTCACTTTCACAAGGTGAAAGATCTTTTCAAGGTTATTTTTATGTTGATCTTTTTCTTTGGCGTTTGAGAGGTTGTGATTGCATTTTAAAGTGAAACACGGATTGTATTTATCTGCCTTATGAATCAGGTAAGTTGCCTGCTCCCCTTCACAAGCAGCTTCAGCTACCAGAAAATTGCCCTCTGCATCTTCCTGCATACCTTGAAAGCCAAAGTCGTCAATATTGCCCCTTCCCGCTTTTTTCCTTTTATCGTACTGAAAGCCACCAAAAGCAGTCTCTATAATTTTTTTGGTTGTTACATCGAGGTAGTACAATTTGTAACCAGAGCCAAACCATGCAGTACCATCCATGCCTATGTAAATATTATGCACAAAATCGTTGCCTGGAGGCTCACTTGTCCATATTCCGGAACTGTTCCGCGCTGTTGTTGTAGGTTTTGCATAACCTGCCAATTTCGGAGTTGTACCTTCAATCGAAACCTTTACGAGTCCACCTTTTGCACCCACCCAAATGTTGCCGTCTTTGTCCTGTACCAAATCAACCGCTCCTACTAAAGAAAGCCCTTCAACTTCCTTGTAGTTTCGAAACGCGTTACCGTCGTACATATACAACCCTTCGGTTGAGGTGAACCAAAGATGCCCCAATTTATCTGTTGCAAGCTCTTTGATTGCATGACCGTAGGGAAAAGGAGTATTTTTTTCGGGGTTGACAAGCTTTGAGCTGGTTGTAAATTGGCTCTGCTCCTTCAATGCAGTTCCCTGATTGTGCCCTCGTACTGAAACAAGCAACATGATCCCGATAGCGATTGTCTTTTTCATGATTTTTCGATTTTTTTGGTTCGTGAAGGCATGCCAATACCATGTACAGTCATGCTGTAATATATTCAATAATTTCCTGTTAATTTGTTTTAGTTGCACCTATTTAACCTGAACGGGCAGTTGATTCGTTTGTTCGCAGGCAGGTTTTACACTTTGAGACCCCAGACTTTTCAATTTCATTCCGACCAATGCATTTGCGCCAAGCTTAGAATCATATTGTTGATTGATTGCTTCGGCTATGCCATTGAGCATCGCACTACACACTTTTTCTATTTCGGCATCATCGGTGAACCGGTTTCTTAGTGCCGTATTGTTGATGTTGCCAATCACAAACAATATACCCGGGGTGTGCGTTCGACCCAATTGCGCCAATTGGTGTTGCTGGCGGGGGGGTACATGTGCAATAGTCGCAGCTCCACACCTGGCACACTGCTCGCCCGAAGGGTGATTGCAGGGGGCACCATGAGGTGCGGTACATCCTATAGTTGCCAGTTGGTTGAATATTTTGGCACCAAAAAAGCTACTTACATCGGCATTCTCACTGCCATCAGCAACCATTATTTCAAAGTCCCGCTTTTCGGGTAAAGTGCCGGGAAGGTTGGTTAGTTGCAGCCCAATCGCAAATGCTGGTTGAACACCATTGTTGTCATTCGATAATCTTAAATCCAGATTTCGTTGTACACCCAGACGTTTGAGCACCCTCGCATACTTCAAACAGACTGATGACTCACTTAAAACACCAGAATTAAGGCTTTCTTGGGGCAGCGAAACAACTATTGTTTTCTTTTCTACTGACCTTTCGGCACCCAGTTTATTTGTCGTAACCCCACTAAACGAGAACATAAACATTACTGCAACAACAATTGTACAGGTAAACAACACCCTGAATTTCAAACCACGTTGAGCTTCTCTCCTCCTCAACATCGCTATACGCCGTTTAATATCTGACGCTGAAAACGAACTCACGTGACTCAACATAACACCATTTTGATAAGTGGCGAGTACCATAGACGCGAACTGCTCTACATTACAGTCGCTGATTGCTGCTTCGTCGGCGAGATATTCATGAATTAATTCCAATTCGCGTTTAGCCAGCCAAAAAAACGGATTGAACCAAAATATACGAGTAAATACCTGAGTCAACAGCTTATCGATAGTATGTAGTTGCTGAACGTGGGCTTTTTCATGGGCAAATATGGTGTTGCCGGGATTTTCATCCAAAGGAAGACTGCGATTCCAGAAAATACTCCTGAAAAAAGTAAATGGAGCTTGCTTATAATCGGTCATCACAACTTCAACACCACCCACCTCGTATGATTCATGTTTTGACTTGAGGCGTACAATACAAATTACTTTTACTAAGAGCCTAAACAACAAAACAACACTAAAACAACCTCCAATTATTAGACCAATTAATGGCATCGATAATGTAGAAGCCGATGGGACAGTCGTATACTCTCCAACATATAAAGTGCCAGTTTGGGCTGCATTTATCAATGGCGAAAGCCCAGATTGTACCGTAACCGGTATTTGAAAAAGATGAAAATTGGTAAATGGCACAACAATGCTCAACAGAAACAGCGCATTGATGTACCACCGGTTTAAGACATGCATTTTCCTGCCGCGCAGCACTGCAAAATACCAACCAAATAAAATGGCCGATACAACGAAACTTTTCGATAAAAACAAAAACAATGCTGCCATACCCATGCTATTTGTTTTTTAATTGATTGAGTAATGTCTCCAAATCTTCAACTGAAAGGTTTTGCTCATCGACCATAAAAGACACTACGCTACTGAACGACCCGTCAAAATATCCGCGAACAACATTTACCAATGAACTTTTAGAATACGCTTGCTTGCTTACCAGTGGCAGGTATTTGTGAAATCGACCTATTGGTTCAATGCCTACAAACTCTTTTTCAACCAGTGTTTTTAAAATAGTCGCGACGGTGTTTTTGTGGGGTTGTGGCTGCGGCATATTTTCTACTATGTCCATCAACATACCACCATCAAGCTCCCAAACCACCTTCATAATTTGCTCTTCTGCGCGCGTCAAAGATTTCATTGAACTATTTTTATAGTTCAAATGTAGAACTACTTTTGTAGTTCAGCAAATTTTTTTGTGGTTTTATGATTTTATTTTGAACGTAGGCATTGATTTAGCCGAAAAGAGAAATGTCAACAATTGCTCTATTCTTTTCTAACGATTTCCTCAGGACCCAACACCCGGGGAGCGTCTGCTTTGAAAAAATGCAGAAACTTACCCTTATCAGCCAAGTTTTCAAGCCCTATTCAAAAAACAAAGGGTACCACCAAGCGGCAGTACCCTTTGCAGATAAAATTTTAGCTTTCCATTATTCTTTGATGAAACGAGTCACATATTTGCCCGATGGTGCAACAATTGTAACATTGTACATGCCATTTTCAAGCGGTGCATCTATGTTCATTGGAGTGCCCGCAACAATAGTATTGCTGTAAACTGTTTGACCCAGCACATTGCTGATAATGATTTGTGCTTTAGAAGTTGTTACATCTTCAAACTGAACAGAGAATTGACCATTGTTAGGGTTTGGAGCAACTGATAACATTGCTTCACCTGCTGCATTTACGTTAACAACACTTGTAGGCACAATGTAGTATGACTTTTGAGTACAGCCATATTTGCTCGTCATCACCCAGTAATATTTGTTATAGTTGATTGTAGGGCAATAGTAAGCTTGGTTAGTCTCGCCGAATAACAATGTTGAATCAAGTGTGTTTTTATCGTCGTACCCCCATTGGTAGGTGTCCATTTCGTTGTTCTTACAAATAAAGTTACCGCCAAACCAAATTACTTCCTGAGTTGGGTTATTACCCGGAGTAACATTCACAATATAATCAGAACTTGTAGTACAACTGCTTCCCGGATAATATGCTGACAAATGAATTACAGCAGTGCCTTCATTATTGAAATTCACAAGGCAGTATTGTGCACCGATGCCTTTTGCATAAATATCAGCGTTGGTTGCTGACCAGTTGTAATAAACGCCTGCCGTCGCCGGGCTATCTGTACCAAAGTTAAATGCAAGACTTCCCTGACATACTGTAGCCTGGCAGTGTGTTGAAATGTTAGGTTGACCCGGGCTAGGATTTACCACCACATACATATTTTCGGTGTTAGAACATCCATTGAAGGTCAATGAATAAATGTACATTACCGATGCAGAAGACGCGCCCGAAAGCGTAAGTATATCGTTGATGTTACCTGAACCACTTGAAGCTGAAGCTGAGATAGTACTTGGTGCGACCATAGTCCACGTTGCCGCAGTACCGGCACCTGTGTTGGTAGAGTCGTAGAACAGGAATGCCTCGCCGCTGCAAATTGTATCATACAGCGAACCTAACAAACGTGGGACAGGTTTCACACCTACTGTTATTGAATCGCTTCTTGTACAGCCATGGTAACTTAATGTGACATAGTACTTTGTATTTGCCTGCGTATTTGAGGTCAAATCGAGGTATTCGTTAATGGCACCAGTACCCGAATCGGTCACGTTAGCGATATTAGGAACTGCATAACGAATCCATTTTGCAGAAACAGGTGTTGAGTCTGAATTCAAAGCTAAATTGAACAACAAACTATCACAGATGGGAGCAGGTGTAAGTGAAGAAGTAAAATTAGGCTTACCATAAACCCTAACTACTTTACTCGCGACCCCTGTGCCACAAGAGTTAGAGAGTGTATATGTAATAGTAGCTGCTCCCGCTCTGTTGGCTGCAGCAATACCGGTCATCGAATCTATGGTAACCACCGTCGTATTTGAAGAATACCAGTGACCTCCACTTACAGAATCTAAATAGGTTGCACCATTGCCTAAACATAAAGTATCATTGCCATAAATAATTCCTGCGTAAGGTGCACCAATTCTGATGGTCATAGGGAAAAATGCTGTATCAGAATTACAACCCACCACTGAATCAACTATGTAAATAGTCACCGAACCCACACCCGTACCAGTAACATCGCCTGAAGTAGGGTCAACTCTTGCAATCGAAGTATCAGAACTATACCAGGTCATAGAGAAACCACCGCTTCCATCTGATAACGTAGTAGTTCCACCCGGACAAAGCGTATCAGTACCAGTAATAGAACCTGCATAAGCGCGGTTGTCAATCCTGATAACTAGTGTTGCTGTATCTAGACCACAATAAGTACTCGATGCGATGTAATAAACAGTTCCATAGCCAGATGCGAACGTCGTAATTGCACCATCAGGATAAAGAATCATCCTTAATGTACTTGGAGAATACCACCTGCCACCTGCTGCGGTATCAGTTACAGTAGCGGTGTCACCCACACACAAGTGAGTAGGGCCTACAATTGTACCAGCATCAGGCAAAGCCCTCACATTGATGATTTTTCCTGCTGAAGTGTCGGTTCCGCAAATGTTGCGGGCAATATAATAAACGGTATCAGCTGCTACTGTAATACCTGTAACATTAATTGAATCGAATGTTGAAGTAGCTCCGTGACCACTAAGCGATACATTGCTGTGGGCGCTGTACCAGCTACCGCTACCAACAGGAGTTGCCTTCAATGTAGTAACAGCATTGCGGCACAAATTGATTGCCGCAGTGCTACCAACAAGGGTAGCCACAGGCACATCAAGTATAGACATTGAGTTGACAGCAGAGAACGATCCGCAGACAGTACGAATGGTATAAGAGATATTAACCGCACCTGTTGATACTCCGGTAACACTACCTGTGTTACTGTCAACTGTTGCTACAGTAGGGCTTCCTGAATACCATTTACCCCCTGTAGCTGTTTCTGTAAGCGTAGTTGATGCATGTACACAAATATTTGAAGCACCTGAAATTGTACCTGTTGCTGGTAATCGTTGCACTGTTATTGGGAATGTTGCTGTATCGCTGCCGCAGGTATTTGTAACAACGTATAAAATAGTATCAGCACCACCTGTAACAGTAACTGCAGATACACGACCAGTCGCACTCACAGTTGCAATTGCCGTATTTGTGCTTATCCAGTTACCGCCGCTTCCGGTAGTTGAAAGACCTACAGGTATACCAGGACAAACATAGTTCTGCCCTGAAATAGTGCCGGCATCAGGAACTGAGTTAATTGTAAGCACCAAGCGCGCAACGGCTGTTGAACAAGCATTACTAACTGTGTATAAAAGTGTATCTGTTCCGGCACTTAGTCCTGTAACAACACCTGCAGCGCTCACTGAGGCAAGAGTGCTGTCAGAAACGCTCCACGAGCCACTGGTTCCGGTAGTAGTATATGTTGATGATGTTCCTACGCAAAGTGTTGAAGAACCGCTGATGGTACCAGCTACTGGTGTTGTTGCAACTGTAACAGCTTTTACTGCCGTATCAGAACCGCATGCGTTAGTTACGATGTACCTGATGTTAACCGAACCTGCTGCGACGCCACGAACAACTCCGCCTGTAGTAACAGTTGCAATTGAAGTATTTGAACTGCTCCAGCTACCTGTATGCGACGTGTCAGATAAAGAAATATTACTGCCCACGCACACACTGCTTGCACCTGCAATAGGGCGACCTGCTACAGGTAGCGGATTAACTGTAATGCCTTTAATTGCAACTGCTGATGCACCACAAGAACTTGTTACAGTGTAACTAATTATTGTAGAGCCACCACCAACACCACGAACAACACCTGTTGAACTGACTGTTGCTATCGTAGCATCATCAGAAGACCAAACTCCGCCTGCTGAAGCATCGGTGAAGGTGGTGTTTGCACCTTGACAAACTGAAGTACTACCCGAAATAACACCTGCAACCGGAGTATTAGCAACTACTACCGACCTTGATGCAGAGCTTGTGCCGCAAATGGTACTGTAACTGTAAACAATAGTCGCAGAGCCAGTTCTAACTGCACGAACAACCCCTGTGGAAGATACAGTAGCAATAGTTGTATCGGAGCTAGACCACGAACCACCAGAAAGACTATCGGACAACAACACTGAATCACCCACACACAAAGGAGCGGCTGAACCCGATATTGAAGGCACTACAATAACTGTGGTGACGTGGAAACTATCGGTAGTAGAATCTCTACCACACACATTAATGAGCCTATAAGTAATTAATGAACCACCAACCGCAACACCCGTTGTTACACCCGTAACGCTATCAATGGTAACAACTGAAGAATTCGAGCTGTACCATTTACCACCCGATGCGGTATCAGAAAGCGTTGTATGACCACCAGGGCAGGTTACCAAGGTGCCGGAGATTGCCGAAACATGTGGAAGCCCATCAATTCTTACCACCTTATAAACGCGGTTAGTGTCACCGCCTTTAGTGACAGTATAGTATATAGTATCTATACCCGGTGTGATGAAAGTTAAATGCCCGGTTGCATTGATTGTTGCAACTGTTGTGTTAGACAAATACCAGTATCCGCCGGTTATCGAATCAGTGTAATCACTTGAACCTGCAGAAAAGCAAAAAGATGTATCTCCAACAATAGGCGCAATTACCGGAATTGGGTAGTTTACAAGAATACTCACTTTTCCGGTTCCAGCAATATTTCTATTACCAACAATTAAGTCAGGGTAACCATCGTTGTTTACGTCACCGGCTGTAACTCCGATCGGTACTGTTCCAGCAATAACTTGTGTATTTAGACTAAAATAAGAAGTTGAGATTGTACCTCCAGGAGTACCAATATTTTCATAAACACTTACCTGACCGAGTACTGTATTGGTTACAGCAAAATCCAGTTTCCCGTCTCCATTCAAGTCGCAAATTGCAGCACCAACCGGATATTGGGTGTGAAAACTAACTCTTGAGGCGAATGAAATAGTACCTGTGCTAGAATTATTTTGAAACAAACTGACACTATCAGAAAGTGAATTAGTAACAATCAAATCCATTTTACCATCACCATTTAAGTCTCCTGCCTGAATATCGACAGGGTTATTACCGCTATTGAATTGCACCGGACTTGCAAAAGCCAATGTGCCACCAGAGCTAATATTTCTATAAATCGAAATTAGCTTTGAAGTAGAATCCACCACTGCGAAATCTGGTTTAAGATCGCCGTCAAAATCGGCTGTAACCATACTTATGTTCGCACTACCTATATTGAAGTAATTCCCCGAATCAAAAGCGCTTGTACCCCATGTACCGCCAGAATAGTGATTTAGCATGATGGCGACATTGCCTGTGTCATTGCTTGATACTGCTATGTCCATTTTGCCATCGGCGTTATAGTCAGCATAGTTTACTACTGATGGGCCATTCAGGAAAGGACCATAGTAAAAATTGCCTGCATCAAATGAAATGGAACCTACAGAGGATGTATTTCTTAATACAGCCAAACGACGCGAACCTTTCATTGAAAAGAGCAAGTCAAGCTTCCCGTCACCATCTAAATCAACCATTTTGATATTAGTGGGAAAGTTACCCAGAGTACCACCCGTACTGATAATAGTTGGAGCACTGAAAGAAGACGCTGTGATACCTCCACCTGAGTAGTTGTTTTTGTAAATGTAAATGGCACCATCCGTTGCACCTGTCCCCTTGCAGTTCACCACTACATCAGCTAGTCCATCGCCATCTAGGTCGCCTGCAAGTGCGGTGTAAGGCTGTGTGCCCGAATTTAAAACGACGTTCATATTGGTGAACGTAATGCTATCGTAGTAAAAATAGTTATGAACGAATGTGGGATTGAAGTACTTGGTATATAACATACCAGTCAAGCCGCTGCTGACATTGGTTACAGAAATGGCCCCATATACTGAACCTGTATCAGAAGTAACAGTGAGCGAGGTAGAAGATGCAGCAACAATATTTGCTTTGGCATTTCCGATACGCACAACATTAGAACTAGATCCTAGATTCGAGCCAGTGATATTGATAGTTGTACCTAAGAGCCCACTATCAATACTGATACCAGAAATAAAAGGGGCTTGTGCGAACACGAAAGAAGTTGAAAGGGTCAAGAGCACAAAAAGTACTCTGGTTAGGTTACGTGTATTCATTTTAAAATTATTTAATAAGGTTTTATTAAACGCCTGCTGATGCAATGCAAATACCTTTGATTCAATTCAGTGTGCAAAGTTACATAAACGATGACTGAACCCATTGAAGGCATTCACGCATTAACAGAATTTAAATTAATCGTATGATTCTTAATTAAATCTAATGCAAGGTATAACGGGAAGTTCGAAAACAGCCTGAAAAATTCACTATCGGTCGTTTTTCTTCACCAACGGCAATTACTATCCCTAGTTTTTTGCTGATTAGGGATAGTAATTTCAAGACCTGAATAAATCTCTATTTCCCGTGTTTGTCGATGATATTTTTGATGATATCGGCAGTCATGTCAGGGTAGTCAACCTTTATGGCTTGTCCATTGCGCAGCCAGTCACCCAACTTTTCCATTGATGGTCCATTGAGCGATTTTATGATTGAAGCTCCCATCATTTGGGCTCCCAGAGCATTGCATTGCTGCTCGTATTGTGCCTGCATAGGTACTACACACACTTTTTTCCCAAGGAACATCGCTTCAGCAGGACCTTCAAAACCCGCTCCTAACAATACGCCTGCACTGCTTGCCATGCTTTCCACAAAGGCTTTGTTGTTCACCTTTTTAATTGAGATGTTTTGATGAACGTAGTCTTCCTTCGCATGCTTGGAAAACACCTGCCATTGCACATCTGGGAATTGCGTGAAGTATTTCATGAAAATCTCATCGCCATAAGCAGGCAGATAAACAGTATAATGTCCCTCGTTGGTAGGCTCAACACTCCTTATCTCTTTCCTGATAACAGGCGTGAAGATATTTTTATCAAGCGCCTTAAAATGAAAACCATATTCAGCGGTTACTGGTGCATACCTGCTCAGGACAAGCTCTCCTAGTATATCCTTTTTTTCAGGCCTGGGAGAAAGTGGGTGAAGCACTGCACATTGGTGGCTCAGCGAGATGCAAGGAAGTTTTTTGCGGTGGCAAGCCCATGCTGTAACGGGCTCAAAATCATTAATGACGAGGTCGTATTGCTCGACGGGCATGTCTTTCACTTCTCTCGAAACACGAAACAGTTTCAATTTTTTGGCCGTTCCTACAAAGTCGATACCACCTTTTTTACCAAATATGAAACTCAGTCCGTATTTCTTGTATTTAACCGGGAAGGGGGTATCTACATCAGCCTGAATGCCGCTAATGAGTACATCAACATCGCCATATTTTGCCAATTCCGGATAAATATCTCTGGCACGGCTCAGGTGTCCATTGCCGGTTCCTTGTATTGCTAATAGTATTTTCAATTTTTTTCTATGCTACTTTAACTTCTTTGATATCGAAAGAAGGCTGTTGAGTCATGTTCAGTTCAAGTAACAAACTTGCCATGAGCTCTTTGGCACTTTCTTTTTTCTGCTTTTTCTTTTCAATATCAACTGCTTGAGCAACAGGGTCTTCCGCATATCGGTACACACTCCACGAGCCGGCTGTGTATTCAAGGGCTGATAAATTTTCAATCCAGTCGCCGGAGTTAAGGTAGGTGACTCGTCCTTTTTCGGTCACAACCTCTTTTAGTTCGGGGTGATGGATATGCCCGCAAATTACATAATCATATCCGTTTTCAATAGCTATACTACAAACCGTATCTTCAAAATTATTGATGAATTTTACTGCGCTTTTGACACTGTTCTTTACTTTCTTCGATAGGGAAATCTTACCGCGCCCCATTTTATTCGACACCCAGTTCACCAGACTATTGATTAAAATAAGAGCATCGTAGCCAACAGCGCCCAGTTTTGCCAGCCATCTCGAGTGTTGCATCACCACGTCAAATACATCGCCATGAAAAACCCACACCTTTTTGTTGTCAATTTTTAATGAAAGCTTGTTGGTAATGGCAAGCGAACCCAAAGAAAATCCTTTAAATTTTCGCAGCATTTCATCGTGGTTGCCTGGAATGAAATAAACAGGAACATCTTTTGCAACCCAACCCACTAAATGCTTGATAACCAGCATGTGGTACGCAGGCCAATATCTTTTACTGAACTGCCAGATGTCTATGATGTCGCCATTGAGTACTACAGCTTTAGGCTTGATGGTTTTGAGGTATTGAAGAAGCTCTTTTGCATGACAGCCATAGGTACCCAGATGCACATCTGAAATCACCACTATATCTACTTCCCTCTTTGCCATCGGCGTAAGTTTGAATGAGTTGTTGTGCAAAACTACCCACACACTATGACGGCATCGTTAAGAAAATATTACCGAAATGCAAATAAATCATTCCATTAAAAAATAAGAGTCAGCCAAGGGCGAGCAACTACAGGCGAAAAGGGCCAGGGAACATTCACAAAAATTAGGATCAGAATGACCAGATACCACCGGAACTGCTTTTTATACTTACCAACAGTTGGCTTATGTAAAAGATTGAATAGAATCATTGCCAGCAAGCTCATGAACATTACTGTACTGTGTTCCATACTAAAAAATCTTGCAGGCCTTACATGCAATGTCTCGGGGTAACTGGCGTAGAAATACCTGATGAGCGGACTTTGGGCGTATAACGCCACACCGACTGCGAGCTGAATCAAAGCACTCCATGTAAGCAGATGTGTCAATCTGATATCAAGGTGGGAATATTTTTCGGCATTCCTCATTCGCCTGCATCTCACTAGCATCACAATGAGCAACACTAATACGATGTAGCGATTAAGCGAGTGAACCGAAAGCAGATAACCAAACATATTTTTTCAGACTTGTTGTTTGCGCTAAATTGCAGAGCTTTTATGGCGCGGCAATGTACGCAACTGCACCGTTAAGATTTATGACCAATGAAAGCTATTAAGAAAGAATTTTTGCCGTCAAAGGTTTGCATTGTTTGTAACAGACCGTTTACGTGGCGTAAAAAGTGGGAGAAAAACTGGGACGAAGTAAAATATTGCAGCGATGCCTGCCGGAAGAAAAAAGGTGCCCGCTAAAAATTAGTGGAAGAAGATATACCCGACTATGATGGCCGCAATTAACCCCAGTACATCAGCTAGTAACCCTGCCGCAAGTGCGTAACGGGTATTCTTGATTTGCACACTACCAAAATATACAGCAAGCACATAAAAAGTCGTTTCTGTTGAACCCTGTATAATCGCTGCAACTTTTCCGGGGAAGGACGCCACACCGTAGTGTTTCATTACATCAACCATCAGTCCGCGCGCACCACCACCACTCAGGGGCTTCATAAACGCAACCGGTAATGCAGGTACAAAATCGGTATTGAGTCCGCACATTGCACATAAATTACTGATTCCGTTCACCATGAAATCCATACAGCCCGATGCGCGAAACACGCTGATACCAGCAAGCATAGCAACCAAGTAAGGTATTATGCGTGTGGCTACCTGAAACCCTTCTTTTGCACCCTCAATAAAGTTTTCGTAGACGTTTTGTCGCTTAATGGCTCCTGCAATCAGGAAGAGGCATATAATGGTTAGTATCACTCCGCTGCCAATTGCCCCCATGGTCGCGCTCACTTTTTCTGCGGGCAGGTGCGAAAGACTGTAGTGCATAATTGCAATTAGCCCTGCAAAAAATCCAACGAACAGCAACACAGGTAATTTGAAAATATTGATGCGCTGAAAAGCTGAAACAATTAAAATACCTGAAATGAATGCGATGAATGTAGCAATGAGGGTAGGTAAAAAGATATCGGCAGCATTGAAGTTGGCGACTTTTTGCTCTAAAGCAATGGTTTGCCGCATCACGATTACAGAAGTTGGAATGAGCGTAATTCCTGCCGTATTCAACACCAGGAACATGATTTGAGCGTTTGAAGCGCTTTCCTTCTCGGGATTTAGGGCTTGCAGGTCGTTCATGGCTTTTAGCCCAAGCGGCGTTGCTGCATTGTCGAGCCCCAGCATATTTGCCGATAGATTCATGACAATATTGCCGTGTGCGGCATCGCCTGCAGGCACATCTTTAAACAACACCCGGAACAATGGCGCTACCAGTTTTGCTAAATAATTAATGGCGCCCGCCTTTTCCCCTATCTTCATGATTCCAAGCCACAACGTCATAACACCGGTAAGACCCAGTGAAATTTCGAAACCGTTTTTAGCTGCCTCGAAGAGTGCTTTTTGCATGTTGGAAAGCAGCGTAAAATCTCCTGTGATGAACACATTAATCAATGCGACCACAAAGCCGATCACAAAAAAGCCGATCCAAACATAATTGAGTACCATAACCTGAACTGGAACAAGTTACGCATTTTGTACAAACACAACGGGGAAAATGGAACCGTAAATGCGCTTTTTAATTTTTGCCTATAAAAAAAACAAATGGCGTTCGACCATCAACCTGCAACGATTTACGCACTTTTTGCCACTTAGTAATAAGCTTGTAACTGTTGAGATCGGCAACTTCTAAATTTTCAAGATATTTTTTTGAAAGCAAATTTTTCTTCATAAAAGCATCTAAAAACAATGCCGACGTGACATCTGTTGCCAGAATATTCTTTACATATTTGAAGTGAAAATTTTTCTCTTTCCACATAATGCGTACTATTTTAACGTCTTCTGTATTTTGCTTTCCTGTAATGTTTAGAAAGATCGCTATCGCAACCGCAACGTTTGCTTTCTGAAATACACCCTGCCAAAAATTCTAAAGCAAAAAGACTTAAACAAATATAAGCAATAAACCTACCCGTTCTTTTTCTCATAACTTTTACTTTTGTAAAAATAGGAATAATTGGCAAAATCCAAATTAAAACGGGCACTTGTTGCACCCCTTGATTGGGGTATGGGTCATACTGCCCGTTGTGTTCCTATTATCAGATACCTGATTGAAAGCCATGTACATGTAGTGTTTGCCGGCAACAAAAACCAGCAGGCCTATATCAGCAGCCGATTCCCGCAACTGGAGTTGGTGGATTTAGATGGTTATGATATCGTTTACGGCACATCAAAGCTGGGCAATAAACTCACTATTGCAGCCCAACTCACGCAGTTGGGTAAGAAAATAAAAACCGAGCATGAGTGGCTCAAGAAAAATGTTACGACAATACAACCCGATTTAATCATAAGTGACAACAGGTATGGTTTGTACGCCAGCGATATAAATAGCGTTATTCTCACGCACCAGTTGCAAATTATGACTGGTGTTGGCGCACTGGGCGATATGGTGGTTCAAAAGTATCATTACAGTTTGCTGAACAAGTTTTCAGAGGTTTGGGTGCCTGATGTGGCTACCGCTCCCGGACTTGCAGGTAAGTTAGCGCATCCCGGTTCTTTGCCTTCAAACATGAAATACATTGGGTTGTTGAGCAGGTATGCAGACCAACCTGTGACGAACGAAGGCAACTTTACTCTCGCGCTCCTTTCGGGGCCAGAACCGCAGCGGTCTATATTTGAGCAAGAATTGAGGGAGCAGTTTAAAGCTGGCGGTAAGCATATCACTATTGTAGGTGGTACATGGAGTAAGGATGCTGCATTGCCCGAAGAAGGGGGTATTACATATTATTCCCAGCCTGATGAAACGACATTGTTTGACTTAATAGCCAAAGCAAAGGTGGTTATTTCACGAAGCGGGTATTCAACCCTAATGGATCTGGTAGCCATGGGCAAAAAAGCCATTGTTGTACCTACACCCGGACAAACAGAGCAAGAATACCTTGCCAAAAGCCTTGCTGAAAATGGAACGTTTATGGCTGGTGAGCAGGGTAAGTCTAACTTCCCATCTCTTGTAGAACGAAGTCAAAATTTTGTTCCAAAGTTTCCTTTTTCTAACGCTGATTTTATGGGTTTCAAATCAGTTGTAGATGAAGCGATAGGAGGTGTTTAGAGGGCTACTTGTGCGTCAAGTTTTTTAATGCACTTTCCAGTGTCGGGTATTTGAATTGATAGCCTTCCTTAAGTGCGTGAGTTGGCAGTACCCATCTGCTTTTAAGCACTAGCTCCGTTTCAGTGCCAATTAATAATGCTCCCAGTTCCATCATCCAATTTGGTGCAGGTAGTCCAAATTTTACACGGAGTGCCTTTCTGAACAATGCCATAAATTCTGTATTCTTAATGGGGTTTGGAGCAGTGCAGTTGAATACGCCATTGAGATTTGGATTATTGAGCAGCCAATCAATTATTCCAGTTACATCATCTTCGTGAATCCAGCTTACCCATTGGCGGCCATTGCCTTGCCTGCCACCCAGCCCCCATTTTGCCATATTCTTCAATCTCGGAAACACGCCTTCGTTTTTGCTGAGTACCAGACTGGTGCGTAAGACGATATTGCGCGTCCCGGAGCATTTTGCTATTGCTTCATTGTATGTTTGCTCCCATTGTCTGCACACCTGTTCTGAAAAACCAAAGCCCAGTTCGCCGTCAAATTCATCCATCGTTCTATCTTCAGCATGGCGGTAGATAGTTGCAGAGGCAAGTTGCACCCATAGTTTAGGGGGATTTTTACAACCACTGATTGCTGCCCCTAGTGCGTTGACTGAATGAACTCTTGAAGCTATAATTTCGGTTGTATTTTGCTCATTGTAACGGCAATTTACGTTCTTACCTGTCAGGTTTATCAGCATATCTGCGCCTTCAAGAGCTTTAGTCCACGTGCCTTGAGTGGCACCATCCCATACAATAGTTTTAGTATTGCCCTTATCGGGTTTGGCTGTCCGGCTGAGAATAATGATTTCCTGTGCTTTGTTTTTGTAAAATTCAGCAAGCGCTTTTCCTATCTGACCTGTGCCGCCCGCCAATACTATTTTGTTGATTGGTTTCATAATGTGATGATGATTAAGACAATGATTCTATAAACAACCCACCCCAATGATGCCAAAAGTGGCAGGTGCAACAATTTCATGCGGCGTAGGTGTTCGAGCAACATCAATCCTGCTGTGCCCATAAAAATGGCAGCGTAAACCAGCGGGCTTGTTACATGGCATAAGCGACATACACCCTCACCAACCAGCAGCACTAAGCTACCCGCCAATGATATTGTCATCATATTACCCAGATAGTCGAGTGTTATAGGCTTAGCGATAAAGTTCATTAGAACACCCTGAAAAAGAATTTGACCGCCACATATCATAAACTCCCTAAAGAAGCGGCTGACAGGAATAAGACCAGCAAGGTGCGCAGAATAATGCGTAAGTACCAATGAGGTAACAAGCCAGGCAAATACGATGAATACCCAGCGGTATTTTACATTCACATCAGGTATGCACCTGTCCGTGTTGGCATCGGTGGGTATAATTACTTTTCGGTTGAAAGAAATGAACTTATACAGCCTTCTAAAAAACCATTGAAAAGCACTTGTTTCAAAAACAGGTTTAAGTAAAGGGATGCCATTGCCTACTATTTTCAAAAGACTGTCAAGCCCATAAGTTACTTCACCAGTTTGGGTGTTAACTAGGGCGATTTCATTTCTTGCACGGTCAAGGTCAAGCTGGGTATAGTTTTCGCCCTCAATTTCGTTATAGGGTTTGAGCCCCTTGGATTCCAGCAGCCCCGCCTTAATAAAAACACCCGTGTAAGTCTTACACAAGGGACATTGGTGGTCGAAAATCAACACATGATGAAACAGCGTTTTCATAGCCTTTCGATTAATTCACCACAAAGCTACAAAATCTTCCTGTATTTTCAATATTTTTTGAAAATACAGGAAGAAAAGAATCAGACACTTAGAAAATCATCCCCCCCAACAACACAACAGCCCCGCTTTCGCGAGGCTGTCATTCAAAAAATATCAATTAAAGACTATGCTTCGGTTTTAAGCATTTTAGCGTATTTCTTACGGTCTTCTTCGTCAAGCATAATTTTACGCAAACGGATGTTTTGAGGAGTTACCTCAATGCACTCGTCAGGTTGAATGTATTCCATGCACTCTTCAAGTGTCATAAGTATTTTTGGAACGATACGAACTGAGTCATCGCTACCACTTGCACGCATGTTGGTGAGTTTTTTAGCTTCTACAACATTCACAACCAGATCTCCCGGTTTAATGTGTTCACCAATGATCTGACCACCATATACTTCTTGCATTGGGTCAACGAAGAATGCACCCCTGTCTTGTAATTTGTCGATAGAGTATGCTGTTGCAAGTCCGTTTAGTTTTGACACCAATACACCATTGCTTCTGCCCGGAATGAAACCTTTGTAAGGTTTGTATTCTGCGAAACGGTGTGCCATTACAGCCTCACCTTGTGTGTTGGTCAACATTTGGCTACGCAAACCAATCAAACCACGTGAAGGAATATCAAACTCAAGGTGTTGCATCATGCCCTTAGTTTCCATGATGTGCATTTCACCTTTACGTTGTGTTACAAGGTCAATTACTTTACCACTGAATTCAGCAGGCACGTCAACTACGAGAATCTCGTATGGTTCACATTTTTTGCCGTCGATTTCTTTGATAATTACTTGCGGCTGACCAACAGTTAACTCGTAACCCTCACGCCTCATTGTTTCAACAAGTACGCTCAAGTGAAGGATACCACGACCATACACAAGGAATTTATCAGCGTCGTCGGTTTCATGCACCCTCAATGCGAGGTTTTTCTCCAACTCCTTCATTAACCTGTCGCGAATGTGGCGGCTGGTAACGAATTTTCCTTCTTTACCGAAGAAAGGTGAGTTGTTGATTGAGAACTGCATGTTCATTGTTGGTTCGTCAATCGGAATCACTGGAACTGCTTCAGGTGTTTCGAAGTCAGCGATTGTTTCACCAATCTGGAAGCCTTCGATACCTACTACAGCGCAAATGTCACCGCAATTTACCGAATCAACACGTTTTTTACCCATGTCAACGAACACATACAGTTCTTTTACTTTGCTGCGCACCATAGTGCCGTCTTGTTTGCAAAGCATCACCTGTTGGTTTTCGCGAATAGTACCGCGGGTAACTTTACCAATTGCGATACGACCGAGGAACGAACTATAGTCGAGTGATGTTACTTGTAACTGTAACGGACCTTCAACCACATTTGGCGGCGGCACTTTCTCGAGGATAGTGTCTAACACCGGAGTGATATCTTCAGTTGGCGTGAGTGATGTATTGAACCAGCCTTGTTTTGAAGAACCGTACAATGTCGGGAAGTCAAGTTGTTCTTCAGTAGCATCAAGCTGGAAGAACAATTCGAAAACTGCATCATGCACTTCTTCAGGGCGGCAGTTTGGCTTATCTACTTTGTTAATTACAACAATTGGGTGCAGGTTTAGGGCTAGTGCCTTTTGCAACACGAAACGTGTTTGCGGCATAGGACCTTCAAATGCATCGACCAACAACAAAACGCCGTCAGCCATTTTCAATACCCTTTCCACCTCACCACCGAAGTCGGCGTGGCCCGGAGTATCGATTACATTGATTTTAACACCTTTGTACGTTACAGAAACGTTTTTAGCAAGAATGGTGATACCTCTTTCCCTTTCAAGCTCGTTATTGTCCATGATGAGTTCACCAGTTTCCTGATTATCTCTGAACACATTTGTAGAATGGAGGATTTTGTCTACTAGAGTGGTTTTGCCATGGTCAACGTGCGCGATAATGGCAATATTGCGAATATCCATATTTATTTTTAATGCCCCTGACAGCCGAAATTAGGGCTGCTTTTGCAACAAATAACCCTTCCCAACGGAGCGATCAGGAAGGGCGATCTTTATTTCAGGGTGCAAAGGTAAGTATTATACAAATACAACATACACACAAATCAGAAAAAGGTGTTATTAAAAGATTAAAAAGTGCCCTTTTGAGACATTTGGTTGCTGCTTGGTGAGAAATCAGCACTTTTTTGTTGAAATAATGGTACATTAGCTAGGTTAATATTAGACATTCTTGCAAAACCTGAAGTGTTATGTTACAAAGCCTGATGCAGTTTCTCAATAGTTTCTACCCGCTCAACGAGCAATTGGCAGAGACTATCGAAAAAAATTTAGAAGTAATTGAGGTGCCCAAGCAGACTTTACTTTTAAAAGACGGTGAACGTTGCGACTACGTATTTGTTGTGCTCAAAGGTATAGCAAGAATGTACTATCTGAAAGATGGCGAAGAAGTTTGTTCCCGCTTTTCGGAAGAAAACCAGATGATACTTTCTGTAAAAAGTTTCTTTGCACGGGTGCCGGGCTACGAGTATATAGAAACCATTGAAAACTGCACCATTGCACGCATTCATCACGATAATTTGCAGAAGATTTATCGCGAATTCATTGAATTCAACTTTGTTGCCAGAATTATTACCGAACAATATTTTATGCGCAGCGAAGACCGTCTATACCTTCTGCGCCGCCAAAGTGCTGAAGAAAGGTACGTTTACCTTACCGAACATCATGCATCGTTGGTACTTCGGGTGCCGTTGAAGTATATCGCTTCTTACCTGGGTATAAATATGGAAACTCTTAGCCGAATCAGGAAAAAACTAGCTACCAGCAAACACTAATTTATTTTAAGAATGAAGACAACTACCCTAGTAAAAACGTTGGCAACATTGGCTTTGATGTCTATATCATTACAGTCGAATGCTATTGGTAAAAACACCAAGCCCATGACCTTTGAAAAAAAGACACACTCCCTGTCTTTGAGCTATGGCGCACCCAGTATTTTATTCCCGATAGGCAAAACTTTTGGACCCATAAATTTTGGTTACGAGTACCAATTGACCAGAATGTTTGGTGTGGGCGGACTTATTTCATACAGTTCGGCAAAGGCAAACACAGAAACTTATTACGATAATGGTTCTCCATTATTCAATTATGCTTGGCATGGTTCTTACTATTTTGTGGGTGCCCATGGTACTGTTTACTGGATGAACAGGAGCAACTGGGCATTATACAGTGGTTTGAGCGTTGGTTATATGAAAGTAACCTTGGGAGTAGATTTAACTGATATTCAGTACAGGTATCGTGTTCCTAGCATTGATGTGAGCGCATCGGGCCCAATGGTTGTTATAGATTTATTTGGTGCCAAGTACAAAGTCTCGAAAGAAGTTTCCATTTTTAGTGAATTCGGTCTGCTTACTAAAGGTATTGTGTGCGGGGGAATTCAATATTCATTCCCGTCACCGGGTTACAAATAATACCCTGCTTACTCCTCTTAAGGCAGGTAGGGAATTTCATTGGGTTTACCCTTGTAGTGTTGAACGATTATTTTTTGTTGCGGGGCAGTGAGCAACAGCACGTGCAAATCGTTACCGCCGTACAACAGATAAAAAGTTTCCGGCAATTGGGCATTGTGCAATTGAAGATTGACCTCTTTGAAAAAATTGCGTGGGGCAGTTTCCCAGAATGCGCTGCTTTTCAGATCTTGCTCGGTGTATAGCTGCACTACTGTACCATTGATGGACACTTTGTAGCTTTTTTGGTAGTCGGGGGCTGATTTTACCGATAGTTTAAAATTTCTCTTTTCCAGAATACTATTCAAAGCGGGCATAAACGTTTCAAAGCTAAACTCGGCAAGCTCTTCGGCGTCAATGTGTGCTATTTTGAAATTGGCATCGTCGTAAATATCGAACGAGTCTATTAAAGCAGTTTTTAAGGCATCTATTTTGTGTGTATCAGCAAATTTCAGGAACCCACTTTCATACAAAGCCAAGCCCGGTTTTTTGCCTTGCTGTGCCTGGCTCTTTTGTCCAAAGCTTCCCGTCGTCAGAAACGACACTATCAACAACCAAAAACCTCTCATAAAACCATTTTAACCTATACTAATAATCAACTGGTTATGTAAATGTAGTGATTTTTGGGGTGGGGATGGGGTGTTTCGAATTGCTACCGATTCGGTAGGGTTGAAAACGCTTGCATGGGGTTGCCCTTATATGGATGGCAATGCGGCGATTGATGCACGGGTATTGTACCGCTTGGTGTTTCAGGATGACACCACTATTTTTGGAGATTCTTGCACCGATGCGACTGATATTGCCAACCGACGATACCGAAAGCTGGATAAAACAATACAACAGGCATACGAACTGTTCCCGAACCCCGCTACTGACCAAATTACTGTAAAACAAAAATTTGCGAGTGCAGAAAACTTAGAAATAGCCATTTACGACCAGATAGGACAACTCATAAGTGATGAAAAAGTAGATTTTATAGGAAAATATACATTTTCTACCAACAATTTGAATAATGGTGTATATTTGATGGTTTTAAAGGGTTTGAAAGGCAATAGCGCAACAATAAAATTCATAAAACAATAGCCATGCAGAAATTCATATTCATTTTCTGCGCGCTATTAATACGTGTAGGAGTAAGCCACGCGCAATATAATCTTGTGCTGAACCCAAGTTTTGAAGAACACACTCATTGCCCTGATAACGACGACGAAGCAAAATACTGTACTTATTGGAGTAGTTTAGATACATCTTGGTCGCCCCCAGACTGGTCACACGACTTGGCAGGGGTACCGGAATATTGCCACATTTGTGCAACTGATGTAGTTACTCGTCCTCCATTTGGATATTCGCGAGGTCACTATGCTAGAACAGGAGATGGATTGATGCGACTACAAACATACTGGAGTATGTCTAATTACGGTTATGCAAGAGACTATGTTCAAGGGCATTTAAGCCAATTTTTGTTAGCCGGCACAACCTATTATCTATCATTTTATGTTGCACTAACTACTAACAGGATTTGTGCGAATGATAAAATTGGTGCCTATGTAGATGATGGTACCATTGATACTACAAGACACCCCGGTTGGGTACAGAGCCAGTTTACGCCACAGGTGTATTGTAATTCTATAATAACCGACACTGTTAACTGGGTACGTGTACAAGGTGTTTTTACAGCCCATGGGGGTGAAAAACTCATTACCATTGGTAATTTCTTCGATAAAGAACATACCAATCTTGAAATGTATGTAGATACGCCTTTAGCGGGTGCAACAGGTTTTTACTCATACTACCTTGTTGATGATGTAAGCTTGCTTGATTGCGATACACAGCCGTTTGCAGGTAATGACACTACCATTGTTCCCGGTGATACAATTACACTTGGTAGAACTGAGCAGGTGCCTTTTTACTGGTATGTATTGGGCGGCACTACTCCCATTGACTCCGGCGGTAGCATACGCGTACACCCTACTGTGCGCACCACTTATGTTGTAAAACAAGCAATGTGTGGCGACCGCATTCACTACGATACCATTGTTGTGAGTATGGTGGGCGATACTGTTGCAGCAGTAGGCAATGTGGCGGGCGTAAACAACAATTACAGTGTTTATCCTAATCCTGCGAAAGGTTTTGTGAGCATAGCAAATGCACAAGGTTGCACGGCTACTCTTATAAAACCTGACGGCGGCGTTGTGTTACAACAACCACTCAGCAACAAAACCGAAACAGTATCAATAAGTGGTATTGCAGCAGGCGTGTACGAGTTACTCATCACCGAACCCACCACTGGCTACCGCACAGTTCAAAGGTTGGTAGTGATGGAGCAATAATGGTTTTTATTACCTTCCCAAATTAAAAACACTTGCGCTAACGTTCAAAAAATCTCCTTAAGGTCTATTCCCCAGCACCGCGTCAATACGCGCCATAACAGCTTCATCGAGCAGAGAAACGACTTCGAGTGCTTTTAGGTTTTCGGCGAGTTGCGATTCCTTGGTGGCACCGAGTATGGTTGTCGTTACGTGCGGGTTTTTGAGTGTCCATGCAACAGAAAGCGTTGAAAGTGGCACATTGAGGTCGTCGGCAATCGTTTTGAGGGACTTTACTTTTTCCAGTTTCTCAGGGTCCATCATGCGCTCTTTCAGCCAGCCATATTTTTCAATCGAAAGCCTTGAACCCTCAGGTATTTCATTGATATATTTACCCGTCAGCAAGCCCGAAGCCAGCGGACTCCAAATGGTGGTGCCCATGCCGTGGGTATTAAAAATATTCAGGTAGTCGGACTCCATTTTTTGTCGCTCGAACATATTGTACTGCGGTTGTTCCATAGCCGGAGGAATCAAAGACAGTGCCTTTGCAGTGGCGTGTGCTGCCTCAATCTCTTCGGCACTCCATTCGCTGGTGCCCCAGTAAAGTATTTTACCCTGCTGAATGAGTATGTTCATCGTCCATACGATTTCTTCCATGGGCGTATCGGGGTCGGGGCGGTGACAGAAAAACAAATCGAGGTACTCCATACCCATGCGCCTGAGCGAATGGTTGCAGGCCTCAGTGAGGTGCTTGCGGCTCAGTCCGCGCTGCGTAGGCTTATTATCTTTTCCGTACAACCCGAAAAATGCCTTGCTGGATACAGTATAGGTGGTGCGGTCCCAGTTTTTGTTCTTCAGAATTCTGCCCATCACTTCTTCTGCTCTACCGCCTTCGTAGGCTTCGGCATTATCGAAAAAGTTCACACCTGCATCGTATGCCATACCCATCAGTCTGTCGCCCAACTGGTCATCGACCTGATGATGAAAAGTGACCCAAGAGCCATAACTGAGTGCGCTGAGGAACAACCCCGTGTTGCCCATTTTCCTGTATTCCATGTCCATTTTTAATACGTATTAGTTGGTATTAAACAATGGTGCTACCCGTAATGCATTGTTTTCGGTCCCTACATTAAGGGATTTCATTAACTTTGCCAATCGGTCTAAATTCGACTGTTGCAGGGTAAAACCCATTGATATTGCATGCAATTTAATGGCTAACCTAATTCGTTGCAATAAAAAGAACTATACCGACCGATAAAGGATTTCAATACTGCCGTACCGAAGGGTGTCTATGACTAGAAAACTACTACCATTTTTATTGATTGTATTGCTGCCGGTGGCGCTCTTTGGGCAAATTGGCGTAATACGAACTGTAGGCGGTAATGGCACAACGGGATATAATGGCGATGGAGGTGCAGCAACAGCAGCACGCATGAGCACGGTGGGCTACCCGTGGGTTGACTACAACGGCAATATCATTTTCGCCGACCAGGGCAATCATGTCATCAGAAAAATAAACAGGGCGGGTTTCATAACAACCATAGCGGGTACAGGCACCGCAGGGTTTTCGGGTGATGGAGGCAATGCCACTAACGCAACACTGAATACACCGGGGCAGGTAGTAACCGACCGCGCGGG
This sequence comes from Chitinophagaceae bacterium, assembly GCA_947454235.1. Lineage (GTDB taxonomy): Bacteria > Bacteroidota > Bacteroidia > Chitinophagales > Chitinophagaceae > Flavipsychrobacter. Next base: position 47,426 of record CANGIY010000001.1, read on the forward strand.
CAACTTGTACATTTGCGATATCGCCAATAACCGGGTGAGGAAAGTAACTACCGATGGTACAATAACCACCGTTGCAGGTACAAGTACTTCGGGCTTTAACGGCGATGGCATTGCGGCTTCAACAGCGCAGTTGAACAATCCGCATGGTATAGCACTTGATACCGCCGGCAACCTCATTATCTCCGATGCCGGCAATCACAGGGTAAGAAAAGTAAGTACTTCGGGCATCATTACAACACTGGCAGGTACCGGCACCAGCGGCTATTCCGGCGACTTTGGTGTTGCGACGGGTGCAAGACTGGCTTTCCCCCACAACTTAACTGCTGACACACGCGGACTGATTTATTTCACCGATAGCGGCAATAATGTTGTGCGCTTCGTGAATCCGTATGGTATTATCAATACTATTGCAGGTAACGGTAGCACCGGGTATTCTGGCGATGGTGGTGCAGCAACAACAGCAGCCCTCAACAACCCTGAAGGCATTGCTACCGATGATGTAGGTAATCTGTTTATCTGCGACCGCGGCAATCAGCGTATTCGGTTTGTTGATACCGCCCGTCATATTAAAACCATTGCAGGTGCAGGAACAGCCGGATTTTCGGGCGATGGTGGCAGCGCCACAAGTGCACAAATCAACACACCTCAGGGCATAGCCCACGACCGCGCAGGGAATACTTTGTTTTTTGACGGCAACAACAATCGCATCAGGCATGTAAGACTGAATTCAGTGCCGTATTTCACACTGGGAGATACTGCTCATTTGTTTGTTTGCCAAAATGCCACCAACATTGGATTCGATTCTTTATTGCCTGCGCTCGATTCTAATTCAAATCAATTTCTGACATGGACAGTCGCTGTACCGCCTATTCATGGTAGTATTACAGGTGTAGGCGCAGCCGGCGCAACAGTTGCTTCGGCGGGTGCGCGCATTTACCCTTTGGGGTTGAAGTACACGCCAGTTTATTACTATTCGGGCGAAGACACATTTCATATACAAGTGAGCGATGGCAATGTTTTTGACACTATCGAGATTCATGTTCACGTTGACCCATTGCCCAATGGTGGGCACGTTACAGGCGCCGATAGCGTTTGCCCGGGTGGCAGAGATACCCTCGCCGATATAGCAGCTACTCCGGGTGGTGTGTGGAGCCATACAGATACTTTCATTGTCCTCGATACATTACCGGGTGCATTCCTGGGCGTTAGTCCGGGTTCAGAATATGTCGTTTATACGGTTACTACTGTTTGCGGTACTGCTTCTTCAAGCCTGAGGATAACAGTGAATACAGCCCCTCGCTCGGGTGCAATCACAGGTCGTGACAGTATTTGCATTGGTGAAACCATTACACTGAACAATCCTACAGCCACACCTTGGGGCGCATGGACATCAACCGATACCACAAGAGCTACAGTGCGTGCTACCGATTCTACTACCGCCCAAATGACTTCAATTTCGGGTGGTCCGGTGACAATTTACTATAATGCTTATACCAACTGTGGCAGCTCACCGGCGTACCATGCCGTTTATATTTCTCCCTATGCCGGCGTCATTGATGGTGCCGATAGTGTTTGTGTGGGTGAATCGACGTTTATGGCAGACTACATTGCAGGTGGGGTTTGGTCGTTGAGTTCAACCACCTTGGCTACCGTTGCAACATGGGGCGAAGTGTACACGATACGTGTGGGTGTCGATACCGTAAAATTCACTGTGCCAAGCGCACACTGCGGTAGCGCGACTGCCGTTCACCCATTGAAGATATTGGCACACGCGGTGGCAGGGCATATCTCTGGTGCCGACTCGGTGTGTGTGGGTAGCACAATAACTATGTCTTGTACAGCAACGGGTGGCAAATGGCTTGTTTCCGATACCTCTCTGGCTTCTATCGACTCGGTAACAGGTGTGTTAAGTGGCAGGGCTCTGGGCACTGTTTCGGTGTACAACCGCATTGCTAATTATTGCAATACAGCTTACGATACTTTCAGGGTGCGTATAATGGGTGCTCCTGCAGTGCCTGTAATAACGGGCCCCGATTCTATTTGCCTTACTGTTGGTTCATTGTTCAGGAGCGCACCACACGGTACATGGTCACTCACCAACGCACTTGCGATTGTAACTGCCTCAACCGATACCAGCGCAACCATAGCTGGTGCAACCTTAGGCATTGATACCATTGTGTTCCATGCAATAACAGCATGTGGTTCTACCGATGGCTTTAAACCCATTGTCATTCGTACTACACTTGCTGCAAGCACGGTCACAGGTCGCACTACGGTATGTAACCTTGATACCTTGCACCTGGCAGCCGATGTTACAGGCGGCACTTGGAGTGTTGCTACAGGTGCAATTGGCACAATAGAAGCAAGTACTGGCGTTTTTCATGGCACGGGGGCAGGCATTGATACCATCTTGTACACGCTGCACAACAGTTGTGGCAACACCATCACCAATTACCCAATTACAATTTTACCACTTTCTGATGCAGGTACTATCACTGGCAACGATACTGTTTGTTTGGGTGGTAGGGGAACTTATACTTCAACTGTCCGTGGTGGCATATTTACGGCATCGAGCACAATAATTAGTGTCACAGACTCTACAATAACGGGGCTTTCACTGGGTGTAGATACACTGCATTACAGCGTCACAAATAGCTGCGGAAGTGCCTCGACTTACAAATTGCTGAGGGTGGCTACATTACCTACGGTGGCTACCATAACAGGTGCCGATAGCATATGCCCTCGCGGTATTATTGCAATGGCCGATAGCACCACAGGAGGTAAATGGCGTACTGTGGTCCCTGCTATTGGCTCAATTGACTCGGTGACAGGCAGGTACGTGGCTGCACTTACAGGTTTTGACACTGTGCGGTACTCGGTGCGCAATTTCTGTGGCACTACAACGGTAACTCACCCGGTGAGGGTGCTCCCTTTGCCACATGCAGGGCGCATTATTGCCGACTCATTGTTATGCCCGGGTACATCAACTGTTTTGTACGATTCGGTAGCAGGTGGCGTATGGACAACCATAACGGGCAATGTAGCCCTTGCGGGAGACACAATTACAGGCGTAAATGCTGGTCTCGATACCATTGTTTATACCTACAACAACAGTTGCGGCACCGATGTAGCACATTTCATTGTTCGTGTTCGTGCATTGCCCGATGCTGGACATATTACAGGCAGTACACTGGTTTGTCCCGGAGGTACTGGTCGTGAAACCGCGAGTGTGACTGGCGGTGTGTGGGCAACAAAGAATGGTAATATTACAATTTCATCGTCGGGAAATATTACAGGTGTTGCCCTGGGCACCGATTCTGTGTTATACATGGTTTCCAATGCTTGTGGCACTGATACTGCTTATTATGCTATTACTATTGCTCCGTTTTTGTTGCCATCGGTTTCTTTTAGCCTGATGCCTGACACCAATATTTGTTCTGGCAGCCGAGCATACTTCAGTGCGCACACAACCAACGGCGGTAGTGCACCGTTCATAGCATGGAAACGTGGTGCAACCACACTGGCAACAGGCACCACATTGGCCTACCTACCTACCGAAGGCGATAGAATACATTGTGTAATGGTGAGCAATTCTTCGTGTGCTTTGGCTGATACAATTGCTTCTGATACGGTTCTATTGCACGTAGTAGAAAATGTAACTCCGGTGGTAGGCATCACCGTGAATGTGGGTGATACTCTGGTACAGATCGGCACAAACTTGACGTTTACTTCCACAGCAACCAATTGCGGTACAGGCACTACGTATCAATGGGTTCACAATGGCGTTGCAATTCCCGGAGCTACCAATGCAACATATAGTGTTTTTGCCGGTGGCACCGATGCGGTTTATTGTGTTGTAAGCTGCGCGGGTGCTTGTGTAACAACACCTTACAACCACACTAACACCATTGTTGTGCGCAGCGGCCGATTGGGTGTATATAATATCAATGAGCAGGAGTGGAGTTTGTACCCCAATCCTGCCCAAGGACAATTGTTTATTAATGGTTTGAATACTGTAGAAACTGTACGCCTACAACTAACTGATATCGCCGGAAAATTGGTAATGATTGAACCAGTCAACTATCGTTTTATCGCATCTGGCGATTTATTGTTCTCGTTGCCAGTAACATGCACAAAAGGAACTTACCTGCTCACAATTTCGCAAAATGGTTACAGCCGCTCATTCCGTATAGTGGTGGAATAGTTACTGCAACCCTGGGTAACCGATTACTTGACTTTCACCGAATAGATAATGCTTTTGTTGGTGACTGTTTTAGCACCCTTTTTAACGTGAATGTTCTCAATGAAAATTCTCCCGTTCTGCATTTCCTTCAAATCGGCTACCACGTTATCAGTAAATTTTGCTCCTCCCACATGGAAAGGGCCCTTGTAGATACCCTCACGCTTTCCGTCTTTGTAGGTGTAAGAAATATCGTAATCCACAATAGTAGCGTCATTGTCTTTTATAGTCAAAGTCGGACTTGACAGCACTTCTTGTATTGAAGTATTCCCACCATTTATAGCACCAATACGAATGTCGAATTCAGAGTACTTGATCTCATTTTTATTTTGGGAATTACCAAAAACGCTGAGCATCAAAGCTCCTGATAAGAAAACTACTTTTTTCATTATTGATGTATTTAGAGGTGAATATTACCAATTGCGTAGCCGTTACTAGCTGGCAATAGGTTGCAATATACCAAATATATTGTTTTCTGGGTCAAGTATGTAGGCAAGCGTACCCACACCCGGAACGTCCATTTTATCAAGGGCAATGGTGCCACCCGCTGTAGCGATTTTACCTAATGTTTCATCGACATTAGCAACCTCAATGGTACACACAAATGCGTTTACTGCCTGCCCGAGTTGTGGCAACGCTCCGCGGCGGGGTGTCATACCGCCATTAATGCCCGGCCACTGCTTGCCTGCTGCATCGGCACCTGTGTTGATGATGCGATAGTTTCCCATCATAGCACCTAAGTCTTTAATATCCCAACCGAAAACCGACTGGTAAAATTCCTGCATTTTGTCGGCATCAGCCGCATGGATCTCGAAGTGTACAACCCTGTTCATGTGATTATGTTTTTCCCAAATGTAAAGGGTTTTGTTGTGAAAAAAAGGGTGATTTTTATAGAAAAATTAAACGAAAAAGCCGCATTTATATTGCGCCTGGTTATACCAGCATTTCAACGATTAGAATACTGACAGGTAGCAACGAATTTAATTGATGTTTATTTTTGTACCCAAAATCGGTCAAAGATGCCTGTTACTACTATTCTGGGATTGTTATTGGTTGGGTTGATTGCGGGTGTCGTGAGCAGTGTAGTAGGCATTGGCGGCGGAATCGTCATTGTACCCACGTTGGTGTATTTTTTTGCTGTCAGTCAAAAAACAGCACAAGGCACATCACTGGCTATGTTGTTGCCACCCATCGGCATATTAGGGGTGATGAATTATTACAAACAAGGCTACGTCGATTTTAAGATTGCAGCAGTTTTATGTGTGGCATTTATATTGGGCAGCTATGCCGGTAGCGCAGTGGCTGTAAAGCTCGATGATGCCATCCTGAAAAAGGTTTTTGGGGTGTTGCTGGTAGCGTTGGGGGCGAAGTACCTGTTCTTCGAAAAACGCTAAAGTGTAGCTTTTCTAATCTTTGTGTAATTTATCATTTCCTTTCGGGCAAACCTGTTAATTTTGCACCCTGTTTCACTTGCTGTAACGGCAGCGAAACTATACTATTGAACAATAAGCTATGCGTACCAAGATAAAAGATATTCTCTTAAGCGAAAAGACAGATTACGCTGTAAACATAAAAGGTTGGGTAAGGTCGTTCAGGAACAACCAGTTCATTGCATTGAACGACGGTTCTTGCATGGCAAGCATCCAGGCTGTTATTGGCCTCGATACCGATGAAGCCATTGTAAAGAAAATAACCAATGGTGCTTGTTTGAGCATTGACGGTGTGGTTAAGGCATCGTTGGGTAAGGGTCAGAAAGTAGAAGTAGTGGCTGAAAAAGTGACTATTCTCGGCGAGTGCGACCCTGAACAGTTCCCACTGCAATTGAAAAACCGCCCGAGTCTGGAATACCTGAGGGAAATAGCTCACCTGCGTTTCCGTACCAATACTTTTGGTGCTGTGTTCAGGGTGCGCCATACACTGGCTTACGCTATCCATAAGTTCTTCAACGACAGGGGCTTTGTGTACCTCCATACGCCTATCATCACAGCATCAGATGCTGAAGGTGCCGGTGAAATGTTCAGGGTGAGTACCTTGCCTGCCGACAATCCACCAAAAAATGAAGATGGTTCTATCAACTACACCGAAGATTTCTTCGGTCGTTGTACTAACCTTACTGTAAGCGGACAGCTTGAAGCTGAACTGGGTGCTATGGCGTTGAGCGACGTGTACACATTCGGACCAACATTCCGCGCTGAAAACTCAAATACTGCCCGCCACCTTGCCGAGTTCTGGATGATAGAACCAGAAGTGGCGTTCAATGATATCGTAGATAACATGAACCTCGCTGAAGATTTCATTAAGTATGTGATCAAGTATGCGATGGACAATAACCGTGAAGACCTCGAATTCCTCTCTCAAAGACTGGCTGAAGAAGAAAAGCAGAAGCCAATGAACGAGCGAAGTGAAATGGGACTCATGGAAAAACTAGAGTTTGTGGTGAACAACAGTTTTGAACGTATCACCTATACCGATGCCATCAATATCTTACTAGACTCTCCGGCTTACAAGAAGAAAAAATTCCAGTATGAGGTGAAATGGGGTATTGACTTACAAAGCGAACATGAGCGTTACCTCGTTGAAAAGCACTTCAAAAAACCGGTGATTGTAACGGGCTACCCTAAAGACATCAAGGCGTTTTATATGCGCATGAACGACGACGGTAAAACCGTTGCTGCGATGGACATCCTCGCGCCGGGCATTGGTGAAATCGTGGGTGGTTCGCAAAGGGAAGAAAGGCTTGATATGCTCACCCGCCGTATGGAGGAGATGCACATACCAACAGAAGAGATGTATTGGTACCTCGATACCCGCCGCTTCGGTGCCTGCCCGCACGCCGGCTTCGGACTCGGTTTTGAAAGGCTGGTACTCTTCGTTTCCGGCATGACCAACATCCGCGACGTTATCCCATTCCCAAGAACCCCCAAGAACGCCGAATTCTAATCAGCGATTTTGATATACATATTTGCAGCCGCCTTCGGGCGGCTGTTTTTGTTGGTGGGGGGAGTTAAATAAAAATATTTTGGATTGTTTCTACATCAAAGTGTTTCCTAAACCTCTTTTGGTATTCTTGAATTATTGCATTGTCATTGTCTTCAAATAAAAAGGGAGACCCAGATTGAACGTGCTTTACAAGCTTACCTACTAACGGTTTAATTGATTCCATTTCGACGTAATCCATTTCCAGTAGGGATGCTATCATTTCGTCATCAGACAATTCAAAAGTTTTAATAAAAAACCTGGTTGTCTGATCTAATTCGTCAATGTACTTTGTACATTCATAGACTACACCAAGCTTTAAGTATGTGTTGTATTGTAAAGATTGCTTTAATGCCTCATTAATTAATTTGACTCCTTCTTCTGATATTTGGTTGGCTACCGAGAGATTATAAACTCGTTTCCAAATCGAAAAAACGGATTGCTTGTTTTTCGGGATATTAGATGTAACTAGAATATCTTTTATAGACTCAGCAAGTCGTTTTGATAAATCCTTAATATAAAATTGACTATTTGCAGTGTAATGTTTCCAATTTTCAAGAACTAATAATTGAAGGCTAAGTTCTAGTTTGACTTCATTTAGTACTTCTTTGTCGATAAATACCGTTGATACTAAATTGTCAAAATATGTGCTTGGTTTCGATTCCTCGAAAAAGTGATTTTTGAACGAAGATGATGATAGAAGACTTGCAATTACAAAGGGGAAGAATTGAAATTCACCAATTAAATCACTTTGTTTCAGGAATAGGTGAAATATTTTTATGAAATTTTGGGGTTCTATCCAAGATGACATTCCCACCATTTCAACTATTATATTTAAAGAATTATCCAGTCGATATTGATGAACTAACTTCTCTTTAACAGAATTATCTGCGGAACAAAAAAGCCTAAACTTTTGCAGACTTGGTTTGTCATAAATATCATAGCAAAAGTAGATTTCCTTGTTATAATCGATTTCAAAAGCTCTTATATTTCCATCGCCTTCAGTCCATAGACTTTTTACAAAGAAGTTTAAATATTGTCTATTCGGCAAATCGGTTCTAATATTTGAAAGATATAATTCGATAGTGTCAGTTTTCTGTTTGATAAAGTTATTCATGACTTTACCTTGTTTTAAATCAATATAAATTTCGTTGAAATAGTTACGTACCAACTCTACAAATATCAAATCTTTCAAATAAGTTTCTTGTTTTAAATACTGGTAAACAGTTTTAAAATTGTTTATAAAGAGGTTCATTTCTCTTATATCAGAGAGGATTTCAACAAGTGCATCATCGATGCTACAATGTCTCGAATTTCCTTCGTCAGACATATAGTGGAATTCGCCTGCAAATTTCTCAAAAAGAACAAAATCATCATTGTCTAAAAAGCTCTTAAATTTTGCGTTCAATTCTTTTTTGAAAATTGCTTTAGTTACGTTAGGCAGTGAAATTCTGGATTGGAAATTTTTCTTAAGGTACTTATCGGGATTAGGGATTTTTTTTGCTTGTTCGAGAGCATCAATTAAATAGTTATTATCGAAAGCGACAACGTAGAATGTATTAGGAAAACTACCTGTATTTCGTATCAACCGCAATATTTCAAAAATTTCATTGCTTTCAAGTCGATCGACATCATCAACAAAAACGCAAATTTTCAAATTTGATCCTTTCAGCATTTCGAACACTTCTTTTCTTATAGACATCAAACTGACTTCGTCAAAAAAGAAACTTAAAATTTTCTCTGCGATGAAACTTTTAGGCTCGTCTGCTTTCTTCAACAGTTTCTCAGCGTAACGTTTAAAAAGTGCTGTTTGATATTGCGGTAAAGCAGAAAGATTCTCAACAAGAATTTCAAAAAAATCTTCAACTAAATTAGTCGTAGTTTTATAAATCCACGGATTGAAATCAATACAAACAACATTTTGTTCGATCAGATTTTCCTTAATCCTATTTAAAAAGTCTGTTTTGCCACTTCCCCACGCGCCATTAATCGCTACTCCAAACGAAGTCTCGGGTGTTGTTCCAAGTATGAATTTTGAAACATGTTGTGCAAATGGGCTTCTATTGAATGAATCATCTTTGTCAAGTGACGGTTGGTCGTCGAACCACTCAAATTCAGCATTTTTAGCACTCTGTTTCTTTGTGGTTTTGGGGTGTATAAGAAGCCTAGCCACCGTAAAAAATATTATCACATCTGCATATGTGAAAAATGTACAGATGGCGAATGTCTGGAAGTGTATTTCGCTTCTTAGTACAATGTAACTCAGAAATACTGTACCAGCAGTCAGATTTTTTTTGTCGGCTTTTACTTCAAACCCTTTCTTAAAGTTGCTGAAGAACCAAATAAATATACCTAATGGAAAAAGTAAAACAATGAAATCTGTCAATGGTCTTTCGTCAAAGTGCAATAGATTTTTTTGACTATTCACTAATGTACTTAATTGATGTTTGCTCACAAAAACAATACACAGTAAAATAAAGCAAACCCAAATGTTGTGTTTTAGGGGTTCAATTGTATCAGGGATACTTTTGATTGACTTTTTCATCTTGCAATTTACAGATACTATCGGTTAAAAAATGTAAAATATAAATTTCAAAATTTGTTTTCCCGCTGCTAGACAAAATATCTTCCTTGCACGAGAGAAGCCTAGCTGGCCCAAAAACAGCTTGTCCCGAACCTTTCTTTCGGGAGCGGCCGTGTGTTAGCCTTGAGCGTGGAGCGTTTTTTTTGGCTAGGGTTTTTTGCTCCACTTTTTTGGCCAATGCAAAAAAGTGGAAAATGCACGATGCGGTTAGGAGTTATTTTTGTTTGTATCAAGGATTTCGGGGATATTCATTCTATTGTGGATTTCAGGGTAGGGGTGAACCCTGTACGTACAGATGCCCACGCCTGTGCGCATGCTCTGTCTTCCAAGGGTGAAATATTGTTTACGCTATAGAATGTAGCATAGAATTCCCACTGCGATTACGGCACCACCTGCATAAAAAAGAGTGCTCCCTTTTGAGGCTGTTGACTTATCAGACGAACCTCGCATAATGCCTCCAAGTATACCCATAACAGCACCAGCTCCCATAACAACTCCCCCTACAACCCTGAGTGGTCTTTTGCTTTCATTATCTTTATATGCGCTCAAAGCAGCAGCATTCAGCGGCAATGGCATCATTGTTTTGGGCAGCGTAGTCGCAACTAAAAGACCAAAATCTGCTTTTGGTGCCATTGATGTTGTAGCTATCTGGTGTTTGACTTCACCAATTGATTGGTGTTGGGCTTTTACCAGCGTCGGAGCTATTAAAAATGCAACACACGCTGCAATGCTTTTAAGTTTCATATTAAGGTATTTAATACAAAGCTAATCAATTGACTTGTAAGTCCAAATATGGAAAATGAGTAGGTTGGGGCGCAATGCTTTTAGCACTGCATGGGCGTTGTAAATGCCCTACTACTGAATCCGCGAACTAGGGTGTGTTGTTTCGGCAGTCAAAAAGACCGCTACGATGCGCAGCACAAGAGAAAAAACACTTGCGCTAGCTGGGAGGTAAACACCCACCCACAAAAAAACCGACAGCCATCGCCGTCGGTTTTTCTATTATAAGTTGGTTGTAGATTATTTCATTTCACCCACCATGTCGCCAGGAATTACCCATTCGTCAAATTGTTCAGGGGTAACGTAGCCGAGGGCTACAGCTTCGTGTTTGAGGGTGGTGCCGTTTTTGTGGGCTGTTTGTGCAATTTCTGCAGCTTTATAGTAACCAATTTTGGTGTTCAAGGCTGTAACCAGCATAAGGCTGTTGGCTACGTGCTTAGCGATGTTCGCTTCAATTGGTTCAATACCTACTGCGCATTTGTCGTTGAAAGAAACGCAACCTTCACCAATCAGGCGGGCACTGTGCAGGAAGTTATAAATCATCATTGGTTTGAACACATTCAGTTCGAAGTGACCTGTTGCACCACCAATGTTGATCGCTACGTCGTTACCCATTACCTGTGCAGCAATCATTGTTAACGCTTCGCACTGAGTAGGGTTTACTTTACCCGGCATGATAGAGCTACCCGGTTCGTTATCAGGGATATGGATTTCACCAATTCCTGCGCGCGGACCAGAACTCAACATCCTGATGTCGTTAGCGATTTTCATAAGGCTAACAGCAACAGTTTTCAAAGCACCATGTGCTTCTACAATCGCATCGTGCGCAGCCAGGCTTTCGAATTTGTTTTCAGCAGTTACAAATGGCAAACCGGTGAGTTGTGCAATAGTTTCAGCCACTTTTACAGCATATCCTTTCGGAGTGTTGATGCCTGTACCTACCGCAGTGCCACCCAAAGCCAGTTCGCTGAGGTGAGCTAAAGTATTATTAATTGCTTTCAGTCCGTGATCGAGCTGAGACACATAACCGCTCAATTCCTGACCCAGTGTAAGCGGCGTAGCGTCCATGAAGTGCGTACGGCCAATTTTCACCACGTGCATGTATTCTTTTGACTTTGCAGCCAAAGTATCTCTCAGCTTTTTAATACCCGGAATGGTAACATCAACCAGCATTTTGTATGCTGCGATGTGCATTGCTGTCGGGAAAGTATCGTTCGAAGACTGTGATTTATTGACATCGTCGTTAGGTGCCAGAAACTTGTCTTTGTCGTTCAGGTCGCCGCCTTTAAGTACGTGCCCGCGATAAGCAACAACTTCGTTCACATTCATATTCGATTGTGTACCCGAACCGGTTTGCCATACTACCAATGGGAATTCAGCATCCAGTTTGCCTTCCAGAATTTCGTCACAAACAATACCAATGAGGTCGCTTTTTTCTTGTGGTAAAACACCCAAAGCGCAGTTAGTGATCGCTGCCGCTTTTTTCAGGTATGCAAATGCGCGAATAATTTCTTTCGGCATTTTGTTGGTGTCCTGAGCGATTTTGAAGTTGTCAATCGAACGCTGAGTTTGCGCTCCGTAATAGGCTGAAGCAGGTACTTCCACATAGCCCATTGTGTCTTTTTCTGTCCTGAATTGCATAGTTATATTGTAAAGTTTTATTCCTTTTTCGGGCGCAAAGATAACCATTAATGCAACCTTTTTAAGATGTTTTAAGTCAGGTGAAAACAATGTGCAGAGGTGCTGATTTTAGTGTAATCGAGCGCACTGCTGCACTAACATTTGGCGTGAATAAAACGATTCAAAATTTTTTAATCGTAATTTTTATGATTTCAAAAAATGTTCATTTATATTTACCTTCATAACATTAATTTCAACTTGTTCGTGTGGCTTTTTTAATACTTACAACATGAGCGATTTAAAAACTAAAAAATGAGAAACACAGAAAGATTAAAGCTATTTGCGAAAATCTCGGCGGTGCTCACAGGTTTCAATGTAATGGAGCTTTGGGGAACCAGTATGATGGAGACATACTTTTATTGGGTGAATGCGCAAACGAAGGGCGCAGAGCTGGACAGCTTTTATGCTGAATTTGAAAAAGTATTTACTTACAACGTTACAGATGAAGCTATTGACAGAGCTGTTGCTGATTCAATAATGCCTAAAGAGTCATTTGGCGGACTTGCTAACGCAATCATCACGCTGTGGTACCTCGGGCAATGGACGTGTGGAGAAGGTGAAAAAGCGAAGACATACATTCCAACTCCTGAGGCGTATCAGCAAGGTTTAATATGGCTAATTGGTCAGACTCACCCGCCGGGCGCCAAACAACCGGGCTATGGTTCATGGGCTACAACTCCCGATAAATAAACTCTTTCTAACAACCAACTAAACAGATAATAAAATGAGTGATAAAAAACAATATGACGTAGTGATAGTAGGTTCCGGCATTGCGGGAGCTATTATTGCTAAAACACTTACCCATGCGGGTAAGAGCGTGCTGATACTTGAAGCCGGGCTGGAACAAGGCATGGATTTAGACCCTACAGGTGCTGCCGCCAACTACCAAAACTACCTCAATACTTATTATACCAACCCAATTAAGGTGCCTAACTCACCATACCCTAATTTAAAGGTTGCGCCTTCGGCTGATGTGATTGATATCAAAGCCGACACTCCTTACGATACGGGATATCTGGTTCAAAAGGGTCCTGTGCCTTTTGCAAGCGACAATTTCAGGGGGCCGGGTGGTACCACATTGCACTGGCTCGGCACCACACTGCGTATGCTACCCAACGATTTCAAAATGAAATCGAAATACGGTGTCGCCGTCGATTGGCCATTTGAATATGAAACCATGAAACGTTTCTACGAAATGGCTGAGTTTGAAATCGGCGTTTCGGGCAATGTAGGCGAGCAAGTGTTGCCGAACGTAGATAAAGACTTCTTTGGCAGCAAGTATGTTTTCCCGATGGAAAAGATACCTCAAAGCTATATGGACGGTGTAATCATGAGAAATACAGACAACCTGAAAGTAAAACTGAACGGTTCGGAATATAAAATACGTTGCACCAGTACACCACAAGGTCGTAATTCTGACCCCAACATCAAGTATAAGAGGAAAGGTGTTAAGTGGGATAAGCGCGAGGGCGCACTTAAAATGTACAATGGCGGCGAAAGGTATGAATACCAACCAGTTCCTTCAGTTTTTGACCCATATCAGGGCGAAAGGTGCGAGGGTAACGCAAGTTGCGTTCCTATTTGCCCGGTGCAGGCAAAGTATAACGCGCTAAAAACCATTAAGAGTGCAGAATCGAAAAACTTGACCATCTATGTTCAATCGGTGGTTTCGAAAGTGAAGCTTGATAAGACAAAAAAGCACATTACCGGAATAGAATACAAAAGATACACTCGTCCTGATAAATCGGAATATACCGAGCATACGATTGAGGGAGAGATATATGTGCTGGCAGGTAGCGCCATCGAGAATGCTAAAATGTTGCTGGCTTCAGGTGCAGCAAACTCCAGCGATCAAGTGGGTAGAAACCTGATGGATCACATGGTAATGCTTACCTGGGGGTTAACACCTGAAAAGGTTTATCCGTACCGCGGTCCGGGTTCAACTACCAATATCCCGACTTTCCGTGATGGTGTTTTCAGGAAAGACCATACTGCGTGGATTTCTCCGCTCGATAACTGGGGTTGGGCTTGGCCAACAGGTGCACCTGCAACAACACTTTCTGATTGTTTAGCGAAAGGGCAATTTGGGAAGCATTTAAGGGCTTCGATTCATGAAAACATGACACGTCAGTTTTTACTGCACTTTGAGTGTGAGCAAACCCCTGACCCGAATAACCGTGTGACGATTGATGAAAAGTATAAGGACATACTGGGCAACTACAGGCCTGTTATCAGCTACAACATTACCGATTACGTTAGAAAAGCTTTCGAAGCTTCGATGACTGTGTCAAAACAGATTTTTGAAGCATCAGGCATTAAAGATGAAACAAAATACAACCCTACAGACCCTGATTGCGTTGAATACAACGGTGTATTTTATAAATTCAACGGTGCTGGTCACATAGTAGGCACACACCGCATGGGCTCGAGTCCTAAAGATTCGGTAGTTGACCCTGACATGCGCTGCTGGGATCATAAAAACCTATTCCTTGCCGGTTGTGGTAACATGCCAACACTAGGCACTTCTAATCCAACACTTACTATGGCAGCACTTGCTTTCAAATCGGCGGAAGCTATTCTTAAACAATTAGAATCATAAAACAATGAATAAACAATATCTACAGGATACGGACAATAACAAAAAACGTCAGATACTTTTCAATGAAGAGCTACAGGAAGCCGTGTTGCTACAGGCTGACGCTAGTAAATCAGCAGGTGAGCCCATTAGAACGCTCGATGAACTGAAGGAAGCTTTGCAGCAGGCTATAGAGCTAGAACACACTACTATTCCTGCCTACCTTTCAGCATTGTATTCAATTAAAGATGGCACGAATCCCGAATCGATAAAAAATATCCGTGGTGTTGCTGTGGAAGAGATGCTGCACATGGTGTTGGCTGCCAACTTGCTCAATGCAATTGGTGGTGCTCCGGTTATCAACAAACCGGGCTTTATACCAAAGTACCCATACAAAATGGAGCTTTCAGATGAACCATTCGAAGTAAACTTAGACTATTTCAGTCCTGATTCAATCAGTGTGTTCATGCACATTGAAAAACCACAGCCAACCAATAAACCACCGGCACCGGGCGTTTACCACTCTATCGGGCAATTTTATACCGCCATATACCGCGCTATGCACAGGCTAGACAAACATACTCCGGGTGGCATTTTTGTGGGCGACCATTCTAAACAAATTACAAGCGAGCATTACTATGGCAGTGGTGGAAAGCTAATTGGTGTTTACGATATGAAATCAGCCCACATTGCTATACTTGAAATCATAGGTCAGGGTGAGGGTGTAGACGGTTCCATCATTGACTCTGATTCTGTACTGTTTGGTGAAGATGTAGAACTCGCGCATTATTTCAGGTTTTCTGAGATTTATTATGAACGGCATTATCGCGAAGACGACAACTCGTCTCAGCCACCAACGGGTAAGCCACTACCCGTGAATTGGAGTGCTGTTCAGAAATTTAAGAAGAACATGAAAATGAATGATTATGAGCAAGGTTCGGCCTTGTGGAGGGCAGCGTTGGATTTCAACATCACTTACAATCAGTTGTTGAACAACATTCACATTGCCTGCAACGGTAATCCTGCTCATATTTCAAAAGGCATCGGACTTATGTACGACCTAAAGTATAAAGCAGTTGCCTTAATGAACATGCCAATGGGCGATGGCTGGTATGCCGCACCTACCTTTGAATACGTTCCACTCGATCAAATCTAATAATTTAGCGATGCGCCTGCCGAAAAAGCAGGCGCATTTTTATTTCAATTCTCCACCCAGAAAATACCTTACTTCATTCACCGCATAGGTTATCCTATCTGGGTGTTCGTAGTAGGGAAGCCCTATCCTTACGATGTGGTAAATAGTATCGCCGAATGGCTGGTTTTTAATGCATTTGGTATGAATGCCGCATTGGTTGAGGTAGGCATACAATGGGTAAGGGTCGTACTCCGTGAACCCTAATGAAATCATCGGACTATCGCAGTCTTCATTCAAGAATACATAGTGGTGCGGGAAAGCGTCCAAAACACCTTTGAGCTGTTGCTGCATCAGTTTCCCGAGGTATTTTGAGCGGTTAAGAATGTTCGCTTTTCCGGTATCTCTATAAAGTTTCAATGCCTCGCACATAGATGCGTACATAGAAAAGTCTTGCCCACCGTGTTGTTTGAAAGATCCTATCTGGTCGGTAGTGGCATTTTGCAGCACGTCCCAAAAAATACCTTCCAGCCATCGCGCGCACGATTGCCTTATCCACATCAATCCACCTCCATGAGGTCCGTGCAGCCACTTGTGCGCACTGCTCACGAAAATATCAGCTTCACAATGAGGCAATTCATGTATACCCAGCGATTGTGCCACATCAATGATGATGATGCAATCGGGTAATGTCTTTCTGATGTTTCGGCAGATGCGTTCTATATCTATTTTATTGCCCGTATCGTAGCGCACATGAGACAGCAAGCAGATAACAGGGTTATTTTTTTGAAGCGTAGTTGTTAATAATTCTGCACTGTTCCATGTACTATCATCGAGGTAGTTTACATGGTATTCGCTTAATAAATGAAAACAGCCAATACCCCCCGAGTGTTCGTGCCGTGTTGTGACTACCTGATAAGGAGGTTCGCCTATTTTATAGAACTTACGCAGCAGGTTAATACTAAGCAGATTGACGATTTGAGTGATACTTGGTGTTACTACTACATCAAACCCCGGCATAGGCCAAATTTCTTCAGCGAGGTGCATCACTTCATCGAGTTTCTGCGAGGCATTTTCGTACACCCCCAGTGGAAAAGCACTTAACTCCCCATTTTCCTCGGCGTGCCTGCGTGCTTTTTTAACAGGTATCGATAATGTACCAAGAGTTCCGGGGTTTAGGTTTATTCGTTCAGACGGGAAGTATTTTTTCCTGTATTGTTCCCAATAGTCAGTATTATCAGGGGTTGGCGAATAATCGGTGTTACTGTTTACATGTACCGAAGGGTTTACAGCATCTTTTTTCCAATGAATATGGGGGTGAAAGTGTTTTGTATCAATCCTTTCAATGTAATTTCGTAATATTTTCAATGTATCGCTTACTGCATCATGAAACGCAGTTGCATTCACATTACGGTCAACAAAGTGAGTAAGAATATTGTACGATTTCTTGTGTGTTTCTTGCTCGTCGCGGGGGTTGTGTTTGCGTTCAATGGTTACATTGAGTCCATTCTCAGCACCAATCTCCTTAATGGCTTCTGCAAGTTCGTTGATGGTGAAGTTCGTTTCGGTGGCGTGGTTAATCACCTTATGTTCTCCCCTTGCGATATCCAGATTGGCAAGTTCAGCCAATGAACTGATGGCATCAGTAAGTGGCATCAGTCCGGTGCGCTGCATACCCGTTCCATAAACCGTAAGCGGATGCCCTTTAACTGCCTGTGCCATAAATCTATTCACCACTGTTCCAAAACATTCGTCATAGTCGAAACGGGTGAAGAGCTCAGGATGACCGGCTGATTCAGGTGTTGTTACACCAAAAATCACGCTTTGCATAATGTCAGTGATGCGCAGTTTCCACTCCCTGCACGCCATCGATACGAAGTTGGTGTCGTTGATTTTGGTAATGTGGTACACATCGTTTGCTTCCCTCGGGAAGGGCATTGGCAGGGTCGCTTTTTTGCCATTGTACTCGGGAAAAAAATAGCCTTCCGGAATATCCAGTTCGCTTTTGGCGTACTGGCCCATAGAGCCCAATTTCACGATGTGGGTTTCGGGCGAATGCAAATGGACAGCCCACAGTAAGCGCAGGTTGCCCGATTCATTGTTTTGTAATGTAAATATCGCCTCCTGCACACTTTTCATCGACCACGGTGCCGAAGGTTGTTGGGCCAGGTGGTAGACTACAGCAGGGCGTTCAGTCTGTATCAAATGATCGAGTGCATCACTGTTGATGTCCATTTTCCTGTACACAACATTTTGGGTGCCGTGAATAGAGTTAAGCGCATTAAAGCGATGGTCGGCTGCTGCAATGGGTGTCACAGAGTTACCGCCCGCATTTTGCACAATATCCCGCCGAAGCTCACTGTCCACAGCTATTATATTGCGGTCAGGGAACATAGTTGCAATCTTCATGGTGAGCGGCCAGCCTATGTAGCCATCGGCACCAAGAATAATGATTGTGCTGGTTGTGTTGATTTTATTGTTCAATAACTAAGCAGGATATTAGTTGCTGCTAAGTTACAACAAACCATCAGTTTATACTAAGGTTAGTGATGCTGGCCATTTGCTAGAAACAACATACCATGTAAAAAAGAAACCCAATAATGCCGAAAAGAATTGCAAGGAGGAAGACCATACTTATTAAGGCGAGAAAAAATTCGCCAAGTTCAGACAATAGTCTTCTAACCCCAAGTCGGGGGAGTTTTTGTGGATGTGCCATATAATTCAGTTTAATTATTCAGTAACCGGAAGGAAGACCGTGCATCGTGTTCCATTGCCGTAGACGTTTTCTATTTCCAAATGCCCACCAATAGATTCAAGGAGCTGACGACAAAAGATCAACCCCATACCCGTGCCTTTTTCGCCTTTTGTGCCAATGGTTTTGACATCGGCGTCAGAGAAGAGGTTTTTTATTGTTGTTTCTTTCATTCCTATTCCCTCATCAATCACCGAAAGCTCAAGCGTATGTTCATGTATTCCTGCCTGTACCCATATTTTCCCATTGCTCGTTGAGAATTTGATTGCGTTAGTGAGTAAATTTCTGAGTACAATTTGAAGTGTTTGGCTATCACAGCTCATTTGCATGTCTTTAGCAACATCAGTAAACAGAGAAATTTGTTTTTCATGAGCCTGACAACTCAATGCTTCCAGCGAATCAGTCACTAACTGAAACAAATTAGCCGGTTTGAGGCAGTGGATAGTGGGTTCTTTCATAGAATGTGCAGCCCAGTCGAATACATCGGCAAGCATAGTGTCCAACGGCTTGAGCTTTCTCACCGCTTCGTCCAGCAAAAAGGTGTAATCTTCTTTTTCTAGTAGCTCTTTTTGCTCGTCAAGAAACACATAAAGCGAATGTACCGGCCCTTTAACATCATGAATGAGCGTTGCAAGCACCTTGTCACGCGCCTTTAAAGCAGCCTCTAACTCGGCAATTCGGGCATTGATATCCATGTTGTCGGTCATTGGTTTAAAAGTGTTTTCGGAACGCATTTTTTGGTTATTTGTTGAGGTGTTATTTAGTGATTCAATCTTCAATTCAAACAAACTGTACTTTTTTAGGGAGCTATTTTTGACAGTGCAAGATTATTACGATAGGCTTAACATCTTTGTAGAAATATTTCGACTGTAGCATAAGAGGGAATTCACAATCTTTGCCCCATAAATTTTTATTGTTCGGCAAAAACACATTATAGACAAAACAATAAATGTTTGCACATCCACATATTATCATCGCTGATGACCACAGCATGATACGAAAGGGTATTAAGTTACTCCTCGTTACGCAATTTGGTTACAAAAACATATATGAGGTGAATAGCTGCAATGAGCTTTTCGTTGAACTGAAAAGAACACCAGCTACCCACCTCGTTCTGGACATCATTTTCGCTGATGGAACTGCGATGGAAGTAATAGCCACCTTGCGGCAGCTATACCCCGAATTGAAGATCATGATCTTCTCTATGCAATTACCCGAAGTGTATGCTGAGGTTTTCAGGAACCACAGCATACACTACTTCCTCGAAAAGTCTACTAATGAAGACAAAACGGTGAGCTACCTCAGGAAATTTTTCAGTGACGAGCCCCCTCCTAATAGAAATCCGTTCTCGACAACGTCGAAGAACAATCCATTCACTTTACTCTCTCCCAGGGAACTGGAAATTCTGCACTACATGCTCAACGGGCATAAAACAAATGTAATTGCTCAAAATCTGAACCTGAGTAACAGCACCGTTTCTACCATTAAACGCCGGATTTTTGAAAAAACCGATACCAATAGTGTCGCACAAGTATTAGAGCTGGCTATGCTTTACAACATCAACTACTAAAACGAAAATCATGTAAACAACCTTGCTCAACTGATACTGAACATCAAACAAAACACACTCTCAACTATGTTTTCTTATTTTAATTACTCCCTGTTTAAGTCATGGGGGTTTATTTCTTTCGTATCAATTGTGCTGTACATAATTGCGTACAATGCTTTCAAATACCTGGTACGAAAGCTATTGAAGCGACAGAAAATTTTTAAGCTGTTGCTTCAACGAAAGACTATTGAAATTCAACGAAAAAACGAGACCCTCGAAAAAAACAATCTCATTCAAACCCGACTCATCTCTATCATCAGTCACGATCTGATAAGCCCCTTGAAATTTATTCATATTACGGCAAAAACATTGCTGGAGCGTAATGAACACATGCCACCCGAGTTGTACCAGGAAATGCTTACTGAAGTATCAAATTCTTCGAAAGAACTGGAACTTTTATCAACCAACATACTTAACTGGATTAAGTACCAACATGAAAACCGCCGCCTCGAAAAAGAAGAATTTGACTTACACGAAATGGTCAATCAGTTATTTTTAATCTTTCAAGGACTGGCAAGGCAGAAGAACGTCAATTTTGTGAACGAGGTACATCAGGAAGTTGTATTATATCAGTTCATGGAACCTGTGAAAATAGTACTATACAACCTTATACTCAATGCCATCAATTTTACCGAACGCGGCAATATCACCATCACTGGTGGGCACACCCATAAAGGCATACTCGTGAAAGTGAAAGATGAAGGGCTAGGTATGTCGGAAGAACAGATTAACAATATTATGTCAGAACATTTCATTGTTTCATCGGCAACCGTCGACAACCGAAAAGGGAATGGACTGGGCTACCTGATTATCAAAGACATGCTTAAATTCGTTGATGCCCGCTTTGTGATTAAGAGCATCAAGCACGGAGGTACTGTAGTAAGCATTTTCTTCCCGACCTTTGAAGTGAGGTCTAATCAGCTTCAACACGGCAAACTGGAAACCGCAGTACTGTAGGTTCGAAGTATTTCGAATGCCTGTAAACAAAGTCAAGCTGAGCACCGGCGTTTTTAGCAAATGCTGAATCAGATTTTTGTTTTTCCTCCAAGGCTTTTTTGAGGGCTGGGTCATTTTGTACAATTTCAGCTGCCAAATCTTCAAAGACATAATCACCGAAATATTCCTTTTGCTGTAGGATGCCGTCAAAGAAATTCCATGCAAGAAAGCCATCAGGTGCTGCTGGTTCCAGTGTTTCAACAATGTATCTGTTGGCGGGCTGATTTACATTTATCCATACGTCACCTTTATGAAAACCAATAGTTGCAGTTTCAGGCGTTACTTTAATATTCCTGTGCAGGTAATGTTTTTCGTAGGGCTGATTGCCTGACTCGTAGCGGTCAATATGGTACGCTGTTACATTAAAAGTCGTGTCTCGTTCTAAAGTGTGCATTTGTATACCATTGCGTTTGAGCCTGCTTATAACACCTTTCCATGCTGCCGGCACAATGTATGCTACCGGCGCTTTAACCGTTTCTTTCGGGTTGTAATGGTCGTAGAAAGGTACTTTACGGGTGAATGGTTTCTGATGGTCATAATACAGCCTAGGCAGCCCTGATACCAGTGAAGGTTTATAGGCCGATTCATAGCCTTTAAACTCCACCCAGTCAAATCGTGTGGTGTCTATTTGCCAGTCAATGGTGTATTGTTTTTGGTTGATGATGGCGTTGCGGTCGCCGGCACGCACCTCATGAATTTTGGTTGCATTTTGTGCGCTCAACATGATCATGCTGTTCATAATATCGTAAGTTGCCCACACCCTGTCTTTAAAGGGCTTTAGCATGTGGGTTTCGACAACGTAGCCCATTGTTTGAAACAAGGCTGCATAGCCGCTCGCAAAGCGCGGTGATTCGAAGAATTCGCGCCAACCTTTTTCAGGGGTATTATCGAAATTGTTGACATACGGCACCATATCATACCCTTTTTTCTTCATCTCCTTATACACCATTGGGGTAAAGGTCTCGTACATGTAGCTACCACATTTGCCACCCAATTTGTCGTGCTGGGTAGGGAGCAGGGTCATTACGTGTTGGTAGTCGGCGCCATCACTCACATGGTTATCAATGAAAATATCTGGGTCAAGGCGAGTGAACTCTGCCTCAAGTGCACGGGTTTCCGATGCATCAGCCTTAATAAAATCTCTATTAAGGTCAAGATTCTGTGCGTTTCCTCTAAAGCCATAGCTTTCAGGTCCGTTTTGGTTAGCCCTCGATGTCGACGAGCGATTGAGTGCTCCACCCACATTAAAAACAGGAATAACTGCCAAAACAACATTGCCGGGTATGGTTATTTTTCCCTGGGCAGCATCACGCAGCAGCATCATACTTGCATCAATGCCATCAGGTTCACCGGGGTGAATGCCATTATTAATGAACATAATGAGTTTGCCTTCCTTGTGCCAATTGGTGGGCGAAAAGTCGTTGGTTGGAGAATAGTAAACTACGTACAAAGGATTATTGCCATCAGCTTCACCAATTTTTTTGACTTTGATGGCTTTGCAAGACTGTTGTAGTGCCGTATAAAAATCAATGGATTCGCGGTAGGTGGCTGTTTGTCGCCCACCCGAACGCTCGAAGGGAGTGATGTAGGTAGAATCGGTATGTGCGTTCGCCTGATGGCTACCAAAAAATGAAGCACCCAAAAGGGCAGTCAAAGAAAGATTTTTAAGGAATTGCATGATGGACAAAATAACGCAATATTAAAGTCAATCACAATTTTGGTTCATGAAAAAAAGTGTAAATTATACTTAATGAACTATTTTTGCATCCAAATTATATCCCATGAAAAGGTTGTTGACAGTATTTTTGTTGGCTTTAATCTGTTTGCCTGCGTTTTCCCAAACAATTTATTACGTAAATTCTGCAACTGGCAGCGATGCATATACCGGTGTAAGCTGGACTAGACCTTTTGCTACACTGAACAGGGCACTCTACTGTGCCGATACAAGCAGTGTTGCCGATGTTCAGGTTTGGGTAGCCCAGGGTGTGTACACTCCTGAAGACGGAGCAATGACAAGCTATTCCGACCATCGTCAGCACTTTTTTCACTTTTACAGGGGCGAACCGGGACGTAAGCTGCGCGTATTTGGTGGGTTTGCAGGAACTGAGACTTCAACAATAGCACGCGACACTTCTCATACCACTACATTAGATGGGGCAGTATCTGGTGGATATAGCTTTCACCTTGGCGTGATTGTAGGTGTGAGTGGCACTGCTGATTCGGTAATTATTGACGGATTTACGTTTTCGAACGGAGCTGCCATGTCTACCAGCACTGTAACAGCCTCTTCAACACATTCATCTTCTTCACGCACATTGAGTGGAACAAATGGCGGTGCTCTTTTTATTTCCGACAATAGTTCATCAAAGATCTTAATCAATAATTGTACTTTTCTTTCTAACTCCTCTTATCCTATTTATGGCAGTCATACACCCGGTAATGGAGGCGCGATATTTGTCACAACAACCAATATGTGTCATATTGAGAATTGCAGGTTCAATAACAACTTCAGCAAGGGAAGCGGCTATTCTTATTTTACGGGTACTTATTATGCACAAGGAGGTAACGGTGGGGCAATATCAATTATAAACGGTAATGCAGATATAAGAGATTGCACCTTTTCAAATAATTATGCCAATGGGGCTTCTAATACTTCTACATATTCATACGGCGGTAATGGTAGTGGAGGGGCTGTAAGTATTTCCCGTTCTGATTCTACGACAATTAATAGCTGTACTTTCAATGGTAACTACACCAAATACGGCACCGGCTCTTCTGCTAATGGATTGGCGTATGGTGGGGGCATTTCAGTCGAATATTCGACTTTAAGAGTTACAGGTTGTTCATTCACAGGTTGCTATGTTTCCGACCTTCCCGGCTACTATGGTGCGAAATTTGGCGGTGCCCTATTTAGTAATGGAGGAACGACTATTATTAACGCATGTCATTTCATCCACGATTCCGTCCTTTCCGCAGGATATGGTTCAGGATATTCGTTGAACATAGGTGGTGGCGTGTACGGTACCAGAGGAGTTGATTCGATTTTTAATTGTTCATTCCAGGATTGCTGGGCTATTAATGGATCTGCTTTGTATCTGTATTCACCTTTTGGAAGTAGTTATGTGGAGGGATGCAATATCAGCCACAATGGATTTTCAACTGTGTCGGTCGATTCAAATTATGGTGGCGCAATTAGAACTGACGGCAACACTATAATCTCAAATTGCATTATAGACAGCAATCATTCTTCAGGTATTTGCAACTCAAACGGGCGGCTTATTTTGAAAAATTCAACCATCAGCAATAACGTTGGCGGTATAGTAAGTACTGAAAGTCATCTTGAACTTGATTCAACATTAATCTTAGGTAACAATGCGCCGAATGGCGGTGGGCTTTTCACAGCCGATAGCAGCCTGATACTTAATAAAACGGTATTTAAAAATAACAGCGCAACAGGCTCAGGTGGTGCAATTTATGCAGTCAATTCGAGCAGGGCATTTAAGTGTTCAAAGGGTATTTTTGAAGGCAATTCAGCAGCCAGCGGCGGGGCAATTTTTATCAACATCAATAGTTCATACAACGATACTCTTTCGAATAATATATTCTACAGAAACGTAGCTACCGGTACAGGAGGCGGGGCTGTTCATTTGAATGGGGCAAGGCACTACATTTTGAGCAACACGTTTCTTCGCGATTCTGCTACCGGCAATGGCGGTGCACTTAGAATAGAAGGTACCGGTGGTTTTATGAAACTGGTGAATAATGTATTCTCAGAATGTTATTCAGGTACAAGAACCGGTTCAAGTGACACAGCAATTGAAACTTCTTCAGCACTCACTGTACTGGGTAACTTGTACAGCACAACCAACCCACAATTCATTGATTCATCAAACCCAATGGGAGGCGACCACTTATGGATGACCGGAGATGATGGGTTGAATTTACGTAGGTGCAGTCCTGCAGTAAACAGTGGCTTGAATGGCTATGTTACTGCCGATTTGGAAACAGACATTAAAGGCGACCTCAGAATTAATGAGGGTACCGTTGATATGGGTGCGTATGAAAGCAGTTCGCTTGGCGGAATACGTGGTGAATCGGTAATATGCAGTGGTGTATCTTATACATACTTCGATTCAACTTCGGGTGGAACCTGGTCTGTTAGCGATACTTCAATTGCAGTTGTATCTACATCAGGTGTAGTAACAGGGCGTCACTCCGGAACAGTTACTTTGTCTTACACAGCAACAGGAACCTGCACTACTTCAAGTTCTACCGATATTAAGAGAATCACTATTGAGTCTCCGGCCGGCAACATTTATGGAACCGACTCTTTTTGCCACTCTATAAGACCAACCTACACTGATTCTGTAATTGGCGGCACATGGTCGCATACCAATATTGCTATTGGCAGTATTGATTCGGCCGGACAATACACCGGAACAGGAAATGGAATTGATACAGTTATTTATACAGTAAGAAATATTTGCGGCACCACCCGGTCCTTTAAAAGGATTGTGGTTGAATGGACCGCTGATGCAATTACCGGACTTGACACGGTTTGTCGTGGTGCAACAATTGTACTTACCGACAATACTTTATGGGGGCGTTGGTCAGTTTCTGATACTTCGACTGCAACCATAAATCCAACATCGGGGGCGTTGACAGGTGTAGCAAGGGGAAGTGTAACAGCTTCTTACACAGTATCTAATCACTGTGGTACCACCACCACCACAAGGTGGTGCCTGGTTGAAGCCCCGCCTTCGAGAATAGTGTTGTATTCTGATACGTTGTGTGTAGGTATGGCAGTTTATCCGTTTGACTCTGTACCCGGTGGTGTATGGCATTTGAGTAACACGGGCATGGTTACGGGATTCGATTCTTCGACAGGTTTTTTTAATACTACAGCTGCCACGGGCAGAGATACGCTCTCGTATACAATTGCTAATTCATGTGGTATAAATACAGTGAGCAGAGCCTTAGTTATTGTAAATCTCTCTGTTGGTCCACTTTCAGGTCGCAATACGCTTTGTGTAGGCGATACTGCAACAATTCATGATTCAACAGGTGTTTGGGGCATGTGGCGAAGCACATCGTTAACTGTTGCATCAGTTGACACCCTAGGGCATGTCACAGCATTGCGGGCGGGAACCACTTTCATCGTTCATGCTCGTACTTTTGTTTGTGGAACCATATATGATTCGTTTACCATCAACGTTCTTTCCGTACCAAACGCCATAATAAGCGGTAGTACCGATGTGTGCAGAGGTAGCACGATTGCCTTAACTGCAACCCCTTCAGGAGGAAGGTGGTCTGCGGTAAATGTAAATGCCACTGTGACCGCAAGTGGTGTTGTTACAGGAGTTATTCTAGGCACTGACTCAATAAAATATATTGCTATCAATATGTGTGGTTCCGACACTGCATTTCATCGCATTGTTATTAATGGAGTGCCGCGAACACCGGTAATAACAGGCCCCGACACGGTTTGCGAGGGAAGCACCATCAATTTGTCGGTTGTCTTAGATACCGGCACCGGAGTTTGGAGTTATGTTACCGGACATGTAACGGTAACAAGCGCAGGAGCTGTGAGAGGTATATCTCCCGGAGTTGATACCGTTAAGTTTAGAGTTAGTAACAGTTGCGGTACCGTCGTGGTTATACACCCAATAACAGTGTATAGCGTGCACTATTGCGATTCTGTGAATTCAGTTCCTTCAAATTTTTCTAAAACAGATCAGATTTCAATTGCACCTAATCCTACTTCTGAAACCATCACTATTAAGTCGGTATCAGTAGTAGAATCACTTCAGGTCACAGATATTACAGGGCGTATTCTGTACATGTCACAACCAATGAAAAAGGAGATGGAGGTAGATTTAAGCAGTTTGGCAACAGGTTGCTATTTCGTAAGGGTTAACGGCAATAACGTTTTCAAAATTGAAAAGCAGTAATTGAGTAGTTTTAAAAAACCAAGTAGCGCAAAAAATGAAATCGAAGATTACCTCACAAGTGTAATGTCGCCTTTCAAAAACCTTCTTGTGTCGTCGTTAAACTGATAAGAAAGTTCATAAAAGAAAACGTTCGCATCTTGCGGAATGTTATTGTGTTTTCCATCCCAACCTTCTGAATAGTCTTCAGTATGGAATACTCTTTCACCAAATCTGTTATAGATTGAAAGGTAATAATATGTGAGTTGGTTTAAATTTACCCCAATAGCTCTTGCAAAGTCGTTTCTCCCGTCGTCGTTTGGCGTAAATGCGTTTGGAAATGTGAGATTACAATTATCAAGCACAATCTCGAAAGTATCTAAAGTGGAACAACCGGTTTTATTAGTTACCTTGACAATAATAGTATCCGGAACTATAACGTTGATGGTTGTTGAACCGCATGTCGTACAATCAAGGGAATTTCTACCCCACCAATTATAGATAAAAGAGCTTGAGTTGGAATCTTTGGTGTCTATTGAGTAGTACAAATGGGAATGCACACAAGCTAACGTATCGTGCAGTTTTTCAAATTTGGGATCGGGCGCGATATTTACTGAAAAAGTATCTGAGTTTGAACATCCAACCGAGTTGTATACCGTTACATAAATTAATCTCGAACTATCGGTAAAAACTGTGGCTGTGTTACAATGCGTACAACTTACTGCATACAATGGCCCCCACGTAATGTTCGATGAGGTAAAGCTGTCGGGACGAACTACCACTTGTAAAGGTGTGTTTTTGCACAAGGTAATATCTGGTAACACGTCTAAAGTAGGGATATCATGAAAATGTAGATTGAAGGTATCGGTAGTTGAACAGCCGCTCAGATTGGAGATTTTGATTGTAACTACTGTTGGAGATCCAATAACACTAGTAGTCTTACATGTTGGGCAACTAAAATTCGCTACGGGCTCCCATAGGTATGTGCTGCCTACAGTATCACCGACAGCTTCTGCAGAAAATAGCAATGAGTCTCCTAGGCAAATAGAGGTATCGGGCATATGAACAAACAAATATGGTCTACTAATTGTGAAAGTGTCAAATTCAAAACACCCAAAATTATCTCTGGCAGAATAGACAATGGTTAAGCCATTTGTTGCAGTTATATTCGAGATTTTGCAAGTTGGACAAGATACGGCAGATGCTGGGCTCCAGCTGTAACGCAAATTACTGTCTCGAGAAATTGTTTGAATTGTGTCACTGAAGACTAATCCAGGACAAATAGCAGTATCGTTTTTATGAATCAAATCAAAAACTGAAGAACCTTTTTTAATAGTCGTTCGCAACGTGTCTAAACATCCGTAGCCTACGTATGGCACCAAAACAATATTGTATGTTTGAGAGTCGCTTGCCATGCGAACAGAGGTACTAATGCTATCAGCAAAAATCGTTGACATTGCAGAGTCATACCAATAATAATGTGAGTAGCCGGGAGGTGCAATCATTAACATACTGTCGACACCAACACAACGATTTTCAATTACAAAAAGGGTGTCTTTTAAATCGACATATGCATAGCCGAAATGCGCTCCCAATGCACAATCGCCTGTTGAGAAATCAATATAGAGTGTTTTTCCCGACAGCCCGGAAAGATTCATTGTCCCATTTGTCCATGGTCTGTAGACGATTACAGATAATCCACTGGTTGAATCGTAAATAAAGCCCGGCAAACCCGATGATGCCACATAACTGAAATTCAGACAGGTTAAAGGCATGTTAGTCGAAGAGTCAATTACTTTTGCTTCAAATCGAGGCTGTTGGGTAGAGTCATGATCCGTGGGGTTTTCAAGCACTATTGCATAGCTGTATAACAGGCTATAGTTGACCGTTCCTACAGGTACATGGACTACATACCTTGCTCCTTCGGCCTCTGAGCCAACTGAGCTATTTCCCAAACGCATAGAGTATCTTCCTCCAAGTGGTGAAACGACCGGAAAATGCCCGTAAGGGTCCAATCCTGTACCTGTAGTAAGTGTATGCCGATTGTAAATCGGTCCGCTGACCGCAGTCAATGATATAGGGCAACAACGTCCCACCGAATACTTCCAAACCGACAAATTACCTAATTCAAAATCAATATTTGGATAACGGGTGCTTTGGGCCTTCAAAAATAGAGGGGCGCAAAAAAAGAACGAAAGGGCAAGAATAAAGTGTTTCAAGGGCAATCAAAGGTTAAAAGGGTGAATGATTTTTCAATTGTATTACTAAATTAGTAATTGTTTGTGAAACTTCAATGGGTTACGAAATAAAAATTTTCAAACGGAGATCTATGAATTGCTTCTTTTGTCTATCTACAGCAATAAAATGGGAAGCTGATAGCTCTTTACACAGCCATCTATTACTAAATATTTAATTCACCCTGCTTTCCTGATTTTTAGGTAATTTTCAGGTTCAAATTTTCAGGTCATGAAAAGGTCTATTCGTAAAGTTGCTGTTTTAGGAAGTGGTGTAATGGGGTCACGTATCGCGTGCCATTTTGCCGGGATAGGGGTGCAAGTGCTTTTGCTTGATATTGTACCGCAAGCTCCTGCTGATGCAGGTACCGGTAAACCCGTTGATATCAATTCAAAGCAATTCAGGAATAAGATTGCAAACGATGCTTTGGCTGCTACGCTTAAAAGTAAGCCATCTCCGGTGTATCATTCAAAAGTAGCAGGGCTTATAAAAACAGGCAACTTTACCGATGACATGCCTAAAATTGCAGACTGCGACTGGATAGTTGAAGTGGTGATTGAGCGACTGGATATTAAAAAACAAATTTTCGATCAGGTAGAACAATACAGAAAGCCGGGTACGTTTGTTTCAACCAATACTTCCGGTATTCCTATTCATTTAATGTCGGAGGGCAGAAGTGAAGATTTTAAACAACATTTTTGTGGCACCCACTTTTTCAATCCGCCGCGCTACCTGCGTTTATTAGAAATAATTCCTAACCCCGATACATTGCCTGCTGTAATAGATTTTATGGTCGATTATGGTAGTCGCTTCTTGGGCAAAACAACAGTGGTGTGTAAAGACACGCCTGCATTTATTGCCAACCGCGTTGGTGTTTTTGGATTCATGGCAGTGTTCAAGGCTATGGCTTCTAATGGGCTCAATGTCGATGAAGTTGATACGCTCACCGGTCCGGTTATGGGTAGACCAAAATCAGCCACCTTCAGAACAGGTGATGTGGTAGGGTTAGATACATTGGTGCATGTAGCAAAAGCATTGCCGCTCAATGCGCCTAACGATGAGGCAAAAGACATTTTCGTTTTACCACCGTTTTTAGAAAAAATGGTTGAAAACAAATGGTTGGGCGATAAAACAGGGCAAGGATTTTATAAGAAGGCAAAGGGCAGCAAGGATATCCAAACGCTGGATTTGGCGACTATGGAATACGTGCCGAAGCAAAAGCCAAAATTTGCGACCCTCGAAACTGCCAAACCAATTGACGACCTCGGACAACGCATAAAGGCACTTTGTAAGGGCAGTGATAAAGCGGGCGCATTTTACCGCGAATTCCACTATTTGTTGTTCTCCTATATCTCGCACCGTGTGCCTGAAATTGCCGACGAACTATATAAGATCGACGATGCACTTAAAGCGGGCTTTGGCTGGGAAATAGGGGCTTTTGAAACATGGGATGTGCTGGGTGTCGATGATACATTAGCAGCCATGAAAACAGGTGGCTATGCCGTAGCGCCATGGGTTGAAGCGATGCTGGCGAAAGGCTGCAAGTCGTTTTACAAAACAGAGAACGGCAAAAAGCTGTTTTATGATGCCCGTACCGGCAATTATGCATCCATTTCAGGTCTTGATTCATTCATTTTGCTGGAGCACATGGATGAAAAAGTGGTTTGGAAAAACAGTGCTTGCAAACTTTACGACATTGGCGACGATGTAGTTGCATTGCGTTGGAATACCAAGATGAATAGCATTGGTGGAGAGGTACTTGAGGGTTTGCAAAAAAGCATTGGTATAGCCGAAGATGAATACAAGGGTTTAGTGATTGCCAATGGCGGTCCTAATTTCAGTGCAGGGGCTAACGTGGGACTTATTTTCATGTTTGCTGCTGAACAGGAATACGACGAACTGGATATGGCGATCAGGACATTCCAGAATTCGACAATGCGCATGAGGTATAGCGAAGTGCCGGTAGTAGTGGCACCTCATGGGCTCACCCTTGGTGGTGGCTGTGAGATGTGCCTGCATGCCGACGCTGTGGTAGCTGCAGCCGAGAGTTATATTGGGTTGGTGGAAGTAGGCGTTGGGCTCATTCCCGGCGGAGGAGGTACAAAGGAACTGGCTTTAAGGGCCGGCGACCGTAACATTAAGGAAGACATCGAGATGAACTACCTGCAGCAACTTTTCCTGAATATCGGTACTGCGAAAGTATCTACATCGGCGTACGAGGCATTTGAACAATTCATTTTGCGCCCAGGTTTTGATAGTATTTCAATTAACCCTGACAGAAGGATTGGTGCTGCAAAATCGAAGGTGTTACAAATGTGGGACAATGGGTACACACAACCCGCGCCACGTATGGATGTTAAGGTGCAAGGACGCCCTGGATTAGGTCCATTGCTTTCGGGTATATACGGTATGCGCAAAGGCAACTACATAAGCGACCACGACAAACTAATCGCTGAAAAGCTGGCTTTCGTAATGTGTGGTGGTGATCTTTCTCAGCCAACCCTTGTCAGCGAGCAATACCTATTAGACCTTGAGCGTGAAGCATTCCTAAGCCTTTGTGGTGAACGCAAAACCTTGGAACGCCTGCAAAGTATACTTACTACCGGCAAGCCGTTGAGGAATTAGAATGTTGTTTCAACTACCTCAAAACCTTGCTTTGGGCACATATATTGTGCGGGTTACTAAAAATCACATAACTTTCAGGGCGAAATTGATTGTACAATAAACATAACCATGCGCATATCAACATATTTTAAAGGCAGGAGCGCCCAATTTAAAAACACCATTGCAGCAGGCATTGTTGCCTTTGCATTGATTTGCGGCGGGTCGGTAAGTGCCCAGGTGAGCGGCGGTTTCAAGCAAGGCGGGGGAGGAAAGACTATATCTCCTATCGGTAACAAGATTCAAAGACCGCCACAAAAAACGCTGGCTGAGCCGACAACTACTTTGTTGAACGACTCAATGTTGAACACCATAGCGAAGGAAATGAACGCGAGTTGCCCTGTGAAAATGGGTGAGACCGTTGAAATGATAAGCGTTACAGCATCTCCCGGAAAAAGGTTTGAGTATGCTTACAAATTGGCGGCAGAAAAAAAGACACTCGATATTGCGGCAGCAAAAAGTAAAACTGAAGAATCGTTGATACCGATGGTTAAAACCAATGAAGCTCTCAAGATTTTCCGCGATTCAAAAGTAACCATGGTATACATCTATTACGACCAAAATAAAGAACTGATGTTCAAGGTAACTATCACTCCTGATATGTATGAATAGGTAGTACATGCGATTATCGTTGGTCTATGTACGATTTTGAAACGCTCAAAGCTTTGCTTAATAAGCAAGTATCAGTTTACTACCACAACGGTTTTATACCCGACGACCCGTTAAGCATTCCGCACTCGTTTTCGAAGCAGCAGGACATTGAAATAGCAGGCTTTTTTGCATCAATACTGGCGTGGGGCAACCGGAAGAGCATCATCACCAATTGCAGGAAGCTGATGCAGTTGATGGACGACAGTCCGCATGATTTTGTGTTACACCACTCCGATGCTGATTTGAAGAAAATGCTGGGGTTCGTACATCGTACTTTCAACGATACCGACCTGTTGTATTTCATTTATTTCCTGAACAAACATTATACTCAACACACATCGCTGGAAGATGCGTTTTTCCCGCAGGTAACCTACCAGGCCGAAGATACAGGTCCGGCACTGATGCATTTCTACAATTATTTCTTTACCCCCGAACACCCTGTCCGCACCCACAAACACATTGCTAATCCGGCTAAAAACTCGGCGTGTAAGCGGCTGAATATGTACTTGCGTTGGATGGTGCGCCCCAGCGACAGGGGTGTTGACTTTGGGTTGTGGCACAAAATAAAGCCAGCCCAACTGGTATGCCCTTTTGATATTCATGTGTCGCGCAATGCCAAAAGTCTGGGCTTGATAGATGATGACGCCGCCAACTGGAAGAATGCGCTTACCCTCACCCAACGCCTGCGCGAGTTCAACCCTAACGACCCGGTCATTTACGATTTTGCATTATTTGGTATGGGTGTAGGCTCAAAATAGCCAACTATGGTGCACATGAGGCGTACTCTGATTTTGTAATATTATTTATCTGTCGGGTGCCGACGTATACATCAAACTTTTTTCTTTCTTTTGCACTATATAATCTCCACACATGTTACCTAAATACAGTCGCGTTCTACTTAAGCTTTCCGGCGAGTCACTCATGGGCGACCGCACTTTTGGTTTAGACCCAAAAATGCTGGAACAATACGCTAATGAAATCAAGGCTATCACCAATGTGGGTGTACAAGTAGCAGTAGTAATTGGCGGTGGCAATATTTACCGTGGCATGAACGAGCACGAAACAGGTATTGAGCGTGCACAGGGCGATTATATGGGCATGCTGGCAACTGTAATTAATGGCATGGCTTTGCAGGCTGCACTCGAAAAAACGGGTATCAGCACACGCTTGCAGAGTGCCATTAAAATGGAACAAATTGCTGAGCCATACATCAGGCGCAGGGCTATCAGGCACCTCGAAAAAGGCAGGGTAGTTATTTTTGGAGCAGGTACAGGTAACCCTTACTTCACCACCGATACTGCGGGCAGTCTTCGCGCAATTGAAATTAAAGCTGACGTTATTTTAAAGGGCACCCGTGTTGATGGTATTTACACTGCTGACCCTGAAAAAGACAAAAATGCAGTGCGTTACGAAAACATAAGTTTCGACGACGTTATTAGCAAGAACCTGAAGGTAATGGACATGACAGCCTTCACATTGTGCCAGGAAAACAAATTGCCGATTATAGTGTTCGATATCAACAAAAAAGGCAACCTGCTTGATGTTGTTAACGGAAAAAACATAGGTACACTGGTACAATAGCCACCTTTAATACAAACTAAAAACATGCTTGAACTAAGGCCATGTTGCGAAAACTGTGGTAAACTTCTGCCACCCGAAGCAACTGATGCCTTGATATGTTCATTTGAATGCACTTTTTGCCAAACGTGCGTAACCACCGTATTGCACAATACCTGCCCCAACTGTGGTGGCGGCTTTGAAAAGCGCCCAATTCGCCCCGCCAACAAACTCGAAAAATATCCCCCAGCCATGCCGTGCAAGCACAAGCCGGTGGGAGGGGAGTGATGGCAGTTTAATAAAGAATTGCTGCCTTTTATTAATTTTCGATCTTTAACTGTCGCATTTAGTATTGTCTAGTTTTTAGGAAGGATTTCAAAAAATATGTCTTACCTTCTTCATCGAATAGATTTTTAGTTTTAAAAATAATAAATATTAAAATTTACTTTAGAGCTATCCTGTTTGGAGGTAATTTTATCCAAGTAATTTACGTCCAAATTTTATTGAAATATCAAATTATGTTGAAGTTTTATTCCTATAGGATGAGTCTAGTAAAGGTAAATACTCTCTTTAATACCAACTCGAAGACAAAGGAGGAATTGTTTGGCGATGTCCTTAAGAATGTCATAAGTGAAAAAAAAGTTACATTTTTGGGTGATGGAAAGAAGTATTTTATCTACTTTGATAAGGAATTGGAGAAAGGCGTTTTTAGTTATGAGTTGGCAAAGGAAGAATCAATTAAAATACCAATTGAAGGTTCTGTTACAGTAGAGGAAGATTTAATTACGCGCACTCCATTTGTTTATGTCATAATAGATCAAAATAGACAAATAATTTTGATTCAAGACAAAGGCACTGTTTTTTCTGACCCTAACATTGCAAGGGGTAAATTAGAATATTTTTTTACTAGAGCCTTGAAAGATTATTTTATCACAACTTATTTAGAACCAATAACAGACAACAAAGACTTTTGGAAGGAGGTAGAACAAGCAGAATCAATTACAGAACTTGATATTACATTTGTTGCGCCTAATATGTTTAGGGGGCGGCATAAAGCTGAAGATTTAGTAAGGGAGGTTTATGAGGATTTCAATATCACTGAATTTGATGTTAAGTTGAAAAGTAAGACTGGAAACCTTAGACTTATGAAAGAAAATTTGGCTAGCTTCATTAAACTTGTAGCTGATGGTGCTGGAAAATTTAAATTGAAAACAAAAAGAAAAGGTAGAAAGTCGAAGATTGAAACGTTTCGGAGTGATGTGAATACGCAATCAATGACTTTTGATGGAGACACACCAAGCGATGTTGTTAGTGAAAAATTAGGTGAATATTTAGAAAATTTGGATAAACTAAATGAAGAAAACCAAGGAAATATTTAGACTTTTCTTGATAGTTGTAGTAGTTTTTGCAACGTGCAATATTCTGTTGTACCGTTTTCAGTTTTCCGTAGGCAAAATTGAAGATTTCGAATTTTTATTCAATTTTTTAGGAATCCTATTAGGGTTCGCTCTTACAATTTTTTCATTTATAATTTCAATGATTGATAAAATCAGGGAAAGGCTTGAAAACAGCGAACAAACAACTTCAAAAACTGCTAAGCAATTCAAGGAAAATTCAGACAGTGTCAATAGCGAGATTAAGCATAATATTTTCTTTATCTTTTTTTCGCTAATCGCTATTTTGGCGGTATATATTTCTGGCGAATTTAAAATGCCTTCTTATCACATTTATAAAGAATTTTACGTCAATAAAGTAATGTTTGTTCGTTCGTTTAAGCTTACTTTATTTATGTTGAATGTTTATGCCATTTATGATTTAATTATCCTTTCTTTTAGGATTTCGGACATAACTGGAATGGTTTTGTTAAAAAAAAAGGAGAAGTAATCAATTGATACTTTTTCGAAATCGAAAAAATGGGCTTAATTTCTAAACTTTCAATTCTGAAAATCTTGATTCAGACGACATCGGAAGTACATGCTTCCTGAACACCGGGACTAAGGAAATCCTTAAACAGAGAGAATGCCTTTCACTCTAATCTGCACCCACCATCGACATCAGTTAAAGTAAATCCTTCTTTTCCTTTAATCCTTTTATCTTGATTCAGACGACAGCGGAAGCGCATGCTTCCTGAATACCTGGTCTAAGGAAATCCTTAGACCAGAAGGACGGTTCACTTTCCTAAACACAGGAGCGCTACACTAACTCCTGCGCCAGAATTCAAATGTTTTTTCTGAAAATTCTGTAATTCAGGAAATCCTGATTCAAACTACCCCCTTTCCCCACACAAAACTCCACTGCGTGCAATGGCTGCATCAAGGGTGGGAACGACATTCGATTTGCCGATTTTAAAGAGAATACGCGCCTTGCGAAGCTCTTCCATAACGTCGCTGTTGGAGATCTCTGAGAGAATCAACTTGGTGTTGCGCTGGTGGCATGCCTTTTCCACTTCTTCAAGTGTGTGGATGCCCGTGGCATCAATCATGGGTACATTCCGCATTCTTACAATCAACACCTTGGGGGCATCTTCAATTATTTTAATAGAGTCTTTGAACTTGTAGGCAGCACCAAAAAACAATGGTCCGGTAATCTCAAACACCATAACCCCCTCGGGTATGCTGTAGTTCGCGAGCGGATTTTCGCCTTCATCCCCCACTTGTCGCACATTGCTGTACTTCACAAATTTCGCCATGAAAAGAAAGGAAGCGAGCACCATGCCAACTTCAATAGCCACCGTTAAATCGACCAATACAGTAAGCAGAAACGTAACCCACAATATGGCAGCATCGCTGCGTGGGCCCGATGATATGGATACGAAATTGCGCCATTCACTCATGTTATACGATACCACCACCAGTATGCCTGCCAGTGTTGCCATAGGTATCAGGGCAGCCCATTTACCTACAAACAAAACAATGATTAGTAAAGTAATGGCGTGTATAATGCCTGCAACCGGGGTATTACCGCCATTTTTGATATTGGTGGCGGTTCGGGCAATAGCACCCGTTGCCGGAATACCCCCAAACAACGAGGAAGCCATGTTGGCGATGCCCTGTGCAATCAGCTCTATATTGGAACGGTGGTTGCCGCCTGTCATACCATCGGCTACCACTGCCGAAAGCAACGATTCGATACCCCCTAGCAAGGCTATGGTAAACGCAGGACCAATGAGTTTTTTAAGCGTTTCTATATCAAGGTGTGGCACCACAGGCGATGGAAACCCGGCATGGATAGCACCAAATTTTTTACCAATAGTCTCTACAGGCAAGTTGAATATCTGCACAATGGCTGTGGTAGCGACAATAGCTACCAACGAACCGGGTATTTTGCGCGACACCCTGGGCCATAACTGATTAATGGCAACAGTGGAAATACACAGCAATACAGCCATGTAATTGAATGAGCCTAAGTTGTGGGAATACGACTCCCATTTACCCAGAAAGTCGGCAGGCACAGCCCCCATCTTTAACCCAAAAAAGTCCTTGATTTGCGACGAGAAAATGATGACTGCAATCCCTGTAGTAAACCCAACTATCAACGGGTGGGGTATAAACTTAATTACCGACCCCATCTTAAAAACACCCATCAGAACTAGCATGATGCCGGCAATAAAAGTGGCTATGATAAGTCCGTTTACCCCAAACTGCTGTACAATGCCGTAAACAATAACAATGAAGGCACCCGTAGGACCTCCAATTTGTACCATGCTACCCCCTAATGCACTGATGATAAATCCGGCGATGATGGCGGTGAACAGGCCTTTTTCAGGCGTTACACCCGAGGCAATACCAAAGGCAATAGCGAGCGGAAGTGCCACAATACCAACGATGATGCCCGACATCAGGTCTTTGATAAAGCGTTCTTTGTTGTAAGATTTTAGTGCTGTTGCGAGTTTGGGAGTGAATGCCTGCGATAACATTGGTACGATTAAAAGCCTATATCAAAGTTAGAGCTCATTGCAATGCAAGAACGTTATTTTTATAGGTATGAGAATATGACAAGTTTAGTGTGTAGATAACCAACTTAAAGAGTGTATAAAAAAACCTAAACATGATTAAAATCATGTTTTTGGGTAGATTTTTAATTGGGGAGAATGGATTTCGTTGCTATGATATTACATTATAAAATAGCTAGTCAAAAATAATCCCAGCGTAGGGCCGAATGGCATTCGCCCTAACTCACACCCACAATCGACATCAGTTAAAGTAAATCCTTCTTTTCCTCTAATCCTTTTATCTTGATTTAGACAAATGAACAACAAAATGGTAAACGGAAGCAGATGTTTCCTGTAGGGTCTAAGGAAATCCTTGGACCAGAAGGTGTAGCAATCCAATACCCACCATCGACATCAGTTAAAGTAAATCCTTCTTTTCCTTTAATCCATTTATCTGGATTCAGATAAATGCGGTATCAATGGTAACCGGAAGCACATGCTTCCTGAATGCAGGGTCCAAGGAAATCCTTGGACCAAAAGTCTAAAGGGCGTTATGTAAAGTAAATTAACGTTTTACAGGTTATTTTATTAAATATTCAATTTCCTGTGAAATATTTTCTGCAATACCTAAGTTTCTTATGTATCTTTGTCTTAGGTATTCAACAACAAAGCTATGATTTATTCATCAGAACTCATTAAAGGCACACTCAAAACCATAGTACTCAAGCTGCTCGAAGACAATGGCAGAATGTACGGTTACGAGATAACTCAAAAAGTAAAAGACCTCACCGGCGATCGCATTCAGATAACCGAGGGTGCATTGTACCCAACATTGCATGTGTTGGAAGAAGATGGCTTGCTGGTGACTGATGTTGAATACATAGGTAAAAGAGTGAGAAAATACTACAGGCTGAGCAACGAAGGCAAAGCTAAAACCAACGAAAAAGTAAGCGAACTCCGTGATTTTATTGGCACCATTCAGTTTCTATTAGACCTGAAGCCTCAAAACTCGTAGCCTATGATTTCAATTAATGACGAACAGTTTGATTTCATACTCAATGACCTTAGCGCGCAAGGCATTGATACTGAAAGCGTAAGGATGAACCTGGCGGATCATATTTGCTGCATTCTGGAACAGGAGTGGAGCAATGACACCGACTTTAAAACCCAATACCAAGCTGTACTCAGGCGGTTTTACCGAAAACACCTGAATGAAATTGAAGAAGAAACCCACCATTTATTAACCAACAAAAACTATTATGTTATGAAGAAGTTCATGATTATCAGCGGTATAGTAGCAAGCGTGCTGCTCACGTTAGGAGTAACTTTAAAATATTTGCACTTTCCGGGTGCTGCAGTTTGTATCACCTTGGGTACAGTTATCACATCTTTGTTGTTTCTGCCATTATTTGCAACCCTGAAACTGCGCGAGCAAAGCAAGATAAAAACCAAAATATTGGTAATAATAGGCACTTTAGCCTCAATATTATTGACACTGGCTATTCTGTTTAAGATACAACATTGGCCTGGTGCCAATGCAATGGGAGGGCTTGTATTTGTGATTGTTGCCTTTGTTTACCTGCCGCTGTATTTCTTCAGTTATTTCCGCGACCCTGAAACACGG
This sequence comes from Chitinophagaceae bacterium, assembly GCA_947454235.1. GTDB lineage: Bacteria > Bacteroidota > Bacteroidia > Chitinophagales > Chitinophagaceae > Flavipsychrobacter. Next base: position 87,336 of record CANGIY010000001.1, read on the forward strand.
GTGAATACCATTATCACTTCAATCATCATCGTTTTATCGTGTGGGCTATTCATGAGCCTTACTTTAACTCCGTCAACTGAAAGATACTTGCAGGAAAGGAAAAACGCTTCTTTTCAGCTCACAGAGCAACTGGTCCAAAATGAATTGAAGTTCGCCCAAAGCAAGCAAGATGTTATTACCGACAATGCGAAACTGGTATTCAATGCTGCTGAGATACTTAAAAAGCAACTCGTGGAACTAGGCAAGGGCGGGCAATTGCTCATTGAAGATTTTCAGGCATACGATGCCATCATGAACCATAAAGCGGCAAATGAGGCATGGACAGCATTAATAAAAAATGTGTTGGCTTACAATCAGTCGGTGGGCGAAAAACCTGAATTAGTCATCCCAACCACACTCAATATATTGGCTAAAAATGAGCCACATGCCGGGTCGAAGGCATTTGAAACACTTAACGATTTGCAACAAATACAGTTGAAGGTACTTCAGCAATCGATTAAGTAATAAAGAAACGGGGTTGGCAAATGTCCAACCCCGTTTTCATTTTATCAATAAATCCCCTGAAACTGTCGGAGGAATCGAACATCGTTTTGAGAATACAACCTGAGGTCATTCACCTGATACTTGATTTGAGTGATACGCTCAACACCCATACCAAATGCAAAACCGGTATAAATTTCAGGGTCAATGCCAAAGTTTTTAAGCATGTTAGGGTGTACCATACCGCAACCTAAAATTTCAACCCAGCCTGAGTGTTTACAAAGGTTGCAACCCTTACCGCCACATACGGTACATGAAATATCCATCTCAGCACTTGGCTCAGTGAATGGGAAGTATGAAGGCCTGAAGCGCACCTTGGTATTTTCGCCAAACATCTCGGTTACGAAATAGTATAAGGTTTGTTTAAGATCAGCGAAAGAAACATTTTTATCAATATACAAGCCTTCGCACTGGTGGAAGAAACAGTGTGCACGAGCCGAGATAGTCTCATTTCTATACACCCTGCCCGGACAAATTACCCTGATAGGCAATTCCTGGGTTTCCATTACCCTTGCTTGCGTAGAACTGGTGTGAGTGCGCAATACCCAATCAGGGTTTTGAGCCACATAGAAAGTATCTTGCATGTCGCGCGCAGTGTGGTCGGGCGGCATATTCAGCGAAGTAAAGTTATGCCAGTCATCTTCGATTTCAGGGCCTGTAGCTACCGAAAACCCGATTTTCTCAAATATTGAAACAATCTGATTTTCCACTACCCTCAATGGGTGGCGGGTACCAATGCTGGTTGGTGTGCCCGGTAAAGAGAGGTCTATTTTATTGGCTGAAGCATCGGCACCAGCAAACTCATTTTGTAGCGCTTCATATTTCGCTTCAGCGGTTTGTTTGAAAGCATTAAGCATTTGGCCTGCTTCCTTTTTTTGGTCTACCGGCACATTTTTCATTTCACCCAAAAGCGACTTCACAAGGCCCTTAGTACCCAGGAACTTAATTCTGAAATCTTCAAGTTCAGCAGCGTTTTGCGGAACGAAAGCATTGATTTCGGCAGTTAATACCTGAATTTGTTCATTTAAGGTTGACATGGCGCAAAGATAAAATGATTGTTGCGATTTGTTGTGCAAATAATTAATGGAACAGAGCATTGATTTTACCGGTAGTCACAGGCAAATAAAATGCTCTATTTTAAGGCATCTACATTAATTTGACATTTGTCAATCTTTAGTAATATTCTGTCACCTACTTTTGACACTTATTCCAGAGATAAATGATTGAACGTTTGTTCATGCAAATACCTTGGTACTATATGTATCTAATAACGGTATTGTACTTTACGATAGCATACTTTTCAGTGGCTGGTTTGGCGGTATTGTTGCTGAAAAGACTTCTTGTTGCAAAAAGCGCAAACAAGATTTCTGCAAAAGGTGCATCCCAGACACAAGTAAGACTTGAAATTAAAAGGTCGTTCATTTCAATATTGGTATTCGGCTTTTTTGGCGTTGTGCCTCAACAAGCGTACTTGCACCATTGGGTAGATATTAACTGGGCTATCAGCCCTTACATTTTGCCCTTAGAATTACTTGCGATTTTTGTGTGGAACGATGTTCATTTTTATATCTGTCACAGGCTTTTGCATGTAAAATGGCTGTTTAAACATGTTCATTACACACATCACGAAGCGCATGTGCCTACTCCATGGTCAGCATATAGCTTCCACTGGTTCGAAGCTACTTTGCTAAGTACTGTTATGATTTCAGCGATGTTAATACATTCATTTTGCTACGTATCCTTACTATTTCTACCAATGATAAGTCTGATATTAAATGTACTAGGGCACTGGGATTATGACTTATACCCTCAAAAGTCGCACGATTTTTTATTCCGATTCAGCTACCGCCATTCATTACATCATCGTAGGGTAAAAGGAAATTATGGTTTCTTCCTGCCTTTTCTCGATAACATTTTCAATACAACGCTTTCATCAAACAAATAAACATTAACTACTAATAAAAACTTTATATGTTCAATAGAGTCTTCATTACCAGTGCAGGAAAATACTTACCAGGTGAGCCAGTCAACAACGATGATATAGAAAAACGCCTTGGATTAATTTGTAATCGCCCTTCCCGAACTCGTGTGAAAATGCTTCAACAAAATGGAATATTGACCCGTTATTATGCCCTCGACGAAAACCAACAGCCAACCAATACTGCTAGTAACATGGCTGCCCTTGCAATTCGGGAATGCATCATGAATGCTGGTATCGACAAAAAAGATGTGGACTTGCTAGCTGCAGCAACAACACAAGGCGACTTGCCAATTCCGGGCTTTGCGAGTATGGTGCACGCCGATAGCGGCATTGATATATGTGAAATAGTAACGTTGCACGGTGTTTGTGGCAGTTCGATGATGGCTATTAAAAACGCTTACATGCAAGTACGTGGCGAAGGGAAACAACATGCAATTGCTTGCGCAGGTGAAATGCCTAGCAGAATTTTCAAAGCTAGCCACTTTGCGCAACAGGAAAAAGTTATCGCAGATGGGGATATTATGCTGGAAACTGATTTTTTGAGGTGGATGCTTTCAGACGGGGCAGGAGCATTGTTGATGCAACCGAGGCCGCACCCTTCAAGAATTTCACTGCAAGTAGAGTGGATTGATATAAAATCGTATGCACACCTTTTCGATGTGTGTATGTATGCAGGAACAAATAAAACACGCGATGGCAGGCTGTGTAAGAACTGGTTGGAGTATGATAATTTCAGTGATGCTGACAAAGATGGAGCCACAAACCTGAAACAAGACATTAAACTGGTAAAAAATATTGTAAAATTGGGGGTTGACGGTTTTTTTGAACTGATGAACACAGGTAAAATCAAAGGTGACGATATCGACTACTTAGTTTGCCACTACTCTTCTCACTACTTCAAAGGTGAAATTTTAAAGCTAATGGAGCAGGGAGGGTTTGTAATACCTGAAGATAAGTGGTTTACAAATCTTTATACTAAGGGTAACACGGGCGCTGCTTCAATATTCATTATGCTGGAAGAGCTGATGAATGAAAAAGAACTCAAGCCGGGACAAAAAATTCTCTGCATGGTGCCTGAAAGCGGTCGTTTCCTTACATCATTTATGTTGCTGACAGTAGTAGCTCCGATGAATCAAGGTAGTCAATTCAAGTCGGAACTACGGGAGATCAAAGCCCCTCAAATTGAATTAACCAACAGTGAGACCCAGCAATGGCTCGTAAGGCAACTAACGCAAATTTGGATAGACTTTGAAAACAGACTGAACAATGTGCCAATTGTTGATAAAATAAACCGAGGAAACCTGACAGTAGAAGAATATAAAGAACTCTTGTACAACCTGCGGCAGCAGGTAATTGACGGTTCGCAATGGATTGCACGAGCGGCCTCAAATGTTAGTATTGAGTTCTTCGACGCAAGGTCATCATTTATTTCTCACGCTCGTGACGAACACCGTGATTATCAGATTCTGGAAAGAAACTACGTTGCACTGGGAGGTACAATGGAAGAAATAAGAAGCGGGCAGAAAAATATAGGCAGTGAAGCACTTTCATCATTCATGTTTCACAGGGCCAGCCAGCCTAATCCGTTCGATTTACTGGGAGGGATGTTTATTATTGAGGGGTTAGGTAACCGGATGGCAGGCCATTGGGGTAGGGCTATTCAACAACAATTAAACCTCAACGACGAGCAAGTTTCTTTTCTAATATACCATGAAACAAGCGATAGCAACGATAATCACTTTGAGCGTTTCGAAAAAGCCATCCAATCGGATTTGCTCACAATTGATATTGCACGAAAAATTGCAAAAACAGCTCGAGTAACTGCGTCTTTATATTTAATGCAGCTAAGTGAAATTGGTAATTTTTAACTTTATACTCTATGGCGAAGCAAAACATCATTGACCCGGTTGCATATTTTGAGCAACTGCCGCATGACCCCAATGACCCTAATCCCTGGCAGGCACTTTTTTTCGATAAGAGTACACCGTTTGATGATACCGCAAAGGCAGCATTTCTTTTCGATCAAGGTTCGCGGTCTCGCCAATTTATATTACCCATAGTGCGTCCATTCGCTCGGCTCTTTATCATCATCATCCAGGTAATAAAGATATTCACACCTAAGAACCTCTCATCTCCAAAGTTGCTGCACAAGCTGTTGTTCTATGCCATGAAGTACTTTATTACACCCGAGGCTAACTATCTGATATTTAGGCATTTTAACTTGGGGTCAGAAATATTGCAGGTCATTCGCGATAATATTGAAGGTGTAGATATTCCTTTAAATCCGCTAAAACCAAAACGCTTTGCCGATGTAAGAGATAATTTGTTTCTTCAACACGACCTGAATTTATTCAACTTCATTATCAGGCTGAATAAAGATTTGGGTGAAAAAAATATTGCTATTAAACCTGTTCCTTACAACCATCTTAAATTAGATTGTGTTACCACTAATGGTTTTGAGTTTCAGAAATTCAGAAACGGGTGGACTAATGTTTTAGACCTTTCATCAGCCATTGAAATTTTCACACCTGTATATCAGTTTTTTCTGACTGACAACGATTTCTGGCGCGCTTCCAATTCACTTCAATTCGATGAAACAATAGGAATTTACCTTGCCAAAATCCTTAATACACCTGAAAATCTCTTGATTGTTAACAACAAACACCCCATGATTCCAATGACCACACTGCGTGCGGGATATAGGCTCACATTACATGGTCTGTCAACGGAAATTGCACATGGGCTACTAGTGAAAATTAAATTGAATCAATTGAAGAACTCCAGTGCTCACTAATTTTAATTGTCTTTCTGGATAATAAATAAAACACTCGACAATATAGATTATCAGTTAAGATCTGAATAATATTTCAACGCTCAGTGTATTTACCGATAAGGATATCACGTTCTGACAGTTCAAAATCATTGAAATCAAACCTGGGAGATACTGTGCAACCGCAAAGAACAAAAGAATCTTGTTCTTCCACCCTGCAACCGAGCCAATTCCTGGCTTTAACGGTGATCATTAGTTTCCTCCCTAAGTCACGGCGTTTTCCCAACAATTGCCTTTTCAATAGGGCCCTCCTGGTTAATTTCACAAATGCATAAAGTTGCCCCTTCGTAGTGATGTCATGTTTCATCAGAAGCAATCCTTTGAAATGCTGAACATACTCCAGACATATGAAAGTAATATATTGATGTACAAACAGCCCGGTCACCTTTGTGATTAGATCTTAAATTAGATTTCGACAGAGTTAGTTGTGACCTGTAAATTTCTCTGTATGCCCCTCCTTCCAAATGGGCAAAAAAAGTCTAATTCCTTAATCCAGTCCTGTGTAGTGTATTTCATAAATAATAAAAAAACAACTTTAAAAATACATTAGTAAACTCAAGATTCATACAAACTTAAGCTGAATGATGAAATATAGTTACCGATTTCTAACTAGGAAAGCGTTTGCCACGACTTAACAATTACGTAATAATCAGTTAATAAACAGATAACTGCCAGTTTATTTTAGTTCAGTATGACACATTTACTTTTGTGCTCAATATTAAGAATGTATGAAAAAATTGTTACTAGTAGTCTTTGCTTTTGCATCAACGAGTGTTTCGGCGCAGCATTCCGACACCGCTAAAAAATCAAATTGGTACGATAAAATTTCATTGAGGGGTTACTTGCAGGTGAGGTATAATCGACTTGCTGAAACAAACGAGAAACTGAAAAATGAACAGGGCGACAAATCATGGGGTGAAAACGGTGGTATTTTTATCAGGCGCATGAGGGTTGTTTTTTCTGGGCAACTCAGTGAGCGTGTGTACTTTTATATTCAGCCCGACTTTGCCAGCTCAGCTTCTTCTACTGCGCTCAATTTTGCACAACTGAGAGATGCGTATTTAGACTTTGGAATTGACAAGAAAAGTGAATTCAGGTTGCGTATCGGACAAAGTAAAATTCCCTACGGTTTTGAGAATATGCAATCGAGCCAAAACCGGTTACCACTCGATAGGAACGATGCATTGAACAGTGCAGTTGCAAATGAGCGCGATTTAGCTGCGTTTTTCTATTGGGCGCCCTCTTCTGTGAGAAAACTATATAGTCACTTAGTGAGCGATGGGTTGAAGGGTTCAGGTGACTATGGTGTGTTCGGATTCGGTGTGTATAATGGGCAAACAGCCAACAAACCTGATTTGAATAATGAATTACACGTTGTTGCCAGGGCAACTTACCCTTTCCACATAGGAAAGCAAATTATTGAACCGGGTTTACAAGCCTATACAGGGCGCTTTGTGATTCCAACTGACCAGTTAACAGCAGGTGTAAAGACTACTAAAGACAGGAATTATTTAGACCAACGTGCTGCTGCAACATTTGTTTTATATCCTCAACCGTTTGGTATTCAGGCTGAATACAATATAGGTAGGGGTCCGGAATTTGACAAAAACTCTGATTCGATTGAAACAAAGAACTTAAGCGGAGGTTATATTACTATGTGCTATCTGATGAAGATGAAGAGTCAGGTCGTGATTCCATTTTGCAGAATGCACATGTACCAGGGAGGTAAGAAGCATGAACTAGATGCGCGTAGTTACGATGTAAAGGAGTTTGAAGCAGGTATTGAGTGGCAACCAATGAAAAACTTTGAGCTCACGGCTATGTATACCATCAGTGAAAGAAGGTTTGAAGACTACAAGTTACAGGAGAATCCGCAAAAAGGAAACCTGTTAAGGCTTCAGGCGCAACTTAACTTTTAACCAACTAAAGAAATTAATTCAAAAGGCTCTGCATGATTGCGGAGCTTTTTTGTTGCAATTCATTGATAGGACTTTCATGGTTCACGTTGATTGATTTCAAACTTAACAGTCGCATTTAATCAAGTTGCTCTGGTAGATAGCTCCGTTTTTTCCCTGATATTTTTGTACCAGATTTTTCGTGTACAGGTTTTCAAGTATGGTTGTCGCTTCTTCCTTTGAAACATTTGCCAGAAATGAAAACTCCTTAATAGTCATAGAAGGAAACTCCTGGAATAGGCTATACGGATTGGTGTCGATACGCTCTTTGGTAATAGTTGGAATCAAATCTTTGAGCACTTCCTCAAACTTTTCATATTGTTGGAAGCCTTTGATTACGAATTTCTTCTCAGAACAATTGGTAAAGAACAACGTTGGGAAACCTGTAACACCTAATTCACGAGCCATACTTATGTCTTCTGAGAATTTTTCTTTGGCTTGCCCTTCAATATCTCGTTTCAACCTAGCAACATCAAGCCCGGAATAGAGTGCTGCTTTTTCCAAAAACTCCCACCGAATGATGTTTTTCTTTTCTACAAACACCATCTCCTTCATTCTGCGCAGGAACTGAATTGCTTTTTCCTGGTCTTGAAGTTGAGCGGCTTTGAATGCGATTGAAGGTGGGTATGAAGAAGACAATGGATCTTCTTTCCAAATATCGCCGTCAAGTGGCATTTCCGATTGTTCGCAAACCTCCTCCCAATGCTTGGCTGCATCGTCGGGTGATTTAATTTTCGAACTACTATAGCCTTCCCACGATGGTAAAAGTCCACCCATGCGGTATTCAATATTCACAAATTTGCCATATTCTAGCTGCATACGCCTCAACATGGGTTGAATGATCCAGCAGGTAGAACATATTGGATCGGTGAAATATAGAATGTTGATGAGCTTTTTCTCTTCGGTTTGTTCCTTTTCTCCCATATTAATCAGCGGAACCGGAATTTCTTCTGTCTGCGTTTCGGGTTTCAGGAATATTTTTTTGAGTTGGCGCCCTAGCTGAACGTGTTCAGAAACATCTTTTTTCCTTAGGTCGTAATATTTGGTGAAGGCTGTTTCCACATCTATGGTTTCATCCATGCATTTTACCAAAGTTTGTGCATCTACAATTGCATTGGTTGTTCCCGCGCTTGTGAATGGCAAAGCTAAGTGTGCTGCATCACCTATCAATACTACATTACCCTTGTGGAAAGAAGGAAGTAAATCGAAATCGCGAGTGTGCCAAGTATATGTATTATTAAAGTCGGTTGCCTGTAAAGTGTCTTTTACAGCCTGAGGATAGTCCCTCAGCAGGTTATAACAAAATGAATAAGTTTCTTCGGCAGTACTGTTCGTAAGGTCGGCAATTGTAGGGTCAAATTGCATGAACCAAACAAAGTCGGTAGCTGAAGTAGGGATAAGACCGAATGCAATGCCACTTTCTTTGTCCTGAAACTTTTTGAAAGTACCTTTTGGTTTTTTGGCCGTTGCCTTGCGGCTGCAAACTCCAATGATTTCTTTTACTTCAACCGGAGTGTACTTTGTTCTGCCAAACAAGTATTCACGCACGAGCGAGTTACCACCATCGGCACCTATGAATACATCGCCATATTCTACATCACCATTAAGAAAAACAGCAGCTATTACTTTACCTTCTTCATATACGAAATGCGAGAAATTGCGTTGGTCTTTAATTTTTTCGGCAGGCATCAGTGCGTACAGAAAACCTATTAAGCTCTTCCGTTTTACGCAGTACCAGCCATCAAGTTTCAGGTGTTTCACCCTTTCTCCTTCCGGGGTATGCATCATGTATTCGTCAATCATTTGGGCTTTCAAAGAGATGTCTACACCTTTTTTTAGCTCGTTTAATGACTCAACGCCATCAGAGTGCATAAGGAAAGCGTGACCTTTGTTGGGTAATCCATTGGCGCGTTCACAAATAACGATATCATAGTTTCTTTGGTGGAGCATTATGCCCATAGCAAGCCCGGCTACGCCACCTCCAATAATCACTACTTTCATTCAAAACAGTTTTTAATTCTTAATAATGCATCTGAAAGTATCGCTTCAGAAGTTGCGAAACTGAGCCTTATATAACCTTCAGCTTTTTCCCCAAACCATTGTTTGAGTCCCGGCACAATAGCTACTTTGCCCTCTTTTCTTATTCTCTCAGCAACTTCAGTTGACGAAAGTCCCGTACCTGTAATGTTTGCGAAAGCCACATAACAACCCTGAGGAGGTATACATTTAAAGCCTTTGATAGTATTTAATTCAGAAGTGCAGATGTCGCGCATTTTTTGCAGATGTATTATAAACGCTGCAAGCCAGTCCTGCGCTCCAGAGAGAGCAGCCGTAGCTGCAATTTGTCCGGCAGTATTGATGCCGTGCACTGTACTTTGATGTAAAGAAGCAGCGAAAAGCTTACTGAACATAGCATCGCTAGGTGCATGAAGTGCACCAATGCGCAGCCCCGCAAGTCCGTACGATTTGCTGAAGCCGGTTACTGTAATAGTTAGTTGGGCTACTGCGTGGTCAAGCGATGCAATTGAAGTATAGACATGTGGTTTAAAAACGATATCACTCCAAATTTCGTCAGATAGTATAGTTAGGTTATGCTTAACGGCTATATCAGCCAGTTGTGTGAGTTCACTTTCAGTAAAAACCTTGCCTGTAGGGTTCAAAGGATTGCACAGACAAATTAATCGAGTCCGTGGTGTTATTTTAGCTTCCAGTCCTTCCCATGTTTCGGTCTCAGTGCCCGCTGGAATTGGATATGTTACTGCAGTTGCACCCACTGTTTCAATTGAGTATCTGAATAAGAAATCTACGGGGTCAAATATGATAGCTTCATCACCTGCCGTGAGCAATGTCTTGCATACTAGGTAAATGCCATAGGCTGCACTATCTACTGCAAGTACTCGAGATTCTACGGCAGCTATTCCTCTTTTTTCATCAAAGAAGCGCGCCATTTGCACCCTGAAGTCGGGTAGCCCTTCGGGAGGTCCGTAACAGAAATAACTGTCTTTGGCCCATTTTTGAACAGCCTCTGAAATTTGAGGGGCACAAGGAAAATCAGGATCGGCAGCAGTAAGGGGTATCGTGCCGCTTTCTACTGCAGCCCAACGCAAATTGTAGGCATAACGCTCCAATATGCCATGGTTCACCGATTGGTTCTCAAACATTTTCCCCTAATGAATTTCTTTAACTTACGAATTTACTAAAAAACAGAACTAGTAGAGATATAACATCCTTAAAAGCAAGGGGGTAATCACGGTATTTTCAGGGAATCAACATCATATACACAACTGAAATGAGTTTAATATTTGTTTTGCTTCGGAAAAGGCTGAAAATCGAAGAAAAAGGCACAAAAAAGGGCGAGTTTATTAACTCGCCCGTAATATTTAAAAATGTCAAATGTTAATAAACAAACTTCACATGCACCGCACTACTGTCAGCTACCGCCGGCATGAATGTTCCGTCAAACATGTAAAAGCGTGTTGGGGCACCCATGTACAGTTTGAAAGTGTCAGCAATAAACTCGTTATGGAATGGAAATGAAGGCTTAATGGTAGACAAAGAACCGAATGTATCTAATGCTACAGTGTCTGGTCTTGGCGAATACCTGATAGCGATATAACCTTGTGTTGAAACGTAGTTAACAGGGTCAGGTTGCTGATACCAGCAAGTAGTGTTAGTGTTTGAATATTCCAAGCTATCTACGTAATGATACCCACCTGAAGCATCCCTGTAATGGCGGTATTCTGTGAAATCAGTAGAACTGCGGAATTTCATGCTATAACCCGAGTCGATATGACCAAGGCGGGTAATAACCATGTGATAAATATGGTTTTGCTCAATGTTGCAACTGTCCCATGCGTCAGCGAAATTCATAGATACACCAGAAATTACATTTGGCACATCTTTATTGCATGAATACATGAAGAGGGCGGCTAGGGCTACGAACAAAAGTTTTTTCATCTGAAACAGAATTTGTGTAAAAGTAAAAATAAAAAGTAATACTAAAAAAACGAGAATTTCCTGCCTCAAAAAATTAAGCTTCTGCTTGAAGTATGTCCCATAGCTGGTCTTTCAGTTCGTTTAATCCCATATTAGCAACAGATGATATAAAAACATGTGGAATTTCAGCCGGTAGTGTAGATGCAATTTCCGCTTTCAATTCATCGTCGAGCATATCGCTTTTGCTTACTGCAATCACCATTTTTTTATCCAGCAGTTCAGGGTTGTACTGTTCCAGTTCATTTACCAAAATGTCAAATTCTTTTGCGTGGTCAGCACTATCAGCAGGTATCAGGAAAAGCAGTACAGAATTGCGTTCAATGTGGCGTAAGAACCTGTGTCCAAGTCCTTTACCTTCTGCCGCTCCTTCAATAATACCCGGTAGGTCTGCCATACAAAACGACTTACCATCGCGATAAGATACAATACCCAACTGAGGGGTAAGTGTAGTAAATGCGTAATTGGCAATCTTAGGTTTTGCAGCACTTACAACTGAAAGAAGTGTTGACTTACCGGCATTCGGAAAACCAACCAATCCTACATCGGCAAGTATTTTTAGTTCCAGCACCTTCCAACCTTCGCTGCCCATTTCGCCGGGCTGCGCGTATTCAGGTGCCTGATTGGTCGCTGTCGCAAAGTTGTAGTTACCCAACCCGCCACGACCACCTGGTAACCAAATTACCTCCTGTCCGTCTTCGAGAATTTCAATCTCCATTTCCTCCGATTCTTCATCGTAGGCGACGGTACCCAGCGGCACCTCAAGAATTATATCATCTCCATCGTGACCGGTACATTTGTTTTTGCTGCCGTTTTGGCCATCTTTAGCAACAATGTTTTTCCGATAGCGTAAGTGCAGCAAAGTCCATAATTGCCGGTTTCCCCTCAATATAATATGACCTCCCCTGCCACCGTCGCCACCATCGGGGCCGGCTTGCGGGTTGAATTTGGTACGTGCGAAATGCGAGCTGCCTGCGCCACCTTTCCCCGAATGGGCAAACACCCTGATTCGGTCAACAAAGTTGCCTTTTTCCACTATTCGGCTGGTAAAATGTATTTATTGATGTGCTTACACAACATTTTGAAAGTTTCCTCGATTGCATGGTTACCTGCAATGCCTTCCAATTTGCCGTGGTTTTTATAGTATCCTGCAACAGGTTCAGTTTTTGAGCGGTATTCTTTAATACGCTTCACAATCACTTCTTCAGTATCATCACTGCGTCCTGAAGTTTGTCCCCTGCCTACAAGGCGTTTAATCAATTCTTCTTCAGTTACTTCTAATGAAAGAACCAAAGTGATGCTTGTATTTTTGAATTCCAGCAATTTGTCCAACGCTTCAGCCTGAGCACGTGTGCGCGGGAAACCATCAAAAATGAAACCGCGGGCTTCCGGGTTTTCATCAATTTTGCTGCTGATCATGCCAATAACTACCTCGTCAGGCACCAATAAACCTTGATCCATGAATTTCCTGGCTTCAATCCCCAACGGAGTTTGACGTGCCACTTCATCCCTCAACAAGTCGCCTGTTGAGATGTGAATCAGGTTATAAGTTTGCAATATGTTGGCTGACTGGGTTCCTTTTCCACTGCCCGGAGGGCCAAACAAAACGAGGTTGAACATGATTTTATCTATTGATAGTCGGCACAAAAATAGCCATTGTTACCATAACAAAGGTAAAATTGTGTATAAATTGATGTTATTTATCGCTGAAGCTCTGCAACAAGGGTCTTATTGCATTCATTTTCATCGAGGCTTACAACCTAAATTATCAGGCATTTAAATACGGATTATACTTCTTTTCAGTATCAATGCGCGTTGGTGTGCCATGTCCCGAAAGTACTTGTGTTTTATCGGGGAGTGGCAACAAATGAGTGCGAATACTATTAATAAGAGTATCAAAGTTGCCGCCCGGCAGGTCGGTTCTGCCTATGCTGCCTGAAAAAAGCACATCACCACTTATTACCCATGCACCCGGCTCGTAATAAAAAGATATACTTCCCGGTGAATGACCAGGCGTAAGCATCACTTTTACTTCATCGTCACCAAGCTTCAATGGTTCTTTCTCACTGATGAAAAAATCGGGAGTAGGCACTACCATCCCATCGAAACCAAACATCGCTGCTGAATTGGGTGCCATTTTCAACACAGGTTCTTCATCTTTATGAACGCCAAAAGGAATTTTATAAAAATCTTTCAGTGCCTGTACACCAAAAATATGGTCAAGGTGGGCGTGTGTATTAATAATGGCAACCGGAGTGAGTTGTTTTTCTTCAATATGCTGACGGAATATATTCACCTCGTCGTTGTGGTACATGCCGGGGTCAACAATCCAGCAACGTTTGGCGCTGTCGGAGATGAGATAAGTATTTTCCTGAAAAGCGTTAAAAGTAAAGTAGGAAACTTGTAACATAAAAAATGGCTGTTTTATAGTCCTGGGCAATCAAAAGGACAGCAAAATTGTATAAAAACCTTCAACCTGAAACTGATTTTAATTGGTTACACTGTATTTTTATGAGTAATTTAGTAATCATGAGCCATAAATATTACTCTCGTACCGACAAAACACCGGTTGAAATAAGCGATGCAGAATGGAAAGAAATTCTAAGTCCTGAGGTTTTTAGAATTGCCCGCCAAAAGGGCACCGAGTGGGCTTTTTCAGGTAAATACTGGCGTACCGATACCAAGGGGCAGTACTACTGCGCAGCCTGTGGCAACCACTTATTTACTTCCGATGCAAAATTTGCCAGTTCTTGCGGCTGGCCCAGCTTTTTCGAGCCTTCAACTCCTGAGGCAATGAAGTATGTGCCCGACCACACCCATGGCATGGAACGTGTCGAAGTTTTGTGTGGCAGGTGTAATGGTCACCTTGGGCATATTTTTGACGACGGTCCGGCACCTACTCACATGCGCTACTGTATGAATTCGCTGATGCTGGACTTTGAGCCGGAATGAAGCGTGATAAAAATGCTCAGAAATCTGATGCCGAAGTGACTTCATACGAAGAAAGAATGACTTTTGTTTTTTCTTTTTGTTCAGTTTTCTGCTAATTTTGAGGTACGACAAAAAAAATTCCTACTATGGCAAAGATTAAAGTGGCGAATCCGGTTGTTGAGCTGGATGGCGATGAGATGACCCGAATCATTTGGAAATACATTAAAGACAAACTGATTCTCCCTTACCTCGATGTAGATATTAAGTACTATGACCTTGGTGTAGAATACAGAGATCAGACCAATGACCAGGTAACAATTGATGCCGCTAATGCTATTAAGCAATACGGAGTAGGTATTAAGTGTGCTACTATTACGCCCGATGAAGCGCGTGTAAAAGAGTTCAATCTCAAGCAAATGTGGAAGAGCCCGAACGGAACTATCAGAAACATACTCGATGGTACCGTATTTCGTGAACCAATTGTAATGAGCAATGTACCGCGTTTAGTGCCAAACTGGACAGCACCAATTTGTATCGGTCGTCACGCATTTGGTGACCAGTACAGGGCTACCGACTTTGTAGTAAAAGGAAAAGGAAAACTAACTATTAAGTTCGAAGGAGAAAACGGTGAAACTATAGAGCACGAGGTATATAATTTTAAAGGAGACGGCGTTGCATTGGCAATGTACAATACCGATGAATCTATCATGGGTTTTGCAAGAGCATGCTTCAACCTCGCTCTTTCAAAAAAATGGCCTTTGTACCTTTCAACTAAAAATACGATCCTGAAAAAATACGACGGCAGGTTTAAAGATATCTTCGAAGCTATTTATCAGGAAGAGTTTAAAGCTGAATTTGACAAACAAGGCTTAGTGTACGAACACAGGTTGATTGATGACATGGTAGCAAGTGCACTTAAATGGAATGGTAATTTCGTTTGGGCTTGTAAAAACTACGATGGCGACGTACAAAGCGATACTGTGGCTCAGGGCTTCGGCTCACTGGGGCTTATGACTTCGGTACTTGTTACGCCTGATGGCAAAACAATGGAAGCAGAAGCTGCGCATGGTACAGTAACACGTCACTACCGCGATTACCAAAAAGGTAAGCCAACATCAACTAATCCTATTGCGTCAATTTTTGCGTGGACACGTGGTTTGGCATTCAGGGGTAAACTCGACGGCAATCAGGAACTTATCAAATTTGCAGAAGCACTCGAAAGCGTTTGTATTGAAACAGTTGAAAGTGGCAAAATGACCAAGGACCTTGCTGTTTGTATACATGGTAATAAAGTTTCGCATGGCGAACATTATCTGTACACTGAAGAGTTTTTGGATGCTTTGAATGAAAATTTGAAGGCAAAACTGGCTTAAGCTGTCCTAGTTTTTACGAAACTAACGTTGCAGGGTATAAATATTAAAAAAGTGTGCCTATTTTTGGCTGAGTTTGAAAAATAACATTCAATGCGAAATATTCTATTAATCATCTTAAGTGTTGCGGTATTTGCTTCTTGTACTAAAAAAGACGACACCCGACCTACTTCCAGCTATGCGCAAGGAGTATCAGGAATGGGCTACAAATACAATAAAGGACTTCTGTTCAGGGTGTCACGTAACGGGGTTGTTGATTCAGGTTACATTATATTCCATACCAATGGAACAGTAACTGAGGTATCGGGTAAATTTGATTCTTCTTCTTACACATTCCCTGACTCATTGACTTATACGCTCAACACAAGTTATGATGGTAGCATAGTATGGCAGAACATTCCTTCAGGTAATGTATTTTGCATGTATCCTACTTACGATACAAGTACATACGGCAAACATTTTATTCTGCACGAGTATTTAAGAGACGAAGTAGTGATTGCGACAAAAGCAGGTTCGTTTAACTATACCGCTCTTCAGTTTACACCAACTAAGGCTGATTCTACTGCAGCTATGTGGGGTGCTATTTTCTACTAGAAAAATTGAATTTTATAAAAGCAAAATGCCGCTTGGGATGTCCTGAGCGGCATTTTTATTAGAAGCTGTAAGTTGGTAAAAAAACTTGTAGCGAATCGGCGGTGCTGTTAATGGTAACTGGCACGCCACCTTTTAGACCGGGAGGGGTATAACCCACATGCGTGCCTTGAGCATATAAGTAATAATTCCCCCGAATGAGGTTGTGAAAAATAGCCTTAGGAACACCATTCATCATAACCGGGCTGGCTGAATCATCATACAGATTGTTGGCCGGAGCGTCAAGTACACCGTATTTAATGTACACCTTACACGTACTTATCAACGAGTCGGCGTGCTCGGGTGTAACGGAAAGTGTGTTGTTGCCGCCCTTACCCCCACCACTTATGGCGTCATCGGGGTGTTGGCAACCGACAGCAACTATCAATGCTCCGGCAGTAAGAATTTGAAAAAGCTGTTTCATAAATAGGATTTTGATACGTAAAAATAGGGCATTAAGAAATGTCAATGCTATTTTTTTAGCTGAATCATACTTTTATCGGAGAACTCAATTAATTTTGTGGACTATGTTATTGTTGCAAATTGACACAGCGTTCATCATCCAGAAAATCATACTGATTTCTGTTATTTTGGGTGGTTCGTTAGGTGTGGCTATGTATGCTACCTGGGCAGAGCGTAAAGTAGCTGCTGTAATGCAGGACAGGATAGGCCCTAACAGGGCCGGACCATTTGGTTTACTGCAACCGCTTGCCGATGGTTTGAAGCTTTTCTTCAAAGAAGAGATTATTCCGAACCGTTCAACTCAGGTTATTTTCATCCTTGGTCCGTGCCTGGCTATGCTTACCGCACTTATGACCAGTGCTGTTGTGCCTTGGGGTCCTGACTTTAAGTTTGGCGAACACAATGTGTCGTTACAGGTAGCTGATATCAATATTGGTATGCTCTTTGTATTTGGTGCTGTGAGTGTGGGAGTATATGGTGTAATGCTTGGTGGCTGGGCATCAAACAACAAGTTTTCTCTTTTAAGTAGTATTCGTGCGGCTTCTCAGGCTATTTCTTACGAACTGGCGATGGGATTAAGTCTGATTGCTTTGTTGATGATGACAGGTTCATTGAGTTTAAGAACCATCGTTGAACAACAACACGGCTTTTGGCAAAACGGATATTTTTCATGGAACATTTTCAAGCAACCATTAGGCTTTATCATTTTCTTTGTTTGCTCGCTTGCAGAATTGAACAGAGCACCTTTTGACTTACCTGAGTGCGAAAGCGAATTGAACATGGGTTACCATCAGGAGTATTCTTCAATGAAACTCGGTTTCTATCTGTTTGCTGAATACATTAACCTGTTTGTTAGCTCTGCTATCCTTTCAACTTTGTTCCTGGGTGGTTATAACTTCCCTGGTATGGATGCGGTACAACACTCTGTAAGTTCTGGTTTGTTCAGCCTTATTTGTGTGGGTGTATTGATTAGTAAGGTGGTATTCATGATTTTGTTGATTATGGCTATCAGGTGGACACTTCCTAGGTTCCGTTACGATCAGTTAATGCGCCTGGGCTGGAAATCGCTTATACCTTTTGCATTGGTAAACATGGTAGCTACAGGAGCAGCTATCTTGTGGATATTCAACAAGTAAACAATGTTTGAGTCATAAAAATATTGAGACTGTCCTGTTGATGGGCAGTCTTTTTATTATAGCTCCATTCAAACCTTTTAATTGTACACCCGCCCAAAAAAAACAATAGAACATGCTACCCGCCTGGCAAACAGCAACCGTTATTAAGATTGAACAAGTGACGCACGACACGCGCCGTTTTTGGTTGCGTGTACACGGTGTTGAGCGGTTTGAATTCAAGCCGGGGCAGTTTGTTACGCTCGATTTGCCTATATCAGAGCAACGCAACAAGCGCTGGCGCAGCTACAGCATTGCATCTCCACCCGACGAGAGCAATGTGATAGAATTAATTATTGTTGAACTGGAACAAGGCGTAGGGTCGAGGTATATTTTTCAGGAGGTGATAGAAGGAAGCGAAGTGAAGTTCAGGGGCCCGCAAGGGGTGTTTTTACTGCCCGACATCAGCAATCGCGACCTGTTTATGATTTGTACGGGTACAGGTATTGCACCCTTCCGCAGCATGCTCAGGCATATATTAAACTCGGGTATGCCACATAGGCAAATACACCTCGTGTTTGGCACCAATACGGCTGAAGAAACGTTGTATCTGGCAGAAATGCAGCAGTTGGAAAAAGAGCTGGAGGGCTTCAAGTTTCACTACATCTTTTCATGTGACGGCTCTTATGGCGAAACAGGTTATGTACACAAACTCTACGTGCCGCTTTGCCTAGATAACCCTGAAGCGCAGTTTATGATTTGCGGCTGGCGCACCATGATTGACGATGCCCGCACCACCCTCCGCGATCTTGGCTTCGATTCAAAAGCAATACACGTCGAAATTTACGGGTAAGGGTAATCATTATCTCCTCTAAACAACTAGAACAATAGAGGTTCAGGTGAGTACTTTTAAAGAGCGGCTGGGTAACGTTTTTGTGCAAATAAATTAGTTTTGTATTCAGTGGGTCAACAACAAACAAAGATGGATGCAGGCGGATGGATGCTTGTTTTAACGGTAGCCCTGGGCTATTGTGTCGATGCGTATGACCTGTTGGTGTTTAGTGCAGTAAGAAACAGCAGTCTTGCCTCAATTGGTGTGGCGAAAGAAGCCATGGCGGGCGTGGGTATATCGCTCATGAACTGGCAACTTACCGGGCTGGTTTTGGGCGGATTTTTATGGGGTATACTGGCTGATAAATTGGGGCGAAAGTCAACGTTATTTTATTCCATTGGGCTGTATTCCCTCGCCAATATTGCCAATGCACTGGTAACCGATGTAAACACCTATACATTATTGCGCTTTCTGGCTGGTATCGGGTTGGCGGGAGAACTTGGGGTAGGTGTAAGTCTGATAACCGAAGCAGTACCCAGCAACAAACGAACATTGGCAACCCACTCTGTAGGTATTCTCGGTGTGTTGGGTGCGGTCTTGGGTGGAGTAGCTGCATTTTCACTTCCCTGGAAAGCTTGTTACATTATTGGTGGTGCGGCTGGTTTATTGCTGCTTACACTCAGGGTGAAGCTCCATGAAAGCGATCAATTCAATCAACTGAAAGCTACCAATGCAGAGCGCGGCAGTCTAATTACCTATATCAGGGAGCCACGCCTTTTGTTGACGCTTTTATCGTGCACCATTGCAGGTAGTGCCACGTTTGTTTGTGTATTGCTATTCATACAAGGTGCCCCCGATTTAGGTAAAATATGGCATTTACAGCCCGAGGGGTCAGTAGCAGTAATAGCTTTTTATTTGGGAACAGTGCCCGCCATTGTACTTGCCGGTACTATGAGCAAGAAGATGAAAAGCCGCAAAAAGCCCATGTTGTTTTCTTACTTGTTACTGGCATTGGCAATACTGTATTTCATCTACACCCCCACCGACACGAACCAAGCGTTTTATGTAAAGTGCTTTTTGCTGGGTGCAGGAACAGGCTACTGGCCATTGCTTATCACAGCGTCAGCGGAATTATTTCCTACACACATAAGGGCTACATCAGCCACCAGCGTACCCAACATAGCCCGTGCCTGGTCAATACCATTCACCATCATTTTCAAATCCATTCATACACCCGATAACTTCATCTTTGTAGTCCTGACACTGGCGTTGGTAGCAGTAGGCATTTCACTCACCGCCTCCCTTTTTCTCCGGGAAACCTTCGAAAACGCTGCAGAGTAGAAAACAAATTGCATTGGCTCGCCTCTGGTCCAAGGATTCCCTTGGACCTCACATTCAGGAAGCATCTGCTTCCGAGCGTGCCAGTTTACCCATTAGCGCAAGAGTTTTTTTCTCTTGTGCCCAAAATGCCGGCAGCCTTTTCGACTGCCGAACAGGCTATTTCTGAAAATATTGATTTTGGCAGCGGTCAAAAGACCGCTATCATGCGAATAAAACCTTCGATAACTTAGGACATTATTTAAGTATCGAGTTGTCAGTATTTTCAGAATAGTAGTTTAACAATACACCCCGCATATATTGTTAGCTAAACAAAAGGAACTAAGTAAAGCACCCAATGAACTTGTAAGCGAGATAAAATTGAATTGGAAAATATAGTTATCTTTTAATAGCCATGCCTTTATGTATTGTACGTTCTTCGCTGTTGCTAGTATTATAAAACATGGTATCCCCTTTGAATCTTACTACAACGCGATAGTCTCGCAGATAACCATAACTAGGAGGTGTATTTCTGGTATAATATTCATACGAAGTGCTTACAGTGTCCCAATTATAAAATTGCGAATCATAAACGACATCATCAGCTAAAATACTATCGAATTTAATCATGCATGAGCCTTTAGCTGACACGTTTAAAATTAAGGTTTGATAACTGGTATCAAATACATTAAATGGATATCCATTATTCTTGAACATCGTATCTGTGGCTAAATAGGTGCCAATAACTCGGTCTATTTTGTAGTCGGGAGCACTTTCCGTAGTAAAAGTGGATTTACGGCATGCACAGAATAATAATGACAAGATTGCAAGGGTTAATACCAGGCTTGATTTAGAGATTGAATGTTGGGTTAACATTGTTCAAAATTTTGGGTTTTAAATAAAAAATTAAATGATAGCAGTGATTTGAACTTTAAAACGATGCGTTTATGTAATTCTCTATAGTACTGATGTTAGTTTGCTAAAGTTTTATATTGCTATTTTTTCAGGGAAATTACAATCACTTTGAAAAGCCCCCCATTTTCAAGGTTGAAAAGAGTTCTCTATTCTTTGATTTTCTTTTGAATTTAAACCCGATTTCTTTTCTAAAATTAAAGAAAAAATTGAATATAGCGCGTAAATGACGCTGTTGTTTTTAAAAAATAGTTCGGTACAGAGTATACGAAACTCCTATATCTGGTCCAAGGATTCCCTTGGACCCTCCACATTGAGGAAGCATTTGCATTCGTAGGGGCAGGGGCGAGCCTTACCCCTATGAATAAGGCGATATTGATAATAATCCTCTCTATTGGCGCAAGAGTTTTTCCTTGTGCTCAAAATGAAAGCAGTCTTTTCGACTGCCGCCATAACTAATCAAATAATTCTTCTTTTGTTTTTGGGCGTTTGGCGTCGAGCCATTTGAAGCGGGAGAGGCGCATGTTGGGTAGGTCGGCTTTTTCGAGCGGAGTGAGTGTTTGTTTGACGTCTACTTCCAGCTTTATTTTCTTCATTTCGCGGTTATTGAAGAACACCGACATTTTTTCTGATGAAGCCTGACTCACACCCAGGTATCTGCCGCTGTCGTCCTTGGGGTAGTAGATAGCCTCAGCTTCCGGCATAACTATCAGGTGGGTGATATCGTTGTTTTTGAAAAAGGCTTTCAGGGTTTTGCCCTGTACCTGATTATATAATTCGGCTTTTACAGGTGCAGCTAACGATACCACAAAGGCATTATTAGGTACATAAACGTACTTCACCTTGTTGCTGTCGAGCAGTATACACACAGTGTCGCCTGTAACCTGACTTTTCCCCGACCATAAAATTGGTTTCCCAATCATGCGTATGGTGGAATCGCTTTGCGTGTACACAATACTGTCGCACACCCCCTGCATAGAATCAGAGAAGATGCGCACATTATGAAACCCCGTAAAAAACAAAGGTGCTGTAGTATCAGCCCAGCCAGTATCAACCACCGCAACAGGTGCCACAACAGGTGGTTTGTTGCCCTTGGCTTTTGCTGTTTTTTGTTCTTTTTTGCGAGCCTCTTTTTTTACAATCGTCACCGATTTTATCACCGAAGTATCAGCAAGCTTAACCGTATCGGGTATCGGCATTGGCGCGCTGTAAAAGGTATCGGCACGCATGTAGGTGGTGTCCTTGTCCTTCACGGTTTGCAGTATGGGTTTTTCCCATGCCCACATAATGCGCTTCTTGCGGTTGTAGGTGGTTTTCCCACAAAACATTTTGCTTTGGTGGGCGGTGTCCATACCTACTACATTGCCGTACACGTAGCCGTAGCCCGTTTGCTTGTTGTAATGGAGGGTGTCACCTTCAATGTAGTATCCGTCGTACCAAATAGAGCTGTGCGTATCAAAAGCCGCCAGCCCGAGTTTGCTGTCGTACATGCCTCCTGTAGTCTGTATGATGGTTCTGCCACTGTCGCCGGTCACCACCGATTGCGCATAAAAATGAGTCAGCTTACTTTCAGTATTGTAGCCCATATCTTCCGAAGAAGTATAATAGCCTGGGTCAGCTACCACCACATTGCCCGTGAAACGTGCGTCCTTGGTGTTTACATTATAAATGCCTTTCTGGCTTTTCACGAACGTTGAATCGGCAGTGAGTGTGCCATTGTTTTCATATACACCCACCTTGGTGCCCAGGTTATAGGTAAGCTCTTCACACCACAATTTGTTCTTGCCGTCGGTGAGGTGTACATCACCCGTCATCAGTGCCAGTTTTGTTTGCGAAGCGTATTTGAGAAAGTCGCAGGTGCCTTGTGTGCCGCCTGCCTGTGCCACTTTTACGTGTCCGTAAGCACTGAGTATGTTCGTTGTTTTATTCTGTATCAGGCTGTCGCAATAAAGGGTATCGGTGCCTTGCTGCATAATTACGTCGCCTATAAACCTGAAGTATTCGCCAGAATCGGTCTTGGTGAAGGTGAGCACCCTGTTATTCAGGATATGGATAATCATTTTATCAGAGGTGTCTTTTTGTGCCATCAATAAAGAAGGCAACAGCAGACAAATCAATAAAACCAATGTCCTTGGGAACAGTCTAACCATGATGAATGAATGGTGGTACTAGCTCTTTTTCCTGCCAATGAGGTTAATGTTAACGTACTTGTGTGGATGAGCGTTAATATCCGCCATCAGTTTTTCGAGCGCGTTGAGTGTAGTATTCAGGTTTTTGTACAAGTTCTTGTCATTCACCAATTGCCCCATCGAACCATCGCCACGGTCAATTTTACCCATAATGCTCTTCATCTGAGAAGCCATTTGCTCCAGTTCGTCAACCGTCTTTTTGATTGGCGAATTAGCGAGCTGGCGTGTTACCGCATTCATGTTGCTCAATACCTTGGTAATGGTATCGTTACTGCGGGCAACATTGGCAGTAATGGAGTTGGCATTGTGTATCACCTGGCCCATCTCACCTGATTCTTTGCTCAGTTCAGCAGCAATTGTCTCTATACTCGCAGTAGCGTTTTTAATGCTGCGCAAAGCCTCAGTGATAGCGGTGCGGTTTTCGACGCCGGCTACCACGTTAATGCCTGCAATTACGGTATCTAGTGCAATTACGGTTTGAGTTAAGCCCGTAATCAGGGGTGTGATTTGACCTGAAACATTATCAACTACTCCTTGTTCATACCCTGTAGGTATCGACCCACCCGGCGGAATCAATCCAGGTCCGTTGCCCAAATCGAGCCTTATAATGCTATTGCCTAAAAGTCCGTTGCTGGAAACAACAGCTTTAGTGCCTTGCATCACCTTCACGTTTTTCTTGATCTGTATGGTAACCTTAATCTTTTTTGATTCATCGAGCTCGAAAGAAAGGATATGACCTACAATAAGCCCCTTTACTTCAACTACCGATGAAGCTACAACGCCGTTGATGTTGTCGTAATAACATACATACTCGCTTTCATCGGAGAAAACATCCGAGTTTTTCAAAAAATAGTAGCCTAGAAAAAAAACAACGAGTGAAACGGAGAACAGTGCACCAATTTTCACTTCTTTAGATATTTTCATGTATTCCGGAAAACAGCGACAAAAATACAGCCAATAACTTTATAAAAAGGCGCGAGTAGCAAAAACCGTTTAATATATTGTTAAAGATGGAGTATTGACCGACTTAAAAGCTTTTCGGGAATATAAAGTGCTCGAAAACAAACCATATATGTAATTTTGCAGGTCTATTAGCACAAACAATCAAAAAAGAAGAATGAAGAAACTATTTATCCTGGCCTTGTTGATGTCTTTAGGACTCTATTCTCATGCGTTTAAACGCAAGGTATTGTACATTGGTAACAGCTATACATTCACCAACAATATGCCTGCAATTGTCGATTCTATATGTCATGCGTTCGGCGATACAGTAGAATGGGAGATGTACGCACCGGGTGGTTACACCTTCCGTCAGCACTCAACTGACGCAACAACATTGGCAAAAATAGCCTTGCAACCATGGGATGTTGTCATTCTTCAGGAGCAAAGCCAGATGCCGTCTTTTCCGCCTTCACAGGTTGAAACTGATGTGTACCCTTACGCTCATGCACTCGATAGCATCATCAGAGCCAATGACTCTTGTACTCAAACAATGTTCATGATGACATGGGGGCACGCTAATGGCGACCCGGGCAACTGCCCTTCTTATCCGGTAATTTGCACCTTTGATGGTATGCAAATGCGCCTTAGGGAAAGTTACCTTCAAATGGGGCAAGACAACCATGCCTGTGTCATCCCGGTGGGCTCAGCATTCAGAATTATGTATGATAGTTCGTATGTGC
The DNA here is from genome assembly GCA_947454235.1 of Chitinophagaceae bacterium. Taxonomy (GTDB): domain Bacteria; phylum Bacteroidota; class Bacteroidia; order Chitinophagales; family Chitinophagaceae; genus Flavipsychrobacter. The sequence goes on from CANGIY010000001.1 coordinate 112,072, forward strand.
CTTGGTTGTTCAGTGCTGATAGTTCACACCCTATTTTTTCAGGTTCTTACCTTGAAGCTTGTGTGGTGTATGCATCTATTTTTCATAAAAGCCCATACAATTGCAGCTACATAGGTTCATTGCCAATGCCTGATGCAAATTTATTACAACGCATTACCAACAAAGTTGTGTTTGACAGTATTTTCCAGTGGCAACGTTATGGTCATTACCCTTATGCCGGTTTCACCAAAACTTTGACGGGTGGAGATACACTACATGTTACTGATATCGTTCCGGTTGGTGCCAACCATCGCTGGACGTTTGGCGACGGCACAGGGCTCGATACAAATACCAGCCCAACCCATGTATTTGCTACTTCAGGAACATATACAATCACTAATCGCGTTTCTACCGATTGCTTTAGTGAATACCATACCGATACTGTGCATGTCACAGTTACACCGGGTAGTGTTGACAGGGTGCATAGCGACGAGGGGTTGACCGTTTGTCAGGCAGGCAACGGTAATATCACCTTTAAATTTGACGCCAATAAGTTTGAGTCGTTTGAGCTATACAACATCAATGGTTCGTTGGTGGCAAAACACAATCATCCGTCGGGCGACTTACATTTTGAGCTTGTCAAAGGATTTTATACCTACCGCTGTACAACCAGTGAAGGGGCGGTATTTACAGGTAAATCGGCGGTTTATTAGTCGCTTTTTCCTGAAAAATTGTGATTCCTTTCTCGCAATCAGTGGGCAACAATTGGATTCTTTCCAATAAAATCGTTTATTATTGCAGATTGATATGAAGCGAATAGCCATTTTAGGTTCCACAGGCTCTATAGGAACTCAAGCCCTTGAAGTAATTGCTGCCAACCCCGATAAGTTTGAGGTTGAAGTACTTACTGCAAATAGTAATGCTACTTTACTTATAGAGCAAGCCAAAAAATTCAAGCCAAATGCCGTAGTTATTGCTGATGAAAAAAAGCATCAGGATGTAAAAACAGCATTGAGTTCGCTTCCTATTAAGGTGTTTACAGGTAATGCTTCACTCAACGAAGTAGTACAATGGAGCACCGTAGATATTGTACTTGGAGCATTGGTTGGCTATGCCGGGCTTCATTCCATTGTTGCGGCTATTGATGCCGGTAAACGAATTGCACTGGCGAACAAAGAAACGCTGGTTGTTGCCGGTGAGTTGGTAATGCAGAAAGCCAAACAAAAAGGCGTCCCTGTTATCCCGGTTGATAGTGAACATTCGGCTATTTTCCAGTGTTTAGAGGGTGAGGGGACCAAGTATATTGAAAAAGTAATTCTTACTGCTTCCGGTGGTCCGTTCCTGGGTAAGAAACCTAATTATCTGGTGAATGTAAAAGCGTCTCATGCGTTGCAACATCCTAACTGGGTAATGGGTGCTAAAATTACCATCGATAGTGCCACGCTCATGAACAAAGGGCTGGAAATGATTGAAGCTAAATGGTTGTTTGATTTGAAAAACGACCAGATAGATGTGGTGATTCATCCGCAGTCCATCATACACAGCATGGTTGAGTTTATTGATGGCTCGGTGAAGTCGCAGATGGGCATTCCCGACATGAAATTACCTATTCAGTATGCTCTTTCTTACCCTGAAAGAATCAAGAGTAATTTCAAACGTCTGGACTTTAAAGAACATTCAAAGCTCACCTTCGAAATGCCTGATTATAAAACATTCAGGAACTTACAACTGGCGAAGGATGCCATGGAAAAAGGCGGTAACCACCCTTGTATCATGAATGCAGCCAACGAAGTAGTTGTAGCGTCGTTCCTGAGCAACAGGGTAGGTTTTATGGAAATGAGCGATATGATTGAAAAGACAATGGCGGCTGTAAGTTACATTCAGCACCCTACGTTAGAAGATTACGTTCAAACAGATAAAGAAGCACGCATTAAAGTGGCAGAGTTTTTAAAACACAGCCAGCTTTCATCATAAATTTTACGTTTAATTTAATATAATTAAGGGGTTCAGCCCGAATTCAGTCCTTTTTTTGAATTTGGATTGTTTACTTTTGAGGCCTGAATCACTTTCCCGACTTATTATGTCGAATATACAATTGTTATTAATGTCGAGCGGGGTGAGCCGATTGCTCCAATTGTTAGCCGGCCTCTCGTTCCTAGTAGTACTCCATGAATTCGGTCATTATTTCTTTGCGCGTTTGTTCAAAACCCGTGTTGAGAAATTCTATCTCTTTTTCGACTTCATGTTTCCTTTTTCAGGACTATTGAATTTCTCGCTTTTTAAAATCAAGAAAGGCGATTGCGAATACGGTATCGGATGGTTCCCGCTCGGGGGCTATGTGAAAATTGCCGGGATGATTGATGAGAGCATGGATAAAGATGCACTCGCTGCACCTCCTGAACCATGGGAATACCGCTCTAAAAAGCCATACCAACGCCTCTTCATTATGTTGGGTGGTATCATTATGAATATCATTGTAGCTATTGTGCTCTATGGTTTCATTTTCTCTAAGTGGGGCGAACAATACCTGTCGTTGAATAAAATGCCTTATGGTGTTGCGGTTGATAGCATTGGTCAGTCAATAGGTTTAAAAAGTGGTGACCGCATTCGTGGCGTTGATGGCAAAAAACTGGATAGATTCGAGCAAATACCTCTAGCACTTATCTTACATAATGAGAATGGTACGGTAGAAATTACGCGCAACGGTAAGGATACTGTAATCTCAATTCCACACGGTATTGTAGATAAAATCATCAAGAAAAAGCGTGCTGATTTAATGATACCTCGCCTATTTGCTGTGGTTGATTCAGTGGGTGCGGTATCTATTGCCAATACTGCAGGTATGAAGAAAAATGACAGCATCATTGCTGTTAACGGTCAGCCTGTGCAATTCTGGGACCAGGTTTCGGTGATGATTAAGGGTAACTATGGCAAACCGCTTACATTTACCTTTGTAAGAAATGGCGCTATTGACTCTGTAACAGCAACCATTCCTAAAGACAGTACATTCGGTACTTATTACCCACCACGCAGCAGGTATTATACCGATGATTCTATCAGGTATGGTCTGTTCGACGGTATGGCACGTGGGTTCACATATTCATGGGATCAATTCATCGTGTATGTATCGCAGTTCAAGTTGTTCTTCAATAAAGAAGTGAATGTAAACGACAGCTTGGGTGGTTTCGGTTCAATGGCGAAAATGTATGCTCCTGTATTCGATTGGAAGGCATTCCTGCTGATGACTGCATTCATTTCTATTGCACTTGCATTCATGAACTTGTTGCCTATTCCGGGCTTGGATGGTGGCTATGTACTTTTCCTATTGTTTGAGATGATCTCAGGGCGTAAGGTAAGCGAGCGTGTCATGGAGATATCGACAACCGTCGGGCTGGTACTACTGCTCGCCATGATGGTGTACTTCAACGGTCTCGATGTGCTCCGCTGGTTACACCTAAAACACTAAACAACAATCAATTTTCATATAAGACATAGGGCGCAATTTTTGCGCCCTATGTCTTATATGCCGCCTGTATTAGATGTTTAGGAAAAGCATGCCAGCGCATGTTTTGGGCAGGAGCGTTGTGCGTTGCTTAGACTGCTTCAGCCAGCAGTTGATACAGAAAATAATCCACAATTAGCCCAGGAGGTAGTGCACCACCGTGTGTAGGAAAGTGAGCAGCCTGTCCTGCGTCAGACCATATCAAAACACAACACCGTGAGAATTTCAAGTGCGATTAATTCGTACAGGTTAGGGTAGATTTCATTCCCCTGGCAACACCCACATTTATACCACTAAATCAAATACCTACCCCTCAGTTGAGCTTTCTTTTTCGCTCATGAGGTAGGCTTTGATAAAATCGTCAATTTCGCCATCCATTACCGGACCCACATTACCTACTTCATAGTCGGTGCGGTGGTCTTTAATCATTTTATAAGGGTGGAACACATAGCTTCTGATTTGTGACCCCCATTCAATTTTCTTTTTATTGGCATTGCTAGCGTTCAGTAACTCCTGGCGCTTACGCAACTCTTCTTCATAGAGTCGGCTTTTCAGCATGGTCATTGCCTTTTCGCGGTTTTCACCCTGTGTACGTGCCACTTGACACTCCACAATAATGCCCGTGGGAATGTGTTTCAAACGCACCGCTGTTTCAACCTTGTTTACGTTCTGTCCACCCGAGCCGCCTGAACGGAAGAAAGCCCATTCAACATCAGCAGGGCTTACTTGTATTTCAATGGTATCATCAATCAATGGGTACACAAACACCGATGCGAATGAAGTATGTCTGCGTGCATTTGAGTCAAATGGTGAGATCCTCACCAGCCTATGTACACCGCTTTCAGCCTTCAGTAAACCGTAAGCGAATTCCCCCTGAAACTCAAGGGTAGCCTGTTTAATGCCGGCACCATCGCCATATTGTATATCTACCTCTGTCACCGACCAGCCTTGTTTTTCGCCATACATGCGGTACATACGCAGCAACATTTCAGCCCAGTCCTGGCTCTCAGTTCCACCTGCGCCGCTGTTGATTACCATCATGGCTGGCATGGCGTCTTCAGGCTTGTCGAGGGTGCTCTTGAATTCGAGGGTGTCTATTTCTTTGATGGCATTGTTGTATGCTTCATCCACCTCTTCTTCTGTCGATTCGCCTTCTTTCCAGAAGTCAAACAGCACCGCCGCATCTTCTACTGAGTTAGATGTGTTTTTAAACAAATCAGCCCAGTAAGTATCAATTTTAATTTCTTTGAGTATGCCTGTAGCGCGCGTATTGTCGTCCCAAAAGCCGGGTGCGAGCGTGAGCTGTCTATCGTTCTCAATCTTCATCAAACGGTCTTCGATGCGCAGAAAACGGTGCAGATTCGCCAGTCTTTCTCTAAGGTCTTTTAATTGTTCAATTGTCATGAGCCACGCAAAGGTAAGCCGTTAATACTATTTTATGTTTTTGCCTTGCAGCATAGGCACAAACGAGAAATCGCCCATCACTTCCTGATTGATGTTGCCTGATGCATCCTTGGTTATTTTAATCATTTTTTGTGCACCGCCATCGCCCACAGGCACCATCATTATGCCATTGGGTTTTAGTTGTTCTACCAGCTTGGGTGGTATGAATGGTGCACCTGCCGTAATAATAATTTTATCGAAAGGGGCGTATGTGGGAAGTCCTTCAAAGCCATCGCCGTAAAACCTTTTGATATTAGGGTAGCGCTTCATGACGAAGAATTTGCCTACAAAATCGAACAGTTCTTTTTGGCGCTCAATGGTAAATAACTGAATGCCCATCTCTGCCAAGATACATGCCTGGTAAGCACTACCGGTACCTATTTCCAATACCTTTTCAAATTTCTTCAGTTGCAATGCCTGAGTCATGAACGCTACCGTATATGGGTGCGAAATAGTTTGATCGGCATTAATGGGAAATGCCCTGTCTTCGTAGGCTTGTCGCTCGAATGCGGGGTCAAGGAAAAAGTGCCGTGGCACCTTGTCAATGGCAGCCAACACTTTTTCGTCAGTAATCTTTTTATTGCGCAACAACTCTATGAGTTTCAATCTCAACCCCTTGTGCAGGTAGGTGTCCTCACGCTCAATACTCTGTAACATCTTTAGTTTTAAGTTCTGCTAATGAGCAAATCGCTCATTTTATTATTCTGCTTTTAAGGTTTACCGCCAACAAACACATTATTGGCTTTGCTAGACTTGGTGAAATGTTTTTCCAATCCATACAAGCTATCAACTTTATAAGCCCTGTAGTTAAGTTGGCTCAGGAACATTTCAAATTTCTTTTTACGAGTGTTTTTATCCAGTTTCAAAACAAATTTACCCGAGCCACCAGCCACCAGATAATCATCGTTTTCTTTGAACACAGAGCCCATGAACCACGCCTGTGTATCTGGGTCAACGGTGTACCGGTGAGAAAGAATTTTACGATTTGTTTCATCAATTTGCATTTCCATAAAACGTGAAGATCTCCGTTTAATCGTATCTCCATTGTCAAGCATCATGTACGTTTTTCCACTGTCAACAAGTGTAACGTGGTGCATGCGGTAAAAATATTGGTCGTCGGTCAATGGGAAATCAGAGTTTTTGCCACCCAATCTCCAAATGATATGCCCGTCTTTTCTGTCAATTTTAATGAACTGGTTCAGGCACCTGAACGAAACAATCAGGTTGTTGTCTTTTGGGTCAATGAACATTGAGTTTACGTGCATGAAGTCGTGAGTTACACTACTGTCAGCAAAGTTGTTTTTCTCGGTACTTACGCCATAAAACTCGGGGAACTTTGTTGCATCCCAGTGAAAAACCAGTTTACCGTCTTTTATTTCCTGAATGATGATCGCGCCTACTTTCACATTTTTGCAAGGGTGCAGGCTATCTGGGATATTGTCAACATGTTTTTCGTAGCAGGCACAAGTAATATAGTGGTTGGTGTCAAGCAAAATAAAATCATGTGGGTCAAGGTCTTCGTGGCGGTTGGTAGTGATATCGTCGTGAGGAATCAGGTGTACGGTTTTAATGACATTAAGCCCCGTGTCGCATATAACGGCATGCCCTGCGTATAAGTGTATTTTATTGATGTGGTAGGCAGTGGTGTCGTCGACCATGTATGTGTAATAGACGTTCTTGCCTATTTTCCATTGCCTGAAACCATAAATCGTTTGGTCAATGCGTTTTTCAAAAACAATGTTGCCCTGCATATCCATTATCATCAGCTTGCCTTCGTTTTTCACCAAAGGCTTGTATGGGGCAAGTAGTAAATATCCTTTTTCGTTGCTGTCACAAACAGTGACATTATAGGTGAATGGCAGTGGTGGGCGATGTGCCAGCCTAAGCAATTCCAGCTTTTTGTGGTAGTTATATTTTCTATAACCTTCATAGCCACCGGCTACAATAAAAAGCAGGAGGGTCGGGAGCCACCATTTGTTCATGAGTCGCTTCATCAGAGGTTGTTTTTGGGTTGAGTAAGTAGGTCTATTACGCCTTCTTTCTGCAAGATACGATAACCTATTCTATCGTTGGAGATACCTTTTTTCAACACATAGGTGAATTCAAACATTCCCTGTTCGCTGGAACGGATCTGGAAGTAGTAAAAACACAGCGACGGATGCGTTTCAAACTGGTGTGCTACCTCGTACAAGTGCGTTGAAAGCACCTTTATATGGTTGTTGAATTTTATAAGCCCTTCTACTACAGCCTTGGTACATTCGTGGGCGTCGTGCACATTAGTGCCTTTAAAGAGTTCGTCCATCAGCACAAGACGTGGGCGTTTGTCCAGAATTTTCTCAACGGTATCCTTCATTCGCTTTACTTCTGCCAGAAAGTAACTTTCTCCTTTTAGTATATTGTCTTCAACATGCATATTGGTGATAATGCCGTGAAAGAATCCGGTTTCAAAGCTTGCAGCCGGTACACCCATGCCAATATGCGCCAGTAGGGTAGCGACACCTATGCTGCGTAAATATGTCGTTTTGCCCGACATGTTGGCGCCCGTTAACACCATGAAATTGCTGGTTTCATCCATTTCCACATCGTAGGCAACAGCGTCACTCACAAGCGGGTGATAAAGCCCTTTCACTCTGAGTTGCACTTTGTCGGTTGTGTCTATTACCGGGAATGTCCAATTTCGCTCAGTGGTGGCACGCGCCATTGATATCCATGCATCAAGGCGGGCATATATTTCCATGAGTCCTACAAACGTTCGTTCATTTCTAAAACGCACCTTGCGTTGCAGGTTTGCCAGTTGCCTGTAACGGGTTTTATCGTCGATGGCTAAGATTTCTTCGATTTCAGGGGTTTCAAGGTATTCCGTGATTAATGCGAAACACTGTTGTAAGCTATCGGGTTTTTCCTCGTCTTTGCCAATTTTTGTTATCTGCCGGCAACCAATCAAAAAGTCTTTAAGGTGATTGAGGGAAAATTTCGTAAGAAAAAACTCGCGACGGTTGAAGATGCGTTGTATAAAATCAGAGCTGATCACTGCTACACCTACATTTCCGGTTGTGGCAGGTTCGGCAGAATCGAAGAATTTCTCAAGCATCAATACTGTGCCATTTGAAATAATGGTCGGCCAATCATTGAGGTGTCGGGTGAAAAACTGTACCACTTTTTGGGTTTCCCTTAAGTCGCTGCATTTAGTAGGCGGTGTCACAAACATTTTGCGTAGCGCTTTTCTGCCAATCGAAGTCGTGGTTTTATCAATCAGAGAAAACACATCTTCGGTTTGATTTTTCGAGAAAATTGAAAGATCGGTTAATGTGATGAAGTCAATTTGCATATACGATCAAGAATGGAACAATGTTACAGAATAAAAGCCCAGTATAAAACCTATAAAGCCATCTTTTATTACTTGGAATCGTAAATGGTTGGTTAATTGTCTCAATATGACAAATAATTTATTCATAATCAGTGTATTGATTGCATCGCAAAACATGTATTTTGCTAAAAATTTCATAATTCTGTAATCACATTAGTCGTACATTTATGGTAGTGCCATAGCTGTATTTACAATAATGAAACAACATGAGGTATTTTTCTGACACCAATGCCAGATTTGAGCGTTTGCTGCAAGCGACGCTTGATATTTCAGGCTGTGAAGGCGTTTTTTTAGCGCTGGGTGGATGGTTTTATGCCGCAATTACTGATGTTGTTAGAGAGGAGTCGGTGCGTGATTTTCAGAAATTTTATCTGCTTAATCACCTGAACTTTCCGACTGAACAGAATACGTTCAAGAGTTTTCAAAGCAAAGATTTACAATTTTACAATTCCGCAGAAACACCCGAACTGGTGTTGAATGTTTTCCCGATTTGTACTGATGATGGCACATGTGCCGGGCATTTGGTGTTGGGTGGGCAATGCGAAAAGTCAACCTCTTCCACAGCCGCGATTTTTAATATTGGTGCCCTGATTGCCGAAACAGAAAAAATGCAGGCACGAATAACCAATTTCGAAAAAGCGGAGGAAGAAGCCAAAGGTACCGAGGTGTTAATGAATACCATATTCAACAATGCCGTTGATGCCGTGGTAATTGTTGATGAAAATAATTACATACTCCAATGGAATCCGCAGGCTGAAGTTGTTTTTGGCTGGAATGAGCCGGAAGTGATGGGGCACAGGTTGCATGAGCTTATTTTGCCACAATCAGAATGGGGAGCATTTTGTCAATGGGTTGAGCATACCGATTATTTCACGGTGCAACCTGAATCACACACACACGAGTTTGCAGGTGTAAGGAAAAACGGCGATGAATTATATATCGCATTCGGTATTTCTCCTGCCCAAATCAATGGCAAGAAGTATTTTTTCTGTTTCCTGCATGATATTACCGAACGGAAGCAAGCCACTCAGTTACTCGATAACCAAAAGAAATTCTACGAGAATATCTTAAACGCATTGCCAAGTGATATTGCAGTATTTGATACAGAGCATCGCTATCTTTTTGTGAACCCGCTAGGTATTAAAGATGCTGAATTGCGTAAGTACATTATTGGCAAAGACGATTTTGAATATTGCGAGTATCGGAACAGAGATAAATCAGTGGCTGAGTTGCGAAGGGCTATGTTCTTGCAGGTAAAGGAAACCAGAGAAGAAATAAGGTGGGAAGATACAGTTTATGACCCTCAGGGCAACCCTAAAACCAGCTTAAGAAGGATTTTCCCTGTGTTTGATGACAATGGTGATCTTTCAATGGTAATTGGTTTCGGGCTTGATATCACAGATAGAAAGCTCATGGAAGAGAAACAGGCCTTGATGCTCAAGCAGCTTTCAGTTCAGAACGGACAATTGACTGATTTCTGCAACATCGTTTCTCATAATTTGAGAGCACCGTTGGTGAACATGTCAATGTTGGTTGACTACATTCAGGAAAGTGAGACTGAAGATGAGAAAAATGATCTCATCATGCGCCTGAATCCTGTAATTGAAAACCTACACCTCACTTTTAACGAGCTGGTTGAATCGTTGCAAGTAAAACAAAATGCTGATATTGAGCGTGAACCTATTCAGGTTGAACAGTTTTTACTTAGGGTATTGAAAGAACATGACCTTGAAATTGAGAAGTGTGGAGCAAAAGTTGAGTATGATTTTTCAAGTGCGCCAACGATTCAGTACCCTTCCAGTTATTTCTATAGCATTCTACAAAACTTAGTGAGCAATGCGTTGAAATACCGTTCACCGGCAAGGCCACCACGGATAAAAGTGACAACCGAAGATTTGCCTAATGAAGTCATGTTGACTGTTGGAGACAATGGTTTGGGCATTGATTTGGAAAAGCATAAAGAAAATTTCTTCAAAATAGGAAAGGTTTTTCACAGGCACCCGAATGCCAAGGGATTCGGCTTGTTTATGACCAAAACCCAGATAGAAGCTATGGATGGTACTATAAGGGTAGAAAGTACACCTGACGTAGGAACTACTTTTTTCATTACTATCCCCAAAAAGCGGTAAATTGCAGTTATGAAGGTGTTTTTAGTTGACGACGATAAGCTTTTTGTTTTCTTGACAAAGAAAACGATACTTTCTACGCGTCTGGCTACCGGTATCACCGAGTTCAATGATGGCGAGAATGCAATTGAATTCATCAAAGAACACGCTGGCAAACCGGACGAGTTGCCGGATGTCATTTTTCTGGATTTGAGCATGCCTATTATGGATGGCTGGACTTTTCTAAAAGAGTTTGAAGCTGTGAAGGATTTGATGAGCAAAAAAATCATCATCTATGTGTTTACATCTTCTATTTCACCCCACGATCTTGAACGCGCCAAGGGTATTCCGCATGTTGCCGACTTTTTAATAAAACCGCTTGAACGTGACCAGTTTGTGCAGTTATTGAGCGATAAAGTGGCATAACTTTTCACAAGATAGTGCCGGGAAACCGAAGATATTAATTTGTATTTAAGATAGTGGTGAAAACCATTTTTTGGTGTTTTTACACAATATTCAAGCGTTGTTTGCGTTTAAATTCCAAACAAACCAACCTAAATGCAAAAAACTTTACTTCCTAAAATGACATCGCGGGCAATACAACAAACCGGCAAAAAAACGGTGGGTCCGCATATAGGCAAAGAAGCCGACCTCATGCGTGAGCTTTCAAAAGACATGCTGAGCCCAAGACCTGAAGCAGTGAACAGGTTGCTGGAACTTTCAAGGACACTTTAATAATTTCTTATTCGAATAAAAAGCCTGTTGAGGTACTTTTCTTACGCCCGAGGTGTCGGTATGCTTTTTCAGTAGCTTCCCTGCCGCGTGGTGTACGTACAATATAACCTTCCTGAATCAGGAATGGTTCGTACACCTCTTCAATAGTTCCGGCTTCTTCGCCCACAGCAGTAGCAATATTGTTTATGCCCGTTGGGCCGCCTTTAAACTTATCAATAAGGGTAGAAAGGATTTTATTATCCATATCATCCAGCCCGCTTTCATCGACATTGAGGGCACGTAAACCGTGTTCAACAATACCTAAGTCTATAACGCCATTTCCCAGTACCTGGGCAAAGTCACGCATCCTGCGCAACAAGCCATTGGCAATCCTTGGGGTGCCACGGCTTCTCTTTGCAATTTCAAGTGCTGCATCCGATGTAATGCGCACATCCAGCACCTTTGCTGCTCTAATAAGAATCATCTGCAACACCTCGGCGGTATAGTACTCAAGCCTTGATTTGATGCCAAATCTCGATAGTAAAGGCGATGTCAGCAAGCCGCTACGGGTTGTTGCCCCCACCAGCGTAAAGGGACTCAATGAAATTTGTACTGTACGTGCTGAAGGACCTGAATCAATCATGATATCGATTCTGAAGTCTTCCATTGCTGAATACAGGTATTCTTCCACTACGTTGCTCAACCTGTGTATTTCATCAATAAACAGTACATCTCTTGGTTCTAAGCTGGTGAGCAAACCCGCCAGGTCGGCTGGTTTTTCAATTACCGGTCCACTTGTTTCTTTGATGTTTACGCCCAGTTCGTTAGCAACAATGCGCGATAGAGTGGTTTTACCCAAGCCGGGAGGACCATGAAACAACACGTGGTCAAGTGCCTCACCCCGCATATTGGCTGCCTTGATGAAGATTTTGATGTTTTCGACTAGCCCGGGTTGACCCGAGAAGTCGTCAATCAGTTGAGGTCTGATTTTGTTTTCAAATTCTCTTTCCTGCCTTGTGAGGTCGGTAGTTGGCCGTATGTTGTTGTTTGACATTGCGTTGTACCCGGCTACAAACCTGTGGTGGTTTGTACTTCAATTTGAATCAAAAATAAGGTTTTTCCTTTTGAAAATGGTGCAGACTATTTCGCTCTGCCAATCCATTGCTCTGGGTTCAACTTGGAGCTGCCTTTTTTATCGGCTCTCCATACCTGGAATTTCATTTGAGGTTCTCCCTCGAAATTCTCACCCACAACACCAATTGTTTGCAGGGTTTTTACGTGGTCGCCTTTTTGAACTGATGTTGAAGAAAGGTTGTTATACACAGTAAAGTAGTTACCATGCTCTACCATCACAATTTTCATACCCTCTACAACAATTACTGAACTTACAGTGCCTTCAAATACAGCTCTAACTGCGGCTTTTGGTGGCGTTTGAATAACAATGCCGTCCATGTCTTCTTCCACCTTAGTACCCGGAATCTGGTGCACACCAAAGTGATCGACGATAAAACCTTGTGCTACAGGCCAGTACAATTTGCCTTTATTGCCGGCAAAATTGTTGGCAAGTTCAACATCGGTAGGTGTCATGAGCATTGGCACATCTTCTGTTGTTTTCTTAGCCTTGGTTTCACCCTTGGTGTTGGTATAAACATTCGGGTTTTTGCCACCGTTATCTGTTTTAGCAGGTTCGGTTTTGCCGTTTGTTTTTGTGTCTTTTGTTGTTTGTTGTTTTGTTGCTTCAGCTGCTCTGCGTTTTTTCTCTTCGTCTTCAGCACGTTTTCTGGCAGCCGCCATTTCTTTTTCAATAATAGCGTTAATTGCCTTGTTGATGCGGGCTGCTACTTTTTTGTTTTCTTCTGCTTTCTTAGTGAGTTCGGCTTCTTTGCCTTTCAAACTTTGAATTACGTTGTTGGTTTCAGAAACGTCTGTTTTAAGCGCATCGCTTTGTTGTTTCTGAGAATTCAATAATTGGTCTTTTTCAAGTTTTTCTTTGTTGAGGTCGCCAATCTTGTGCTCAATTTGTACCTGAGTTTGTGTAATTTGGTCAACTTGTTGCTTGCGGTATTCCCTGAATTTCTTCAGGTACTTCATGCGTCTTACGGCATCATTAAAACTTGATGACGAGAACAAAAACGCAAGCATATCGTAGGAGCTGCGGGTAGAGTAGGAATACCGAATGCTTTGCGCATAGCGCGTTTTCAGTATTTCTAATTTCTGCTGTAGGCTTACAACTTCTTTTGAAGATTCATTAATGGAAACATCAATGCCTTCAAGTTCATCGTTAATGTTTTTAATCAATGTTTGGCGTTGTGCCAGCTTGTATTGAAGTACTCGAAGCTGACTTACTGTAGCGTTCTTATTCTTTTTAATTTCATCGAGCTGGCGTTCAGTTTCCTGTATTGCATCCTGAATTTTTTTCTTCTCAGCTTCGAGTTGCGATTTGGTAGGCGGCGTGTAGTTGTTTGCATATTTTACACGTTCTCCGTTTTGCTGTGCTATTGCTAGTCCAACAATCATTAAGAATGCTAATATGCCTCCGATACGCTTTTGCATCAACGTTTTAGTGGTGGAAACAAATATACCTCAAAACCCCTGAAATGCAGAAGTATGTGGTGTTTTTGGGATAAATTTATAAAATACCAATAGCAGAAATCGTGAATCAACCGTAACAGGCTATTCGCGTATGTCTGCTTTTACTTAAATGCCAGTTCCTTTTCGTCGGCATCCATCATGTCTTTTAAAGTGTTCCTTGTTTGTTCATATTCCGTTACCGAAATATTGCCTTTAAGGTGTTTTACTGTGCGAGTAGCATACACTTTATCGTCGGTGACTGTGTAGGTGAGGTCATATTTTAAAAGCGGACAAAGCAGGTGTACATCCACCGGTTTTTCAGCGGTTTTCTTGCCTTTTGGTATGTTAATCACCATTTTTTCTTCCGTTTGTTCTAAGAACATCAATCCCCAGTAGTCAACGTTGTATTTTCTGTCAGCTACTGATATCAAACTACTGAAATCTGATTTGTCAGTCCACGGTAGTTTAATAACACTCAGACCGGCAATATTGCTCACAAGGTTATTCACCGTGAACGAGTATTCTACCAGCACTGTATCGCCCAACGGTTTTAGGTCCGACGATTTATAGTCGCCCTGCGTCACAGTTTTGCTGAATTCTTTGTTTACAGATTCAACAATTGCTTTTCGTTGTTCGTCTAAGGTGCGATCGCGATAGCTCAATCTGAAATCTGCAGCAGGGCTACCTGTTTTCAAGGCAGTGCGTTGCACTTTCACGTCGTTTCTTTCTATAGAAACAGTTGATGTTCTGAAATTCCCGTTGATGGGTGCATAAGGCGATTTCAACTTTATCAATTCCGCTTCTTTTGTGGTTGTTCCATCTTTTGGAATTGAAAGTGCGTTCGCCCCAATTAAAGTGGCAGGGAATGATGTAAATGAAAGCGCATCAGAAGTAAGCTCTACAGGGTATTCGCGACCATTATCACGGAACAGAGCAATACAATGGTTGAATGACAACGTGGGTAATACAAATTCATTCTTCGTGTTGCCGTTGGTCTGAACCAATGCCAGATTGGCGTCTAACCCTGCCTCGCGGCACATTGCCACAAACAACACAGCCAGGTCTTTACAATCACCAAGTCTTGCATTCATTGTTCTGGTGCAATGTTGTGGGATGAGTGGTCCGTGTAAGAACGGTACATTACTGTAATGGCATGTTTCTTCGATGAAGTTGTACAGAATACGTGCTTTGTCGAAGTTAGATTCTGATTCATGCCCGTTCAAAAGTTCTTTCACTTTTTCCTTCAACTCCATGTCGGCCTTTGTTTTAGGGTAGCTTACTTCACTGTACCAGTTAGCTATGTAATTCCAGTCGGGGAGTGACGATATAATCAGTTCATTTCTTGAATCACCCGACATGCCTTGTTCAGGAATTATTTTTGAGATGTCTTTCCTTTCCCAAGTGTACAATTTAAAGTCGTTGATGGTTTTAATAGTAGGTTCAATTGAGCCATTCATCAGGCGGTATTCAAATTTTTTCTCAGCAGGCAACATCAGGCTATAACGGCTGTATTTCGTTGGGAAGGTAAATTCGAACGTATTAGTTTCCCAAAAATGCTCTGCGAGCCTTCCGGAATAAGATGTTTCAATTTTGTAAGAAACGTGTACAATATCACCCACCTCTATGGTTGAAAATACTACCTGATTGTAATTTCTTTCAGCTGGTACTTTTGAACCATCTTTCTTAATAATCTCAGCTTTTTCAAAAATGAGTCTTTGGTTATTTCTATTCACCGGGAACGTCATTTCCTTCAGGTGTTCCAGCCCCTCTTTGCTGTTAGCCATCAAAAGCAATTCATCGTGCGATTCCTGAGCGCCATTTTCGGCATAGACAATCAGGTTTTTATCCATGAGCAGACACACTAGCGTTTCGTTTTCGTACAGTTTCGCATCGTTGCGTGCTTCAGCAATAATTTTCGAAATGTCGTTTTCAGGAAAGTTTTGGCGCAGGTCGGGTTGTTTGGTTGCGTCTGCGAGCATTTTGCGTGCAACAAAATCGGTTGGGTTGTATACTATACAAGCCTTAAGTTCAGTAACCGCATCAGCCTTTCGATTGAGTGACTGTAAAATTTGCGATTTCAAATAATGGTACTGCCCTACATATGGCGAAATTTCAATGGCTTTGTCAATGTAATTGAGTGCAGCATTGAAATCGCGGATGTCGTACATGAAATCGGCATAATCTTTGTACCAACCGACTGCAACAGGCGCACTTTCAAGTAATTCGTTGTAAAGCTTTTTAGGAGTTTCCTTATCGCCAAGTTTCAGATAGTTGTCTATCATGGTACTCTTTGCGCGAGCATCCCACACTTCTTTGGTGTACTTTCTTAGTATTTCGTTTGCGGCGCGCACATTTTGCGAACCGTTGAGTGTCGTATAATATTTCTCGAGCACTATCGAATAATTAGTCGGGTATTGGTCGTATGCTTTGTTGAGTTCAGCAAAGTATTTTTCCTTTTCATTTTTCTTTCTGTAAATCGCCATCCGGTTGTCGGCCATATCGGCATTGTCACCATACAATTCTACATACCTATTTATGAACATCATGGCTGAATCCCATTGTTCACGTTGGAAAGCATCGTTGAAATTGGTAAGTATCGCAAAAGTTGAATTAGGGTCGTTGGCTAGTATGATTTCCTTTTCGGTACCCAGTGCAATCGAATTTTTATCAATGCCATATAATCTTCTGGCTTTCAATGATATGTAAGTGGAAAGCGGGTATTGTTTTTTGAGTGCTTTAACCACAGGATGTGCAGGGTCTATGTGCCAGTTTAGTACATAGGTTTCAAACAGTAAAATTTGGTTCAAAAATTCGTTTCCTTCATGTTTTTTAAGCCTGCGCTCAAAGAAGCTTTCAGCAAACAAAGGTGTTTTTTTAACCGGATACGCCTGTGCTTTACTGTATTCGTGCGGCACATTATCGTCTTTTAGGCTTAAAATTTGCCCATTCACATCAGCAATCCGAACTAGGAAATTGTTGGATTCTATTTCAGAATTGCCAACTTGCAGCAGAATGCGGTTATAGCCCTTGTTCAGTCTTATGCGGTATGTATAGAAGTCAGCATTTGTATTGCGTTCCTCTTCTTCTGTGGCAACCATGAAATCATTCACCCATACTTTTAAAGAGCCTGAAAGTCCGATTTTCAGGTCCACTTCCTGTTCCTTATCGCTTTCAACAAATGTTTGGGCATATACAAGTGCATTATTGACAATGAAATGGTACTCCATATCATACCACCTGTCAAGGCGGCATTTGGTAATAGGGAACCATTTTACTTTTGCACCCTTTTTATTCAAGAAAGTGTATGACATTTCAGGGTGTGCGAGCGCACCAAAATCGGTATTGAATCCGCCACCAGATGTGTTGTCGAATTCACCTACTATATTCCAGTGTTTTAATTCGTTGGTAGCAGTGAATAGTTCGGTTGCACTCTTGAAATCGCCCTGTTGTTTCAAATTACTGAACATCGCCTCACGCAAAAGTGGTTTGAGTGCTTCGTTGAGGTTGGGCTTTGAAAGGGTCTTTTTGAAGAGGTCGTACACCTGATCGTCTTCGGTATTGAAGAACACTTGCGGGTGCAACGCATAGATGTAAGCATCGGGAGAATCGCAAGTTTTTAGAAAATCGCGGAAGGCAGTAAATGCCTTATCCTTTTGGTCTAATTCGCTGTAAATAAGTACTTTTAGCAAGAGTGCTTCGTTGGGCTTCCCCTGGTTAGGTGCAATCTTATCAGCCATCGCCAACGCGTCGTTGTACTTGTTAGTACACATGAGGTTGATACACTCATTGAGCGTTTGTGCGTTGCCTGCCAACATCTGGCACATAAAAGATGCCAGAATTAAGAGTTTTTTCATTTAGAATGACTTAGTGTACAATTATGATATTGCAATTTGGTTAAAAATAGTGGTAACATGAAATTTAGGTTTAAAATTAGGGTGTGTGTTTCTGGCTCCCTGAAATTAAGTTGGTACAACTGCCAACACTTTTAGTAATGAACGTAACAACCATGTCTGAACATATATTTTTCAGAAAATTTTAAGTATTTGCTGACCATAATTGAAATCTGTAACGTTTACTTTTGTCATGAAACAAATCTCAAAAAAATGCCGGGTTATGAATTGTTTGGCGATGCCGAACGCAACCAAGTGAACGAAGTGCTAGAAACAGGTATCTTGATGCGCTACGGATTTGACGGAGCCAGAAAGGGTATCTGGAAAGCCAAGGAGCTGGAAAGCGACATTTGTAATTACTTCGGTGCCGGTCATGCACAGTTGGTGAGCAGTGGTACTGCTGCGCTTACAACTGCTATGGCGGCTTTGGGAATTGGAGCCGGTGATGAGGTTATTATGCCAAGTTTCACTTTTGTAGCCAGCTTTGAAGCAGTAGTTTCAGTAGGTGCGGTGCCTGTAGTGGTTGAAATTGATGATACACTCACAATGGATCCGAAATCGGTTGAAGCGGCTATCACTTCAAAAACTAAGGCGGTGATGCCGGTACACATGTGCGGTAGTATGGCACAACTTGATGAGTTGAAAGATATTTGTACCCGCCACAATTTGTTGTTGCTGGAAGACGCTTGTCAGGCAATAGGTGCAAAATATAAAGGCAAACATGTAGGTACTATTGGTGATGCCGGTACATTCTCGTTCGACTTTGTGAAAATTATTACTTGTGCTGAGGGTGGTGCGGTAATGACCAATAAGTTAGATGTTTACGAGAAATGCGACCAGTACAGCGACCACGGTCACGACCACAAGGGTAAAGACCGCGGTGCCGATTTACACCCGTATCTCGGGTATAATTTCAGAATATCAGAATTGCATGCTGCTGTGGGTGTTGCGCAATTGAAGCGCCTCCCGGAGTTTTTGGAGATGCAATTGAAGAACCATAATATCATTTTTGAAGCCCTTAAGGCAATTCCTGAAGTTACTTTCAGGCGGATACCTGATGAAGCTGGCAACACAGGCTCTTTCCTTTCGTTCTTCCTGCCTACAGAAGCCATAACGCGTGCTGTGGTTACTGAATTTCAGGCGAGGGGCATTGCCGGCAACTTCTATTGGTTCGATAACAACTGGCATTACATTAGAAAATGGCAACACTTGCAACATGGTTCATTCATGCATAAGTTCTACCCTGAACACAGGGCTGCAATTATGGAGCAAGTGAATAAAGCTTTCCCTCAGAGTGATGCGCTGATGGCAAGGTGTATTTCATCTTCTATTAGCCTTACCTGGACTGAAACGCAAGCTAAAGAGCGCGGCGCGTCTATGGCTGATGCAATCAGGAAAGTATTGAAGGAAGCTTTAGCAACAGCATAAAAACAAGACCAACTAAAATAAGCCATTGGTACTCAAATAGAAAAACGTTGATGAAAATATGACCACTGCGGAGATTTTAAAGAACGTAAGACGAATTGAGATTAAATCAAGGGGTTTAAGCAATCATATATTCGCCGGGGAATACCATTCAGCCTTCAAGGGGCGTGGAATGTCATTTAGTGAGGTTAGAGAATATGTGCCTGGCGACGATGTGAAATTTATCGACTGGAACGTAACTGCTCGTTTCAATACGCCCTTTGTCAAGGTTTTTGAAGAAGAACGTGAGCTGATTATGATGTTGCTTGTCGACATCAGTACAAGTGCGCTGTTCGGTACGCAAAAACGCATTAAGAGGGAGATAATTACCGAAATGGCTGCAGTGCTTTCCTTTTCTGCCATTACCAATAATGACAAAGTGGGAGTTATTTTCTTCAGCGATAAAGTTGATAAGTACATTCCACCCAAGAAAGGGAAGGGGCATGTGTTGAGAATCATCAGGGAATTGCTTGTATTGGAGCCCGCTAAAGAAGGCGGTGAAACCAATGTGGGTGAAGCTTTACAGTTCTTCAATAATGTCATCAAGAAGAAAACCATTGCTTTTGTATTGAGTGATTTTCTGAGTAAACCATTTGAACAACCATTGCAACTGGCAGCCCGCAGGCACGATTTGCTGGGAGTACATGTGTACGACAAACACGACCGTGAATTGCCTAAGCTGGGTTTGGTGAATGTGCTGGATTCAGAAACCGGAATAAATACATGGGTTGATACTGACGACAAAGGGGTAAGGAATGCGTATGCTGCTACGTTTGATAAAAAGAACAAGTATTGCACCCAAACTTTCAGGAAATGCGGCGCGAAGCTCATTAATGTAAAAACAGAGGAGGACTATGTAAAAGTGCTTCAAAATTATTTTAAAGGACGATAACTTAATCTGAATCAAAACACAGAGAAGATAGAATGAAGTACCTACCCTTAAATAAAAGAATGTGGTTGCTGTCGCTGTCCATTTTTCTTTCCTCGTTCTGCTTTGGTCAGGGCAAAGGATGGGTGAGCGCACAAATGGATGCTAAAGAAGCAACTATTGGCGATCAGGTTCGGCTGTTCCTGTTGGCTGATTTCAACCCGGCGACCGGTAAGCTAGTTTGGCCTATTATTCCCGACTCCTTTGGTAGCCTGGAAGTTGTGGAAAAAGGTAAAATAGATACAAACATATCTAACGGGAAAACTACGCTCAAACAGCGCATTTTGTTGTCAGCTTTCGATTCGGGTACATACAAAATACCTTCATTGCAGTTTGCAGTAACACCTAACTCCGGTGACGCTTATATTCTAACGACCGATTCGTTGTACCTACACGTCAACACTGTCGCGGTTGATACCACCAAAGAATTCAAACCTATTAAGGGTAACATCAAGGTTACCACCAATTGGCGCGACTATATTTGGTACATAGCGGGAGGTAGTTTGTTATTGGTTTTGGCAATTATTGCCACCATCATTTACATGAAGCGGAAACCTGCCAAGCCTGTCGCAAAACCAGCTCCGTCGATTCCATTACAAGATAGAATGTTGACGCTACTCAATGAATTGGAACAAAAGCAACTGTGGCAGAAAGGCAATGTTAAAGAATACTACATTGAGTTGACTGACATTGTACGTGGTTACATTGAAGAGCGATTCAGAACTCCGGCATTGGAGCTAACTACCGATGAACTGTTATCAAAAATCGCCTTTAATAAGGAGTTGTTGCCTTTTAGGGAGTTGCTATCCAACATACTTACAACAGCCGATTATGCGAAGTTTGCAAAGCACCAACCAATGCCGCAAGAGCATTTTGATGCGATGGAAAACGCGAAGAAATTTATTGATACAACCCGGCCAAAACCGGTAATCACTGAACAGACAACGGAACAGAAAATATGAAAGCATATCTAGATTGGAAACATCTTTCGTTTGCCCATCCGTATTTTTTCGGGTTGCTGGTGCTGATACCTATAATGGTGTATTGGCAATATTGGGGCAGAAAAAATACGCAGTCCTCGCTCAGGCTATCGTCACTTTCAGGTATTGCTAACGTTAAAAAGGGATGGAAGGCGCAAATGCAGCCTATGATGTTCATTCTGAGATTGATAGCTATTGGTTGTATATCTATAGCCCTAGCCCGCCCTCAATCATCGAACGTAACCACCACCAGCGATAGCGATGGTATTGATATCGTGATGTGTATGGACATTTCGGGTTCAATGCTGGCGGAAGATTTCAAGCCCAACAGAATTGAATGCGCTAAAAGGGTGGCATTGAACTTCGTTGACCGTAGAATGGCTGACCGCATGGGGTTAGTTATTTTCTCAGGTGAAAGTTTTCAGATGTGCCCTATTACAATTGATCACAATGTGCTTAAAAGCCAGTTGAACGCAGTAAAAAGCGGTATGCTCACCGATGGTACAAGTATTGGTATGGGGCTGGCTGCAGCAGTAAATGGATTGAGAAGTTCGAAAGCCAAAACAAAGGTGATTGTTCTTATGACCGACGGTGTCAACAACACAGGTTTAATAGACCCTTTAACTGCACTCGAGATTGCGAAGGCTTACAAAGTGCGCGTTTATACGGTGGGTGTAGGTGCCATGGGGCAGGCGTATATTCCGGTTAAAACCCCGTTCGGACTAAGCAAACAATTAATGCCGGTTGAAATTGACGAACCGTTATTGAGGCAAATGGCTAGCCAGACCGGAGGTAAATACTTTAGGGCTACCGACAATAAATCTTTGGAGGGAGTGTATAGCGAGATTGATAAATTGGAAAAGACAAAGATGGAAACATCTTCTTACAAGCATTATGCCGAGTTGTTTTTTCCTTTTGCTATGATTGCAGTGATTTGTCTTGCGCTTGAACTAATAGCTCGATATACTTTCCTGAGGTCGATAACATAGAATGCCATTTATTAACTATAGGATTTACTAATAGTTTTCATCCAACATTTTCTCGAAAAATGCGTCTTATATAGTAGAGGCTAAGACAATGAGTTTCATGTTTTAGATTTTTGTTGTAATGATGTTTTGTTTTTGAGCAACAGCGGGGGCGTTTTCGCCCCTGCTTCATTTTCTGCACATTTGAATAGGTTTAGGGTTTCATTTCGAAAAGTTTGATTTCTTTTGTAAAAAATGTTCGGTTATGTTGTATTCGATGACAGGCTTTGGTAGTGCAGAAGCTAGAATTGGTGAAAGGCAGGTAATAGTAGAAATCAAAGCCCTCAATGGGAAGCAGTTTGAAATGGTTTCAAAGTTGCCTCCATTGATCAAGAATTACGAGTTTGAAATAAGGTCGTTGTTGAATTCCTTGTTGATGCGTGGAACTATTGATTTTTCAATTACCATCAAGCAAGAAGGCGCATCGAAACCAATGACTGTAAACACCGATCTTGCTGCGTTTTACTTTAAAGGCATGCAGCAAATCGCCGATAAAATTGGCGTTAATACCGATAATATTATCTCTACCCTGATGCGTATGCCGGAGGTTGTTGCACCCGACCAGGATGCAATGCCGGAAGCTGATTGGTTGAAAATAAAAGAAGTGATTACCACAGCTGCTAACAGGCTGATGGAACACCGCAAACACGAAGGTATTGCTCTTTATAAAGACATACATTCAAGGGTTGATGCGATAGAAGGCTTGCTGGGTAAAGTAGCACCATTTGAAACTGAACGCGTTGAAAAAGTACGTACAAGAATTGAACAAATGATTTCAGATCTTGCCGGTAAAGCCAATCTTGACCCCAACAGGCTGGAGCAGGAGATGATTTATTACATCGAGCGCATGGATTTTTCTGAAGAGAAAACCCGTTTGAAGCAACACTGCATTTATTTTCACACTACAGTTGATAATAAAGATGTGGCAATTGGGCGCAAACTTAATTTCATTCTTCAGGAAATGGGAAGGGAAATCAATACACTTGGCTCAAAAGCCAATCATGCTGATATACAGCAGATTGTGATTAACATGAAGGATGAACTAGAAAAAGCTAAAGAGCAAATCAACAATATTCTTTAAGGTAACATTTCCATTTCCCGCTGCTTATGAAAGAGCCGGTTAACTACTTACAGCCGGGAAAAATGCTGGCAATGTCGCTGCTTCCATTACAGATAATTGTAACTGCAGGTTGTTATACCACACAGCACAGTGCAGCCAGAAAAATGGCTGCGGTAGCCCATGTGCAGCCACTTGATGCCATTATTGTGCCCGGAATTCCTTACAACGGAGTAGGGTGGGATTCTATTATGAAGGCAAGGGTGGTGTGGTCGTGCCTGTTGTACAAACGGGGAATTGCAAAAAATATCATTTTTTCGGGAGGGGCCGTATATACGCCGTGGGTAGAGGCGCAGGTGATGAGTACTTATGCCCGCAAGTTGGGTGTGCCTGCCGAACATATTTTTATGGATACTGTTGCAGAGCACAGCAGTGAAAATATTTACTATTCCTACCTTTTGGCGAAAAAGCTAGGATTCAAGAGCTTAGGGCTGGCGACCGATCCATTTCAATCAAAGATGTTGCAGAAGTTTACCAAGAAACACTTCGGAACTTTCATATTTCATTTGCCATTTGTATACAACCAATTGCATGAAGCAATGCAAAATACCCATGTTCTTATTTCACTCCCGCTCCCAGACTCGATTAGTGGATTTATTCCATTGCCTCAAAGAAAGAGTTTAAGGGCGCGTTTCAGGGGAACTTTGGGTAAGGACATTAACTGGGCACAATACAAAAACAAAAAAGTAGATCAATTATAGCATAAAAAAAAACTGCCTCAGTTGAGGCAGTTCAAGATATTTTGTATTTGAGCAACTAGAGCTGATCGTAGATTGCAGCATCCACAACGCGATAGATGCCATAGTATTGATAAGTTTTGTGGTTGTAACCTTTCTTAATCAAGCCATCAGTTTCGTCAGAATTTTCTTCAGGAACTGTCAACCAAGCGCCTCTTTTAGCACTGTGCCAACGGTAAATACAAACTGTATTAGGACCGCGACGAGTTAAAGCGTAGTACTGAAGGTGTTTGTTTTTATAACCCCATTTCAACATTTGGTCATCAGTGAATTCGTCATCACAAACAGAGATGTAAGTTCTAGACACTGGGTTTTCCCAACCGTAAATAGCTACCCTACCAGGACCAGGAGATTTGTAAGCGAAGAACAGCAGTGTTTTACCTGTCCAACCCCAGTTAATCAGCTGACCATCCTGAAACTCACCATCAGCAACAGTGATGTAAGAATTTTCCTGAGGAATCCACCAACGGAAAACGCGTACAAGATCTTCTTGCGCGAAGGTTTTAGACGTTAAAAAGACACATGCCAAAAGCGTGGTAAATAGAATGACGGTTTTTTTCATGTTCATTTGTTTTTCAAAAACTGCAACAAAATACATAAATTTTTTGTTGACCAGCAAAGTATTAAGTCAAATATTTTTTATTCTAACAGTACCTTAGGCAATTTTTGGCGCTTAAATCTCTAAATACCAGCTTTATAAAAATCGAAATCCGTTGAATGTTACTCCAATGTAAAAGATTTTAATGAGCTGTATTTGTCAAAAAAGGCGTTGCCGATTGACTAACGGAGCGTAAAAGTAAATGAAAAACACACAACTTGTATACGTTGCTGAGAATAAAATAATATTTCACGTTTATTTCCTTGTTTGGCGTTGTATACAGAATGCATTGATGCCCTAAAAATACTGTTTGTCACATCTGTCATACATTTAACTTGTCTGAATGCCTGATTTGGCATAGTTTTGAGATTTTTTGTGTCTAAATGTCATTTGCGGGCAATCAGCACGTTATTTGATATGAAACATATTCCCGAGGTACATAAAAGCCTCAATTTAAACAGCTATTATTCAATTTATTTATAATGATTGGTTTTCTTTCCAAATTATTCGGAGGCAGTAAATCTGATAAAGACGTTAAGGCACTTCAACCCATAGTCGCTAAGGTGAATGAATATTTTCAACAATTTCAATCGCTGACCAACGACGAACTAAGAAATAAGACAGTAGAGTTTCGAAGCATAATTGCAGAACACCTTGTTGATGTAAACAATCAGATTCAGGCAAAACGCGAGGAAGCTGATCAATTTGAAGATATACATCAGCGTGAAAGTGTTTATGTCGAGGTAGATAAACTCATTAAACTTCGTGACGAGAAAATTGAAGAAGTGCTGAAACAAATTCAGCCTGCTGCATTTGCTGTAGTAAAAGAAACTGCCCGTCGTTTCAAAGAGAACGAAGAGATGGTTTCTACTGCAACCGATGTTGATAGATTTTTGGCACCTAATCGCCCTCATATCACTATTGAAGGCGACAAGTGTATATATAAGAACAATTGGGAAGCTGCAGGTAACACTGTTAAGTGGAACATGGTGCATTACGATGTACAGTTGATAGGTGGTAGCGTCTTGCACGATGGTAAAATTGCAGAGATGGCAACGGGTGAAGGTAAAACCCTCGTTTCTACATTGCCTGCTTACCTGAATGCGCTTGCAGGTGAAGGTGTACACATCGTAACCGTGAACGACTACCTTGCAAAAAGGGACCAGGAGTGGAACGGTCCGATTTTCGAATGGTTAGGTCTTGTTACCGACTGTATCGACAAGCACGATCCTAACTCTGAAGAAAGAAGAAACGCTTATAATGCCGACATTACCTGGGGTACGAACAACGAATTTGGTTTCGATTACCTGAGGGATAACATGGTTCACCAGTCGAGCGAAATGGTGCAAAGAAAACACCACTACGCGATGGTGGATGAGGTGGATAGTGTATTAATTGATGATGCGCGTACACCACTCATTATTTCCGGTCCGGTGGCTAAAGGCAATGAGCAACAGTTCCATATACTTAAACCACGTATCGAGCGCCTGATTGAGGCTCAGAGAAGAGTAATTAATACCAGTTTGGCGGAAGCGAAAAAACTGATCGCTGACGGCAAGTCTGATAAAGATTCAGGTGGTTTGTACCTTTACCGTGCATTCCGCGGCTTACCTAAAAATGGTGCGCTCATTAAATTTTTGAGTGAAGAAGGTAACAAAATCATTCTCCAAAAATCAGAAAACTACTACATAGGCGAGCAACAACGCAACATGCCTAAGGTAGATGCTGAATTGTATTTCACGATTGATGAAAAGAACAACAGCGTTGACCTTACCGAGAAAGGGCTTGCACTCATCACCGGAGTTTCTGAAGATGCTTCATTCTTCGTGTTGCCCGATATTGGCAGCGAACTTGCGGTATTAGAGAAACTTGATGTGACTGCTGAAGAAAAAATGCAGCGCAAAGATGCATTGTTGCAAGACTACGCAATTAAAACTGATAGGATCCACTCTATACAACAGCTTTTGAAGGCATACACATTGTTTGATAAAGACGTTGAGTATGTAGTGATGGATGGCAAAGTGAAAATTGTAGATGAGCAAACAGGTCGTATCCTCGAAGGTAGAAGGTACTCTGACGGTTTGCATCAGGCTATTGAGGCAAAGGAAAATGTAGAAGTAGAAGCTACCACACAAACATTTGCCACTGTAACACTCCAAAACTACTTCCGTATGTACCACAAACTTGCGGGTATGACGGGTACAGCGGAAACAGAAGCAGGCGAGTTCTGGCAAATCTATAAGTTAGATGTTGTATCTATTCCTACTAACTTACCTATTACCAGAAAAGACCAGCAAGACTTAGTGTATAAAACTAAGCGCGAAAAAATGAAGGCTGTAATTGATGAAGTTGAAAAACTCATGAATGCAGGTCGCCCGGTACTGGTGGGTACTACATCGGTAGAGGTTTCGGAATTGTTGAGTCGTATGATGCAACAAAAGAAGATTCCGCATAGGGTACTTAACGCCAAACACCACGCACAGGAAGCGAGCATTGTTGCTGAAGCTGGTAGGGCAGGTGCTGTCACTATCGCCACCAACATGGCTGGTCGTGGTACCGACATTAAGTTGGGCCCAGGTGTTAAAGAAGCGGGTGGTTTAGCAATTATTGGTACTGAAAGGCACGAAAGTCGTCGTGTTGACAGGCAGTTAAGAGGTCGTGCCGGTCGTCAGGGCGATCCGGGTTCTTCTCAGTTCTTTGTTTCCTTGGAAGATGAATTGATGCGTTTGTTCGGTTCAGAACGTATCGCAGCACTCATGGATAAAATGGGTCACAAAGAAGGTGAGGTACTCCAACATAAAATGATTTCAAACTCAATTGAGCGTGCGCAGAAAAAAGTAGAAGAAAACAACTTTGGTACGCGTAAAAACTTGCTTGAGTATGATGACGTTATGAACTCACAACGTGACGTTATCTATAAAATACGCAGGCACGCATTGTTTGGCGAGCGCCTTGCGGTTGACTTAGATAATGCCATGTATTCGGTGTGCAGCAACTTTGCTGAAACGTTCATGCAGAATAAAGACTACGAAGCGTACAAGCTCGATGTAATGCAGCATTTGGCAATTGAGCCTGATTTCAACAACATTGATTTGGATAAAATCAATGGCGACCAAATGGCTGAGCATTTATACTTGCAGGTGAAAGATTTCTACCACAGGAAGATGCAGGCATTGCGTGACCACATGATTCCAACAATCGCTGAAGTATACAACTCCAATAATTTTGAAAGCATAGGTGTTCCGTTCACCGACGGCGTTAGAGGCTTACAATTGGTTGTTTCATTGAAAGAGTCTTACGATTACCAGTGCCACCCAATTACACAGGCGTTGGAAAAGAACATCACACTTTCTTTAATCGACGAAGCATGGAAAAACCATTTGCGTGCTATGGACGATTTAAGGCAGTCGGTACGTATGGCTTCTTACGAACAAAAAGACCCGTTGTTGATTTATAAGTTTGAGGCATTCAAATTGTTCAAACAAATGATGGATGAAACCAACAGAAACATCATATCATTCTTGTTGAGAGCAGGTATTCCTTTACAGGAAGCACCACCACAAGCAGTAATGCAACAACCTGAACCAACCGACATGCGTCAGATGCGTATGCAACACGGTGATGAGTTCGTTGATGAAGACTACTACACTGAACCAAATGAAGGTGATGAACCAACAAAGAAGGCACCGGTTCAGGCAGCACCTAAAATTGGTAGAAATGACTCCTGCCCTTGCGGAAGTGGCAAGAAGTTCAAAAACTGCCACGGTAAAGGAATCTAATCATATTTCAGAAGGCTGCTCATTCAACGGGCAGCCTTCTTGCTTTAATGAGGTTATTTGTTGGTCTTTGCCTATTTTTGATACATAGAAAGAACAAACCATGAAATTTTTGCTGAAGACTATTCCATTAATCGCAGTAGCTATACTTATTTCATTCATTGGCAAAGCTGCTGACTCTTGTGGGAAGATAACTTTTCACCCGCGCCCTGTAAAAGAATTAATGGGTAATCCGTGTAATTTCAAGGCCATCTCAACCATGAAAGATGCGCAGTATCGCTGGCAGGTAGATAATGGAGCGGGTTTTAAAAACCTAAACGACGGCGGGGCTTATACAGGTACTCATACGCAGGATTTCAAAGTGTTTGCAAGTACGCGAATCTTATCAGGAGAAAAATATAGGTGTATAGTAACCAATAAACTTGGTTGTGCCGATACTACAACGACAGCGTTGCTGACCATCGCGCCCGATGAAGCTCCGGTTTTGAGTGCAGAGACCATCATCATTACGCCCGAGGAAATCAAAGATGTTTCAAGAGTGATGCTTCCGGGTAACTATTTTGGCACAATGGAGCTGATTGATAATCTGGGCAGGGTAGTTGCTAAAAAGGATTTGCGCATGAGCATGACTTACGTAGAATTTAGCACAGTATTGCCTGGTTACTATACAGCCAAGTTCACTATTAACGATGTCGCGTACTTTAAACGTGTACATCTCGTTCATACTTACCGTAGCCCCGAAGAGCTCAATAAACACTAGTCATCCATTTCAGTTTCGTCGCTCGGCCGAAGCAGTTCGTAGTTTTTAGCAAAGTTGCACCACTGGCATTCAGCTTCGCCGCACCCATGGTCGAAGTTCTTACGCATGATGTTGCTATATGTGTCCTTTATTTGTTGCATCACCAGTGCTTGTTCATGTTCAAAAAACGGTATTGTGTAGTTTTTGTATCCGCCTTTATCCAGTTTTTGAACAAATTCAAATGTGCCCTGGTCTACAATCCACGGGTTTTCTTCCATGTGCTCCAGTACAATTTTGTAGAAGAACATTTGTCGCCAATAGTCGCCACCGTTCGGGTTTTTATCATTGGGCGATGATGTTTTGCTTCCATTATTCTCAGGCTTTCCGGTTTTATAGTCGAATACCCTGCAATGAACGCCGTCTTTTTCTATCCGGTCAATTTTAGCAGTAACAGGCACCCCTTCAAGTATGTATCTGGGTACTTTGTATTCTATTTCAACGTTTTTCTGTAGTTTGTCAATGTTCTCATCATAAAACTCGGCAAGTACGGTGAGCCCTTGTTCCATGCGCCTGTCAAGCTGGGTTTGCGTGAAAGAAGCAATGTCTTTATTGAGCGCATATTTAAACCATTCCAGCAGCGACTCTTTAGGTGGAAAGTCTCCGTTCACCTTCATTTCTTTATAAAAGCGTTCTAATGCAGCATGTATGGCAGTGCCAAAAGCCAGCGCATCACTCTTTTGGGAGGGAACCCGTAACAGTTCAGCAAAATAAAATTCCAGCGGACAGCGAAGGTACCTGGACAGAGATGTTGCACTCATGGTAAATTGTTGCAAGGCTCTATCAATCCATTGTTCGTTGGCGTAAGTAAAGTATTCCGGCTTAACTGGTTGCAGGGTGGTTTGTATGAAGCTACTTATTGGGTCATCGGTCACCGCCACCTTAATTGCTTCGTCTCCTTCGCATATTTCATCAACAAATTGCGACACTTCCAGGGCCTTGCCTGCATTGTCGTTGGAAGAGTAAGAAATGGTGAGGTGTTTTTTAGCCCTTGTTAGTGCTACGAAGAATAGGCGTCTTGCCTCTTCTTCCTTATACACCTTGCGTTCGTCGTTTTCAGTGCCCACAAGATTTTCAGGAAGTTTGTACTGACGGTTATTGCCTGCTTTTTTCTCCCAAAAATTCTTGGTGCATCCTATCAGGAATACATGTTCAAATTCATTGCCTTTCGAGCTGTGGGCTGTATAAAGTTTTACGCCCCTGTCGCTTTGTACTACCCTGTGAACAGGCAGAGAGATGTGCTCATCGTTCATGCGCTCAACCATCTTTAGCAAAGTGCTGAGGTTTAGTTTAGCGTTGCGATCCAACGAATCTTTTACGAAATCGAAGAACGTATTGAGTACTTGCAATCGCCATATCTTGTCAGGTCTGCTTATTTCGTGTTGTACGATTCCGCCTTCATAAAGTACTTTTTCAAGCAGTAGCAATACCGGCATTGTTGTAAGTTCTGTCTCCCAGGTTTCCAGGAGTCGTCCCCATTTTAAAATTGCCTGAGCATTCTTTAGTCCGGTTTCCCGCAGCCATTGTTCATTGCTCAATGACAGCTTCCATTTTCTCGCAGTATCGGTGTAAGGAATTGATTGCATTCTCAGTGCAACTAATCCAAGGTCAGAGGGTACGATTTTAGTCCATGGGCAATGTAACAGCGTAAACAACAAATCTTCACCTGAAAACGGTTTTTTAGACTCAAGGTCTAAGTATTTTAGAATGCTGAGAATTTGTTCTATGACGGGCAGCTCCAGAATGTTGGCAGGGCGTTTTACATCGAAAGGAATGCCTTTTTTCTCAAAAATATCAATGATGTTGGCTACCTGTTTATGCTGTGCATACAAAATAGCGATCTCGTTCAGGGGTACGTTATTGTCTCTTAGAGCTATTATCTGGTTTACAACATCGGTTTCCTCCTGCAATACGCACGGGTACATTTTCACCACCGGGTGTATTTTCTCGGTAGCTTCTGTGAAACGCGAGTTGGCGGCGACTATATTTTTCTCAAGTTTGATGTCTTCTATCTGGTTGATGAGCCGTTGACCGTTGTTCTTGATAGATGCCATCGCTTTATCAATAATTTCTTGCGATGAGCGGTAGTTGTGAGGTAATATCACCACTTTAATTGATTCGCGGTGGCGGTCGTAAAAGTCAACAATGTTCCTGATTCTTGCACCCTGAAACTCAAAAATGCTTTGGTCGTCGTCGCCCACTACAAATATGTTGGGGTCTTCCCAATACGACGTTAGTGTTTTCAGTAAATCGTTCTGGGCACCGTTGGTATCCTGAAACTCATCGACCAATATAAACTGGAAGCGCTCCTGATATGTTTGAAGTAGCCAAGGTTGTTCTTCGAAGGCTTTCAAAACCCACAATATCATATCACTGAAGTCGTACCTGCCTAAGTCTCTCATGTGTTTTTCGTACACATCGAGCAGTTGGGCAGCGGCACGCGTCGTCTCCATTCTCTTGGTTTCCTCGTCAATTTTATCCTGCTTTGGCTGTCCTTTTTCAAACCCGTTTGTTTTCTTTTTGTAGATGTATTCGGGGTTTTCAGGCAGGCTCGCCAGGTAGGCATCAATATGTTCTGAAATTTCTTTCGGGCTGTAATTCTCCCGTTTCATCAGTTCGAACAAGCTGAGCAAACGTGGTACATCGGTATAAATTCCACCACTCAGCCTGCGCAACAAATGCCCTGAAGGTAGACTGTCAATGAGTCCATACATCAGTTCGGTGCGTTCTAGGTCGGTGATGGGTTGCAAGGTGCGCAAACTGAAATATTCGGAATGTGCCTGTATGATATTGTTGCAAAACGCGTGAAAGGTAAAGATGTTTACTTTGTGGGCAGCCGTACCTATCACCTGCACCAGCCTGCGGCGCATAGAGTTGGTAGCTTCATCAGTGTAGGTAAGGCACAGTATTTCGTGGGGCTGCACCTGTGCTTCACTCTTCATCAGGTTGGCAATGCGCATTGCCAGCACTTCTGTTTTACCTGTGCCAGGTCCGGCAATTACCATTACGGGGCCGTAAATGGTTTCAACAGCTTCACGCTGATTTTCATTTAATTTGTCAAATCGTTCCTGAAATGCGGCTTCGTTAATCGTCATAAGATAAGTATGAAATATTGCAGCGGTTTATTTCTGCAACTGAACTTTAAATGTGAGTGTCAGAATTGTTCCTTTGTCGGGGCGCGAGTCGATATACAGTCTTCCATGCAGGCGTTCGGCACGTTGCATCATATTATTAATACCATTGCCGCGCTTTATAGAGGTAGTATCAAATCCCTTTCCGTTGTCGCGCAAAATGAGTTGAACAACTGTTTTCTTGGGCATGGTGACTTCAATAGAAACCTCGCCGGCATTGGCGTACTTGAGTACATTATTGAGCGCCTCTTTGTAAATCATAATGAAATTGCGGCTCATGTCCATCGGTAGTTTTATCTTCCGATACTTTTCTACAATTCCATGAAATACAAAGGTTGTTTGCGAGTCTTCGAAAAGTTCGTGCCCAAATTCCTGTACCCTGCAAAGTATTTCAAACAGGTTGTCATTAGCTGGTTTCAGCGACCAAAGAATGTCACGGGTGCCTTCATACAGCGAGCCGGTGTTTTCTTCGATTTGCACTAAAAGTTTGTCTATTTCAGGGGTAGGTATGATTTTGTTTTTGAGCAATTTGGTAAGCAGGTTTATGCGGGTGATGCGATTACCTACTTCATCGTGGAAATCTTCCGCAGTTCTGATGCGTATTTTATCTTGCTCTTCTCGGCGCAGGCGATCTACGAGTTTCTGTCGCCTTCTTTTTTGGCGGGTAAGTACATTCTGTAACAACACACCTAATGCCACAAGTCCGGCAATAATCAGCAACTTGAACCAAATAGTTTTTATGAAAGGCGTTTCAACTTCAAATTCGTAAATGAGTTCGGGGTAGGCTTCTTCCAGCCCTTGTATCTTGCACTGTACATGCAGCCTGAATTTACCTGAGGGTAGGGTTGAGTAATTGACTGTATTCGTCTGCGACCATTCCGACCAGTTAGGGTCAAGGCCTTCTAACGTATAACGGTATAAAAGGTTTTCGGTACTCACTAAAGAAATAGCTCTGAACGAAAACGAAATGCTGCTCTTTTTGTAAGGAATTACCAAATGAAGCGGTACCCCTAAAAGTGCATCAAGCGAGTCGAACCAGGAGCGGTCAATTGTTGACTCTCCTGCCACCTTCACCGATTGAAGTAAAAGGCGGGTAGGCGATGGCACAATCTGTAAGCTGCTTGGGTTGTATTTCATGGCTCCATTCGTAGTGCCAAACCAAATAGTGCCATCAGGCAACATAATAGAGGCATTAGAATTGCTCTCCATGCCCTTAACACCATCTGATTTACCAAAATGAACCAACTGCGGGTTATCGGCAGTGGGGTTCATGATTTTTTGAATTCCAAAACCGGTACCCAACCATATATTGCCATTTTTGTCGCCAATGATGTTGTAGATGAAATCTGACTTTAAACCATTCGCTTTATTGAAAACGACCGCTTTGTGGCTTTCAAGGTCATACCTGAATACACCTTTTTCACCGGTGCCTGCCCAAATGTATTTTCCGCTGGTATAAATACAACTGATGGAATAGCTGTCCAACACACTGTGGGTCACAAATTCGGAGGTTACACCATTGGTACACAACATGATACCCTTCGATTCGGTGACTATCAAAATACTGTCGGCACCAATTGACGAAAAACCCTGTATTCGAGTAGGCTTAATAGGAATAGTTTTGAAAGAGTCATTTTCAAGTACAGTCACCCCGTCTCTGAACCCTATCCAAAGCCTGCTTTTAGCATCTTCGTACAGCGCAAATATTGAGTTAGAATTGAAGCCTTTGTGTGGTGGTTGAAAAACCCTGAACTTGTTTTTAGAATATTCGTAAAGCCCGTAGTTATAAGTGCCAATCCACAACTTCTGGCTTCGGCTGTAGCAAAGTGATGTTATGTATGCTCTGGTTGCGCCGGGCAGGGGAAGCGGAACAGCTTTTTCGTCTTTATACACAAATAGCCCTGCATCTACTGTTCCCAGAAATAAAGAGTCCCGTTTATTGTGCGCCAATGCCATTACCTGACTACTGGCAAGTCCACTCGATTCGTCGAGGCATGTAAATAGCGTACCTGAAAACCTGTAAATGCCAAGACCATCACTTGCCATCCAGATATTGCCTTCGCGGTCTTCGAAAATATCAGTGAAGGAATTGTCTGCTAGCCCGTTTTTCTTGTTGAAAATGGTGAATTTATTGGGTTCCATTTTCATAATTCCTGACTGAGTAGCCATCCATAGTGCACCACTGCGGTCAACAATCATTCTATTAATGGTGAAGAAATTTAAATCCTGATTGTTGAGCTTAACTGCTTTTATTTTCTTGCCATCAATCGAGTACAATCCGGCATCGGTGCCTATATAAGTCACTGCATTTTTGTCGGTGTACATGCACCTGATACCTGGCGCGCCGGTGGGTTTATCAGAAAATGTAATTGTGTCCCATTTGTTGTTTTGCAAACGAAAAATGGTATCTCTTTGCGCCACCCAAAGCGTTTGCTTGTCGGCAAGTATAGAAGTAATGGGGTTGTCTTTTGCCGGTGTGTTGAATTTTGTAAGCTTATTGCCTTTGAGAAGGTACAATTCGCCCCTCACCCGCCACCAAACAGAGTCGCCTACCTGTATTACCTGTGCCCGTGGGTCACGTCGTTTTTTGTTTTTTTCGTCATCGCTTTCGTTGAGGAACGGCAACAAAAAATTTTGCAGTGTTTTACCTGTTAGTTTCTGTAATCCAAATGAATTACTGATCCATATATTGCCGTTTTTATCGGCAGCTATGCCATTGGTGAGGTTTGATAGCAAGCCATTACCGGTGCTTATATTATCAAAGTGTTGCCCGTCAAACGAAGAAACGCCACCCATGGTGCCAATCCAAAGTTTACCGTCGGGGTCTTGGGCAAAGCAAGTGGCTTGAGACTGAATAAGCCCATCGTCGATGCCAAGATTATGAAAAGTGTAGCGTTGCGCCCATGACGATACCCCCGCAAGTAGTAACAGTGCAGTGATGTAACTGATTTTGGAAAGACGCTGGTAAAATGGCATTTGGGATGTGAAGTTAGCGCAATACAATTAAAACTGGAGGTGGGCAGAGCTTTTTTAACGACTGTACCATATTGAAATCGTGAAGTTCTTGAAAATGTCTTGTGACACCTATAAATTTGCTTCCAATGAAAAACCCTTGCTTTTTAATATTGTGTTTATTGGTGAACTATGCTTCGTTCGCTCAAGATTGGGTGGCACCCGAGGGTAAGGTGATTAACCACCGGACATTAATTTGGACCGATTTCCATGGAAAGCCTTCCCGCGAAGCGAAGGCGAAAAATATAGGAGCTCTTACGCATGGTGCTCTTTACTTTACTGCGTCGGGAGGCTCAGTTGCTGAAGATGGAAAGATGCATTTTGATTTTAAAGTGCAATGTGCTTTTCAGAGTGCTTCCTGGGTGAGGAAAGAAGTGAAAAGTGGAGGTGGATTCTCAGACCAGATTCTCAACCACGAGCAGGGACACTACGATATTTCCCTCATTTTTGCCGATCAGTTGCAGAAAGCACTTGGAGGGAGAGGTTATTCTAAACAACGCTATAAAGAAGAGATTGATTCGGTATATCTGCCTATTAAAGCGCAAATGGAAAGAGTTCAGGATGATTACGATAGCACCACAAACCACGGTCTTGTAAATGAAATACAGCATCTTTGGGATTGCCGCATTAGAAAATGTATGGAAAACTGCACCGATCAATATCTTGATAGTGCATTGAAAGCCGTAGCAATGGTAGCCTGGCCGGGACAATGGGTGAAAAAAATGCCCAATGAGCCTTTTTTACAATTTGCGGTACGATGCAGACCTATCTATACCCAGTCTACTGATTCTTTGAACCGTTGGATAAAGAAATTTTCGAACTGGTCGGGTGGAATGACGGCGGCAGTGTCTTTTTATGAGCACAATATCACTTTTGTTGATGCTGATAAAAACACCAATCCGGGAAAAGAACTTATAGGATATGCATATCTGCCATTGAACCAACAACTATACCGCAGAGTTTTATTAGATACCTTTTCGTTTTTTGGTGTAGCCCCTCAAATTAAAGCAGTCTTTTTTGCCAATGCAGATAAAGACACCGCAAAAGAAATGGTTGTACTCTGTTCGGTGCCTGTAAAAAACAAAGCAATGGAGGGTACAGTGTACATCACTACTATTTTTGATGATGAGAAACCGGGCATCCCATCGTCACGGTTAAGGCGCCTTTCAGATATATCAATGCGCATGACCGGTGGCGTTGAAGGTACCATGAACGGAAAACCATCAAAAGCGAGGTATAAGACTGAAATGGAAATAAGAGAGGGTCTAAAAGCTGAGGGCTTTACAGACTAGTACGAGAAGTGCTTTTTCAGGTTCATTACACGCTTCATAACAAGCACCCCTTTTTATTTAGTAACTGTCTCCGGGTGTGTACGCACATACATGTCGTCCATCAGACTGTCAACTATATTTCGGCGGTAGTGCATTGGTTCGTAATAATTGTACTTGCTTTTAGTGATATTGTTGATGCCTGAATAGTCAAATATCCTATTTTGATCGAATGTGGTTTGTAATATTTTGAAGTCCACTGGTGCCATTTTAATCTGGTCGTACATCGGGTGAATTAGGATGATGTAGTTGGTGTGGTGTTTGTCGAGAATGTGTTTTATGCTGATTAACAGAGTTTTGACTTCTTCGTCTATCAAATTTTTGTTGAACCGTTGACTGTCGGTACGTATGATCTGGTCAAAACGGGGCTGTCGCGCCGAATAGAATGAATCTCGATTGCGCATAATTAGTGTGTCGAATAAAGAATAGGGGTCACGGATGCTCAGTTCATAATCGGCTTGAGTAGTCTTTTTTAGTTTGTAGTATGAGCTTATGAATTCTGTATTGAAGACGTCCATAAAGTTCGCAATTTGGAAGTCAAGCCACGTTTCACCTGAAAGTGACGGGTGTTTTCGGTAGAGGTGGCCCTTACTGTTGCTTCCGGTCGAAAGCAGATCGTTGTCCATTGTAATAAGTACATTCTTAATATCAGTACCAGTCCGATCCAGAAATTCCAGTTTTTTGGCGACACCATAAATAGTCTCTTGTGCTACGGTGTACGTAAAGTAACTCTTAGAGGCAAATAGGTGTTCCATGTGATCGCCTCTATAAAGAGCTCCACGTGAACTACCGAAAATAAAAGTGTTGTAATGTTTTTTTGGATACTCATCTTTGAAACGCTCCAACATGCAATAGTCTTCATTCAGTTCCAGATGCTTAATTTTTGTTTCGTATACATGCGGATATTGCCGAACGACCAAGAACGGGTCGGTGTACACATAGAACGCCAGTATCAAAATTAGAGGTACACTCGCCAGAAATAGTTTTAAAAAGAGTTTTTTCACGACTAAAATTGAAAATAAATGAACGAATGTTTTTCATAAACGCCGAAGAAGAGAAGCAATCCGAGCGCTGAATAATAAGTAGCCCACCTAAAGGCAGCCGGCTTGGTATGAAATGTTTCCCCAATCCGGTATTTCTCGTTTAGGTACTGCAACAACTCAAGTATTAAAATCATTACTGCGTACGGAAGAAGTACGGTCTTGTAATTAGGCAGGTTCAGGAATGCAAATTTGTGCGTATGCAAACCCTGCATGAGCTCTAATGGAATATAAGCCAGCTTCTTTACAATAAAGAAAGAATCACCCAAGTTCTTCGACCTGAAGAACACTACTGCGAAAACAACGAAGAGAAAGGTACACACCAGGCAAAGTGTATCGGCCAGTTTCCGGGGTAGTTTTGCTAAGGCGGCCAGCCTGAAGTCGCGGGTGTAGAACTCATAAGAAATAACTATACCTTGCAATACGCCCCAAACTACATAGTTCCAACTTGCACCGTGCCATAGCCCACTGAGGAAGAAAGTCAACATCAACCCAAAAACAACGGACCATTTCCTCCACTTTCTGAGCGATGCAACAACCGGGTTAAAGAGGTAGTCGAAAAACCAGGTGGACAATGAAATATGCCAACGGCGCCAAAACTCAGAAAGACTCTTGCTCGCGAAGGGACGGTTAAAGTTTACCATCAGGTCAAACCCCATCACTTTTGCGCAGCCTATCGCAATATCAGAATAGCCGGAAAAGTCGCAATAAATTTGAAACATGAAGAAAGTCGCTCCGATAGCGAGCGCAATGCCCGAATAATTTGTTGGATTATTGAACATAGGCTCGGTGACAAGTAATAACCGATCAGCAATAACAACCTTTTTTAAGAAACCCCAAAGCATTATACGAATTCCCTTAGCCACATTTTCATACTTCAAGTCATGGACTTCATAGAATTGGTGCAATATGTTCTGTGGTCGCTCAATAGGACCGGCAACCAGTTGCGGATAAAACATTACGTACAACGCATAGATTCCAAAATTCCGCTCGGCCTTTTGATTCTCGCGGTATACCTCTATGGTATAGCTCATTGCTTGAAACGTATGAAATGACAGACCGATGGGTAATATTATGTCGAGAAAAGGCAAATTCACGGGTGCCTTAGCAAGGTGCAGTAGCTCATTGACGTTTTCTGTAAAAAAGTTGTAGTACTTAAAGAAGCCTAAAACACCCACATTTGCTATTACGCTCATTACCAGGAACCGCATTTTCTTTTCTTCCGGTGCATTTTCTATCATGATGCCAGCATAGTAGTCGATTACAATCGTGAAGAAGAGAATTAGGATATATACAGGGATATACACCATGTA
Organism: Chitinophagaceae bacterium; assembly: GCA_947454235.1. Classification (GTDB taxonomy): domain Bacteria; phylum Bacteroidota; class Bacteroidia; order Chitinophagales; family Chitinophagaceae; genus Flavipsychrobacter. The sequence goes on from CANGIY010000001.1 coordinate 150,888, forward strand.
AAACAGGCAACTCGCAACCAACAGGTGAAACCATCTGAACTTGTGAGGCAGTAAAAAGTAAATAATAGTTACAATAGGGAAGAATAGAAGAAATTGTAATGAATTGAATAGCATTTTACCCTGTTTTTGAAATATTGGCACACCTTCCAAGAGGTAGAGCTACATCTAAGAAAGGGGCAAATGTACAAAACATATCACAGCTGGGTATACCTTAAGAATGGGAAAAATGCTCCGGTTCAATACCTGCAATTCATGCCAAAGCATTTTTATAAAATTTGTGTCATCGATTTAATATAAGTGGATCAAACTTGGTAGTAGCGTTGCTTTGTTTCTTTCAGTATCATTTCTGTAAGTGAATCAGAACCAATTAAGTGCTTGTAGCACAACTTTTGCGCATGATCTATTATCCCTACACACAATGTGCACTTTGTTTACAGTACACATTGCCTATCTATGTTTTTCGAATTGTTTAGAATTCGCAATACATCCACATAAGATCTCCTAGAATAATCATAACTATTCGAGGAGATTTGAAAAAATATGAAGGAGATATGTTATTCTCGCTGTGGGCTATTAAAAATCTTAATCAGAATAAATTGAGTATCAAAGTCGTAATGTAACCACCGATATTGTCTAGGAAATCTTTTTTTCGATGGTAGCGACCATTTCACCTACATTCTTGAATTTCATAATCTCATTCAGTTTGAACTTGATTTTGAAATGTTCTTCAACTGAATCTATGAGTATCATGTGATTCAAAGATGTCCAACCATTTACATCTGTTGCTACGGTTGTAGGAGTCAACGACAATGTAGGTTGTTTCAGTACCTTTGCGAAAATTGAATTCAACTGCGACAGTATGCCATTTTCTGACGGATTGCCGCAAGAACGTTCCATCAACACGCGGGTGTCGGAGGAAAGTATCTTGTTAATTGCTTTGTTGGCTGCCTGTTTAGTTTTTACAATCGTGAAGCCTGCTTTTTCGTAAGATTTGGTAGCAGCTATATTATTACCAAGTAAAAACACCTGCACTTTTTCAAACTTATCTCCGCTTTTCTGGTAGTCAGTGATTTGAGCTTCGATCAATTGTTTCGAAAGACCTTTGCCTCTGAATTTAGGTGCAGTATACACCGACTCGATTTGAAGAGTGCCCGGTGTTCTGTCGATGCCAATCTCATTCATGAGAGAAATATTTTCGGTAGCTAATAATACTTTTTGCCTATCAAGGAAATAAATCAGCAAGTCATTTTTTATTGCACTGGCGCTGCGTCCGGTTTTTCCTTCCACCCAAGCTGCCAGTGCTGCGGCTTTCTCACCGTTCTCTTCGGCTATCATAAAACTAGAAATGCACAATTCCTGTCCTTCTACATTCTCATCCAACATATTACGAAGAGCTTTTATCAATTCGGCTTCAGTAATATTGAAAATTCCGCAATAGCTAATCATCTCCGACCCACTTTTTTCTGCCTCAATAATCGCTGTGATTAAAAAATCAATGTCGGTCGTGTTTGCTCTCCTTATCATTTCGTAGAATTTAAAATTTTTGTCAACTCGTTTCGGTCGGTTTTACCGTTCGTATTTAGAGGGAAGGTTTTTACAAAGTGTACTTGTGTAGGCATCATGTAGGAAGGTATTTTAGTCTCAAGTTCAGAAAGGGTTCCTGATACATCAATGTATTGTCCTTCAAATACAGCCTGTATTTCCAGTTGCCCGGCATGGTTAGGTATTGCCAATGCAACTAGATTGCTATCATTTGTTATTTGTCGCAAGTGGAACTCTATTTCGCTCAGTTCTATCCTGTACCCCTGTATTTTCACCTGGTGATCAACCCGACCTGCGTACATAAAGTTACCGTTGGATGTTCTGAAAGCGATATCACCTGTACGGTAGTAGCGTGTACCATTGTGCTCAAAGAACGCAGTTTTGTTGCGGTCAGAGTTTAGATATCCCATCGTAAGCTGGTCTCCAGCAAGGCACAACTCTCCTTTTACTTCTCCTTCCAACAAATGACCGTCGGAATCTGCTATCTGCGATTCCATGCCAGCCATTGATTTACCTATCGAAATGATACCATTATAATCTTCTATCAATCCATCCCGTGTTACAGGATATGTCATGCAAAAAATGGTAGCCTCGGTAGGTCCATAAACATTCTCGACTATGGCATTGGGCGCACATTTCATCCAGCCAATTGTTGTTTCAGTGTACAGCGCTTCTCCGCAGAAGAGTGAGTACCGCAATGCCGGAAGGTCTATTTCATGAAAATATTGCTTTAGGCTCGCAAGTATAGACGGAACCATTAGCGCGAAAGTTACGTTGTATTCCTCTAAAATGTTATATACGTTTGTAAACTTCATGCCCTCATCAGGCAGTGTATAAACACAGGCTCCTATACACAAAGGTACTAGGTATGACATTACAGACAGATCGAACGTTAGATCAAACATCTGCAAAAATCTATCTTCACAAGTTACTTGATACCCCAACTTGCCGAACGCAGTTATGAACGAATCAAGGTTGCCATAAGTTATAGGCACCCCTTTAGGTATTCCAGTGCTGCCAGAAGTAAACAAAATGTAAGCATCGGCTGCGCTATTATATTTGGAATTACTTAATTCAATTTTGCTGCCATCCAAATTTTCAGTCACGATTAGGCGAACAACCGCATTCTGGCGATCATATTTGTTACACAATATGGTTTGAAGCTGTGACTGTTCTACAATTTGGCGCGTGCGTTCTGGCGGGTGATTGGGATGTATTGGAATATATGTTCTGCCGGTCATTAGGCAAGCGAGCAATCCTGCGTATGTCTCCAAACAGTTTGTCGCTAAAATACCAATTTTCCTCTCACCAGGTGCTTTTTCATTCAGACTGGCTGCGATAGATTTGGTTTTAGCAAGTAGCTCTTTGTAGGTGTAAAAAATACCCTCTATGCAAAATGCATTTCTTTCTCCATGTACTTCAAAAACAGCGTATAACTGATCTACAAAATTCATACTCATATTCGGTTCCTGTACACGTTTTTTGTTTCCGGGACGCCCATAAGCGTTATATAAAGATGCAAAGATGTGAATTTTTTTTGAATACTGCTCATTCTAAAAATGCTACAACAGGGTTATTCTGATGTGATGGTAAGCACAATTAATTTTCGTTTGAATAGATGAACTAAGGTGCAAAAAATAGTTTTAGTTGATGTTGAAAAATTGAATAGATTATTTGATCCATCGAGAATCTTGAATTTAACAGGAAAGAATAATTTCAATGCCAACAAGCGCAACTTCTTTGAAATAAACCACTATCGAAGCTTCATTGCGGATAGGATAGTAGATACACTGTTCAATAGGCACCTTCCTAATATCAATGGTACTTATTGATATGTTGGTGTTGTTATCGCCTTACGAATAGTCTTTACCGAGAAAATGAAGTGATTCGCCTATTAGCTGTCCTAATTGTTATCATTGATTGGCTTTTAATGGGTTAATTGCCTACCTTTGGCATCGTTTTTAAATATACATGGAACGTAATCAGTTTGCTGGATTTGTACTTATCGCCCTTTTACTCGTAGGGTATTTAACGTACAACCAGTATGAGCAGAAGAAATTAGAAGATTTCAAAAAGGCCGAAGCGGCAAAGAATCCTAAGAAAGCACCACAGGGTAAAGACTCAACAGCAGTAGCTGCCGCAGCGGCTGCTACTCAGGCTGCTATTCCCGACTCAGTGAAGAAGTTGATGCCACCGGCATTCAACGGTACTTCTCAGGTTGTAACTTTGGAGAACAGCAAAGTATCTGTACAATTCAATACGAAGGGCGCATTTCCTGTTGCAGCTTCGTTGAAAGAATACACTACTTACGGCAAAAAAGCACTCTACCTTTTCAACGGCAACAATAACCACCTTACGGCTATTCTACCAACAGATAATGGTAGGTCAACCGAGACATTGTTTTTTACTCCTGAGGTAAAGAATGATGGCAAAGGGGGGCAATCTATTGATTTTGCTGCTGATATGGGTGGTGGTAAGAAAGTAGAGCTTATCTATTCGTTGCCTGCCAACGACTACATGATGCAGTGCAACGTGGTGCTTACCGGCATGACGGCGCAGGAGCTTAAGCTGAACTGGCTTACCAATGCAGTGCATACTGAAAAAGACATCAACAATGAGCGCCTGAACACTCAGGTTTATTATCGCTTCAAAGATGGCGATAATGATTACTTTACTGTTCGTACCGGTGAAGATAAAAGCCATGAAAGCTCTTCTGCTACACACTGGGTGGGCTTTAGGAAACAGTATTTCAGCACTGTGTTGATTTCAGAAGACGGTTTTACGCACATGAGTACCAAGGCTTCAATGAAGGCAGAGGATACAACCAATGTCGCATTCAATCAGGCTGAATTAATGTTGCCATTAAAAGCCACAGGCAACGGAACAGCATCAGGAGCAATGAAATGGTATATGGGCCCTAATGACTACCGTACACTTAAAGCCTATAACATGGGCTTAGACGAGATGGTGCCATTGGGTACAGGTATATTTGCTTTTGTTAAGTATATCAACCGTGGAATTTTAATTCCTATTTTCTACATGCTTTCCGGCTTTATCAGCAACTATGCAATCATCATTATCTTAATGACGATTTTCATCAGGCTGATACTTTCGTTCTTTACTTACAAAAGCTACCTTTCTTCAGCGAAAATGAGGGTTTTAAAACCTGAGTTAGATGAGTTAAGGGCTAAGTTTGGTGAAGACCAACAGAAGATGAGCATGGAGCAAATGAAAATGTATCGTACTGCAGGTGTTAACCCACTAGGCGGTTGCCTTCCAATGTTATTCCAGATCCCGATTTTGTTGTCGTTGTATAATATGTTCCCATCTTTTATTGAGTTTCGGCAACGTGGTTTTCTTTGGGCTGAAGATCTTTCAACCTACGATAGTATTGCGTCGTGGACTACAAACATTCCATTCCTTAGTTCGGTTTATGGTAACCATATCAGTTTGTTTACTCTGTTAATGACTGCATCGAGCTTGTTCCTTGCAATCTATAACCGCAACATGACTCCGCAAGACCCTAACAACCCTATGATGAAATACATGCCATATGTGTTCCCTGTTATTTTGATGGGTTGGTTCAATAAAATGGCAGCAGCCCTTACGTTTTATTACACATTCTCTAACTTATTGAGTATTGCGCAACAATTCATCATTCAGAAGTACTTCATTGATGAAAAAGCAATTCATGCTCAAATTCAGGAGAACAGAACGAAAGGACCTACAACATCTAAATGGCAGCAGCGTCTTGAAGAAATGCAAAAACTTCAGGCAGAAAAAGCAAAGCAACCAAAAGGTGGTAAGAAATAATTGAATAGAATAGGATAACAAAAAGGAGGCGAAAGTCTCCTTTTTTTGTTGGTAGTTGTACGTTCATTGCGAAAACAGATTTGAGTCTGAATTGCCCAGCTTAATGGCTTCATTGACCTATGTGCTGATAGTATATCTGGACTAATGAGGTAATGTTTCATTACGATATCTGCCTTTAGGAAGTGCTTTTTTAGGTAAACGAAACAGCCGGGAAATTCGTCCCGGCTGCTTAGTGAATTTGTCTTAGTCTGAATACTAATTGAGATTACATTTCGTTGTTTTGATACAAAAGGTTGAATTATCAAAGCAACCCATCACGCTCATTAAAAGTTATAGCGCAATGTACCGTAGATATTTCTTCCTGGTGCATTGATACCACTTGCGAAAGTTCTGTATTGTACATCGAGTATGTTGTCAATACCTGCTTGTACAGTGAAATGTTTATTGAATTTGTAAGCACCTCTCAAGTTGAGTGTATACCATGCCGGCATACCATCTTTAGTTGCATACGCTTCATTATCCTCACCATTTAAGTAGTAGTCTGCGATGCTCTTCTTGCCATTGTAGTTAACAATAAGATCTACGTTGTACTTAGTTTTATGGTAGCCAGCACCAATTTTAACTACCAGCGGAGCAATGTGGTCAAGTGGCATGCTGGTGCTATCTGTCTTAATTCTGCCGTAGGTATAGTTAAGCCCTACGAATAGGTGAATGTTTCCACCAACTACAGTGCTCGCTCTGCCCGTAAAACCTGCTATATAAGCAGAACGTTGATTTTGATTAGCCAAGACTCTACTCATTGACCCATCATATAAAATGCTGTCCTGTCCGTTGTATTTGAATTCCGACGTTACAATCGCATCAAAGAAGCTGGTATAAAACACATTTGCTTCAAACATGGTCTTATGGGATGGATTTGATGCAAAGCCTAAATCGAAATTGATTGTTTTTTCGGGCTTAAGGTCTTTATTTGGAACAATAAGTGATCCAGGTGCAGATTCAAAAACCTTTGAAAGGTCATCAACATTTGGCGTTCTGAATCCCGTCGAAATCAAGAAAGATAAGCGCGAATTATTGTTGATTGGGTGAATCAGACCCAGATTGGCAGAATAAACCAGATTGCTTTGGTCGGCGTTTGTGTACGGTAAGTGGAAAAATGAAGTGTCAACAAATGTGCTGTGAAGTGTATTATAGCCAACCCTAATACCCTCAGTTAATATTAGTTTGTTGCTGAGTTTAGTTGTGCCTGAATAATAGAGTGCCAAATTCATCATTGTATTATCTCCATCAGGGTATCGTGTATCTAGTTTTGTAGTTGCACCTGTATTGATGTTTTCTTTTTCAGCAGTCGATTTGAGCGTGTTGTACTGGAAATCAATACCCATGTGCATGGTTGTTTTGCCATGTATTTTGGTTCCGTCGGCATTTGCGCCTACTACATTAACATTTTCTGTTCTATGCGATAGATTTGAACTTCCGAAAGATCTTGAGTGGCGACTTTCTTCAACACTTTGATAGTTTACACCAAGGTGAAACAAATCGAACATACCCAATTTTTCAGCATTCATATCATAAGCTGCCATAAACCTTGTTTGAGGACCATAGTACCATTGTGCTGATTTTAGTTTACCCGCCGACATATCAGTCAGCCTATCATACCTTGGGACATCAGTTGAGTTTGAAAACTGGATATTTAAACCATGAGTGATGCGCTCGTTTTGTTTATACAGGAATTTCTGAACAATATCGTATTGGTTGTAACCCGAATACTTTTGAACGGCAGGGTCGCTGTTTTTAACCATGGAGTCAACACCGTTGATGCGATCGGCATAGTAATTTCTATCGCCATAAGTAGTGTCGTAGAGTGGGTTTTTGGTAGTTCCACCTCTTAAGTCGCCGAAACTGGAATAGGTAAGTGAAGTGTAAGAAGCGAATTTTTTACCACCTAACATTGCAGCACCATGCACCGTAGTTTCATTGTTTACAGTCCCGAATCTAAAAAATCCGTCAGAACCGGTGAGTAGTTTTCCGTTGGTAGAGAACTTTGGTTTTTTGGTGAAAAAGCTCATAACACCACCTAGTGCATCACTGCCATACATGGTTGATGACGGGCCAAATAATACTTCAACGCGGTCGAGGCTAGCCTGATCGAGTGTTACAATATTTTGAAGGTGCCCACCGCGATAAATAATATTATTCATCCGAACACCATCTACAACCAACACAACTCTGTTGGCTTCAAATCCTCTTAATACCGGGCTACCGCCACCCAATTGACTTTTTTGCACAAATACCGAAGGGTCTGACGCCAATAAGTCTGCAGAACTTTGTGCATTTTGACTACTGATGTAGTCTGAATTCATAATTACAGACTGTTGGACTACATTTTTCTTAAGCTCTTCGGTTCTGTTTGCTGATATAATAATATTGTTGAGGTCAACTACTGAGTCTTTATTTGTTTGACCATTTGCACTTTGGTTTGCACACAAAAGCAATATAACTGCCGGTACGACAGTGAGTTTAAGTTTATTCATTTTTTGATTTATTGAATTTTTGACGTAAAATATTCTTGTAGTTTTTTAAGTCTACAAGAACTTAGGCGGGGGTAAATGAGCCGTCAAAAAAGCCATTGGCCAATTCAATTTCAATGAACAAAATTCGGTTTTTAGGAAAGGATAGAATTGGGTTGCAATAGAGAATCGGGATGGTAAATCGCATATGAAGTCAAGAAATGCGACTATGCTTTTTTTCATTTTTAGCAATTCGTCATCGTTGGCATTTTCAGCAATTTGAAAAAGGAAGTTATCTTCTTCCTTATCTTCCATGGCCAGTACCAGCCAATTGGAGTCCGTTTTCTTGATACTAATGATATCAAAGATGTGCCCATCTATTTTTAATTCGTCGGCATTTGCACCTTCCCTTGAAAACTCACTATCATTCAAAAGGAAAGTAGCGACTTTTTTCGAGTGGCGCCTTTTTTCAAATTTTTCGTGGTGAAGTTTCCATATTTCGTACTGCAATTTAAGTGTAAGCCCTCCGTTTTTCATGAAAAACGAGAAGAGAATCAACACACTTATCAGTACCCTGAGCATTAAGGCAAAAATAATAGATACAGCCATTCGGGGTATATAATGGCACAGCTATTTGTTAAGTGATGACTGTGAATAACTTTTGTCATTAGGCTCAATATTAATAGATCCCTTATTTTATTGAGCAGCAAGGGTTTGCATAAAAAAAGCCGAAACGAACGTTCCGGCTTTAGTATATAAGTGATTTGAAATTATTTTTCTACTTGAATTTTATGGCTTGAATAAGCTCCGTTCTCATTGCGCAAAACAATGAAGTAGCTTCCTGCAGCTAGCATTGAAAGGTCTGTTTTGCCACTGGAAGCATTGTTAATTACTTCGTGTTTCAAGTTTCTGCCTACAACATCAAATACGTCAATTGATACTTGATTGTGCACATCACCCCAGTTCATAAATACCTCGCCTGAAGTAGGGTTAGGGCTGATTTGAACATTCGGCATCTCTACTTTATTTACATCCAACAAAGAGATGTAGATAATGTTGGTAGGCAACATTGGGCAATTGTTTGATATTTTCTTACAGTAGTAATAACCCAAGTGTGTTGGGTGGTAGGTTGCAGAGTCAATACCCGGTACAATTGAATCGATACCTGTGCTGGTATGGTAGTTATTGATATCAGAATAATACCATTGGAATGTACCATGGTTAGAAACAATCAATGCATTTCCAATCAATGACAAAATACCTGTAGCAATGGTAGAAGAGCTGTCTCTCAAGATAACCATTTCAGGTACGCGAATTGTATCGTGTACATAGCAGCCCGGTGCCGGGTGAACATAGAAACTAACCCTGTCGTGGTTTACAAAGTAACGACTGATAGTTGTTGAATCGACTGCATCAGGTACATTGTTAATGCTCCATTCAATGTGAGCAGCAGAGCCGCATGAATCAATAACGGCTTGAAGTGTCATTGTACTATCAAAACAACCAGGATTAGAACCACGCATAATCCTCATGTAAGCTGAATTATTAATCAATCTGATTCTGTGGACAATAAACCCATTTGAAGTATCTGTAGGGTTTAGAACGCAAGAGTCGCTTGTATAAGAAACACAATAAACTGAATCGCCATCATTGATACTATCGGTATAATAGTTTTGGTTTACAGCACCAAATTGTGGAATACCATTCACAAACCACTGATAAGTTACGCCTGTACCGTAATCAACGACTACAGCTTGTAAACTATCAACTCCATGAGCACAAGTAGTATCGTGTACCGCAGAAATTGTAATGTTTTGCGTAAGGTGTATGTGGATGATTGGAATTAAAACAGAATAAACAGTATCAAATGGCGCGCAAGTCGAATTTGAAATCATACGGCATGAAACTGTGTCAGCACCACCAAAAATGCGTGTAAAAGAAACTGAATCAGAACCTGATACCTCAGTGCCATTGATGTACCATTGATAACGTGGGTTGGAACCACCATTAACAGGGTATGCTGTGAAGGTAAGCGGATGACCGGCGCAGTCAGGATTGCTACCTGTAGTAAGCGATACCAGTACGCGTGGAGGAATAGAAATAGCTCTGTGAATGTAAATGACATTTGACGTATCAGTGTCATTCACGCCGAAAGAGTTGACGAAATGAATAACGCAATAAGCACTATCACCATCGTTCATCGCCGTCGTATAGAATGTATCCAATGTTACACCTGTAGGGTAGCTGTTAGTATACCATTGATAAGTAACGGTAGAGAAAGTGTCGCTTGACAAAGTAGCCCAAAACTCAAGCTGAGAGCCGATGCAAGTTGTATCGGTGTATGGGAGCAGGTGTATTGTGGCGGTGTCCCGAACTTGCGCGCGGGAGATAGAGTTCATACTGATGAACAGGAGTAGGAATAAAGTAATTTTACGTAGCATAACTGTATAAAATTTACCACCCCAAAATTTGGGGCATTAAAAGTCACGGTAAAAATAAGCATTCATTTAATAATGTTGCAACTATTTGAGGGATAAAATACATTTGCAGCAAAAAAAACAATCCGGGGATATTTTTTTTTAATGAGGCGTGAAAAAGTTGTTAGTTGTAATTTTTTTCACTTACCTTTGCACTCCCGTTTTTAAATCAGTAATCAATTTAAATATGAAACGTACATATCAACCGCACCGTCGTCGCCGTAAATCAGTTCATGGTTTCCGCAAACGTATGCAATCGGCAAACGGACGTAAAGTATTGGCTTCGCGCCGCGCTAAAGGTCGTCATAAACTGACAGTATCAAGCGAAAGCCGTCTCAAATAATTTAAATCTTTTTTCGCCATTCGTAATACTTTCAAGGTATTTGAGCGACTTAAAAAAGAACAACAGATTGACACGCTTTTCCGAGAAGGAAAAGCGTTTTCTGTTTTTCCGTTACGCCTCATATACATCATTACTGCTCGTACTGATGACCAAAAATCGCCGGTTTTGGTCGGATTTTCTGTGCCCAAAAAGAAGTTCAAGCATTCTGTTGACCGCCATCGTATAAGAAGGCTGATGTTTGAATCATGGCGTCTGCAAAAGCAAGATTTCTACGAGGTAATTCCTGAAAACTGTCAGGTGCATTTGTTTATCATTTTTACAGATACACAATTGCCTGAATACACAAAGGTTTTTGCTGCGCTTACCCAAGGTGTACAAAAATTGAAAACACTAAAATTTAACTTGCCCTAGGTCCCGCGTTTCCCAATTTCTATCACTTGCAGGTCTTTCATTTTATTTCCGTCAACGGTCAGCTTTATCAGTGTTTTTACTTTGTGCCAGCCACTATTACCCGCCGCACCTGGGTTGATGTGCAAGCACTGCAATTCCTCGTCAAACATCACTTTTAGTATGTGGGAATGACCACTAATGAAAAGCTGCGCACTATTGCTTTTTATTTCATTCTTCACTTTCGGGGCATACTTGCCGGGGTAGCCACCAATATGAATCATAAACACTTTCACTTGCTCGCATTCGAAAAAAAGCTTTTCCGGAAATTCGTTTCTGATTGTTGTATCGTCGATATTGCCATAAACACCACGTAGGGGCTTGAAAGAGCGAAGTTGTTCAATTACATCGATCGAGCCAAAGTCGCCACCATGCCATATCTCATCGCAATCAGCGAAATGATGGAATACTTTTTCGTCGAGATGGCTGTGTGTGTCTGAGATGATACCTATTCGTTTCAACGAGTTTACTTTTTTATCGAATGTGTTTTGAGGAAATTAAGCGCATTGTCTACGTGTTCTTTTCCTTCAGTTAATGCCACATACGAATAGGCAATTTTACCCTCAGGGTCAATTACAAAAGTGGCCCTGCCATTGATGAAGAATTTCTTTTTTATTCCGAATTGGTTGTACACGACATCGCCAGCGTCACTTAACAGCGAATATGGTAGTTTATGGTTGCCTGCGAAATTTTTGTGTTCAGCAACCGAGCCGTTATTAATACCTGCAACCACAGCGTTCATTTCAGTGAATTGGTGCCAGTCGTCTCTAAAAGCACATGCCTCTTTCGTGCAAACAGCACTCTCATCTTTAGGGTAGAAAAACAAAACAACCCATTTCTTGCCAATGTAATCACCCATGTTCCAAACGTTGCCATTTTGGTCGGTCAACGAAAACACAGGGGCTTTATCGCCGATTTTGAGTGTTTTTTTATTGTCTTTGCATGAAGCGAAAAAGGGAATTGTAAGCGATAAGAGAACTGTCATTCCAAGTGTTTTCATAGTTATTCTTTCACAAATGTAGCTGTTCCTGTGTAGCTGCCTGATTTTACCGATACAAAATAAAGTCCTGAACAAAGGTCAGAGGTGTTGACAGTTATTCTGCCGTCAATGAAAGTAGTGTTTACATTAACTATCCTACCATCGGGTTGCGCCACAACAACTACTGGTTTTTGTGTGCCATTAAAACAATCACTCTCAATAGTCAGCTCATTGCCTGCAGGGTTGGGTTTGATAGACAAAGGCATTGTGCTTGGTTGATTGATCTTGTTGGGATAGTCGCCCACCAAAAACTGCCCCATCATGCCATCATCTTCGTGCATGAGTATGTGGCAGTGATACATATATGGAGTTGTTGTATCGGCAAAATCGGTGAATTGAGCAATAAAGCGTACAGTTTCGTTGGGTTTAATTAATACAACATCCTTCCTGCCTGCTTCTTGTGGTGAAGGTGCAACGCCATTGCGGTCAAGTATGTAAAAATGTACATCGTGTAAATGGAAAGGGTGGGCAACCATTGTGCTATCCAGCAAAGTCCAGATTTCTATATTGTTCAATGGTATTTTGTAGTCGATACGCATCATATCGAATGTGTTGCCATTGAAGTAAAATGGCCCATCCATCACCATCATACTATCGGCTGTCATATGAATGGTTCTGTGAGCATTAGCCATACTTGCAATGAGTGGTGTATCAGCTACCAATGAAGTAGGAATGGTTGTTACAGGGCTGGCGGTTTGGGCGCCTATGTTTATTTGTAAAATATTGAAATCAACTCCGTTCAACGGACTATTCATATCGGGGCTGCCGGGCGGCATAGGCATGGTTGGTCCCCCTTGCACACCCATAGGTATTTCTGATGCATAGCTTTTCAAATGAATGGTTTGGCCTTGCATACCCGATAGGTCGATTAAAATTTCTACTCTTTCACCCGGTGAAAGCCAAATACGTGTAACGTCAACCGGTGTTCTTAGTAGTCCGTTGTCATTTGCAATTATTTTAAAGTGCTTGTTCGCAGTGAACCCGAAATTAAAAGTTCTTTCACCTGAACCATTAAGCATTCTCATACGCACCACTTGAGCGGGCATTGAAACCATTGGTGTGTCAGTTCCATTCACCAATACAACACTGTCCTTCATTCCCTTCGGCATGAACTGATTGAAGGTGTCAAGTTCTAGTGATTGTACTACAATCGGGAAGTCGTCTAGTCCATATCTTCTTGGAAGGGTAAGTGCTGCTTCTTCATTGTCGCGTACAAGAATAAGACCAACGTCACCCTTCATCGCTTGTTCAGCAGTTTTCGCCATCATATGTGGGTGGTACCAGTAGGTTGCGGCTCTGTTCCTTACCACAAAACGTGGCGTCCAATCCATGCCGTCCATAATCATACTTTGTGGACCACCATCATTGCTAGGTGCTACGTGCAGGCCATGCCAGTGCATTGTAGTAGTATCGCCGATATGGTTGTTAACGGTCAGGCTAACGCTATCGCCTTTTCTCAAAATAATTGTTGGACCGAAGTAGTGATAGCTGTTGATGCCTAACGACTGCGTTATACGCCCGGTTTTCAGGCGAATACTGTCACGGTGAACATCCAGGTTAAAACTTGTTCCTGAAAGGGTATCGGGAATAAACAATGTGTGTTGTGCATGTACATTACCAAAAAATGCCAGCATCACCCAGAAGAATAATTTTCGCATGAGTCAAAGGTTAAAAAAGAAGGCTGCCTGAAGGGCAGCCTTAAATGTTAGTTTTTAATCAGCTTTTCAGTATAAGTGCCTGCCCCGCTAGTAATTCTTACCAAGTAAACACCCGGTGCGAAATTAGCAATATTGACAGTGTGGTTGATTGTTTGATTATCGGTTTTTACCATATCCTTAATCATACTACGACCATCGAAAGAAGTAATCTCAAGTTGATAGTCGTTGTTAAATGTGTTCAAGCTACTGAAGGTAACTGTTGAAGTAGCAGGGTTAGGAAACATTTCAAATTGTTTTGAACCTTGACTAACGTTATTGATTGCTGTTGCAGAATCGGCAAAGCCCAAAGAATCAACCCACAAATAACTGTTCACTACAGGAGTGAAACCACTTGCAGCAAGGAAGATCAAACCAGTGTCAGGAGTTTCAGTACTTGTGTATGTAAATGGCAAAGAAAATCTGCGCCAAGACATTTCCATACCCGGTAAATTGCTTTGAGCAGTAGCTACAGTATCGCGGCGAGATGAAGTTGCATTCCATTTTGTCAGAACTGCATACATCTGTCCACGGTCGCTACCGAAAAACATATACTGGTAAGCTCCTATGAAGAAATCGGGTCTTGATGACATTGGGAAACCGTACTTAGGAGCGCGCGTCACGAAATCAATACCGCCACTTACAGCAATACCAGGAACAACTATTGTACCGCCCATTGCCGATACCGTAGTCAATTTCATGTATGTATGGCCGGAAAAACCCGGAGTGTCTGCCTTGCAAGTAATAATGGTATCTACAATTGTAGGAGTATCAATCACCCCCCAGCCATCGGGGCGGGAGATACCGTTAACAACCGACCACGATTCGAAATCGGCATTTGGGATTTGAGCAAATCCAAGGCTTACAGATACAGCCGCTAGAATGGTAAGTAGCAGTTTTTTCATTGTTCTATTTTAATTCACGTTTAAATTCAGTTCAAAAGTAGGTCAATTTTACATTTTCAACCCAGTATTTAGTATATGTTTTTTCAATATCAGGCTGAATGCAGTAGGAGTTTACAGGACAGCAAGCATGGGGATGTTGCTGCTCTTCGAAAAAATGAGTAAGATGTTTTGGAAAATCTATATACAACAAATTGGCATTGAATAACTTGTGGTAAAACGTTAGAACAAGCGTTTTGTTTCTTTGATTGTTTTTATGTAAGTGCTCAAATCTTCTGAAGGCTTTAGCCATAACACCATTAAAAGGAAGGAAACTGAAATTATGATACTTCTTACAGCAATATCGAAAATCGGATTCAATATATTGTTTCCTCTGAACGGGAAAAACGAAGGACAAAAATAGGAAAGCGCAATTGGTGGGAGGCTGCACAGTAAAATGGTTAGAATGTTTTTACTGAAAGGATGAAATTTGTACTTCTTGTAGATGAAGAATGTTTTCAGAGAATTGAACAAGATGATAGAGATAGATGTTCCTGCCGCAGTACCAATTATTCCATACCTTGATGTAGTATAGTAAATAAGAACGATGTTCACTGCAATTGAAAGGACCGAAAGGATAAAATTTAGCTTGTAATTACGAGTAGTCGACAAAAGAACATCGTTGAACCCCGTAGCGAGATCAAATACTCTGCCAATCAGTAATACAAAAAACACGTTGAATACAGCCTCATATTTTCGCATAATTACTGCGATAATTGAATGAAGGTTGCCAATGAGCAGAATTGCAATCAACATTGAACTTAGTACAACATTGATAGTAGTACGTGAAAAAATATCTTTAACTTTTGGCAAATCATTGTCGTTATAACTTTTAGCAAGTTCAACTGCTGCGGCTGCTGCCATTGATCGTGCGGGAATTTGAATAAAGGAGGTTAAAAAAACGGCATTGATGTACACTGCCACGTCCTGTAATCCTCTTTTGCTCAAAAACGGCAAAATGATTTGATCAACGTAATTACTTAAGTAGAGCGAAATGGTTAAAAGAAATTGGAAAAAGGCGTAGTTGAAAATGTCCCTTTTCTCTTCATTAGAAAATGTATTTAAGTCAAAGTTCGGTCGGAATATTTTGCTTTTTGCAGATTTTGCAAAATACATCGCGACAATTAAAGAAAAACCTATAACCGTGAATAAGACAAAGCCATCAAAAAGATAAACCTTAGTGACATAAATGGCAATCGCAGCAATAATAAAAAGTTTAAGGGCTATTTCTTTCAGAAAGGAAGAGTACGCTATTTTCATTTGTGAATTGAGAAATGCCTCAAGGAGTGTAATGTATGCGTAGCAAGCTGCTATTGCAGGTAAAAACCAGTAATATTTATCAAGGTAGTTTCGGTCTGATGAACCAATTAAACTCAAAATGAAAGGTTTTGCCAAAAAATAAATAGGCAAAATGAGCGCCAACATAAACAAAGGAGTTAGATTGGCAATTGTATTCAGGGCTTTTGATTTGTAGTCATTCGTCCGGTATTTTTGAATATAGAAAATTGTAGTGTTGTGCATGCCGAAAATCATTGCACTGCCCGCAATCAAACCAAGATTGGTTACAAACTTAAAAAATCCGTATTCCTGCTGGGAAACGTAATTTGAAAACCCCCATACGGTTATTGCACCCAGTACAGAACTGGCCATTAAAACTATTGCAGACTTTATAGACTGTCGGAATACAATACCCATTGAATAAAGATGAAAAACAGCGCAATATTACACAGAAATATCTGAAGCGAATTGTGATACAATTTCAAATTAACTTAGCTACTTGTAACTAAGAAAATTAAAAATTTAGGTATCGCGGCTTTGAATCGACTGTAAGGACGATATTGAAAATGGCTCAATGTAAATGATTCGCAGAAAATACAAGTTACAAACGATATAAAATTTATGCCCACTCTGCATAGCCATAAAAAACAATCTGCCCTTGTTATTTCATGATATAACAGTAGCTTTGTAGGTTATTTCGTACTGACAATATTCTGTTGATTCAATGAATTGGTTTCTACTAGATGCGACTTCCAGCACACCCATATACTACTTGCCAATTGTACTGCAATTGGTGGTTGCAATTGGTTTTGTCGTTGTAATGATGGCTGTGACTCACTTACTTGGTCCAAAAAGGAAAACAAAAGATAAACTTATTAACTTCGAGAGTGGTATTCCTTCTGTGGGTAACGCTCGTCAGCCAATGGGTATCAAGTACTTCCTAGTGGCTATCCTTTTCGTGCTTTTTGACGTTGAGGTTATTTTCTTTTATCCATACGCTGTCAATTTCAGAGAGTTAGGCAAAGAAGGCTTTTTCGAGGTGATTCTGTTTGTTGCCTTCTTCTTGTGTGGGTTTATTTACATCGTGAAAAAAGGTGCCCTCGATTGGGAAGATTAGTTCAACATTAGATTAGTTGTAAAAAACTAAATACAATATATCAATGCGTCCGGTTCAATACAATACTAACATAAAACTTGTTGAAGCTCCTCCGGGATATTCGGGAGAAGGCTTTTATTCTACTTCATTTGATAAAGTAGTAGGTCTTGCGCGTGCCAACAGCCTTTGGCCGTTGCCTTTTGCAACTTCTTGCTGCGGTATCGAGTTCATGGCTACAATGGGTTCAAACTACGATTTGTCGAGGTTTGGGTCTGAAAGAATGGGCTTTACACCACGCCAATGCGACATGCTGTTGGTTGCAGGTACTATTGCTAAAAAAATGGCACCAGTATTGCGCCAGGTGTACTTGCAAATGGCAGAACCTCGCTGGGTAATCGCTATTGGTGCTTGTGCGTCAAGCGGTGGTATTTTCGATTCTTATTCTGTGCTCCAGGGTATTGATCAGGTTATTCCGGTTGACGTTTATGTGCCGGGCTGTCCTCCAAGACCTGAAGGTATTTTGGATGGTATCCTGAAATTGCAGGAACTGGTTAAGAATGAAAGTTTACGTCGCAGAAACAGCGGTGTGTACAAAGAACTAATGGAAAGCTACGGAATTCAATAGTATAAAGAGGGAATCAATGACCAACGAATCGATACAGCAACAACTCACCGATAAATTTGGAGATGTTCTTTCCGGATGGGATACCCCTTATGGAATGCTTACTTTCTCTACCCGGGCAGCGAAGAACACCGAGGTGGTAGGGTATTTGAAAAATGAACTTGGGTTCAACTTCATGACCGACCTCACTGCGGTGCATTATCCTGATCGCAAAGACGAAGAACTTTGTGTAGTGTACATGCTCCACAACCTTATTGATAATATCAGGGTACGAATTAAGGCTTATGTACCTTCAGCGCAGCCTGATATTCAAACAATGGTTGACTTATTTTCTACAGCCAACTGGTTAGAGCGTGAAGCTTACGACTTCTTTGGCGTGAATTTCGTTGGGCACCCTAATCTTATTCGCATTATGAATGTAGATGAAATGGACTATTTCCCGCTGAGGAAGGAATATGAAATGGAAGACCCTACACGCCGCGATAAAGATGATGAGATGTTTGGAAGGGGCAACTGGCAATAAATTCTGGTTCTGTAAATAAACGACAATGACCGAAGTACAAAATTCAACACAACACCATATAAAGCTCACTGAAGATTCACTTCAGAAGCAAACCACTACGCTCAATCTTGGCCCTACGCACCCTGCTACCCACGGGGTTTTCCAGAATATTATGGAAATTGATGGGGAGCGCGTATTGAAAACTGTTCCTACTGTTGGTTACATACACAGGGCATTTGAAAAAATTGCAGAACGTAGGTCTTACTACCAAATCACTACACTTACCGATAGGCTCAATTATTGTTCTGCCCCAATCAACAACATGGGGTGGCACATGACTATTGAAAAACTCCTGAACATACAGACTCCCAAAAGGGTTGACTACCTGCGGGTAATCATTATGGAGCTTTCTCGTATTGCCGACCACTTGGTTTGTAATTCAGTTGTTGCGGTTGATACTGGTGCGTTGACTGGTTTTACGTATGTGTTCCAGTTCAGGGAGCGCATTTATGAGATTTTCGAAGAAGTATGTGGTTCTCGCCTTACTACCAATATTGGTCGTGTAGGTGGCTTTGAGCGCAACATGTCGCCTGCATTTTTCAGTAAGATTGAATCTTTCATGAGGGATTTTCCTAAGACCATGAAGGAATTCGAAACGCTGCTGAACAGAAATAGGATTTTCATGGAACGTTGTATAGGTGCCGGGCCAATCAATGCTGACAGGGCTTTAAACTATGGTTTTACAGGTCCGAACCTGCGTGCAGCCGGTGTTGACTATGACGTACGTGTTCATGCTCCATATTGCTCTTACGACGAATTTGACTTTGTAATTCCTACCGGAACTACGGGTGACGTATACGACCGTTACATGGTGCGTAACGATGAGATTTGGCAGAGCTATAAAATCATTCAACAGGCGTTGGAAAAAATCACGCGTCTGGAGAAAGATGCACCTGAAATGAAGGATGTGTTTTATGCGCCAGAAGCTGACCACTTCCATTTGCCAGCAAAGGAAGATGTGTACAGTAAAATGGAAGCATTAATCTATCACTTCAAGATTATTATGGGTGAAATTGCCGTACCTGCAGGTGAAATCTATCATTCGGTAGAGGGCGGTAATGGCGAACTAGGTTATTACCTTATTAGTGATGGTGGTCGCACGCCTTACAGGCTGCACTTCCGCCGCCCATGTTTCATTTATTATCAGGCATACCCTGAAATTGTTGAGAACGGTTTGTTAAGCGATGCTGTTATCACATTGAGTAGCCTGAACGTAATCGCAGGAGAACTGGACGCGTAAAAAAAGTAAAATTGATATTACGGGTTTTAAAGACCCTGAGTATAAAATCATTTTCGATGAGCTTACAATTTTCAGATAAAAAACTACAAGAGGTAAAAGCACTTATTGCAAAGTATCCTGAGGGCAAACAAAAAAGTGCGCTCATTCCTTTGTTGCATATTGCTCAAGAGGAATTTGGCGGATGGCTTGATGTGCCTGCTATGGATTACGTTGCGGGTTTGTTGCAGATTTTGCCGATTGAAGTGTATGAGGTGGCATCTTTTTATACCATGTTCAACCTGAAGCCGGTAGGAAAGTATGTTTTGGAAGTTTGCCGTACAGGACCTTGCATGTTGAATGGCAGTGACGGTATTATTGACCACATCAAGCAAAAATTAGGCATTAAAGAAGGCGAAACAACTCCGGATGGTTTGTTTACATTGAAACCTGCTGAATGCCTTGGTGCATGCGGTTATGCACCTATGATGCAACTTGGTAAATTTTACAAAGAGCATCTGACAAAAGAAAAAGTAGATAAACTGCTTGACGAACTCAGAGCTCAGGCTTCAAACTAACATCTATGGAACTGAATCTGAATTTGGTGTTTCAATTGCCTGTAAAGCCCAAAAGGGTAATGCAGTTGCTCACTGATACTGTACTGATTAGAAAATGGTCGGGCGGTGAAGCAAAACTGGAATTGGAGCCCAACGGTGCTTTCGAAATGTTTGATGGCTGGGTAACCGGTAAAGTGATTAAAGTTTCAGAGAATGAGCTTTCATATACCTGGAAAACAACCGATTGGGACGATAACGCCAAAGATTCGATAGTTAGTTACAAACTCACACCATTCGATGGAGGTACAAAAGTACAGGTGTCCCACTCGGGGTTCCCGAACGAAGATGAGATGAAGGCGCATGAAGCAGGCTGGTCTGATTATTTTTTCGACCCACTTGAAGATTATATAATGGTTTTCGACAGGCCATAGATACTACAACCAAACAGCATGTTTAAGATTTATACCAAAACCGGCGACAAAGGAGCAACTAGCCTCATTGGTGGTGTTCGGGTGCCTAAAAACCACATCAGAATCGAAAGTTACGGTACTGTTGACGAGTTAAATTCCTATATAGGAATGGTGTCTGATATGGTGAATAACAACGAAATCATCGAACAATTACGAGAGATTCAGGATCGTTTGTTCACCGTTGGTTCAGTTTTGGCTACTGCGCCCGATAAAAATGTGCAAATGAAATTGCCTGACCTGCATGAGCAGGACATTGAGTGGCTTGAAACGAACATTGATAAAATGAATGAAGTATTGCCTGAAATGAGGTCGTTTATACTTCCTGGTGGTAATCTGGCTTCAAGTACTTGTCATGTCGCTCGGTGCGTATGCCGTAGGGCAGAGCGCCTGGTGGTGGGCATGCAGGAAATAAACGAGCACGTTGAACCCATTGTAATATCATACCTCAACAGGCTATCAGACTATTTGTTTGTTTTGTGCCGTTATATAGGTCATTTAAATGGTGCTTCAGAAGTGCCTTGGAAACCTCGGTTATAAAGCCAAAATCGCCATCGGGTTATAACTTTAGTGATTTTTAGAAGTCTATTTAAGTATCAGAAACAAATTGGCGAGTTGAGTATCTTTTCAAAACTAATTTTAGTCGCGGTCATTTTTTGCGCTGGTTCCAACACTTATGGTCAGCGAATCAACCCGTTTGAAGACGATAATGTCGATTTAGTTGATGTTTTAAGGTTGTTAAAGAAGCCCGCTAGTCTGAAGCCGCGCGACACGGTTCAGTCAATCAATAAATTTCGAGTTTCAGGAGTCCCTGCTGCGGGGTATACATTACAAACAGGGTTCGCAGGCTTGGTAAGTGCCAACGCGGCGTTCAAGACAGGCAAGGAATCAAAAACATCGACTGCCCTATCTAGTTTGACGTACACTGCACGGAATCAGATTTTATTCCCTTTGCAAAGTGCTATTTGGTCGCGCAACAACAAGTATAATCTGGTATTGGACTGGAGGTACTTGTACTACCCATCGTACACTTATGGGCTAGGGGGGTATACTTCGCTGGGAGATGGTTATATCGTAAACTATTCTGCTTTAAGGCTGCACCAAACATTGTTGCGTCAAATTAAGGGTGATTTATATCTTGGTGTAGGTTACAATCTTGACTATTTCTGGGATATTACCGAACAAGCATCAACCCATGTACAGCCCACCGACTATCAAAACTACGAATATGGTTCAACGGGTACAATTAATACAAAAGAACTTGCATCGGGTATAACTTTCAATTTTTTGTTAGATGAACGTGAGAATGCTATTAACCCAGATAAAGGAAATTTCGTCAACATCATATATCGCCCCAATTTGGTTGCATTTGGTAACTCAAATACTTGGCGTTCGTTGGTGCTTGATGCAAGAAAATATATTCCTTATCCTGAAGGTTCGGGTAATGTGCTCGCTTTCTGGACGTACGATTGGCTCACGTTGAATGGCAAGCCGCCGTACCTCATGTTACCCAATACAGGTAGCGACCCATATAGCAACACAGGAAGGGGGTATATACAGGGGCGTTTTCGTGGTAAAGATATGTTGTATGGCGAGGTGGAGTACAGGTTCGGATTGACACCCAGCGGTTTAATAGGAGGTGTCGTGTTTGCCAATGCTCAGTCTTTTACAGAGTATTCTTCGGGCAAATTTGAAACTGTAGCCCCGGGGTGGGGGCTGGGACTTAGGGTGAAGCTCAATAAAATGTCGAAAACAAATCTGGCAATTGATTACGGCTTTGGGCTTGGTGGGTCACAGGGTTTATTTGTAAATCTGGGAGAGGTTTTTTAGTTATTTTTTGAGTTGCGCGACTGCTTCGATTTGTGGTACGCAAGGTAAGTGAGCGTTGTTTCAGCCAATAAGTACTAATAAGACTTTAAAATTGAGCATTTTAGACCCTTTAGGTCGGTTATAGCTGCCAAAAAAATGTCCCAAAAAACAATTTTCTGACTTATTGGCATTACATTTATCTTGGTTTTAAAATTGCAGTTTCAACAAAAACAACTTTTGGTATGAATCATAACGAATTTAGAAAATATGCGATTAAGCATAAAGGTATCAGCAGTCTTGCTTTTGACAATTATACATCATCTTTTACCAAGCTGCCAACTAATTTAACTCCATATATCATTGAAGAGCGCCCAATGAACATTGCCCAAATGGACGTGTTCTCGCGTTTGATGATGGACAGAATTATCTTCTTGGGTGAAGGCATCAATGACTACGTGGCAAACATCGTTACAGCACAGTTGTTGTTCCTTGAAAGTGCTGATCGCACACGTGACATTCAAATGTACCTGAACAGCCCTGGAGGTAGTGTATATGCTGGTTTAGGTATCTATGATACTATGCAAATCATTACTCCTGATGTAAGTACAATTTGTACTGGTATTGCGGCTTCAATGGCTGCAGTATTAATGTGTGCAGGTACAAACGGAAAGCGTACAGCATTGAAACACAGTCGCGTCATGATTCACCAACCATTGGGCGGCGCTGAAGGACAAGCAAGTGACATTGAGATTACAGCAAGGGAAATAGGTAAGTTGAAAAAGGAACTTTACGAAATCATTGCTTACCACAGCGGCCAAACCTTCGAAAAAGTGGAAAGAGACAGTGACCGTGATTACTGGATGACTGCTGACGAAGCGAAAGTATACGGTATGGTCGATGAAGTTTTGACTAGAAATCCGAAAAAAGAAAATCTATAGTAGTTTTTAATAAAACGAATAAGGGCTGACCATTTGTGAAACCACATAGTCAGCCCTTATTAATTGGCGAAAGATTGTTCTCGGTTACTCTAAAACGCATCGTTGCGTAACAACTGCGCCACTATTGAGTTTAAACGTTATCAAATAAATCCCTTTAGGGAATTCGGTTACGTTGATGAAATGGTCTCCAGAAGCGGCTTTTGCAATTAGTTGACCGCTAATTGTAGTCAAAGTGGCTTCTTCAAAATCACCTGATAAATTGATTATGCCTTTTGCAGGTACCGGACTAACTCCAACCGGTCTCTCAGTTGCAATATTAGTTACCGACGTGCCAGACCTGTATTCAATGATATAGTACAACGTATTTGAGGTAGCAATGTCGTTCCACTCTCCAGGTGTGCCAAACGGCCATGAAGAAAGTGCAATGGCTCCACCATCTTGCGCACTGCCGTAATTATCGGGTTCTTGCGCTATGCCTGAATGTTTGCCACCCCAGTTCCAAAATGCACCCGAAACCGCAGTGCCTCCGCCATTTCCTGCGTCTCCTTCGCCGTTCCAGAAATTGATGCCGGCACCGTCATTGTTTCCATCCCATAACCAACGCCCTTCTGTTGCTTTGTCGGTAGCACCTATCCAAATATAGGCGGCACCACCGCCATCGCCAACAGCAGTGTAAGTAGGCGAGATATGCGCACCATTCACCACCTGATAATAAACACTGTCTTGCTCTTGCTGGCTGTTGATTTCAGCTAAAACGCCTCCACGCCTTACGGCACAGGCAGCAGCACTGTCCCACGTTTTCATTTCTTTAATAACTTCATACCTACCTCCGTTGTAAGTAAACGAATAAATATTCGCAGTGTCAGCACATTGAGCTGAGGCGACTTGACTTGATATTCCTACTAAAGCTGTAAACAGTAATTGTTTGAATTGCATAGAGTTTAGTCTTTAAATTGTTTGCGATATTTTTTGATGTATCCAACTATTTCTTTATCATTCAGTAATTTTTGATAGGTATACAGGCTGTCATTAAAAAGTTTGAAGAACGGTTTTGCAGCATCTTCCGATTCATTTTGAATTATATCACCTAATACAAGCAATGATTCATTGACCATAATTGCAAACTGCAGGCATTCATCAAAGTCTTTTGCGTTTATTTTTTGCAATGAGCCGAAAGGATATTGTTGTAGCATGGTTTTCATGGGTACGTAGCTTTTCGTTGTGTCTTCGAAAAAGTTATAAGTAAGTCCATCGTACACACAACCGGCAAAAAGACCATTTTTAGATGAAGTATCGAGACTTGAAAACCGAATTTTTTTCTCACTTAAATTGTTGTCCAATAGTTCTTTGAGGCATAACATGCCATGCGTATAGTAGTGCTCCAGATGAGGAAGTTTCCAATCGATTTTCTTTGATTTGTCAGCCGACACTTTTTGAACGACCAGTGTAGTGTCAATCTTTTTCATATCGTCAGAATCATTTGCATATTTTCCTGCACCAAAAAGTGCCGGGTGTTTTTTAGCCAGGGCTTTTGTGTACCACGGCACACCAATAAGTTCCCAGTTTACAAGTACCACATCGGGGCGCACATTTTGTACCTCCTGTAAATAGACCGAAGCATAAAAAGGCAAATCGCCAGAAACAAAATAAATGCAGTTACCCGGAAGTCTTGACAATTGATACCTGAAATGCTCTAGGGTGTACGGTGTAAATCCACCACGCTTAACACCTTCGTTGAAAGCCCAAAGTGCTGAATCACGTTTATTGGTGTACAATTTAGTGCAAGCAATGGTGCCCCAGATTGAGGTAATTTTAGAATAGGGACTTAAGTTAATCATCCTGCCTTCATAATTGGGCTGCAATTTTATAGCTTTTTCAAATTCATAGCTGGCCTTATATTCCCACGATAAGTCAGATTTAACCCAAGCATCGGCTGAAGGTGTAAAATAGTAGTCGTAAGCGGCACCTAGGAAGTAACATATTTCAGCATTTTTTTGATCGAGGCGTGCTGCTGTTTCTAGTTTTGAAATGGCATAACTGTAGTATGATTTTGCTTTTTCATTGTAATCAGCACTGCTAGGTAGGTTGCGACCTTCTTTTATTACGTCAATGCTTTCTTCTAATAGTTTTGATGCAGTAGACTGGGCATTACTATAAAATGCATTCGCAACGAAAAACAGTAATATTGATATGGAAAAAACAGACCCAAGCCGCCGCTTCATGGTGTATAGAAATTGGTTATTACAAACTTAAGCGTTTACCTGTGATTTTTCTTAAAAAGGATAAATTGGTTAAATTTGCTGTACAGCAATTGTGAAAAAGGGAATTGCCATATCAATATTATTTTTCTATTTTTTGGGAAATGTACTTCTCCCAAACTTTGATTTGGTGCATGTAAGCGAACAGTATTTACATTGTCAGGTTGAAGACACTGATATTACTTTGGCTGATTTTGTTTTCGAACACCTGTTGAATATTCCCGATTTACAGGGCGTCAAGGAAGATGCTGAAAATTCGGGGAAAGAAAAGCCACATGTACCGTTTCATGTCACCGCTATCAGCCAGAATTCAGCATTGGTCTCAGAGCCATTTTTTTTGAGAACGTCAAAGCCTGTTATTCTAGTTCCTAAGTCAACGCAAACAGGCTATTTTAGTCTTATCTTACCCAATGGTTATTGGTCTAATATTTTTCGACCTCCCATTTGTTAGTGTTTATTAATTAGTTTTATTATTAGACACATGCCACCCTTTAGGTTTTAAGGGGCAGCTTTTAAACAATTTAGTCAAGTAAAATGAAATCGATAATAGTTTTATTGGTTGCTGTCGTATTGACCGGCAACGTAGCGTCTGCGCAAAAAACTGTAATTCCTTCAGGCGTAAAAAGTGCATTCCTCAAAAAATATCCTTCTGCAACAAATGTTAAGTGGGATAAAGAGCAAACGAAGTATGAAGCATCTTTTAAGCTGGAAGGCAACGAAATGTCGGTGTTATACAATGGCAATGGAACTCCTGAAGAAATAGAAACCAAAATTCCTATATCGGAAGTGCCTGCGAGTGCACAAAAAGTGGCAAAATCAAAAGGTGTGATAAAAGGCGCAGCGCGGATCTTAGATGTTGCTAGCGGTAAAGTGAAGTATGAAGTCGAGGTTGCCGGAAAAGATGTTTTTTTCACTGAGAAATGGGAATTCATCGAAGAAAAAGTTGAAAAAGATTAGTTCTTCAAAACGCTTTTTTTAAATGATTAAAGGTTTAGGGCGGTTGTAAGTACTGCCCTAAAACTATTCATGGCAGTCTAAAAAAATAAAGAAATGAAGCAATATATTTTTGTAATACTTTTCAGTTGTGCCGGCTATTTAGTACCAGCACAAGAAAAAATGCAGGTGCAGGTGCTAGATCAGAAATCAAAGGGTCCGCTTGAATACGTAATTGTCAGTACTGAGAAAAATTGGCTTGCGACTACAGATAGCTTAGGTCTTGGAACCTGCAACCTCCCCAAAGGACAGAATAGAATCATTTTTACGCTAACAGGGTATGAAAAATTAGATACTGTTTTTCCATCAGTTCCTAATGCGATGGTGAAAATTGAATTGAAGCAGATCGATGCCGAATTAGATGAAGTGACTGTATCTTTTTCGTCAAGAAATAACCAGGCTATTGAAAGTAGCCCGTTGAAAGTTGAGGTTTTGGGAAGTGAAGAAGTGAGCGAGGAAGCATCAATACGCCCGGCAAATATTGCCAGTATCCTGGGCGATGTAAGTGGCGTGCAAATTCAACAGTCTTCAGTTACGTCGGGTAATAGTAGTGTAAGGATCCAAGGTTTGGAGGGCAAATACACTCAGATTCTGCGAGATGGTATGCCGCTTTACGATGGTTTTTCGGGTAACTTCGGTATACTCAGCATTCCACCCCTCGATTTGAAACAAATTGAATTAGTTAAAGGTTCTGCAAGTACACTTTATGGCGGAGGTGCAATAGGAGGTTTGGTTAATATTATATCTAAAACGCCTACCGAAAAACAGAATCTTGATGCATTGGTCAATTACACGACTTTGGGCGAAGCGAACGCAAATATTTACGCTTCACGTCGTGGGAAGAAATTTGGTTATACTTTTTTTGGGGGTTATGGTCACTTGGAAGCTCGCGACGTAAATGATGATGGGTTAAGTGACGTTCCCGGCGGGGAGAACGTTGTCCTGCACCCGAAAGTCTTTTTTTATCCATCAGAAAAAACATCTATTTCAGCCGGTTATCAGTTTTCATATGATGTGAGAAAGGGGGGTGATATGCATGTATTAAATGGTGATTCCAATTCATTGCATAGTTTTTATGAATACAATACTTCGCATAGAAGCACGGGAGAATATGACATTGTACACAAGCTAGGACACAATATCAAGCTCGAATTGAAGGGAAGCTTAAGTCATTTCAATTTAGAGCAAAACACCTCGGAGTACGGCACTGAAATAGGCCGGCAAATCAATCATTTTAACGAATTATCAGTGGTTGTTCCCAGTGGTGAAAACTGTTTTGTTGCTGGAGTTAACTATCTGGGCGATGAGTATAAGAAAGTCAAGCCCGACTATTCGTATTGGACAGTTAAAGACCTTTCGGCAACCAATTCAGTGCTAGGTGGGTTTGCACAGTATACCTATCATTGGGGAGCAAAAACAATATTGGAAGGCGGTTTCAGACTCGATAATCACAATGTTTATGGGCTTTTCCCGCTGCCTCGTGTGTCAGCTTTCAGGAGGTTGAACGATCATTTTGCAACAAGGGTAGGCATCGGCATGGGTTACAAAGCTCCAAATCCGCGTGCACCTTATTATCAAGACTATAATGTTGCTGTACTGGAGCCAGTATATTACCAAATGAAACCCGAGCGATCGTTGGGATTGAATGCAGAAATGAACTACAAAAAAGAATGGGGGGCGCATTCAACTGTGTTCATCAATGAAGCTTTGTTTTATACTGAAGTGCAAAATCCTACGCGTATTGTACCATCAACCACATTGTTTTTTTACCGACTCATTAATTTGAACACTCCGGCAATTACTAAAGGTTCTGATACTTATATTAAGGTGACGCTTGATGAATGGGAATTGTATTTCGGCTACACGTTTACCTTCGTCGGATTTAATAATACGAATTACGTTGATCGAATTTATTACACACCGCAAAACCGTTGGGCATTTGTAGCAGCGAAAGAGTTTAAGAAAAAGCTACGCCTCGGTTTGGAAGGTTCTTATACAGGTCAACAAATTAGGTTTGATAATACACTCACTCCCGGTTACATGTTCCTGGCAGGCAGCGTACAATATAAATTGAATAAGCATTTCATGATTATGCTCAACGGAGAAAACTTACTTGACTATCGTATGAGTAGGGAAGAAAGTTTATTTACCGGAACTGTTTCAGTTCCGTATTTTAAAACGTTGTGGGCTCCTATCGATGGAAGGGTGATTAACGTGTCGCTGAGGTGGCAGTTGTAAATGAAGTGCTATTTGGGGCAACGAAACCATTTGATTTTAAAGAAGCCAAAAAACCGCCTCGAAATCGAGGCGGTTATATAAGTTATTTGTAGTAGTTGTTTGTGAATTTTGTTGGTACTGAGTGGCGTTTACGCCCTTAACTATTTTCCAACAGTTAGTTTGAATAGCTTATGCTATTAAGCAGTTGCTGTTTCAGCAACAGGAACAACAGATACTTTTGTTTTTGTCCTAGTTTTACGGAACTCAACGATACCGTCGCTCAATGCGAAAATTGTAAAGTCTTTACCAAGACCTACGTTTTCACCCGGATGGTAAACTGTACCTCTTTGACGGATAATGATATTACCTACGATAGCTGGTTGACCACCGAAGATTTTCACACCCAGTCTCTTACTCTTGGAGTCGCGGCCGTTTTTTACACTACCTTCACCCTTTTTGTGTGCCATTTTATGTTAAGGTTTTAAAGATTTAATTAAGCGATTGAACTGATTTTGATTTTAGTCAAAGCTTGACGATGACCATTTTTCTTCATAAAACCCTTGCGGCGTTTTTTCTTGAAAACGATAACTTTATCGCCCTTAAGATGATCAATGATTTCAGCTTTAACTGAAGTTGGTTTGGCGAAAGTGATGTTACCACCGTTGCTTACCATCAAAATGTCAGAAAATTCAACTGTGTCTCCAGCGTTTCCTTTTAAACGGTGTACGAACAATTCATCGTTTTGTTTAACTTTGAACTGTTGTCCCGCTATATTTACTATTGCAAACATGACGTACCAAAAAAATTTTTGCAAAGGTAGCAATTAATTTTTTTCCTTCCAAAAAAAATCAACATCACCTTCAAATAAGTGCCAATAAAAACGCATTTTATTTGGATGCAATATTGGCCGGAACTCAGTTTTTGCGCCAATTTTTAAAACCACTAGTGTTAGTAGTAGGAATTGTCGAATTTCCTGAAACGCTTTACCAGTATCGCTTTTCGAACAAATTTACCTCAAAATACGTCCCTGATATCCTTAATGGATAGTTAATTGATGTGGCGATAGTGGAAAATTGTGTAATATTGTTCCCCTTAATTCAGATGCAAAATTCAACCATGCAGGATTTGCCAATTTCCCGACAGGAAGAAGGACGGTTGTCCGTCCTGAATTCCTATGACATTCTGGATACCCCAAGTGACCCTGATTTTGACAATCTGGCGAGGCTTGCCGCCGACATCTGTAAAACTCAGATGGCTACCATCGGGTTTCTCGATGCGCAACGTATTTGGTTCAAATCACACATTGGCTTATTAATATCTGAAACACCCCGCGACAATGGCTTTTGCCGGTACACTGTACTCAAAGACGATTTTTTCGAGGTAACACAACCGCTCGCTGACAATAGATTTGATAAGAATATTCTGGTTGAGGGTGAAACATCGGTAAGGTACTATGCCGGTATACCTCTTATAAATAAGGAAGGGTATCGCATTGGTGCATTGGCTGTTATGGGTCCATATCCGCACAAGCTCGATGAACGCCAGAAGCAGGCGATGCGCATTATTAGAGCGGCAGTTATGTCGTTGCTGGAATTGCGCCGAGAGGAGAGGGATGCGAAGTTCTTCAAAGACGCATTGGTTGAATCGGCACAAGTGGCGATTTTAGATGACAAAGATAGATTTGAATACATCAATTCGACCTTTGCAGCACTCGCTGAACTTAAGGAAAGCGAGCTTTTAGGCAAGTCGAAAGACAACATTAAGCTCGGTGATTTTACAAACGAACAAAAAACCGAAATTGCAGAAAGGACTGCGGAAAAGAAACCGTGGAAAGGCAAGATCAGGAACATAAGCCTTAACGGCACTGTAACATGGAGTAAGGCAACGATTATGCCTTTTTTAGGTAAGTCGGGCAACTTGATCAAAACCCTTTATGTGCGCAACGACATTACCAATGAAGTGGCACTAAAGGAGCAACTAGAGGAAACAGAACATATTTCAAGGTCGGGTTCGTGGGAACTGAATTTGCTGAATGGCTTGTCGACATGGAGTCAGGGCATGTATAAGATTTTCGATTTCGATTATCAATACGAGAAAGCTCCCGATCAGTCGTTCCTGAACTTTATCATTCCGCTTGATTATTATAAAGTCAATGCGTTATTCAAACGCCTTACAGGCAATGAACTTGCAGGTCCGGTTGCTGACTACAAAATCATCAATAAAAAAGGGAAAGACCTTTCGAGCCAAAAGCTGGAAATGGCTGACCCTGTAGTTGCAGGTAAGACTCAGGCGCACCCGCTCGAATTCAAAATACTCACACGCAAGGCTGTTGAGAAAGATGTAAAGGGAATAGTAAAAACCCGTCTCAATAATAAAGGAGAAGTGATAGGGCTATATGGCTCTCTCACCGAAGTGCGTGACGCTAAAGATTTCAAGATTCCATTAGAAACCAAGCTCAATGGTGTGCACCACGCACCCAATGACAAGGTGCCTTATGGTTACTGGGTAACCAATGCATTTGGGCAGTTTCATGAGGCAAATGAAACCATTTTAAACTGGCTGGGGTATACCTCAGAGGAATTGATTGATTTGGTGCGTGTGCATGATTTGCTGGTAACCCATGATGATGTGAAGCTTTTTGAGGAAAACATCAGGTTGTTAGAAGCCCGCGAACACCCGAAAGAAGTGCAGCTTACCTTAAAGAAGAAAGATGGCGGCATTTTAAACGTGTTGTTCAATGTCAGTTCGTTAAGGCACGACCACGGAAATACGGGTGGTTATGCTGCTTATATATTTGACATTAGTGCATTGAAAAGGCAGCTTGCTGCAGTTGAAGAAAGTGAAACTATGTACCGAAACCTTATTGAGGAATCGGCGCAAATGATGTTCACTGCCGACATGCAGGGCCGCTTTACGTTTGTGAGTAACAGGCTGAAGAAAATTCTTGGGTATTCTGATAAGGACTTACTTGGTAAGCAGTTCGCTTCAATATATGATGGCGAGTATCGTAAAAAGTCGATTGCATTCTATCAAAAACAACTGCTCGATAAAACAGAGGAGACGGAATACATTGCGCCAATCATTATTAAATCGGGCGAAAAGCTTTGGATAGAGCAAGTAGGCACACTCATAAAAAAGAACAACAACATTGTAGGGTACAGGTTTGCGCTGCATGACATCACCCACCGCCTTAAGACACAGGAAGCAATGGAAGAGGCAGCGCGCCTGGCAACTGAAGCCAAGGACATGCAGCAGACATTCCTGGGCAAAATGAGTCATGAAATACGCACACCTATGAACGGTGTGGTTGGTATGCTCAATCTACTTACTACAACTACTCTTTCAGAAGAGCAGAGAGAGTTTGTGGACGGCATCAAGGAAAGCTCCCGCAACATGATTCGGATTATCAATGATATCCTTGATTTTACGAAGATTGAATCAGGTAAACTCATTTTCGAAGAGACCGAATTTGTCTTGAAGAATTTGGTGAACAGCGTAGTATTCAATTTGAAAGCCGGAGCCGACGAAAGAGGAATACAATTGATTTCTAACATCGACAGCCAGATACCTGATGTATTGATTGCTGACCCAGTGCGATTGAATCAAATTTTATTGAATCTGGGTGATAATGCGCTCAAGTTCACCGAAAAAGGTTCCATTACCATCAATGTGATTCAAAAGGCAATGTCGCCTGATACAGTTACGTTGGAGTTCTCTGTTGCCGATACCGGTATTGGTATTCCACAGGCGAAACTGAATACAATTTTTGAAAGCTTTACACAAGCCCAGTCTGATACTACACGTAAATATGGTGGTACAGGTTTAGGGCTTACTATTGCAAAGCAGCTTATTGAGCAACAAGGTGGGTTTATTAAAGTAACCAGTCTTGAGGGGCAGGGTACTACCTTTACATTTACGTTCCACTTTAAGCTGAACAAGGCCGCAATAATTACTGAAAAAGCCAAGGTTACACCGTCAAATACCATCACGTCTTTTGAAGGTTACGACATATTGCTGGTGGAAGATAACATCATGAACCAACGCGTTGCGAAGTACACCATCGAAAAGTGGGGAGCTAAGCTTACGGTTGCTGATAGTGGTGCAAAAGCGTTGGAATTACTGAGGGAGAACAAGTACGACCTTATTTTAATGGATATCCAGATGCCTGATATGAATGGCATTCAGACTACCGATAAAATAAGGAACGAGCTGCATTGTAAGACGCCAATTATGGCTATGACCGCATCGGTAATGCAAGGCGAAAAAGACAATTGCATTAAAGTGGGTATGAGCGATTACATCTCCAAGCCGTTCAATCCGTTTGAACTGAATCAGAAGATGAATGATTTGATTCCGAAGCGCCGGGAAGCTAACTCAAAGCGTGTTTCGAATATCAATTACCTCAAAAACGCTGTTGGTAACGAGACTTCTGCAGTGAAAGAGATTCTGGAAATTTACTTGTCTAAAACGCCGCCAATTCTTGATGCGATAGACAAAGAGATGGATGAGGAGCATTATACCAACCTACAGAATCTGGTACATAACCTGAAAAACTCGGTTGGTATTATTGGTGCCGAAGAACTCTTCAAATTACTCGATAGCCTTGAGCAAAGTTTGAACGTATTACCACCGACCGCCGAGACAGTTAACCTGATTGAGAAAGCACGTAAGATGACACGTGAATCGCTGAAAGAGATAATCGAAGACTATAAGACGCTTTAATTACTTTTTGTTGCGATGTTCAATGGCATCGCTCACGGCAAGTACCAAATCATAAGGTATTTTCAGTGAGGCATCGGTAACATCATATCTTTCCAGCGGAGACCAGGCAACAAAAAAGCGTGGATAATCGGGGATATTCACCTCGTAGTGCATGCCGTTTTTGCGCAAGTGAGGAAGAATTACTGCGAGCATCGTTTTTTTGTTGTAGACGATTTGTTGCGAAAAGCTACTAGCCATGTTTCAAAAGTAAGTGAAGTTGACAAAATAAATTTCATCTAGTTTAATTATTATGTTTCTTTTGTGCTAGGCGCAAAATCCGAGAATAGTGAACTATTTAAGGACTTTTGCAACGCCGCAGAAATGGAACAGAATGGTTGAAATGGTGGCATTTATTTTGTCATCTTCACTAAGGGCAATTTTCAAATGCACAAATTCAAGCCTATTTTTGGCACGAATTCCGGAACCGATGAACAACGAAACCAAGTACACAAGAGAAGGCACAGCAGATGATATTGCAATGATTCAAGACATTGCAGCCAGGGTTTGGCCGCAAACCTATGAGCCAATAGTTGGTGTCGAACAGGTGAAGTATATGCTTGACAGGTTTTATACTCACGAGGCATTGCTGGAACAATTAGACACAGGGCATCGGTTTCGCATAGCTTATACCAATGGCGAAGGAATTGGGTTTGCTTCTTTTTCTGAAATTCAACCGGGTGTGTATAAGTTACACAAACTATATGTGGCAGTCGAAACACACGGAAAAGGTATGGGGTTGTTTTTAATGAACGATGTAGTAACCGAATTACGCAAAATAAATGCACAAGAACTGCGACTGAATGTAAACAGGTACAATTCAAGGGCAATACAATTTTATGAACGTTACGGTTTCAGCCAACTTTATACCGAAGATATTGAGATTGGACTCGGCTATCAGATGAACGACTACGTGTATGGCTTAACGCTTTAGTGGCTTTAAGTTATTTGTTGAAGATTGCATTCACTGCACCATTGATATCGGGGTAGTTGTACCTGAAGCCAAGTTTCATGATTTTATCGGCACTGGCATGGCAACTTTTAAGTACTTCGGTTGCCATTTCTCCAAGGTGAATTTTGATAAGGTTTGAGGGAACCTGCGCTGGAGTTCTGATGCCACCTCTAATACTCGAAACTACCCTTGCAAGCTCTTTTTGCGCAACGGGAAGCGGCGAAACAGCGTTAATGATTTCGTCGTCTTTGCAGTTTTCGAGCACAAATAAAATCATTCTTGCCAGGTCGCTGGCTTCAATCCAGCTAATCAATTGGTTGCTGTAGCCAAGAATGGGCATAATTTCAAGATCCATCAGACGTACAAACTGTTGGAAAGCTCCATCTTCTTTTGCGAAAATAGCACCGTGTCTTAAAATTAGTGTTCTCATTTTAGGTGCAGCATGGCGAATGGCCTGTTCCCAGTTTTTCACCACATTGCCCACCCAATCGTCAAACACAGGTGAATTTTCTTTGAACGGGGTTTTGCCTTCTGCATCCGGACCATAATACCCGATAGAAGAAGTGCCGAGGAATATTTTACAATTAGGTGCAAACGCCTTCAATTGTGCAATGGTGAAATTGATGCTCTCAATGCGCGCATGTTGAATTTCCTCACGACGGTTTTTCGTCCAGCGCTTGTCAAGTATTGCAGCGCCGGATAAATGTACTACAGCATCTATCTTTTTCAATGCAGCTCCGTCACATATCTTCTTGACAGGGTCAAAAGGGACGTAAGTAAGATTTTTCTTTGAATGGAATTTGGATGCGTTGCGCGAAAGGATGACTATAGCATAGCCTTTATCTTGTAAAACCTTTACAAGATATGACCCTATAAGTCCCGTTCCTCCAACAATTCCAATGGTCTTCATCCTGTTCCCAATGTACGAATTTGTGCATTAAATGCAAGTGATTACATTCGAAACGCAGAAAAAAAGAACGGTCATTAGAATTCTTTCATGCCTTTTTCGCGGTTGAAATGAACCCTGATGTTCTTGGATTCACCATTTCTGGAAATTTTGAAATGAACCACCTGATTCACCCACACATCGTCCAAAATTTCCTGCAGGTCGTCAATGTTTGTGACTCTGAAGTTGTCAACTCTCAGTATCACATCGCCGGGTAAGAAACCGGCGTCTTCAGCAGGCGTGTTCTGTTTCACGTCCATTACCTTAACGCCACGCAATTGTCGGTCGTTTTTTGCATTGATGCCTAGTTCCGGTGCAAACTGGAATGAGTTCTCTGCGTTGTTGACGTTAGGAGAGTTGTACATAGGAGGTGGCATTCTTCTGCTGCCATGTAGGTCGGGTACTGAGTACTCATAGCGCTCAAATCTGATTGCCGGCATTTTATCTTCCAAAACTACTGATACTTCTTTTTCTGATGTACCCCTGTTATAGGTGATTGTTATTTTTTCACCTCCGTTGTGGTCGCCAATGGCTGTTATCAGGTCGTCTTGGTTATGTATTGGTGTACTATTGACTTTTGTAATTACGTCGCCTGCTCTTATGCCTGCATCCCATGCCGGGCCAAAAGGCACAGTTGATAAAACTGTGGCTCCTTTGTTGTCGGAATTCGTTTCAAGGTAAACGCCAATAGAGCCGCGGTGTACCTGGGTTGTGGTTCTTTCTTTTACTTTTTTATCTTCATTGTCGTCATCAGATAGGCGAACAACAATTTTATGATCTTCTGTTTTTGCGTTCTTAATTGTAGACACTAATTCGTTGTCAATATAAAGACCGCCGTTTTTCACTTCAACAACTACAGTTCCGCTTGAGTGGTCAAGTTCCAAAACTTCTTGTTGCTGCGTGACTTTTTGAACATGTTTTTTAGGTTTTGGCTTCGCGACGGTGCTTTTGTGTGCAGTGTCAGTCTTTGGTTTCGCAGTTGGAGTTACTGGTTTATTTTGTGCGAAAGTCAGTGATGCGCCTGAAAAGAGCAGGGCTGCTGTGAAAACCGTTTTTTTCATGTTCTGAAATATTTACCGAAATATACGGCAAAAAACGTACCACAAACAACGCTTTGTTGTCTGTGGTACGTTTCTAAAGAATTTTAACAGATTTTGGGCTACTATTAGTAGTTAGAATTCAGACGCAATAACATAACGATTGCGGTTGCTAGTACAAGGATGAACGCCACACCGAGGAAGGTGAGCATAAATTTGTACTTTTTATTTGCTGCCCTGATGAAGTTAACTTCGTTGATGTAGTTGATGATGTTTTCCATGCGCGAAAACGCAGTTTCGCCCTTGATCACATAATCGAAAGCGCCGTATTTCATGCTGTCGATAGCTACTTCAATTTTATCCTGTCCCGAAAGCATAATAACTTTCGCGTCAGTGTTGTGTTCTCTAATCTCTCTCAACACTTCAACACCGTTTTTTGCGTCAGGAAGGTGCGCATTCAAGTGGTAGTCTAACACTATCGCAACAGGATTCAAATGAAGTTCCTTAATTGCGTCTTCTCCACTTTCAAAGGTTTTGAAGTTGAATGCAAATTTTTCTGAAAGGAAGTCTTTCAGCATCTCGTTTTGAATAGGTTCGTCATCAACGAGAAAAATGTATGGGGAATTGCTCTCTACTGCCATATATAAAAAAGATTCAGTAAATAATATGCAAAAGTAAACATCTTATTAACACATTGGTAAGATTTTGCAAGATTTATTTCTCCAACACTTCTTTAAGTTCAACAAAAGATTTTTCAACCACCCGCTTCAGGTTTTTAATTTTTTCGGCAATACTGTCGTAGTGTGCCGCTTGCCCTGCTGCTTGTTCCAGTAAAAATATATGACTCACTTCTTCTTTCACGCCCATGTACGACAACTGTGGTTTCATGGAGTGCGCAGCAATTTTAATGGCACCAAAGTCTCTCGCCTCCAATGCTACATCCATTTGTGCAATCAGCTTTGTGGCATTTTCCATGAACATCAGAATATACTTCTTCATTTTTTCAGGATTGCCGCCTGTAAACTGGCGCAAGAAATTTCTGTCGGTTACAAATTCAGGCAATGGTGCTTCCTGTACTTGCGCCGGTGCAGCAGCCTGTGGTATCGCCGGTGCAGCTGGTTTAGCTTCCCGCATTGGTTCTTGTTCTGATGTCGGCGTAGGAATTGGTACCAAAGGTGCTGAATTGGCACGCTTGTCACGTTGCACTTTGGCATCTTCGATTTCTTCCCTGGAGAGAATTCTGGAAATATGCCTATCTGAAATGGCTGCTTCCATTTTTTGAAGCAGTTCATTGGTTTGGAATGGTTTTGTTACATGCCCATCCATACCGGCTTCCATATATGTTTGAATGTCCTCTTGCAACACATTAGCCGTCATGGCAATAATGCGCGTGCTTTTTGCTGGTTCAGGTAGTTCGTTTCTAATTTTTTTGGTTGCAGTCACACCATCCATCACAGGCATTTGTATGTCCATGAGTACGAGGTCGTATGTAATGCTCCTTAACTTATCCACCGCTTCTTGTCCGTTTACCGCTACGTCCATAATCATTGCCGGCAGTATTTCTTTGAACGTTTCTTCAGCCACCATCCTGTTGAATTCGTTGTCTTCAACCAAAAGTATGTTCAGGCTGTTCAGCCTTTGCATCGCTTCTTCGTTCAGCAAATCTGATACAGGTACGTATTCCTGTACCGCCGCTTCTTCGAATGGAATGATGATTGAAAATACCGTTCCCTTACCCAGTTCACTCTTCACTGAAATATCACCACCCATCAATGTTACAAGCTGCTTAGAGATGGTAAGTCCTAGTCCGGTTCCACCAAATTTACGGGTGATATCGGCACCTGCCTGAGTAAAGCTATCAAAAATTGAATCGATATTTTCAGCCGCAATGCCAATACCGGTATCAACTACATCAAACTTTAGCCATAGTTTATTCGACTTTTGCGTGACGCTGGTTTTTATTTCTACATATCCTTTTTCAGTGAACTTAACCGCATTACCAGCAAGGTTTATAAGCACTTGATTGAGGCGGGTAGGGTCACCGGTAAGTCGGTTAGGTATTGCGTCGTCGGTAGATAGTTTGAAGTCTATTTCCTTTTCAGTAGCCTTCAAATACAGCATGTCTTTAACACCCTGAAGTACTTCCCTGATGGTGAAATCGGTATGCTCTATGATAATTTTACCTGCTTCTATCTTAGAAAGGTCAAGAATGTCGTTGATGATTACCAATAGGTTATCAGAACTCTGCCTGATAGCATTCAGGTAACGCAACTGATCATCTGTAGGGCGCTTAGAAATAAGCAATCGGGTCATACCTACGATGGCATTCATTGGCGTCCTGATTTCATGACTCATATTTGCCATGAACTGGTGCTTTAATTGCGCTGTGCGTTCTGCAACTTCTTTCTCCTTTTGTGCCATCTCAATTTGCTGCTTCACTTGCATGTTGCGCAACTCGTTGAGAATGGTTTGCTTGAAAATTTCTTCTTTAAGTTGTTCGTATGATTTGAGGTGGTGGTATGCTTTCGGGATATCACCTATTTTGTCGTACAGTGAAGAGAGCATTTCGTGGATGCTCATCAGGTCGTGCCGACGGTTGTATTCGTTGGCGAGTGTGTAACTATGGTTCAGGTATTGCAGCGACTGGCGGTAGCTTCCTTTATCCATGTACATGCGTCCGAGGTAGAACTGGCAAATGATTTGAACTTCGATATTTCCCAGGTGTTCAGCCTGACGGAGCGCGTTAGACAAATACTTACGTGCGTTATCGAAATTCTGCATTTTGTAATACACCTTACCCAAGCCGCTTTCAGCCATTACATAAGCAATGGTTTCAAACTCTGAATGCCCCAGGTTTTCCTGGAAGTAGTGCATTGCCTCCTGAAAATCATCTTTTTTGAAGTAGATATTTCCAAGCGTATTGCAAACGTTGATGAGGTTACTTACATCATGTGCTTTTTCGAAAATCGGAAGACATTTTAACGCATATTCAAGCGCACTGTCGTAGTCGTTGAGGTCGTACAACAGGTTTGAGATACTTGTAAGTATGACAGACTGAGCAAACTCATCGCCCAATTCTTCGTTGATAGCAAGTGCTTTTTTGAAGTGCGTCAATACATTCGCAAGGTCGCCTTGATCACGGTAGATGTTACCAAAATAGTAAAGCACCTGCGCCTCAAGCCTTCTGTTCTTAGTCTTGGTTGCTACGCTCAATGCCTCTTTGAGTACATCGAGTCCTTGCTCATATTCACCCTTCGTCCAGTGGCATGCACCTTTCAATTCCAAGCCACGCCCAATGCCATTGGTATAGGCAACGGCACGTGAACGCTGAATAATATCTTCTGCCACTTTCGAAGCCTCTTCAACGTCGAAGTTGCGAAGCTCGATGGCGATTTCTACGAGGGTGTCAATTCGTCCCTTTTCATCGGTTTTTTCGGCAAGCTGCTGCTGCAACTCCTTGTACCGGGGTGAATCAATCATTTTGAAATAATAGTTGAAAGATATAAAAGTATAACAACTGTCTTTAATCTCCAACCGCAGCTATTTCCTAGGGATGTCTTTTTAACACACAAGCACTGTTTTACATTGCATCGGTGCGAACTGTACCAATAAAAATTTAACCTTGTTTTTGTGGTTCATTCTCGTCAAGCAACTGTATAAGCCGATTTAATTTGGTGCTCCAAAACTGCTCGTAGAGGTTTACCCAATCGGTGATTTTTCGAAATCCTTCACCCGATATAGCACAAAGTCGCTCACGCCCTGCTTCGGAAACAGAGATAAATCCACCGGCTTCAAGTACCTTAATGTGCTTGGAGACGGCTGGGCGGCTTACTCCAAACTGTCCGGCAATGGCATTCACCGATGCGTGGGGGTGGGCTTGAAGATACTGTAAAATAGCCCTGCGGGTAGGGTGCGATAGAGCCTCAAAAGCCACACCCTCACCTATGTTACCCTGCATTTTGCAATGCTTCAGCAAGCCTGTTGTATATAGGACCGCCCCAACCCATGCCCATGAACATGTGTGCCATATCGTTTTTGCCTTCTACAAATCCTGAATGCACAAGCTCCAAAAGGGTATCGCTACCAACTGTTGAAAGGGTAAAAGTGACAACAGTATCAAGTGATATGGTTCCGTCGCCGGGACCACCCTTCCATGAAAATGATAATTTTTCAAACTCTTGCACTTCGAGTATCTCACAGAAGATATTTCCGTCAAATTGTGCTGGCGGAATAGGTTGTGTTGAAAACTTAAATTGATGCCCTACTATTGGTTGTAGGTCGTTTGGCATCAACCACTTTGCTAATAATTCTGAGTCCGCCAGGTATTTCCATACCAACTCTCTAGAGTGTGTGAGCACCCAAGTATGCCTTATTTCCATGATTATGTAACTTTTAAGTTACGCAAATGTAACATGTAGTTTGACATTTTTCAATATTACTAGGATTGAACGGTAGCTTTTATTCCCATCCCTTCCTCATTTCACCATTCTTCTTCATTGAATTGTCAAAAAACAACCTCTAATATTGAATTGAGTAATTTGGCTTTCAGTGAATCGGGAAAAACCCATTAAAAATTCAATTTCACTGAAAAAAGTCGTAAAATTGCGCTCGTTAATCAAAATACGATGAACTTTAACTATACTGACACCCAGGAGCAGATTGCTGAGATGGTGCGTGATTTTGCGAATAAGCACATCCGTCCGAATATGATGGAGTGGGATGAGGCTCAGAAATTCCCGGTTGATTTGTTTCATGAAATGGGCAAATTGGGACTTATGGGTGTACTCGTACCTACAGAATATGGTGGCTCGGGTTTAGGCTATTTTGAATATGTAACTGTAGTAAGTGAAATTGCTAAAGTATGTGGTTCAATTGGTCTTTCGGTAGCGGCTCATAACTCACTTTGCACTGGTCACATCCTTTATTTCGGTAACGAAGACCAAAAGAAAAAGTACCTTCCAAAACTTGCTTCAGGCGAGTGGATTGGTGCTTGGGGCCTTACAGAAGCGAACACTGGTAGCGATTCAGGTAACATGCGTTGCGTTGCTACCCGCGATGGTAACGACTGGATTTTAAACGGTACTAAAAACTGGATCACGCACGGTATTTCTGGTAATGTAGCTGTTGTACTAGCGAGAACAGGTGAACCCAGGGCGAAAAACAACATCAGTGCGTTTATCGTTGAAAGGGGAACACCGGGCTTCACTTCTGGTAAAAAAGAAAACAAACTCGGCATGAGGGCTAGCGAAACCGCTGAACTCGTGTTTGATAATTGCCGCATCTCTGACGCTCAAAGGTTGGGTGAAGTAGGTACAGGCTTCCATCAGGCAATGAAAATATTAGATGGAGGTCGCATCTCTATCGCAGCACTTTCTTTGGGTATTGCAAAAGGAGCTTACGAGGCATCTATCAAATATTCAAAAGAGCGCCAACAGTTCGATCAACCTATTTCTAATTTCCAGGCTATTGCCTTCAAATTAGCTGATATGGCTACTCAAATTGAAGCATCTGAACTGTTGATTTATCAGGCTGCTGATTTGAAAAACAGGCACCAGAAAATGACGAAAGAGTCGGCGATGGCTAAGTACTACGCTTCAGAAGTGGCAGTACGCGTATCGGTTGATGCTGTTCAAATCTTCGGTGGCTACGGTTATACAAAAGACTTCCCTGTTGAAAAATTCTACAGAGATAGCAAGCTTTGTACTATCGGCGAAGGAACTTCAGAAATTCAAAAATTGGTTATTTCGAGAGATATTCTCAAATCGTAAAAATAGTAGAACAAAAAACAGTACGGCCCCCGATTCATTTCAGGGGCCGTATTTATTTTAGTGAAAAATGGACGTTACTTCATCCATTTCAATACTGCGCTTTGTACGCCGTCAGTCAAGCGAATGATGTATAAACCTTGTGCAAGTCCGTCAGTGTGCATTTGAACCAGTGATTGACCCACATTCCAGTTTACCGATTCAATAGCCCTACCTGTAGCATCAAACAGTTCAACTTTGATGGCTTGTTCAACGACGAAAGTTGCATTAACGTTCAATTGACCTATTCCTGCATTTTGGGTGAGGAAGAAAGAGAAATCATTGCCATCAACGTTTGTTACGCCAACATTGTACAAGCCTGATGCCGAACTGCCTTTACAGCCACCTGAATCAACAACAACTACGAAATTGCCGCCTGCTGTATATGTATAGCTATTTAAAGTTGCACCTGAAATTGCTGTGCCATTTCTAAACCATTGGTAGCTCGAATACCCTGTGCCTGTACTAAGCACATGACCCGATGCACTTATAACAGGGTGCGGAGCTGGATTCACTCTTACTGAATGGCTCACTGAGTCAGTTTGACCGCCATGGTGTGCATATAGTTTTACAACATAACTGCCTGCGTTTGAAAAACAAGCATTCATTGTTGTTGCATGCACACCCGTCATTGCCACACCACTGCCCGAAACGCTCCATGATGTACTATCAACAGTACCGGTTGTTGTGCTGATGAAAGTGATACAGCTATCCTGACAAACAACGGTATCAG
Source organism: Chitinophagaceae bacterium (assembly GCA_947454235.1). Classification (GTDB taxonomy): domain Bacteria; phylum Bacteroidota; class Bacteroidia; order Chitinophagales; family Chitinophagaceae; genus Flavipsychrobacter. The sequence goes on from CANGIY010000001.1 coordinate 193,937, forward strand.
ACGATGTGAATGAAGGAGTTACAGAAGTAGATGAGCCCGAAGTGCTCAGTGAAACACTGTCAACCGCAAATGAAGGATCGGTACCGGTACCATCGTCATCATTCACCCAACGAAAACCAATTTTTACATTCGGATTGTTGTTGCAGCTTGTAGGCAGCGAATAGCTAAAATGCCTCCATTGCCCTTGTCCGGAAGTACAAACGTCGGTTTTGTACATATCAAATAGCAGTGACCAGCTTGAACCGTCGTACACCCACAGTGACGCATTGTCGTTGGTAGAGTCACCGTTTTCTATATAGTAGAAATTAATACTGATTCCATACCTGCCCGTGCAGTTGATAGTAGGAGATTCAGCGCGTCTGTCAGAATTTACACAAATACCGAAACTACATAAACCGCCAGCATTGTAGGCTGCACCACCATCGCCACCAAACCCTGAATTGGAACCAATATGCAATGTTGAACCCAATGCTGATGAAGAGCCGCAGACGTCGCCACAAACGCCATCCACATGACCCTGTTCAGCACAAGAAACATACCATTCGTTGTAGTAGTCTCCTTCAGTAGTTAGTACCGAGTTTGTCCAGCTTCCGCCTGTACCCGAGTACGATGTAACTGAAAGCCCTGAAGAACTTCCGCCTTCAAAATTTTCAACGTAGAATATTTGAGCCCGCCCGGGTGCTGAAAGCAGCAAGCAAGCCAGAGACATGTAAAGCAGTTTTTTCATGAGCATTTGTTTTTATAAAATTACGAATTATCTCATTCGGTGTATCGGTTATCTTTCCTTTTTGTTGGAGTTATTAATCAAAAGAATAAAGTTTACAACCTCAATAGCAATACTGAGATATTTTAACCACGATACCTGTAGTTTTGGGTACTTTTAGAAGCATGAATCAACGAATAGGTCAGTTTGCATTGGTGGTACGCGATTACGATGAAGCCATTGCTTTTTATACTGAAAAACTCAATTTTGTATTATTAGAAGACACTCCGCTGAGTGAAGAAAAAAGGTGGGTGCGCATAGCACCTCAAGGCGAAGGCACCTGTGGTATTTTACTGGCAAGGGCTGCCAACGATGAGCAACGTAGCCGTATAGGCAATCAAACCGGTGGCAGGGTATTTCTATTCTTGTACACCGACGATTTTTGGCGCGATTACAACAACATGGTATCAAAGGGTATTGTGTTTGTCAGGGAGCCTCATGAAGAGGAGTTTGGTACAGTGGCAGTGTTTCAGGACTTGTACGGCAATCTCTGGGATTTCATCCAGCAACGCTTATCAATCAATCCTTTTTTTGGTTTTTAGGTATTAGTTTGCACCTTCGTAAGTGCATAAAGCAATTTTAATGAAACGACTGACTATGTTGGCGTTGGTAGCGTCTCTAAGCTACTCAGCCAATGCACAATCAAAATTCGATGGAATATGGGAGGGGAAATTGGATATAGGTACTACCATACGTGCTGTATTCCATATCTCAACTGATGCCACAGGAAAGATAGTTACAACAATGGACAGCCCCGACCAAGGTGCGCGAGGAATAGCAACAGATTCTACTACGATTAAGGGAGATAGCATCATTGTGTCTATGAGCAAGCTGATGGCTGTTTACAGAGGTAAGCTGACCGACGAAGCCAACATAAGCGGAAGCTTGAAACAGAGCATAAAGGTGATGCCGCTTGCATTGAAAAAAGTGACTAAAGCTTCAGAAAAAGAACGCCCCCAAAATCCCAAGCCGCCTTTTAACTATACATCAGAAGATGTTACTTTTCAAAATGCTGATGGTTCAATCATCTATGGAGCAACAATTACGATTCCTAAAGGCAAGGGCCCATTTCCTGCTGTATTGTTAATTACCGGCAGTGGTGCGCAAAACAGAGATGAAGAATTGATGGGACATAAACCTTTCGCCGTTATTGCCGACTATCTCAGCAACAAAGGCTACGTTGTTTTGCGTGTCGATGATAGGGGAACGGGTAGTACTACCGGTAATTTCAAAAATGCAACAAGTGCCGATTTTGCTCAGGACGCAAATGCTGAAATGGACTACCTTAAAACGCGCCCGGAGGTTGATGTGAAGAAACTAGGGCTGATAGGGCACAGCGAGGGTGGCATGATAGCACCAATGGTGGCCGCAAGTAGAAAAGACATTGATTTTGTTGTTTTATTAGCAGGGCCGGGCGTAAAAATCAGTCAGTTGATGGCGGAGCAGAATACTGAAACGTTCAGAAGTTTGGGCATTGATTCTACTGCCGCTACAAAATACGGGGGGCTCGTGAGAGATGTTTATGATGAAATCGGGATTGGAAAAACCAAGTCTGAATTCAAGAAAACGGTCGAAAAAATTGTAAAAAATTGGGAACAAAAAAATGATCACCGAATCGTATGGGCTACAACACACATCTCAAACGATAGCACCCGCGACGAGTGGATAAAGAACTTTACTGATTTGTACAAAAGTCCGTGGTTTATGTATTTCTTAGGCTACGACCCAGTGCCGAACCTCAAAAAGCTCACTTGTAAGGTACTGGCATTAAATGGAACTAAGGACATACAGGTTATTTCAAGTTCTAATATTCCGGGTATTGAAGCGGCCTTAAAAAATGGAAAATGCAAGGACTTTGAAGTGCATCAGTTAACCGGGTTGAACCACTTGTTCCAGCAATGTAAAACATGCAGAATAGATGAGTACGGTTTGCTCGATGAAACGTTCTCACCCGACGCTCTTAAAATAATGGGTGACTGGATGGATAAGCACGTGAAATAGATTCGATATAAACGCATTCAATTCCACACAATGCAATATTTTTTGGGTAGCGGGACGTAAAATGAAATAGGCTGCCATTTTGAAAGGGCAGCCTATTTTGTTATTCAATAATAAGTCTACTGACCGTATATCCCGAATCGGTGGCGACTCTTATAAAATACGTGCCTTTAGACAACGTCTGTTTGTCAAATTGTTTGCTGTTAGAGCCGTTAGTAACGCTCCACTGTTGTACATCAACCACATGTCCTGCTATGTCGCTAATGGTTACTGTTAGCTGAGTAGCACAAGTACTGTTGTAGTCAACATTAAAAGTGCCATTGCTTGGGTTAGGGTAAATGAGGCAGTTTTGCGGATTGAAATTAAGGCTCTCTACTTCGAGTTCATGGGCTAAAAATCTCACTGCACCGTAGGCATTCAATTTTCCGTGCCCCCAGGTATTATTGCCCGCTGGTGGCAATGCACCGGTGAAAATGTCTAACAAAGCTGTGTTTTTCAGAATTGTTTTTACACTGTCAGGGGTTAACGCAGGTGATAACTGGAGCATCATTGCCACAACGCCCGAGGCGCACGGTGAAGCCATTGAAGTACCGGCAAATATGGCGTAGCGGTACGTACGCAGTCCAATTGTATCAGCCCCTATCACCGAGCTGTAAGAGCTTCCTGTTGGGTTAAAAGTAGTATCGTAAGAACTGATGGCAGAAACAACACCAAACCCCGGAGCTGTAATATCCGGCTTTACACGGTTGTCTGCTGTTGGCCCGATGCTCGAAAATGGAGCTATTCGGTACTTAAGAGCCCCGGGATAGTAAAGCCCGGCACCAGAAATATTAATGAACCCGGTTTTTGAAGTGTAGGCACCTACCGTAATTGCAGATTTAGTGCAACCAATATCAGATACCGTCATTTTAGTATCGCCAGAAACAGCCCATGTATAGCCCAATTTTTTCAATGCGCCATAATAGCCTGAAGGTGGGAATACATAACCTTCCCACATATTTACAGTGCCGGCAGTTGCTTTTGTTGTAAGGCAAATGTTATCATGGTTGTGGCTTTGAAACTTGATAAAAGCATGTGGTTTACCATTGTAGTCGGTGGTTATTGTCGTTATAGTTACATGGCAAGTATCGTGGCTGCCGCCCACCAAACTATAGTTGAGTGTTGTATCACTGAGGCAAATGAAACCTGTTGAATCGTATGCTGTGCTGCCATTGTACAATTTTACATTCACACAAAAGCTTCGTGTAGAGTCACCCCACATATCAACCCACGTCTCGAGGTGGTTGGTGTCGAGGTATGGTGAATAAGTAACAAATGTGCTTACAGTAGTATCGATTGCCGAAAATATTTTTTGAAGGTGAACAGTATCTTCACCATTGTTCCCTGCAGCGCAAACGAATATTTTTCCCGGACCCGTAAGTGCGTCGCAAGCCTCGCTGAACAGTGATCTTCCGTCGTGTGGACCGAGGGTGCTGCCCCAACTTAAATTCACCACCGCAGGTTTACCGGCTGAAGCGGCATAATTGTAAATATAGCTCATGCCGTCTATGATGTCTGACTCTCCTGCCGACATCCATTGTGAAGGTGCGGGCATAATACCAACCATAACTAAATCACTTTCGTAGGCAAATCCCTTGCACTTGTTGTTGAAAGAATTGGTAGCGTGCCCCGACCCAGCCGCTATTCCTGCTACGTGTGAGCCATGCGATGTAATAATGGTATCGTAGCCTGCTGAACGCATTAGGTTTGAGTCAGTGTATTCCTTGCCATAGGTAAAACCTGAAGGCGGTGTTCCTGTCGTTTTTTGAGCCCAAATTCGTTTAATGCGATACTGGCTGAAGGTGGTATCATAAAATGTAGGGTTGGTATAGTCGAAACCTGCATCTATTACGCCTACAATCACGTTTCTGCCTGCTACCGGAGAAGGTAGATTGATGCCCCTGTGCACTGAATCGGCATGGGTTTGCCTGCGTGCAGAGTCGAGAGTCGGTATAATTGGTACGTCTAGTTGAATGTAGTTGAGTCCGGCTACTTGCGTGAATGGAACCACACTGTCAACTGGAATTTGAGCAGTCCATATTGAACCTGCCTTGGTGCCAATTTTTACACCCATCAAATTCAGGCGAGATTCATCAACGTCAGGATTCACTTTTATGAGCGAGCTGACGAACCACCTGTTGTCGATAAGCTTGTAGTTGTAATTGGGTACTCTACCGGCTGCATCAGAAGTGCTTTTCTGTGCACTTAAGAAGTTTTGCGTGAGGGGAGAGAGTTTGGCTGTTTTGTTTTGAGCAAAAGTTGCAGCAGTTAGTGCAACTAAAGCAGACAATGTGCAAATAAAACGTTTCATGAAAGACTGATTACCGTGTATATCTAAAATTGCAAATTTTGTACCACATTGATGTGGATGCTGTAAAGGTAGCCGAATATAGTGTTGTGCGGTATCTGGCAGTAAAAAAACTGTAGCAGATCTATTGAATTTCAGCATCAAAAAAAATAGGCTGCCGTTTTGAAAGGGCAGCCTATTTTTTTTATTAAAGAGTTTTTACTCAATGACCAGTTTGCGGACAACAGTTTGTTCGCCGTCGAAGAAAATAGCCATGTACATGCCCTTAGCATAATTGCTTAGGTCGAGTTCAATTTGATTTTCATTCGAAGTCAAATCCATGATCTGTTTTCCTGTAGCGTCGGTAATGATTATTCTACCAATTTGTTGAGTTGTGTTTACAACATTGAAAATTCCTGTTGAAGGATTTGGATACACCTTGATATCACTTCCCGATGTGTTTGCGCTTACAGTAGGGTTGTCTTTATGGGCAGTAATTGTAACTGCCTTACGTGCAACCGCTGTTCCGCATACATTAGTTACTGTGTACTTAATTGTATCTATACCTGCTGTAATAGCTGTAAATGCTCCTGAAGTAGCATTTACAGTGCCAAGCGTTGTGCTGGAAACACTCCATGTACCACCCGAAACAGTATTCGTGTAAGTAGTAGAGGCACCTGCTGCCAATGTTGAAGCACCAGAAACAACTCCTGCCGAAAGGCTACCGACTGTAATAGATTTGGTGGTAGATGCAGTTCCACAAGCATTGGTAATAAAGTAGGTAAGTGTAATTGTGCCGGCGCTAATACCTGTTAATACACCAGCAGAGTTCACTGTTGCGATTGCTGTATTGCTACTGATCCAGCCACCACCAGCTGATGCATCGGTATAAGTGGAAGAAGTGCCCACACAAATATTAGAAGCTCCTGTAATTGAAACAACTGTTGGTGCCGCACTTACTGCAACTGATTTATAGCTTGAAACAGTACCACATGCTGTTGTTACAGAGTATGTGATATTGATTGTGCCTGCTGCAACGCCTCTTACAACACCACCCGCAACAGTTGCAATTGATGTATTACTGCTTGTCCATGTACCACCGCTAGTGCCGCTTGATGTAAGTGTGATTGCAGAACCCACACAAACAGCAGAAAGCCCTGAAATAGTACCCGCAGTTGCGCCCGTAGCAAGTGTTAATGATTTAGTGACAGTACGCGATGCGCAGCTAGAACTAACTGTATAGCTAATAGTTACAGTTCCCGTCGCAATGCACCTAACAACTCCTGTAGAAGAAACAGTTGCCAATGCCGTATTGCTGCTGCTCCATGTGCCACCTGTTGTTGAGTCGCTAAGGGTAACCGTAGTACCAACACAGCCAGTTGTTGCACCTGTAATAGTTGCTACATAAGGCGTACCACTTACGGTAAGTACTTTACCAACTGAAACGCTACCGCATGTTGAAGAAACTGTGTAAGAAATAGAAACGCTTCCTGCACTCACACCTGTTACTACACCTGCTGAAGACACAGTAGCAATTGCAGTATTACTACTGCTCCATGTACCGCCTGTAGTTGCATCGGCAAGCGTTGTAGTTGCTCCGGTACAAAGAGTTGAAGCTCCGGTAATTGCAGCAACTGATGGTGTTCCGTTAACCGTAATTGGGAATGTTGCGTATACTGTCCCACAGGTATTAGAAACTGTGTAGGTTATTACAACTGTTCCAGCCAAAACACCTCTCACCACACCTGTAGAAGAAACAGTAGCAATGCTGGTTGAAGAAGAACTCCAAGTGCCACCACTTACAGTTTCAGCTAGTGTAGAGGTTGCACCTGTACAAACAGTTGATGCACCAGTGATAACACCATGATTTGCACCCGGATTCACTGTCATGCCATAAGTAGCTGACGCAGTTCCGCAGGTTGACGTAATAGTGTATGTAATTGTAGCAGAACCTGCTGCCACGCCAGTAACAACACCTAATGAACTTACAGAAGCCACTGAAGTGTTGCTGCTAGACCAAACTCCGCCAGTAACCGTTGAAGTGAGGGTAGTGCTGGTGCCACCACATACGCTGGTTGCGCCAGAGATTGTGCCAGCTGTAGGTGCAGTATTAATAGTTACAACCATTGTTGCTGCGGCTGCACCGCAAGAGTTTGTAACTGTATAAGAAATTGTTGAAGTACCTGCTGCAACTCCTGTTACAACGCCGGTAGATGATACTGTAGCAACTGATGTAGTTGTGCTGCTCCATGTACCACCTGCTGTTAAATCGGTAAGTGTAGTTGTAGTACCGCGGCATATTGTTGAAATACCGGATATGGCATTCACCGAAGGCACCGAGGTTACAATTATTGTATAAATAGCCGCTGCTGCGCCACAAGTGCCCGTTACCGTATAAGTGATAACTGCTGTGCCGGAAGCACGACCATTTACAACACCCGTAGTCGGATTTACAGAGGCTATACCAGTAGCACTTGAGCTCCATGTACCACCTGTAGTTGCATCGGTGAGCGTTATGTTTGCACCAACGCAAACACTCGAAGGACCGCTGATTGAGCTAACACTTGTCGCCGGGCTAACGGTAATGTTTTTTATTGCTGAAGTTGAACCACAAGAATTTGAAACAGAATATGATATTGTCACGCTGCCACTTGATACGCCCGTCACCAGGCCGGCTGCGTTTACGGTAGCAAGGGCAGTATTAGAGCTACTCCAAATGCCACCAGTTGTTGCATCAGTCAGAGTTATAGAAGCACCAGGGCATACAGACGAAGCACCAGAAATGGCCGCAGGTGCTGCCGGTGGACCTAGGACTGTAATTGAATATCCTGTGTTAGCTGTACCGCAAGTGCCGGTATAAGTGTACGTTATCATCGCGGTTCCAGCCGAAACGCCTGTAACAACACCTGTTGAGGCATTGATATTTGCCGATGGCCCTGTAACACTCCATGTTCCACCTGTTAATGTGTCAGAAAGAGTAATTGAACTTCCAACACAAACTGAAGTTGGGCCAGTGATAGCCCCTGCAGTTGCTGTGATAACATTAATTACTTTAGTAGCAGTTGCAACACCACATGAGCCTGAAACAGTGTATGAAATAGTAACTGTTCCGGAATTGAGTGCAGTCAAGCGACCAGCCGAAGTAATTGTTGCGATTGCTGTACTTGATACCGACCATACGCCAACGCTTGTTCCGGTAGTATCAGTATATCCGCTTGAGGTGCCCAAACACACACTGCTTGCACCGTTGATAACACCACCGTAGGCAGAAACTGTAACCAAAATCGAGCGAACCACGTAAGCTGTTCCACAAGTTCCGGTAACAGTAAAAGTAATATTGGTTGTTCCAACACTTACGCCACGAACATTACCATCGGCGCTAATTGTCGCAATTGCTGTATTTGCACTGCTCCAAACACCTGAAGCTCCACCTGTAAATGTTGTATCATACAAACGCATTGTACCACCCACACACACTGATGATAGTCCCGATATAGAACCTGCTGTAGGTAATCTGGTTACAGAGATGTTTGTTATAGCTTGATAAGAACCACACGCATTTGTGTAGCTGTAAGTTATAGCAACGGTACCGCTCGTTAGCCCGGTCAATTGTCCGGTTAAAGTATTAATAGTTGCTATTGTGGGGTCTGAACTTACCCAGTAGCCTCCTGTTGAAGTATCAGCAAGTGTTATTGATGCGCCTGGGCATACTGAAGTTGGACCAGTAATAGGACCTACACCGGGTCTGTTAACTATCACCGTTCTTACAGAAGAAGATGTGTCAGAACAAGAGTAAGACATCGCCTTATAGACAGTGGTAGTACTCGGATGAACAGTAATTGAAGTACCTGTACCAATGAATGTAGTATCAGCATACCAGTAAATATTAGATGTATCCTGAGAAACAGGGTTGTATGCGATTGAGTCAACAGAATAACTTGAGTAAGTTGTGTCAGGTGTGAAACGACGACCCTCAGCATTAAAAGTCCACCAGAAATCAGGGTAATTTCTGCCGGCTACAGTAGTACCTGCAGTTGCTGTAGAATTTTGAACACCTTCTATAGCGTATCCTCCGTTCCAACCTCTACAAGTATCTTTATATCTGATGTGCGATTCGATCACGTTTGTTGTTTCGTACAAAACCATTTGGAATGATTCTTTTGTAGAGGTACACTGGTAAAGCGAAACAGTACAAAAGTTAACCACAAAACGGCGGTATGGAGCAGTACCCGCAACACCATAAGTAATAAGACCGCCGGCAGGTACAAAAATGTCGTTGTAACAACCTAGAATACAATTTTTTACTGAAGTGTTACCCGGTACTCCCGAAGAAATAGTCCAAGCGTCATAGCCTCCAGCCATTGCCGTGTCGAAACACAGGTCGCCATTAGAGCCAATGACTAATTTGTTATAAGTATTACCATAAAACTTGAAATTGAATCCGATTGGTACAACACCTGAATACCCATCATCAGCCGAGATACCTGAAGGAGAGGCGTGGTAGCCAAAATTGGTCACGCGCATAGTGATTGAATCACCATTACAAATAGCTGTATCGCTGTGAGGAATTAGGATTGTTACACCGTTTCCGCCGTCAGCAAAACTCACATTTGTTTGAAGAAGTCCCGCTAAAAATAGCAGAATTGAAAAACGGAGTAAGCTTGAAAAATATTTCATCTTAGAGTTTTAGAGTAATTGAGCACTAAAATTAGGTATTTGATTTCAAATTGTTCGAAATTCTATACAAAAGACAGGCAATTACAGAATTTAGTTGGAAAATACTTTCAATTCATTTTCAGGGATTTACACACTTTAATAGTACTATTAACGAAATGTTAACTAATCAAGTTTCCTCTGAATCATCATTGTATACTACTTTTGTGGTGGGTATATTTTTCATAAGGTGTAAATAAGGCTTCGATATTCTTATCGAGGTCTTTTTTTTGTCCCAACTTTTCCCAAACTGTGCTGGCCTACGTCACTCAACGGCTTCTTTTTAGTACATTTTTATTTTCAATTTTTTTGTGAGCGAGGTCATGAGACCCTGCATTTTGCTGTGTTTCCAATGTTCTAAAAAGCTTTGCACCCCATGAGATAGTATTTAACATAAATTTGATAGTAAAGCTATCATTTGTAATTCTATCACTCTTACTTTTGTCTTGCAATCAGTTTAAGATTATGGCAAACAGGGTGAATACAGTTCAAAAGCTATTGGAGGTTTTGAGATTTCAAAGTCGGGAAATTTATACCATTTATTTTTTCGCCATTTTTTCGGGTATCGTTCAGTTGTCGGTACCTGTCGGGGTACAGTCTATTATCAGTTTTGTGATGGGCGGTTCAATGTCTACATCACTTGTGGTTTTGATTGTCTTTGTAATTGCCGGAGTATTTGCGACAGGAATGCTGCAAGTGGCTCAAATGAAAATTATCGAAAGAATTCAGCAATTATTGTTTGTTCGGTATTCACTTATTTACGCAGAATCGATTCCTAAATTGAGTTTGTCGGAGACACAAGGTTATTACCTTCCGGAGTTGAGTAACAAGTTTTTTGACATCATTTCACTGCAAAAGGGTATTTCGAAAATTTTGTTGGATTTGCCGGCAGCATCCATTCAAATTCTGTTTGGATTAATTCTTCTTTCATTTTACCACCCGGTTTTTATCTTTTTTGGTTTGTTGTTACTCACTATATTATTTGTTATTCTTCGACAAACAGGGAACCGAGGTTTACAGACCAGTTTGGCAAAAAGCGATTACAAATACAAAGTGGCGTCGTTTTTGCAGGAATTGTCAAGGTTCAGTGCAACCTACAAATTTGCTAAAGACGATTCCATGCACATAAAAATGACTGATAGCTATCTAAGCGGTTATTTGGCAGCGGCAACTGAGCATTTTAAAATACTCCTTTTACAATACCGTACGTTGATTGGGTTTAAAGTAACAATCATTGGTGCCATGTTGATTGTTGGTTCTTACTTATTGGTTGAACAGCAATTGAACATTGGGCAATTTATCGCAGCTGAAATGGTGATCATGATGGTTATTGAATCGGTTGAAAAATTGATTGTAAACCTTGATAAAATCTACGACGTGCTCACAAGCGTTGAAAAAATAAACAAATTGCCCGACTTGCCCAAAGAGCATTCAGGTTCAATGAAATTTGAAAAAGCCGATGGTGGTGTAGAAATTGAAGCCAGTCAGTTGACAATATGCGTCGGCGATAAAACGGTACTTGAAAACGCAGCGTTCAAAATTGCACCGGGTGAAAAAGTTGTTCTCACCGGCAATCAGGGTTCCGGTAAGTCCACATTACTCAAAGTGATTGGTGGCATATACGACGCTTATTCAGGGTCGCTGAACCTGAATGGTATACCGATGGGCAATTTCGATGCATCGACAGTGCGGGAACACGTAGGTGTGGTATTGACCTCACAGAGTATTTTCCGGGGTACCATCATGGAGAACATTCTTATGGGAGGCACCAATGTAAATATGCAAAAGTTGGTAATGCTCAGCGAATTGGTTGGTTTGGGTGATTTCATCAAAAGCAAAAAAGAAGGATTCGATTTTCAGTTGCAGCCTACGGGGTTTCATCTGCCGGGAAATACGGTGAGGAAAATTTTGTTGTTGCGCGCCCTCATCCACGAGCCAGAACTGTTGTTACTTGAAGAGCCTTGGGTAGGTATGGAGGACCGATATGTGTTGCAAATCAAGCAGTATCTGCTTCAAATTCCACGAACAACGGTAATAGTGGTTACTACAGATAAGGATTATGCTGAAAAGTGCGATCAGGTGTTGGTTATTGAAAATCAAAACGTAAAAAAGGTTAGATAATATGCAGGAGGTAGTAAAACGTTTAGGTGGAGTTCGTTTAGAATCAGTGGGAATGATATATCTCGAAGGCAGGAAGAGCACTATTAAATACTGGTTAATTGGTGTAACAGTACTTGCGATGATGACACTGTTTTTACCCTGGACACAGAATATTAGAGCAAAAGGGTTGGTTACTTCAAGAAGGCAGGAGCAGCGACCACAGGAAATTAACACAATTATTGCGGGGAAGATTACAAAATGGTATGTGAAGGAAGGTGATGTGGTGAAAAAGGGAGATACGTTGGTGCAATTGGGGGAAATAAAGGATAGTTACCTCGATCCGGCTTTTGTTGAGAGAACATCAGAACAATTAGATGCTAAAAAAGGAGGTTTGGAGGCGTACAAGCAGAAGCAATCTTTCATCGATGCCCAAATTGCTGCAATGGAAAACAACCTGCAAATAAAAACAGGGCAGTTGCAACGGAAAATTGTGAGTGATAGCATGGAAATGAACGCAGCCAACACTGATTTCAAGATTGCAGAAGAACAATATAGACGCATTAAAATTATGCGCGACAGCGGTTTGGCTTCTACAATGCAGGTAGAACAGAGAAATCAGTACTTGCAGGCGGCTCTTGCAAAAAAGACTTCAGCGCAAATAAAATATAGGAATACGTGTTCGGAACTGACGCAAGCAAAACAAGATTATCTCGAGAAAATGATGAAGGCGAGCAGTGAGAAAGCATCTGTTTCGGGTGAGTTGGCTACGGGTAATGCGGAGATAGCAAAGCTTTCGAATCAATTAACTAACTACACCATAAGAAACGGAATGTACTACATTCTTGCCCCGCAAGATGGGCAGATTGTTCAGGCAAATAAAGCAGGTATAAACGAAATAGTAAAGGAGGGAGAAAAAATTGCTGAGATAGTACCTGACCAAAACGATTTGGCGGTAGAGATGTTTGTAAAACCCGTTGATTTGCAACTTTTGAAAGAGGGCCAAACAGTACGGTTTTTATTCGATGGATTTCCGGCAATAGTCTTCAGCGGTTGGCCACAAGCTAGCTACGGTACATTTGAAGGGACAATAGTCGCAATAGAAAATGCGGCAGATGAAAAAGGGAAATTCAGGGTGTTGGTGTCAGAAGGTGGGGCTGCCCGTAAATGGCCTCCAGGACTGAGAATAGGTACGGGTGCGCAATGTATCGCTTTATTGAAGAGTGTGCCGATATGGTATGAATTGTGGAGGAACATCAACGGTTTCCCGCCGGAATATTACGAAAAACAAAAAGCAAAGAGTGATGATAAGTATAAAAAGTAGTCTGGCTTTGTTCGTCGGTTTGTTACTTTCAGCCACATTAATGGCAAATGATACAGTGCGGGTACTTGGGTTGGAAAGTTTCATGAACATCGTACGAACGTATCATCCTGTTGTTAGAGTAGCAACGATTCAGGTCGATAAATCAAAGGCAGAAGTGCTGAAATCGAGGGGCGCCTTTGATCCGGGGTTTACCAGTGCAACAGAAAGTAAAACATTGGGCGATAAACAATACTTCAATTATACCCGGCATGAATTGTTGATTCCAACATGGTATGGAGTTGATATTAAAGCAGGGGTTGATAAAGCGGAGGGGTATTACCTAAATCCTGAGTCTACAAAAGGTAGCGTAGGGTATGTGGGTGTGAAAGTTCCGGCGAATGCCCTGTTTTTTGACAAACGCCGTGCTGCGTTACAGCAAGCGCAAGCCATGAAGAAAGTGAGTGAAGAAGAACGCAGGTTGACAGTTAATGATTTGATATATGAAGCTATTGGAGCGTATATGAACTGGGTGAGGGAATACCAGATATATTCTAGAACAATGGCATTGGTAAGGTCAAACGAAGCGCGTCTTAGTTTCCTGAAAACAGAAGTAGTACAAGGCAGCCGTCCGGGTATAGATACAATTGAGGCGCTGGGACAGTTAATGGCTCTCAGGCAACAGGCTGAAAGTGCATCTTTGAGTTATCAGAATGCAGCCTTGGAGCAGGCGAACTATTTGTGGTTGGAGAACGATGTGCCGGCGAAGTGGTACGACAACATTGTGCCCGATACTTCAATACTTGAAGCGCAATTGAGTAAGAATTCCGTACAACTCGATTCTTTGCTGGCGCTTGTAAGTAATCACCCCAAATACCAAATGCTATGGAGAAAGATGGACGCTTTGAAAATTGACAAAAAGCTAAAACAGCAAAGTCTTTTACCTAAGCTAAGCGTTTCGGGGAGCTTGTTATCGAAAGATTTTAAATCGCCGGGTGAGCAATTTTATGAAGCCCTGGGTGCCAACAATAAAGTAGGCATAGAATTTTCTTTACCGTTGTTGATGAGAGAGGCACGGGGTGCAGTAAAGGGTGCCGCTTTGAAAATAGAAGAAACTGATATAGAAAAGGAGCAAGCAGGGTATAAAATTGAAAACAAGATTAGAGCAAGCTACAATGAATTTAATTCACTGTGCGAACAGGTTGAACACTACAGCAATGTGGTTAAATATGCGGAGGTGATGCTGCGTAGTGAGCGTCAAAAGTATGAGCTGGGTGAGTCAACGCTTTTTATGATCAATGCTCGTGAATTGAAATTACTGGAGTCTGTTCAGAAGCTTACAGAACTAAAAGCAAAAAAGCAAAAAGCATGGTATGCTGTACAGTATGCCGCAGGAATATTGAACTAAATAAAACCTGCTCAACAATATTTGTTGAGCGGGCTGTACACTAATTCTTCTAAAAACTTCATCAAATCATTTCCACCCACTGCCTGCCCGAAGTCGGTAAGACGCGGTAGGTGTTCCTGAAAGTAATATTGATGATGGGCAGTTTCAATAACTGTACTTGCTAGTGAGTGCGGGAACGGAAATGCAGGGCTATAGCCCAGAAACACGTCGGCTATTCGCTGGCACAAATCTTTGTAGGGTTTAAATAAAAGCGATTTGTTGTCTTCATCTATGTGTTTCGTGAAGTACGATTTATTGCCTTCAGCAATCACAACGCTATGTAATTTCCGCTCGTTAATGTGTTCAGATGTAATAGAATTGTTGCCTACTGAAATAAGGAGGTTCAGCAGTATTTGAATTTTAGCACCAGGGTCGGTGATGTTATTGGTCTGAAATACAAACTGGTACTCAAGCCATGTCCAATACCAGGTAGTGAGGTAGGTAAGCAGCCGGTGCTTGTTTTCAAAATATCTATAAACGCCAGCTTCGGTGGTGCCGATAGCCTTAGCTAGTTTTTTAAAAGTGAAATCCTCAAATCCTGTATCATGAATGAGTTCTATCCCATACTTAATGATGTTTTTCCCAAGCTCAGAACTTTCTGGGTCACGTAGATAGAGGTTATGGTTCATTTTAAAATGAACGTGTAGTTGCATGTCAGAAATGTTTGCACAAAGTTACATTGTTTTACTATTCTTGAGAATAGTAATGCTATTATTTTTGCGTGAAAAATGAAACGGAAGGTGTTTTTTTAAAGTAATTGTCTAAAGATACGACTTATTAAATAGGTGAAATTTAAACAAGCGCTTCATGCCCAATTTCATCAGCATTGGCGCCACGTTTCAGGCTGATTGTTTCCCAGAATACCACAGCCCATAAAATAATACATGGCAACACCTTGATTTTATAGGGGTAATAAAAGGTGTGTCTTACAATTGGGGGGAACACATCGGTAGTACCAAGGCAAGTGACTATAAATGCAAAAACAATTAAAGCAGTTCGCCAAGTGGCTTTAGGCGAACTATAGTACCACACTGCACCCCCTGCAATTGCAATAACAAATGTGGGTGATTCAGCTTTATGGTTGAATATTACCACCCATAATAACATGGATGCCAACAACAGCATTTGGTAGCTTTTGTTGGTGAAGTTTTTAAAGTTGATAAACTGCGCAAGGAACAATAAAATGCCTGCAATACTCACAGCCGCCTTTACGTCATTCAGTCCAAACCATGTTGAAAGCCAGCCCGCCACTGATAGCCCGGTGGCTTCTGAAGCATCAGCTTTCAATAAGATGCCCCAGTTCTGGTACTGCCACAATAGTGTTTTTAAAGGGGTCACGAAAAGTGGTAAAGCCCCCAACACCACAAACCACAATGCAGAATAAAGCACAAACTTCACGCGCTGTTTTGGGAAGAAAAGGAACATGCAAAACCCGATAGCCCCATAAACTTTGATATACACCGAAAGCACCAGCCATAGCGCTGCCCATCCGGTTTTTCCTTTATTCAGGCAGCCATAAGCACCAATCAACAGCGCAGCCATTAGTCCATTGCTTTGGTGGTTTTGCAGTGAGGTTAGAAGTTCTAACGCCACAAACCATGTTAGGTATATTTGTTTTTTTTCAGTGATTGGAAGGGTTCTAATGGCGAAAAACAGAGAAAGTGCATTAATGATGTTCCAGATTGAAAGTCCAACAGCATCAGGCAGGTAAGCCATTGGCGCCATTAGAAACGAGAAAGTGGGGCTGTATTTATAAAAATCCCAATGACAATCGGGGTACAGACCATACAGGTTTTTACCATCTAAAAGATGGAAGTATGACCACTTAAAAATGAGATAATTATTGTATTCGGTCAGTTGTTTGCCCGCAAATTGGTTGTACAATTCGGGCTTGTTCATTATGTCGGGAGGTAGTGTGCCTGGTGCCGGAGGGTAGTAAGCGTGGGTGCCCTGAAAATAAAACTGCAGTGCTGCTACAATGGCTGCGAGCATGTACACTATGAAAAGTGTTTGAGGCTTTAGCGCAATATTTTTCAGTTTCTCGAGCATTGTTGAAAATCGATGTTGCAATAAGTGCTATCAATGGTTACAAAAGTAAATGAAAGCTTGAGAATTGAAGTAATCAATGCAAACAACAAAATGTATAAATGCAGCAAAGCACTACGGGGTTACAGTATCGACCAAGTGATATTGCGGTCGGCATACTTGCCCCAGTCACTGAAACTTTCTTTGAGGGTTTGTACGAGCGACTTAGTATCTATTTTCTTGCCTTTTTCATTGATTTTTAGATCTTTTACGTCAGGGTTCACAGTTTCTATCTTTGTGGCGGTCCAGGTGGTGTGAAGACGGGGTATCGCAATCTCCAATATCATTCCCGGCAGGTTGCCAAAACACTCAGGACCACCCGGTAGCGGAATGTCTTCAGCATAAAAAGCAACAACATACACCGAGTCGCAAATTACACCTACAGCCTTTCTGCATTGATGCCCGGCAATGGTTCTGATTTCATCTTTCGATTTCCAAACAATTTTTTTGAAAGTGTCTTCAACCATAAAGGTTTGTTCGTAGATGTTTTTACGCGACTTGAACTTTTTTGTTTTGAAATTACACAATACCTGATTGTCAGATCCCGGCTGGTCGGTGTACCATGATTTTGGATTGTCTGTTTCTCGTCCCGGTTTGTAAACTGAAGTGCCGGTATCAAAATAAAGGTCAAAGTAGTGAACTACATTTTTTGGTACGTTCGCCTTCACTCTTTCAAACCATTCTTCACCCTTCATCAAGTTATGAATGTTCTTTTTTCGCTCAAACTCAATTTTCCCCGAAAACACAAGTTGAGCGTTTGCACAAAAGCTGAGTACCAAAAAAGCAATTATAAGAGAAATTCTAGTCATCGTTATCTTTTTCCGCTCCTGTAGCCGGGTTGCTGTTGAAGTTCCAAATAACATTGAGCATACCATAACGTTTTATGGTATTGTAAGAATTAGCGGTAACTATACCATCATTTGCGGTACGTTGGTAGCCAATATTTTGGTTCAATATGTCAAACACCGAAAGCCTCACTTCCATCCTGTCGCCTTTTAATAACTTTTGGGCTATGTAGGCATTCCAACGAATTACATCTTTATTCTGGTTGAAGACTGCTGTTTTTTCGCGGGTGATGTATTCAACCGAAGTATTGATGTCCAGTTTTTTAGTGATTTGAACTGATGTCGAGAATTCACACTTAAACATATAATAGCTATTCGCAAACGAGCTGATTGTTGCCTTATTGTCGTTGTAAGTGTATTGTGGGTCTAATTCAAATGAAAACTTATTTTCTTTTTCGTAGCTGATGTAAGAACCTACTGTATAACTGTTGTTGTCTGAGGTGTTTGCTACGTTATTTACGAAGTTGTTGTTGTGGTTAAAATCGCCACTGGTGTGCAACGACAAATACAAATTGGTTTTTTTAATTTTTGCACCTTGCGAGAGGTAATAGTCCCACGAATAGTTGCCGTTGGTGTTGATGTACTGTGTTTGGTTACCCATAGCCGAGATTGTTTGGCGGGCTGAAATCGCATCTTCGGTCGTGTTGAAGCTTACATTACAGTAGGTGTATTTGTTGGACAGCACCTTGTAGTCATTGAAAGAAAGGCTTAACCTGTGAGAGAAAGATTGTTTCAGATTGGGGTTACCAATCATCACATTCAATGGGTTGTTGTTTTGTTTTAATGGCGCAACCTCTTCAATGGTTGGTTGCCTGGAAGAGCCGTTATAGTTGAAATAGAAACTTGTTTGCTTTTTCAGCTTGTACACAAAGCCTGCCGAAGGGAAGGCATTGTAATAGTATTTAATCAACCTCCTGTTACTGTCAAGTACATTTTCATGCAGGTATCGCGTAACAGTAAAGTCAGAGCCAAAATTGAATTTAATTTTTTCAAAGTCATACTTCAGGCTGAAGCCGCCGCGGTTGTTCAAAATGTGGTACTTGAAATTACTACTGTACATAGAGTCCATAACCTTAGATACCATGCCGTTTTTTAAATCGTAGGAGGCATTGTTGGCGAAGCTGTTATTCACAGTAGATTGAAGATTAATATCCAGAAAGAATTTTTTAGAAAGCGGTTCGGTATAAACTGCCTTGAAAGAAAATGCTGTCTTCCTTGAGTTATTGTCTTTTTCCTGGTTTGTGAACGTGAAGGTATCTTTCTTGGTCACTGAATCTTGGTACACCAAAGAAGAGTTCAAAGTGCCCAGTGAAGTTGAATTATTGTAATTCTCTTTTACATCTACACTCAACGTTCTGCCCTTTTTAGCAAACTTGCGTTTAAACGAAAGGCTTGAATTCATGTATTGTGCATCGGTAGTAGAAGACATGTTACGCAGGTTGGCGTTAACGAAGCTGTTTTCGTCATTCAAAGTAGAATCAAGGAAATAAGAATTTATCTGAGAGTGTTTTAAGCCGGCATCTACTGTTAACTTGACTGTTGTGTTAGTGTCAATCTTTTTCTCAAAAAAGCCATCAGCACCATGGCGATAGTTAAGGCTGCTTTGTGTTTTGTTTTCCTTTTGAAGTGAACCTTTGTTGCCCGGTAAAATATACTGAGTAGTAGTGCCACCTTCAATGTTTACCGACTGCGCTCCATATCGGTAATTGCCGCTTATGTGGTTTTTGTCTTCGTCCCATTTATCGGCGTAGTGAACACCTCCGGTACTTGTTTTTGGCAAACCCTCGCCGTTGTATTTTCCATCCCAGTTTGAGAAATCGCCTGCATTAGAATAAAACGTGTACGACGAACCATCGTCTGAAATTACTGTATTGCCTGACGAACCACCGAATTTATCGTTTTCATTCCAACCCAAACCAGCCTTGTCGGTATTAGAAGTAATACCAAAAGCTGAAAGTTGCCTTTTACCCTTGAAGGCATTAATCATACCCTGCTCCTGGTAATAGCCGTCGGTACCACCGCCGGCATCCAATTTGCCGAAATAGCCTTTTTTCGCGTTTTCCTTGAGTTCCAGATTGATGGTTTTTGATTTTTGTCCGTCGTCGATACCTGTAAACTCAGCCTGCTCGCTTTTTTTGTCGAACACCTGTACCTTATCAACAGCTACTGCCTGCAAACCTTGCGTAACTACTTTAGGGTCATCGCTAAAGAACTCTTCACCATCTACTAGTACTTTATTGACGGTTTCACCCTGAGCGGTTATTTTACCGTCCTTATCAACCTGAATGCCGGGCAGTTTTTTCAACAAATCCTGAACACTGGCATTAGCCTTGGTCTTAAAACTATCAGCGACGTATTCTGTGGTGTCACCTTTAATTTTTATCGCTGCAATCTGTTTAGTAATCACGAATTCTTTCAGCAAATGCTCGCGGGAAAGCATGGCAATTTTACCAAGATTCGCAGAGTCACCTGTGATATTGAGTTCATCGGAATAGTCGGCAAAACCCGGATATGAGGCCCTGAAATGGTACTTGCCTTTTTGGGGTACGTGTAGCGCAAAGACGCCTGCGTAGTTAGTTCTACCAAAGTCTGTAATAACGCTATCTTTACTTGATACTAAAACAACTGAAACCGACATCATTTGCCGGAAGTTCATGGTGTCTTCAATTGTTCCTTTTACAACAATCTGGGCAACTCCAACCTTTGGTGTGTTAAATACAGAAAGAAGCAGAAATATGTATAAATATTTTGTCAAATTATTGTTCGAGGTTGTAAGCGAAATGTAAAAAAACTGAACTTTAGCCTAATTAGTCACAGCTTATGAAATGAAATCTTCAATTTAACTTTGTTTTATGGAAAGCAGTTTAAACGCACGATTTAAAACAAAATTGCATTTAGGGACCATTCTTTTGTTGTCACTATTTCTTTGCAACACATCTTTTGCACGCAAACTACCGCAATTTGAAATACATACTCTGAACACTTCGGCATCATTTCGTGCAATTTCAGTGGTTGACGATAGTGTCGTCTGGCTTGGTGGATCGAAGGGGACCGTATGTTTATCAACCAATGGTGGTGTAAATTGGAAAATACTTACCGTAAAAGGATTCGAAACTGCTGACTTTCGCTCACTCTATGCCTTCGATTCTTTACATGCAGTTGTAGCAAATGCAGGGTCGCCTGCTGTTATCTTGATAACTAAAGATGCCGGACAAACATGGAAGGAAGTGTACCGCAATGCAGATACCGCTGCTTTTTTTGATGGCATAGATTTCTGGAACAATAAAAAAGGTGTCATTTATGGCGACCCCATTCGAGGCAGGTTACTCATGCTGGAAACAATTGATGGTGGCAACTACTGGCTCCCTGTGTTAGCGCCAGTTATCCCAAAATTGCCCAATGGCGAGGCTTCATTTGCTGCAAGTTGTTCCAATGTGCATTGCTTACCCAATGGTGGTTTTGTGATTGCGACAGGTGGCGTGGGCTCTCATTTAATGTTTACGAAAAGCCGGTGTACTTCATTCGATACCATATCTACTCCGATGAACCATACATCTTCAACAACAGGTGTTTTTTCTTTTACCGTTGATAAGCATGGTAATGGCATACTTGTAGGTGGCGATTACAAAAATGATACTTCAACAATCAATCACAATTTCATTTGCAGGAAGTGGGGCAAGCGATGGATAAAACCCATAAAGCCCACACGTGGATATAGAGAATGCGTTATTCAACTAAAAGGGAAAAGATACCTTGCAATAGGCCCCAATGGTGCCGACTATTCGGCAAATGGTGGTATGAATTGGCAGGCAGCATCTGATATTAAAGGTCTCCATACTGTTCGGAAAGCAAGAAAAGGGAAACTTGTTGTTGCGGCCGGGCAAAAAGGAATCATAGCAATCGTAAAATAGGCTTTTCAGGAATCGGTTTGCGAAAGCTATCTTTGCGGCATGAATAAGAAAGTTCGCGTAAGGTTTGCGCCAAGTCCTACCGGTGGTTTACATTTGGGAGGAGTTCGTACAGTTTTATACAATTATCTTTTTGCCCGCAAACATGGCGGTGATTTTGTGTTGAGAATTGAGGATACCGACCAAACTCGTTTCGTGCCGGGTGCCGAAGAATACATTTACGACTGTTTAGAATGGTGTGGACTCTCTCCTGACGAAAGCCCGTTGAAAGGTGGTCCGTTTGTGCCATATAAGCAAAGCGAGAGGAAATCGGGTTATAAAAAATACGCTGAACAACTGGTGGCTGCAGGTCACGCTTATTATGCATTTGATACCCCTGAAGAGCTGGAACACATGCGCAATGCTTACAGGGTCGATGCACACAGCACAGCACAATATGATAAGAACACCCGCACGAAAATGCGCAACTCTCTTACATTGAGTGCTGAAGAAACTAAGACTTTGATTGAAAATGGCACCCCACATGTGGTGCGCATCAAGGTGCCTGAAAACCAGACAATTGTTTGTAATGATATGATTCGTGGGGTGACCCAGTTTGACAGTAACCTTGTTGATGACAAAGTGCTGTTGAAGGCTGACGGCATGCCTACGTATCATTTGGCGGTTGTTGTCGATGATTACCTCATGAAAATCACACATGCTTTCAGGGGTGAAGAATGGTTGCCAAGTGCACCGGTACACATGTTGCTGTGGGACTATCTGGGCTGGAAAGATGAAATGCCGCAATGGGCGCACTTGCCCCTCATTTTAAAGCCGGATGGCAATGGGAAATTGAGCAAACGCGATGGCGAGCGCCTTGGCTTCCCTGTATTTGCTATGAAATGGCACGACCCTATTAAGAATGAAACTACATCAGGTTTCCGTGAAATGGGCTTTTTGCCTGAGGCCTTCATTAATATGCTGGCAATGCTGGGGTGGAATGACGGAACCGGTACTGAAATTTTCTCACTTCAGGAACTGGTGGAGAAATTCTCGATTGAGCGAGTACATAAAGGCGGTGCCAAATTTGATTTTGAAAAGGCTAAGTGGTTCAATCACCAATACATTCAAAACAAGAGTGCCGCTGAACTGGTGCCACTGGTTCGCCCATATATGCCTGAAGCACATGCCGGTGCCGATAGCAGCCTGTTAGAACAAGTGATAGGTTTGATTAAAGACCGTTGCAGCTTGTTGAAAGATTTTTGGGTGCAGGGAAGTTTCTTTTTTGAAACACCGGTTATCACTGAGTTACAAGCGGTTAAGGACAAATGGAGCGATACAAAAAAGGTGTTTTTTGAGCAGTTCGCTGCTGCTTTAAAAACTACTACCGACTTCAACCACGCGGCGCTTGAGCAAATGTTCGGGACAATGGCTACCGAAGCCGGCTTGAAAAAGGGCGACGTAATGTTGCCTTTACGCATAATGTTGGTTGGCGGCAAGTTCGGACCGGGTGTATTCAATATTGTTGAAGTAATTGGGTGCGACGAAGCCTGCAAGCGAATTGCTTTGGCAATTGATGCTTTGGCATAGCATTTGAAAGGTACTTAGTATTGTGAATTTTTATGTTTTCTATTGAACATATTCCCTTAATTTAGCAGCGTTATGAAAAAAGCATTTTTCCTGTTGATGGCAGTTGGTTTCACTAGCCTATCCTATGGTCAAAAAAAGATAATGGTTGAATCTCCTGAAAAAAATGAAAAAAAGGAGATTGACTACAAAGTTGTTGGTGCGCCAATGCCTAAAATACGCTTGGTAACGCTTGATACTTTCAAAATTGACGATAGTCCTAAAGGGCGTAAAAAGAAACAAGTACACACAACAGTTACTCAGGAATACACCGAAAACGACTTTAAGAACAAGAAGGCACTTTTTGTTATGATGTTCAATCCAACTTGTGGGCATTGTGAAGAGCAAACCGACAATATTGAAAAGAATATCAGTAAGTTCGGTAAGAGCAAATTTATCCTGATGGCTAACCCGGTGATGAAAAGCTATTTGCCTGATTTTATCAAGAACCACAAAGTGAAAGACTATCCGTCAATGTACATTGGCATTGATAGTTCTGAGTTTATTACTAAAACTTTCATGTATTCTGCGTTACCGCAAATCACTATTTACGATAAGGACAGGAAGTTGGTGAAAATTTATAATGGTGAGATCAGTATTGATTCTTTGCTACAATACACTAATCCTAAAAAATAGACAATACCATTTCAGGCAAACGATATAATATGAAATTTATAATAGCCGCGGCATTAATGCTGTCGGCTTTCTTTGTTAATGCACAAATTTTGCCGAAAGAGGGTAAAGAAGTCAACTACCGGCTTGTCCCATTTTCTTTTCCCAGAACAGGTGCTGCAAAGTACCGTCTTGAAATCGCAAAAACGAATAGTGTCAACCTCGATTCTTTTAACGCCAAAGTATTTAAAAAAGTAATCATCGATTCTAACAAATCGCTTGTTGAACTTCCATCTTTTGATACATGGTATGGCTGGAGGGTAGTTTCATTGGACAAAGACAAAAAAGAAACAACTGGAGATATCCATTTGTTTAAAACAGGGTGTACACCCCACACTGATACTAATTTCTTCAGATTGTGGGTAAAGAAGAAAGCACTTAAGTATAAAGATGCATATGTGTTTTGCGACGTATCGAAAGTGTTGTACAACATGAAAGGAGAGCCTGTATGGTACCTTCCGGTTATAAAGGGTGTACTTGAGCCCAATGTTGTTGTGCGTGACTTAAAAATGTCGCCCGACTTTTCAATTACTTTGCTTGCCAACGATAAGCCCGTTGAAATTGACTATGATGGTTTGCTAATGTGGCGCCCTCCCACAAATTCTGTCATTAACCAAAATGATAGCAACGAGAGATACCACCATGAATTTACTAAGTTAAAGTCACGTAACTATATGGTTCTGGGTCATGAAACGGTATTCATGGACTGGGTACCGAAGTCTAAGGAAGATTCCATACTTATACCTCAGGGTCAGCCGTGGATGCGTCCTAACCCAGAAAAAATGGTCGGTGACAATCGCCTTCGTAATTTTTACGGTACAGTTATTGAGTATAATTTCCAAGGCGAAATAAAGTGGCATTGGAGGTCTTCAACCTATTACAAACAAGTTGACTTTCGCAGTTGTAAAACAGGCAAGCCGTTGTTTGATATTCACCAGAACTCTTTTTATTTCGATGAAAAAAGAGGCAATATCTATACAAGTTTCAAGAACATAGCCCAGATTGTAAAAATCAAGTATTCGGGCGCGCAAATGAGTAATATCATCGGCAACATTTATTATCCCGGTCTTCCTTGTCCTGATTCGGCATTGTTTTGGGACCAACATGGAATTAAAGTGACTGAAAATGGTGAAATTTTAGTTTTCAATAATAATACGCTCAACCTCAATAGACCTCCCTCAGTTGTGCTGTTGCATGAAGATGAGACCAACCTTTATACCGCCAAAAAAGTGTGGGAGTATGTTTATCCGATAAATTTGAATGGGCAAAAAAGAAGTGAACTTACCAATGGAGGCAATGTTGTTGAGTTGCCTGATCACTCAATTTTCGTGAATTATTGCTCCCCATACTCCAATGTTTTCATTGTCAATAAGAAGAAAGAATTGGTTTGGGACGCTGAGATTCAACATAAGAATACGAATACAAAACAGTGGGTTGCCTATTCTTCGTACAGGTGTTCGTTCATCAGTAGTCAGTCTGATTTCGAAAAGATGGCTTGGCGCAACTTAAAGCACTATAACCGATAAAAAGGTGGCTTAGCCATCAAATATTTGTAATTTTGAGAAATAGAGTACAAAACATGAGATTATTTTTAGCAACAATCATTTGCATTTTGGGCTTTGGTCGTTCTATTGCCTGCACCGTGCCGCCCGTTGTAGGTGCTAATCGTGGCACAACCGGCACCATCTGTGTTGGCGTTGCAGATACTTTAACCAACGATACTACTGGTGGTATTTGGGTGAGTGGCGATACTACCATCATTCGTATCAACAGGGCGACGGGTATATTTATGCCTTTAAGGGCAGGTGTTGATACTATCAGGTATATACTTTCTGATACCTGTGGTGCTGATACTGCAGTTGTTGTTATTACAGTTAATCCGTTGCCGGGTGTATTTATTAGCTCAAGCCTCTCAGTAGGTTCATACACTACATTTTCGGTTGCATCAGGAACAAGTGTCTCATTAAGTGGTGTCGCTGCAACCAGAAGAGGTACTACTGATACATTAAACGGAGTTGCTGTAGGAAATGCTATTTTATTGCTTACTTCTTCAGCAGGTTGTTTGATGTTGGATACAATACAGGTTGATTCATTTCCTATAGTAGGTCCTATCATTGTACCATCTTCAATTCACGGTTGTGTGGGCAATTCAGGAACGTTGATTGATTCTACCAGAGGTGGATCATGGTCTACATCTACACCTGCTATTGTAACAGTTACTGCAACTTCCGGAGCATTGAGGTTGCTTTCTCCCGGCATTGGTATTATCACTTACACTTACAGAGGTTCAACATTGAACGGATGGAGTGCAGTAAGAATTACTGTCGATCAAACTCCGACGGCGATCACAGGTCCGTCTCGTTTTTGCGTGAATGATACAATGGCTTATGCAACTGATAGGTATTGGTCTGTATTTTCATCGACTCGTATGGGGGTCAACTGGACTTCTTCTGATACTACAGTATTGAAGTTTTTGCCCGGTTCCGGTAGCTTGGACAGTGCTGTTTCCTTGCATTATGGCTCGGCAGTAATTACCGCAACGTCTCAAAATACCGGCTGCTTTGTGACTATGAATGTATCGATTGATACAGTTCCTGTAATTGCACCACTCACAGCCTCGCCTACAACTTTATGTTCAGGGCAGTCATCAATTGTTCATGTGAATGTGCCTACAGGTGTTTGGCGTGTAACCAATACATCAACCGGCACAGTAAGTCCAAGCGGTATTTTTACCGGGTTCGCTGCTGGTACAGATACCGTTATATATACCATTACCAATACTTGCGGTGCTTTCTCTCAATCAATTGGTTTTACAATCAATCCAATCCCTTCAATTTCAGTTATCACAGGTCCTACTACAATTTATACTGGTACGCCCGTTACTTTGAATAATGCAACCCCTGGCGGTACATGGAGCAGTTCAAATACTGCTGTAGCTACAGTTGGTTCAACAACTGGAGTGGTAACCCCTGTGTCGGTAGGGCTGACGAATATATCATACACCCTGAGTAATTCTTTTGGATGCAGCAATTTTGTAACAATACCAGAGGAAATAAGATACCCAGTGGGTGTATTAGAGGTTCCAAATGCGAATGGAGTAAAAGTTTACCCTGTGCCATGTACAGAAAGCCTTAATGTCACTTTACCTGAATTAACATCAAACAGCGTAGAAGAACTCACTGTTTTTGATGCTTACGGCAGAAATGCTTTTCACAGTTTCTTTAATGGCGCTAACCAAACCAACAATTTATTTGTGCTTGATGTAAAAGATTGGGCTACTGGCGTTTACGTACTTGAATTGCGCAATCAGGGGCAGGTGCTAAAAACTATGTTCGTTAAGCAGTAATCGCGAGATTTAATCACAGTTCATTTTGAAAGGGAAAAAAGTCATAATAGCAATTTCGGGAAGTATTGCAGCTTACAAAATTCCTTTGCTGGTTCGCCTTTTGGTGAAGGCAGGTGCAGCGGTGAGGGTAGCAATGACCAATGCTGCTAAAGATTTTGTAACACCACTTACCTTAAGTACTGTTTCCGGGCACCCTGTGATTTCAGATGTATCAGACGGGGTTGTTTGGAACAACCACGTAGAAATGGGTTTGTGGGCTGATGTTTTAGTGGTAGCCCCGTGTTCAGCTAATACCCTTGCAAAAATGGCAAATGGGATATGCGACAATATGGTGCAAGCAGTATACTTATCAGCACGTTGTCCGGTTTATGTTGCGCCTGCAATGGATGAAGATATGTGGAGGCACCCTTCAACCAAAAGAAACCTTGAAACTTTATTAGGATTCGGAAATAAAATAATACCTGTTGGCAACGGTTCTCTTGCCAGCGGACTGGTAGGCGAAGGCAGGATGGCGGAACCTCAGGAGATATTTGATGTGTTGGATACTCACTTCAATGCAAACAAGCCTCTGAAGGGTAAAAAAGCTTTGGTTACCGCAGGACCAACCTACGAAAAAATTGATCCGGTTAGGTTTATAGGTAACTATAGTACCGGTAAAATGGGTTTTGCTATAGCGGAGGCACTTGCTGAACAAGGGGCTGATGTGACCCTTGTTACCGGACCTACTCAGTTAAAGACTTCACATAGTGGCGTTACAACAATTCATATTGAGAGTGCACAACAGTTATTCGAAGCCAGCAGCCAACATTTTCCCGATTGCAGCATTGCTGTGTTAGCGGCGGCGGTAGCCGACTACCGACCTAAACAAACAGCCAACGAGAAAATAAAGAAAAAGGATGCAGGTTTAACTATTGAACTTGAGTCTACCATCGATACACTTAAAGAGCTGGGTAAAATAAAACACGGTAAACAGACGTTAGTAGGTTTTGCGTTGGAAACCAACAATGAAATTGAAAATGCCGGCGATAAACTTAAAAGGAAAAATGCAGATGCCATCGTGCTTAATTCGTTGAAAGACGAAGGAGCTGGGTTTGGTACAGACACCAATAAAGTGACCATTCTCAACAAAAGCGGCATGAAATTGGAGCTACCTTTGTTGAGTAAAAAAGAAACCGCGGGAAAAATTGTAGAATACATTATTCAGTTGAACAATGAGCGCTAGGGTATTATTAGTTTTATTTGCCATGACTTTTGCATCACTGGGTTTTGCCCAGGAGCTCAACTGTAAAGTGACCATAGGTCATGATAAGATATCAGGGGTTGATAATGAAGTGTTCAATGCCATGCAAAAGGCAGTTTATGAATTTTTGAACCAACACAAATGGTCGAACGATGAGTTTCAAACTGCTGAAAAAATAGATGTGACTGTTTTCATTAACCTTACTGCCAATAAAGTAAATAACGACCCTGAAGCATATTCGGCCACTTTGAGTATTTCTGCTTCCCGCCCTGTCTTTGGATCGACGTACACTTCAGCTATTTTGAACTATATGGATCGTGATTTCTCGTTCAAATTCTCGCAGTACAACAGTCTACAGTTTGACGACAATCGTGTAACTGGTGTTGATGGTCTGAGTTCAAACCTTACTGCTGTACTGGCTTATTACTCTTACCTGGTTTTGGGGTTTGACTACGATAGCTATTCCCCGCTAGGTGGTAGCCAGTATTTTAAGAAAGCCCAAAATATTGTCAACAATGCACCTGAAGATAAATCGGTATCAGGCTGGAAGGCTACCGAGAGTTCTCGTAATCGCTATCACATTGTTGACCAGATTTTGAACACCAGATTTGAAGATGTGCGGTCATATTGGTACACCATGCACCGGGGAGGGCTAGACAGTATGTTTACAAAGCCTATAGATGCACGAAATAAAATACTCAATGGGCTCAAGAAAGTGTATCAGGTAAACAAAGAAAATCCTAATTCTGTTTTTTTGGCTGTGTTTTTTGCTGCAAAAACTGAGGAGTTTGTTCATTTAGTAGCCCAGGCACCCAAAAACGAAAGAGGTCAATATATATCATTGCTCACAGCAATGGATGTACCTAATGCTGCCAAATACAATAACCTGCGATGAGAAAGCGAATATACCAACTATGTTATGTTTGCTTTCTGACTTTAGTGCTTCCTTCTTGCGACGGAGTAAGCAGAGCACCTATTGACAGGGATAAAATGACTGCCATACTTTACGATATGAATCTGGCAGAAACCTGGAGTACATTCAGCTCAGGCGCCAATATGACGCAGGCAAAAAACACCGATTCTTTGGCTATTTACAACATCACCATACTCAAACACCACGACGTAACGCTCGAGGAATTCCAGAAAAGCATGGAATGGTACAAAATGCACACTGATGAAATCGATTCTATCTATGTGCGACTCGCAAAGATTTATGCGAAACAACAAAGTGCAGAAAACAATCGAAGAAAATAGGATATAAAGTGACTAGAATTTGGTTGTATTCACTTTAATGGAGAGTTAATAAAAACTGTCTTTCTAATAAATATGTCCCTAGTGCGACATATCATTTTGCCATTTG
The DNA here is from genome assembly GCA_947454235.1 of Chitinophagaceae bacterium. Classification (GTDB taxonomy): domain Bacteria; phylum Bacteroidota; class Bacteroidia; order Chitinophagales; family Chitinophagaceae; genus Flavipsychrobacter. The sequence goes on from CANGIY010000001.1 coordinate 223,642, forward strand.
ATGTAAAATATTTGCAATTTCCATAGGGGATATTGATTTAAATTGTCATGTCTTGCGTTGGTTATTCCATTTTATTATCTAACTTTAGCCCAAATTTGTTTTCGAAACCAGAAATCCCTAATATAATAAATTGACCCGGTTATGAGAAAAGTGTATTTTCTAATCCTATTGTGTTGCCTTGGGAAATTTTCATTTGCCCAAACAGCAGCGTGTTACACGTTTAGTACTTCTTCGACCTCCTTTTCGAGTATCTCGGGAAGCGGCACCTCAGTTAGTTCTCTTTTAGGTGATGACAACACTTATTCATCTATCTCAATAGGGTTCAACTTTTCTTATTGTGGTGTAACATATAACCAGCTTTCAGCTAGTTCCAATGGTTGGCTTTCGTTGGCTAACACTTCTACTTCTGGATATCCTACTTGGGTTAACACTACATCCAGTTTTTCGTCAATGAGTGGTGGCGTCGGATTGCTGATGCCGCTTTGGGACGATTTATACGGTCGTTCGGGAAGTGGTGCCGGAGCATATTATACTACCACCGGTTCGTCTCCAAATAGAAAGTTCATCTTTGAATGGACAAACTGGGGATGGGTTTCTGGTTCTTCATCAAGGTATGGTTCAATTCAGGTAATTCTCTATGAAACTTCGAATAAGATTGATTATGTCTATTCGAACACCTCAAGTTTGTCTGTTAGCACTGCGACGATTGGTATAGCAAATAGCACATCTGATTATCAGACATTAACTGACATGAGCTCTGCTCCTTCTACTACTACTACTACTTTTTACGACGCACTATCTGGCTTCCCTAGTACGGGTCAGGTTTATACATTCTCTCCGCCATCACCATGTTCGGGAACACCAACTGCTGGTTCGGCAACGTCATCTTTGGGAACTGCTTGTGCGTCTTCTTCTTTCACTTTATCGATTGCAGGTGCAAGTTGTGTAACAGGTTTAACCTATCAGTGGTATTCTTCGCCAGATGGTTCTAGTTGGACTGCTATTTCCGGCGCAACTGATGCGATTTCAAGTGTTACAGAATCATCCGCTACTTATTTTCACTGTGTGGTGACTTGTTCCGCTTCTTCTGCAAGCGCAACGTCTACATCAGTATACGTCCCTTACATATCAGTTTGTTATTGTACACCTAGCTACTACTATGCAAGTTCTTCATGCTCTTATGGCTATACAATTAGTTCATTTGAGGTAAACGGGGATAGTAGTACTTCTATTTCTGATTATGCATCGTGCGATGGTTCAGGTTATTTAGATAGAACATCATTGACACCTGTTAAATTCATGCAGGGTTCTACTTATACAGCTTATGTTTCAACGGGCAGTACTTGTAACACACAGGCTTGGATTGACTTTGATGATGACGGAACTTTTGCTTCTTCAGAATCAGTAGGTGGTCTTAACTATTTTTACTCAAGCAGCTACTCAATTACTATTCCTGTTACAGCCAGAACCGGTTTTCACAGAATGAGGGAAGTGTTGCACGCAGCATATTGGGGGTATGATTATCCTTCAATGGATCCGTGCGCTTACGGTTATTACTATGGTGAAGTGAGGGACTATACAGTAAAAATTATTTCCTTGCCTGCTTGTACCTCGGCTCCTTCGGCCGGTACTTCAAGGTCTTCAGTAGGTACAGCTTGTCCTTCTTTAAGTTTCACTTTGTCTGTTTCTGGATTTTCGGTAGCTGGTGGCCTTGGTTTCCAATGGGAATCATCACCTGATAGTGCTACATGGACTCCAATAACTGGTGCGACTGATGTTACATATACAACGACTGAATCAGCATCAAGGTACTACCGTTGTAAAGTAACTTGTACTTCAATTTCTGCGTCAAACAATTCTACGCCTGTTTATGTACCGTACATTGGTGTATGTTATTGTACACCTAACTTCTACTACGCGGCTTCATCGTGTTCTTATGGATATGTGATTCAAGATTACGAAGTAGTTGGAGAAAGTAGTACATCAATCAGTGATGCAGCTTCTTGCGATGGCTCAGGTTATCTGGACAGAACTTCTTTGTCTGTAAATCTGATGCAAGGTCGTTCATATGGCGCTACCTTGATGGAAGGCTACATTACTTGTAGCACTGAAACTTGGATAGACTTCAATGATGACGGTAACTTTGATGCTGCCGATTCGGTGGGTGGCTATGGTAGTTTCTATTACATAGCTAACTACAATATTAATATTCCAATTACAGCTCCTACTGGTAGGCACCGTATGAGGGTCGCATTGTCATATTATTATTCTGGTGCTCAGTATCCAAACATGGATCCTTGTATTGCTTACAGCTATTACTATGGTGAAGTAAGAGATTACACTGCCAACATTGTTACAGCTCCTCCATGTTCTGGTACGCCAACTGCAGGTACAGCATCGGCTACTGTTTATACTGCTTGTTCAACTTCTCCTCTAGTAATTAATCTTACCGGTTATACTTCGGCTGGTAGCATTACTTACCAATGGCAGAGAGCTGCGTCTGCAACCGGTCCATGGACTAATATTTCGGGTGCAACTGCAATTCCATTCAATGCGACGGTTTCAAGTGCTGGCTATTACAGGTGTTATGTTACTTGTACGGCATCAAGTAGTTCCGATTCTTCAAATGTTGTTTTTGTAAATTACTCTACGGCTTGTTATTGCACGCCAACTTTCTATTATAACACAACTTCATGTTCTTCATACAACTTTGCAATTGGCAGGGTACAATCAGTTGGTGATTCAAGTACAATGTTGAATGATTCCAATGCATGCGCCGGAACTGGTTATCAGGATCGTACTATGTTAAGTGTGTCTTACATGCAGGGTAGTTCGTATGTTGTAACGGTGACTACAAATGTTGGATCTTCTTCAACGGCATATACATTGAACAACCAAATTTGGATTGACTTCGATGACGACGGTACGTTCGCTAGTTCTGAAACAGTAGGTGGTTTGAATGGTTATTCAGGTCTTCCCGCTGTTGGCGTAGATAATATTTCTATACCATTGACAGCACCAACGGGTAACCATAGAATGAGGGTTGTTCAAATTTATTACGGCTATGGTCCAAGTTATCCTTCAATCAGCCCTTGCCCTAACGGTTCTTATCCTTATTATTACGGCGAGGCAAGAGATTATAACGCTCACATTATCACTCCTCCTCCATGTTCAGGTACACCTTCAGCAGGTTCGGTTGTAAGTTCAATTGGTACTGCGTGTCCATCACTGGCGTTTAGTTTAACTTCAACTGGCTATACAACTGCAAGTGGTTTGTCATTCATTTGGCAGTATTCTGCTGATAGTACAACATGGAGTGATATTTCTGGTGCTACTTCTACGTCAATTTCATTGTCAGAATCAGCAGCGACATATTTCCGTTTGAAAGTAACTTGTTCTTTCTCAAGTACAACAGCATATTCTAACGTTATTTATGTTCCTTACATCTCTGTATGTTATTGTACTCCAAGTTTCGTTTATGCTTCAACTTCTTGTACTTATCCATTCGCACTTGGTAGGGTATTCTCTGATGGAGAAAGCTCAACCAGATTAGCTGATTCGGCAGGTTGTACAGGTACTGGTTACCAAGACAGAACAGCTTTGTCTGCGGTGTCGTACATGCAGGGCGCTACCTATAACGTTTCAGTTACGTCATCAGTTGGTTCATATTCATATTCTGTTAGTGATCAAATTTGGATTGATTTCAACGATAACTCAACTTTTGAAAGCACTGAAGTAGTTGGTGGTATTGCTAGTTATACAGGTTCAACAGCTTCAGCGGTTGAATCTATAACTATGCCTTATGGTGCACCAACAGGTATTCATCGTATGAGGATTGTACACGTGTACACAGGCATGGGTGTTACTTATCCTTCAATTGACCCATGTCCTTACGGTTCTTACCCTTACTACTATGGTGAGGCGAGAGATTACAACATTCGCATAGTCCCTATGCCTCCATGTTCAGGAACTCCTACTGCCGGTTCAGCGTATTCAGCTACAGGTACACTTTGCGGTAGTGGTTCTGCTACAGTTACGCTCACTGGTTATACAGTTGCATCATCAATTAGCTTCCAGTGGCAGTCTTCAACTGACGGTTCTACGTGGTCGAATATCTCAGGTGCTACTTCATTGTCTTACTCAACAACGTTAAGTGCACCTACATATTTCAGGTGTTCAGTGACGTGTTCAATTTCTTCATCTACTGCTTACTCAAGCTCAATATTTATCGATTATTCTTCGGTTTGTTATTGTTCTGCAACCTATGCATTCGGATCAAGTTCTTGTTCTACCTATAACTTTTCGATAGGTAGTGTTTTGAGCGATGGTGCATTAAGTACTTCATTGCGCGATACTGCGCATTGCGACGGTTCAACGTACTTGGATAGAACCAGGTTGTCAGTTACTTACATGCAGGGTGTTTCTTACAATGCAACTGTAAGTTCAAATGTTGGGACTTATACTTCAGGATATACAGTTACTAATCAGGTTTGGATTGACTTCAACAACAATGGTACTTTTGAAAGTTCCGAGTCAGTGAGTGGTAATGCGGGTTATTCCGGTTTGCCTGCAGTTTCAAACCAAATAGTTGTTATTCCAACTTCAGCAGATACAGGATATCATAGAATGAGAATTACTCAGGCTTATTCTGCTTATGGTACTTATCCTTACTTGGATCCTTGTCCTACAGGTAGCTATCCTTATTATTATGGTGAAACTCGCGACTACAAAGCGAGAATCGTTCCAATGCCACCATGTTCAGGCAGACCAACAGCAGGAGTTGCTATTTCAACAACCCACTTTGCTTGTCCTTCTATGACATTTGGATTAAGCCTTACAGGTACAACAGTTGCTACAGGCTTAACATACCAATGGCAAATTTCAAGTGATTCTACAACGTGGACAAGCATTTCAGGCGCTACAGCTTCAACATACTCTGGTACTGAAACTGCAGCTAAATATTACAGGTGCGTAGTTGGATGTACTTCTGCATCAGCTTACGACACTTCTAATAAAGTATACATAGCTTATATGACAGCTTGTTACTGCACGCCAAGTTATTATTACACAGTGTGTAGTTGGGCAACAATTCAACGGTTCCAGGTAAACGGCGAAGGCGGTACTTCTATCAACGACCGCACAGCTCCTTGTGGAACTTCAGGTTACTCAGGTTATGAAGCAAATACTTCAATGGTTGTTAACCTTTCTCAGGGCAATTCATATACGCCAACAATTGGCTTTGGTTCATCTTACTATTCTTGGAACTATTCTGATGTTCAAACTTGGATTGACTTCAACGACAATGGAACATTTGAAAGCACAGAATCAGTAGGTGGCTATTCATATGGTTACGGAACTCCATATTCATTCAGCATGGCTATTCCATCTGGTGCAACTTTGGGGTACCACACTATGAGGTTGGTTTATCTATACACTTACTATTCTTACTCAGGATCTTATCCAACCCTTGATCCATGTACTTATGGATATGATTACGGCGAAGCGAGAGACTACACTGTAAATATCTTACCGCCTTCATGTACTGGTTCAGTGTCGGCAGGCAGTATTTCAGCGGGTACACTTTCTTCATGTAGCGGATTTACTACTACTATTACAGCTTCTGGTTATACTGCAACAACAGGAGTAATTTATCAATGGCAATCATCAACCGACGGTTCAACTTGGACTAATATTTCGGGTGCTACAGGAACAACATACAGTGCTTCAGTAACTTCTGGTAGCACTTACTTCAGAATGTTTGATTCTTGTACTACATCAGGTACTTCAGCAGTAACTTCTTCAGTGACGTTAACAGTAAATACTGTTCCTTCAGTGGCTGCTATTACAGCTTCAACAGATTCTGTTTGCGTTGGTGCTACAGTGTCATTGAGCAATACAACATCCGGCGGTACATGGAGCATGACAAATACAAATGCTTCAATTTCTACATCAGGAGTAGTTACAGGTGCTGCGGCAGGTAACGATACAGCAGTTTACGCCGTAACCAACGTTTGTGGTACAACCAGAGTTTACTATCCAATGCGTGTTTTACCATTACCAAACACTGGTACAATCTTAGGCGCTTCATCTGTATGTTATGGTGCAACCAGTGCTTACACTAACGTAGCTACAGGTGGTACCTGGAGTAGTTCTAATACTACTGTGGCTACAATTACTTCAAGTGGTACATTATCAGCTGCTTCTGTAGGTAATACAGTACTTAGTTACTCAGTGACTAATAGCTGCGGTACATTAGCTGCTACACGTACAGTAAACGTAATCACTGTTCCGGCGGTAGGTTCAATCACTGGTAGTTCAACTGTATGCGTAAGCGCAACAACTACGCTTTCTGACACCACTTCAGGAGGTATCTGGAGTGCAACAAACTCAAATGCTTCAGTATCGTCTACAGGTGTTGTTACAGGTGCGGTTACAGGTGTTGATACAATTAATTACTCAGTGACTAATACTTGTGGTACAACAGTTGTTAGTAAAATAATTACAATCAACCCACTTCCGGTTGCCGGCTCTATTTCTGGTCTTAGTGCGGTTTGTTCAGGCTCATCAATTTCATTGAGTGAAACTGTTTCAGGTGGTACTTGGTCAGTTTCTAACACTGTTGCAACAGTTTCAACTGGTGGTAGCGTTACTGGTCTTACTTCAGGTTTAGATACAGTTATTTACTCAGTTACAAACTCGTGTGGTACAGCTACAGCTACACATGTAGTTTCTGTAGGTCCGGCACCAAATGCAGGTACTATTGGTGGTTCAACATCAGTTTGTGTTGGTTCAAGAATAGTTCTTACTCAAACAGTGCCAGTATCTTCTGGTGTATGGACCATGTCTAACGGTAACGCAGTTAACTTCACAGATACAATCGTAGGTTCTGCTGCTGGTCGCGATACAGTGCTCTTTACAGTTACGAACTCTTGTGGCTCAAGAACTGCAACTTATCCTATTACTGTTAACCCACTGCCTGATGCAGGTACAATTTCAGGTACAGGTCCATTCTGCGTTGGTCACACTGTGACTATGAGCGAGACAGCAACTGGTGGTACTTGGCACATGAGCAACAGCCACGCTACAGTTTCCTCTGCAGGCGGTGTTACGGGTGTTTCTGGCGGATATGATACATTGACATATTCAGTGACCAATGTTTGCGGTACTGATATCGATACATTTATTTTATTTGTAACTCCAACTCCTACAGCAAGTTCAATTACTGGTGTTGTTGAAGTTTGTGAGGCTGCAACAATTACTTTACACGAGCCTGATACTACAGGGGTTTGGTCGGTAACAAATGCAAATGCAGTTATTAGCGATGGCGTTGTAACAGGTGTTTCTGCGGGTCGCGATACAGCAATTTATGCAGTAACAAATGCTTGCGGAACAGCAACGGCGAGATTCCCATTCACTGTGTTACCTCTCCCTCACGCTGGCACAATCACACTTACTGATTCAGCTATTTGTAGCGGTACTACTACTACTATGATTGATACGGTAAGCGGCGCAGTTTGGTCTTCAAGTGCTTGGGGTACTGCAAGGGTTAGTGCATTTGGTGTCGTTACAGGTATTACTGGTGGTTCAGTTATTATTTCGGTGACAGTTACAAACGTGTGCGGTACTGATATTACAAGTGTTCCATTCACAATTTTGCAAACTCCTGATGCTGGTACAATTTATGGTCCTACATCTGTGTGTGTTGGTACTGATATTGTTATGGGTGATTCTACAGCTACTTCAACTGGTGTTTGGTCAAGTTCTGACCCTGGTATTGCAACTGTAGACCCGGCAACTGGTCATGTAACAGGTGTAGCGTCTGGTTCAGTGACAATTTACTATACTGTTTCTTCAGTACATTGTGGAACAGCAGTTTCTAGCTACTACATTAACGTATTGCCTTTGCCTCATGCTGGTACAATCACTGGTTCACGTTTTGTTTGTGTTGGTTCAACACGTTCATTGGGTGTAACAGGAGCATTCGGTACTGGTTTCTGGTCTAGTGGGTCGCCTTCAATTGCTACTGTTACAACTGGTACAGGTATTGTTACTGGTGTATCTGCGGGGTATGCGACAATCTACTATAGAGCAGTTACAGCTTGTGGTGCTGATACTACTACAATATTGATGGAAGTTGATCCGGTTCCTGTAGGCGGTACGATTTCTGGTGCCACATCTTTGTGTGAAGCATCTTCAGTAACATTGAACCATGTAACTGGTACAACAACTGGTTATTGGTCAAGTAGCGATACAAGTATTGCAGTTGTTGACTCATTTACTGGTATTGTTACTGGTCGCTCAGGTGGTACAGTTACCATTTCATTCAACGTAACAACTGCGCATTGTGGTGGCGCTTATTCGCTCCATGCAATGACAATCCGTCCTTTACCAAACCCTGGTACTATTACAGGTGTTGATTCTGTTTGTCCGGGTGTCACAGTGAGCCTTGCTTCTACCGGCACATCTGGTGGTACATGGAGTACTCGTACAGGAAATGTTAGAATTACTAGTACAGGCAGCATGACAGGTGTAAATATTGGTTATGATACTGTTTACTATTCTGTAACAAATACTTGCGGTACCAGAACAGCTATGTTGCCGGTACGCGTTAAAGCAAGGCCTAGTGCAGGAAGAATCGTTGGTGCTTCTACAGTTTGTCGTGGTAGCTCAATAACATTGGTTGATACAACCGCTGGTGGTACTTGGGCATCATCAAATGCTTCGATTCTTACAGTGAGTGGCGGCGTTGTTACTGGTCTCTCAATGGGTAGTGCTATTATTTACTACAGTGTAAGTTCAGTTTGTGGTACAGCAACTGCGAGCGATTCTATTACGGTATTGTCTCCATTGTATGCTGGTATCAGCATCACAGCTACTCCATCAACTCACGTTTGTACTGGCGACTATGTTGCATTCCATGCTAATCCGGTTAACGGTGGTTCTACTCCTCAATATGTTTGGAGAGTGAATAGGGTATTGTACAGCACCGATTCTGTGATAGGCTTCATTCCTAGCAACAACGACTCTGTTACATTGCAAATGGTGAGCAATGCTGCTTGCGTAATCAACGACACAGTGCGCACTCCGGCAACTGTAATTACAGTTAACCCAATTGTTGTTCCATCCATCACTGTTACTTCTTCTACAGTAGGTACAGTTGGTGTTGGTACTGTTGTAAACTACACTACATCTATTACTGGTGGCGGTAGTGCCCCAACTTATCAATGGTTTGTAAATGGTGCACCGGTAGCAGGAGCTACAAACGCAACTTTCAGTACTTCAGTTTCAGTTCGCACTTGTGTTTCTTGTGTGTTGTATAGTTCAGCACCATGTGCCCAGTACAGTTCAATGGGTAGTAACCAAATTTGTTTAGAGGTTGATTACTCTGGAGTAAACAATGTTAACAAGGGTACATTCAGTATGACATTATTCCCTAACCCTAACAGCGGTCAGTTTACATTATCGGGAATGCTCAATTCTGGTTCAGGCGATGATTTGAGCTATGAAGTGGTTGACATGACTGGTAAAGTTGTGTACACAGGAAGGGCAGCGGTTGTGAACGGATTGGTTCATCAGGATATTTCACTTGATGATAAGATTGTTCCGGGTCAATACATCATGAAAGTGTTGATGGCTGATGGTACAGAATACATACATTTCAGCATCCTGAAATAAGGACGCTTTGAAAATAGAAAAGCCGGGTTCAAGTTTGAGCCCGGCTTTTTTTTATGTGATTAACTGATTAGTGTTTTAAATACACAAACAATGTATCAGAACCCAAGGAAGTTCTAGTATCTGGAATGTAATTTTTGAGCAAGGGGGCGCATACTCCTTTATGCATAAATGTACCAGTTTGGAAAATACGCGCTTGATCCCACAAGTTTGCTTCAATGAATTTGTTGATGGTGTATGCACCACCTTCAATAACCACCGAAGCTATACCAATGTGTTTTAGGTGGTCAAGGATGTTTTCGGGTAGCCTTTCATCAAAAGGTAGGTTAATGAAAGTTACATTTTCAATATGTTGAGGGTGTCTTATTTTTTCAGTGAAGATAATTGTAGGTGCACTTCCATCGTATAAGTGGTGTGAAGAAGGTATTTTTAAATCACGGTCAATTACGACTCTTTTAGGGCTATTACCAGACCATAACCTGTTGTTTAAACGGGGGCTGTCGTTAAGGGCAGTTGTTGTACCTACCATGAATGCAGATTCTTCGCTTCTCCACTTATGTAAAAGGTGTTGACTTAATTGATTCGATAGTTGCATTCTAGATTTGTCCGTAGGTGCAAAAAATCCATCAGCCGACTGAGCCCATTTGAGTATAACATAAGGGCGTTGTTGTTCTATAAGGCAGAAAAAACGTTTGTTAAGTATTCTTCCTTCATTAGCCAGTACCTCGGTTTTTACATCAATTCCCTGTTCCCGCAGTAAAGCAGTTCCTTTGCCATTGACCAATGGATTAGGGTCATTGTTGCAAATAACCACTTTTTTTACCCTTTCCTTTAAAATTCGTAAGGCACAAGGTGGTGTTTTTCCGTAGTGCGAACATGGTTCCAATGTTACGTACATTGTGCTTTCCGGAATCAAATGTTTGAGTGAATCGGGTACATTATTAAAGCAGTTTACTTCGGCATGTGGCCCCCCAAACTGTTCATGAAAGCCTTCTCCAATTATTTCGTTATTATGAACAAGTAAAGCACCTACCATGGGATTAGTGCCCGTTGCACCAAATCCACGTGATGCCAGTTCAAGGCATCTGCGCATTAGTAATTCCTCATTCATCAATCAAAAGTAACAAACAATTCAGGCAATTAGTTCAGCTTGCAGTTTGTTTGTAATTTTGCGTTAATGGTGCAAGTACCTAATACAGTCATTAAACTTTCTCAATTGCCGGCAGGTGCTAACGGCGTCATAAAAAGTCATGATGAGAGCGAGTTCCAAATTACGCTGCTTGAGATGGGTTGTGTGCCCGGTGAGGCGGTTTCGGTTGAAATGATTGCACCGCTTGGAGATCCGATGGCAATTCGCATTGCAGGATACTACCTGAGCATTAGAAAGCAGGATGCCGATAAAATTTGGGTGGAAATACAGAGTTTCATGTGATTCAGGTGAATTAAAAACACCGAACTGTTATTGCTTTTCGAATTAATTAGTATATTAGCGGTCGTTTTGAATTATCCCTTATTGGGGCAAAAATTCCGTAGATATATATGAACTATAGCCGTATAATCAAGAGAGGTATTTTGTTATTATCATTGGGTTTGTCAGTGTTTGCTGCGTGCAACAAAACTCCGACAAATTCACTACCTGATGTGGATGACAATGGTGGTTATGCTTCTGATGCATCCAAGCTTGAATGGTTGAGTAACGATGCGATATCACTTGCAGACATCGCTGGTCAGTATTATAATGGTGTGCACATGAAAATGACGGACACATTGAATACTTTCGGTGCATGCGCTGTTGTTTCTACCGATACAATTTCTTCTACAGAACACACGTTGGTAATCCGTTTCGGTAATCAAAATTGTCGTTGTTTAGATGGTCGTTACCGTCGTGGTACAATCCTTGTAAACTACTCAGGTCAGTACATGTCTTCTGGTTGTATCCATAACATATCATTCCAGAACTATTTTGTGAATGATGAGGAAGTTCAAGGCTCGATCGTTGCAACTAAGATTGATACTACAATTATTGGCGACTGGTACTATAAAGTTTTGTCTAATCTTTCATTAGTTACGACTCCTAACCAAATTGCTACGTGGAAAGGAACATTGGTACGTAAATGGTTGACAGGATATAAAACAGGTGATCGTAACGACGATGCATTCTCAATTTCAGGTTCTTCAACTTTGACACGTTCTAATTCGCACACGTTTGTATTTGATATACAAACACCTATGCAAATTTCAACCGGTTGCGATTATTGCTCTTTTGGTTTAGTGAAAGTAACTGGTTATACTGGTACAAGGTTGCTTGACTATGGCTTCAATTTCAATAACGAAATTAAAGCTGAATGCGATAATGCTGCTCGCCTGAACATTGACGGTCACTTGTACACTTTGCATCTGCAATAATAGCTTCAATAATATTTTTGAAAAAGGGACAGGTGGCTGTCCCTTTTTTGTTTCCTTTTGAAAAAGTTTAAAGTTACAATTATAGATTTTTCAATACAGGCACTTTGAGATAGCTATTATACAGCTTGCATTAACATTTCTTTAAAGCCTGTTTCCTGATTTTTATCATGTTTTTCAGCCAATTTTGCGTTCAGATGACACGAAATATTTCCAAAATTTTACAATTCTCCCTTTTAATATTCCTTTCCTTTATTACACCATTGATAACCAATGGCCAACAAGGTGATTTCTCTTCCCGAACCGTAAGTAGCGGTAATAACAGTGTTGTTGGTTCTATATCTGGCAAGCTCATAGACGGTAAGAATGAACCCGTTTCATTCGCAACCGTTACTTTGTTAAAGAAAGATAGTTCAGTGCTGGGTGGGGATCTTTCTAAAGATGATGGAACGTTTTCTGTGTCTATTTCAGGAGCAGGAATCTACATACTAAGAGTAGAGGCACTGGGTGTAAAAACGAAGTTTTTTAAGGTCAATGTTTCAACCGATTCACCAAATGTTAACCTTGGGAAAATTAAGATAGTATCGTCGGATAGAACTTTGAAAGAAGTAAGTATTGTTAGCGAGAAGGCTGCAATGGAACTTAAAGCCGATAAAAAGGTATTTAATGTAGAAAAGAATGCGACATCTGCCGGAGGAAGTGCCAGCGATGTGTTGCAGAATGTGCCGTCTGTTTCGGTTGACCAAGATGGAAATGTAAGCCTTAGGGGTAAGTCAAACGTAACTATTCTTATTGACGGTAAACCGGCGACTATGCTGGGTAGCGATGTCGCTTCGGCACTCCAAAGCTTGCCTGCATCGAGTATTGAAAGTGTAGAAGTGATTACCAACCCAAGTGCCAAATATGATGCACAGGGTACAACGGGTATTGTAAATATTGTTTTGAAAAAAGATGGTAGGCTGGGCATAAATGGCAACCTTACCGGCGGCGTAGGAACAGGAGACAAGTATAACGGCAATTTTGGTTTGAATGTGCGTAAGGGAAAATGGAATGCCTTTGTAAATTCAGGCATCAGGTACCATCAAACGTACAACAATGTAATTACCGACAGATATGACGATTCGGTGACTGCCGCTTCAGGTGTCAAACAATCTTATCATACTTACGAACACGTGCCTAGACACCATAACGGTATATTTAATACCATTGGTGCTAGCTGGGACCCTAACAAATACAATTCGCTTACGTTCACCCAAAACGTGAACATCATGGAGTTCGGCTTTAATGATTTTTCGAATTTTAACGTATATAAAAATCTCAATGAAGAAGGGGCGTCAATTCAAAGGCAAGACCGTTATACTGATTTTGCAGTAAATCTGTTGTCGTTTTCATCCTCCCTCGACTATAAGAAGAAGTTCAAGAAGAAAGATGAAGAATTGAGTATGGATGCATCGTTTTCAACAACAGGTGTGCGTCGCAGGCAAAACTATTCAACTACCAACTACGACTCAATGATGAACCCGTTGGCGCCAATTCAACAAATGTCGCCTGCAACCGGTTCAAATAATAACTTTAATGCGTGGGCTGATTACAGCGACCCTCTGTTTACTAAAAACGGCAAACTAGGACTCGGATTTAAATCAACAGTAAACTGGTTTATTTCTAACAATAGCCCGGTGAGGATGATTAACAACACACCTACGTTTGACAGTTCGTTGGTGTCTGACTTTAAATACACAATGCAAACGCATGCTGCTTACATAAATTGGAGCGATCAGATAGGTAAATTCACTTATCAGGCAGGGTTAAGGGCTGAAGACGCATTTTATAATGGTAGTGGTAATACTCCAACCTATTCTGTATTCAAGAACGATTTTTTTAATTTCTTCCCTTCAGCGTTTGTTTCTTATCAATTGCCTGCGCAGCAAAGCATATATCTCAATTACAGCCGCCGTACCAATCGCCCGGGATTTATGCAGTTGTTGCCGTTTAAAGATTTGAGTAACCCAGGAACAGTGAATACAGGTAACCCTGGTTTGATTCCTGAGTTTATCAATAACCTTGAATTCAGCTACAATAAGTCTACAAACAAAGGACATAACTTTATATTGAGCGTATATTATGCACACACCGAAAACCTGACCCAAAAAATCACTCGTCCAATTTCTGATTCTGAAGCACTATTATACAACGTTCCAAGCTCTAATTTGTTTGCTCAGCCTATTAATATAGCTTCGGGTACTACATACGGACTTGAGGGTACAGGACGTTTCCAGCTTTTCCAGTGGTGGGATGCGACTTTGAATTTCAATTACTTTATTAACCAACTTGAAATTGGTAACGGTAACCCTGAATACACAAAGTATCTTTCAAATAACAGTGGTAACTCATGGTTTGGAAAATTCAATACCAGCATCAAGCTACCTAAGAGCTTTTCATTGCAGTTGAATGGAAATTATGAATCGGCGAAAGTTATTGCACAAGGTAACCTTAAAGAAACTTACTGGGTTGATGTAGCCGTTAAAAAGAACTTCTGGAACAATAAAGCGACATTAACGGTTAATTGTCAGGATGTGTTTAAAACCCATACTTTGGTAACTAATTATACTTTGACCAATTACCACGAAACAATCAATAGAATCAGGGAAACACGGATTGGAAACATCACGTTTACTTGGCGCTTTGGTAAAATGGACATCGATAAGAAAGGTCCTGGTGCTATGGGGGGCGGTGACAAACGCAGCAAGAAAATGGATGGCAAGAAACCAACGCCTCCTAATGATGAAGAACGTGAGAAAAACCTCAAAGAATCAGACGATAACGACCAAGGCGGTGGTCCGGGCGGTCAGAAGATGAAGGACGGAAATAAGGATAAATAGAGTTCTAAAAAGAGCGCCTCAGTCATTTGAAACAAATGATTGACTGAAAATAGGCGGCACTTCAATACAATCTCAATGCCCTAAATATTATATGCATTGCGCAAACAATATTCAGGGCATTTGGTTATTTGATTACTCAATAAATTTCTAAACTCCAAATACAAAAGCCTTGAAAAGGCATAAAATACAACGCCCCCGAAATATTTCGGGGGCGTTGCAATATTTTGAATCTTCCAGATTACTTGATTCTATACCTAAGACCTATAGTTTCAGGTAAGAAAACCATTTGATACTTTGTTGTTCCGTGGTTGTCAGCAACATCGTTTGTAGTCATTGTAGTCATGTTTACATATCGTGCACCCAATTCTACATTCACACCAAAGCGAGGGGCGAAATAATAAGTATAGCCTAATTGAAGACCAAGACTGTAACCAATACCGGCACCGTAGTTGTAAGAAGAAATATAACGATAGTTTGAATCAGGTAGTGAATTGTAATGGCTGTACCCGGTTGATCCATCGCTCACAGTAGTGACAAGACCAGCTAGTGCACCTGCATAGAAGTAAGATTTTACATACCCTTTGTACTTATCGTACTTAGTGAGGGTATAGTTCAATTGCACAGATTCTGTGAGGGCTGGTGAGCCAATGCCAATTGTGATACCAGTGTTTTTAAGGCTTGATCCAAACGTATATGGATTGCTCCAAGTACCAAATGCCTCCCATTTCCTCCAACCCAGATCAAAATTGACGTTCCAGTTTTCGTTGATGCCGTAAATCACCTTAATCGACATATCCTGAACGAACTCAGTGCGTGAGCCGGAATAGTTTTTTTCAGGGCCTAATGGGCGAGAAATAGTGCTGGTACCGTAGTTAATCCCCACATCCCAACGACGCTCTGGCGGACGGTTGCGCCAAGTTTGCGTTTGTGCATTTACCGAACCGGCAACGCTTAATAAGGCAACGGCAGAAAGCAGAAATCCCTTCATTTTTTGAATGAATGTTTAATTAAACTTCAAATCTATGCAATTTCACTAAAATGAGGAAACGCAAAACAAAAAAACAGGGATAAAAACCATTTAACCATCAACTTAGTACCTACAAATCGGTGAATACAATTATGAAACCTACTATGAGCATCAGAAGCATACCGCTGAAGAAGATTACATCAGCAAAGTTTTCAAGTCTTTCATTGTCATTTTTACGCAGGGAAAGATAGGACAGTAGTGCCGAGAGTATGAACATGAAATTAGCTACAGCAAGCACCTCATCGGCCTTTGTGCCTGATGATGCATCCATTGTTTTAAAGAGCGCGATGATGGTGATGCATACACCAATCATAGTCGTAGAGCCGCCAAAAATGTGGTGCGCAACATTTTTTCTATTGTTTTTTTGAATACTATTTTCGAAGGGAGCCATAAGCGAATCAATTATACTCATTGATGTAGCGTTTATTCTTGAGATTCGTCAATTCAAGTGCGGTTTAAATGCGTTGCGGTTTTGGGATTTCTTTATCACTACCCAAAATTCCCTTAGTTTAGCACTATGAACTACCTCGGACATGCGGTTTTATCTTTCAACCAGCCTGAAGTGATTACCGGCAATATGATTGGCGACCATGTAAAGGGGTTGGCGGCTAAAAATCGTTTTCCGGCGGGTATATGGGCGGGTGTAATGCTGCACAGGAAAATAGATGGTTTCTCTGATGCTCATCCTGCGGTTAAAAGGGTGAAAGTACTGTTCCGGGAAGATTATGGGCTTTATTCGGGTGCTATTATGGATACCATTAACGATCATTTTTTGGCAAATGACCCGGTTTTCTTTTCTGGTGAGCAGGAGCTTGTGCAGTTTGCGAACCACGTTTACGACTCAATAGAAGCAAACAGAGATCACCTGCCTGATGGTTTTAAGGTGTACTTTGAATACATGGTGCGCCAGAATTGGCTGTTAGGTTACCGTAACTTAGGGGGTATCAAAAAAGCACTAGGAGGCTTACATCGCCGTGCCAAACATATGCCCGATCCTGAAAAAGCGTATGAGATTTTTATTACAAATTTTTATCAGTTGAATAATGCCTATTTTGAACTGATGGGAGATCTTACGAAATATGCAAAGTCTGAATTGGCCATATTGACGCAATAAAAAAAGCTGCCCCGAAAGGCAGCCTATATTTTACCCGAAATAATACTGAATTAGTGACCAGCAGGTGGTGCACCTGCATCAGCGCCTTTCCATTCATTTTTAAAATTCTTTTGCCATTCAGCCCAAGGAGTTGATTTATAAGCGTTCGTTGCAAAGAATTTTGCAATGCATTCAAATTGCTCTACTGTAAAGTAGTTAGGAATAGGCTGCGGGTTTTGATAAAGTGGCTCCATAAAACAACTCGTAGGGAAAGCAAGTTTTCCATTCATGAGTTGGTATGCCAGTGTATTTGATTTTTTATCAGCGTCGTAGTACCATTCCTGGCCCATGAAACGGAATTTGTCTTTGCGTTCAGCATCAAAGTGTACACAGTAAAAATTTTCGTTCATATATTTTACAACGTCGGGGTTGCTGAATGTTGTAGCGTCCATTCTTTTGCACCATCCGCACCAGTCGGTATAAAAATCAATATATACACGTTTAGGGTTGGCTTTCATTTTCATCTGTAGTTCATCCATGGTCAACCAATTGATGTGCGTTTTATCGCCTTCCTTTGGTTGTGGTTCCGGCTTTTTAAAGCTCATGAATGCAGCAGGTATTGCTATGAGTGCAAATACTGCGAGTAAATAGAATTTTTTCATTGCAGAATAGAAATATTAAGGCAACGAATTTACGATTTATCCATGTAGTTTTGCTAAATCCGATTTAAAAATTATGATAAAAATAGCGGTTGCAGTATCAGGTGCCAGTGGTTCAATTTACGCCAAAGTGTTGTTAGATCAGCTCACAAAAATGAAAGATATGGTGGCTGAGGTGAGTTTGGTAATGACCGGCAACGCTGAGACAGTGTGGGAACACGAACTTGACAATCGCGATTTTGAGAAATATGAAGTTCGGCGTTGGACACAAGATAATTTCTATGCACCCTTTGCGTCGGGCAGTTCCGATTATAGTGCGCTCATTATTTGTCCGTGCAGCATGGGTACACTGGGGCGCATCGCAGGGGGCATAAGTAATGATCTCATTACACGGGCCGCCGATGTAATGCTGAAAGAGCGAAGGAAACTAATATGTGTTGTACGCGAGACTCCTTACAATTTGATTCACTTGCGCAACATGACTGCTGTGACCGAAGCAGGAGGTATTATTTGCCCAGCAACCCCCTCTTTTTATAGCAAGCCTGTAGGCCCTGAGGAGATTGCATTTACTGTGGTAAGTAGGGCTTTGCACCTTGCCGGGGTGAATGCCCCAGCCTATAAATGGGGTGAGTAACACGTTTTAATGTATCATTTTCAGGCAGGGTATTACACGTTAAAGAAAAAAGCTGTAGTTTGTAAACCTATTTCAAAGGTGTGCTACTACGCATGAAGAAAGCGCTGAATAACCTTTATTACTTCCTCCCGGTTCAATTATTATTGCTGCATTTCAGGCGCAACCAATTGCTATTGAGTTTTTGGCTGATTATAGTATTGACAATTACGGGGCATTTCGCAGCGCATTTCGGTGCATCGGCACTTTTGCTTGCCCCCGAATATTTAGGGCGCATCAATTTCACTGCTATGTTTTTGTTTGGTAGTGCCCTGGCTGTGTTTTTCATGACCTGGCACATAACCACCTTTATCATTCATACCAAACGGCTGCCTTACATGGGCGCTACACGACATGCATTTTCGGTCTACTGCCTCAATAATTCGTTGGTTCCAGTAGTATTCCTGATATTTTATTCTGTAGCGTCTATAAGGTTTCAAATCGTCAATGAGCACAATACTGTTCTCTGGATCCTTAAGTTGCAAATGGGTTTTTACCTTGGCATTACCTTTGTGATAAGTGTTTCATTCCTGTACTTTTTTAGGGTCAGCAGAGACTTTTTCAAAAGTACATTGACTATGATTGCACGCCCTTACGTCTGGAGGCGGTTTATTCCTCGCGATAATCTAGACTATGAGCCTGATGTGCTTCCTGTTCGGTCTTTTGTTTCATCTAATTTGAAAATCGAGAAATGCGAAGACTATGCCCCGTATCACCCAAGGGTTATGAACACCATCATGAGCAGGCACCACCGCAATGTAATATTTGCTGCGTTTTTCTCGTATGTTGGTTTGTTCGTTATCGGTCAGTTCATGGACTACCCTTTTTTCCGGATTCCTGCCGGGGCGGGGTTTGTATTACTTTTCTCTATTTTCATGGGTTTTGTAGGTGCATTTAAGTATTTCATGAAAAGCTGGGAGGCGCTTGGCTGGCTTTCTTTTGCTATACTGCTTTCACTTGCTGTAAGTAATAAAATACTCGATTTAAGGTCGGTGGCATACGGAATCGACTATAAAAACAAAAACTCTTACAGACCTTACGATTACGACACATTGCGCGCTCTGTTTACCCCGGAAAAATATTATGCCGATAAAGCCATAGCAGAAGCAAGGTTAGATGCTTGGGAGGCAGGACTGCCATCAGGTGATACCGCTCCGCTTGTTGTAGTTTCAACCAGCGGCGGAGGGCTTAGATCTACCTATTGGACATTTAATGTATTACAATACCTCGATAGCCTTTCCGGCGGAGCGTTATACAAGCATACAGTATTAATGACAGGAGCATCAGGTGGGATGATTGGTTCAACATATTGGAGAGCATTGCACGAAGCAGCTAATAAAGGACTGGTCAATAATGTGTACGAACGGAAGTACTCGGATAATGCCGGAAAGGATTTATTGAATGCCGTCATTTTCTCGCTCGCAACTGTCGATTTGATTTCGCCAATCAATAAAATTTCATTTGAGGGTAATACTTACCATCGTGACAGGGGCTATGCATTTGAGCACGAACTGGTAACCAATACCGAGGGACTACTGAGTAAAACAATTGGATACTACACAGAGGCAGAGTCTAAAGGGAAAACTCCGCAGTTAATAATTAGCCCTACAATCATCAATGATGGAAGAAGGCTCATTATTTCAACTCAGCCTGTCACATTTCTTACTCAACCTGAATATTCTTTAAAGTCCGAACATCCCCCAATCGATGCTGTTGATTTTCAAGCTTTTTTGCAGGGACGCCATCCTGAAGAATTGAAGCTTACTTCGGCATTGCGTATGAATGCTACTTTCCCTTTCGTTTTGCCCGAAGTGAAGTTGCCGGCAAAGCCATTTATAAATGTAATGGATGCAGGATTGCGCGATAATTTTGGGATGGAGTTGGCAAACAGGTATTTGTTTGCAATGCGCGACTGGGTAGCAAGGCATCAACGGAAAATCATAGTTATTGAAATACGCGACAGCCGCGAGTTCGATGTAATTTTACCTGCGCCCGAATCAGGTTTGGGTAATATGTTGGTCGACCCGTTGTTTGTCATTCAAAACGACTGGGAAGCAATACAGTCTTACAAGCATTCTTTTATGAAAGAATATTCCCCATATTTCCTTCAGCATAAAGTTGATTATGTAACTATATCGTATGTACCCAAGGAGACGACCAAATTTGCTGCCCTTAACTTTCACCTCACCACCAACGAAAAGCAAGATATTTACCAGTCATTGTTCAATCGTGAAAACCAGGCACAGTTCAATCATTTGCAATCAAAGCTGAAATAAATGAGGTAAAAGAGCAGTAATTTTTGCTTTTTGAGCCCCCAAAAGCGGCAAAAGTGATTGAGTTATCTGTCACTCAAGAAATAAATGTTGAGCCCATTCAAATAAAATGTATTACTTTTCGGTTCTTTAACTAAATTTACGCTCAATTAAGTTGCAGGTAATTATGTCCAAAAAATTTTTACCCCTTCTAGCTACAGCGTTTGTGCTTCTGACTATGTTGTTTTCGTGCAACAAGACAAAGACTGTAAGCGGAGACCCTACTAAAAATTATTTTCCGATTCGCCTCGGTGCCTACGTAAGTTACGAGGTTGATTCCACTATATACATGAGTGATAGTTGTAAGCAATACGAGACTAGAACTCAGGTGAAATATGCCATCGACGATACTTTCCGCGATGCACAAAACAGGTTGTCATACATCATGAACGTTTACACGCGTTGGAATGATTTGACTCCTTGGGCTTCTCATGGTACAATTTTAATTACTCCCGATACAATTTATCCTACTATCCTGCCTCCTCCGGCTGGTGTACCTACAAGCTGTATCCTGATGAATCAGGATGGAAACACAATTCAGAAAATGGTGTTCCCAATGCAAGAAGGTATTACATGGGATGGTAACCAGTTTGTAAACTATCTTGACGGTACTAATAACTACCTGAAAAACTGGATGTACACTTACGAAAACGTAGGTAAGAATTACAACAACGGTAAAATCAATTTTGAAAAAACTGCTACTGTTTTAGAAACAGATCAGTCAGTAAACTACCCGCACTTAGATTCTGCTGTTTCAGCATATAGAATTTATTCAAAGTCGGTTTATGGATACAATGTTGGTATGATTTACCGTGAGTACACGCACTGGAATTACACAGCCTACAATGCAAAGTGCGTTGGTGGTTTCTCAGTAATTATGCGTGCTTTCGACCACAACTAAGCCTTACAATTTTATGGCGCGAATTCGGATAGTTTTACTATTTGTTCTATTGCTGAATTCGCTGGAAGGGTTTTCCGAGCAATTTGCTTATCGTGTCAATTTCAGGGCACGTACAAGTGATTTTACGCTTGCTGATTCCGCTTCTTTTCTATCTGCACGTGCACTTGCGCGTAGGGCTAATTTTTCTGTAGTTGTTGATAGTAGCGATTTGCCACTTGGAAGGGCTTTCGTCGACACTGTTTTAGCCCGCACAAACGGTAAATTACATTTGGTTTCCAAGTGGTTCAATTTCTGTGTAGTTTTAGTGAGTGACTCAATCGCAATGCATCATCTCGATGGGTTGTCTATTGTAAGTAGTTATTCTTTAGTAGGTCATTACGATACATATCTGCACAACAATCCGCAAAGTGTAAATGCCGGTTCTTTCGTAGCAGCAAGAACTACTGCACACACCGGGGCTTATTTTGGTCAAACATGGGTGCAAACACTCATCGTGAAGGGTAACTACTTAACCGACCTGGGATTAAATGGTAATGGTAAACTGATTGCGGTTTTGGATGGAGGGTTTTCAGGTACCAACACACACCCATGTTTCGATAGCTTGCGCAATGCCGGCCGAATAGTAGATCATTACAATTTTGTATTGGATTCCACATTTGTGTATTCATACGATATTCATGGAACTTCTGTATTATCAACCATCAGTGCCAATGTGCCGGGTGCATTTGTAGGAACAGCAACAGGAGCTTCAATTGCGTTGTATGTATCAGAAGATGTAAATTCAGAACAACCCATTGAGTTGCTGAATATGGTTGCTGCAATGGAACGTGCCGATAGTTTGGGTGCTGATGTAATTACATCGTCACTTGGTTACAATACCTTCGATAATTCGGCGTTTAATTTCAACTTTTCTTCTGATTTCGATGGTGCAACAACTATTGCTGCAAAGGGTGCTAATAAGGCATGGAGTAAGGGTATATTCTTTTGTGCTTCTGCCGGTAATGAAGGTGGCGGGCCCTGGAACAGAATACTTACACCCGGCGATGCTGATAGTGTTATGACCATTGGTTCGGTTGATTATGCGGGTCATTGCCCATCAACCAGTGGGTATGGGCCAAATGCGGCAGGTCAGGTTAAACCCGATGTTTGTTTGTTGGGTGAGGGTGCTGCTGTGGCTTGGGGAACTGGTTATTTTAATTCGAACGGAACATCATTTTCTACACCTCAGGCTGCAGGGTGGGTAGCTTGTTTGATGCAAGGCAATCCGACTACGAGGCCTTCTGTAATCAAAAATGCCATCATTCGGTGTGCAAGTGAATACCTGACACCCGGTAATCAATTGGGTTATGGTATTCCTGATTTTCAGTGCATAGCAGATAGCCTGCCAACTACGCATATTGTTGAGTTAAGTAAAACGCCGTTTGCTATTGAGCTACCCAATCCGGTTTCGTCTACAGTAAATATTGTAGTAGATGTGTCTTCAGCGCAGTTCGTTGATTTTAGAATTACTGACATTTCAGGTAGGTTATTCACGGCGTTTAAGTCATTCGTTGAAGCTCATTCAGGAAGTCCGATTTTGGTAGATGTAAGCAGTTTCAGTAAGGGTATTTACTTATTGCATGCTATTTCCACCGATGGGCACCAGGAAGTAATTAAAGTGCTGAAAGATTAAAAAACTTATCTTCGAAGAATATATTTATGAAAAGGACCTTGGGATTACACTTTTTGTTACTCGGTATATCAGCAATATCGGGTTATCTCATGTCTCAGATGTCTGCGATTGGGCGCATAGGTATCAATTTAATGCACAAAGAGCTCAAGTTTTTGCAAATATGGTGGCAGGGTGCATTAGTGGTTTATGTTGTGCTTTTTGCATTGTACATCCTTCAAAGTATTTTTCATAAAATATTGCCAATAGCGGTTGCACGCTTCATTCATATCGTACTATTCGGGGCCGCTATCGGTGGGCTTTACTTTACGTACAACGATTTTGCTGATGATTTTACGCACAAACTCATGAAACAGCGCTTTCATATAGGAGCATATCTGTTTTGGTTTGGGTGGATGGTAATCTGCGTCTATTTCACATTCCTTCCTGCTGAACGGGTTACAAATAAAGGTAGTAAGGCGTCAACAGACGCTTAAAGGCATCGGTATATTCTTCCTTTTCTTTTATGGTGAGTACCTCAATCTGGCAATCAGTTTTTTTTGTGGCGAATAGTCCCACACAACGTTTTACTGCTGATGTTGGTGTATGTTTAATTTCCAGTTTGCGGAAAAGGCACAAGTTGTTTTTTGCTGCAATTTCGGTGAATATTTGAAACTCATTGGTAGGCAATAAAATCGATAGAACACCCTCTGGTGCCAAAACTTCAATTGCGATTCGAACTAAATCATCGAATTGAAGAGTGGCGTTGTGTCGTGCGTTTGTTGCGGCAGCAGAATTATTTTTAAGGCTGTCAATGAAAAACGGCGGGTTGCTGATAACCATGTCGTATTGGCGAGTAAAATGGTATTCAGTAACATCGGCATGTATAGCATTTAGGTTTGGTGCCCACGCCGAGCGTTCAAAGTTTTCCTTTGCTTGTAACGCTGCATTGTTATCGTACTCAATTGCATCAATCACAGAGTTGTTTGCTTTTTGAGCGAGCATTAGCGCCAGCAAACCGGTTCCCGTGCCAATGTCAAGGATGTTTTTTTCATTGTCGGAAGTGGGTGTCCAGGCGCCTTGTATGCACGCATCGGTGGTTACCTTCATGGCGCACCGCTCCTGGTGTATTTCGAATTGTTTGAATTGAAAGACTGAGTTGCCCATTACCACGAAGCTCTGGCAGAAGCGGTTACAGTGAGATCGGTAAATGACCCTTTCATATACTTGTGATAGCCTGTAATACCAATCATTGCAGCGTTATCTGTGCAATATTCAAAAGGAGGTATGTAGGTTGTCCAGTTTAGTTTTTTACCTGTTTCTGTGAGAGCTTTCCTTAATCCTGAATTGGCAGATACCCCGCCGGCAATACCCACGTGTCTGATTCTGTAGTGCTTTGCCGCCTTTACAAGTTTAGCCATCAGCATATTCACAATAGTGTGTTGTGCCGATGCGCATAGGTCATCACGGTTTTCTTCAATGAAGTTGGGATTGAGTTTGGTTTGGTTTTGAAGGAAATAGAGGAATGCCGTTTTTACACCGCTGAAGCTGAAACTAAAATCCTTCATTTCTGCCATCGGGAACTTAAACTTCAATGGGTCGCCAGTTGCTGCATATTTGTCAACCAGTGGCCCACCGGGGTATGGAAGTCCCATCATTTTCGCGAATTTATCGAAAGCCTCACCGGCAGCATCATCAATGGTTTCGCCTACAACTTCCATGTCCAGATAGTCGCGGCAGAGGACAATTTGGGTATGCCCACCAGATACAGTAAGGCATAAAAAAGGAAACGGAGGATTTTCGGTAATGAAGTGTGCCAGTACGTGCGCCTGCATGTGGTGCACGCTTATCAGAGGTAAATTGTTTGCTTGTGCAAACGATTTGGCGAAGCACGAACCTACCAGTAAAGAGCCTATTAGCCCCGGTGCCTGAGTAAAAGCAACAGCAGAAATTTCATCCTTGGATACACCCGCATCCTGAAATGCCACGTCAACTACAGGTATTATGTTCTGCATGTGCACGCGCGATGCAAGTTCAGGAACAACACCACCATAGCGTTCATGTACCTTTTGGGTTGCAATAAGGTTGCTGAGTACCTTTCCGTCTCTAATTATTGCCGCACTTGTTTCATCGCATGACGATTCAATTGCAAGAATGGTAACCGGACTGTTCATTTGGCTTGCAAATTACTGCAAAATACCGTCAATAAGTAGGGCAAGATTCCCTCAAGTTAGGGAACAAATTTTTGCATTACGTTGTTTGTTTTTAACAAAAAGTTACATTACCTTTGTATGTAACATTGAAAAGGGCTGTCGCTGCATGAAAATGCAGAGGAAAGTCCGGACAGAGTAGAGCAACGCACTACCTAACGGGTAGGCAATTTCTTTTTTTAAGGGGTTGACAGAGAGTGCCACAGAAAATAACCGCCTCGCTTGCGGGGTAAGGGTGAAAACGTAGGGTAAGAGCCTACGCATCTTATTGGTGACAAATAGATGGGGTAAACCTTGTGTTCTGAAATGCCAAGTATACAGGTGCTTGAGGGTAGCTCGCCCGAGCCTGAGGGTTGGCAGATTGAGGTATGACGTGAGTTGTATCCCAGATAAATGACAGTCGTTCCCGAAAGGGAAAACAGAATCCGGCTTACATTTTCAGTGTTTTTATTATAATACTAACTAAAGAAATTGAGATTTAAACCCGATGAAATCAGGGATAGGATTGTGATTTAATTGTTAATAGTATTGTTTTCTCGGAAACAATGTTTAAATTTGTGTGCCATGTTGAAAAGAATAATTATGACTCAGAGAAAAGATAAGTTGAGCTTTGTGAAAATGATGTTTGTTTTGTTGTGTGTGGCTTTGCCATCTCTGACTTTTGCTCAAGCTGGTTTCGAAACCAGTATCGGTGGTGCAGGTCCTGATACCGGCATCGTCGATGCTCCTATTGATGGTGGAACAGTATTCCTTATTGCTGCCGGCGTAATTTTCGGTATCTATAGGTTGTACAAGTTCGCCGTTGCGAAAGGTGCTCCATCGTTGAATTAAGCTAGCGGTACTTACGTACCTTAGAATATAATTTTAAGCCAAACATAAACACTCATGTTTTTGTTTGGCTTTACTTATTTGTTGATTTTTGTAGCTTATTTAGCCTAGTCCGCCCATGTTCTGGATCAAGCGCAAAGTCGCGTTCACGACTTCAAAATCATTTATTTTCTATTAGCGGATTCAAATTTTTCTTTTACCATCAATTAACTATTTTTGCGCTGTTTTTCATAAAAAGCTTCGGCAATTAATATTATGGCAATAGTTGATTTGGTAATGCCCAAGATGGGCGAGAGTATCATGGAAGCAACTGTGCTGAAATGGCACAAAAAAGTAGGTGAGTCAATTAAAATGGACGAAACCTTACTAGACATCGCTACAGATAAGGTTGATAGTGAAGTTCCATCGACAGCGGCAGGTACCATCACCGAAATTCTTTACAAAGAGAATGATGTAGTACCCGTAGGTGCCGTGATTGCCCGTATTGATAGTGCCGGTGGTGCAGTTGCAGCAAAGCCTGCCGCCGCCGCCGCCGCACCTGTTGAAGCACCTAAAGTGGTAGCAAGTGCAGTGGCACAACCTGTAGCTGCCCCTGTTGGTACAACCGGTGGAAACCGCTTTTACTCCCCATTAGTACTCAATATCGCAGGAAAAGAAGGAATCAGCATGGCTGAACTCGAACAAGTTCCTGGTACGGGTAATGAGGGTAGAGTTACAAAAAAAGACATTCTTAATTATGTAGCGAACAGAGGGGCCGCAAGTGCTCCTATTGCAGTTGCGCCAACTGCTGCCCCTGTTCAGGCTGATGTTGACCCTGTTGCAGCTCCGGCTCCACAACCTGCTCCTGCTGCGATTTCAGGTAATGTTGAAATCATTGAAATGGACAGAATGCGTAAGCTGATTGCCGACCACATGGTTCGCAGCAAGGCAACTTCACCGCACGTTACAAGTTTCACTGAGGCTGATGTTACGCATATTGTAAAATGGAGAGAAAAAGTAAAAGGACCTTTTGAGAAAAAGTACGGTGAGAAAATTACATTCACTCCTATTTTCTTCGAAGCAATCGTTGCTTGTATCAGGAAATATCCTTTGATTAACGTTAGTGTTGACGGCGACAAAATTATTGTAAAGAAAGACGTGAACATAGGTATGGCAACAGCTTTACCAAGTGGTAATTTGATTGTACCTGTAATTAAAAATGCAGACACTAAGAACTTACTTGGTCTTACCAAAGATGTAAATGCGTTGGCGAATGCTGCACGTAACAACAAGCTTAAAGCTGATGACACGCAAGGTGGCACATTTACAGTAACCAACGTTGGTACTTTTGGTAGCCTAATGGGTACACCAATTATCAATCAGCCTCAGGTAGCAATTTTGGCTCTTGGTGCAATTAAGAAAAGGCCAATGGTGCTTGAGACAAAAGATGGCGATGTAATCGCAATCAGGCACATGATGTACTTGTCTTTAAGCTACGATCATCGTGTTGTTGATGGTTCGTTGGGTGCAAGTTTCCTTACGGCAATCGCAAATGCTTTAGAAGCATTCGACCCGCACAGAGAATACTAATATCCAGTGTGCCATAAATAATACAATCAAGTATTCTTTTTTTCAAGGTAGAAACATTAAATTTGACCGGAATTCAATACCTTAGACTTTTGTAAAACCGATATTATGAAATCGTTCAATAAAATATTGATTACTTCTCTGTTAACCCTTTCAGCTTTTGGTTCGGTTACTTATATGGCATGTAAAAAAGACCGCTGTAATAATGTAGCTTGTTTAAATGGTGGCTCGTGCGATAATGGAAATTGTGTGTGCACCCCAGGTTTTGAAGGCAACAGGTGTGAAACTTTAAGTCGTACGAAATTCATTACAAATTTCAACGGTGGTGATAGCTGTTCATACCCTACAGATTCTTTAGGATTACACAATTATGGCGTGAAATTCCTAACTATCGCTAACAACCCTACTACAATGACAATGAGGAATTTCTTAGGCAACCCTGACGATAGCGCTACATGCTACCTTCAGTCGCCTGATTCTTTCATCTTCAACGGCGCCAATAACTCTGTTACTTACAGAGGTTATGGTAAAATCAGTAACGATTCGTTGTACATGAAATACCATGTACAATATGATACAATTCCGTTCGATTGTCATTATTTAGGCTTGAGATACTAAAAGATTAATGGACTTCAAATATTTAAGGGTGCTGGCTTAGTCGGCACCCTTTTTTGTGTGTAAAGGTGCGATATGCTAGTTCGCGCTGCCCAGTTCATCGTTCTCGGGCAAGCGCATAAAAAAGCCCAAATTCCAATGGAATTCGGGCTTTTCGATATTGAATATTAAACTTAGTTGATCAATACACTTTTTACGATTTGTTGACCAGACTGTGCGTCTGTTATTCTTACATAGTAAACACCTGTAGCCCAGTTATTCACAGGTACATTTACAGTGCCTTCTACGTTGTTCTGCCAAATAGTTTGACCAACAGAGTTATAAATCACGCAATTCAGAGAAGAACCATTTTTAGCTTCAATTGAAAGGTGCTCATGTGCAGGCACAGGATAAATTGAAACATTATCAGCAAGTTTGTCATTCAATTCGCTTACACCAGTTACAGGCAATGCTGTATTGTGCGTCAATGTGAAGTTTTGAGAATTTACATTGAAGAATACATTGTTTGCTCCTTTTACTTTAATACGCGTTCTTGAAATAGTCGCAGCCGGGTTTGGCATAGTTACAGTTGCGCTACCAGTATTAGGGAAAGTGCCGAGTAATGTGCCCCATGAAGTACCGCCATTAGTCGACAAGTAAATTTGAACGTTTGCAGCACTAACAGGCGCAGCATTGGTTCCCACTACATTCCAAGTAATAGTTTGTGTTGAGCCACCTGTATAAGAGATGCCCGTTGTACCCTGACTTGTTACTTTAAAACCGGCTTTAGTAGAAGTTTGAACTGCTGTAAGAGTAACAACATCATCAGGAATCAGGATACAACCATGACCCGCAAAAATGTCTCTGAATGTACATTTGAAAGTAAGAGTACGAGCGGTATCAGGCGCTTTTTCACCTTGTGCACCTTCAGTACCGGCATTGCTTAAATTGCCGGCAAGCACCATTGACATTTGAGGGAAAACGCGTGTAGGAGATTTAGAAGGAGTAAAGCTTCTGAAAATAGGACCACGCAAGAAAGTTTGAACGATTCTTTTACCGAAGTCGCCGAGGTCGTTTTGTGCCCAGCAATAAGTAATTGAAGTATCAGCAACTGAGTCAACAGCAGTAGGTGCTGTTAATTCAAATGGGGTTTTGTAAGGGATAGTGTAGCTTGTAGTAAAGCTTGCAACGTTTACCAGTTTGTTATTTGTAGCTGATGTAACTGCACAAGTTGTTTCTGTACGCACCAACTGATTTGTAATTTGGCTTACGCTTGATAAGCTGAAATATGCATCGGAATGCAATTGAACGTCATCGGGGTCGCAAATACCGGCATAATCCATGATTGTTGAACCACTGCCCGGTTCGTAAGCATAAGTGTTAACTGCATTAGAACCGCAGCTACCGTCCATATTGTTGTTGAACGTATGCTCGCTACCAAATTCGTGGCCCATTTCGTGAGCTACGTAGTCGATGTCATAACCATCGCCTGTTGGAGTAGGGCTACCTGTACAGCTCGATGCTTTATTGCCTGATGAGCAAACTACACCCAATAACGAAACACCACCACCACCGGTAGTAAATACGTGACCTAAGTCGTAGTTGGCAGAACCAATTCTGCGGTCACACTGTGTTTGGTTAGCTGATAGACAAGCACTACCATTGTTATTGATAGACCTGAATGGGTCAGTGCCGTTTACACTACCTGTTGCGGTAGGCCAAATCAAAGTGTCTTCATTTGAACAGAAGTTCATGTGCACTGAAAACTCTCTTTCATAAACTCCATTGATTCTATTCATTGAAGTGGTCATGGCACTAAGGCATTGAGCAATTGTAGGAGAGCCTAAACCAGTCGCAGCCTGACAGTAGTAGCTGTTAGCAGAAAGTGCAAGACGGTAGGTGCGAAGTGTCCAACCGTTTGCAGTGCGG
The DNA here is from genome assembly GCA_947454235.1 of Chitinophagaceae bacterium. Taxonomy (GTDB): domain Bacteria; phylum Bacteroidota; class Bacteroidia; order Chitinophagales; family Chitinophagaceae; genus Flavipsychrobacter. The sequence continues at coordinate 254,033 of CANGIY010000001.1, forward strand.
GCAGCTGTTGTTTTATTTGATTTCAATTGAATGTAATCAACCGGCTGGTCAATTATTTTCGTGTCTTCAACATGCCTTTCGCACTTCATTGTTTGACCCGGCAATCGCACTTCATCTTTTCGATATTGAGCAAAATAAAGACCATCATTCAACTTGTCATATGGGTTGATAAAAGATGTATTCGTGCCATCAAAAATCATTGCATGGAACCCGAATAATGTAAAGTCGAGTTTCGCAGTAACGCTCTTGTCGTCAACAGCAACAGCTGTGAAGGTTTTAATGTCAGGGTATTTTTTCGCTAAACCATCCTCCATCATCGGTGCTTCCCATACTCTGAACTCGCGTAAAGTACCATCAGGTAATGGTAGGCTGATGGTTGAGCTCTGTGACGGGTCGGTTGATAGGAGGAACAATTGATTTTTTAATTCCGCTTCATTTACCGAAAATACATTGAAGTTATTCGGTTTGAATGGCATTAACGCTGTCGAAGGCGCAGCATTTTGATCAACTTTTTTCCAGTTTGTCGCTACCGCCATTGCATTTTGTGCAAGAATGCATGGTAGTAACGCAATAGATAGAATTAATTTTTTCATACTATAGTTAGAGGTTAAAAATATCAGCTCTGGGTTAAATTTAATAAGGCGCAAAACTAGTCATTTCCAGTACATAACACTCCCAAGTAATAAAAATATCTGTTGATACATCTATCTGGTGCCGACTTTTTACTTTCAAATGAATTTATCCATCAACGTGATTTTTCACAGTAGTATGGTGGCTATCTTATTGACGTGTAAAATGAACGAAATGTTAGTGCGTTTAATGTCAAAAACTGGCAGCACCTTAGATGCCTGAAGTTACCCCAAGTTTATTCTGTTACACAAAAAAAGTTATCTAATGTGCTGAAATTGCGTTAAGTGCACACCATGTCATCATACCAACTCCTACCTTCATAGCATGCTCATCAATTTCGAAATGAGCATTATGAACAGGGGCTAGAAACTCTTTATTATCTCTGTTTGTGCCAATTCTGAAAAAGCAACCTGGTACCACATGGGTGTAGAAACTAAAGTCCTCACCAGCCATGCGCATATCAAGAGTTTTTACATTTTCGGCACCCATAAATTCTTTAGCCCAATTTTCTGCTCTGGCTGTTAGTTCCGGGTGATTGAACAATGAAGGATATCCGGCAGGTATTTCAACTATAGCTTTTGCACCAAGGGATTCACAGGTGTGTATGGTGTAGTCTTTAATCCATTGGTGGGCTTTGTAGCGCCATGTTTCATCCATGGTGCGGAAAGTGCCCAGAATGTCCACTTTATCAGGAATAACATTGGTTGCGAAACCACCGTGTATGCTTCCGAAAGTGAGCACAGAAGGTATCAACGGATTGCCTTTGCGGGAAATAACTTGTTGCAAACCGGTAATCACTTGCGCAGCTATGGCTATTGGGTCAACAGTTTGGTGTGGCAAAGCCGCATGACCTCCCTTGCCTTCTATGGTAATATAAATTTCATCGGCACTTGCCATGTATTGTCCTGCCCTGAAACCAACTGTTCCGCAAGGAAGGTGCGGGTATACGTGAAGTGCGAAAATAGCTTCAGGTCTCGGGTTTTCTAAAGCACCATCTCTAATCATCAGGCTCGCACCTCCTGGGTGTTTTTCTTCTCCGGGCTGAATGATGAGTTTTATGGTTCCTACCCAAGTGTCTTTTAAATCGTTCAGAATTCTCGCTGCACCTAACAGGCAACTTGTATGAACGTCGTGACCACATGCGTGCATTACGCCATCGTTTTGGGAGCACCAGGTAGTTTTATTGGCTTCCTGAATGGGTAGCGCATCAAGTTCAGCCCTCAACGCAATGCATTTTTTGTCGGGGTTTTTACCTTCTATTAAAGCTACTATCCCTGTACCAGCAACACCCGTAACATGGGGTATTCCCCACTCAGTGAGTTTTTCGGAAACAAACTTAGATGTCTCATATTCCTGAAATGAAAGTTCAGGGTGTGCATGAATGTGGTGTCTGATTTCCTGTACTTCGTTGAAATAAAGTTCAGCTTTACCTTTTATCTCCTCCTTAGAAAAGTTCATGATGCTATATTTAATTGTCGAGTTTGATTTCAAAAATTTTGGGCCAGTTTTTCCCGGTAACAAAAATACGGTTCTCCTTTTCGTCGAAGGCAATGCCGTTTAAAACTTCGGGCGTACCTCTTCTGGTAAACGGAGCAATTCCTCCTCGTTCTCTAATGCCTGTGAGATCAGCTCGGGCAACAACTTTTCCTGTAGCCGTATCAATTTTTATGATGGTTTCTTTTTTCCAGATATTGGCATAAATAAAACCATGTATCATTTCAAGTTCGTTGATTGCAACAACGGGGCCATTTTCGTCATTGATTTTTAAACTACGAGTTTCTTTCATAGTTTTTAGATCTAGGTAGTGCAATGTATTAGTACCGTCACTCATAATGAGCTGTGTACCATTGTTGGTCAATCCCCAACACTCGGGGTACGACAAAATAGTTGCCTTTTTTAGTTTTAGAGTTTTGGCATCATATTCAAAACACTTCCCTTCGTGGTAAGTTAGTTGAAATATTGAACCATTGAACATGGTTATACCCTCGCCAAAGACTTCTTTTTCTAATGTTATTTTCTGAAGTACTTTACCCGTCGCAAGTTCTACCTTCCTGAGTGATGATTGCCCGTATTCACCGGTGCCTTCATAAAAATTGCCATCATGAAATTCCAGCCCTTCAGTGAATGCGTCGGTATTGTGGGGGTACTCTTTTACGATGCTCCATGAAATGTAAGCAGGCACAGGTTCAGGTACTGAAGCCGTGGAAGCAGTCGCTGCGTTTTCAATTTTGGGAGCAGTGCTGCCGCATGAAAGCATCATGAACGTACCAAGAACAACCGGTACGATATGTTTATTTCTCTGTAGTTTCAAATCTTTTAAACCCGATAGGAACCCTTTGATACTGTTTTTGTTCTTCATCTTGTTCTAAGTTTTGGCGTTCAATTAAACCGGTATAGCTCGAGAAATACGCAGCTTCCAACCCCTTAGCCATAATGGTATTGATGATTTCGCGGGTTATCGCTCCGGGATTTTCAATTATTGCTACTTCTTCAAGTTCAGGTTGCTCGCGCGTAAAGTTGCCTGTGTGCGGTACTAATAGCACCAATATTTCACCGGCAATTGACGGAGTAAAAGTGAGATGAAAACCTTCTTCAACAAACTCTACATTTGTTCCACCAACATTCCTGAACGTAATGTGCAGCGGCATTTGCCCGCTTCTAAAAGTGATGGAAGGCAGCCCTTCGCATGTGCCGTGATTTTCCTCGTTATATGCCAGATGTACGTCAACGTGGTACTTAGCGCCATATTCACCTTTTTCATTCAGGAAGGCCGCAATTTCTTTTAGTTGTGCGAGTACTTCCTTCGATTTTTGCAGCCATTCATTGCGGCGATTCAACACATCGGCTTGACCTTTGGCGTACTTGTTGGCTATTTTTAAGATTTCATCCATTATGAAGGCAATCGTTTGGAGCAAATATAACAGAAAGTACTTACTCACCGGCTGATACAAAGAAAGTTTGCAATTTTTAAAATGGTGCCCAATTAAAAGTGCCGTTATTATAAATTTGCATACTCATACAGTCACAATGCTCCAAAAGCTGGTCATAAAAAACTATGCTATCATCGATAGCTTAATACTGGAACCTGATTCGCAATTAAACACCGTTACCGGAGAAACCGGTGCCGGTAAAAGTATCATTCTCGGGGCGCTTTCGTTGATACTCGGCGAGCGTGCTGATACTTCTGTACTCATTGATAAGAATGAGAAATCGGTTGTTGAAGGGTATTTTGATGTTCGCAACAATGCAAAGTTCAGGCAGGCTTTGAAGGAAAATGATATTGATGAAGATGATGTTTGTATCATAAGGCGCGAAATTGCAATCTCAGGCAAATCGCGAGCGTTCGTTAACGATACTCCGGTTACCCTCAATGTACTGAATGCTTTAACATCCTTGCTGGTGGACCTCCACAGGCAGTTTGATCACCTCGCTTTGGAAGAAGATGATTTTTCGATAAACACGCTCGATGCTATCAGCAACACATTTGAGAAAACTACAGCATTCAGGCAAATTTTTCAACAACATCGTAAGCTTAAAAAAGAGCTGAAGGATGCACAGTCGGCACAAGCAAACATGCAGAAAGATGCAGACTACAAACAATACTTGTTCGATGAATTGAATGAAGCATCTCTAAAACCCAATGAGATCGAAGATGCAGCAACAGAGCTGAAGCAAATGAGCCATGCTGAGAAAATAATGCAGGTTATTGGTTTTGCTGTTCAAACATTAGAGGATGGAGATAATCCTTTTTTGCCGGAACTCAAAAGAATCAACCAGCAGATGGGTGGCATTGTTGAGGTAATGCCCTCTTTGCAACCTTTAAAGTCAAGGTTGGAATCGGTGTGGGAGGAATTGAAAGATATTTCATCGGAACTGCAAAGCGAACAAGATAAGGTAGCGCACGACCCTGAAAGAATGGATTTGTTGCAGCAAAGAATAGATATTGGTTACAAATTGCTCAAAAAACACGCGTTAACAGAAACGGCTGAGCTATTGGCATTACAAAGTAATCTTGAACAGGAATTGAAGTCTACATTAAACGTTCTAGGCACGATTGATAAACTTATTGCAGAAGAGGCAGCATTGAACAAAACAATGTTGAGTGAAGGGGCGAAGTTGAGCGAAGCAAGAAAGAAAGCGATTCCGGCATTTGTGCAAAAAATGAACGAATTACTTGCATTGGTGGGTATGCCTAATGCCAGATTTGATGTTAGACTGGAACCTTGTGACCCGCACGCAGGTGGAATCGAGAAGATTCTCTTTTTACTCGATGCGAACAAAAGCGGACAATTCCAGTTGGTGCAAAAAGCGGCCTCGGGTGGTGAAATGAGCCGTATTATGTTGTGTTTAAAGTCGTTGACCGCTAAAGCACTACACATGCCAACACTTATTTTCGACGAAGTTGATACCGGTATCTCGGGTGAAGCTGCCCGTCAGGTGGGTATTTTGCTCAGGGGGTTATCTCAGTATCATCAGGTGCTTTGTATCACTCACCAACCACAAGTAGCAGCCAAGGGTACCTACCATTTTTATGTATACAAACAGGAAGACAAAACAGGACGCCTTTCAACCAATATCAAAATGTTGGCAAAAGATGAACGTGTACTTTCTATTGCACGAATGATAGGCGGCGAAACACCGAGCGAGGCTGCAATGAGCAATGCACGTGAGTTGGTAACCGCAAATTAGCCTTTAGTTCAAACTAATAAGGCTTTCAAACGGGTTGCGCAAATTTGCATAGCCGGTTAAGTCAACCTTTACACTACCTATTAAGATGGGGCTTTCCACCCGTAGCGGTAAGTGATTTTTGTCGTCTGAAATCCAGATAGTCATTTTGTCGCCATCTTTGAAAATGGTGCCCGCGACAAGCATCGGTTTTATTTTTATAGACTTGAATGTGCCTTTTTTGGTGGTTATTTCTTCTTTACCCAAGTATTCAACATACAGGTTGAACACCTGATCGTCAAGGAACATGCTGAAAGGTATCTTTTCTCCTATTTTACGATTAGTGAAGTCGATGTTTCGGGCAAAGTAGATGGCTGATAATACATCTTGCGTACCCTTAGGGATGTTGAAGGTTTTTTTATTGTCAGAAATAACCTGATTGGTTTGATGATTAAACGCAGCATCGTGGTAAAATTTCAAACTACCCTCCTGTACATCGCGCTTGAATTTAAGCGGAAGCATAGTTTCCTTGTCTATGTATGTTTCGTATTTGTCACGCACCTTGTAGAAGTATTCGAACGAGCTGGCGGTGTTACCTGTACCTATTACGTGGTAGGTGTTTCTGCCATTGTACATTTCGGGCTTTACATTAAATTCAGCACTGCCGGAATTGATCCAGATGAAACTCATGTTGTAAAACACAGTAAATGAAAGGTGTTCGCCGTCGGCGAAACAGAAATTTTTTAGGGCAGAATTATCGTAGGTAGGTTGTGCCCACAAAGTAAAGCTCGCTAAAGAGAGTAGTGCTGCCCAGCGAAATTTCGATCTGATTTTGTTTTGGCTATTGTCTGACATAAAAGTTGATTTTATAACTGTCAATACAATCAGTGATACAAATACTGTGCCGTCTTTCATGTTGATGTAAAATTACTGAAAAATATTCATGTGTATTTATTTAATAGGATGCTGTAATTGCCAAATGAGCAACATTATTGTTAAATTTGTACCAACAGTTCACTACATAAAGCTAAAAAGCATTGAAGCCTTTAACGCTTAAAAATACTCCGGACGTCATTCTTGGCATTGACCCCGGAACTCAAATCATGGGTTATGGGATTATTGCTGCCGGCAAAGGGCATTCTTTTTTGCTTGAAATGGGTGTGCTAAAACTTGATACCAGAGAAGATCACGCGGAACGACTTCTGTTGATTTTTAACAAAATTAAGACACTCATAGAGCACCATCATCCTGTTGCAGTTGCCATTGAGGCGCCTTTTTTTGGAAAAAACGTGCAGAGTATGTTGAAGCTAGGACGTGCACAGGGCGTGGCTATTGCAGCGGCAATGTCGGCTGGTTTACAAACAGTTGAATACGCACCGCGTAAAATAAAGCAGTCGGTTACAGGAAATGGTAATGCAACAAAAGAGCAAGTATGGAAGATGTTGCAACATATTCTCAAGTTTGAAGAAGATGCACCCTACATGGATGCTACTGATGCTGTAGCGGTCGCTTTATGTCATTACTACCAGCTTTCAAAGCCTGCAGCTCTTTTAAAACCGGTAAAAATACCCGCTGCAAAAAAGAAAAAAACAACTTGGGAAGCATTCGCTACGCAGAATCCTGACCGCGTTATTAAATAAAAAACGCGTTTCATAAATCTGCTTAATGAAGATAGATAAAAAAACTAAAAGAAATTGCTACATTAGCACTCAATTTAAAAATTCGTATTTTTGAGTTATGTCTCAACAAAAATTCAGGATACTATTAGTTGAAGATGATCCGGTTTTGGGGTTCGTTGTAAAAGACTTTCTCCAAAAACACAACTATGACGTAAACCTTTGTACAGATAGTGATACCGCTTGGCAGCAATTTATGAAAAACATTTTTGATGTTTGTTTGCTCGACGTTATGCTTCCTGGGAAAAAGGATGGTATCGAACTGGCGAATAATATTCGTAAGAAGAATGAAGAAATACCAATCATCATGCTCACGTCTAAAAGCATGGACGACGACAGGTTGGCGGGCTTCGAAGTAGGCGCCGATGACTACGTTATTAAACCTTACAACATGAATGAGGTTTTGAAACGTATTCAGGTGTTTTTGAAAAGAAGTAAAAAGAAAGAACCTGAAGGGCCAACTTCGTTCAAGATAGGTACGCTCAATTTCGACTACAAGAATCTCACTTTGGAGAATGAAGAGGAACATTACCAACTCACCCAACGAGAAGCTGATTTGTTCAAGTTCTTATGCCTCAATAACAATAAGGTATTGAAACGCGACGAGATTTTACTGAATGTATGGGGTAAGGATGATTACTTCCTGGGTCGTAGTATGGATGTGTTTATTACCAAAGTGCGTAAGTACCTGAAGAATCAACCGAATACTAAACTGCAAACCATACATGGTATTGGGTTTAAGTTTATTGACAATTTAAGTGCTGCCGAAGGCAAAGCCTAAAACGCTGCATCATATAATATATTGAAGAGCCTGTGCATTGCACGGGCTTTTTTGTTGTACATTCCGAATACACTTATTATGTATTTCAATGACCGGAGGTACAACAGTTAAGTGCGTGCCACTACTTTTGTACTATGCCAAACCGTCTGATTTTAGAACAAAGCCAGTATTTGTTGCAACATGCCAACAACCCTGTTGATTGGTATCCGTGGGGCGATGAGCCGTTTGAAATTGCGCGCAAAGAAAATAAGCCAGTACTGGTGAGCATTGGGTATGCTGCCTGCCATTGGTGCCATGTAATGGAACATGAAAGCTTTGAGAATGCAGATATTGCCAACTACATGAACGAGCATTTCGTTTGTATTAAGGTTGATAGGGAAGAGCACCCCGACGTTGACCATATGTATATGGATGCCATTCAGGCTATTAGTGGCAGCGGCGGCTGGCCATTGAATGTTTTTGTGACACCCAATCGGCTGCCGTTTTATGGAGGTACTTATTTTCCGCCGGTGAGGGCTTACAACCGTCCTTCATGGCGACAGTTGTTGGAAAGAATGGTTGAGATTTGGTATGAGCAAGCCGATCAGGTGGTTCATCAGGCCGATCAGCTAAAAGCACATTTAGAAAATGCGTCTAAGTCATTAAGCGTAGCCGCAGGGGGCGGTTTGACAAAAGCAGATATAGAGCAAACATTTGCTTCATTAATGACACAAGCCGATTTGGAACACGGCGGGTTTGGCAGTGCGCCGAAGTTTCCGGGTTCAATGACTTTATCGTTTTTGCTCGACTACTACTATTATACCAGAAATACCCACGCATTGAATCACGTTACCAAGAGCCTTTACGATATGGGGCAGGGTGGTATTTACGATCAAGTGGGTGGAGGTTTCGCGCGTTATTCCACCGACAGACAGTGGTTGGCACCTCATTTTGAAAAGATGCTTTATGACAATGCATTATTGATAAGGTTGTATGCTGAAGCTTATGCCGTTACCGGAGATGAGTTCTTAAAGCGTATTGCGCTTGAATGTATTGAATTTGTAGAGCGCGAACTTAAAGAACCTACCGGTGGCTATTTCTGTTCATTAGACGCTGATTCAGAAGGCGTAGAAGGTAAATTTTATACATGGTCTTACGAAGATATATTGGAAATAGGTGGTGAACATAGAGACTTTTTGATTCAATATTTTGGCATAGAACCAGAAGGCAATTGGGAGCACACGAATATTCTGCATGTTGCACCCCGATACCAAAATGCAGTGCTTTCTGACGAACAGGAACTGATATTACAGTCATTTAAAGGGCGACTATTTGAAATAAGAAAACAACGCATCAGACCATTACTCGACGACAAATGTATTCTGGCATGGAATGCGCTTTATAATATCGCATTATCTAAAGCAGGCAATCATTTTTCTGATGCCGGATTGGTTGAAAGAGCGGAGGAGCATTTAAATTGGATGCTTGATGCTTTCGAAGCACAGAATGGGTTTTTCCATACAAAATCGGGTAATGTTGTGAAAATTCCTGCTAAACTTGACGACTATGCTTATCTGGTAAATGCACTCATTCAAAATTCTTCTGCCACAGGAAATAATATTTTTATTAACCGCGCGTTAAATATTCTAGAGTTTATTATTGCGCAATTCTCCGGAGAAAGTAATTACTTCTACTATTCACCCCAATTCATGAATGACATCCCTGTCAGGAAAACAGAGCTCCACGACGGAGCACTGCCATCATCAAATGCTGTCATGGCCGAAAATCTATGGTTGCTTGGTCGAATCACTGAAAATTCAGTGTGGATTAGTCAAGCGGAACAAATGATTTTTGGTGTTATGAAATCTGCGGTTAGAAACCCGTACTCCTATGGTTATTGGTGTAGGCTCATGCAAAAAAAGGTTAGAGGCGAACGCAACATTGTTGTTTCAGGATCCGATTCAGCAAAAGCGCTTGGTGAACTAAATAAGATGCATATCCCTAATATGTTTTGTTTAAAAACGCCGTCAGAAGAAATTCTTAAGGCAATTTTTAAAAATAAATTTTGTTCGGGGAATTTGTCTATTTTTGTGTGCACGGAAACTGAGTGCCTTCCGCCTGAAAGTGATACTGGTAAAGTATTACAGGCTATTAGGAACCATAATTAATACAAGCCTCGGCAGGTATTTTTATCCGTGAGTATTAACAATTTTTTTCGGAAAGTTGTATTTTTGGAAAAATCTTTGAATATTGTGCTTCTTTTTGAAAAATCAGAAGTACCATTCGGACGATAATTCAACAGGAAAAGAGCTAAAACTAACATAGTAGTATGAAAAGAACATCCCTGAAAATCTTAGCTTTTGCAGCAATGGCATTCGTTTCCAGTTGCGGTGAAAGGGGCACAAATGGCCAGTTGATAGGTGATCAGACTCGTTTAAATTACATGCCTCCAACGCCTATCGGAATGGTTTACGTTCCGTCGGGTACTTATAAGATGGGCGCAAGCGATGAAGACGTGAGAGGTCGTAATGAAGCTATCATTCATACTGTTCAGATTGCCGGTTTTTACATGGATGCAACTGAGATTTCCAATCAGGAATATCGTCAGTTCACCAACTGGGTAAAAGATTCAATCGCTCGCGCTACGCTACAGTATTATAAGGAGTTGCCAGACGGTCGCCAAATCATTGATTACAAAAAACGTATCAATTGGAACGATCCGGAGGTACAAGACCAGCTTGCTGCAATGTACATTCAACCTGAACAAAGTGGTTGGGGTGTAAAAACGATCAATACAGGTGCTTTGATTTATGAGTTCAAGCAATTTGACTTTGCGAATGCATCAAAAGCAAGTGTAAACAATCCTAAATCTTACAACGATAAGGCATTTGTGTACAACAACACAACTGCAATTTATCCTGATACTACAGTTTGGGTTAGGCAATTTGCTTACTCTTACAACGAACCAATTGCTCGTCAATATTTCTGGTTCAACGGTTTCAATACTTACCCTGTTGTAGGTGTTAACTGGAAACAATGTAATGCATTTTGTAACTGGCGTACTGATTTGTGGGCTAACGAAAGGGACAAAGCAAGAATGTACACTGAAGGTCGTTTCAGACTTCCAAGCGAGGGAGAATGGGAATGGGCTGCAAGAGGTGGACGTAACGAAGCTCCTTACCCATGGGGTGGTCCTTATATCATCAATAAAAAAGGCTGTTATTTGGCTAACTTCAAACCTCAACGCGGTAACTACTCGGCTGATGGTGGCTTGTACACTGTTCCGGTTGACAGATACGCTCCTAACGATTACGGTTTGAAAAACATGGCTGGTAACGTTGCTGAATGGACTGGTGATGCTTACTTCGGTGGTGCTTACAACCAGGTTGCTGATATCAACCCACGTTTGAGCTACGCTTCTAAAGCAAACGACCCTGCTTACAAAACAAGAAAAGTTGTTCGCGGTGGTAGCTGGAGAGATGTTGCTTACTTCTTACAAGTTAGTACAAGGGATTACGAATACGCTGATACTTCAAAGGCTTACATTGGATTCCGTTGTGTAATCAATCACATTGAACCTGCATTAAGGAACAGAAAACCTTTGAGAAGATAATTAACAGCAAAAATCGAGTCACTAAAAAAAATCAATCACAATTAAACTGAACTAAAGAATATGAATCCGATAGTAATTTTCTTTGAATCTGAGAAAGGTAAATATTTCAAGAACCTCGTAATTGGTATGGGTGCGTCTGTTGTATTGATGGGTGCGCTTTTCAAAATCCAACACTGGCCAGGTGCTAGTCAAATGTTGACAGCAGGGATGGTTACAGAAGCTTGTCTTTTCGCCATGCTCGGTTTGCTTCCACCTCACCACGATTATTATTGGGAAAGGTTTTATCCAAACATCACTGAAAGTCCTGTAGTAGAAGCTTACCAAAAAGGTTTAAAATACGATCCACATGGTTCTAATGTTGCTGCACCGGGTCATGGTGGCAGCGGTCACGGTGGCGATGGCTTGAAAGCTATGGATAAAATGATGGAAGAGGCAAATATCACTCCTGCGAATCTTAAGAAGCTAGGTGAAAGTTTTGCTAACTTCGGTAAAACAGTTGATCAAATTAAAGACGTTTCAAACGTAGCAGTATCTACAGAAGCTTATTCAAAAAGCGCACGTGAAGCTGCTGATGCACTTGGTCAAATGAAAAACACATTCCAGGGTGCTACTAAAACAATGTCTTCTTTCAACGAAGCTTCTGGTGATACAGCGAAATTCCACGAACAAGTAAAAGTTCTTTCTAAAAACTTGGGTACTTTGAACCAAATTTATGAAGTTGAACTTGCTGACGCTAATAACCACCTGAAAGCGATGAATAAATTCTATAGCAACCTTGTATCTGCTTCTGAAGCAATGGCTAACAGCGCTAAAGATGCAAACAGTGCAAAAGATCAAATCGCGCTTCTTGCTAAGAACCTAACTACTTTGAACCAAATCTACGGTAACATGCTTACCGCTATGCAAGGTCGTTAATCGATAGCATAGGCTTTGTTCTAAGTTTATTATTTGAAAAACAATTTATTTACCAACATCCCGTAAAAGCTAAATAATGGCAATACCTAAAGAGCCGCGGCAGCTCATGATCAACCTGATGTATCTGGTGTTGACCGCCCTGCTGGCCCTCAACGTATCAAACGAGATCCTGAATGCGTTCAAAACCCTGAGTTCAAGTATCGATAAATCGAACGAATCTATTGATGCTAAAGTGAGGTCGGTTTATGAAGCAATTAAGGCGAGCGAGAAAGAAAAAGGTCAGGAGGAAAAAGTAAAACCTTATCGTATTAAAGCAGATGAGGTTGTAAAAAAATCACAGGAATTAGTAGATTATCTGGCAAATTGGAAGAAAAGAATTGTTGTTGAAGCTGGTGGTTTTGGTAAAATCGGTTCTGTATTAGAGCCAAGTGATACTGCCTATCCGCAAAGGTTAGATAACATCGATGCGACAACTTCATTGCTTGTTGAGAAAAAAGGTGGTGATAGTGTTAAAGCGAAAATTCTCGAATTCCGTAAATATTTGATTGGTGTAGTTAAAGATGCAGATTCTAAAGACTTAGATACAGCAACGTTTTCTAAGTTGATGCCACTTTCTATTACTACTCCTCCAAAAACTGATCACAACCCAACACGTGACTGGAGTATTGCAAACTTCGAACACATGCCTGCAGTAGCTGCAATGGCTTTGTTCTCTAAAATGCAAAACGACGTTAGGTCTAGTGAAGAAATGGTAATTAAATTGTTGGGTGCTTTGGCACACAGTAAAGACTTGAAGTACGATACGGTTGCAGCGGTTGCTGTTCCTAAAACAACTTACGCTCTTGAAGGTGACAAAATCGAAGCAACAATCCTTTTGGCTGCTTACAACACTAACAACCAACCTACAGTTTCTATCTCTCAAGGTGGTGGTGATAAGAAACCAGCAAAAGGCGGTGTTATTGAATGGTCTACAACTGCTCACGGTACTGGTCTTCAAACTGTAAAAGGTAACATTACACTTGAAACTGCTGAAAGGGGTACAATTAGCCGTCCATGGTCATTTGAATACATGGTAGGTCAAACTGGTGCTTCTGTTGGTCTAGACAAAATGAACGTGATGTACATTGGTGTACCTAACCCTGTAAGTGTTACTGCGGCTGGTTATGCAATTGGTGACGTTTATTTGAACGTTCCCGGTGGCGTGAAGCAATCCGGCGAAAATGGTCACTTCGTAGTCGAAGTATCTCAGGTGAGTCTAAACATGACAATTGAGATTATGGCTAAACCTAAAGCAAAAGATGGTGCACCTGTTAAAGTTGGTACTAGCTCATTCCGTGTTCAAATGATTCCTAACCCAACTCTTTATTTGATGGGTAAGCGTGAAAATTTGAGTGCTGCTGAGATGAGAGCTGCAATTGGACCTATCGCTAAACTAGAAAACTTCCCTTATGATGCTAAGTTTAAGATTACTGAATTACAGTTCTCTATGCTTCCTAAAGGCGGTGAGTACAAAGGTCCTTACAAAGTATCTGGTGATCAGGGAGTGAAGTTCACATCAAACAAAGATGTTGAGGAGTTGATGAAGCGCGCTAAACCAGGAGACAGGGTGTTCATCGAAAGTATTAAAGGTGTAGGTCCAGATAACAAGTTAAGAAACTTGGGTTCTATGATCTTTACGTTAAATTAAATAAATAAATCTAAATATATTGGTTATGTTTAACCGTCTGTCGAAAAAAATATCACTGGCATTATTAGTAAGTGCGATGGCTTCAACAACCTTCGCTCAGAAAGGTGGCTCTGCCGCTTCTTCTGCAACTGACGAGCCAATTAGCGGTACAGAACAGCAAGGCACTAAGCCTGATTGGAAACCTTCGTTGGTTGCTGATGGTTCTTATGATAAGATTAAACATTATAACGAGCCTATCCCTTGGCAGTACATCCGTGAGGCTGACGTGCTTTGGAAAAAGACTGTTTGGCGTGAAATCGATATCTTGGAAAAGCAAAACATTGCATTCCGTTACCAAGGTGATGAAAATACCGGCGGTGGTATGTTTATTGAGATTTTGTTCGATGCTATCAAGCGCGGTAAAATCACTGCTTACTCATCTTTTGATGATAGGTTTACAACTAAACTTACAAAAGAGCAGTTGAACACGATGCTTAGCCCTCAGGCTGACACAATTCCACAAGAAGATCCCGTTACTGGTGAAATTCAGAAAAGGGTAATTTTCCGCGAATTCCGTCCTGATGAGATTACTAGTTTTTCAATTAAAGAGAACTGGTTGTTCGATCGTAACCAAGGTAAAATGGTTCGTAGAATCGTTGGTTTAGCTCCTAAGAAAGACGTTTACGGTTTAGAAAACCATGACTACCGTGGTAAACAAACAATGTTCTGGTTAAACTATACAGAGATTCGTCCAGTATTGGCTGCTTACGAAGTATTCAATCCTAATAATGAAATCGCACGTATGACTTGGGATGAGTTTTTTGAAGGAAATCAATTCTCTTCTAAAATCACTAAAGTGTCGAACATGCTTGATTCTAGGTACGAAGACTTGTTCGGTAACGATAAGAACGGCAAAATGGAAGCACTTTACGAAGCGCAACAAGATGCAACAGAAATTTTCAATAAAGAACACGATATGTGGGTTTATTAATATTATTCACTTAACAGGAAAAGCGCAGCCTTGCTGCGCTTTTTTTATGTAAATTCCAATTATGCCAAAAATTGAAGTTTGTCTTTCTCCGGCGCTACTGCATTTATACAACACTGAAGGCGCAAATGTTGTAATTATTGATATTTTCCGCGCTACTTCAACTATAGCCGCTGCATTAGATAATGGCGCACAATATGTACTCCCTGTGGCTTCAGTTGATACATGTATTGATTTAGGTACTCAGATTGCTCACAGTGTCACTGGTGGGGAGCGTGACGGAAAAGTGGCGCCGGGTTTGCAAAATGGTAATTCGCCACTTGAGTATACAAAGGATTTTATTGGTGGTCGACCGCTAATACTCACTACTACCAACGGTACCCGTTTATTGCATATGGTAAAGGGAGCTAAGAATATTATTATAGGGTCTTTTTTAAACATTGATGCTGTTTCTAAGTTTTTGGTTGAAGATGGCGCTGATGTACTTTTAGCATGTGCATCATGGAAGGATAGGTTTAACCTGGAAGATACGTTGTTTGCAGGCGCGGTTTGTAAAAAGATAGGCGACCAATTTTCAATGAATTGTGATTCTGTTCGTATGGCGCGTACTCTTCATAAACAATCAATAGACGTTGGTCTCTTGGAGTTTTTGAAAGATAGCTCCCATTACATTCGGCTTTCTGGGTTTGGATTGGAAAAAGATATGGAATATTGCCTGACTCCTAATTTGCATCCCGTTTTACCATTGTTACGTGGCGATAAACTTGTTATTTAAGCATTTTTTATTTTTGGAACATGGCACAAAAGAAAAGTACAAATACGAAAAGTGTTAGTCAGTCTGCTGCTCAGCCTGTCGTTAAAAATCAAGGTGTAAAGCCTGAACCTGTAAAGAATAGTTTATTCGCTAAGCATTATGTTTGGGTGATTCTTGCGGCATTGCTTACATTTATTGCAATGTCACCTTCTTTGAGCAATTTGTTTACAAATTGGGACGACCCCGGGTATATAGTAAACCAGCCTGTCATCAAAGATTTGTCTGCAGCCGGGTTGAAGAATATTTTTTCTACTTCGATAATGGGTAACTACCACCCATTGACCATGCTTACTCTTGCTATTGACTATGCTGTTGGAAACGGGCTTGATGCCCATGTTTTTCATATGCATAGTTTGCTGTTCCACATTCTTACGACGATATCAGTTTACTTTTTTGTTGCCTACTTTTTTAAAAACAAACCTGCCGGTTTTTTGGTAGCTGTTTTGTTTGGTGTACATCCTATGCACGTAGAGTCTGTCGCTTGGGTAGCGGCTAGAAAAGATGTCGTTTATGGTTTGTTTTACGTGCTTTCATGCCTTTCCTATGTTGCGTTTTTGAGAAATTTTAATGATAAGAAAAACCTTTGGTTAGGATTGACTTTTTTGTGTTTTGTTTTATCTATTCTTGGCAAACCGGTTGCAGTTGTTTTGCCACTGACGTTGTTGCTTATTGATTATTGGGAAGGAAGCTTATACAAAGGAAACGCTCTTTTTGAGGGTTTGAATATGAATGCAATCATTTACAAGATTCCGTTTTTTGTGGTTTCTGTTTTTGCAGGTATCAGATCAATGCAAGACCAAAAGGCGTTTGGTGCATCAGGTGGCGGTCATTATACATTCATTAATAGAATTGAGCTGGGTGGCTATGCTTTTATGACCTACATCGGTAAAGCGTTGGCTCCGGTTAAATTAAAATGTTTCTACCCTTACCCAATGGATCTCGCGACGGGGAAAGTTCCGCTGATATATTTAATGTATCCAATTTTAGCTGTTGGATTGATCGTATTGGCATTTTTTGTTTTTAGAAAGAACAAGATTGTTGTTTTTGGGGCGGGTTTCTTTTTGGTGAATATTGTTTTGTTGCTGCAATTCATTCCTGTGGGTAGTGCAATTGTAGCAGAACGTTACTCATACATTCCCTACATTGGTTTGTTCATGATTCCGGCAGGGTTTTTAGCCGTGAAAGTAGGAAGTGAAAGTTTTAAGAATTTTGCGCCTAAGCTGGCAATGGTGTTTGTGCCTTTAGTAGGTTGGTTTTCATTTCTTTCTTACGAACGCTGTGCTGTTTGGTTTGATGGTATGAGTTTGTGGCGCGATGAAATAGTTATTGAGCCGAATTTAGCACCCAACGGCTACAACAACCTTGGCTATTTTTATTTTGAAAAATACAATGGTTCACCTAACCCAGCCGATAGGAAAGTTTATTATGATTCTTGTGTGTTTTTGTTGAAAAGAGCCATTGAAATTGATCCGAATTTTGTGAACCCGAGAGTTACTCTAGGCGAACTGCACAGGGCTTCGGCAATTTACGATCAATCAGCCGGTGACGTGAATTCGATGGTTGCCCATATCCTGGAATCAAAAAGTTATTATTACGCTGCCCTGAAAATGGATAGTGGCGAACAAGCTGCAAATGCCTACATCGGTTTGGCGATTATTTATGCGCTAACTCGCAACAACGACTCTTCGCAGTACTGTTTTAATAAAACTTTCCAGCTAAAGCCATATAACCCTGAAGCACATAGTAACTATGCCAACTTCCTGGATATGAATGGAAGGCATGAGGAGGCTTTGAAGGAGTACACTACGGCAATTGAACAAAACAGAGATATTGTGCCACCGTGGCTAAATCGCGCTCGCTGTCTGCAACGAATGAATCGTTGCGACGAGGCCATGAAAGATTTTGAAACGGCGCTGAAGATTGCACCTGATATGGGCGAAATATATTACGCAATGTCGATGTGCTATGCATCTAAAAATGACAAGCGCAAGGCAATGGAATTGGTTCAAACTGCCCAATCAAAGGGATTCAGGCAAATGAACCAGGATTATGTAAACAGTTTAAAATAATGGCGATGTACAGAATAGGACAAGGAATTGATTTTCATCAGATGGTTGAAGGGCGCGAGTTCTGGTTGGGTGGTATCCATATTCCGCACACTAAGGGGGCTCTAGGGCACTCTGACGCTGATGTTTTGTTACATGCTATTAGCGATGCTTTACTGGGTGCACTTGGTTTGGGTGATATTGGAAAGCACTTCCCCGATACCGATAATTCAATAAAAGGCATTGACAGCAAGGTAATTTTGAAGAAGTGTTTTATGCTGATTGCCGAACGCGGGTACGGTGTAGTGAATATTGACAGCACTGTATTGCTCGAAAAACCAAAAATTATGAAGTACGCACCTCAGATGAAGGAGGTGATTGCGGAGATATTGATGATAAATCCCGATGACGTTTCTATAAAAGCCACTACCACCGAGACAATGAGTTTTATTGGCAGGGAAGAGGGCATTGTAGCAACTGCCAACGTTTTATTGCATAAGCTGAACTAGTATTCTGCATTTTAACCGATTTTTGTAGCCTAATAGGAAATTTCACTTGACACCCGTCGAAACAGCAACTATTCTCAATCCCGATACGGACAATTTAGCCTTCATGAAGGCGGTTTCGTTCGTGAATGAGACTGATGAAAACCTCTTCCTGACAGGGAAAGCAGGTGCAGGTAAAACTACATTCCTGAAATACATACGGGCTACCACTAAAAAGAAAACTGCTGTTTTAGCCCCCACGGGTATTGCGGCCATCAACGCAGGGGGGGAGACCATTCACTCGTTTTTACAATTGCCTTTAAGTCCTTTTATACCTGAATCCATTGGTGGATTTGGCAGAAATAATTCAGAATTGGCGATTGACAGGCATAGCTTGTTGCAAAACCTGAAATTGCGTGATTCTAAATTGAGTCTTATCAGGAAACTTGAATTGCTGATAATCGATGAGGTGAGCATGGTGCGCGCTGATATCATGGATGCCATTGATACGGTACTCCGCCACGTACGTAGGCGCCATGATGTGCCGTTTGGTGGTATTCAGGTAATTTTTATTGGCGACTTGTTCCAGTTGCCCCCGGTGATACGCGACGAAGAGTGGCAGGTACTCGGGCAATATTACAGGGGCACGTTTTTCTTCAATTCGCGTGTCATTCAGCAAAACATGCCATTGTACATTGAGCTGAACAAAATTTACAGGCAGAAAGACTCGACCTTCATAGCCATGCTGAACAGAATCAGGACTGGGTTGACCACACCTGAGGACATAAGCACACTCAACCAGCGGATAAGCGTTGAAAACCCTGAAGGGTACATTATACTTTGTACGCACAACCAAATTGCTGATGAAATAAACCTGAAAGAACTCAAGAAGCTCGATAGTCCCCTGCATGTTTTTGAAGGTAAGGTGAACAACGATTTCAACGTAAGGAATGTCACTGTTGAAATGAAGCTGGAACTTAAAAAGGGAGCTCAGGTGATGTTTGTGAAGAATGACCTTCAAGTGCCACGCCGTTACTACAATGGTAAAATTGCAGTGGTGCATTCAATTACTGATGATGGTATCAAAGTGACATTCCCGAATGAACCTAAGACGCCACCCATTTTTGTAAACACCGAGATATGGCGCAATGTGCGTTATGCCTACGACATGACAAAGGGCGAAGTGGTGGAGGAAGAGGTGGGCTCGTTTGAGCAATACCCGCTTAGGTTGGCATGGGCAATCACAGTTCATAAAAGCCAGGGGTTGACGCTTGATAAAGCAATAGTAGACCTCAACAGGTCGTTCGCGACGGGGCAGGTGTATGTTGCACTGAGTAGGTGCACCAGCATGGAGGGGTTGTTGTTAAGAAGCCCGCTGGCACTGGAAAATGTGATGGTCGATGAGCGCGCCATTGATTTTGTGGAGCATTGCAATGATGAGTCGGAACTGGACCAAATTTTAGAAGTGTGCAGGAAAAGGGCAAAGCTTAAAAAAGTGAGCACTGTTTACGATTTTGAAGATTTGCTGGAAGCAACCACCGATCACGCTCAGAACATTGAGAAGAGAAAATTAGGGCCGACAGAAGAAAACAGAACGCTGTACAACAACCTGCTCAACACATGGCACAAAGAACAGAAACACGCCGAGAATTTTCAGAAGTTGATGGCACAACTCTACCACGCCGGTGACGACCAGAAAATAAAAGAACGCATGGAAGCCGCCAGTCTGTACTTTGTAGGTAAGGTGCTGGACCCAGCCATTGCATCTATTGAAGAACACCTCACCCTGTACGATACCTCAGCCCGCCTCACCCGCCAAATCAAACTTTGGAAGACCCTGAAAAACACCATAGGGCAAAAGATAAGCGACATGAATTCGTTGTTGTAGGGGAGAGCCGTTTACATTTGTTTTTCCGAATAACGTCTATTACCCCACTTGCCAAAGATTTGTGTAGTTTACCTCGTCTTATCTTTTAGACAAACATTACCAACCGAATCGGATAAATGAACCACCTCAATCTCTATTCACTTTTCTGCCACTTACAGTCAAAATACATCAAACACTTTTTGTTGTTTGTGGCGTTATGGGTTGGTGCTTCAGTAGTTGTACATGGGCAACAAAGCGAACACATAAAAGTCGAAAAGTTATGGGCGAAGAGAAAGGAGCCAAAGTGGTTATATATTCCTTTATACATGAAGGATGGTTGGAATGTCGTAAAAAAGGGGAATAGATATGGTATTGTTGATTTGCGAGGAAAACAGGTGTTACCAATAAAATACCTCAGTATCACTCAAGGTAGATATTTGGTGCTCTGCCAATCACCTAAAAAAGTAGAAATATATAAAGACAAAAAGCTGGTGCTTAAAATTCCGGGCCTTGCAAAGGAAATGCTTTTAAACGATAGTGGCTATAGCTACGATGATACAATAAGATCGGAAATAGCGAAATTGGAATATCTGGCAGGGAATTCAAAGATTGCTGTTTTTCATATTGGTGAAACATGTTACCTGATAGATACTAATGGAAAAATGGCCTTTAAGACCAATGAAAAGATTCTGCAGCATGTAGATATAGATAGCCTTCGACGAGCTCTGTTTCCAATTTACAATAACAGGCGATTGACGGTGATCGATGGCACAGGTGACACAATTTTAAAAGATGCTGACTCTAACAGATTCAGGCTTAGATTGGTGAACCTACTACGGGGGTATTCTTTTGAATATAAGTTGGAAACAAGGGGCGTATATTATCATTGGGAAAGGCAACCTAACCCAATTTTTTATGATTACCAACGACATAAAAGAATTCCGCCCGACTCGTTAATCGAGAAAATATATAAATCTGATTTTCCGAGTGCATACTATTATACTCGACTGAAATCTTTGGATGGTACTCATTTTTCCAACCAGGTTTTAGATACCAATTTAAAAGTATTGTTTGAACTGCCCTACGGCTACATAGAAATTGGGAATGCAGATAACTTGATTTATTCAGAGAATGGTAAATATGGAATCATGAAGTTGCACTCCGGAAGGAAGTTGGTTCCTGCCGAATTTGATAGAATCAGTTTTGACGGGAATTGTATTGTTTATGAAAAAGATACACAGCAGTTTTTTTCTGACACGTCTTGTTCTTTTCTGTATAAAGCCCCGCATAAGAGTAATCAATTTTGGAAACCGGTATATTTGGTAGAAGGGAAGATTTATGAGTATCTCAATGATTCGGTATTTGGTGTGTATTGGGGGGCTGATAGTTTCAAATATGAAAATGCTAATTCAGTACCTATAAATTTACAAATTACTTCAGGTCACAAATCTAACGATCAAATCAGTGATGGTAATGCCTCTACACTCCAAGATACAGCAATTGCTGATGTCAAAGGCAGTTTTAAAGATGGTTTGATGATTGCTTTTAATCGATCTAAAAAGTGTGGTTATGTAGATACATTCCTGCACTGGGTTGTTCCCCCTCAGTTTTGTAATTGCTCCCAATTTTATAAAGGTCATGCAGCGGTCTGTCAGGATGAGGGTTCGCGAGGGAAAGTCATCGGAAGAAGAGGTAATTTCCTTCCAACCGGTGGGTTTTCAGGGTATCCTGTATATGAAAATGCCTTTGAAATTGACATAAATAGAGAGTATCGATATTTAAAGCAGCAAGTGATTTTAGTGGATTCAAATGGTCGAAAATTGATAAATGACACATTCAATTACTTTAATGACATATCAAAAACCTTTATGACTGCAGGAAATTTTGATGAAATTGAGTTTTTGTTTCATCTAGACTCGACAGGGCATTTTGTGAAAATTGACAGTTCAAAAAACGTTCGCCGCGTGCTAAGGTTGAAAGATAGGGTATTAATTACTATGGATTTTACGCCAACGCGCAATCGAATACTTGAAGTTGATAAATTGTCAGAAAAAATCACCTCTTTTACTTTTCCTAAAGGAGATTCAAGTCTTGAATACTATAGTGCTTTATCAAACAATTCAGCAATTGCGTTTAAGCTACATGAAAATGCATTTACGTTAGTAGATTCAAACTACATTCCGAAAAATAAAATGGATGAATTTTCCGGCGGTGAAGATTTTCAAATTTGGAAGTTTCATGACAGCTTTGTTGTTGTTACAGATTCACAAAGAATAGCCTTTCAATCGCATTTTTATTATCCCGTAGAATACATATCAAGTGCAAATATTTTAGGTGTCCAAAGTTTTTACGGTGAAGCTCTTTATAGTTTTGAAAAAGGAAAATTTCTGAATCGCAATGTGAAGGATGTTTACTGGAATCGTGAAAGTCCATTCATTATCTACAAATGCAGCGATGAAATTGGTTTTTTAGACATGAAGGGCAACCTCAAGGTTGTGATACGAAATGGGAAAGTACACAAGATGGAGTAAGTGGAGGATGGCACTTTTCAGTTCCCTTCAACTCGTTGGGTGATTTCCTTTTCTGAACCACTTAAAACACGGATTCAAAATAGTTATTGCAATAAAAATTGATGAGAAAAACTGAATGATGTAGTTTGCTAAGCTACCTGAAGTTTTAGTTGAATTGAGAACGACAGCTAAGACTAGAAAAGTTAGAATGATTAATGAAAGCCAATAACTGAGGTTTTTACATATAGAAATAGTAAAGTTGCTTTTTACGTAAGCTATAATATAAATACTTCCTACAGCGGTACTCGAATGTTGTAGTATTTTAAAAACTGGAACGTTTATCCCAAAGAAAGACAGGCTGGTTGAGAAAACTGAGAAATGGGTAACAAAAAAACCAGTCTTGTGAGTGAACGAGTCCCATAATAAATGGCTTGATGCACCCACAAGAATTGAAAAAAGGATTATGAAAAAAGAGTTTAGTACAGATGCATTGTAGCTAATATGTTGGGTTTTTTTTGGTGTTATTTTTAACGTAGTTGACTCAAAAATGAAACGGTACCAGTAAAATACAGCTAAACCCGAAATTAAGTTGAAACAAAATAGACCCGGAATAGTGTGGCTAATTGTACTTTTTATTGTTAGCCTCAAAAAGTACTCAAAATCGGGAGCCATAGCACCAATTACCAATGCCGGGTGAGAAAAATAATTAGGAAGTATTTTTTTGAGCGGCAAAACGATTGCCGGATGAGCAAATGTAAAAGGCATTTTTTGTTATAAATTTAGCAAAGCTACTTGTATCATTTTCGAATTTTCTGCAAATACATATTTAATAACGTTCAGTCGATGCAATTATTATGGTTGATAGGATGTGTTTTACCCCATTTTTTGTCCTTCTACATAATTCTGCTACCTTAGCTGTATGCAGGAAAAAAAGTTGTTTTTATTAGATGCGCTGGCATTGATATACCGCGCATACTATGCATTGATAAGGGCGCCTAGGGTTACCAGCAAGGGTAAAAATACCAATGCGCAGTTCGGTTTCACGACTGCCTTGCTCGATTTGCTCAATAAAGAAAAGCCTTCGCACCTCGCTGTTGTATTCGATACTTCAGCACCCACCGAAAGACACATTGATTTTGAAGGCTATAAAGCAAACCGTCAGGAGACACCCGAAGATTTGCGTGCTGCATTGCCCGATATCAAGCGCATCATCAGGGGCTTTAATTTGCCTGTACTTGAAATGGATGGCTTTGAAGCCGATGATATTATTGGTACTGTAGCAAAAGAAGCCGCGGGGTTAGGTTATACTGTGTATATGGTAACACCCGATAAAGATTACGGTCAGCTTGTGAGCGAAAGTATTTTCATGTACAAGCCATCGCTGCAAGGTGGAGGTGTTGAAATACTCGGTGAAAAAGAGATTTGCGAAAAATGGGGTATCAAGCGCGTTGAACAGGTGATTGATATGCTGGGGCTTATGGGTGATACTGCCGATAATATTCCGGGTATTCCGGGTGTGGGCGAAAAGACCGCAGCTAAGTTGCTGGCAGAGTTTGATACATTGGAAAATGTACTTGAAAACGCTGCCGGACTGAAAGGTGCATTGGGCGAAAAAGTGCGTAACGGTAAAGACCTGGCCATCATGTCAAAGAAGCTTGCGACCATTATTACAAGTGTTCCGATATTGTTCCACGAAGAAGAGTTCAGGGTAAAGGATAAGGACAACGAAGCGCTTTCAGCGGTGTTCAATGAGTTGGAATTTAAAACACTAGGTAAGCGTATTTTAGGTGAGCCCAACCCTGTCGTGCCTAAGTCGGTTGATTTGTTTGGTAACCCCATCAATACACCACAGCGCGAGTTATTTGGTGCTCCCGTTCAGGCTGTAGTCAATGTTGAGGTCACAGATGCCGAGACAGAAACTGAATCAGTTGTGTTGCAAACGATAGCTACTGTACCCCATGAATATACCTTGGTAACTGAAAAAAGCGATATCGAAACACTCGTAAAAACGTTACTTCAACAATCAGAAATTGCCTTTGATACTGAAACTACCGGGCTCGATGCCAATCTGGCTGAAATGGTGGGTATGAGCTTTTCGTGGGAGAAAGGAAAAGGCTACTTTGTTGCAGTACCCACTGATAAAGAAGGTGTTGTTGAGATATTGAACATGTTCAACCCGCTGTGGCATAGCACAGAAATGCGTTGGGTAGGGCAGAACATCAAGTACGATTTGTTGATTTTGAAGTGGTATGGCTTTGAGGTGAAGGGAACTATTTACGATACCATGCTGGCGCATTATGTCATTGATCCCGATGGTAAAAGAAGTATGGATATGCTCAGTGAAAAATACCTTGGCTACTCGCCTGTGAGCATTGAAACGCTGATTGGTAAGAAGGGCAAGGGACAACTGAGTATGCGCGATGTGCCGTTGGAGCAAGTAAAAGAATACGCGGCTGAAGATGCCGATGTCACGTTCCAACTAAAGACCACATTTGAGCCATTGCTCGATGAGCAGGTAGTGCGCAGGGTTTTTAATGAAGTTGAAAATCCGCTGGTGCCGGTGCTGGTTGATATGGAATATGAGGGCATAAACCTCGATGAACAGTTTTTGCGTGACTACTCAAAAGAACTTGAGAAAGACATTACACTTGTTCAGGCTTCAATCTATAAACATGCAGGCGTTAATTTCAATATCGGTTCGCCAAAGCAATTGGGTGAAGTGTTGTTTGAAATAATGAAAATTGACCCAGGGCAAAAAAAGACCAAAACCGGGCAGTACGCAACGGGTGAAGACGTGCTACAAAAGTTGCGCCACAAGCATGAGATTGTAGAAGACATACTTACCTATCGCGAACTGACGAAGTTAAAAAGCACTTATGTCGATTCATTGCCTGATTTGATTAATCCGCGCACGGGCAGGTTGCATACTTCTTATAATCAGGCGGTAGCGGTTACAGGTAGGCTGAGTAGCAATAACCCCAATTTGCAGAACATACCTATTCGCACCGACAGAGGTCGCGAGATAAGGAAAGCGTTTATTTCTCGTGGGCCTGGTCACGTTCTGGTATCTGCCGATTACTCACAAATTGAGTTGCGCATTGTTGCGGCAGTAAGTGGAGATGTGAATATGGTGCAGGCATTCAAAGACAAAAAAGACATTCATACTGCCACGGCAGCCAAGGTGTACAATGTACCTGAAGAAGAAGTGACTTCTACTCAAAGGAGAAATGCGAAAGCAGTGAACTTCGGTATTATTTACGGTCAATCGGCATTCGGACTGGCAGAGAATCTGGGTATATCACGAACTGAGGCAAAATCAATCATTGATAACTATTTCGTACAGTATTCGTCTATTAAAAAGTACATGGATGATAGCATAAACCGGGCGAAAGACAATGGCTATGCCGAAACAGTGATGGGGCGCAAGCGCTGGTTGAAAGATTTATATTCAGCTAATTTCACGGTAAGGGGTTTTGCCGAGCGCAACGCCATCAATATGCCAATACAAGGTACTGCTGCCGATATGATAAAGCTCGCTATGATTGCCATTCACAAAGAACTGCGCATTCGCAAGCTCAAAACAAAGATGTTGCTGCAAGTACACGATGAATTGGTGTTTGATGTGCCTGAAGATGAGCTGGATATCGTTCGTCCTATCATTAAGGAGTGCATGGAAAGTGCCATGGCATTGCCAAATGGAGTGCCATTACTGGTAGAAACTGGTTACGGTAAAAACTGGCTCGAGGCGCACTAGTTTGGTTTACAGATTACTTCCATCGTGCCGGGGATGCCCGGCACGATTTTTTTATCAAAACATATAGTTATAGAAAATTATAACATTACAAAGAGGTGAAAAAACAAGTTAAAATATTCGATTATTAAGAAAATAACGCTACTTTGGTGCTTTGAATTTTTAAACAATAATCAAATTTTAGAAAATGGGAAATCCACAAAAGTTTTTTGTAAATCAGACAGCCTACATTATTAACGGAACAATCATTGTTCGCCTAGGTAGCACACCCGGACAGGAAAGTGGTCAAGTAAGTTTTACATTAAATCCAAATCAATCTTTAATGGTTCCTTATGGTGATCCTAGCGACCCGTATGTTGATCAACTTACACTTTCGGCAATGGTTGACAATGGTGGAGCTGTTGTGCTCTCTGATCAGGTGGTAATTACAAGAGGTTCTAATTTGGACAATTTGTTCAATACGAATGACACTGTTTACATCAATGTCGTGAACGATAATTTCGTTATTAACACCGGCAATACCTGGACAGTGTAAGTACTTTTCTTGAACTTATTGAAACAGCCGCCTAAATTTAATGTTGGGCGGCTGTTTGGTTTAATAATGCATTGGTGGCAGTTCGTACCTTTGCGCCATGCTTTATATCGCCATCACTATTGCGCTCAATATTGTGCTTGCAGTGTTGTTTAAACAATTCCCCAAGTGGGGTATTGATGCGATGCAGGCTATTGTTGCTAATTATTTCGTTTGCATACTCACCGGTAGCCTTTTTATTGGGCAGGTGCCTTACAATGCAGGTGTGTTACAAGAGCCGTGGTTGCCATGGGCATTGGGTATGGGCACAGGGTTTATTTCTTTGTTCAACTTAATTGCTTACTCAACAAAGGTTGATGGGATAACGACTACTACCATCGCCAACAAACTTTCGCTTGCTATCCCTATTACGTTTGCTTTATTTTTCATGGGTGAGACAGCCGGCATAATGAAGGCAACCGGGCTTTTGCTCACCATACCTGCCATTTTACTCACTGCCTATACCAAGGAAGCGAAAACGCATCATTTAAGTTTGTTACCTCCTCTGGCGTTGTTTATTGGTAGTGGTATACTCGATACCCTCATGAATTATGTACAGCACAATATGCTCACTAGTCCGGGTAGTCAGGCGTTGTTTGCTATTTATTGTTTTAGTTCGGCGGGGGTAGTAGGTGTGTTATTGATGGGGTGGAGGGTATTGCGCGGCAATATCACATTCAGCATTAAAAATTTGCTGGCGGGGGTAGCCATCGGCATTCCCAATTATTTTTCTATTTACTTTTTAATTCGCTCGCTCAATAATTCGGGCTATCCGTCAACGGTCACTTTTCCTGTGCTGAATGTGGGTATACTCGTGGCTTCTACGCTCACGGCAGTCATATTTTTCAAAGAAAAAATGAACGGATTGCGTATTATTGGACTTGTTTTGTCGTTGGCTGCCATACTTTGCATCACAATGGCAGGGTAACTTTTTTATATAAATGGAAGATAAGTTTCAGTACACAACCATAGCGGGTCATGCTACAGGCGATTTTCGCGACCGGGGCAGTAAGTTCTTAGCTTACGCATGGCCTATTGCTTCTTCCGATGATATTAAAGCACATTTGCAGGCACTGAAGAAAGAACATCCCAAGGCAGTACACCATTGCTATGCATGGCGGTTGGGTATCGATGGACATCTGTTCAGGGCTAATGACGATGGAGAGCCGTCAGGTAGTGCAGGCAGACCTATTTTAGGGCAACTTGACAGTTTGGGACTGACAAATATTCTCGTGGTTGTGGTGCGGTATTTTGGGGGTACATTGTTGGGCGTTCCGGGTTTAATCAACGCATATAAAACAGCAACTGCACTCGCCGTCACCGATACGCCAAAGGTTGTAAAGTGGGTAGAAGAGCAATATGAATTCACGTTTGATTACCCTGCCATGGGTGAGGTACTTTATCATATTAAGCAAGCAGAAGGCGCAGTTTACCATCAGGATTTACAACTCTTTTGTACCATCAGGGCAGGTTTGCCCATCAAGTATAAAGATGGCTGCCTGAAGAAACTTTCAGAAATTAGAAATTTGGAAATGAAGCGAATAGACCGCTGATGACCACTGCCGAAAAACATAAAAAGCTCATACTCGATGAAGCCCTGAGGTTGGGGTTCATGGGTATGTATGTGGCTAAAGCCGGAAAGCTGGAAGACGATGCACGACGGCTGGAACAGTGGCTGAGTAAGGGTTTTCAGGCAGGCATGTCGTACATGGAGCGCAATTTCGATTTGCGGATTGATCCAACAAAGCTGGTGCCCGGCGCGAAAACTGTACTTACTTTTCCGTTCAATTATTTCCCGGAACAAACACAGCAACCCCATGCCCCCAAAATAGCCCGTTACGCTTATGGTGCCGACTATCACGATGTGATAAGGGCTAAGCTGAACGCATTGCTGGAATTTATTCGCACTAATATAGGTGTGGTTGAAGGTCGCGGATTTGTTGATAGCGCACCTGTGCTGGAACGGGCATGGGCTGTGAACAGTGGTTTTGGCTGGGTGGGTAAGAATGGCAATCTCATCAATCCCAAGACAGGCAGTTATTTCTTTTTATCGACATTAATCACAGATTTGGAACTGGAGCCCGATCTGCCGTTCAGCACCAATCACTGTGGTAGTTGTACTCGTTGTATAGACGCCTGCCCCACCGAAGCAATAGTTGCTCCGAAGGTAATTGACGGGAACAAGTGTATTTCTTACCTCACCATCGAGCTGAAAGATGCATTGATACCCAAGGAAATGGAACTTCAACTAGATGGCTGGATGTTTGGCTGCGACGTTTGTCAGCAGGTGTGCCCATGGAACAGGTTTTCAAAACCACATAGTCATGAAGAACTCATCCCGATACCTGAAATTCTCAACTTTACCCAAAACGATTGGGAGCATTTACAAGAGCCTGAATTCAAAGCAATTTTCAAGCATTCTCCACTAAAACGGTCGAAATATTCAGGGATTATGAGAAATGTTAAGGTTATTTCAAAAAAATGATGATTTGTTTGGAATTCGCGGTTAAATACAGATTAGATAAGGCATTTTTGTAAATATATCAATTCAAGGGTAGGTGTTATAGAAATAAATCAAAGTATTATAAAAAACACACTGGTTTAAAAGTGCCGAGTAATCAAGTCGGTAATATTGAAGGATAAGCTGTTATAACTGATGTTATGTCGGTTGCTGGTATTGTTAGTGCAAATATTATTGCAGACCGAAGTGGTGAAACATCTATGCAGCAGGTGAAAAATTAGTTAGGAAAAGCTCATTTATTGTCATAATAAACAAAGAATGTATAATAAAATAGGGGGTGAGTACTTTCACATTTTAGTAAATCAAAGTGATGTTAGTTGTGTAACAAGTGCTTTCAGCAGAAATAACATTGTTGAAGTTTGGTCATTGCTTAGACATTGTGTAATGGGCATTTACCATCAAGTAACACTTTCAGTCTTGCTGCAATGAATTTAGCTTCAGAAATGACTGCCACAAAGTAACGGAAAAAGTTCTCTTTGGTATTGCCTTGAATCGAACTGATGGGCTAAGATTGTAGTACGTAACTTTTATAGGTAAATAACTTTCATTTGGTTTCACGGTTATTGAAAATGGCGTAAAATATTATATGTTGTATATTTTAGTATATTTGTATGCCAAGCCTTAAAAGTGAAATTTATATTTTCATCTGGACTTCCCTGTTATTTTTTCCTCTTGTATAGGAGTTGTTTTAGGATTATATAAAATATGCCGATTATGAAAATGCATAAAAGAAAAGGCACTACGTTAGTCCTTATTTGATTTAAACTGCCATTATAGTAGTTCCTTGACATTTCTAGGAGATTCCAAAAACCCTGAAATGCAGATGAACAAGCTATGCAGACAGTTATCCAAAATAAATATTTGTTTCTAAGCCGTTCTTGTTGACGGTAATCTTTTTCAACTTGTATTTCTTGCTGTTTTTCTCTTTCTTTTTTATTGAATTCAAATATGGAACCACATCCCTTCAATAATCGCCCTTGTTCTGTAAGTTCGATGTAGTATATTTTTTTGTCATTATGTGTGTATTTTAAATCGTGTCTTATGAAAGCGAACCCTAGAATAACTAATATATTAAAACAGTGTGTTATTTTCTCAATAGAGTAATCTTTATTTATCGGTTCATCGTGGATTAACATTTTTACTATTTCTTGTGAAAAGTCCCCGTATGGCAAGAATGGTAAAATGCCATCAATTAAATCTGAATATTCTTTCTCTTCTATCTTTTTATTAAAATCCAAATCCTGCCGATTTTTTACAAGATACAAAAATACGTAACTTTAAATTATTTCAAAGTATATTTAGCTTAGACAAGTAGAGGATTGACTTATAGCCGTGGAGTACAGCCTTTTAATCGCTGAAATCAAAAGGAGCTAAAAAAAAGAATTCACAATTGTCAAAACGCCTTTGTAAAATAGAGAAATAGTGTTTTCAGTATATAATATTTTCTCGTGTGTATAATGATATCGTTTCCATTATCTATGTTGCGGACAGATAAATTACACTATTATTTCAGGTTTTGTAATTTTTGCCTTTTTGGATAATGCAAATTTTGGTATATTGCGGAGAGGATTTTATACATTACATTTTATGAAGAAGATTGTATTTTTTATTGGGTGTTCGTTTTTTTTCTTTTCATGTGGTAATTCGAGAAAAAGCAATAAAGAAACCATGTTGAAAACTGTTGGTTACAAAACCATTGATGTACCTCCTGGTATGGTGTTAGTAGAAGGTGGTACCTTTAAAATGGGAAATGTAAATAAAGAATATATGGACCAGCAGCCTTTGCATAGTGTAACGTTGAATAGTTTTTACATTAGTGACCACGAAGTGACTCAAGCGGAATGGCGAGCGGTGATGGGTAATAGTCCTAGTTTTCATAAGAATTGCGATAATTGCCCAGTCGAGAGCGTGATTTTGGATGAAGTTCATGAGTATTTAGATAAGTTGAATATTAGCACTAATAAGCACTACCGTTTACCTACGGAGGCCGAATGGGAATTCGTAGCACGTGGAGGTATGCATAACGATAGTTTTAAATATTGTGGTAGCGACGATCTTGATGTAGTTGGCTGGTTGGGAACCAAAAGTGGCGACAGCACACACTTAGTAAAACAAAAGAAAGCAAATAGCCTTGGTGTTTATGACATGAGCGGCAATGTCGCAGAATGGTGCGAGGACTGGTATGATTGCTATTATTATAGCAACAGCCCTTCATCTAATCCTCGCGGAGGGAGCTCAACTTTGGCTTACCGTGTGATTCGCGGTGGCGGTTGGAATAATGATGCAGTATGTTGTCGAACCGTTTTTCGCAGTTACTTCCCTCCGGCCGTCCGAATCAATGATATTGGCTTTCGGGTCGTGCTTTCCCAATAAAAAAGTAGCTAAAACCTTTTAAATATTCAGGGATTATGAGAAATGTTAAGGTTGTTTCAAAGAAATGTTAAACCATCGATCTTTTTGTAACTAAATAGAATTTGGTACGATTGTTGTTTAAAAGAAATTCAAAAACCAGACAACATGAAGAGAATCTTACTTGCTTTCGCATCATTGATGAGCATTAGCGCTATGGCGCAACCGGTATTAACTCAAACCGGACTGACACCTAGACACGGTGATATTTTTTACGGACATTTCGTTGATACGTTGCACGAAGGTGCAGCGGGCGCAAATGTAGTGTGGGATCTTACAACAGGCATCGAGGGTTCTCTCGATACCACTTTTGCTTATTCGTGCGACTCTGTTTCTTATTGCGGAACATTCCCGGGCTCTACTTTTGTAGAAGAAAATGCGGGCGATAAAGTGTTTTTTAATTCAAACACTTCGGGTTTGTATATGTTAGGCATAAGCTCGAGCGGCATGGATTTTAATGCAACAAACAGTATGAAGGCGGTGAAATTCCCAATGAACTACCTCGATTCATATCTTGACACTTTTGTGTTTGACCTAGCTTCTATCGGCTATATCCATTCTCAGGTTGACAGTTACAAATACGATGGTTTTGGCGTTTTAAGACTGCCATCAGGCAACGATACCAATGTTGCCAGAATTCATGTAATCTCTCACTATTACGATTCTAGCTCGTTCGGTGTAACTGTAGGAAGAACAGAAACCTATAACTGGTACAAAAACGGTTTTGGAAACATGTTGGCAACACTTACAATTGATACCGTGGGTGCTACAGAACCTTATGTTTCAAATGCTGCTTACTATGTAGGTACAAGACATCCTTCTCTAGGTATTACAAGTGCAACAGCGTCTATTTCTGGCGTATCGGTATATCCTAACCCTGCGAATGAAGTGATTGGTATTACGCTTGGCGAAAATTACATCAACAGTGCTACCGTTTCAATCGCTGATTTGACTGGCAACGTTGTTTATACCGGCAGCTTCAATAGCAGTGAGATCAAAAATGGTAAAATTGAAATCAATTCTTCAGCATTCCCGGCAGGTATGTACCTTGTTAAACTGGAAACAGAAAAAGGTAACTCAATTCAAAGGGTAGTTGTACAGAAATAAATTGAAACATATTTCGACACTAAAGCCTCCAAGTCGATTGGGGGCTTTATTTTTGGTGCAAAGTCGTAAGAAATGAAATATCTGATTGTTGTTTTTTGTCTGGGATTTGCTTCGTGTATCACTATTAAAATCAACAACTCCAATCACGGCCAGCTTACTGTGCAGCAAAAGCAGCACGTACTAAAATTCAGTGACGTTGTGCCCACCCTTGTTTGCAATTATGCCGATAGCTGTGTGCTGACTGAAATTGATTCGAAGGGTATTTTTAAAGTAGCTCAGAAGTCTGACTACTTATGGGTACATACATTTTCGCCATGGTGTTCAAGCGACGGGTGTATCAATCAGGCGAGGTATATAGCAGAAGCAGCCAAATACAGAGGAAAGCTTAAAATTATGATGTTTTCAAACAGCTACGACTTCAAAAATATTGCTGAACTCATGTCCCCAACCTCGTACAGGGGAATGGTGTACGTGGGTGATTTCAATTTTTACGGTTCTAACATCAAAAAAGTGCAAAAGTCATTGGCTAACGAGTTGTTTCACAAGAAGTCAAAGTACTATTCCGATTACATCATAGCCAAAGATACTGTGGTGCTGTTTAAGGGCTGGGAAGAATCGTACGACCAGTTTTTTGATAAAATTGCTGCTACTGTTAAACGTTAGAGTAACCCATTTTTTGGAATTGAGCCTCTATTAATAGCGTTCAAAAACTATATGATTTTAGTCAGATTTTCATAGGTGACGTGCCTATAAAAGTGATATAACGCACTACAGGTAAAGGTTTTAGCTGATTGTGGTCAGTTTGGGGTACTTAGGGAACATTTGTTACGAATTGCAGGAAAAGTCGGAAATAGTTTTGTGTCAAAATGAACGAAAAATGAAAAAGAAACTGATCCTTTCAATGTTGGCACTTGCTCCTTTATTCAGCTTTGCACAAGGCGAAAAGAAAACGGATGCACCTTTTAAGAATACATGTACTAAAACTAATTTCTTTCCATTCCTTAAAAAAGGCTACCGCCCCCAAATAGCTGCTGCACTCGTGGGTGGAGTGCAAATGAACAATACTGAGTTTGACGAAACAACAAGTTTAATGGGTGTTGAGCTGTCGCTTCAATGTCCGTTATTGTGTACTAGGAAAAACTACATTCGTCAGCAACTTTCTATCACTCAATCTGATGGTTCGCAGTTGCATTTCACCAATATCGAGTTGAATCCGCACTATCGTTTGAAGGTAACAAAGGCGTTTGAGCTAAGTGCTGGTCCGGGGTTTGGCGTTAGTTTTGTGAAAGTTGGTAATGCTTCTACTTCATTGTTTACCTACGGTGTTGGTGCTAGTGCGCAATATTATTTCAAGAAGGTATTTGTTGCAGTTGAGCCACGTTATATGCTAACCGATGACGTAAAAATGTCCACACAGGCTGATGGGTTGTTGTATTCAGGTAATTTCAACAGCTTAAAGGTATTAGCGAAAGTTGGGTTGAGATTTTAAGCATGGAAGCTATAAATAATTGACGCCCCGGTTTTTCGAAAGCCGGGGCGTTTTGATGTACGATATTTTATTGTTTTACAAATTTTGCGGTACTGAAATTACCATTTGCTGTGCCTGTTCCTTTCACCAGATATGTGCCGGAAGGTAGCGATGCAATATTGATTTCCAGTAGATTTTTGCCTTCATAGCCATGATGTTCACCCAAGTCAGCCACCTGTGCGCCGGTTATGTCGAAAATATACAAATGAACACCTTGCGCTTCCGGAAGCTCAAATTCAAGGCTTATGTTGCGCAAAGCAGGGTTGGGGTAAAGGTTTGAAATGGTATTGTGTTTTGTAGGTTGTTGTATGCCTGTACGGTATGGTGCCTTTAGTTCGGCCACATAACAGCCATAGTCATTGTTTCTTTTCGCGAAAATACCATCTACCCACACAGTTCCAAGAGCGTCCCATTTTGGCTGAGACCCGCTATAGTCGCCCCAGCGTTGCTCGCGTTGAGTTAGCACATGAATAGAGCTGCTGCCGCGCTGAATGGTCAATATGTCAGAATAATTATAACCATCGTAGAAAAGTGCATCCAGGCCTGCATAAGTGCGAGGTCCCGAATATTCAAAACTAATAATACTGCGGTTTCTGGTGCCTGTATCGCCAGCATAAGAAATATTCGGGTACCCAAAATCCAATGAATCAACTGTGATAATATGCCCTGTAGCAACGGGTGCGGCAGGGTAGTTTGAAATAACGCCGTGATAGATACCTGAACCACCTGAGGTTGGAGCAATAGAGTTCAATACAAACTGAATTTCATTGCCCTGAATAAAACCACCCAGCACACGGTTATCATTTGTTGCCAGAGTGAAGTTTGTATCAACTTGTCTAGCATTAGGCGGAATGCCGTAAGAAGTGGAAGAAGTAATGGCACTTACACTAACATGATTGCCGGGTGCGCCAAGAGTGTCTTCCACTTTAATGATAAAAATAGAGTCGTTCAATGTAGCAAAGTCACGAACCGATAAAAATATCTGCGAAGGGCCGGTTATGCCAGCTCCCGGTTTTAGAGGGTGCAGGCACCTGATGTAATTACCGTCGTATTTTAATGAATCCCAAATTTGGTAATGCAACGCAGTGTCGCCATTGTATCCATCTTGTTTTTTGATTTGGTAAATCACCGATTTTTTAAAGCCAGTCTGCCATGAAGAGCTGTAAGAGAGTTTATTGCCAGTAAGAAAAAGGTCGTTGTGCGTAATACTGATTGCAGGGTAGTCGAACCATGTTGTGTCGCCGTCATAGTTACCGTAAAACTTGTAAAAATTCCAGCCGCCTGCGGGGTTATCGGTTTGAGAAAATGCTGCAACTATGTAATTGTGCCCGTCGGTGCCGCTTAACATAATAATGATAAAACGTTTTGCTTCCGGGTCGTAGATGATTTTTGGGTCGTATTTAAAATCAAATAAAGAGTTGTTCAGCCCGGCATTGCGTGCAAATATGGCGAAGCCTTTTCTGTATAGAAATGAACCTGATACCCCATCGTGAACAGTTAAAAGGCTGTTCATCATACATGTTAGGTGCGATGAATCATTGATTGCAACGTAGTTATCAGGTGGTATGCCCGATTGGCTGTCAGCAACGAAATTGGCGCCCAGAAGCGGCATTGGTACTGTTGATGTTCTTTTATTAGCAGCCGATTTGCCTTGTACTCTCGGGAAGCGGCGTGCATTTTCTTCTTTCACTTTTTTAAGCCTTGCTTCGTCTGCGGCACCATCGGTTTCAGGTGCTTCAATGCCCATTACCCGCACGTTGAAAGGGTCGTCAACTTCCGAAAGAATCTGAGTGCCAGCAAGCGGAGTCGTGCGTATTTTTGGTTGTTGTGCCCGCAAAATTTGGAGCCCTGCCAACAAGAGTAACGTAAAAAAAACTGATTTCTTAAACATAAAATTCAACGCAAATAAATAGTAATTGCATCCAAATTTAAGTCATACACTTGAATATTTGCAAATGCCTAGGTATATTTGAAAACTGTGATAGGATTTGTAAAAATTGCGATCATACATTTTTTAACTTTTACTACACCCAACTGGTTTAATAATTTTGCCAATACATGAAGCGCATATTTCCACTTATCGTTGTTCTGATTACACTTTCTGTAATAGGCATTTTGTTCATCCAAATGTCGTGGATTACCAATGAAATCAAGTTAAAAAATGATGAGTTTGAAAAAGGCATTGAAAACTCACTGATCAAAATTAAAGACCTTGTTCACAGTAGGTTTATTTATAAAAACAACCAGGGTTACGTGCCGGAGGAGAGTAAGGAATTTCAATTGAAGCAAAACTTTACCCTCATTAATAATTTCACTAACGAAGAGCTTAAAGAAATTATTGGACGTGGATTGCGCGACAACAATATCAAGTACAAGTTTGAATTTGGCGTAACTAATGTCTTCAACAATGTGATATTTCAAAGTGAAGGATTTCAGGTTGCCGATATCCATAAGGCCGTTCAGGTGTATATGGTAGAACTTTCGCCAATAGGCTCTTCAAAGTCAAAGGAAACACTCTATCTGATTGTTCGCGAAGACAAGAATCAAATAATTCGAGAAATGTGGGGCATGATTGCCGCTTCTATCGTGTTTACCATCATCATTATCCTTGCGTTTTTTGTGACGGTAAGAACCCTGTTTAACCAGAAGAAATTATCGGAAATTAAGTCTGACTTCATCAATAACATGACCCACGAATTGAAGACGCCGCTAGCAACCATTTCGCTGGCAATTGATGCGCTTACCAATGAAAAAGTGATTCATGATGCCGAGAAAGTGAAGATCTACAGTTCTATGATTAAAGAGGAAAACAAGCGGATGAATAAGCAGGTAGAGAAGATTTTACAAGCCGCCAGACTTGAAAAAGAAGAGATTAAACTTCAATTGCAAGAGATTGATGTACATCAAGCTATCAATAAGGTTTCTGATAATATAATTTTGCAAATTCAGGAGAAACATGGCATTTTACAGCTCAGGCTCAATGCCCACGAACCCAAAATAATGGGTGATGAAGTGCATTTTTCCAACATCATTTTTAACCTCCTGGATAATGCGATGAAGTACTCTGACAAACCGCCATATATCGAAGTAGAAACACTCACTACCCATAGCCACATGTTGGCTATAAAGGTGATTGACAATGGTATAGGTATGGACAAAGAAACGCAGAGCCGCATTTTTGAACGATTCTTCAGGGCGCATACTGGCAATCTGCATAACGTGAAAGGCTTCGGGCTTGGATTGAGTTATGTAAAAGCCATTGTTGAGGCGCACGACGGAAAAATAAAAGTGGAAAGTACACCCGGCAAGGGCAGTACATTCACTGTTTACTTCCCGCTAATTACCTACAGGTAGTCGTTTTTTCAAGTTTTTTTTAAAATTTCTGCTTTTGTCCATCAATTCAGTTATTTAGCGTGTAATCAATTGATATATAATTAGTTATGCCTCATTTTAACGAAATTTGTAAAACTGACGCTGAGCAGCGCATTTTGTAACCCAAATCAGCCCAAAAGGTGCTTTTTATCACTTTTTTCGGGTGCTATTGGTCACAAAATTGTAACGTGCTAACAAAAAATATATGAGATAATCGGCTGAAACCCTTACCAGCAGTGGAAAAACTTTTTTGCGGCAAGTATTTTATGTTTCATGTTCTTGTTGTAGTTTTGCCCCTGCTTTAATCTAAAGTAAAGTTAATTTTCAAACTTATTCTCGTGACTGAAACAATACTGCAACTGTTCAGAAACTGCTCTCGGAGTGTATTCGCATTGTTTATTGCAATTCTCCTGTTCAATCAATCGGCTACGGCTGCCCCAGATGGTAAGGCGCTGTTCACATCGAATTGCGCAGCGTGTCACAACCCGCTGAAAGACGCAACCGGTCCGGCACTGAAAGACATCGACAAAACATTCCCGAGCAAGGAGTGGGGTTACAAATGGGTGAACAACTCACAAGCACTTGTAACTGCCGGCGATAAAGACGCCGTTGCTATTTTCAACAAGTTCAACAAAATTCCAATGACTGCGTTCCCTTCGCTTTCGCACGAAGACATTGACGCTATCTTGAAATACGTTGACGAATTTAAAGATCCAAACGCAAAAAAACCGGGTACAGAAACTCCTGTAGAAGCAAAATCAAACAGCAGCATCTACACTTGGATTACACTTGGTTTGATTGTAATTGCAATTGGTATGTGGAGGTTGTCTAGTACACTTCGCAAATCAGCTAACGATAAATCAGGTATTCCTAACTACAAAGACATTCCATTAGGCCGTAACAAAGTTGTTATCGCAATGGTGGTTATCCTTGGTTTCATCTTCGTAGGTTACTGGATTACTAACGGTGCTATTAACGAAGGTCGCCAACAAAATTACCAACCGGTACAACCAATTTTCTACTCGCACAAAGTACACGCAGGTATTAACCAAATTAACTGTCAATACTGCCACGCTGGTGCTGAGAAGAGCAAACAAGCTATGATCCCTTCAGTAAACGTTTGTATGAACTGTCACAAACAAATCAACGAGTACTCTGGTGCTGCTGATCATCCGTTGGTGACTACAGAAGGTAAAACAGTTAATGGTACTGAAGAAATCAAAAAATTGTATGCAGCAGCAGGTTGGGATCCAACAGCTAAGGCGTACATCAAAGACGAAAAAGGTAACATCAAAACTCAGAAAGTTGAGTGGGTTAAAATTCACAATCTTCCTGACCACGTTTACTTCAACCACTCACAACACGTGAAAGTAGGTAAAGTACAATGTCAGCAATGTCACGGTGAAATCACTGAAATGGATGAGGTTTATCAGTTCGCTCCACTTTCAATGGGTTGGTGCGTAAACTGTCACCGTCAAACAGGTGTTCAGTTTGACAATGGTTACTACAACAACGTGTACAAAAAATACCACGAAGAGATGAAGAGCGGTGCTCGTACAAAAGTAACTGTTGATGATATCGGCGGTACTGAATGTCAAAAGTGCCACTACTAGTAGCTACGTCAACGACGAAAAACCAAATGCTGTCGATGTAAGGGCAGCGCGAATTGAAACTAAGTTATTGAAAATAGAATTTTGAATATATAAATATGTCTCAAAAACATTATTGGACTGGTCTGGAAGACTTTAAAAATCCTGCTCAAACACAGGAGCTTTCGGAAAATGAGTTCAGGGAAGAGTTGCCATTCGATTTGAGTGACAGCGTTCTCGGCTCATCAACTCCGCGTCGTGACTTTTTGAAGTTCTTGGGGTTCAGCACATTGGCTGCAACAGTTGTTTCTAGCTGTGAAATGCCGGTACGTAAGGCTATCCCTTATGCTATTAAACCTGAAGACATTGTGCCGGGCGTGGCTAATTACTATGCTTCAACCTTCGTTGATAACGGAGATTATTGCGCAGTAATAGTTAAAACAAGGGACGGTCGTCCAATAAAAATTGAAGGTAACGAAATGTCGTCTGTAACTAAGGGTGGTACATCTGCTCGCGTTCAGGCTTCTGTTCTTAACCTTTATGACAAAGCAAGGTTGCGTTTCCCTGGTTCTCCTGAAGCAAAAGACAAATCTTTTGTTTGCAAAGAATCAACTTTCGACGCAATTGATAAAGCAATTAAAGATGGTCTTGCAGGTAAAGCAGGTTATCTTGTTACTTGCAGTATCATGAGCCCTACTACTAAAGAAGTAATTGCTCAGTTCCTTGCTAAATATCCAAACGTTAAACACGTAGTTTACGATAATATTTCTTACTCAGCTATGCTGCAGGCTAATGAAGCTACCTTTGGTAAGCGCGCATTGCCGGTGTACATGTTTGATAAAGCGCAAACTGTAGTAAGTCTTGGTGCTGATTTCCTTGGTACTTGGTTGTCTCCTGTTGAGTTTTCAAAAGGATACTCTGCAAAAAGGAAAGTAAGCGCAAAAAACATGAACGTTTCTAAGCACTATCAGGTTGAGTCAATCCACTCAATTACAGGTGCTTCTGCTGACGTTAGGGCTACTTGCAAACCATCAGAAATTGGTAGTGTTGCAGTTGCTCTTTACAATGCAATTACTGGGAAAGGAACTTCATCACTTCCGGGTAAACTTGGAGAGCTCGTTACGAAAGCTGCTGCTGATTTGAAAAAAGGCAACGGTCTTGTTGTTTGCGGTGCTAACGATGTTCCAACTCAAATAGTAGTGAACGCTATTAACGAAGCTATTGGTGCTAATGGTACTACATTGAACTTCGGTATTACAAGTAACTACCGTCAAGGTATCGATAAAGATTTCGCTGACATGATCGACGCAATGAACGGCGGTCAGGTAGGTACTTTAATGATGCATGGCGTTAACCCGGTTTACGATTATTGCGATAGCAAGAAATTCACAGATGCAATGGCTAAAGTAGCCAACACTGTTTATTTTGGTGAGCGCATGGACGAAACTGCGGTAAAATGTAAATACTTAGTTCCTGATCATAACTTCCTCGAAAGCTGGGGTGATGCTGAGCCACGTACAGGTTATTTCAGTCTTCAACAACCGGGTATAGCTCCTTTGTTTAAAACAAGGGCGTTTCAAGATTCATTGTTGACTTGGGCTGGTGCAACTACATCTTATATGGAGATGTGGAAGTCATACTGGACTAACAAACTTGGTGGTTCTACAAATTTTGACAAAGCACTTCAAGATGGTGTTGTTGAGCCTGCCGGCGAGATGGCAGTATCTAAAGTTTCTTTCTCTGAAGGTGCTGTTGCTGATGCCATTGCAAAAATTGGTGCTAAAAAATCAGCAGGTGGTACTGAAGTTGTTGTTTATCAGAAAGTTGCTATTGGTTACGGTGGTGCATGGAGTAACAACCCTTGGTTGCACGAAATGCCAGATCCTATCTCTAAAGCTACATGGGACAACTACTTGTGCGTTTCCCCTAAAATGGCGAAAACACTTGACGCTGGTCTTGATGGTTTCACCGAAGTTGATAGTGCTAAACGTGTAGTTACAGTTACAGCAGCAAATGGTGCGAAAGTTAATTTGCCTGTTATTGTTATTCCTGGTATGCACAACGACGTTGTTGCAATCGCTGCGGGTTACGGTAGAATCGAATCAGTTGGTCGCGCAGCAGCCAGCAGTGAGGAAAAAGGCAAAGTTCAAGGCGGTAAAAACGCTTATCCTTTTGCCGTTTACAACGGTCAGACTGTTGAAAACTTCAATACAGTTACGATAGCTAAGACGGCTGAGAAATATGATGTGGCTATTACACAGACACACATGAGCTCAGAAGGTCGTCCTACAATACATGAATTCACACTTGATGAGTTCAAAAAGAATCCTAAGGCACTTCTCGAAGAAAGGTGGGCTGAAATAGGTGAGTTCACTCATCAGCCAACTGAAGAAGAGGGTAAAGAGTCGAAGGAAGAAAAAGCAATGAATGCTAAAGCGGAAGAAGGCTACCGCGAGCATGGTACATTGTATCCTAACTATGAGTATAATGGTATCAAGTGGGGTTTATCAGTTGACTTGAATGCTTGTACCGGTTGTGGTGCTTGTATCATCGGTTGTCAGGCTGAAAACAACGTTTCAGTAGTTGGTAAAGACCATGTATTGAAATCTCACGAAATGCATTGGATTCGCGTTGACCGTTATTTCAGTGGTAAACCAGATGATCCGGATTCAATCCAGACAATCTTCCAACCATTGATGTGTCAACATTGCGACAACGCTCCTTGTGAAAACGTTTGTCCGGTATCGGCAACTAACCACAGCAGCGAAGGATTGAACCAAATGGCTTATAACCGTTGTATCGGTACTAAATATTGTGCCAACAACTGCCCTTATAAAGTTCGTCACTTCAACTGGATGGATTGGAACGGTGCTGATTGCTTTGGTGATAACATTTACGAAGACAACAGAAGAGATGATATCAATGACGACTTAACAAGAATGGTGTTGAATCCAGATGTTACTGTTCGTTCACGTGGTGTTATGGAAAAATGTTCGTTCTGCGTTCAAAGGTTGCAAGAAGCTAAGCTTACAGCTAAAAAAGCAGGTCGTGCAATGAAAGATGGTGAAGCAAGAACAGCTTGTCAGCAAGCTTGTCCTACTGACGCTATCGTGTTCGGTAACATGAACGACAATTCAAGTGCTATTTACAAAACACGCCGCGAAGAGCAAATGGAGCGTACATTCTACGTTCTTGAGCATATCCACGTGTTACCAAACGTAAACTACCTTGCGAAAGTGAGGAACACTGAAGAGTCGATCATGAACGACGAGAAGAAAAACGAATTCTTCAGCGAACACATTTAATAATTAACAGGTTTAGAAAAAGTAATGGCGACTCTCGGTAACGGGATAGCCGGCAAAATAAAAATACCAAATACGTGCTATGCATATTAAGTACGAATCGTTTGTAAGGGAACCACTGGTAGATGGCGGTAAGGACTTTCACCAGGTAACTGAAGATATCATCTCTCCTATTGAGCGCAAGCCGGGACGGATGTGGTATGTTGGGTTCTTATTTGCTCTTACCCTTTTGGGCTTCGGCATTTTCTCTGTGGGTTGGGCCGTTTATTGGGGCTTAGGTACATGGGGAGTTAACCGTACAATCGGTTGGGGATGGGACATCACCAACTTCGTATGGTGGGTAGGTATCGGTCACGCCGGTACGCTGATTTCCGCAATCCTTTTACTTTTCCGTCAAGGCTGGAGAACAGGTGTAAACCGTGCGGCTGAGGCGATGACCATTTTCGCGGTAATGTGTGCGGGCCAGTTCCCGATTTGGCACATGGGTCGCGTATGGGATGCGATGTGGGTATTGCCTTTACCTAACTCTCGCGGTCCACTTTGGCCTAACTTCGACTCTCCGTTGTTGTGGGACGTATTTGCGATCTCTACTTACTTCACAGTATCATTATTGTTCTGGTATTCTGGTTTGGTACCTGACTTCGCTACAATTCGTGACAGGGCTACTACTAAGTTCAGGAAAATGGCTTATGGTCTTGCGTCTTTCGGTTGGACAGGTACTGTTAAAAACTGGCAGCGTCACGAGGCTTTGTCTCTTGTACTTGCGGGTCTTTCTACTCCACTTGTACTTTCTGTACACACGATCGTATCTTTTGACTTCGCTACTTCAGTTATTCCGGGATGGCACACTACCATCTTTCCTCCATACTTCGTTGCTGGTGCGGTATTCTCTGGTTTCGCGATGGTAAATACACTTCTTGTAATTACTAGAAAGATTTTGAAACTTGAGGCTTACATTACTATTGGTCACCTTGAGGCAATGAATAAAATCATCGTTCTTACCGGTTCAATCGTAGGTATCGCTTATTTGACTGAGTTGTTCATTGCATGGTATAGTCAAAGCTGGGGTGAAATGGCTGCGTTTAAATGGCGTATCATGGGTCCTTATTGGTGGAGCTACTGGGCGATGATGACTTGTAACGTGGTTTCTCCGCAGTTGTTCTGGGTTAAGAAACTTCGCCGTAACATTCCGTTCACGTTCATTATGTCAATTGTGGTGAACATCGGTATGTGGTTTGAACGTTTCGTAATCATCGTTACTTCTACTTACCGTGACTGGATCGCAGGTAGCTGGGCTTACTACAGTCCATGTTGGCCGGAAGTTGGTTTCTACCTCGGTACATTCGGTTTGTTCTTTACTTGCTACTTCTTATTTGCTAAATACTTCCCTGTAATTGCAGTTGCTGAGATTAAGTATGTACTTAAAACTTCAGGCGATAGCTACAAAGCAGCAATGGCTAAATACGAAGATCAGGAAGAATCAGAATTCGTTCACATGGTTACCGCTCATCACGACGATGACCACGGTGCAGAAGTTGCGCATC
Organism: Chitinophagaceae bacterium; assembly: GCA_947454235.1. Lineage (GTDB taxonomy): Bacteria > Bacteroidota > Bacteroidia > Chitinophagales > Chitinophagaceae > Flavipsychrobacter. The sequence goes on from CANGIY010000001.1 coordinate 298,361, forward strand.
ACTAATCAAATTTTTGAACAATAATTCGACGCAAGTCAATCAATAAGATATACAACAATTAACTAAATATGGCTATTAAAAAATTCGCAGTTGCAGCTTACGATGACGAGAACGTTCTGTTCCCTGCTGTCTCTAAAGTGCGCCATAGCGGTTATAAATTACACGATATTTACACACCGTTTGCAGTTCACGGACTGGACGTTGCAATGGGTCACAAAGACACTGACCTTCACATTGCAGGTTTCATCTACGGTGCTTGTGGAACATCGACAGCCGTTGGATTCATTTCTTGGATCTATACTATTGACTGGAAACAAAACTATGGTGGTAAGCCGCATTTCGCGTTACCGGCGTGGATTCCTGTAACATTTGAGTTGACGGTACTTTTCGCAGCTGTGGGTATGGTGCTTACATTCTGCTACCTTAACCAAATTATGCCGGGTGTTAAAAAACACGTTTTCCATCCACGTCAAAGCGATGATTTGTTTGTGATGGCAATTGAGCTTAATGAACATACCAGCGAACAAGAAGTACTTAGCTTCCTTAAATCTACAGGTGCGGTTGAAACAAACGTACAAGTAGCTGAAGATAGCTGGTGGTATGGAAGGTGGGATGAATCAGAACCATACGAAGCACTTAACGCTTAATTCTGTCCCATTTTATTAACGAATCTGAATACTTATCAATAAATATGAACAAGATTAAAAGCATAGTAATAGCAGGTATAGCGGTGACTTTCGGGCTTGCATCATGCGACTCGGGTAACTTGAGACGTACGCCAGGTCACGTCTACGCTCCTGATATGACGTATTCACGTGCCTATGAATCTTACACTTCAAACCCCAATTTTGAAGATGGTCTTACCAGCAGGAATCCTATAGCGGGTACTGTAGCAAGAGGTCATCAATTACCTGACCACATGGTTGAAGGTGATACAATGGGGTACAAGAGTTACACTATTAATGAACGTTTTACTGCCGACGACGTGAAAGAAGGCGGACGTCTCTTTAATATCTACTGTGGTATTTGTCATGGTACTGCTCTTGATGGAAACGGACCACTTTACTCATCAGGTAAGTTTGCGGCAATGCCTGCTAACTTCAAAGATGGTAAATACCTCCACATGCCTGTAGGACAAATGTATGCCGGTATTAAGTTTGGTAAGAATATGATGGGTAGCTATGCAAGTCAGCTTGACATCAAACAAAGGTGGATGGTGATTGCTTACATTAAGAAAGTTCAGTCAGAAAATGGTGGTGACGCATTTGCATATGGTGTTGCGGAAACTAAGGCTGATACAACTAAAGCAGCTGCTGCCGACGGTGATAAAAAACTTGCAGACAACAAAAAATAATTAATTAAATACTCTACAAAAAGTAATATACAATGAATGATCGTTTTGAAATACCTGCACGCTTAAAGAACACAGGCTTCGCGCTGATAGGTGTAGGTGTCCTGACGCTACTTATTGGGGTGTTTGCACTGTTAATGGGTGCTCACGCAACTGATTACGACAAAACCCGTTTTTGGGCAACACTTCTTCATGATAGTGTTTTCTTCTGCTTCATTACTGGCGTGAGTATTTTTATTCAGGCAGCAGTTACGCTCGCTCAAGGCGCTTGGATTACATCATTCCGCAGGGTTCCTGAGGCAATAGGTGCAAACTTCTGGATCTTCGGTATCATCGGTTTGATTGTGACTTTCTCGATTGTATTCTTATACAAAGATTCGCACGGTCAAAACCCAATTTATCCTTGGATTACTCCTGGTAACGATAAAATACTTTTGGGTAAGCAACCTTTCTTGAATATCCCAATGTTTGTTGGTTTCTCGATTGCAACAGTTGCATTGTGGGCATATTTCGGTAAAAAATTCCGTGCTATGTCAATCGCTCAGGAGAGTGCTCCTAAAAACGACACAAAAATCTATTGGAAAGTTTTCCGTTTGTCGGGCGTGTTCCTGATTGTTTACGGTCTTTCTCAAATGAGTACTATCCCTTGGTTGTGGGTAATGAGCATTCAGGCGCATTGGTTCTCTACTTTGTTCTCTTGGTACAGTTTCGCATCTTCTTTCGTGAGCGGTATGTCATTGATCATGTTGTGGGTGTTGTATCTTAAAAATCAGGGCAATCTTGAATTGGTTACCAAAGAACACATGCATGATTTAGGTAAATTTATGTTTGCGTTCTCTATCTTCTGGACTTATTTGTGGTTTGCTCAGTACATGCTTATTTGGTATGCAAACATTCCTGATGAGACTGTTTATTTCAAATTGCGTCAACAAGGTCCTTATAGCGTAATTTTCTATGCTAACTTCATTTGCAACTTCATTATGCCGTTCTTGATTTTGATGTCAAGGCCTAGCAAAAGGAACTACTTCACTGTAAGTTTTGTAGCTATGTTGATTATTTTCGGTCACTGGATGGATTTCTTTCAAATGATTATGCCTGGTCCTTTAGGCGAACATTGGACAATCAACTGGTACGAAATCGGTATTTTCATGGGCTTTGTAGGTATCCTCATCACTGCGGTATCTCGTACGCTTACGAAATCATCTCTTGTTCCACACAATAACATTTTATTAAAGGAAACAGCGGTTCACGTAGCGTAGTATTTCTCCTTCAGCAAGAGGATTAACAAAATCAAAATTAGTCAGCGCATATGTCAATTTTTATAATCGTATTATTAACAGCCCTTGTCTTTATAATCATTTATCAAGTAGGCAAGGCTAGTGAACACGTTTCCGTATTACGCGGAGAAGATAAGTTAAGCTATAAGACATACAATATTATTGCTTGGGCATTGGTATTGGTGTTTGTAGGTGGTATGTATGGTCTTTACATCTGTAATGAGCATTTTAAAGATAAAATGCTTCCTGATGCAGCAAGCGTAACGGGTGTTAACTATGACCAGATGTTTAAGGTTACTCTTATCACCACTGGTTTGGTATTCTTTGCTACTCAAGCTTTGTTGTTTTGGTTTGCATTTCGTTACAAATCAACTGAAGGTAGGAAATCTTTCTACTTCGCTCACAGTAACAAACTAGAATTGTTGTGGACTACAGTTCCCGCGATTGCAATGGCTATCCTCGTAGCCTTCGGTTTGAAAAACTGGGCTGCGCAAACTTCTGATGCTCCGGCTGATGCTTCTGTAGTTGAGATTGTTGGTAAGCAATTCAACTGGGTTGTAAGATATCCTGGTGCTGATAATGAGTTAGGTAAAAGAAATTATACGTTAATCAACGAAGCTAACAACGTTTTAGGCCTTGATTGGAAAGATCCACATAATATGGATGATATCATTTCAGGTACAGGTGAGTTACACGTTGTTGTAAACAAACCGGTAAAATTGTTAATCAATAGCCGCGACGTTATACATGACGTAGGTCTTCCACATTTCAGGATGAAAATGGACGCTGTACCGGGTATTACTACTACTATCTGGTTTACGCCTACAATCACTACTGATTCTATGAAGGCAATCACTAAGAATCCAAACTTTGTTTATGAGATTTCTTGTGATCAGATGTGCGGTAAAGGTCACTACTCTATGCGTGGTACTGTAATTGTTGAAACTCCGGAACAACACAAAAAATGGATTGAGTCTCAGAAGTCTTATTATGTAGAGAATCATCCTGAAACAGCTCCTGCAGCGGCACCAACTGCTGCTCCTAAAGCTGATTCAGTTGCAAAGGATAAAAAAGTAGCACTGAAATAATTTACCCAAAATTAAATTCTACCAAAATCTTAGACGCGATACAATGAATACAGAATTAGTTGTTGATACTCACGTGGGCCACGAGCACGGTCATGCAGATCATGGTGAGCATCATCATGAACATCATGAGCCACACTTTTTATGGAAGTACGTTTTCAGTATGGACCATAAAATGATCTGTAAACAATTCCTCGTTACAGGTATCATTTGGGCTGTTATCGGTGCCCTCATGTCAGTTTTCTTCCGTTTACAACTCGGTTTTCCAAATTCTACTTTCCCTGTTATGGAAAAGTTTTTGGGAGAGTGGGCACGTGGTGGTAAACTTTCTCCTGAATTTTATTACGCTCTTGTTACAATGCACGGAACGATTCTTGTGTTCTTTGTATTGACTGCGGGTTTGAGCGGTACATTTGCAAATTTGCTTATTCCTTTTCAAATAGGTGCGCGAGACATGGCGTCTCCGTTTATGAACATGCTTTCTTACTGGTTCTTCTTTGTAGCCAGTGTAATCATGCTCGTTTCTTTGTTTATTGAAACAGGGCCAGCTTCAGGTGGTTGGACTACTTATCCTCCATTAAGTGCATTAAAAGAAGCTTCTTTGGGTTCAGGTCTTGGTATGGATCTTTGGTTGTTAGGTATGGCTTTGTTCGTGGTTTCTTCACTTCTCGGTGGTTTGAACTATATCAGCACTATACTTAACATGCGTACAAAGGGTATGACAATGACTCGTTTGCCATTGACAGTTTGGGCTTTGTTGTTCACTGCTGTTTTAGGTGTACTTTCCTTCCCTGTACTTTTCTCAGGTGTTGTCCTTTTGATTTTCGATCGCAACTTCGGTACTTCTTTCTACCTTTCTGAGATTTTCATTGGTGGTAAAGCACTTCCAAATGTTGGTGGTTCTCCAATCCTTTATCAACACTTGTTCTGGTTCCTTGGTCACCCTGAGGTGTACATCATCATGTTACCAGGTATGGGTATGGCTTCTGAGGTGTTATCGACACACAGCCGTAAACCAATCTTTGGTTATTTCGCGATGATCATCTCAATGGTTGGTATCACATTGCTTGCCTTCCTTGTATGGGCGCACCACATGTTTGTGTCAGGTATGAGTCCGTTCTTAGGTTCTATCTTTGTATTGTTGACGTTGTTGATCGCTGTACCATCTGCGGTTAAAGTGTTCAACTGGTTAACTACAATGTGGAGAGGTAACTTGAAATTGAACCCTCCAATGATGTTCGCTATTGGTTTCGTTTCAATGTTCATCTCTGGTGGTCTTACTGGTTTGTTCCTTGGTAACTCAGCAATCGATATCCACCTTCACGATACTTACTTCGTAATTGCTCACTTCCACATCGTAATGGGTGTGTCTGCATTCTTCGGTATGTTTGCCGGTATCTATCATTGGTTCCCTAAAATGTATGGTAGAATGATGAATAACACACTTGGTTATATTCACTTCGCAATAACATTCATTGGTGCTTATTTGATCTTCTGGCCAATGCACTATGAAGGTATCGCAGGTATGCCACGTCGTTACTATGATTACAGTGCTTGGGAGTCATTCAAGCAATTCGGTGAAATCAACTCTTTTATCAGTGTTGTGGTTGTAATTGTATTCTTTGGTCAGTTAGTTTTTGTTGTTAACTTCTTTGCAAGTATTTTCTACGGCAAAAAGCTTACTAATCCAAACCCTTGGGGTTCAACTACACTTGAGTGGACTACGCCAATAGAGCCGATTCACGGTAACTGGCCTGGTGAGGTTCCTGAAGTTCATCGTTGGCCTTACGATTACAAAGATGATGGTAATGGTGGTGACTTCATTTCGCAAATCACTCCGTTGAAAGATGGTGAAGAGTCACACTAATCGATAAATTATTATTTTGAAAGCCGTACACTTTGTACGGCTTTTTTTTATTTTTGAGAAAACAACTTGTCTGGTTATGAAGAAGATTGCGTCTATTCTAGTTTTTACTTTTATGGTGGTAGGTGCCAGTTTCGGTCAGGGCTACCGTGTGCCTCGAAACTATTCGTTTGAATCAAAGGACAGCTATCATAAGTACGACAAGGATATTATCAGGTTTGCTAACTGGATTGAAAAGGTAGTTCCCGGCGAGGACAAAGATTACGTAAGGCAAGGTAGTCGTTTCTTTTACGAGTGGCTCACTGGTTGTAATTACGTACAATTTAAGCCCAATGTGCGCATTGATGGAATGTTGGCCGACCATCCTGAATTTAAATTGTATTATCAAGCTGGTTGGGCGCGCTATGCACTTAAAAATGCAGGTGCCAAGAAAGAAGATTGTTCGTATGCCGGTTTGAAATTGGTTTTAAAAGTGTATTTGGAAAATAGAGCGATGTTCAAGGATAAAAATTTAGATGAACTTGCTAAATATGATGATGAAGACAGGCTGAAAAACTGGATTAAGCAGAAATTTGAGCAATAAGTTTGAGTGAATTTTGATTTTTTAGCATTTTTTAGTGTAAATATTTCCTTTGCACGGTCGTATCTTTACACAAGTTTTTAAATATTGCATTATGGCAAAAGTTGGTAATACCATCGCATCGTTTTTGATAGGAGCAGCTACAGGAGTTGTTGTAGGTTATATGCTTGCAACTGATAAAGAAACTCGTCAGGAAGACCTTTCTAAGTTGAAGAAGTCCCTTTCTAATTTGAAAGATAAATTTGGTCAAAAGAAAGATGGCGTTGATCTTGAAGAAGAAATTTACCATTCCTAATCGAATTGATTAGTAAAATTGACGATGAATTTTTTAGCTGTAATAAAAGAGAAAATAGGTGAGTATGCTAAAGCGTACCTCAGTTTGCTTAAACTCAACGTAGTTGGCAAAACTGCGAGCGTTGTAAGCTACCTTATGTTCTTTTTTATTGCACTTTTTTTATTGTTTGCGGTCATCATTTTTTTAGGATTTGGGCTTACTGAGGGATTTGTTGCTTTAGGGCTTTCTAGGGTTGGTGCTACTTTTTCAACAGTTGGTGTGTTTGTTTTTATGCTTACACTACTTTTTGCGTTCAGGAAAGGTATTACAGACTATTTTGCCGGGGTAATTATTAGCATTATGACTGAAGGCGACGATACTGAGGCATCAGAAGACTAAAATTGAGATTCAGAGATGGCAATGTATAAAAAACAACTTCGTAGTATAGCAGATCTTGAGAAGGAGAAGCGGCGAATTTCTAAGAAATTGGAAAAACTTAAGAGTGAGGATTTTTTGCCGTCTTTAAAATCAGGGGCAGATTTTTCAATGCCCGATTTGGATTTTTTAGCTGGAGTTATACCTGAAAAGTACTCAATTGTTACGAAGTTTCTACCTCAAGTTGTTGCAGTTGCAAAACAGGCATTTGCTAATCGTAAATCTGAAAAACTTGCGTCAGAAAATGTTTCCGGTTCTGAAGGCAAACGGAAAGGGGCAGGAAAAGTAAAAAAGGTAGCTGGTTCCATTTTGATGGAAGTATTGACAGGATACCTTAAATGGAAAGCGATAGAATTAAGCATTAAAGGTGCGAGGCACCTTATCAGGCAACGCCGGCAAAAAAAGGCTGCGACAGATGTGGGAGCCAAGTTGTAGTAGCTTATCCACACAAACCAAACAATTTCAATTCAACATTTATTGGAGATTCATTGAGCGCGCTGATTTAGATAGCTTTGCACATCATGGCAAAGGAAAAATCAGCGGAAACACCGCTCATGAAGCAACATGGCGAAATCAAGGCTAAGTACCCTGATGCTGTCTTATTGTTCAGAGTGGGCGATTTTTACGAGACCTTTGGTGAAGATGCAATTGTAGCTTCGAGGGTTCTAGGTATAACCCTTACTAAGAGAGGAAACGGCGCAGCTACATTTATTGAATTAGCCGGTTTCCCTCACCACAGTCTAGATACCTACCTACATAAACTCGTAAAAGCGGGTTACAGGGTTGCCATTTGTGATCAACTTGAAGATCCAAAATCAGTAAAAGGTATTGTAAAGCGTGGTGTAACTGAATTAGTGACACCTGGTGTTGCAACTGGCGATAAGCTGGTTGAAAACAGGAGCAACAATTTTTTGGCGGCAATACATTTTGGTGAACCTAATTGTGGCATTTCCTTTTTGGATATTACTACTGGAGAATTTTATGCTGCCGAAGGAAGTATTGAATATATGGATAAATTGCTTCAGAGTTTTCAACCTTCAGAAGTCGTTTTATCTAAGAGCCATGTAAAAAGGTTCAGGGAATATCTTGACAATAAAGTGTATACATTCCCACTCGAAGACTGGATTTTCAGGGAACAATATGCGACTGATTTGTTAATTCAGCATTTTCAAACCATGTCACTTAAAGGTTTTGCTGTTGATGATATACACTCTGCTGTTATAGCTTGTGGGGTTGCTATCCATTATTTGAAGGAAACAGAGCACAACAACCTACAACACATCAATGCAATTCAACGTATAGTTCCTGATGAGTTTCTGTGGATGGATCGGTTCACTATTCGCAATCTTGAATTGATTTCAGGTACTTACGAGCACGGCAATTCATTACTCAATGCAATTGATTGCACCCAAACACCCATGGGGGCACGCCTTTTGAAACGATGGTTGATATTCCCTTTGTTTGATACACACAGAATTGAGCAGCGATTGAATATGACTCAATTCTTTATCTCAGAACGTGATTTGGCATTGGCGTTAAATGCCAGAATCAAACACATAGGCGATGTTGAGCGATTAATTGGTAAAATTCCGTTGAAGAAAGCCAATCCAAGGGAGATTCTACAGCTCGCGCGTGCACTACGAAGTATGTCAGAAATCAGGGATTTATGCATTTCAGTGAACGAAACGAGCCTCGGCAGATTAATACAGGGTTTGCAACCGTTGAACGAACTTCAACAAAGGGTGTTCGAAACACTGGAAGATGAGCCACCGGTATTGATATCAAAAGGTGGAACCATCAGAAATGGGGTGCACGAAGAGTTAGATACGCTCCGGAAAATTTCAGGAAGTGGAAAAGAATACCTTCTACAGATTCAGTTCAAAGAAGCGCTCAGAACAGGAATTACTTCTTTGAAAATCAACTACAACAATGTATTTGGTTACTATCTCGAGGTAACACATGCACACAAAGATAAAGTACCAACTGACTGGATTCGTAAACAAACCCTCACAAATGCTGAGCGATATGTTACTCCTGAGTTGAAAGAGTACGAAGAAAAAATACTTGGGTCAGAAGAGCGTATTCTGGCATTGGAGAATCTATTGTTCACTGAGTTGTTGGGTGTGTTGGAAACATACATTGCGCCAATACAGGCAAATGCTCAAATAGTGGCCCAAATTGATTGTATTCTTTGCTTTGCGCAAAATGCCATCAAGTACAATTACCACCGTCCGGAAATTGTTCAGGAGCCGGGACTCAATATCAAGGACGGACGACACCCGGTAATTGAACAACGGCTTCCGCCAGGCGAAGCATATATTGCCAATGACATTTACACAGATAAAGCAAATCAGCAGATTATTATACTCACAGGGCCTAATATGAGTGGTAAGAGTGCATTGTTGCGGCAAACTGCTATCATTACACTCATGGCACATATGGGAAGTTTTGTGTCGGCTGCAAAAGCAACAATCGGGCTTACCGATAAAATTTTCACCAGGGTAGGTGCTTCTGATAATCTGAGTGGGGGAGAAAGTACTTTCATGGTGGAAATGAACGAAACTGCCAGCATCATTAACAACATCACCGAACGAAGCTTGATTTTGTTGGATGAAATTGGCAGGGGAACTAGCACTTACGATGGTATTTCAATTGCATGGAGCATTGTGGAATACCTGCATAGAGCCACTGCAAAGCCTATGACATTATTCGCGACCCACTACCACGAATTAAATGAACTCGAAAAGCAATTAGAGAGGGTAAAGAACTTCCATGTTACCCATAAAGAGACTGGAAATAAAGTGATTTTCTTGCGTAAGTTGGCCGAAGGAGGGTCGAGGCACAGCTTTGGTATACAGGTTGCACGTATGGCGGGTATGCCTACCAAATTATTAGATCGCGCAAATGAGATATTAGAGACGCTGGAGGAAAAACACAGCAAAACAGGCGGTGAGACACTACAGAAAATCAAAAACATTAAGCCAGCGCCAAAGTACCAACTCAACATATTTGATGGTGTAACTGAAGATTTGCGCAGGGTACAACAAGTACTTGAGGCAACCGACGTAAACACCCTAACGCCTGTAGAAGCGTTGTTGAAGCTAAGCGAGCTGAAAAACATGCTAAAAACCTATCAATAGGCACAAATCAAGCCAATATGTATGTCGTATGATTGTCATGTGAGGGTAAAAGCGGACATGCTACATTAATCTGGAATTAATATCAGCAATCAAAACGCATACACTCAAATTTTTTTTAGCAAAATCCACGCTTTTTATTCCACTAATTGCGTAACTTTAGTATGTTTACACTCCTATTACTTTAGGATAATACTGTTTTTTAGGTATTCTTGGGAAAAGTTTAAAAAAACCTATGTTTATGAATCGATTTTTACGGGCTCTATTCATGCTTTGTTTCGTTGCATTGGCAAGCAATGTGCAAGCATTTACCGTGTCTATTTCCACTCGATTATCATCCGGTAATACGTATTCTGGATGTATGCCCACCTCCGGATTGTTGATTGTGCCATTCACTGCGAATGTTTCGGGTTGTTCCGGTACGTCGTCTTATCAGTGGACGGTGGTAACTTCTTCAGGTACACGTACCTACGGGGCTTATTCAACTTCAGTCTTCCTTGATTCAATCACTGCGGCAGGCAGCTATACTATTACTGCTACTGTGACTTGTGGAGGTAGCTCTGTTACGTCAAGTCCATTCTATGTGAATTTGCACGGAATGCCAAGGCTCGGTTTTGTATCGAGTACTTCTCTCAATAGAATTTTCTGCGATTCTGCTACTATTACATTAAGAGACTCTTCTGTTGATGCTGATACTACTTGCGGTTATTCATTGAACTGGTTTGTTGACGGTTCAATCTCATCGGGTAGGTCGGTAACTCGTACGTTCGCTCCTGGCTCATACAGTGTGAGGATGGTATATAACAATACATGTGGTTGTAGGGCTGATACTTCATTTACAAATGTTATTAATGTTAGAACTGGTCCAATAGCTTGTTCTCATTTTACTGATGACTCAGTGGCGTGCTCTGCTCCGGCAACTTTCTATTACACAGGCGAATGTTCATCAGGAGGTACTGCACCTTTTTCATACAGGTGGTACTTTAGTGATGGTACTTCGGCTTCAGGTGCTACGCCTTTCCATACTTTCACAATCCCTGGTTACTTCTCTGATTCTTTGGTAGTGACTGACTCTGCGGGGTGTATTGCTTCAGTTGTTAGAGATTCTGATGTGTTTGTGCCTAATAACACAACGTCTATAGCGATGTCTCGTTCTTCTATTTGTTATGGCGATACGATTACTGCAATTTCAACTACATCGGGCACTGCTGCGACAAGCTGGGCATTTTATGTAATGGATCCGGGTGGCGATACAATTGCAACTTCTTCGGGTTCTACAAATCCTTATAATTTTCAAGTTGTTGATACTACAGGTTTACATTCAGGAACTTTCAGGGTTACTGTAGTTGCATTCGATTCAAGAGGTTGCTCTTCAACTGCGACAACAACATTTGTTGTGCGTGAGAGCCCTACTGCGACTTTGAGTATTGATAAGCATTACTACTGCACTACGCCGGTAACAGTAAGGTTTACACCAACCGTTACTTATTTTGGGTCAAGTTCTACTAGTTATCATTACTATTTTGGTAATGGTCATGATTCTGCCGTAAACGTATTCCCTATTACATATACATATCCTGCAACAACGAGTGTGGGTTCAACAATTTGTCCTTCATTTGTGGTGACTGACGGATATGGTTGTAAAGATTCGGTTCGAGTGGATACTTGCTTGGATTTGTCTGTACCTGCTTTCAGGTTAACAAAATCTGCCGACTCAGGTTGTGCTTCTGTTAGTACACCATTGATGGTTGATTTTCATTTTGACATCAGTCGCCCTTCTTCGCTTCCATTCTTCGTTGATTCAGTTCAAATTAACGATTCTACAGTTTGTATTGGTAGTGCATGCGCCGATATGACCTATGGATTTACTGGTTCTGGTGCTGCAATTCACGATTATTATCATTACGTACGTTATTTCTGGAGGCTTCCTGCAGCTTATGGTGGTTGTACTGGTTCTTTGCTTGATAGTTTGAGAGCTGGTGGCGCACACCCTGATGCAGATTCGATATATTCATATTATTACCAAGGTGGTGTTCGCAAATATGCTGATTCAATTTGCCCGGGTACTACGTTGACTTTTGATACTAGGTGTACAAACTGTAGCTTTACTTCATGGCATATTGTCAATGGTGTAGGTTTTTCAGTAGATACGTCGGGTTCTACATTAGCATTAGATTCTACAAGTGCAGTTTACCTTAATTATAACCCGTTTGGTTTTATATTAGACCCGCATCGTAATACCTATCCGGCGCGTGTAGTTGTTTCTTTGAATGGTTGTTTCGACACGTTGGTTAAGTACATTTACGTGTACCATCCGGATTCAGGTACAATCGTTTCTGCTCCTTTCTGTAACAACAGAGATAGTATTGCGTTTACATGGTTGATTCGAGATTCGAGCTCAGTTATTCATTATTTGTGGGATTTTGGAGATGGTACTCCTAGAAGGTTAACGACAGTTGATACTGCAATTCATCGTTATTCATCTCCGGGGACTTATACCGTAACAGCTTGGGATACTGCAAACGCAACAAATAAGCATTGTTATAATCATCAAGATTATATAATCACAATCGGATCTCATTTGGCTCCATGGGCACTTGGTACGCCTTTGCCTCCAAGAGATATGAATGCGAGCTTTGTGGATAGCATTTGTATCAATTCTCCAGAAGCCTATTTAGCGCCTTTACAAGCAGATGGATCTGCCTATACAAATTACACTTATAAATTTGGTGATGGTGCAACATTTGATGGGATTGATACAACAACAACCCATGCTTATTCCGCACGAGGTACTTATTCTGTTAGAATTAAATACCAAATTACAGGTGCAAATGGAACAACTTGTGTCGACAGTACTTTCAGTAAAACTGTAAAAGTATACGGTCCAATGGGTGGGTTCACAATGAATGATTCTGTGATTTGTTCTGGCGGTACAGTAAGATTCACTGATAACTTCAGCGGCGGCGGCATACCTATTATCAATCGCCACCACTGGAATTTCAATGCATCGCCTTCTGTACCTCGTAGTAATATTCCTAATAGCGATAACATTGTAACTGGTACAACTGTTACAACCCGTTTCGATACTGCAGGTCTTTACACTGTTACTTTAAATGATTCTGATATCATTGGCTGTTCTGCTACTGAATCTCATACTGTTCGTGTTATTAAGCCACAAACATTGGTAAAAGCGAATCGTACAGTAGCATGCCCTGGTTATTTGTTTACATTTACCGATACTACTAAGAATTGTACTTATTCTTGGAGCTTCGATAATGGTGCGCACTTCGTTTCAGGAGATTCAGTTGTGTCAAATGCATTTTCCGCAGTTGGTACCTACACAGTTATTTGTAGAATTGTAACAACCGGTGGTGATACTTGCTCAACGCAGGGTCAAATTGTAGTTCTGGTACGTAGAACTCCGGTTAGTATGATTAACATCGGTGATGTGAGCCCTGCTACATGTCCTCCGTTCCATGTTATTCTTGCTGGTACCGATTTCTCAATGACATACAACTGGACTATTACTCCTGGCGGTGCTACTGCTAGCGGATTGGTTTACACTAACGATATCATGTCAGCAGGTACTTATAATATCACAATGAGGGGAACTGATTCACTTGGTTGCTCTTCTGATACTACAATGACGGTTGTTATTGGTGGTCCTTCTGGATATTTAGTTGTAGAGCCGGATAGTGGTTGTAACCCAATTCCGGTTAGGGTATTCTTTGTTGATACAGCTTATGCAGTTGCGTCTGGTGCTAGCTACATTTGGACTACTTGCCCTGACGGTACTATTTCTACGACTACAGATACTATCCACTTGAGCTATGCTACTGCTGGTGTTTATTGTCCTCCATCATTATTGATTCAAGATAACAGTGGTTGTACTTCTCAGTTTGCATACCCAGATTCAATGAGGGTGTTCCCGCTTCCTTTCTTGCATGTGAACCATATTCCGGTATTATGTTATGACAGTGTTGCTACATTGACTGCTTCTGGTGGCGAACATTACACTTGGAAACCATCATACGGTATTGATTATTATCACCCTGGTGATAGTGCTTATGTTACAGTAGGGCCTCACGTTTCAACGGTTTATACTGTTGTGGGTACCACAATACATGGTTGTCAGGATTCTCTCACTACTTCAGTTGTAGTTGACCCAGAGTTACATTTGCGTGTGAGAGGTAAAGACAGTGTTTGTATTGGTTTGTGCGATACTTTGATTGCTAGTGGTGTACCGGGTGCTAACTATATTTGGACTGGTGTGGGTAGCTCTACCGCTGTTGGTGATACCAACGTAGTATGTATTACGTCGACTAAGACTTACACAGTTTCAGGTCGTGATGCTGCTGGTTGTGCTGCTACTACCACATTTAAAGTAACAATCAATCCATCACCGGTATTGCATGTTATACCAAATAATCCATTATATATATGTAAGCGTTATGATACGACTCACTTATATGCTATTGGTGCTGAGACCTATTCTTGGAAGCCAATGAATTATTTGACTGACTATACGAGTGATGCTCCAATTTGCTATACGCCAAATAACTTGATTTATACGCTTACCGGTACCACTAAATTTGGTTGTACAGACTCCATTACTGTTCCGGTAACAGTATATGACACTACAGTTGTTTCGGTTGCCCCTGATACAAGTATCTGTTATGGTACATCGGCTAGGTTGCGTGCTTACGGTGGTGGTAGTTACTCTTGGAAGCCTGCTTTGTCGCTTGATGATGCTACTTCTTGGAAGCCAGTAGCTACTCCGTCAGCTACTACGGTGTATACGGTGACAATCAGAGAAAATCCTTGTTTTACACGAAAGAGAACTGAGACAGTTTACGTAGTTCAGCCAATTCAATTGAAGGTTCCACCTTCAGGTACAATTTTGGCAGGCGACAGCTATCAGTTGTATGCAATCACTACTAATCCTGAAGCATTTACTACTTATTCTTACACTTGGGCGCCAGCCGACACTACATTAAGTTGCGTTGATTGCCCTAGGCCGTTGGCTTCACCATTAGTAACTACAACTTACACAGTTGTGGCTAGTTCACGCGAAGGTTGTGAGGCAAAAGCTGAAGTAACTGTAAATATCATTTGCGAAAGCAGTCAGGTGTTTATTCCTAACTCATTTACTCCAAATGGAGATGGTCTTAACGATCATTTCTATGTAAGTGGTAAAGGTATTGCCCGAGTAAAATCTATGCAGGTTTACAACAGGTGGGGTCAACTGGTTTACGAAAGTAACGGTATGCCTGCCAACGATAATACACAAGGATGGGATGGTACATTCAACGGTACTATGTTATCTCCTGATGTGTTTGTATATCGTATTGTTGCAGAATGTGCTTCTGGTGAGACATTTAGTTTCCAAGGGGATATTTCAATTGTTAGGTAATCATTTTAAATCGACTCTTTGAAAATTAGTCATATGAAGAATGTTTTAAAGGTAACTGCTGTGGCAATGTTGATGGGAATGGCCGGTAACGGTTGGTCTCAGGACATACATATTTCACAGTTTTTCGATAACGCCATAATGAGAAACCCAGCCCTTACTGGTATTTTCAGTGGTGAATATAAAGTAGGTTTGAACTATAGGAACCAATGGGCTTCTATTGCTAATCCTTACTCAACTACTGTTCTTGATGCCGAGACTAGGGTGTTGATCAACAGAACTACCGGCGACTATTTAAGTTTCGGTGTTGGTGCTTACTACGATAAAGCGGGTTCCATCAATTTTACAAGTACTGAAATTTACCCTACTGTAGCAATCAATAAAGCAATTAACGATGCGCATAATTCGTATTTGTCAGTTGGTTTGTCAGGCGGGTATATTTATCGTTCTGTTGATATGGCTTCTATGACTTTTAGTAGCCAGTATCAGTTCTTGGGTGGTTTCAGTGCAGCTAATCCTTCTGGTGAGAACACTCCGTACAACAATTTACATGTATGGGATGTAGGAGCAGGTGTTAGTTTCAACAGTTCAATCGATCGTGAGAACAGAGCAAATTACTACGTAGGTGCTAGTGTTTACCACATCAATCGCCCTAAAGAAGTGTTTAATACCGGTTATACTGATGTTAAGTTGCCAATGAAATGGCAGTTGAACGGTGGTATTAACCTCGTGTTTAGTGAGCGTTGGAGCTTTGCAGCACACGTTAACTGGTCACAACAAAAACCTTCACAGGAAACTGTTTATGGTGGCTTGATTACTTATCATACGTTTTCGTCTTACCAGCCTAGTCCGTTTGCATTCAGCTTCGGTTCGTTTGTAAGAGCAAATGATGCAGTTATTCCTACTGTTAAGTTTGATTTCGGAACTGTGTCGTTGGGTGCATCTTACGATGTTACAAATTCCGGTTTGGCTTCTGGTACAGCAACCAGTGCTACCGAAATTTCGTTGATGGTAAGAGGTAAGTACATCCATCGTGCTGATCCTAGAGATGGTATCATGTGTCCTCGTTTCGAAAACGAGATTTATTATCCGTTCAATAACTAGTGTATTTTAAACAATATTTAGACCGGTAAGCACTAGATTTGCTTACCGGTTTTTTTATGGAAACTAAAGTCAGGGTTGATAAATATTTGTGGGCCATTCGCATATTTAAGACGCGAACAATGGCTACTGATGCTATTGACGAAGGCAAGGTGAAACTACGGGGGCAAAACATTAAGCCATCAAAAACGGTTTCCTTAGGTGATAGGTTCGAGATAAAGGCTGATGCCAGGAAGTGGATCATTGAAGTGACCGGGATTATTGCAAATAGGGTAGGTTTTGATGTAGCGGTTTTAAATTATGTTGATTTGACACCTGAGGAAGAGAAGATTCCACATAAAATTTTAGAATCGGGTTTTTACACAGGTAAAAGAATAAGTAAAACAGGTAAGCCCACGAAAAAGCAAAGGAGATCGATGGATGATTTTTTAAACGAATTTGAAGATTAGATTATGAATAATTTAGGAAAGAAAATTGGACTGGGTTTATTGGTTGTTTTAGTTGTGATTCAGTTTATTAGACCAGTTAAGAATCAAGACGCAAATGTTTCAGATAAGGACATATCGAAAGTAGTACAGGTTCCCGATAATGTTTCATCTATATTGAAAAAAGCTTGTAACGATTGCCACAGCAATTACACTGTTTACCCGTGGTATAGTAATATTCAGCCGGTCTATTTTTGGTTAGACCATCATATAGATGAGGGTAAACACCATCTGAATTTCTCTGAATTTGGTACATACAGTGCATTCCGACAGTATAGAAAGTTGGCTGAAGTAGCTGAACAAATTGAGGAATGCGAAATGCCGATTTCAAGCTACACACTCATTCATAAAAATGCAGTTTTAAGCGCTGATGAGAAAAAGATTATAGTTGATTGGGCAAAAGCGAATTCTGAAAGTATTTTGAAGTCTATTCCTCCCGATGTTTTAGAGCAGGAGAAAGCAAAAAGGCGTAAAAGGCAATAGGTTTTTGCTTGTTTTAATAAAATATTTTAGAATTGCAAGCGTTATAATCACCTTTTTTTTAAGTATTTTAGGTTATACTTTTGTTTCATAAAATATGGCTCAGATGGCGAAACAACCATAAACAACAGGATTCTTCCTCTAGTCTTAAGGTGTTTGCTGAAAAATAAAAAGCAAAATGAACCATCCGTAATAAAAAGCTAGTTATTAAATCGTGGATGTGCTAATAATTTAGTGACGGAACACTTGGAACTTATTTTGTTTTAAACCGTATTTCTATACGGTTTTTTGTTTTTATATCCCTTCCTTCGGGTATTTTGGAGCCTACAATAACCAAGAGTTATTAAATCCCAAGTGTATGCATAAGGTTGAAATAGAATTGTACTAAATCGTCAAAATTCAATCCCGTAATAGTTGGGAATTACCGCTATAATAAGTAACTTTCGCCAAATTTTCCCGGCCTAATCATGTCGGGAGATAAATACGTACGTATATGAAACAATATTCAAATACTCTCTCTATCAAAACCCTTACAAGAAATCTCGCATTTGTGCTGGTTGCAGTCTTCGGATTGGTCAATTACGGTCATGCGCAATCAACAATCATTAGTGATTATGCTGGCAACCAAGGTTTAGGAAGGGGCAATAGCGGCGACGGTGGTGCAGCTACAAATGCTCGTTTAAATACGCCTTGGGGAATAAAGGTTGATGCTTCTGGTAATTTGTTTATTGCAGACTCGCTGAACAACAACGTAAGGAAGGTTGCTTCCGGAATTATTACCACTATAGCAGGTACTGGAACTGCATCTTCAACTGGTGATGGGGGCTTGGCAACCTTAGCTACTTTGAACCACCCGGTTGACGTAGCAATTGACGCTACGGGAAATGTTTATATTTCAGAAAATGGAGGAAATAGAATTCGAGTAGTAGTAAGTGCATCTATTGCTACTGTTATTGGTAATGGCACTGCGTCTTATTCTGGAGATGGATTGTCAGCAACAGGAGCAACTGTAAATGGACCTAGAGGGCTGGCAGTTGATGCAACTGGAAACCTTTATTTTATAGATAATAATGGTTCATGTGTTCGTAAGATTAATGCTGCTACAGGTATTGTTTCGACTGTTGTTGGAGGATCAACCACTGGTTATACAGGTGATGGTTCTGCAGCAGTGGGTGCAACAATTAATAATGCTTCAAACATTGCATTTGATGGCAGTGGTAATTTGTATATCTGTGATGTAGGTAATCATGTTGTTAGAAAAGTTAATACTTCGGGTGTGATTTCAACTTTTGCAGGAACAGGAACAGCTGGTTATAGTGCTGATGGAACGCTTGCCGCTTCATGTGCTTTTTATATGCCCTATGCAATTTGTTTTGACGCTGCTGGTAACTGCTATGTATCCGATATTCAAAGTATGGTTGTGCGAGAAATATCTACAAGTGGTGTTGTGACAACAGTTGCAGGAAACTTCTCTGATGTTTCTTACGGAGATGGTACAATTGCGACAACCGCGGGTGTCGCTGGTGCAGTGGGATTAGCAATTAGCTCTACTGGGAATTTATTGATTTCAGATGCCAATGCTCATGAAGTAAGAGTGCTTACTACAATTGCAGATAATGCTCCTTCATTCACTCACTCTGGTATTCAATACATGCAGTTATGTGAAAACGCGACATCATTTTCTCTAGATACCATCTTAAAAGTTTCTGATGCCGATGCAGGACAAACTCTTACTTGGAGTCTAATAGCAGCCCCTTCAAACGGTACTGCAACCGTAGCATACACAACTTCTTCGACAGGTGGTGTAATCACTCCAACCGGTTTAACTTATATACCGACAACTGGGTTTACTGGTTTAGATCAAATTAAAGTGAGAATTTCTGACGGAACACTTACAGCTGATATTACTATTGATTTAACTGTTAATGCTCCGCCCACAGTTGGTGCAATTTCTGGAGCAACGTCGGTTTGTGCAGGGTCTTCGACTATTCTAACAAACACCACAACCGGAGGTACATGGAGAACTTTATCAAGTGGCGAGATAGCTACTGTAAGTTCTGGAGGTATTGTTACAGGTAATACCGCCGGAGTAGATACTATTTATTATTCCGTGACAAATCTTTGTGGTACGGCAATTGCAAAATATCCATTTACGGTTAATTCGGGAGCAGGTAGCGCAGGAACTATATCGGGGCCATCAAGTGTTTGTAATTCAGGAACAGCAACCTTTACATGCACTGGTTCGGGTGGTACATGGTCGTTGTCCAACACTTCAATTGCAACAATTAACTCTAGTACAGGTGTTTTGACTGGCTTAGCTAATGGAACCGATACTGTTAAATATACGGTAAGTGGTTCTTGCGGAACAGGTGTAGCAACGTATGTAATTACATTATCTGCTTTCCCTTCGGTGGCTGCGATTTCAGGTTCAAGCTCTTTATGTGAAGGTTCTTCAGCAACCTACACCGACCTTACTGGCGGTGGTACATGGAGCATGAGCAACACGCACGCAATGGTTAGTTCAACTGGGCTGGTTACTGCCATTTCTGAAGGTATTGATACTTTGAGCTATCAAGTGTCAAACTCTTGCGGTATCGTTACGGCTACAAAAATTATTACAATCAGTGCTGCTACTGCAGGTGCAATTTCCGGCCCTTCAGATGTTTGTGTCGCTAGTACAATATCAATGACTGATGGTGCAACAGGTGGTGTATGGAGTAGCACGACTCCGGCAGCGGCAACTATTTCTTCAACGGGCGTAGTTACAGGCGTTGGTGCCGGTTCTACTACTATATCTTATACAGTAAATAATGTGTGCGGTGTTTTTGCTGCTACCGCTAGTGTAAATGTTACAGCTCTTCCTGTGGTAGCATTAATCAATGGATTGCACGCCGTTTGTACGGGTTCAAATATTACACTTACAGATGCCACTTCTGGTGGTACATGGAGCAGTAATAATACATCAGTAGCTACAGTAGATGCATCAGGTAATGTACATGGTGTTGCTGCGGGTACTGCGATTATTTCTTATGTGCTTTCAAACTCTTGCGGTCTCGCATTTGATACTTCAATCACTGTAGTAAGCACACCTCCTTCAGCAGGAACAATTTCTGGTGCAACATCTGTTTGTTTAAGTGGTTCAACAACCTTGACTGGTTCATTTTCTGGCGGTACGTGGTCAAGTGGTGATAATACTATTGCTACAGTTGATGCAGGTGGTATTGTTCATGGTGTTGCATTGGGTGCTACAACTATCAGTTATACGGTTACCTCTAGCTGTGGTAGCTCAGTAACTACTTCAGCAATGAATGTAATCGATGCTCCAACAACTACACCTACTAGTGGTAGCCGTTCAGTTTGTACAAGTAGCAACACAATTTTAAGTAACTCTGCTGCAGGTGGAACCTGGAGCAGTTCTAATACTTCGCTTGCAACAGTAAGTTCTACCGGAACTGTGTTTGGAGTTGCGGTGGGTGATGTAATTATTTCATATTCTATATCTAATTCTTGCGGATCAGTAATTGATACTTTCGCAATGTCAGTAGGTACAGGACCAGATGCAGGTACAATCACAGGTACCTTGAACGAATGTCCTGGTGCATCTACTACATTATCTGAAACGGTTTCTGGTGGTACTTGGAGCAGTAGTAATACCGCTCTAGCTACAGTTGATGCTTCTGGTTTAGTTACAGGTGTTTCACCGGGTGGCGTTCCAATTTCTTACACTGTTTCAAATAGCTGTGGTACAGCAAGTGCAGTTGTTTCAATGACAATTGACGCACCTCCAACTCCATCACCAATTTTGGGAGCTACTGCAATTTGTCTTGGTTCAACTTCTGATCTTTCAAATGCAATTTCTTTCGGTGTTTGGAGCAGCACAACAACATCAGTAGCTACAATTAGCTCAACTGGTACTGTTACAGGTGTAGCTACAGGTACAAGCTTAATTTCTTATACAGTTACAGGTGCTTGCGGTTCGGTTACCGATACGGTTACTGTTTCAGTTTCAACAACCGCTTCAGCAGGTACTATTTCAGGACCATCTACTGTATGTTCAGGTTCTTCAATTACTCTAACTGATGCTGCTGGTGGCGGTGCAGGTACATGGAGTTCAGCAAATACAGCAATAGCTACTGTGAACCCATCGGGTGTTGTGACTGGTACTGCTGCCGGTAGAGTTGCTATATTATATAGTATCACTAACGGTTGCGGAACAGCTTCTGCTACTGATACAATCACTGTTTTGGCACCTGCAAACGCTGGTGTAATAACAGGTGGTAACTCAGTTTGTCCTGGTTCTTCAATTACTTTGTCTGATACAACAGGCGGTGGTACTGGTACTTGGGCGAGCAGCAACTCTGCAATCGCTACAATTTCTTCTACTGGCGTTGTGACTGGTTTGGTTGCAGGTAGTGTTACAATTTCTTACACTTATACAGGTGCTTGTGGTACGGCAACGTCTACTCTTGCGTTCAGTGTAAGTACAACAACAACAGCAGGTACAATCAGCGGTCCAACTTCTGTTTGTGTAGGTTCATTCATAGTTTTGGGTGAAACAGTTACAGGCGGTACCTGGACGAGCGGTACTACTAGCGTTGCTACAATTTCTTCTACTGGTGTGGTTACTGGTGTTTCTATCGGTTCAACTACAATTTCATACACAGCTACTACATCTTGCGGAACGGCTATTTCAACATACAGTGTTTCTGTCGCTCCGGGTGCTTCAGCAGGTACTATTACTGGTGCAACTGAAGTATGCGTAGGTTCTACAATGACTCTTACAGATACAACAGGTGGCGGTACGGGTACTTGGTCAAGCAGCGACAATACTAAAGCAACTGTAAGTTCAACTGGTGTTGTAACTGGTGTTACATCAGGTTCTGCAATTATCACTTATTCATTGACTTCTTCTTGCGGTACAGCGAATGCTACATATATAATAGCAATTAACCCACTTCCTAATGCAGGTACGATTTCTGGTCCTACCAGCGTTTGTGTAACTGGCAGCATCACTTTAACTGAATCAGTTTCTGGTGGTACTTGGAGTGCATCTAATGCAAATGCATCGGTATTAAGTACAGGTGTTGTTGGTGGTTTAGCAAATGGACTTGATACAATAATCTATACAGTTACAAATAGCTGCGGAACAGCACAAGCTACTTATGTTGTTACTGTAGGCGCGCCTACTTCGGCAGGTACAT
This sequence comes from Chitinophagaceae bacterium, assembly GCA_947454235.1. Classification (GTDB taxonomy): domain Bacteria; phylum Bacteroidota; class Bacteroidia; order Chitinophagales; family Chitinophagaceae; genus Flavipsychrobacter. Next base: position 321,041 of record CANGIY010000001.1, read on the forward strand.
TGAGTGGTGCTTCAACAATTTGTGTCGGTGGCAACACAATGATCACGCCTTCAACAACCGGAGGTAGCTGGTTAAGTTCAAACAGCACAATCGCTTCTGTTGACGCTGCGGGTATCGTTTATGGTATCAGAGCTGGTAGCGTAACAATTTCTTATATTCTTACAAGTTCTTGCGGTTCATCTTTAGCTACAACTCCTATGTCAGTTGTACCGGCTCCAACAGTTGGTGCAGTGAGTCCTTCAACTGCTAGTGTTTGCGTAGGTGCAACAACTACTCTATCTGATACATCTACTTTGGGTTCATGGAGCAGTTCTGATGTTACAATAGCTACAGTAAGTGCAACAGGTGTTGTAACTGGTATTGCTGCAGGTACAGTAACTATCTCTTATTCTGAAACTTCTACTTGTGGTGTTGTAGCACAGACAGCTTCTGTGACTGTAAATGCTTTACCTGATGCAGGTACAATCAGCGGTCCAACTACGGTTTGTCGTGGTTCTTCAATTACATTGTCGAATACCGCTACTGGTGGTGCATGGTCAAGCAGTAGTACTTCAACGGCAACAGTAAGTGCAACAGGTGTTGTAACAGGTGTTGCGGTAGGTACAGCAACTATCACATATACATCAACAACTCCTTGCGGTACAGCAACTTCTACCTATGACGTAACTGTTAACCTCAGTGCATCTGCTGGTACAATCAGCGGTGCAACTTCAGTTTGTATAGGTTCAACAACTTCTTTGACTGATGCAGTTACTGGTGGTACATGGAGTAGTAGCAGCACAGCTACTGCTACTGTTGACGCTTCGGGTGTTGTAACTGGTGTTGCTTCGGGTACAGCTACAATCAGTTATGTAGTTGTAAATGCTTGCGGTACTGCAACTACAACTCAACCAATGACAGTGGCTCCTAGTCCGGTAGCTGGTAGTATTTCTCCTTCAACAGGAGCAACAATTTGCGCAGGTACTACTTCAACTTATACCGATGGTTCTGCTGGTGGTACATGGAGCAGTGCAAATACTTCGATAGCAACAGTTGACGCTTCAGGTGTTGTTACTGGTGTTGCTACAGGTACAACTACAATTTCTTACACGGTAACTACTGGTTGCGGAACAGCATTTACAACGGCTCCTGCAACTGTAATTCCTGGCTCTGGTTCAGGATCTATTACCGGTTCAAATACGCTTTGTGCTGGTTTAACTACATCGTTGACAGATACTACTTCAGGTGGTGTTTGGTCTTCAAGTAATACTTCAATTGCAACAATTAATACATCGGGTGTTGTTACAGCAGTTGCTACCGGTTCTGCTACAATTTCTTATACAGTTACAAATAGTTGCGGAACATCTTCTGCTACATTCCCAATAACTGTGAATGCAATTGCTACTGGTGGTACAATCAGCGGTCCAACTACTTTCTGCGTTGGTACTCCGGCTTCCCTTTCTGAAACAGTAGGTGGTGGTACATGGAGCAGCAGTGCGACATCAGTAGCAACAATTTCTGCTGCTGGTTTAGTTACTCCGGTAGGTGCTGGTAGTGCAACTATCTCTTACATGGTTTCTGGCTCTTGCGGTAGCGCAATGAGCACTTATGCTATCACAGTTCAACTGGTTCCTACGGCAGCTACATTGACTGGTTCAAGTGTTGTTTGCGTAGGTACAAGCACAACATTGACTCCATCTGCTACAGGTGGTATCTGGACTAGTACCGATGCTTCAATTGCTACAGTTAATGGTGCAGGTGTTGTTACAGGTGTTGCAACAGGTGCTGCTACTATTTCTTATACATTCTCAAATTCTTGCGGAACGGCGGCAGCTACTCAGGCAATGAGTGTGAATGCTGCGCCATCAGCGGGTACCGTTTCTGGTCCATCTACATTGTGTGTTGGTTCAGCAGGTGGTTATTCTTCAACTGTTTCGGGCGGTGTATGGTCGGTTTCTGATGCAACAATCGCAACTATAAATAGTTCAGGTATATTATCAACTTTAGCTACAGGTTCTGTTACCGTTAGCTATACAGTTACATCTTCTTGCGGCTCTATCAGCGCGACAGCACCACTTACAGTGACAGCGTCTGCTACAGCAGGCAGTATTGCTGGTCCAACCAACGTTTGTGCCGGTTCAACAATTACATTGACCGACGGCGTATCTGGTGGTACATGGAGCAGCAGCACCACGTCAGTTGCTACAATTGATGCTTCAGGTGTTGTTACAGGTGTTTCGGCAGGTTCAACTACAATTACTTATTCAGTAACAACAAGCTGCGGAACGGCAAATGCGATTTATTCTGTTGCAGTTAGCCTTCCGGCAAATGCTGGAACTATCAGCGGCGCTTCTTCAGTTTGCGCTGGTTCTTCTACTTCATTGTCAACTACCGGCACAGCGGGTGGTACTTGGTCTAGTGCCAATACTTCTATTGCAACTGTGAATGCTGCGGTTGCAGTAACGGGTGTTTCGGCAGGTTCAACTACAATTTCTTATACAGTTACTACTGGTTGCAGCACGGCAACAACTACATTCGCAATCACAGTGAATGCGGCGCCTACAGCAGGTTCAATCAGTGGTGCATCTAGCGTTTGTACAGGTAGTTCAATCGCACTTACTGATGCAACTTCAGGCGGTACATGGAGCAGCGGTAGCACAGCAATCGCTACTGTTGACGCTTCAGGAAACGTGACAGGTGTGGCGGTAGGTACTGCAACAATTTCTTATTCAGTAACAAACAGTTGTGGTACAGCTAACGCTACACATTCTGTTACAGTGAGCAACCCTGCCAACGCTGGTACAATTTCGGGAACTACTACATTCTGCGCAGGCAGCACATCTACGATTACATCTTCAGGTGATGCTGGCGGTACATGGGTAAGCAACAATACTTCAGTTGCTACTGTGAGTGCGGCTGGCGTTGTAGGTGGCGTTTCCGGTGGTTCTGCAACAATTTCTTATGTAGTTACTACTGGTTGCAGCACTGCTACTTCAACAACAACTGTTACTATCAATCCATTGCCAACTGCAGGTGCGATCTCGGGTTCATCAAATGTTTGTACAGGTGCTTCAATAGCTCTCACTGAAACTGCATCGGGTGGTACTTGGTCTAGCACGAATATTTCGGTAGCTACAGTCGACGCTTCAGGAAACGTTACAGGTGTAGCAGTTGGTTCTACTACAATTTCTTATACAGTTACAAATAGCTGTGGAACAGCAGCAGCAACTCACGCAGTGACTGTTAGCATCCCGGCAAGTGCAGGTTCTATAAGCGGTACACCAACAGTTTGTGTTGGCGCATCTACATTGCTTACTTCAAGTGGTGCTGCTGGCGGTACATGGAGTTCTGGTAATGTAACAGTTGCAACAGTAAGTTCAGGTGGTATCGTAACTGGTGCCTCAGGTGGTTCTGCTACAATTTCTTATACAGTGACTACAGGTTGTAGTTCTGCTTCTGCAACTACCAATGTAACAGTTACAGCATTGCCTACGGCTGGTTCAATTTCTGGTCCAACCGCAGTTTGTACAGGCGCAGCAATTACATTGACTGACGCTTCAGCAGGCGGTACATGGGCAAGCAGTAACCCTTCAGCGGCTACCGTCGATGCTTCTGGTAACGTTTGGGGTGTAGCTGTAGGTTCAACTACTATTTCTTATACAGTTACAAATGCTTGTGGAACAGCAACTACAACTTACGGAGTGTCAGTTAGCGTTCCTGCAATTGCCGGAACTATTTCTGGTACAACTTCACTTTGCGCAGGTACTACAACTTCCTTGACTTCTTCTGGTACATCGGGTGGTACATGGACAAGCACAAACACTGCTGTAGCAACGGTAAGTGCATCAGGTGTTGTGAGTGGCGTATCTGGTGGTACTTCAACTATTTCATATACAGTGACTACAGGCTGTAGTTCAGCTTCTGCTACTACAGTTGTTACTGTTAACCCTCTTCCAGACGCTGGTACTATCTCTGGTAGAAACAATGTGTGTGTTGGAGCAAATGATACATTAGCTACTACAGGAACCGGTGGTACTTGGAGCAGCAGCAACACATCGTTGGCTACAGTCTCTTCAGCAGGCGTTGTTACTGGCTTAAGCGGTGGTGCTGTGACAATTAGTTATACAGCTACAAACAGTTGTGGAACTGCGACTGCTACTTATGCAGTAACAGTTAACTCTTTGGCTGTTGCTGGTACAATTACCGGTTCAGCTTCAGTTTGTATCGGTGGTTTCACTAACTTATCTGATGCGGTTTCAGGTGGTACCTGGTCAAGCAGCAATACTTCAATTGCAACCGTATCTTCGACTGGTCGCGTAACAGGTGTTGATTCAGGTGCAGCAGTAATCAGCTATACAGTAGCTAATACTTGTGGTGCTGTTTCAGCAACTATGACAGTAAACGTAAGCACATTCCCTGTTGCCGGTACAATCACCGGTCCTGCTAATGCTTGTATTGGTACAGCAGTAGCATACACCGATACTACAGTAGGCGGTGTGTGGAGCAGTGGTAGTACAGCAATCGCAACTGTTGATGGTTCTGGTAACGTTACTGGTGTCACTTCAGGCAGGGTAAATATCTACTATACAGTTACAAATGTGTGTGGTTCTACTAACGTAACTATTGCTGTGAACGTTATTGCAGCTCCTGCTACAAGCGTTATTCGTGGTGGTACAACGGTTTGTCCTAGTTCTACAATCACATTGACCGATACTACATTGGGTGGTACATGGAGCACGAGCGATGCGAGTATCGCTACAGTTGCGGCTACTTCTTCAACTACAGCTTCTGTAGGCGGTGTTAGTGCAGGTACAGCTATTATCTCTTACGTATTGACAAATTCTTGCGGTGCTTCAATCGCTACTGCATTTATTACTTCTACAACGCCTCCTTCAACCGGTACAATCTCTGGTACAACTACTGTTTGTCCGGGTGCAACATCAACATTGTCTGAAACAGTTTCAGGTGGTGTTTGGAGTAGCGCCGACAGCACAATTGCCAGGGTATCTGCGACAGGTGTTGTTACAGGTATGAGTTCAGGTACTACAAGTATCAGCTACACAGTTACCGGAGTTTGTGGTGCAGTTTCAACTTCAGTTTCATTCACAGTAAGTCCGCTTACTGATGCTGGTACATTGGTAGGTTCGCCTTCCGTTTGTGTTGGTACAGGTACTGGTTGGGGCTCTTCAGTTGCCGGTGGTACTTGGAGCAGCAGCAATACTTCAATAGCTACAGTTTCATCGTCAGGTTTAGTAACCGGTGTTGCTTCTGGAAGTGCTACAATTACATACTCGGTTTCAGGTACTTGTGGTACTGCCACAGTAACTGCTCCGGTTACGGTAATCACTGTTCCTGATGAAGGAAGGATTGTTGGTACTACAGTATTCTGTGTTGGTACTAACGATACATTGACACAAACAGTAACTGGTGGTGTTTGGAGTTCAAGCGATACAACAATTGCTCGATTGGTATCTACTTCAACATCAAGGGCTATCGTTCGCGGTGTTTCCGGTGGTTCTGCCATTATTTCTTACACAGTGAGCGGTATTTGCGGTACAGCAATAGCAACAGCTTTTGTAAACATCACTCCATTACCTGATGCAGGTACTGTTACAGGTGCAACATCAATATGTACTTCTACAATGGGTACTATGGCAAGCACAGTATCAGGCGGTACATGGAGCAGTAGCAATACTGCAGTTGCAACCATCAACTCTTCGGGTGTTGTAACAGGTGTTGGTGCAGGTACAACTACTATATCTTACACAGTTACTAACTCTTGTGGTTCTGCTACAGCAACTTCTTCGCTTACTGTGGGTACAGCACCTACAACAGCAGGTACTATCAGGGGTGTAACTTCTCTTTGTCCGGGCGGTTCTTCTACACTTAATGATTCAGTTTCAGGTGGTGTGTGGACAAGCAGCGACTCAACAATTGCGAGTGTAAGTGCTACAGGTGTTGTTTCAGCACGCGGATTGGGAAGTGCTACTATTACATATACAGTTGCTAATAGTTGTGGTTCTGCATTCACTACAGCAGTAGTGAACATTGCTGCGGGTTCGGTAGCTTCAATTTCTGGTCCTACAAACGTTTGTCAAGGTGGTACAATTTCTTTGATTGATTCTGCTACAGGTGGTTCATGGACAAGTGGTGATACTACTATCGCAACTGTTTCATCAACAGGTGTTGTAACAGGCAGGTCTGCTGGTACAGTTACTATTTCTTATGGAGTTATGACAACATGCGGTATTGGTTATGCTACTTACAACGTGACAGTTAATCCAATTCCGGCAGTAGCTGCAATTTCTGGTTCTGCAACAATTTGTGTTGGCTCAACCGCTTCTTACTCCGATGCTACAGCAGGTGGCACATGGAGCACATCTTCTACTTCAATTGCTACAATTGATGGTACTGGTGTTGCGACTGGTGTAACAATTGGTGCAACTACTATTTCTTACTCAGTAACAAGTAGTGCTGGTTGTACAGGTGTTGCAACGGCTGGTGTTTCAGTTACTTCAATGCCTGTTGCGGGTGCTATCACTGGCCCTTCCGGTGTTTGCGCTGGTACAGTTTCTGCTTATACCGATTCAATTTCAGGTGGAGTATGGAGCAGCAGCAATACTGCGGTAGCAACAGTAGCAACTGACGGTCACTTAACTGCTATTACTTCTGGTGCTACAATTTTAAGCTATACAGTTACAAATGCTTGCGGCAGCGCAACAGCAACTATGTCAATCACAGTTGGTGCGGCACCAAGCGCAGGTACAATTACAGGTGTAACTACATTGTGTGCAGGTACAACTTCAACCCTTGCTGATACAGTTGCCGGTGGTACATGGAGCACGGCTTCTACTTCTATCGCTACAATCGATGCTTCTGGTGTACTTCACGGTGTTTCTGGCGGTACAACTACAGTTAGCTATACAATCAGCGCTTCTTGCGGAATTGTTTATGCTATAGCTTCTGTAACGGTTAATCCATTGCCTTCGGCAGGTACTATCAGCGGTACATCAGGTTTGTGTATCGGTTCTTCTACTACGTTGACTTCAACAGTAGCAGGTGGTACATGGTCTAGTGCTGATGCGTCAATCGCTACGGTGTCGTCAACTGGTATGGTTACTTCAATTGCTGCCGGTGTTGATACAATCTTCTACACTGTTACTACTGCATGCGGAACTGCTCGCACTTACTTCTTGATTAATTCAGGTAACAGCATTCCTGCTTCTAGCGTTACACCATCTAGTGCAACACTTTGTGGCGCATCGGTAACACTTTCTGTTGTTTCTACGGCTACAGGTCTTAACTACCAATGGTATCGCGGAACTTCATCAATTACTGGTGCTACTAACAGCAGTTATATTGCTACGCTTACCGGTACTTACTACGCAGTAATCAGCAATGCTTGTGCGGTGGATACAACTTCATCAGCTACAGTTTCTGCAGCGCCTAGTCCGGTGGTTATTTTGGGCGCAGTCAATACACTTACAACTACTGCGGCTTATGCTAGCTACCAATGGTACAGGAACGGTTCACCAATTGCAGGTGCTAACTTTAGGAACTACACTTATACTTCAAATGGTATCTATACTGTTAAAGTAACTGATGCTAACGGTTGTGCTGTGATGTCGGCTAACTACACAGTGTCAGACATGGGTGTTGAAAATGCAAATGCTGATCTTGATATCAAGTGCTTCCCTAACCCAGCAACTTCAATGATAACGATTGAATCACCTGTTAAAGTGAACGTTACAATGATGGCGGCAGATGGTAAAGTGGTATTCCAGGGCAATGATGTTAAGGCGGTTGACGTGAGCAACTATGCACCGGGTATGTATGTGATTATGATTTATGACGAAAACAATAGTCTGCTGAAAACTGAGAAAATGGTTAAGGCTGACTAGTAGGTCATTGAAATAAAATTGGAATCGGGGCGGCAATGGTCGCCCCGATTTTTTATTTATGGTATGGGGTAAATTTGATGGGATTAAATTTCAAAGGTTTTTACCTTTGCCCAATGGCAAAGTTTTTTCTCCGCAAGAAAATTGGCGACCGCGTTATCAATGGTCACCCGTGGATTTTTGCAAACGAATTGGGCGATGTAGATGGTGCTTACGAACCGGGTGATATGGTAGAAGTGTACTCATACAACGGTTCTTTTGTAGGTAAAGGATATGTAAACCCTTCTTCTCAAATCAGGATCAGGTTAGTGACTCGCGAAAAAAGTGAACATGTGAATGCTGACTTTTTCCTCAAGCGCATCAAGGAAGCATGGGAATACCGCCAATCGATTGGATATGTAGAAAACTGCCGTTTGATATTTGGTGAGGCTGATGAAATGCCGGCGTTGATCATCGATAAGTTCAATGATTACTTCGTTCTACAGACACTTGCCTTGGGTATGGACAAGTGGAAGCCAGCCATTGTGGCTGCGTTGAATAAAGTATTCAAGCCTAAAGGTATTTACGAGCGCAATGACGTGCCTGTGCGCGAATTGGAAGGTATGGAACAAATTAAAGGCTTTCTGTCAGACCCATTCCCTACCAGAATTATCATCAACGAAAATGGGCTTAAGTTCTATGTTGATATTGAGAACGGACAAAAGACAGGCTACTTCCTCGACCAGCAGGATAACCGCCGTGCCATACAGCATATAGTTAAAGGAGCCGATGTACTTGAGGCATTTTGTTATACAGGTACATTTTCCATTCATGCAGGGCACTACGGTGCTAAAAGCGTTTTAGGACTAGATATCTCTGATACTGCGGTAAGGGCAGCGCGCGACAATGCAGCCTTGAATGGCTTGCAAGACACTTGCAGCTTCGACTGTGTGAATGCATTTGATGTGTTAAAAGTATGGGTGAAAGAGGGTAGAAGGTACGATGTAGTGATACTTGATCCTCCGGCATTCACCAAGAGCCGTGAGAACATTGAAAAGGCGATTACAGGGTATAAAGAGATTAACCTCAGAGGTATGAAGCTCGTGAAACCGGGTGGCTTCCTGGTTACAGCATCTTGTACTAACCTGGTGCCGCCAGACTTGTTCCTTAAAACAATTTCAATGGCTGCTAAAGACGCTCACAGGAGCCTCAGGCAGGTATATTGGAATACGCAGGCTTCCGACCACCCGATACTCTGGAACGTGCCTAATACGCAGTATTTGAAGTTCCTGATTGTGCAGGTAAACTAGCTGAGTTAAACATAAAACTTTCAACCCTTTGTTTGGTGGTATGCCACTGGTTCCTTACCTTTGCGCAACCTCAAAAAATCGGGTTATCCCGGTGTCAAAATTTACCATTGCGGCGATGGCGAAACTGGTAGACGCACTACTTTGAGGTGGTAGCGCCTGTAACGGGCATGGGAGTTCGAATCTCCTTTGCCGCACAACAAAAAGGATGGACGAGAGTCTGTCCTTTTTTGATTTAAGGGGTGGCGGAAAATCACAATGCAATTGGCATCATCCCTAAAGGGGATCAAAGTATTCTCTATCCGCTTGGGGCGTTGCGCTCACTAAAATTACTGTATAATTTCTTTCCCCCATCCCTTGCATTTATGCCCTAGAAAAATATTTTTGATTTTTTAAATTATTTCCCTATCTTTGTGTTGTAATACGGGCTCCTGCCTTGGCTTTTTCTGCCTTAGATAAGATTTTTTCTTCCTTTTCAGTTTCTGCTTTTTCAGCTGCTTTTTTTTAACAAAAAGGCGTATCAGCATTTTTCTTAGTTGTCTTCAAGTCTACAACTCATTCATTTTTGCTTTTATCCTTATAGTCCAAACACTGGTTAGGAACATGAACTTTCAGGGATTAAATTTATCTGCACCCATTCTGCGTGCAGTGACAGAACACGGGTATACAACACCCACACCAATTCAGCAGCAAACAATACCCCATCTTTTAGCGAAAAGAGATATCATTGGCTGCGCACAAACAGGCACAGGTAAAACTGCTGCATTCGCCATTCCAATTTTGGAGTTGTTAAGTGTGAAGAAAACACACAACAGGCACATCAGATCGTTAATTGTTACACCAACCCGTGAGCTCGCAATTCAAATTGCTGAGAACTTCAAAGCTTACGGAAAATACCTCGACATTAGGCATACTGCTATTTATGGTGGTGTACCTCAAGGCCGACAAGTGAGTGCTTTGAAAAACGGATTAGATGTACTCATTACTACACCCGGTCGTTTTCTAGATTTACTGAATCAGGGATTTATAGATGTTTCCAGAGTGGAAATAGTAGTGCTGGATGAAGCTGACAGTATGTTGGATATGGGCTTTATCAAAGATGTCAAGAAGATATTAGCGACTTTGCCAGCCAGGATTCAGACTTTGCTTTTTTCTGCTACCATGCCCACCGAAATCAGAACTTTTGCGAAATCGATTTTGCAGAACCCTGTAGAGGTGAGCGTAACGCCTGTCTCTTCTACTGCAAAAAGAGTGACACAATCGGTTGTTTTTGTTGAACAACACGCCAAGACTGATCTTTTAGTGAAGGTTTTAAGCGATGTGACAATTAAGCGGTCGCTAGTATTTACCCGTACTAAACACGGTGCAGATAAGCTTGTAAAACAGTTGGCAAAAACGGGAATAGATGCTGCTGCAATTCACGGTAATAAATCGCAGAACGCGAGACAAAAAGCTTTGCTGGATTTTCGAAACAGCGATATTCGTGTGCTTGTAGCAACAGACATAGCTGCTAGAGGAATAGATATCGATGAATTGCCACATGTGGTGAATTATGAAATTCCAAATGTACCGGAAACGTATGTTCACAGAATTGGTAGAACAGGCAGGGCTGGCGCGGCAGGTACAGCGATATCTTTTTGTGACCCCACTGAAAGAGCCGATTTGAAAAGTATCCAAAAACTCATTGGTTTTGACGTACCGGTGGTATCATCTTACAGATAGACTACAGTGTAAAAACAAATAGTGTTCTCTTTCCGAAAGTGCTAGATGCACATGCCCCCGGTCTTGGTTTCATAATAATGAATCACACATTTGGTGTATTGCGAACAGAACACAGTAACAAAGAAATAGAAGTGCTCATGAAACAATTCTGAGCCTTTAGAATAGATATATTTTAAATTTCAATAACAATTAAAAGCAAGTAAAAATGCAACAAGGAACAGTAAAATTTTTCAATCCAAGCAAAGGTTTTGGTTTTATTACCCCAGATAATGGCGGTGCTGACGTATTCGTTCACGTATCTGGTCTTAACAATGATATCTACGAAAACGACAAAGTTACCTTCGATATACAGAATGGCAAAAAAGGACTTAATGCAGTAAATGTGTGTATTGTTCAATAATGGCTAAAGTAATCTGGTCGGTGCTACAAAGCGCCGGCCAGATCTTTGTTTTTATTAGTAGGAATCAAACAATAGTCAGACCTGTTTGTGTTGGTGTTCTACGTTTTTAATGCATTTTTTAAAACAGAGTCATGGGACTATTACTGTTTATAGTATTACACTGGTACCTGTCACTGTTTTTTCAGTCAGTTTTTCATCATAGGTATGCTGCACATAATCTTTTCAGTATGTCGCCCCGATGGGAAAAAGTTTTTTTCGTGTCTTGTTTTCTCACACAAGGTTCGTCTTACATAAGTGCAAGAACTTATGGCATTATGCACAGGTTGCATCATACATTTACCGACACCGAAAACGATCCGCATTCACCTCATTATTCAGCTAATTTTTTTGCAATGATGTTGGATACCCGCAATAGCTACAACGATATACATATTGGTAAGGTTGTTTCCGGCGATGCCTATACTAAGAATTTACCAGTTTGGGACTCATTCGAAAAGTTTGCACACAATTGGGTTACAAGAGTAGCTTGGGGTATTATCTACTTAATCATTTACATGCAACTGGCAACACATTGGTGGATGTACTTGTTCCTGCCACTGACTTTGGCAATGGGTGCTTTTCAGGGAATTATGATTAACTGGTGGGCGCATAAATTTGGATATCGAAATTTCTCGGTTGATAATACTTCTAAAAATATCTTGCCTGTTGATTTATTATTTTGGGGTGAGGCTTATCACAACAACCACCATAAGTTTCCCGGTAGACCTAACAATGCGGTAAAGTGGTTTGAAATAGATTTTGGTTACCTTTCAATGTATGTCCTTCAGAAGTTGCATGTCATTAAGATGAACTAAAGGATCTTACTTTGGGTGTATTCATAATAAATCGCTACAGTGCCATTGGCAGCATCAAAAGAAAAGGAACGCTCCTGTCCATTTTCAGGGCGTAGAGTTTAACCCAATATGTATCTTTTCATAGTACTCAGCCCGATGTGTGGCGTAATATTTTTCACTTTGAATTGACCACGCGTTTTCACCAATTTTTTTTTGGGATAGAAACCACTTTTCTAATAGTCTTCCTGCTCTTCCGTTGCCATCCATGAACGGGTGTATTTTTTCAAACAACAGGTGAATCATAGAAGCATAATAAAAGATTTGTTCGTGCGAGAGTTCGCTGTCAATCAAATCGTTAATGTCTGAAAATAGCTTTGATATTTCTTCTTTGACAAACTCAGGCTCGATGGCCATATATTCAACCCTGCCATTGCTAAAGATACCTACCTGCTGATTTCGGAGTTTACCCCTTTGCGTTTTTAGACTAAGTATGGTTTTACTCAACAATTTATGTGCTTCCAGAAATTACTTCTGGGTGAGTGGTGTATTTATCGCGAAGTTGTAAGGTGCAATCAAATCATCAATTTCAGCCATTTCCTTAGGCTTAGATTTGACGTTGAATTTTTTGTTTTTGAGGTAAGTATCAATATCTATACTATTCCCTTCTAAGTTTGATGAATACGCAGCCGAAGCCTGAACGTAGTATTCAAAGTCCTCGGGTGTTTTTTTCTCCTTCAATTCCAATCGAGTAAGCTTGGTGAGCCTGTTAGCACTAACTCTGTTACAATACTCATCAAAGTATTGCACTCTCAGTATTTTGAAGTCCGACCCCATCCTTTTTCAAATTTACTCATTTCTTGCCCTATACCATGCGCTAGAAACTGAGATTCAAATCGGGTATGTTTTACAAAAGATTTGATAAGTGCGAATTTCCTTTTTATTCCCCGATAACTTCCAAAATAAAAAGGGCCAACCTTGCGGATGACCCTTTGAATGAACTTCGATTTTCTCTCGATTATCTGTGACCCGGTCTGCTGTTGTTATTGTTGTTTTGCGGAGCAGGGTTGTGTTGTTGTGGTTGCGGCTGTGGCGCAGGAGCACTGCGTGGTTGCTGCGGTTGTGGTTGGAAATGAGGCTGTGGTTGCGGTGCGCTTCTAGGTTGCTCATTTCTTTGTTGTTGCGGTTGGTACTGTGGCTGAGGGTTACTCCTTGGCTGGTCATTTCTTTGAGCAGGTTGTGGCGTAAATCTCGGTTGGTCGTTCCTTTGTTGCACAGGTTGTGGTTGTTGCTGCTGTGGTTGAGGATTGTACCTTGGCTGGTCATTTCTTTGAACCGGTTGAGGGTTAAACCTTCCAGGTTCAGGCCTTTGAGTTGGCTGTGGTTGCTGTGTAGGTTGCGGGTTGTATCTTACCGGTTCTGGTCTTTGACCGTTGTTATTATTGTTGTAATTAGGTTGAGGAGTAGTTTGGCGTGCACCGTTGTTGTAGTTGTTGTTATTATTGTTGTTGTACGTAGGTTGAGGAGTAGTTTGACGAGCACCGTTGCCATATTCTCTCCTGAAACCACCGTACTGACCACTGTTGTTAGAATATGTCTGTGCAGATCCTACTCTCACCGGAGCATTCATCACTTGACTAGGACGTGCAGTTGTTGCAGTATTGCGGTTTACACTTGGTCTGTACAAGCTTACTGTGTTGTGCTGAATAGAAGGAGCACTTGGACGGTAAGAGTTTTCAACCCTATATACTTGCACCGGTTGGTGTGTATACCTTTCAACAACTGATGCGCGAGGGCCATAGTTGTATTGAACGTGGCTACGGTTGTCCATATAATAGTTGTTGATGATGGTAGTGTGGCGCATGCAACGGCGTGAATAGCTGTAGTCGTACCAATAATTATAGTGACTTCTGCTGTACATGTAACCAGGGTTTACAAACACCCACCATGTATCAGGGCAAGACCAGTTAGAGTTTACACCCCAACCCGGACCAAGTGGAGCCCATCCGCAGTATCCACCGCCCCATCTCCAGCTCACCCAAGCAGGTGCCCATTCGTAACCCGGAATCCAAACCCAGCCATAGTATGGGTTGTAAGTCCAGCGACCGTAGTGGTAACAAGCCCATCCCCACGGGTCTTCTGAAATCCAGGTATTTCCGTATTCAGTCATTGCCCAGTAACCTCTGCTACCATAAGGGCGGAAACTTTCGTCTTCGTTAGGTACCCAAACTGTACCGTATTCAGCATCGTCAATCCATTGACCGTATGGTGAAAGCTGGTCATAGAAATCCTGAAAAGAAACATATACATCCTGCGCTTTTGCAACGTTTGTAGTTCCTACAGTTGTTATTGCAACCAATACCAGGAAAAACAGTTTGCTCATTAACTTTTTCATACTATTGAAATTTGAATTAGTAAAATTAATTAGAAGTTTTGAACCTTTAGTGAAGTTGGCAAAATAAATGCCATCAAGTTTAATTATTATATTTCTTTTGTGTTAGGCGCAAAATCTGAGAATAGTGAACTATTTAAAGACTTTTGCAACGACGCAGAAATGGAACAGAATGGTTGAAATGGTGGTATTTATTTTGTCATCTTCACTTAGTAGGTGTTATCCAATAAACGTGCCAAAATTTCAAAACTGACCGGTAAAAAAATAAATCCCCGACCGCAGTCAGGGATTTAACAAATATTAACGGATTGAACGGTTGATTACTTGTTCAATGCTTTTGCCATTGTAATACCGATATCAGCAGGGCTATCAACTACGTGAATGCCGCACTCTCTCATAATTTTCATTTTTGCAGCAGCTGTATCATCGGCACCACCAATGATAGCACCAGCATGACCCATCCTACGACCGGGAGGCGCAGTTTGACCAGCGATGAAACCAACAACTGGTTTACGCATGTTGTCTTTCAACCAATTTGCAGCTTCAGCTTCCATGTTACCGCCAATTTCACCAATCATGATGATACCGTCAGTTTCAGGGTCGTTCATCAACAATTCAACAGCTTCGCGGGTAGTAGTACCAATGATTGGGTCGCCACCAATACCGATTGCTGTAGAAACGCCAAGACCAGCTTTAACAGTTTGGTCAGCAGCTTCGTAAGTCAAAGTGCCTGATTTAGAAACAATACCAATGCGGCCTGGTTTGAAAACGAAACCCGGCATGATACCTACTTTCGCCTCACCAGCAGTGATAACACCAGGGCAGTTAGGGCCAATAAGCCTGCAACCACGACCTTTGATATATTCACGGGCTTTCACCATGTCTTGAACAGGGATGCCTTCAGTGATACAAATAATAACTTTAATACCGGCATCAGCAGCTTCCATAACAGCGTCAGCAGCAAATGCAGGTGGTACAAATATGATAGAAGTATCAGCGCCTGTGCTGTCTACTGCATCTTTAACTGTATTGAAAACAGGTTTATCAAGGTGAGTCGTTCCACCTTTAGCCGGAGTAACACCACCCACAACCTGAGTGCCGTATTCAATCATTTGTGTAGCGTGAAACGTACCTTCTGTACCGGTAAACCCTTGTACGATAATTTTTGAATTCTTATTTACTAAAACTGCCATGAGCAAGGTTATTTTAAAAACCGCTGCAAATTTATGATAATAACTTTATAAACAAAGTAGGACTTCGCAGCGGATATTGATTGTTAGAAAACTGTTTGAAATGCCATTATTCGCCCCACACTACACAACTTGGTTTGTGTTTTACCGGGAAGTTGACTGAATTTGCAATAAAGCACTTTTCATGCGCCAGGTCATGCAGTTCATTGGCTTTCTCAATCATAGAACCATCGGTAACTGTAACTATTGGGTTGAGTACTACTTCTGTAAATCTGCCCAGTACACCTGCCGGTGTTTCCATGGTTCCTTGTGCCATATCAACATAACCTACTACAATAATGCCTGCATCAGCACATAAGTGCAAATACCACAACATATGGCATGTTGAAAGCGATGACACCAACATATCTTCGGGGTTGTACTTTTTGCCGTCGCCCCTGAATGGTGTATCCGCAGACCCATATATCTCGTGCTTGCCATCAACATGAATTGTATGATCTCGGTCGTATGCTCGATAGTCTGATGTGCCGGTGCCTTTATTTCCCGTCCATTTAACGTTTACGGTGTAATGGTGTTTTTCCTGCATTGCTTTCTTATTATTTATCTCTCATTAAAAGGTATTGCGCAAGTTGCAACAAAGGTTCTTTACGGGCACTCGGAATTGCGACATCATCCATGTTTTTAAATGCAAGTTCAGAGTAATAGTGCACTTGTTCTCTGCAATATTCATCGACTTTCAGGGTTCTGAAAAGTGTCAGCATTTTTTCAACTTTATCAGTAGTGTCACTTTCCAATAAAGTGTTGATTTGCTGCCGTTGTTGTTCGTTAGCGACGTTAAGGGCCTGAATCAACAAAATTGTTTTCTTATTTGCCAGTATATCACCTCCTACTTGTTTGCCCGACTTTTCCGGGTCTCCGAACGCATCGAGGTAGTCATCCTGTAATTGAAATGCCAAGCCTAGATTTCTACCGAAAGCATATAGTTTATTGGCATTGTCGCCCATGCCTCCGCCTGTAATTGCACCCATCTTTAAACTACAAGCGAGTAAAACGCTGGTTTTTAGAGCAATCATATTGATATACTCTTCAATAGTCACGTCATTTCTTTGTTCAAAATCCATGTCTAGTTGCTGCCCTTCGCATACTTCAATGGCTGTTTGGTTGAACAACTCCATTAGTTTTTGAAGCGAATTGGAAACTTTCGCCAGACTTTGGTAGGCAAAAATGTTCATCACGTCACCGCTCAAAATGCCTGAAGTGAGTCCGTACTTATTGTGAATGGTGGGCATGCCGCGCCTCAACGGAGCTTTGTCCATAATGTCATCATGAATCAATGTGAAATTATGAAACAACTCAACTGCATAGGAGGCATTCCATGCATCTTCATTAATCGGACCAAATAGCTCATTCGCCATCAGGCACAATACCGGGCGCACGCGTTTTCCGCCAATGCCTAAAATGTATTTACAAGGCTCGTACAAGTTGGCTGGCATACCGGGGAATATGGCTTCCGGGTTAAACCTGTCTTCGAACTTCTTCAGTAGTTCAGGAAAAGAGTGCATGAATTATCGCTTGTGCTTTTTACTTGTTTTTGATTTGTCTTTACTTTTTTGCCCTTTGCGCATGGTTGGCCTTTTTATAGTAGATATTTCAATATCGCTATCGGCGTAAGAAACAAGCGAGTAATCAATTTGTTTTTTATCGAGATTCGCAGAAACTACTTTAACAACCACTTTTTCACCCATCGCAAATTTAATACCCGTATTGTGCCCAACAAGTGCATAGTCTGCTTCAATAAACGAAAATACATCAATGTCGTTCAGGTCTTGTATTGAAATCAGTCCTTCGCATTTGTGCTCCACCGTTTCTGCCCAGAAACCAAAATGCGCAACACCACTAATAACAGCTTCAAAATCTTCACCCACATAGTCTGACATAAACTCTACTTGCTTGTACTTGTTAGCACTTCGTTCACAGTCCATTGCTTTGCGTTCCTGATCAGAACAATGGCGGCACAATGTCTCCAGATGCTTGATTGGTGTAACGTGTCCGCTCAGGCATTGTTGCAAAATACGGTGTACCAATACATCGGGGTAGCGCCTGATAGGCGAGGTGAAGTGGCAATAGTTTTTAAATCCCAGGCCGTAGTGGCCAATGTTTTCAGTGGTGTACACTGCCTTGCTCATTGTCCTTATACCAAGTTGTTCCAGAATATGTTGTTCTGGCTTGCCTTTTACGGTTTCCAGCATTTGATTGAACGAAGCAGCAACGACTTCCGGTCGTGATAAATCAAATTTTATTCCGAACCGACGAGCAAATACTGCAAATACTCTGAGCTTTTCAGGGTCTGGGTCGTCGTGTATTCGGTAGGGGAATGGTACTTCGTTTTCGTTAATTCTTATTTCCGATACATATTCTGCTACAGCTTTATTGGCAAGTAACATCAGTTCTTCAATAAGCTGGTGGGCTTGCTTACTTTCTTTGATAATTATACCAATTGGTTTGGCATGCTCATCCAGTTTAAAGCGCACTTCAGAAGAAGAAAAGTTGATTGCCCCGGCTGCAAAGCGTTGTTTGCGTAGGTTTTGCGCCATTTCGTTGAGTACCAATACTTCTTTCGAATAGTCGCCGTTTTCAGTTTCTATTATTTCCTGTACTTCTTCGTAGGTAAATCTACGGTCAGAACAAATGAGGGTTTTTCCCAGCCATGTATCTTTTACAACACCGGCTTTGTTCATTTTAAATACAGCTGAAAATGTGTATTTTTCTTCATTAGGGCGAAGCGAACAAAGTTCATTGCTCAGGCGTTCCGGTAACATTGGTGCAACTCTATCGGGTAAATAAACGCTTGTTGCACGTTGGTATGCTTCCTGGTCGAGTGCGGAGCCTTCTTTGATGTAGTGGCTCACGTCAGCGATATGTACACCTATTTCATACCATCCTCCTTTTAACGAGGTAAATGAAATGGCATCATCAAAGTCTTTTGCATCAAACGGGTCAATGGTCATGGTGAGCACTTCCCTGAAATCTCGGCGCTTTGGCACCTCCTCTGCTGCGATCCCTTCGGGGTATCTTGCAGCATCTTCCATCACATCATCAGGAAATTCAAGTGGAAAGCCATTGTCGGTTAAAATGCTTTTCATCGCAATTTCGTTCCGGGTTTCATTGGTCAGCAGCATCGTAATCTCACCAACCGGGTTTTTGTTCTTACCCTGCCATTCCACTATTTTGCCAATTGCTTTGTCGCCTGTTTTTGCATTTTTAAGCAAGTGCAATGGTATATAGATGTCAACCTGCATTTTTTCGCTGTCGGGTATTAAAAATGCAAAGTGTTCGTGTACTTGTACTGTTCCGCTAAATTCTGTTTGGTGGCGTTTTACTACTTCAGTTACGTATCCTTCCTGGCGTTTGTTATTATCACTGTATCCTCTAACCTCTATTTTTACTGTGTCGCCATTCAGCGCTGTACCTAGATTTTCGCGTTTTACTATGATGTCTTTTTCCCGCCCTTCAATAGCCACATAGCCCAATCCACTTCTTGTAATATCAATCTTTCCTGTGAATGAAAAACGATGAGATGATTCGGGTTTCTTTTTGGTTTTTTTAGACATAATTATTATTTCACTGATAAAGGTAAGCGTTAAGTATTTCACTACTGCATTTCAGTGTTAATTATAACTTTTTGGTTACAGATGTCTCATTAGTTTGTTGAGCGATTTAATACCAAATAAAAACATTACAAAAAAACAATTTCTTCAATGTAGTGAAGAAAAATCTTCAAAGTAATTAAGAAAAGTCTTCAATATTGTGCAGAAAATGCGCAAGTGAAATGCTCGAAAACTACTTTTTAAATAAGAACTGAAAGTGTTAAGTGCACCTCGTATAAATAAGTTGAGGCATCCCATGGGACGAGTTTTTAAGAATCAATCCTAACGACCTGTTTTAGAACTGCATTGAAGCTCATTCGCGAAACTTTACAAATATTTTAAAACAATTTTAAATTACCTTTGCCATCTTTTTTAAACGAGGCAAACTAAGTTTTTTGCCTCAAATAGTACTAGATTTTACAAAGAATGCGCCCAATACAAGAGGCTTTTCCACTGCTGGGTACTCCTAAAAAAGTATTCATTACAACGCACCACAAACCTGACGGCGATGCCATTGGCAGTATGCTGGGTTTGGCGCATTATCTCGTAAAGCTAGGTCATTATGTTACAGCCGTTTCTCCCTGCGAAGCACCTGATTTTCTGGAGTGGGTGCCGGGTATGCAAAATGTGCTGAACTACGAAGAAAATACACAACAGTCGCTGGATGCACTTGCAGAATGTGACCTTATTTTTTGTGTAGACTTCAATGACTACAGTAGGACTAAAACGCTTGAGACGCCGTTAGCCAATGCCACCCAGCCCAAAGTGCTTATTGACCACCACCTAATGCCAAAACCTTACTGGGACTACGGTATGAGCGTGCCTGAGAAAAGCAGTACTTGTGAAATGGTGTACGACTTCATTAATTTGATGGATAACAACCATTTGATTGATGTTGATATTGCTGAGTGCTTATATACAGGTGTGCTCACAGACACAGGTTCGTTCAGATTTCCGGTAACGACCGCTGATGTGCACAGGATGATAGCGAACCTCAAAGACCACGGACTCGAACATTCAAAAATTCACGAGTTGATTTATGACTCATGGAGTGAAACCCGAATGAGATTTCTGGGTTATGTTCTGATCGAGAAAATGGAAGTGTTTCATAAGCAGAAAGCGGCGCTTATTACCTTGTCAAAAGAAGATATGAAGCTGTTCAATGTGCAGTCTGGCGATTCTGAAGGCTTGGTTAATTATCCATTGAGCATAGGAAATATCAAGTTTGCTACATTGATAACTGAGCGCAGCGACGAAGTGAAGTTGTCTTTCAGGAGTAAAGGCGAGTTTGATGTGAGTACTTTTGCGCGCACTTATTTTGAAGGTGGAGGGCATTTTAACGCATCGGGCGGGCGTTCAAAACTAAGTTTTAAGGAAACAATTACATATTTTAAGAAAATTTTGTCGGATATTCACCCCTAATTTATAAAAAGAACATGTTCAAAAAATTACTTTCAATTTCTTTATTGAGTGCAGCCGTGACTGGTTTTGTAAGCTGCAATCAAAGTTCAAGTTTAAAAGAGTACAAAGGACTTTTTTACAAAGTTGTAAAGGCCGGTACAGGTAAAGCTGCTCAAAATGGCGACCTGGTTGAGTTTCAAATCATTGCCAAAGTCGATACTCAGACACTCGCTAACTCATGGAAAGATCAGTCGGGAAACACTCCTGTGATGCAAGTGCGCGACATGCAAAAAAATGGTGAATGGCCTTGGATTTTTCAAAAATTGAAAGGCGGTGATAGTGTTGAAGTTGAAATCGCTGTAGATACAATGTTGAAATACATGACTCCTGAGCAATTGCAAAACAAGGAGGCTTGGATGAAAAAAGGTGCAAAAGTTAAACTTACACTTTCTTGTTTAAGCGTAAGTTCAGAGGCTGATTACAAAAAGAAATTAGAAGATAAAAAGCAAAAACAACTGGTAGAAGACGATAAAGCACTTCAGGATTACTTTGCTAAAAACAATTTGAAGCCTACCAAAACTGCTTCAGGTTTGTACTATACTATCAATCAACCGGGTAGCGGACCAAATGCTACAACTGGTAAAGTAGTAAGTATGGACTATACAGGAAAATTGATGGACGGCAGAACATTTGATTCTAACGTTGATTCAAATTTCCACCACAAACAAGAGTTTAAATTCCCTGCAGGTGGCGGTCGCGTTATAGCCGGATGGGACGAAGGTGTTATGTTGTTGAACAAAGGTGCAAAAGCAACTTTCTACATTCCTTCTTCTTTGGCTTATGGTCCTAACTCGATGGGTATCATTCCACCAAATGCAAATTTGATTTTTGACGTTGAGGTAAAAGAAATTGCTGAACCTACTTTGCCAAAGGCTCAAGCTCAAATGCCTGTTAAATAGAAAAACTAAAAAGAAACATGAAAAAAATTATTGTTTATTCGCTCATAGCAGCGGGTGCATTTTGGGGAACTCCTTCTTTTGCACAAGCAAAAAAGGCTGGTGCTTCTAAAGGAGCAGCTACAAAAAGTTCTGCTTCAAAAGGTACAGCCACTAAAACGACTAAAGCAGGCGACGATGGCTTTAAAGCCATAAAAGCTATTAAGTATAAAGTTTATCCGGCCAACACGGGAGGTAAAAAAATCGCGGAAGGTGATATTATTGATTTCAATATACTTCTTAAATGCGATACTTTCGTTATTGGTGATTCAAAAAACCAACCTGGAGGTAAAGCAACCATGGCCGTTAGAAAAGGTCAAAACGCTACCGACTGGATGTGGGTTATGGATGACATGCACGCTGGTGACAGTGCAGTAATTAAAGTGCCTGTTGATTCAGTGATGGCAACTATTCCAAAGGACAACAAATCTCCTTTGCCTGAATGGATGAAACCGGGTAATGAGATTATGGTTTATTTCAGAATTCTTTCTGCAAAATCGCAGGAAGAAGCGATGAAAGAACAAGCAGAACAAGCTAAAGCGCAGGTAGCTGCCGATGACAAAATGTTGCAAGATTATTTCGCAAAAAATAATCTGAAGCCTAAGAAAACTGAGAGCGGTTTGTATTACTCAGTTACAACTGAAGGCTCAGGCGAATCAATCGCTCCGGGTTCAAATGTAAACATGAACTACACCGGTAAGTTGTTGAATGGTACTATTTTCGACTCAAATGTTGATCCTAATTTCAAGCACGTACAGCCTTTCGTATTCCCGGTAGGTATGGGTCGTGTAATTAAAGGTTGGGATGAAGGCGTTTTGTTGTTGAAAAAAGGTGCAAAAGCTACTTTCTACATTCCTTCAGGTTTGGCTTACGGTGCTCAAGGTGCTGGTCCAAATATTCCACCAAACTCTCCGTTGATTTTTGACGTTGAAGTAGTGAATATCGAAAAGAGCAAGTAATTCTTTTTCAAATAAATAGCAAGAAAGGTGTTTCGTTAGGAAGCACCTTTCTTCGTTTAGGACTAAGTGGGCTTTGCCGCCCGCCAATTGGATTAAAAAGAATCTTGAAAAGAAACCCTAAAAATCACACAAACTTGGTGGTCTATATCCCTGTTTTTTTTATTATTACAATCGCAATTAATAATTACCCGACAATCGCAGATGCATAGTTTATTGAACCTTCGTAAGTTTTTAATTCTTGGTGGTATTTGTGGTGTGTTTAGCACACACCAGTCATTGTTTGCTGCTCCGCGCATAGCAGGAGATACAACTAAAAATGTGACAGTTTCGGCTGATGGTTATACTCGTTTGCCAAGTGGGCTCGAATACAAGATTTTAAAACAAGGAACGGGCAAAGAACATCCTCAGGTGGGTTATCATCTTGAAATGCACGTGAGGGTGCATGTAAAAGACAGTGTTATATTTGATAGCAGGCAAATGAACAATGATCGTCCTGTTCCATTTCAGGTTCAAAAACCGTCTTTCAGGGGCGATTTCATTGAAGGGCTATCGAATATGGTAGCTGGAGATAGTGCATTGTTGCGCCTGCCTGCTGATACGGTACTCAACCAAAACAAGCAATTGATGCCGGGCATAAAGGCGGGTGATATTTTGCAATACGATGTAGTTTTGGTTTCCGTTTTTTCAGAAAGTGAATATAAAATTGATCAGGAGCAAAAACGGGCGAAACAAAGGGTTATTGATACCAAAGTTTTTACCGACTATTTTAAGCAACATAAAATAGAAGCATTAAGCACAAAAACTGGTTTGTACTATACTGTCGAAAAGAAAGGCGCCGGACCATTGGCTAAAACAGGCGATATAGTGAGTGTAAATTATACTGGTCGTTTCTTAGACGGGAAAACATTTGATTCTAATACCGATCCTTTGTTTCACCATGTTGAACCTTATACATTCCCTCTTGGGAGAGGGGCTGTGATTAAAGGCTGGGACGAAGGCATTGCGTTGTTTGCGAAAGGAGGAAAAGGAACTTTATATATCCCCAGCGGTTTAGCCTACGGTAGTCAGGGTAATTCTAATATCCCCGGAAATACAGTTTTAGTATTTGATGTTGAACTCGTAAATGCTCAGTCTGCCGAGCAATACGAGACTGGTAACATAGATGCCTATATCACTAAAGTTGGGGTGAAAATGAACAAGACTAAATCGGGATTATACTATTATCAGGTCAATAAAAACGATAAAGCTCCATCAGATAAAGCCAATAATACAGTAACTATCAGATATTCGATTGCTAATTTAGACGGGCGCATTTTCGACTCTTACTACGATACTTCGATGTACCATACCGATTCAAGAACAGTAAGTATGGATGATAAATCACTGGTTGCAGGATTAAGAGAAGCATTGAAAATAATGAAAAAGGGCGACAGGTTTCGCCTTGTGATTCCATCTAAATTAGGTTATGCCGAAAAGGGAAATAAAGAGCTTGGAATTAAGGCCAATGAACCATTGCTTGTGGATATAGAAATGCTGGACAAATAATTTGTATGCTTAAAAAGGGATTCTCGTTGCTGATATTAAGTGCATTAATGTCAAGTACTTCAAGTGCTTTTTCCAGATACGATACGTTGCGGGGTAGTAATGGTACCGGGCGCAACTGGTGGAAAGTACTCCACTACGATTTGGCAGTCAATTTCATGAAAGATTCAATTTCGAATCATGATATTACAGGGGTTTGTAAAATCGAGTTTCAGGTGCTCAAAGATGCCAGCGATTCAATGCAAATTGATTTGCAATATCCACTTACAATTTCAGAAATTACTTTAAACGGCGTTAACGGCGTTGCTGATACCAGGCTTCGATATGAACGTGACAGCAACGTAACTTGGGTGATGTTGCCCAATTCAGGGTTGAAGGCAGGGGATACACGTACTATTACTATAAAATATTCGGGTAAGCCAAGGAAAGCAGTCAATCCACCATGGGATGGTGGTTTTTCATGGAAGACACACGGAAGCGGGACCCCTTGGGTCGCGGTATCATGTCAGGGTTTAGGAGCAAGTGTGTGGTGGCCATGCAAAGATTATCAGGCAGAAGAGCCAACAAACGGCGTGTCGCTGCATTACAGTGTGCCCGAGCAATTGGTTGCTGTTGGAAATGGTAGACTAAAAAATGTCGATGAACAGGGCAGCACGCACACAAAAGTGTTTAACTGGGAAGTGAAAAACCCAATTAATACCTACGATGTTACATTCTACATAGGCGATTATGTTACCTGGCACGATACGTTGAATGGAGAGAAAGGTACTCTGGATCTCGATTATTATGTATTAAGAGAAAATAGCGATACAGCCCACCGTCAGTTTAAGGTGGTGCCACAAATGCTGCATTGCTTTGAATATTGGATGGGGCCTTATCCGTTTTATGAAGACGGGTATAAACTTGTTGATGCACCTTATCTGGGAATGGAACATCAAAGTGCTGTAGCCTATGGTAACAATTATAAAATGGGTTACATGGGCTTCGATCGTACCGGAACAGGTGTTGGTATGAACTTCGATTACATTATTGTACATGAAACGGGGCATGAGTGGTTTGGGAATTCAGTAACGGCAGGCGATATCGCCGATAATTGGATTCATGAGGGTATTACAACATTCTCAGAGACACTGTTCGCCGAATGTTTGTTGAATAAAAAGCAAGCTGAAATATATAACAGAGGCGAATGGAACGGCATTAGAAATAACATTCCAATCATTGGTCCAAAAGGCGTCAATACTGAAGGATCGGGCGATATGTACGACAAGGGTACCGCCATCATGCAAATGATTAGGAATGAAATGAATGACGACGAACGTTTTAGGGTGTTGCTAAGGGGATTGAGTGCAATATTCTATCATAAGATTACGAATTCGCAAGAGGTTGAACAGTTTATTGAAGAAAAATCTGGGCTGCATTTACAGCCGTTTTTCAATCAATATTTGAGGACTGCTGATATTCCTCAACTAAATTATTATAAAAAGAAAAAAGTTTTAAGGTATAAGTTCACCAACGTTGTTGAAGGTTTTACATTACCCATTACAATGAGCATTAAGAATGGTGAAGTGCGAACCATATACCCTACCAAAGATTGGCAGGAAATTAAAATACCGAAGAAAGCTAAAGTCTCTTTTGGAAATAACTATCTCATAGACGTTCAATAAGCACAAACTCAATAAAAAAAACGAGGGGCAGTTTCAAAAACCGCCCCTCGTTTGTATTTACAGCCTAAGTCGTACTATTATTTGTCGAGATAGAACTTGAATACTGCTGTTGAGCCTTCATTGAATACGCGTAACATGTACTGCCCGGTAGTCAACGATTCAGGCAAGGAGATATTCATATTGTCGTTGCGGTTTACAACGTTCATGTCATCTGAATGTACGATTCTACCAGTAACGTCAACAACATCAAAATGCAATTTACCAGTGTTCAGGTTGCCTGCTAAAATCAGATTACCATTTGTTGGGTTAGGATACAAAGTTGCAAATTGATGAACTGAAATCTCATTAACTCCCGTACTGATTACATTAACGTGAAGTACATTAGATGTGTCGTTAGGTTTTGCGATACAATCAGAATTGCTTGTAAGTACACAATAAACGGTGCAAGGGTAGTAGATGTGATCAGACCACATATTGTTGGTTGCACCAGCAATTGGTCGGTCATTTTGATACCATTGGAATGTTGGGCGCAAACCACCATAAGTCACATCAGAGAAAAAAGAAACAATTTCACCAATGTAACGAGTGGTATCGTCAGAGGCGTGAATAGTTACATCTGGTATTGCAGGTGAATGTTGGTTCACCACAATGTGGTTAGAAACAGAGTCTTCTGAAATACAATATGCATTTGAATAAACAACACAACGAATTAAGTCATCAAAATTTGGCGGGAATACGAAGTACAAGCCAGTATCTTGGTATACACCATTTTTGTACCACCTTACATAAGGTGAGTTACCACCGAAACGAATATCAGCAAACATTGTGTCTGGGTGAATAGCACAGAATGTATCATAAAGACTTAAAATAGTTACACTTGGAGTGTCTGGTGTGCGCACGTACAAACGGTGATGAGCAATTGCAGTACAACCTAGGGCATCAGCGCCTATTAGGGTGTATTCAACAGTCGTGTCAGTACAAGCTACAGGTGAAGAACAAACTGCGCATGAAGTGTGACCACCTGTCCAAATATAAACACCACCCTCAATACCAGAGGCTCTCAATGTATCGCAAAGCCCCATACATACTGTATCGCGACCTGAAATAGTAACGTGCAATGCTGAGTCAACCCTAACTGTTGTCGTTACTGAATCGCGACAACCAGCTGCGGTTGTGCCTATTACTGTATAAGTAGTTGTTGTACTTGGGTGAATACGCACATAAGTACTATCGCCGGGATGGTAATAAGAAATACCTGCTGCTGGAGACCAATGATAATGGTCACCGCCACGGGCTGTAACAGTAGTCGTGCTATCGTGGCACACTGTGCCGCCGTCAGTTACACCTACAAATGGTATTTGACGTACAGTTAAGTCGGTAGGGTAATCGAACACAACTGCACAAGCTCCATCTTGAATAATGAGGCTAGGAGGGCAGAAAGTGCCTTCAGTAGGGAAGCCTAAATGAACACTGTCGGTACTGGTTGTTCTACTACCTATTGGGCAGGCAGTCCAAATGTAAGAGTAAGATGTAGAAACAACCCCCGTATCAACAAACTGAAGTGTAACAGGAATAGGGTTACAGCCACTATCTATGTGAGATGTGATGTAGCCGAGTGGTCCGCCAATGAACAAGGCATAAGATTGAGTGTCAGAACAACCTACAGTATTGGTAGCAACCATATTCACGGCGTAGTGACCTGAACCAAAAATATCGTAGTTGAACACAATGCCGGTTGAGGTATAACCAGTAGGTGTAACACTCCATGTGTAATTCGCAGAGAAATCACTACCAGCCATTACCGCTCTGAAAGGTGGGCAACTTACTGGCGTAACATCGCCAAGGTTTGTCATAGTAGCATGGAAATGATTGAGATTGACGGTCGTTCTTGTAGTATCGACACAACCGTAAACTGTATGACCAGGAGTGTCGGCAATGATTACGCAAATGGCTGTTTTAGTTCCATTAGTAGGGAACGTATGACTTACCAGGCTATCGGCATTGCTGTATGCACTCCACGTTGTACCGCCATCAAAACTCCAAGAATAACGGCAATGGCGGGCAGTGTCAGCAAAAGGTACTGATGTGCCGGCGCAATAATCATGCAAGGTGTCAGCAGGGTAACAATAAGATTTTGGTTTGCTTACTGTAACTGTCGTGTTTGAAACGGAAGCACATCCGTGTGCATCTGTATCAATCAGCGATATCATATAAGTTCCTGCTGCATTAAACGATAGACTGGTATCGCCTGAATAACGAAAGAATGGAGGTGTACTGGTAGTTCTATACCCTGCTACAACAATGGCAGAAGAAGGTAGTGAACTACCCGGAACTGAAGATCCATTGAATATCCAATGGTGAGTACGCCTGATTGGTGAAATGTCGGTGTTGGAGTCAACAAATGAAACTGTAGTACCTGCACAAACGGTTCTTGGTGACACCCTGAGTCCACCTGTTGGACCTACTACTATCACACGTTTAGTGCTGGTCGTATCACGACATGTTGTTGATGCTGCACCTGTTGTTAATACCACTGCGTAGGTACTATATATGCCAGTAGCCGAATAAGCATGAGTTGTTGCAGTGTCGGTCATGCTCGTCATCGGACCATCGCCAAAATTCCATGAGTACATTGTGTATGCACTACCATCGCTTTGAATTGGACCGAGGAATGAATCGGCGACCCCGACGCAAATCGTATCATTATGATTCGCGACATCGTAATACCTTATTGGATTACCAACTGCCCACGGAAGTGATCGAGGACCTACTGTTACTACATATTCCTGACGGTTATAACATCCATGGTCTGAAGTTAGAGCGGTGTCAACACCTGTTACTGTATACGAACGTGTAACTGAAGTATGGTATCTGTGGAACACGCTATTTGTTGAAGTAACAGAGGTTCCACCATCGCCAAAGTCCCAGTGATATGAGCGAATATGAGAAGGGTCTCTCACACTCCATTGAAACTGAACGCTATCGCGTTGTTGGCAAACAGGTGCACCAACAATCACACCTGAATCGGGGTGATAAACATAAATGTATTTTAATACGGTATCGAAGCAACCGTCTTTTGAAACAATGAGGCGTGCTGTATATGTATATGCGTGTGGGTCTAAAATAAATCCGAATGGATTGTAATTAGAATATAAAGCTGAAGTAGAATCAAGGGCCAGATCAGAACCTGCAGTATCTACAGCACTACCTATTCCATTGGCAATATGCCAAGAAGTAAATGAACAGTTGGTACAGCTATCATTGAAATACAACACAGTACCAGGGCAAATTGAGTCAGCTCGTTGCAAACCTGAACTTGTTCTGATGTAAGTGTTAATTCCTCTAATGTCAGGGTGAACTGAACTTGCTCTTAAACTGTCAGTAGTAATGCCGGTGCATCCACCTACCGAATCATCAAGACGCCAGTAGTACTGTACGAAATGATAGTACCTGGTGCGAGCAGTTGCAGCGGTTGTAAATCCATACGTCAAATCAGCACATGCGTCACCAACACAAACGTTTGTGGTAGAGTCAATTAATACTGAATCGATGTGGAAAGGCAACGTAGCTGGTGTTCTGATATTAAATGCGAAGTCAACATTAAGAGGTGCTGTCGAAGATGCGCAACCCGAATCGGCAGATTTTCTGATGGTAAATGAAGGAGTTTGAATTGTTAAGCCTGTATCTACGGTCACAGAGTCTTTGCAACCTAATGCATCTGATACAACTAGACTAGGGTAAAGTGTACTACCACCGGTAGAAGAAGCGGTGTAAGTATGAACTGAAGTGGCGCTGGAGGTAGTTGTATCACTACGATCGCCATAGTACCAATGATATCTAACCGGACCCCTGCCACCTGTGTAGGTTGCTGATGCACTTATGGTTGCAGTTACTGGAACTGTGCAATAAAAATGGCGGTTCATTGTAACTCGGGCATGAGGGCTCTCTCTTACAAAGAAAGAATGTGTTGCAGAAGATTGGCAACCAAACCCGTCAGATGCGACAACTACCGCACGGTAAACTCCACTTGTTACGCCAGATTCGTCTGAAATATTAAACATCACAGGATTTGTTGAACCCGATGTAGTATTAACTGTGTCGCCAAACCTGTTCATTACATAGAAGGTCCAGTTAGAAGCAGTTGTGCCTGTGGTACTTGCATTTAAAGTAATTGAATCGAAATAGCAAATAGTATCGCGGGATACGCTTAACGTTGATGCGATGCTCGGTATTACAACATCTGAATCTAAGTTAACCATTGTACGGCAACCTGCACTTGAGATTGCATACATGTATTCGCTGTAAGTAGTTCCTGCTGTTCTGAAAGTATGGTTTGTAACAGAGTCGGAGGTTGATGTTACAGTACCGTCTCCCCAATGGTATTCGTAAGAAATAGCACCATTAGAACAACCTGCATTATAATAGGCAGTAGCTGGTGCGGAGCAAAAATGAGCACCATCAGTACGGCGAACACATGCAGTCGGTGAGCCTTGAACTTTCGCGAAATCGTGGTAAGTAGTGGTTCCTGAACAGCCACAAGTATTGTTGAAAATAAGTGTTACGTCATACCTACCTGTGTCGAATGTATGAGTTACTTCAGTACCCGAATAAACTGCTCCATCAATAATCCAGTGCATACTGTAGCCACATGTTGTGTCAGCATCAATAGAGTTATTCATGAAGTGAATAGTCTTTGGTGCGCATGACCAATTGGAATCGGCATAGAGATCATCAGTAGTAAACCTAACTGTAGGTTGACCATGAATATTTACAAACACCGGTGTTGATGTAGTTGTTGTTGAGCCACAAGTAACGGAAACTGTGATGGTATAATTACCAACAGCAGTGAAGGTATGCCTGTTGATGCTGATTGCAGTTGTGTCGCTGCTTGTAGAACTGCCACTATTGTATGTCCACACATAGCGCGAAGGAACAGAGCTACACCCTGAAACATCAGCGTTGAACAGCATGAAAACTGAACCGGATGCCGGCATACATCCAGAATATCGTCCTCCCGTAAGGTAAGGGCTCGACAGATCAACCGTAAATGACAGGGCGTTGAACGTGAAAAAGCACAAAATCAATGAAAGAACTAAACGTAAATTTTTGTTCATAATTGCCAATATGAAGTTTGTATTTATTTGCTGTTGTATTAGGGGCATAGATTTCCCCGTGTAAACATACGAACGTTCTTTTGGTTTATGAAACAAAAAGTTAAAGTTTGCTATTAAAATTGCAAATGACCGCCATTTAGCCCTTGTATTTTAATTTACATAAACCATAAATGGCTGTAAAATCGAAATAATCAGCTTTAGCTATAACTTCTCGTACACCTATTTTTCAACTACAATTTTGAAGGTTTGCTGTAGGTTTTGCCCTGTGAAGTGAACAAAATAATTCCCATTGATGAGTGCTGTTTCAGGTGCCACCGAAATAGCCTGAGTAGGTGTAACAATGTCGTACGTTCTTTCAAATACACATTTGCCAACTATGTCGAAAACTTTGATATTATATGCACCCTGCATAAACAAACCATTCAAATCAAATGCACCTTTATTGGGGTTAGGAGAAAGGGTAATTAAGTTAGATTTTAGTGAGTTTGTTTCTAAGCCTGTAGTGGTGTAAATATTGATGGTATTGCTAGTGTCTACCGAATGAGTTACACAGGGTAAGTCGCTGGTTAAAACCACAAAAACGCTTCCGGGGTAGTAATTGGTAAGTGTCCATGTATTGCTTGTCGCGCCTGCAACAGGAGCATTATTATGAAACCATTGATACGTTGGTACACGGCCTCCGTAGGTCACTTCAGCATTGAACGTAAACACAGTACCCGGAGCAGAAATAGTGTCTTCGAGTGTACTTGCGGTTATTAATGGAGTAACGTTTGAATTCGAGCTGTTTTGAATAGCTTCAGATGCACTATCTGATGTAAGGCAAAATTCATCGCTCCTTAAAACGACTTTAACCCAATCGCCAAATACAGGATGATACAATAATGAAGTGCCTGCGCTTATAAAAGTATTGTTGATATACCATTTTATTGAAGGAATATGACCACCGTGTGTAAAGTCTGCGGTGAGCGTATCATTTAGGTCTACGCATGGGTGAATATTCAATCCATTCATTGTAATAGTGGGCGTTGTTGGTTCCTGTATGAACACACGATGAGTTGCAATTACAGTTGAACATGCGTTCGCCACAGTATACCTGATGGTGTCCAAGCCTGCTGAAATACCTGTGAGTTCGCCACCCGTTGTAATTCGAGCCCGCAAATTGCTCATTGTCCATGCCCCGCCGGTAGCGGTGTCAACAAAAAGCGTCGGAACTCCTCTGCAAATAGTATCGGGACCAACAATAGCTCCTGAATGGGGCACAGGGTATATTTCAATGTGTTTACTGGTTGCAGAGGTACAATAGCCATCAGAATAGGTATATTTTACAGAGTCTCCACCAGGAGATACAGCATACAAATGCCCAACAGTTGAAATAGTTGCACTACTTCCCGTTGTTGACCATGAGCCGCCAACAACACTTGATGTGTAGTCGGTTGAATTGCCTGCACATAAAATTGTTGCTCCTGTAATAAAACCTGCTGAAGGATTTGCGCGCAGTGTTATACTGTGCTCGCTTACCGCAGAGCCACATGTCCCGGAAACTATATAACGAACAACTTCAGTGCCTGCTGTAAGTGCATTGATGCTTAATGAAGTTGTTCCTGAAACTGAAGCAATACTGGAATCACTCCAGCCCCATGATCCTCCTGAAACAGAAGATGTGCATGTGCCACGGCTACCTGCACAAATAAAAGTCGGACCACTCACAATTCCTGAATTCGGTAATGAATCGATTGTGATAGTTCTTTTAGTCGTATCAGCACCACACGTGTTTCTAACAATGTACAGTACAGTATCTAGTCCTCTTGTTACGCCACGGAATATACTATCTCTAAAAATACCTCTGGAATTTGTAGCGGCAAATACGCCACCCGGCAATGACGCAGAAATAGTAATAGAGTCAAACGCACAAACACTAACTGCACCTGTTAAGATACCTGCATGTGGCAAGGGGTTAACTGTAATAGTACTTATTGCTGTATCAGATCCGCAAAGTGCTGAAACGATGTAAAAAACAGTATCGGTTCCGGCATGGCGCCCTGTAATTGCTCCGGTTGTCGAGATGGTTGCGTTTGCGTTGGTTACAACCCAGGTTCCCGGCCCGGAGGCGCCAGTGCTTGATATGGTAGTAGATGCTCCTTCACATAACGTACTGCTGCTAATGGTCCCTGCATCGATAGAATTCAAAACGTGGACTGAATCGAGTACTGATGACGAGCCGCAAGTGTTTGTAAGTGAGTATCTGACAGCAGCGACACCCGTTCCGATAGCGAATATCTCACCGGTAGTTGAAATTGTAGCAACACTTGAAGGATTGCATGCCCATGTACCGCCCGCATATAATTCGTGCAATATTTGTCGGGAGCCGGCACACAAAACACTAATTCCTTCAATTGGCGCAATTTGAGGAAGCCCGGTATACACCTTCCGTATTCTTGAGTTTGCCAGATCAGAGATATAAATATTGCCTTTTTCATCAGTACAAACATCACTCAAATGGTTAAATCGGGCATAAGAAACCGAGCTGTCATCACCTCTGTAACCCGATGTGCCATCACCGCCAAAGGTTGTTATGATTCCTGCGGTGTCAATTTTTCGCACTCGTTCGTTTGATAAATCTGAAATATAGAGATTCCCCGATTGGTCAAAACACAGCCCATTCGGGCCCGAAAGTCGTGATGCAGTAGCTGGTCCCCCATCACCGCCATAGCCCGCACTACCGTTACCGGCTACTGTATAAATTATACCGGCCGAATTCACTTTTCTAACCGCCGAATTCCCTTGGTCAGCAATGTATAAATCGCCATTCTGTGCAAGGGAAACAGCTTCAGGTACGAACATTTGAGCAGCAGTTGCAGCTCTGCCGTCGCCCGAAAAACCGCCAGCCGTTCTACCTGCGAAAGTTGTGATTATTCCCGAAGTATTTACCTTTCTGATTTTGTTGTTAATAGCATCTGCAATGTATAAGGTGCCGTCACGGGCAACTTCGACATCCATAGGGAAATTAAGTTGTGCGGCAGTAGCGCTTCCCCCGTCGCCGGAAGCCCCTCTTGCTCCGCTGCCTGCTACAGTAGTGATTATTCCATTAGTGTCCACTTTCCTAATTCTGTGGTTGCCTCGGTCTGCGATAAACACGTTGCCTGCTCTGTCGCAACCTATACCCCACGGGTTATTCAACATTGCCATTGTTGCAATTCCTCCATCACCTCCAAAACCAGCTGTACCGGTGCCAGCAAAAGTATAGACCCTGCCTCCCGCAGTAATTTTATAGACCATGTTTGAATTGAAATCTACAAAAAACAAATTTCCCCTTTTGTCAGACGCCAGTCCATTGGCTCCCATAGTTTGGGTATAAATTGCTCTGCTACCATCTACTGTCGATCCTACAAATCCGTTACCAATAATTGAAACAATGGTCGCGCAACCGCGAGGTTTTACCTCCAATGGCCATGTGCGTGCAATAGTGCCGCATACCGAGTTAATACTGTAACTAATATTTACAGTACCAATAGAGCTGCCAACGTTGCGCCCAGTTGAAGAAAGCGTTGTGATTGTGGAATCTTCGCTGGTCCATACTCCACTCGTTGTTGCATTAGAAAGTGTTATGGTATCGCCCAGAAAAAGCTCATGCACTCCGGTGATGTTTTCAAAAGGTACTGAAGCGTTTTTTATGAGTCTGATTCGGTGGTTGAGATTATCTGCTATTGTAATTCCGTTTACACGATTGAACGAGAGCCCATAAATACTATTAAAAGCAGTGCTATCGGCAAGTAAATTGTCGCCATTGAAACCCGTTGAGGTTTGGCCGGCATATTTGTTTATTTTTCTGTCAGGTGTTATTACCCTGATGGTTGCACCATTTGACACATAAATATTTTGGGCGGTATCTATTGCTATGCTGCTACAAGCGACAGCAGCCATAAAAGCAGGACCGCCATTACCTGTTACACCATTAGTACCCGTTCCTGCATAAGTAGATATGTTACCTGAGGTGTTAATGACTCTAACCCTATTATTCCCTGCATCAGTAAAGTAAAGATTGCCTGCATTGTCAAAAACCAGATCTTGTGGCTTATTGAGCCTTGCGCTTGTAGCTGCACTTCCATCTCCCGAAAAGGCACCTCTGGTACCTGCAGTGTCAACAAATACTCCAGAGCCGGCGATTGTTGAAATAGTACCGTCTGTCGCAATCTTTCTGATTCTATGATTGAACTGGTCGACCGCAAAAATGTTTCCTGAGGCATCGGTAGCTAGCGCAGTTACATTTGTAAAAGTCGCTGTGGTCGCCGCACCTCCATCACCACTAAATCCCCGATTTAACCGACCTGCAATGGTAGATATTCTTCCTGTGCCTTCAATTTTACGAATCAATGTGCCGCCGTGGTCAGAGAAATAGATGTTGCCGCTACCATCAATAGCCAGGGCAACCGGGTTGTTTAATCTGGCATTGGTTGCATTGCCACCGTCGCCCGAATAACCTGCACTATCTTTCCCGGCAATTGTGGTAACAATTCCCGAGCCATTCACTTTTCTGATGCGGTTATTGCTAAAGTCGGTGAAGTACATATTTCCTGCACCATCGTAGGCTATGTGACGAGGGTTAGCAATGTCGGCTGAAGTTGCCGCACTCCCATCGCCGCTAAATGATGCAGATCCTGATCCGCAAATGGTTGTTGCATAACTGCAATTAAAAACAGTTTGAGCAGGAGTATGTGTAGATAAGGTCAAAATCAGCAGAATCAATCCTAATAGGCGATTCAATTTGCAGGTTGTTGGCATACAAGGTTTTATGTCAGCAGAAAGTATTTAAAAAAGTGTGCAATAATATGAAGATTTTTTAGGAGGCTTTACCGTATTTTCACGTTAGGAACGTTGATTAAATAAAGTGTATCAAATTACGCAGTTATTTTTCTTTTTTGCAAGGCGAAAAATCTGCTAATAGTGGGCTATTTAAAGACTTTTTCAACAAAGCAAAAATGGGAAAGAACTGCGTAAGTTGGTATACTTTATTTATTCATCGTTCCTTAGGGGCAAATCTTTCCTAATTTCGTGGATTCATTAGATAATTTCTTTTCTTTGAAGTGAATTTATGAGGCGAACACTGATCAAATTTTTGGTTCTTAGCCCTTTGGGTATCCTGTTTTTTTTGCCTTACTTCAATTGTTCGTTTCAACCAAAATCTGAAGAGCATCCCGAGTCGCCGTGGAAGAATGTTTACAATCCCGATGCTAAGTATGTTGGTATGCAAACATGCCGCGGTTGCCACTCGGAAGTGTATAACACGTTTATGGAAACAGGCATGGGGAAATCGTTTGACCATGCTACTAAACAAAAATCAGCAGCCGATTTTTCGCCTGAACACGCATTGGTGTACGACTCGGTGCTCGACTACTATTACCACCCTTACTGGAATGGAGATACACTATACATTCAGGAATTCAGGCTGGCGGGTAAAGACACCATTCATTCCCACACCCAGAAGATTGATTACATCATAGGTTCGGGGCAACATACCAACTCGCACTTGTTCAATGTAAACGGATATGTTTATCAGGCACCCATTACTTTCTATACACAAAAGAAACGTTGGGATCTTGCTCCGGGTTTTGAAAAGGGTGCCAACAGCAGGTTCTCCAGAATGATTCAGTTAGAGTGCATGAGTTGCCACAATGGCTACCCTGAATTTGTTGAAGGATCAGAGAATAAGTATAAGACCATAAAGACAGGTATTGATTGTGAGCGTTGTCATGGCCCGGGCTCTTTGCACGTTGCTGATAAAATGGCGGGCAAAGTAGTTGACACGTCAAAAGGCCCTGACTATACAATTGTTAACCCACGCCGTCTTTCAACCGAACTACAAAACAATGTTTGCCAACGCTGCCACCTGCAAGGCATCACTGTGCTTAACGACGGCAAATCGTTTTTTGATTTCAGACCAGGTATGAAGCTTTCTGAGGTAATGAATGTGTACATGCCTGAATACGAAGGAGCCGGCGATAAAATGATTATGGCTTCGCATGTTGAGCGCATGAAGAAAAGCCGCTGTTATGTAGAATCAGGTAAAATGAGCTGTATTAACTGCCATAATCCGCATGTGAGCGTTAAAGCAACTCCCCGTGTCCAATACCTGAATGCTTGTGCCGGCTGCCATAGCGGTGCAGGGGTCACATCAAAATGCAAGGAGCAGGAAGCAATAAGAATGGCGGAAAACAATGATTGTATAAGATGCCACATGCCCCGCAACGGGAGTATTGATATTCCGCACGTAGCAGTTACCGATCACTACATTCGTAGAAAGCCTGCTAACGACACGCTGAAGAAAAACATTACAGCATTTTTGGGTATGCAGTGCTTCAACAATAACAATACAGGTGAAATCTCACACGCCCGTGGGTTTATTGAGTTTTATGAGCGTTATACACCTTCGCCGGGCTTGCTCGATTCAGCAGAAGCGCATTTGGCAAAGGAGGTAAAAACAGAACAAGGCGAAAAGCAAAACCGGGATTTAATCAGGATTCAGTTTTTGCGCAACAAGTACAACGAAGTTGTTCAATTGGCTACAGGTCTTAAGCCTGAAACGGTAAATGACGCATGGACTTGTTACCGTGTTGGTGAGGCGATGCACAAAACTGGGGCTTCGAAAGATGCGCTCGCGTGGTACCAACGGGCAATTGCGCTTTGGCCGTTTTCGCTTGACTTTCAGTTTAAGTTAGGAACTTGCCAGATCGCGTGCGGAGATATTTCTGCGGCTAAAAAGGTATTTACATTCATTCTCTCAGAAAACCCTAACCATATTGGTGCCAATCGCTCGCAAGGCTTTATAGCGATGCAGGAAAACAGTGATGGCGAAGCACATAACTACATGCTTCGTTGTTTAGAATTAGACCCTGATGATGAATTGAATCTGGTGAATTTGGCTGTGTTGATGCACAAACAAAACCGGGATGCTGATGCAGAAAGGTATTTAAAACACCTACTGACCAAACATCCCGGGAATGAGCAGGCAAAAGCAATGATGCAATACCTGCAAAAAAGAAATTAACTAGAACCTGTAACCGAATTTGAAGCCACCTTGTACCAAAGTTTGCATTGGCTTGCGGTCGCCGCCTTCATAGTTCAGATAAGTAAAGCCAAGACCAAACTCAATACCGATGTATGTTTTTGGAGAAGGCGTAATATTCAAAGAGTTATTCACTAAAATACCAAACACTGTTTTTGACACAGTTTCTTCAGTGTAATTTGAATAAGGGTAGTTGCCGTAGTTAGTTTGTGTCTTTTGACCAGCACCTAACACCAATGAAGGTCCAATTGCATATTTTACTTTACCGAAGGCTGATTTTGGGTAGATTTTAATGCCTGGATAAACATAAAACATCGGGTCTTCATTAGTTTGCCTTCCTAATGCATCAGAATTATTCATATTGAATGTAGCTGAGAATGGCAACTGGAAAGAAAGAATACCGTCTTTGTCTAATAATTTTTCCCAACTGAGAGAAAGACCGATACCGTTTTCAGAAAAATGGAAGGGAGAAAATCCAACAACATTTGATCCCGCGATTTTACCAGCGCAGCAATGAGGAGAAACAGAGTTAAGGTTAGGATCGTTTATTTCATTGCCATTTTCGTCAGAACTGCGCACTGTTTGTGCAAAAGTGTTCAAACTCATAAGAGTAAGAGCGAAAGCGGCGGTAAGTTTTAGAGTTTTCATTGGATTATTTTTTAGTGATTTACTACATTAATCGTGCCAAAGGTAAAAGAATACTTAAAAAAAACATTTGATTTTTGTCAAGTTCTTGCTATTTAGCGATGTTTTTTTTCAAAATCTCCAAAAAATGGGTTCTGGGAATCATTTTAGCGCCCAAACTCTCTAAATGTTCAGTATAAACCTGACAGTCGATTAATTGAACGTTTAATGATTTCAAATATTGTACCCAATTAATGAAAGCGAATTTGCTAGAATTACTACTATGCGAAAACATGCTTTCACCAAAAAAGATTCGATCCATTAAAATGCCATAGAGCCCGCCAACCAGTTTGCCGTCTTCCCAAGCTTCCGCGCTGTGTGCGTAGCCATGTTTATGCATGTTCATGTAGGCATTCACCACATCGTCACTTATCCATGTACCATCTTGTCCGGGTCTAGGTGCATTTTTACAATTTCTAATCACATGTTCAAAAGCCGTATTGTGCCTGAATTCAAACTTATCGCTTCGCAATATCTGTTTCATGCTCTTACTTACTTTCAGTTCCTCGGGGTAAAGAACAAATCGTGGGTCGGGGCACCACCACAATGGCGGTTCACCTTCACTGTACCAAGGGAAAATGCCGTTCTCGTAAGCAAGTACCAGCCTTTCAAGGCTCAGGTCGCCACCAATAGCCAGCAGCCCATCGTCCATGGCTAGGTCTTGTTTTGGAAACCAGATTTTATTTTTTTGCAGCAATATCATGCAACGCAAATATCCGATTATTCTTTCTCAAATTTCGAGCCGTAGTTACTCATTGCCTGCATAATTGGCAATAGCGTCAGTCCTTCTTCAGTGAGTGCATATTCAACCTTTGGTGGAATGTTGCTCATCACAGTCCGGCTCACAACTCCGTTTTCTTCCAGTTCTTTAAGCACCTGACTCAACATTTTATCATTGATGGTCACCAGTGTCTTTTTGAGTTCGCTGAATCGCATGGCGCCATTCCTCAAATTCCAGATCACAATACCTTTCCACCTACCGCCTACAATACTCAGCGTCAGGTCAACCGGGCAGTAATAATAAGTGCCGTTGACAAAATATGTTTTCATTGTGCAAAGTTACTTTTTGCTTTCCTTCATGGGCGTACTTACCAATTTGAAAGCGCTTTCAAATTGGTAAGTACCTGTTATTGGGTAATTGAGCGACCTAGTTTTGTGCCATCAAAAAAGAGATATGGAAAAAGAACAAGTTAAACAGACGGCACTCAATGTATCACTCGCGATTTTAGACGGCAGATGGTCTGATTTGGATAAATTGCTTGATGACAATTTCACCTATACCGGAGATGGATTCGTGTTCAATAAAGATGAGTACATAGGGTTCATGCAAGACATGAAGCAGGCCTTCTCCGGGTTGAAAATGCAATTCCCGAATATAGTTGTAGATGGCAACATGGCGTCCATTCGCTTCGTGAGCACAGCGGTAAACACCGGCAAATTCATGGGGGCACCGGCCAACAAGAAAAACCTTGAAGTGCACGGCATTTTCATGCGCAGGGTTGAAAACGGAAAAGTAATGCAGGAATGGCAAACCACCGATTTACTGGGTGTTATGAGGCAAATAGGATTTGGCGCACTGTTCGGGTATTCAGTTTTTGTAGGTTTGTTCAATGTGAATCAACCGCGCCCTAAAAGGAAATTTTAAGTTTTGGCAGGTAAATAAAAGCTAGTTAATGCGGTAGTACTTACCCGGCAGGGTTTTGAGAATGCCCGTCATTTCAAGCTGCAATAACGTTGCTGCAAGGGTTGAACTTGAAAGCCCGGTGTAATGATAAAATTCATCAGCGTGAACCATGTCTTTTGACTGTAGCAGGTCTACAATTTTTTGCTCATCGGGGCTAAAATTGATGAATAGTTTTTGTTGCACCGGTTTTTTCTTGTTTTTGTCTTGCCAACCCATCATTTCAATGAGGTCGTCGGCATTTGTAATCATGCCTGCAATATTTGTTCTAATCAAATCGTTGCATCCGGCACTTCGGGCGTCAGTAATCCTGCCGGGGTAGGCAGCCACTTCACGGTTGTATCCACTTGCCATTCTTGCGGTTATGAGGGCACCACCGGTGCTATTGCTTTCAACGACCACGGTAACATCGGCGAGCCCGGCTACAATCCGATTGCGCATTGGGAAATTGGAGCGGTCGGGTATGGTGCCGGAAATAAATTCTGTCATCACGCCACCGTTTTCCACCATTTGCTTCGCCAACGATTTATGGTTGGCAGGGTAAATATGATCCATACCATGCCCAAGTACACCTACAGTTGGTAGGCCATGGGTAACACATGTTTTATGAGCTATAGCATCAATACCCAGTGCCAATCCACTTACAACCAAAAGGTCATCAACGTGTTTCAATCCTATCACAAGTTCCTCGCACAGCTTGTGGCCATAATCGGTATTTTTACGCGTACCTACAATAGAGACAATTCTCTTTGCTTCAAAATTCGCATTGCCTTTAAAGTAAAGTAATACAGGTGCGTCAGAACATTGATTGAGGCGAGTGGGGTAGTTGCCCCCCAGCCTATAAGTTTTAATATTATTGCGTACAACAAACGAAACTTCCTGTTCCGCACGTTTGAGTATTTCGGGGTCTTTAAAAACTTTAGCCTTTACCTCGCCAATTCCGTCTATCAGTTTTATTTCTTTGAGTGGGGCAGCAAAAACATTTTTTGCATCGCCAAACCGCTCAATTAATAAGCGGCTTGTCTTCGCGCCTATTCCGGGCAGAAGGGTGAGGGCAATATCGTACAGCAGTTGTTCGTTTTCTACTATCATTGTAGGGTACTATTGAAAGGTCTTTTCAATTTTACGCAACATATTTTGCGCAGGCACGGCAAATTATGCATTTTTGTAGGTTCTAAAACAAAGAGATGAGGAAATACTTTTTATTGGTGATAGCGTGTGTATTTGCTACGGCAGGTTTTGCAGCGAAAAAGAAAAAGACTCAGGCTAAAAAGTCTTCTTCCATCAAATCGGTGGTGTTACACCACCCGGCTTGTTACGGCAAGTGTCCGGTATATTCACTTGAGTTGTTCAACGATGGTAAGCTGTTATACAATGGAGAGCTATTTGTAGAAAAGAAGGGAAAAGCACAGTTTAAAGTGAACGCAACAAAGGCGGCATCGTTGTTTAAATTGATGGCTGATTCTAAAATTGATACATGTAGCAAAAGCTATGAACGTCGCATACAAGATATTGCCGGGTTCTACCTGATAGTCAATTATAAAGACAGTGTAAAGCGAATTTACAATGCCGACATGGGTCCTGAATTTTTACATGAATTATCGGCTGGAATCGACAGCCTTTATCAATCAGTGAAGAAAAAATAGTTCGACTATAAATCAAAAAAACTCTGCCGTTGAGCAGAGTTTTTTTGTGCGTATGAAATCACCACTAAAGGTGTGGGACGTAATAAGGGGAAATGAACCAGTACACTAAAACACCGGTAATACTTACATACAGCCACAAAGGCCATGTGTATTTCGCCAGTTTTTTATGTTTAGGGAATTCACTCGTCAATGCTCTATAAGCGGTATAAAGAATGAAAGGTAAAATGATAGTTGCCAATGCAATATGCGAGAATAGGATAAACAGGTAAACGAAGAACTTTGCATCGTGCACTCCGCCGTACTTTGTTTCACCTGCCAGCAAATGGTGTCCGATATATGATACCAGAAACAATACAGACAAAAGGATGGAAACAAACATCAGGTTTTTGTGCAGCTTGTAGTTCTTGTTCTTAACTGCAATTAAAGCCCATACCAGTAAAATAGAAACCGTTCCGTTAATTACTGCATTAATTAATGCCAGAATGTGCACGTTGAAGCCAAAGTTGACACCCTCGAATAATTTAACGTTGGTAAGGAAAACTACAGCACCAAATACTACTAATGATACTGTCCAGATAAGCAGGTTAGCTTGTTTGTCGTTTTGTTTAATTGTTGGAGATAACATACCCTTGCTTTAAGCCTTGTTTATTAATCAATCGTTTACTTATGATGTTTTTCGAGGGTCAAAAGTACTATATCATCAGCACAGTTCTTTACTTCTTTGTCATTTGCGCCTTCATAAATACCCCTTATATTGCGAAACGTGTCTAATAACACCAGTTTTTCGGTATGTATTAGGTCGTCAGCACCACCATCGCCGGGACCGGTTGATAGTCCAAGCTCTTCTCTAATATACTTATAGATTGATTTTTTATCGCCTGTCATGAACCACCAATGGTCGGGGTTTGCACCAAATCTATCGGCATAAGCCCTGAGTTTAAGCAATGAGTCGCGCTCAGGCATTACCGAAATAGATATAAAATGAACGTCGTTAACCAATGTTGCCTCTTTTTTAGGGTCTTTCCCAAATCCTTTTTGCAGGAAGCTCATTTTCTTGGTGAGCATTGGACAGCTTTCGGTACAGTCGGTAAAAATGAAGTCCATCACCAATATCTTGCCTTTAAGCTTTTGGTTCAGGCTTACTGTTTCACCTACCTGGTTCATCAATGTAATGTCGGCTACTTTGTGGTAAACAGTATCCAGTTTTATACCTGTTGCAGTCTTGGTGGTATCAATACGTTCTATATTGAAATAGTTGGGGATCTGAACCTTGCCCTTTGACAAATAGCTCACTATCAGGTATAAAGAAAGCGGCAACAAAAATGCTGCCGCTATTCCAAAATTTATTCGTTTGTTCGATTTTTTTTCTGCCATTTAGCCTTTTTCTTGAACAGTTGCAGTTGTGTGGGAATCAGGACGAGTCTTATTTGACTTGTTGATGTCTAACCAGAAACCACCATCGTAAAGGAATGCGATAATGAACCACACAAACAATACCAATGGTACAAGTACTGTAACAATGAAATCTTTTTTCTCGTCGCCAAGGTGCATAAAGTTAGCTACGATGTAGCCGGCTTTTACAATTGTCAACAATAGGAACAAGAAGTTAACCATTCCT
Organism: Chitinophagaceae bacterium; assembly: GCA_947454235.1. Classification (GTDB taxonomy): domain Bacteria; phylum Bacteroidota; class Bacteroidia; order Chitinophagales; family Chitinophagaceae; genus Flavipsychrobacter. The sequence continues at coordinate 364,749 of CANGIY010000001.1, forward strand.
TTAGGCATGCTGTGACTTAAAAACATACCCATCATTACTTCTGACACTGTGATTACAAGTAGAATCCAGAAGATTTTCCAAATTTTCTTAACCTGAGCTTTTGATTCTGATGAATTAACATCAGAATGGTGAGCCAATACTCCAGAGTACAGTTTCGACTGATCTCCTTCGTAAAGCGCCTGTATGCTGTTAGATGAATGTCCTGACATATTATTTGCGTTGATTTTGGAACAATTTGATTTTTAGAGTAAGTAGAAGCAAGTGAACACGAATACCCATACAAGGTCAACGAAGTGCCAGTAGAGACCGAATTTCTCAACCATTTCGTAGTGACCGCGTTTTTCATATACACCGTTTACAGTGTTAACAAGAATCAAAATGTTGAATATAACACCACTCGTTACGTGACCACCGTGGAAACCTGTAATTGTAAAGAAGTAGTTGAAGAAGCTATCAGTAGCTTTCAATGCTTCAGTTGCAGATTGTGGGTTTGCAAAAACGTGCGACACAGTAGTTGAGTGCATGTCAAAGAAATGTTGGAATTTCTCCATCGGTGTATTAACATCAGTAAAGCTACCCCAAAGACCACCTAACTCGTGACCAAGGTGCGTCCATTCCCAAGCCTGACAGCCAAGGAACATGATACCTCCAATGATAGTCCAAATCAACCATTTAGCAACATTCTTTTTGTCGTTATAGTGACCGGCATGTACAGCAAGTACCATAGTCACAGAACTCATAATGAGGATGAACGTCATCAAGCTCACGAAGAGTAATGGGAAGTTATCGCCAATAAAAGGGAATGAGCGAAATACTTGGTTGGCATCAGGCCATACGAGGTTCGAAAACCTGTGTGTACCATAGCTAATCAATAAAGCTCCGAACGTGAACGCATCCGAAAGGAGGAACATCCACATCATCATTTTTCCATAGCTAACCTGAAACGGGGATTGCCCACCTGACCAGAGCTTACTTTTCTCTGAGGGCACTGCAGTAGCGTGTGACATACTCTATCTAGAAACTGATTTTAGTTATTGGTGGCGAAATTGCAAATTATTTTAGTGATTTAATAGAAAGAAGACAAATAAATATATCCATAATACATCAACGAAGTGCCAATAGCCACCTACAATTTCCAAACTTGTGGTGCTGTAAACCTTCACATTTTTGCTGTAAGACTTAATGAAAACGTACAAAAGAGCGAAAATTCCACCGGCTATGTGGGCTAAGTGAGCACCTGCAATAATGAATAGAAACGAACCACTTGGGTTACCATTCAGGCGTACTGTTGACGAAGCATTTTGTAATTGCCCGCTGATGTTTATTTGTTGAGGAATGTGATACAATTGATAAAAGCCCCAGTACTGAAGCGCACCAAAACCTAAACCAAGCAAAATAGTAGTGAGCATTAAGTTGCGGAAGGATGCAATTTTGCGATTCTTGAAGGCTTTAACAGCTAAATAATAGGTTACGCTGCTGGCTACTATTACAACCGTTGAAACATAGAATGCTGAAGGCAACTCAAAAACACGCCATTCGCCCTGCCCCCTGCGTACTATATATCCGCTGGTAAGCCCGGCAAACATCATAGCAATGCTGCAAAGCGCAATCCAGAGTGCAAATTTCTGTGGGTGAATTTTTTTAGTAGTCGGAACGGCACTGTCCATAAAAAATAGTTTATTACTGTTATAATTTGTCGAATATCAAAGCCAATAAAATGGCAGGTAGGTAAATAAATGAGGCATACATTACCTTCCTCGCATATTTTTCGTTGTTGTGTTTATAAAATGCAGCTGAAGCTACAAAGTACAACACACCAAAAACCAACATTACAATTGTTCCGGCGTTGCCGCACAATCCGAAAAACTTCGGTGCCAAAGCCAAAGGAATCAAAATGAGGCTATAAAACATGCATTGCAGCGCAGTAAATTTTGATTCACGTTCTCTGGAAGGTAGCATCTTAATACCTGCGTTGGTATAGTCTTCGTAAGCTACATAAGCAATCGCCCAGAAATGCGGGAACTGCCAAAAAAACTGTAAGAGAAAAAGTATCCATCCACCAGTACTCACAATACCCGTTGCTGCTATCCATCCAATCATTGGCGGTAAAGCACCCGGAATTGCACCGATAAGCACAGCAATCGGGTGAATTTTCTTCATCGGAGTATAGGCAAACGCATACAACAACAAGGAGAAAAGGCTCATGAGCCCAGCCATAATGTTGAAGTAGTAACCGAGCAATGCCGCACCTGCAAAACCGGTCATGAATGCGAAAATCCAAGCCTCGGTTTGTTGCATCCTGCCATCAGGCAAAGGCCTGTTGCGTGTGCGTTTCATCAACTTATCGCTGTCGCGTTCCAGAATCTGATTAATTGTATTCGCACCACCAGTCACCATCATTCCACCTACAAACAGTGTGATGATGTTCTGCCACATGTGCATGTCGCTGAACTCAAAATGGATTTGGGGAGCAATAAGATAACCAATGACACTACTGAATACCACCATCCCCGAAAGGTTCGGCTTCAAAAGCTGATTGTAGTCTTTGATTCTGTTTGTCAGGGGTAAGTGCCACCCTGCATCTACAGATTCTTGCTGGAGCATTTAAATTGATGCTTATTTTGAATGAATGTGCAAAAGTAAGTGCTTTTTGATTAAGTCCGATTTATTTGAGCTATTAAGTGATAGGCGCTATCGCGAATGTTGAGATAGCATGTGGATTTGTCGGCGACAGAATGTGTTTTCTTGATTTTTTGTCGTTGCTTTTCTGTTAGATGAGCATTTGTTATAAATATTTTTCGGTGTGTGTAGCTATATTAAATAGGAATAACGATTTTTGCATGTTAAAGCTGTTTGGACAATCGTCCAGACGGTTGTATTTTACAAGCCAATTTTAAAAAAATAAAACTCTATGAAGTTTTCTTTACGCCCTTCACTTGTGCTAAAAGCTCTGTTTTTAGTAGTCGCTTCCGGTCTGGCTTTTTCAGTCGGCGCACAAACAATTTCTACCGTTGCGGGTATGAATGGTTACTACGGTTACGCCGGAGATGGTGGGTTGGCGACAGCAGCCGAAATTGGTACTCCGAACGGCATCACTTCCGATACATCAGGAAATATTTACTTTTCCGATTACGCAAATAACGTTGTCAGGAAAATGGACCTTACAGGGCACATTTCAACTTATGCAGGTAATGGTTTAGCGGGTTTTTCAGGCGACGGTAGTGCCGCTACCTTGGCTAAGTTGAATATCCCACAAGGATTGTGTTTTGACAGATTTGGTAATTTATACATCGCTGATGCGGGCAATTTTGTGGTGCGCAAAGTGAGTCCTTCCGGCATAATATCAACCTACGCCGGGGTGGTAGGAACTTCGGGTACTTCCGGCGACGGCGGTGCAGCTACATTAGCTGAAATTCAAAATGTTTACGATGTTGCCGTTGACCCTTCAGGCAATTTGTATATTGCTGACGGTGCTGCAAGAATTAGAAAAGTAACAACTTCAGGTATCATATCAACGTTTGCAGGTAATGGTAGTTATGACTATACAGGCGATGGCAGTGCAGCGACTTTGGCTGCATTGAATGGTCCAACAGGCGTTGCCGCAGATAGGAATGGAAATATTTACATTGCTGATAACATGAACAACGTTATTCGTAAGGTAAACACATCAGGTATCATCAGAACGGTTGCAGGCAACGGTTACGGAGCAGGTACTTTCTCAGGTTTTTCCGGAAGTGGTGGTTATTCAGGCGATGGCGGTCCGGCAACTGATGCCATGTTGAACAATCCGTCAGGTATTTCAGTAGATAGATTAGGTAACTTGTTTATTGCTGACCAATGGAGCAACGTAGTTAGAAAAGTTGACCTGACAGGTACAATTTCGACTTTGGCAGGTAATACGGGTGCAGGTTATAGTGGTGATGGCGGTCCGGCTACTGATGCTAATTTAAATTTTGCCAACTACACAGCTACCGACCCCGGCAATAATGTATTCATTTCAGACTATGGAAACAATGTAATCAGGTTTGTACCTGCATTGCCTCCAATCACAATTGCAACCGCAACTGATACTGTTTGTGCCAGAACTGCTGTTATATTTACTGCAACTATTTCAGTTACAGGTAGTTATCATTATAATTGGTACATCAATGGCACAGCTGTTGGTCCTGATGCTTTGACTTTCACTGCTGATAGTGTTCACAATCATGATTCTGTTTATTGTGTATTAGTAGATGCAAGTACTTCTACTGTTTTGGCTACCTCTAACGGTATTGTAATGACAGTACATCCACTTCCTGACCCAGGTTCAATATCTGGTACAGGCAGCGTGTGTGGTACAGCGACAGTAACATTAACCGAATCGGTTACCGGCGGCACATGGAGCTCTTCAAGCACTGCTATTGCTACAGTAAGTAGTTCAGGTGATGTAAGGGGTGTTGGTGCAGGAACTGCTACTATTTCTTATGCTGTGACTTCTCCGTTAGGATGTGCAACGCAATATGCTACATATCCGTTCACTGTTACGTTCCCGCCATCAACTGCAGGAACCATCTCCGGTGCTTCAACTGTATGTACAGGTACTTCAATAACGTTAACTGATGGTACTACGGGTGGTACATGGAGTAGCTCCAATTCTGCTATTGCGTCGGTAGATGCTTCGGGTGTCGTAAATGGTATCACAACAGGTAGTGTAACTATTACCTATACCATTACTAACCTTTGTGGTTCAGCTACAGCAACTCATCCGGTAACCGTAAACACAATTCCTTCATCAGGTTCTATTTCTGGTGCGTCTTATGTTTGCGTAGGCGATAGTACTTTACTTTCAGAAACTGCCACTGGCGGAGTTTGGAGTACAAGTAGTTCAGCACTTGCTACTGTTTCTACTACAGGTAGGGTGCGCGGAACTGGTGCAGGCAGTGTTACTATTACTTACACTACTTCATCTTCTTGTGGTTCATCTTTCGCGACTTACCCAATGACTGTTATAGCTTATCCTACTTCAGGTGTTATTTCAGGTGCCACTTCGGTTTGTGCGGGGCTCTCTACTACATATACTGAATCTGTTTCAGGTGGCACCTGGAGTAGTTCAAATACTTCAATAGCTACAGTCGATGCTTCAGGCAATGTAAATGGTGTTGCGGTTGGTACAGCTACAATTTCTTACACGGTTTCAAATGCTTGTGCTACATTATTTGCTGTAAAAAATATTACTGTAAATGCAGCGCCTGCACATGGAGTAATTTCTGGTGGCGCAACAAGTTGTATAGGTGCAACTACTTCTCTAACCGAATCTTTATCTGGCGGCACTTGGGTAAGCGGTACTACAACAGTTGCTACAATCAACAGCTCGACAGGTGCTATGACTGGTGTTGCTGCAGGTAATACCTTAATTAGCTACGGTGTTGTTGGTAGCTGCGGTACAACATACGATACTATGACGGTTACTATATTGCCTACGCCTTCGGCAGGTACAATCAGTGGTAGTTCTACTGTTTGTGTGGGTGCATCTACAACTCTTACATCATCTGTTACCGGCGGTTCTTGGTCTTCAGGTAGTATTGCTACAGCTACTGTTGATGCATCGGGTAATGTATATGGTGTTGCGACGGGCTCTGTAACTATTTCATATACTATTTCAAATTTCTGCGGTACCGATATTGCAACGCATGTTATAAATGTAAATGCAGCTTCAACTGCGGGTACAATATCAAGTGGTTCTTCTTCAGTATGTGTGGGTGCAAGTATGTCTTTCACCCCTACAGTTTCAGGTGGTACATGGTCAAGTTCAGATAATACTTTGGCAACAGTTGACGCATCTGGTAACGTAACCGGTGTTGCCGCTGGCGCAGTAACTATAAGTTATGCAGTTACTTCAACTTGCGGAGTAGATTATGCTACTTCATCAGTAACCGTATTGCCTTTACCAAATGCTGGTACTATTACTGGTCCAACAACAGTGTGTACAGGTGCTTCAATGACACTTACTGATGCAACAGGAAGCGGCTCATGGAGCAGTTCTTCAATAGCGACAGCAACTGTTGATGCGTCAGGTAATGTTTTTGGTGTGGCTGCAGGTTCTGTTGATATCACTTATTCAGTGACAAATTCGTGCGGTACCGCAAACGCAGTGCAAACAGTTTCTGTTTACCTAACTGCAAACGCAGGTTCAATTTCAGGCTCAGCGACAGTTTGTGAAGCTGCGACTACAACTCTTAGCGAAACTGCAACGGGCGGTACATGGAGTAGTTCAAATACATCTCTTGCTACTGTTTCGGCAGGCGGCGTAGTTACGGGTGTATCTGCGGGTGCAGTTACTATTTCGTACACAGTTACAACAGCTTGTAATACCGACGTGGCAACTTACTCAATGACAGTAAATCCGCTTCCTAACCCGGGAACAATAACAGGTGCATCATTTGTTTGTTTGTCTGCAACTACAACACTTTCTGATGCGGCTGGCAGCGGTTCATGGAGCAGTTCTTCAAGTTCTGTAGCTACCATTGATGCCGGCGGTATCGTTTACCCGGTTGCTGTAGGTACAACTACTATTTCTTATACAGTAACTAATGCTTGCGGCACATCGAGTGCTACTTCTTCTTTCAATGTTATCACTGTTCCTTCAGTTGCAGCGATCTCTGGTTCAACATTTGTTTGCGCCGGTGCATCAACTTCACTAACTGACGCCACTACGGGCGGTACTTGGTCAACATCAAGTGCTGCGGTCGCTACAATCGATGGCTCGGGTAATTTGTTTGGTGTGAGTGCAGGGTCTGGTACAGTAAGTTATGCTGTTACCAATACTTGTGGTACAACAACAGTTACCGCAGCGTTAACGGTAGGCACCACACCTACTGTGGGCGCTATTACAGGTGCTGCTTTTGTATGCATGGCAGATTCTGTGGTTATGACTGATGCAATTTCGGGTGGTGTTTGGTCTTCAAGTAACACAGCTATTGCTACAATCAATGCTTCTACAGGTGGTACATATCCGGTTTCTGTTGGTTCTGCTACCATTACATACACAATTACCAATGCGTGTGGTTCAGCAGCAACATTGCATGCTCTTGCTGTTTACGCGTTGCCTTCTGCCGGCTATATCACTGGTCCTGCTTCTGTTTGTCCTGGCGATTCTGTTTCATTGTCAGAAACTGTATCAACTGGTACTTGGAGCAGCAGTACGCCGGGCGTTGCAACTGTTACTTCTACCGGTGTAGTATATGGCGTATCTGCCGGTTCCGCTACTATTAGTTATTCTGTTACAGGTATTTGCGGAACAACTTATGCAACTTTTGCATTCACGGTTAACCCTGATCCTTATGCAGGTCATATCACTGGTCCTGATACAGTTTGTACTGGTACTACCATCGCATATACTGATACAGTTGCAGGTGGTGTATGGAGCTCAAGCAATCCATTTGTAGTAACTGTAAGTAGTACAGGTGCTGCAACAGGTGGTGCATCTGATACGGCTAACGTTATATACACAGTTACCAATGTCTGTGGTACAGTAAGTGCGGCTAAACGCATTTATGTAAATACAATTCCTTACCCTGGTGTTATTACTGGTGCTTCTCAGGTATGTAGAAGAACTTCTTCTGCCCTTTCATGCACAGTGGCTGGTACCAACTGGGCTACAAGCAATACAAATGCAACAGTTTCTTCAACTGGTATTGTAAATGGTATCAACCCGGGTACAGTTACAATCTACCACATTGTTGGAAATGGTTGTGGTGCTGATACTGCCCGTTTTGAAGATACAGTAGTAACTTACCTTTCAAATGCAATGTTGGCAACAACCGACTCTGTTTGCCCTGGCGATACGATTCATGTATCTGTGCCTTATCTCGGCGGTGCTTTCAGCTTGTCGAATAGCCACATTGTAATGGATACACTTGGAAACATGATTGCAACTACTTCAGGTCTTGATACGATTACTTATACTGTTTTGAATGCGTGTGGAACTTCTTCAGCATCAATATCAGTTTTTGTAAGGTCAACTGCTGATTGTCATACAGGTGTTGTGATTGTAAATCGCGAGAGTGGTTTGAGGGTTTACCCTAACCCAGCAACAGGTGTAGCGCACATTGAATTGAATGATGCCGCTAATGGCACAGCCAACATCACGGTTACAAACATGGTAGGCCAGGTTGTTAGCCAGTTTGCACTCAATACTAACACTACTACTGATTTTGCATTGAATTACGCTTCGGGTGTGTACTACATCAGTTGCTTGTACAATGGCAAAACAACAGTTCAAAGGCTAATTGTCGAATAATCTAATTAATGACTATAACCCCACCCTGTTCACCGGGGTGGGGTTATTTATTGAAAGTGATACAACTATGTCAAAGAAAAATGCTGGTAGAGCCGATGGTCTAGTCTATTCAACGAATAAGGATTTTTACAACGACTTTCCGCAGGAAGAATCGGTAGATACGTTGCCAAAGGAAAAACAGAAATTGAAGGTAACGCTTGACTCAAAGCAACGTGCGGGTAAGATTGTTACGCTGGTTGATGGTTTCGTTGGTACTAACGATGATTTAGAAGCACTCGGAAAACAGTTGAAAACTAAGTGTGGTGCCGGTGGTAGCGTAAAAGACGGCTACATTATTATTCAGGGCGACTACAAAGTAAAAGTACTCGGTTGGTTGAAAGACTGGGGCTATGTTCTAGCGAAGTAATATTTGAGCTAACTGACAATGAATAAGTTCGCAGTTGCACATACAATTCAAGTAAAGGGCAGTAAGGAAAAGGTATTTGCGTACTTTTCTGACATGTGCAATGATGTACATTGGCGCAAGGAAGCACTCAAAGCCCATGAAGTCAATGAGGGAGAAAAGAAACTCATTGAACAGGAAACATTTCTATCGCCTAAAGTGCCTTCCATTGTGACAAGGTACTACGTCGCCGAGCTGATACCGGTTAATAGGATAACATACCAGTCAACCGAGGATTCGCCATTTTATCAACGTACAAATCGAAGCGTAGAGGAGGGCGAGAACGGATTGCTTGAAGTTACTTACAGTATAGAGTTTGATGCTGCCATGATAATAAAGGGCATGGGATTCAAAATGCCTGCCGCAATGGTGAACTTCTATTTGTGGGTTTTAATAAGGATATATACCGGTAAACTAAAGAAGGAACTCAGTAAAATAGCTGGCTAGTGATTGAACCCATTTTTTTTGCTGATTCAGGGTTGTTCCGTGAGTGGTTGGTAGAAAATCATGCCACACAAACTGTACTTCTGGTAGGCTTCTATAAAGTTGGAACCGGCAAGCTTTCTATGACATGGAGCGAGTCTGTTGATCAGGCACTTTGTTTTGGATGGATAGATGGGGTAAGGAAGTCCATAGATAAAGAATCATATTCAATACGATTCACGCCGCGTAAACCGAATAGCATTTGGAGCAACGTGAACGTCGATAAAGTTGAAAACTTAAAAGCGCTGGGATTGATGCACGATAAGGGCTTGAAAGCCTATGAGTTGCGCAGTGTAGATAAATCAGGTATCTATAGTTTTGAGCAAGACGATTGGAAGTTTACGGAGGAAATGCAGTCAATATTCAAAACAGAAACAACTGCATGGGATTTCTTTCAACAACAAGCACCATCATACCGGAAAATGGCTATACACTGGATTGTTACTGCCAAACAAAACGCCACTCAGCTATCCCGGCTTCAGAAAGTAATAGATGCTTGTTCAGCAGGCAAACGCCTTTGGACCGAGTACAAGAAATAAAACCTTAGAATTTAATACTGCCCTTGCGCTTATAAGCCCCACCGCCTGATTTGCCGTTTGTTTCAACTTCGCTTCTGTGACTCCTTCGCTCCACGATATTAAATTGACAACCCACTTTCAAACCCCAGTTACTGTAATTGACCGTATAAGCCGTTCTGTGAAAGTCGTCTTGCAGTGATCCTGTAAAATTATTGCTGTAGTAATAATGAGTAGGGTGTGGATACTGAGTACTCATATTGATGTATTCTCCATCGTCTGTGATGTAGGACAGTGTTTTCTCTTTTACCATCACCGAAAGTGAGGTGAATTCAAGTTGGGCAAAATAATTGAATCGTTCAGAAACTATTTTTTTGAAGCCAAATCCCGCATTCAATCCAGCTGCAAAACTTGTTTTGTAGTCAAAATGGTAAACGGTTGTTTCTACAGCACCTGCACCCGGAAGGTTTGCCTGTGAAACATCTAACGTGAAATCTGTAGAGAGTGGAAGTACAACACCAAAAGAACCAAAAAGTTTGTTTTTCGAAATTGGTGCCTGAATAATCAATTTAGGTATTAAAAGAATGGGTACATTGGCCTTTGTTGTATAATCAACATTGTAATACAGTGAGTCGGTATTTGAGGATTTAGGAGGTCGTAGCTTAATATTCGAGACAGTGTAGATACATGCTTTGGAATATGCACCAATATTAAGTGAAGTAGCAAATCCAATAAATTGATTGAACATATAGCCACCTTCTAAATCTAATTTAAGTCCACTACCTAGCGAACCTGATTTGTTGTCGTATGCAACAGTATTTTTATTAATGTAAGTTAATCCCCCGCTCAAGTAGTCGCCGTTTCCCACGGTAGGTCCGCCGGCAAGAGAAGAAAATCCGCCTAACGAGCCGCTGAAAAAGAAATTTTGACTGTGCGAACAAAATGGAAGTAATGCCGTGAGGATGGCTAAAAAAGGCTTTTTCATATTATGTTGTTTCAATAGCTCAAAATTAAAGGGTTATTTCTAAACTAGTGGTAGGTTTAATTGAAAAAGCTGCGATTTTTTAGGTCGCAGCTTTCAATGAGTATTCGTATTTTTTTAGCTTAGAGCGCAGCCATGTAACGAGCACCAACAACATCCCAATTAATCACATTCCAGATTGCTTTCAGGTAATCAGGGCGTTTGTTTTGGTATTTGAGGTAGTATGCATGTTCCCACACATCAATGCCAATAATTGGAGTGCCTTTTACTTCAGCAACATCCATCAATGGGTTGTCTTGGTTGGCAGTAGAACTAACAACCAATTTGCCGTCAGTTACAGTCAACCAAGCCCAGCCACTACCAAAACGAGTAGTACCTGCAGTGTTCATTTTTTCAATCAAAGCATCAAGGCTACCGAAAGCTTCGTTGATTGCATCAGCCAGTTTGCCTGATGGTTTGCTACCGTTGTTGCCCAAAATTTCCCAGAACATGGTGTGGTTGTAGTGACCACCGCCATTGTTACGCACTGCTGCTGGGTATTTTGAAATGTTAGCAAGAATTTCTTCCACCGACATATTCTCAGCATCGGTTCCAGCTACTGCTTTGTTGAGGTTGTCAACGTAAGCCTGGTGGTGCCTGTCGTGGTGAATCTGCATTGTCGCAGCATCAATATGTGGTTCTAATGCATCAAATGCATATGGTAAAGGAGCTAATGTAAATGCCATTTTATTTTTGTTTTAGACTTCAAAATTAAAAACCTCGTGAAATTAATTCAAAGAGTTATTCCCAATAGGGCTATAAATCTTAGTGTGCTGCTTCGTCTTTGTCAGGAGTTTTGCACTGAACGAGGAAGAAGTTGTTTTCTTTCTTACCCCATGATGGTTTATTGATGTCATTTCCCGGCTCTTTTGCAAACAAAGCTTCTGCTTTTTCAAAGTACGGTTGAGCTACAGTATTACCACCTCCAAACGCCTTTGGAGTAAAGAAAACACTAATTGCTTTCATGTAATAAATCCTTGGGTTGTTGGCGTTGATGGCTTTAGCGGCTTCAAGGTCATCAGAAAATATTTTGCCGTATTTCTGCCAGCGGTTCATTGGGTCAACTGCAAGGCGGCTGTTGGCAATCATGGCAGCGAGTACTAATGTCTCGTCGTTTTCTTTTCCCAGAATGCTTACTGCTTCATCGTGTTCTTTTTCTGCCTCGTTCAAAATGGCGTCGTGCTTTGCAGCATCACGCTCGTTGTAAGAGATTTCAGTTTTCGCCAGAGATGCATAGTAATGGGTAATCCATTCTGTGTTCCATTTCTTAGCAATCAAAGCCAGTTTGTTGGCAATTGGCTCTTTTTTAGCGAAATTCTCGTGCGCAACTGTATCAAATGCAGTCCACGTGTTTTGAAGCGGAGAGATGTAGTCTTGAGCATGAACTGATACTGATGCTACAGCCAGTCCTAAAACTGCAAATAATTTTTTCATGTTCTATTTAGTTTTTGAGTTTTATAATTCGTCTTTGCTGAATTGTGTCAATGAGAAATTAGCACCTATAAATACAGTACGATAAAGTGCCGGGACAACAGGGTTTTTAGCGTACGACTGATTTTGTGAATTGTACATATACCTGTAGCCAAACACATTGTGGGTGTTGAATACATTATCTACACTAATAAAGAATACAGAGAACCACCTGCCGAAAGAATGCAGGTAAGCAGCACTCAATGCAAAATTGTTATACACGGGTGTTCTGTCGTTCAGGAATGTATTTGAGTTCACCGGAGCTTCAGGGTTAAAATAAGGATAGCCAGATGCGAAGCTGTAAGTTCCGCTGATGCTGGTGTGCCATTTGTCAACGAAGTACTTACCCACGAGGTTTAGGTTGTGATTGGCGATGAACGTTGGTGTCGCCATGTAAGGGTAGTTTAAATACAGCCTACGTGTATCAATGTAACTATAAGATACCCAGAAATCGGCATTTTTGATTGATTTCTTATCGCGGTAAAAAAGTTCTAAACCTTGTGCATAGCCGTGCCCGCTGTTATTGATGGTTGAATCAAAAATCATGCGATAGCTATTAGGGTCGAAGTGAGCAGCCGCGTAGGGCTCACGAATCAAATCCTGGTAGTTTTTGTAATAGCCTTCTATGCGCAATGTTCTTTCATTTGCTGAATACTGCCAGTTAGCGATGTAGTGAATAGCTTGTTGTAAGCCCGGTTTAAGTCCTGCCAGGTAGTAGTTGTTGGAAGCACCTTGGTAGAAAACACCGCTCGCAAGCGAAATTTGTGTGTGTTTGCTGGTTTTAATAGCCAATGACATACGCGGAGCAACTTTGTCGGTATTCAACAATGCACTGTGTTCAAAACGCGCGCCCGGTCTGATTGCCAACCAATACAATGGTGTCCATTCAAGTTCAGTGTATGCCGAGCTGATTGTTTCGTCAAATTTCTGGTTGTATTTCGCGGTATCAGGTCCAAGGTTTTTATCAGAACCAAAATGTTGAATGTCGCCACCTAAAAGCAATGTTGTGCGGCTGTTGATGAAGTATTTGCCTTCAAGCCTGAACTGCGCACGTTGGTCTTTTTGCTTAATTGGGTAGTCACCGAATTTGTTGTTATTGTCGTCAAGGCTGTATGACGCCGCAGTGTACAAACTGAATTTGTTTTTAAACTGTTGTTTGTACGATGCAGTAGTAAATACATTCTGACTTTGGGTATAGAATTTAATCGTGTCACCCATCATGCTGTAATAGTTGCCTGTAGAGGCAGCAGCAGTATCGCCGGCATAGGGGTTAGGAATACCAATGCCACTTTTATTGAACGTTCCGTTGACGCTGATTTTGAAAATCCCATCTTTATTCGGCTTCCACACGTAGCGGGCGTTAGCGCCACCACCTACAGGTACACTGAAGAAATTGAAATTGGTGGTTGCTAATGAGTAGAATGGAGAAAGGTCGGTATAGTTAAAACCACCCTCTAAAGCAGAGTTTTTCCATTTTTTTACCCCCGAAGCGTAAATGCCGGCCATATTACCTCCAAGGTTCAGGTTGCTTTTGTCGGCGAGGTCGGTGGTGTTAAGTTCCAGAACACCTGATAAAGCTTGTCCGTAACGAGGGCTGTAACCACCGCTACTAAAGCTCATACCCTGGTAAGAGAATGCACCGAACCTACTGCGTGTAGCCACTCCCGGAGGGCCGCTGAAGAACGCATTTTGAACTACCATCTCATCGACGATAACCGACGCTTCACTGGCATCGCCACCACGTACCAGCAAGCCATTGTCAATGCCTGCTTTTTGTGTGCCGGGTAGTGTTTCCATTGCTTTAACCACATCGGCATTTGCACCTGCAGTAGTTACAATATCCAATGGTTTGAGTACTGTTTTGGTTTTATCGTTTGATGCGTCAAACGAACCTGCGGTGATTGTTACTTCGTCAAGATCGCGGGGAGTTTGTTTTTTTACAATCAAAACAATGCCGGAAGTGTCGTGAGTAAGCGTAATTGGAATACCCATAACATCAGTTCCTGCAATATTTGCTACCAGATTCTGGGCGCCTTTTTCAGATGTAGAAAAAGAAAACTGTCCCAGGCTGTCAGATGTGCCTCCGTCAATAGAGTTGAGCAGGTACACTGTAGCGCCGTTAACGGGTTTGCCCTTGGTGTCCATCACTTTTCCGCTGATTGTAAAGTCAGCCAGTGCATTGAGGCTGGCGCCTAATGATGCCAACAAAAGAGTGACTGGTTGAAGTAGTTTCATTTAATTGTAAAATTTTGATGCAAATCTAAGCTATGGTACTTTAATCAATTGTCATTTTCGGTAAAACCCTCAATAGAGTAGGTAAATAGGGGAATTGAACTGATAATTAATATTTTATAAAAAAAAATCTACAGTGATTAGTTTTGGGAGAAAATAGTCAGTATTTTTGATTAGATATCCTCACCAATAATACACTTTAAGTATGCTTAACCTTAGAATTTCCCGTTTTTTCGCAATTTTAGCCGTTGCTATTGCGTCTCACTTTAGCTCATTTGCTACCCACATTGTAGGGCTTGATTTGAAATATCAACACGTATCTGATAGTACTTATAAGATAAAATTGATTGCATTTGCGGATTGTGGACCATTAAGTGCTACAACTTTTGCTACTTTGCCTAGTGCCACACCTAATGTTTGCGTTTTTGTAGGTTCAACTTTAATAACCACTTTAGTATTGCACATTGACTCGCCTAGTACAGGTGTTTTAGTAGGGAACGTATGCACAACAGATACTGGTGGAACTCAGTGTTCGTCAGCAAGTTCTAGAATACCCGGAATTAAAAAATTTGTGTATGAGATTGATTATACACTGCCTAGCTCAACTTCTGATTATATTTTCAGATTTAACGGAGGTATGGGGATCGCAGCTGCAACTGGAAGAGCGGCAGCTTTAACAAATATTAGTGGCTCTTCGACTACTTCATGCTCAATAGCATTGGATGCTTCTTTAGGCAATAACTCGAG
Source organism: Chitinophagaceae bacterium (assembly GCA_947454235.1). Classification (GTDB taxonomy): domain Bacteria; phylum Bacteroidota; class Bacteroidia; order Chitinophagales; family Chitinophagaceae; genus Flavipsychrobacter. The sequence goes on from CANGIY010000001.1 coordinate 379,937, forward strand.
TCCAGACATGATTGATATTACAAACTATTTCTACCCCCTCAATTTTTTGAACTTTTACACTCCTAGCGCAATCGATCCTGATGGAGACAGCCTAGTGTACTCGTTGGTTGATGCACAAAGTGCAGGGGCGGGTTGTGGTGCAACATCTACTGTTACATACGTCGGTGGGTGTTCGGGTGCCTATCCTTTGCTGGCTTCCAGTTACTCATTTGATGCCGGTTCGGGGCAAATGGTGTTTGTGCCTAATTTGACTCAAAGGGCGTTGATAGACTACAAAATATCTGAATACAGGCACGGAAGTTTGATTGGAACTACTTTTCGTGAAATGAGTGCTTTAGTTTATGATACATCGTTGTTTAATCCTTCAACACCTATTGGTGTGTTAGCAAATAGCACCACTGGTACGATCACGGATCCTACCCATATCAGTATGTTCGATACAATGGGTGCTTTTGCCGTTATGATATTTCCGTTTGAAACGGATACCACTCAAAATATTAAGGTAACACCGGTAAGCCTGCCTACGGGTGCCACTTTTGTTACAATTAATGACTCGACCCCACATCCCCGTTGCACATTTACCTGGAATACATCTTACATGCATTCAGGCGCGAACATATTTTATATTAATTACAAGGACGACCATTGTCCCATTCAGGGCAACGTAACTATAGGATATGTAATTCGCAATCTAGGGCATAGGCCTTTTTATTCAGCGTCAGTTACTGAAACAAATCGTGCGGAAAACGACTTCTCGATAGTGCCCAATCCTGCCTCATGCAATTTTACGGTTCAGTTCAACAACGAAGCTCAAGATGGTATATTGTCCATCATTGATTGTTCAGGTAAGTTGTTGATGAGCAGAAATGTATCTGGCAACATGCAATCTATCCAGTTTAATGATTTGAATCTAGCCCCGGGCACTTACTTTGTTCGATTGACGAACAATGCAAGCAGTGTGGTGAAATTGTTGCAACTGAACTAAATGGCTACACCCAAAAAAGGTCTGATGCAATCGCATCAGCAAACAGTCGTCCGGCACTTGTGAGGTACAGGTGGTTTTCGTGCAAAATCATTTTGCCTTCACTGACGTAATGTTGGCTGTTTTCCAGCAAGTATTTTTGAGATTCAGCCCCCCAATTGTTTTCAATTTTTTGAAGGTTACAGCCCCATTGTGTGCGTAAAGAGGTCATTACGTACTCATTGAAAGTATCTCGTTCGGTAAGTACTTCCACGTCTCCGGGTGCAGGTAGGTTTTGAGTGAGTGCTTTAATGTAAAGCGCGTTATTAGGCGCATTCCAGCTTCTGCTACTGCCATTGAAAGAGTGTGCCGAAGGCCCAAGCCCTAGATAATGGCATCCCATCCAATAGTGAGTGTTATGAACAGCGTGCATGCCTGGTTTGGCGAAATTGGATATTTCGTAATGGTCATATCCGTTAGTTCGCGCAAATTCCATCAGCATTGTGAAGTGACGGGCTGCCTTTTCGGGATCAACAGGAGGCGAATTCTTGCTGCGGATCGCGTAGTCGAGTGCCGTTTTTTCTTCTACCGTGAGTGCGTATGCCGAAAAGTGGGGTATGCCCCAAATCGCTACTTTTTTCAAATGCTCTGCCCATTGTTCATCGGTAAGCAGTGGGCCGCCATAAATAAGGTCTATTGTAAGTAAGAAACGATGGGTATTCAAAGCATAATCAATGGCATTAGTTGCTTGAGCAGCAGTATGGCTGCGGTTCATGTATTCAAGTTCTGCCTGTTGGAACGACTGTATGCCGATGCTCAACCTGTTCACGGCTGTGTCCTTTAAACTATCAATATATTCGGGCGTTAGGTCGTCGGGGTTTGCCTCAAGAGTTACTTCGCGCAGTGTGCCTATAGGGTAGTGTTGGTGAAGTGTTTGCACAATATCATTGATTTCAGTTGCTGTCAGGACGCTAGGCGTCCCCCCTCCAAAATAAATAGTGGTTACTTGTTTACCTTCCAGATAGTTGCTACGTAAAGCAATTTCTTTTTTAAGTGCTTCTAAAAAGTCGCTTTTAAGTTTGAGTGAAGTAGAGAAATGGAAATTGCAGTAATGACACGCCTTCCTGCAAAACGGAATATGGATATAAATTCCAGCTTCGTTGTCGTTAGTAGTTGGCCACTTCATCATACAATTCACGAGTCAATATTAGCAGCCATTCTCACCACAAGGGCAAGAAATTGATTCAATTTCTATAGTAGCGTGGTGAATGTTCATGTGCAGCAAGCGATGTTTCAAATCTTGAATGGCGCTCATTTGTTCTTTAAAATTAAGCCTTTCATTCACCACAATGTGGGTGGTCAATGCGTTTTCGGTGGTGCTCATTGCCCAAATATGCATGTGGTGAACACCCTCAACGCCTTCCACTTTCAGCATCTCTGCTTCAATGCCCGACATCTCAATGCCTTCAGGAACACCATCTAAACTCATTTTTAGGCTATGTTTGAGCAAGTGCCATGTACTCAATAAAATGAAGAAAAGTATACCAATACTTATTGCCCCATCAATCCAATAGATATGTGTGTACTCAATAATAATGCCGCCTACCACTACACCCATTGATACCAGCGCATCAGAAAGCAAGTGTAAGTACGCGCCCTTGGTATTGAGGTCATGGTCTTTTTTGCGGTACAACAACATAGCCGAAAGAAAGTTGATTGCAATGCCTCCACCTGCAACTAACGCAACACTTCCGCCGTGTACTTCAGTGGGAGACATTATTTTCTTAAACGATTCAAAACCCAATGCACCCACTGAAACAAGTAATATTACCGCATTAGAAAGCGCAGCGAGGATGGTTGTCTTTTTGTACCCGTAAGAAAATTTTGAGTTGGCTTTTATGTGTACCAGCTTGAACGAGAATAACGATAGAGCCAGCCCTGCAACGTCGCCAAAATTATGCCCGGCATCACTCAATAAAGAAACCGAGTGCGTCCTGAAACCCATTACCACCTGTAAAACCACATAAAGCCCATTCAACACAATACCCCAAATAAGGGCATTATTGATATCTTCATGGGAGATTGGTCCATGATGGTGGTGGTGATGGTGCCCGTCGTGGTCGTGTGCGTGATGGTGCATGGCTGCAAAGTTCCTTAATTCCCGGTAGCAATTTAAACTTTGTTGGAAAGTTCCTTGTACAGCATTTTTATAAGTCCGTCAGCTAAACCTATTTTAGGTACAAATATTTCCGTCACCTCTGCCCAGCGCATGATGGAGATGTATATTTGCAGTGCAGGAACGATTACATCAGCGCGGTCGTCACGTAAGTGATATAGGTGCATTCTCTCTTCAAGCGTGCTGCTGCTCATTTCTTTGTAATAATCTTTGAGCAAATCGAGCGTGAGCGGTTTTCCTTCCTTACGCTTTGAAAGTGAGAAAATTTTATTGATGTTACCCCCTGTGCCTATTGCTACAAGTGGTTGATGGTCTTTTGTTTGCGCCTTAATGAACTTCTTAAGGTTCTCCCATTGTTCGTCGCTCACCTGATTGTGTAACAGGCGAATAGTGCCAATATTAAAGCTTTCTTTGAAAATTGTTTTACCCTGCGACAAGAGAGTGACTTCAGTGCTACCACCGCCCACATCAATGTACAGGTTAGATTTTGTGGTAGATGTATTTTCAGCTATGTGGGTTTCAAACAGCATATTAGCCTCTTCAAGTCCGGTGATAATTTTTATCTCCAGTCCTGTTTCCCTGAAAATTTCGTCAATAATAAGAGTGCCATTACTTGCATCGCGCATGGCGCTGGTGGCACATGCTTTATAGGCTTCTACTCCATAAATTTTCATCAGGAGTTTGTAAGCCTTCATTGTTTCAATGAGCTTTTGCTTTTTGGCAGGCGATACAAAACCTTTCTCGAATACGTCGAAACCCAATCGCAATGGGATACGAATGAGGTTGGTTTTGGTGAAATCAACATTGCCGTCCTTGTAAAAAGACGTTTCGCTGATGAGCAGTCGAGCTGCGTTAGAACCTATATCAATAGCTGCAAGTATCAATTGGTGTACTTTTTGTTACTCAAATAGTCAAATATCGCCACTTGAGAACGGACTAAACTATTCGATTCGACAGGTTGTACATAAGTATTGCTTTGTTCATCGTCCAAAACACGACCTTTTACATTCTCTGCAAGCTGAATATTCATTATGTCAATCAGTTCCTGCTGGATATTTTTGTCAAATATAGGACATGCAACTTCAACTCGGTGGTCTAAGTTTCGCACCATCCAGTCGGCTGATGAAATAAATACCTGCGGTTTCTGTCCGTGTCCAAAAATAAACACACGAGCATGCTCTAAGTAACCGTCAATAATGCTGATTCCTTTTAGGTGTTCCTTGAATCCTTTTGCTTCGGTGTAGGCGCAACAAATTCCCCTCACAACCATTTTAATTTCAACACCCGCCCTTGCGGCAGCATAAAGTTCTTCAATAAGAGCTGTATCTGCCAGGCTATTGGTTTTTACAATTATGTAGCCGGCTTTCGACTTTTTATGAAGCGTGATTTCCCGATTAATTAATGTCTTGAATTTGTTGCGCATCGAAGTTGGCGCAACGGGAAGCGTTTTTAGTCCTCTTAAAAGCTGTAGCCTCACATCATCGTGTTCAAGGAACTCGAATACTTTATTGATGTCTGCAATTATTTTTTTGTCTGTAGTTAGCAGGCAATGGTCGCCATAATACATGGCAGTGTTTTCATTCAGGTTGCCGGTTGATACGAATGCATATTGTTTTATAGTATTGAACTCGCGTTTTTTGATGACACAAATTTTAGCGTGAACTTTCATATCAGGTTTCCCAAATTTCACCCTTACTCCCTCTTCTTCCAAATCAGCTTTCCAGCGCATGTTGGCTTCTTCATCAAAGCGCGCTCTCAGTTCCAAAACTACAAGCACATCTTTCCCATTGCGCACAGCGTTTATAAGCGCGTTTACGACTTTTGAGTTTTTCGCTAGTCGGTAGAGAGTAATCTTAATGGTTTGAACATTCGGGTCGATAGCGGCTTCCCTCAATAGGTCGATGATAGAATCGAACGAGTGGTACGGGAAGTGCAACATTACATCATGTTTTTCTATCTCGCTCATAATGCGCACCGGCTGCACCAGCAATGGGTGCACAAATGCCGGCGGGCGTGCAGGTATGTCTTTAAATATGGTTGATGGAAAATCAATAAAGTCTTTGAAATTATGAATGCGCCCTCCGGCAATCATGTTGTCTTTCTTGGTAATACCAATCCTGCGTGTGAGGTAGGTGAGTAGGTTTTGGTCTATTCGCCTGTCGTATATGAAACGGGTAGCCCTGCCTTTTTTGCGATTTTTAAGTCCTTTTTCCAGTTCAGCAATCAAATTGGTATTTACCTCATTGTCCAGGTCAAGTTCAGCGTCGCGGGTAATCTTAATGATGTACCCGAGGAACTTATTAAACCCAAATGGAGCAAACAATTGAGGAAGGTTAAACCTAATGATGTCTTCAAGAAGAATGATGTCTGTCGAGCCATTATCGGGTGGCAAAGTAACGAAGCGCGGCAATACCTTAGTAGGAATTTCAATCAATGCATATCGTTGCATCATTGGGTTTTCGGTAGATCCTAATACACAGGCAAGGTAGATTGATTTGTCTTTGATGGTAGGAGCGCCCGGTATGGTTTCTATCATTAATGGTATGATTTGAGACCTTACCTTGGTGTCGAAGTATTTTTTGACGAATGTTTTTTGTGCTTTTGACAGTTGGGTGTCATTTTTAATGAAAATGCCCATTTCTCCCATCTGTGCAATAATTTCAGCATAGATATTGTCAAATACAGCTTGTTGCTCCAGTACTTTTTGCTGAATCTTTTTGAGAATCTTATCGGGGTTAGCCTCAAGGTGCATTTTGGCTTGCTTGCCAAGCACCACCATGCGATTAAGCGCAGCAACGCGAACCCTGAAAAACTCGTCGAGGTTATTGGAGAAAATACCTAAAAAGCGCAGCCGTTCATGAACGTGGTTTGACTTGTCTTGTGCCTCTTGTAAAACCCTGCCATTAAAGGCCAACCAGCTTATGTCGCGTGTAATCGTATTTTTCGAACCTCTGTTCATGCAATCGTGGAAAATTCCAAAGTTAAATTACAAAAAACGGAGCGTATAACCTATGACAGCAGAAAACAAAAAGTTTACAATTTCTTAATTCTGTCAATGATAGATGTAGTCGAATAGCCATCTACGAAAGGAATAATCTCAACACTTCCGCCATTTTTCATCACAAAGTCGGCACCTACTATCTTGTCAATCGTGTAGTCTCCGCCTTTTACAAGTACATCAGGCTTAATAATTTCTATCAATTCGGCAGGTGTTGGTTCATCAAAAAGGCAGACGCCATCAACCACCAGCAAGGAAGCCAATTGAAAAGCTCTGTCGTTTTCGTTTGTTACCGGACGCTCTGGCCCTTTTAAGGTGCGAACTGATGCATCGGTATTCAGTCCCACCACTAACTTATTGCCAAAGTCGGCCGATTGAGCCAGTAAATCCAAATGACCGTGATGAAGAATATCGAAACAGCCATTGGTAAAAACGATTTTGTAACCTGAATTACGCCAGATGTTGCACTGTTGTTCGATGCCTATGCGCGTCTTGATTTTATTTTTTACCCAATCCAGCTTTTGCATTGCGGCGGTTGTTGTAAGTATGAATAACGAGTAATGAGATAATTCCGAAAAGTAAAATCACGAAAGTTTGTACCAGCCAAGCAATCCAACCGAATGCCTGTGCAGGTACTTCAGGAATATTGTAAGGGCCGTGTAGAATTTGCTCAACAAGGTATGGGTATGCGCCAATACCACCAGGGGTAGCTATGAGACCAAGACTGCCATATACAAGTACAATCCATGAAGCCATAGCGTGTAGGTGGTGCGTTGGAGAAAGGCTGTACAAACCAAGGAAGATTTGAGCGAAATACATGAACCACATCAGCACAGTGAAAAACAGAAATTGCCATTTTTCTTTCATGTGCACAATCGACATAATGCCATGTGTCATTTCTTTCACCAGTTGACCTATTTTGGTTTCCTTGTGTTTTCGGTATAAAACAACTGCCGCAACCACAGCGAGTGCCATAACCACAAATAAGCCAATTAATACTACTTCGTGGCTTTTGACCTTGTCAACAAGATGCCCAAGCTTTGGAGAGATATAATCGTTGATGCGCTGGAATTCAATTAGGTATGCAGTTACTGAAATGACTATCAGGCTAAGTACATCAAATGCACGCTCAGCAACAATGGTGCCCACCATTTTATGCGCAGGCATATCTTCGTACTTGGCGAGCACTGTGCATTTAGCCACCTCGCCAGCCCTGGGTAGTGCCAGATTGGTGATATAGCCTATCATTACCGCAAAAAACGTATTGGTGGTGGTAGGGTGGAGGTCAATTGTGCGTAGTAGGTATTTCCAACGAACAGTCCTAAAATAATGCGAAAGTACACCTGCCGCAGAAATAGGAATGAGGTATAGTGCGTTGATACTCCTTATCGCATCAAAAAGCTCTTTGCGTTGTGTGTCGCTGAGCTCTGATAGCATGTGATAAGTAATGTATATTCCAAGCCCCAGGAATACAACGTACTTCAATATTGTTAAAAGGGCTTTGTTCATTGATAAATGGAGTGTTTTATAAGGTGTTGCCAGCCTTAGGGAAAATGATGCTCGGTTTGAATGTTTTAGCGGCTTCAAAATCCATGCGGGCATATGAAATCACTATTACAGTATCGCCTACTGACACGCGCCTTGCTGCCGGGCCATTGAGACATATCATTCCCGAACCACGCGTCCCCTTAATGACGTAAGTCTCAAGGCGTTCTCCGTTTTCAATGTCTAATACCGCAACCTTCTCATTTTCAATTAAATTGGCAGCGTCCATTAAGTTTTCGTCTATGGTAATACTGCCTATATAATGCAGATTGGCTTCTGTCACCTTTACATGGTGAATTTTAGACTTCAGAACTTCTATTTGCATAATTGCCACAAAGGTAACAGGTTTAACTGAATGAGGAAAAGAAACAGATAGTATAACATAGTTTTAAATGTTCTGAACGGTAAATGGCTGTAAATGAAAATAGCGCATAAAGCCGGGCTATATGCGCTATTAACTGATTATTTGAAATATTTATCGTTCCAAAAGAGCGCCATCTTCACGCGCTTTTGCTTCTTTTACTTGTTCCAGGGCATCAGGTACCACATCGCTGGTAACAACAATGAATGCATCTCTGATGGCATTTTTAATAGCATAGTCAATTGCTTCCGGCTCTTTTTTGATCACCGTGATTTTTTTGGTAGCATCGACACTGTAAATACCTTTTGAGATAAGCTCAATGATATTTTCTTCTGTTCTGCCACGCAGGTGTTTGTCTTGCCTGATGATGATCTCATCAAAGATTTCGCCAGCGGCTTGTCCCAATGAAATAATGTCTTCATCGCGGCGATCGCCCACTCCGGCTATTATACCCACTTTCACCGATGCTTCAACTGTGTGTAGGAATTTGCCAATTGCCCTTAATCCGTGTGTATTATGCGCATAGTCTAACATTACTGTGAAGTTGCGGAACCTGAACATATTCATACGACCCGGCGTGAGCGCAGGTGAAGGAACGAATGTTTGGAGTGCCAGCCTGATGTCTTCAGTTTTGAAATCTTGAACATACGCAGCCAGTGTTGCGGCAAGACAGTTCGCGATGTTAAACTCCGCCATACCCGAGAAAGTAAGCGGTATGTTGGTTACTTTATCAATGCGTATTTTCCAACCGCCTTTCAAAATGGTGATGTAGCCATTTTCATACACAGCAGCAAGTCCGCCTTCAGAGCAATGCTTCTTAATGCGTTCTGAATGCTCGTTGAGGGAGAAAAATGCGATTTTGCATTTGAGATCTTTGTGCATGTTATACACCAAGTCGTCATCGGCGTTCAAAATCGTATAGCCTGTTGGGAATACAACACTTGCAGGCACCATTTTTACTTTTGCCAGTTTCTCTATAGTGTCAATGCCGCCCAACCCAAGGTGGTCTTCAGCAACATTAGTAACAACTGCTACATCGCAATTATGGAAGCCTAAGCCGGCACGTAGAATACCACCGCGTGCACACTCAAGCACTGCATAATCGACTGTAGGGTCGCGTAATACAAATTCAGCAGAAACCGGCCCTGTACAATCGCCCTCCATCATCAGTTGGTTTTGGATGTAGACACCGTCGGTGGTTGTATAGCCTACTTTGTAGCCCATTTGTTTTACAATGTGTGCTATTAGGCGGGTTGTAGTTGTTTTACCATTGGTGCCCGAAACGGCTACAATCGGTATTCTTGCTGAAACTCCAGGAGGGTAGAGCATGTCTATCACTGGTTCTGCAACGTTGCGCGGTATGCCTTCGGTAGGGTCCAGGTGCATCCTGAAGCCCGGAGCTGCGTTCACTTCCAGTACGGCACCGCCAATTTCCTTGATAGGAATAGAAAGGTCGGCAGCCATAATGTCAATGCCACAAATATCTAGTCCTATAATGCGCGCAATTCGTTCGCACATGAAAATATTTGAAGGGTGCACGTAGTCGGTTACGTCAGTAGCGGTGCCGCCTGTGCTGAGGTTTGCAGTTGGTTTTAACCACAGTTCCTCGCCTGCTTCCAGAATAGTTTCCAATGTGTAGTCTCTTTTTTTGAGAATATCCATTGTAAAGTCGTCTATTTTAATAGCAGTAAGCACTTTTTCGTGTCCATAACCGCGACGTGGGTCTTGGTTTACAATATCAATCAATTCCTTAATAGTGTGCAAGCCGTCGCCTGTAACAGCGGCAGGAGTGCGCAATGCAGCCGCAACAAACTTGTAGTTCACCACCAAAACCCTGTAGTCGCGACCTGTGATGTATTTTTCACAAATCACAGCTCTGCTATAAACTTTAGCTGCTTTCAGCCCTGCAACGGCATCTTCCCAATTTCTGATGTTGGTAGTTGCGCCCTTGCCGTGGTTGCCATCAACCGGCTTTGTAACTATCGGGTAGCCAATTTTATCAATTACGCTTTGTAGGTCATCTTCATCGTAAATGATTTTACCGCGCGGCACAGGTATTTCAGAAGCTTCAAGCAGGTTTTTGGTTTCTTCTTTATCGCACGCAATTTCTACCGCTATTGAGCTTGTTGTACTGGCGATTGTAGCCTGAACACGTTTTTGTTTTACGCCATAGCCAAGCTGCACCAAAGAACGCCTGTTCAGCCTGATATAAGGGATTTTTCTTTTTATTGCTTCGTCGACAATAGAACCGGTACTAGGTCCCAGACGCTCGTCTTCGCGTATTTCTCTCAGTTTTTGAATGTCAGCTTGTAGATCATATTCTACTCCGTCAATTAGCGCCTCGGCTATTTTTACCGCTGCATGAGCTGTGTAAATGCCCGCTTTTGCTTCGTGATAAGAGAATACCACGTGGTACACTCCTTTATCGCCCGTTTCGCGGGTTCTGCCAAAGCCGGTATCCATGCCCGCCAGTGTTTGTAATTCAAGGGCTATGTGTTCAATGACATGCCCCATCCATGTGCCTTCTTTCACCCTGCTGAAAAAGCCACCTGCAACACCTTCTGAGCAACGATGTTCATAGAGTGATGGCATAAGGGCTGAAATGCGCTCAAGAAAACCCGGGATTGTATTCGTAGGTCTTTCTTCCATTTCTTGCAAGTCCAGCAACATGACCACCAGTTTATGCCTGATTGACGACCAATAGTTAGGGCCGTTCATCGTTTTTATATCCAGAATCTTCATACTTATCGAATTTGTGAATTAAAGTAGTTGATTTCACGCAAACTACAAAGCAAAGAAGGGTATTATCTGCTAAAACATGGGAGATTATTTTACTAAGGGAGGAATAATGGTGCCCGGAAATAATAAAACATATCCATCAGGGAGTTTTTGCCGTGATGGATATGCCTTGTGTCGATAGAAATCGAAATTTTTCCAGTAATAGTGTCCTTCGGTGTGTGATTGGTCGAACTCTCAATCAACCATCACTATTTGTTTAAGTGCGTCTGAAAATTTTTAAAAACTCTCTCTCCTCTAAGAAATTTCCTGTTTCGCAAAAATAAACCGAACGGTCGAAATTGAAAATTGATTTGGGTTAATTTGTTGGGAATGGGTAGAAAATTAAATTACAACAAATGATGAATCAGTTACCTTATAGGTCAATCGATTTTCCTGATTAATTCTTCAGCTCCAATATCCTTTAAATTGGTGCTTCAAAGGCTCTGGTTTGCCGGTTCCTGAAATTGGATTTTTGGTGGTCTCTTTTAGCATTGCAGATATTTTAAGTGCTAATTTTTTGTCCTCCAAAATATACTTATTAAATTCATCGAATGCTTCTACGGTAAATTCAACTGCCCTCATGGTAGATCTTCGGGTTTAACAGAAATTGTTTTTTTCCCCTTCTCATGCCGTTCTACACGCTCTTGAATTTCATGGGCATAGTCGGGGTTACTGAGGATATAGTCAGTTGCTTCAGCAGGCTGGTTCGTTATTTCAACAGTTTTATGAGGGAGCATGGCTTTGATTCCGTTGATAGGGTCAACAGTTAAAGAATCGGTGTTTATTTTAATGGACGTCGCCATATTTAGATTTTAATATATACTTACGAAAATTTGGTGTGAATACACTTCTATAAAAACGGGGCACCTCATTAACTTTAATGAAGTGCCCCGTTTTAGTCAGCAGTAAAAATAATCTAGCCTAGTGTGTAGCTCATCGAGCCATCTTTCTCGTCTTTCAGCGTAATACCTGCCGCTGAAAGTTTGTTTCTGATTTCGTCGCTCAATGCAAAGTCTTTACGCTTTTTGGCATCTTTACGAAGGTCAATTAAAACATTCATCACGCTATCAAGTTTATCATTGCTTTGTCCCTGGAATGGTTGCATACCCATGATATCAATAAGGAATGCAGCAAATTGTTGTTTTAATAACTCAAACGTCGCTTTAGAAATTGCATTCAACTGAATTTGTCCGCCCTTGAAAGAATTAATCACTGGTGCCAATTCAAACATGTTGGCAATGATTTTGGCAGTATTGAAGTCATCTTCCATGAATTCAGTGAACTCTGCTACCCATGTTGCTATTTTTTTGTCCAGTTCACTGTCGGCTGCTGTTTCATTGCCGGGGTGAGCAAGTTTGTTCAATACATCATAGGTCTCCCAAAGGCGTTTTGCTGCTTTTTCAGCACCCTGCAATGCCTCGTTGCTGAAATCGAGCGTACTGCGATAGTGCGTTTGTAAAATATAGAAACGAATTACCATAGGGTGGTAGGCCTGTGCCAGAATAGGGTGATTGCCACTAAACAGTTCAGATAGCTTAATGACATTATTGTAGCTCTTGCCCATTTTCTTACCATTGATGGTAATCATATTGTTGTGCATCCAGTATTTTACAGGTTCATGTCCGTGTGCTATAGTGCTTTGAGCAATTTCACTTTCATGGTGCGGGAACTGTAAATCCATACCACCGCCGTGAATGTCGAACATATCGCCGAGGTACTTAGCACTCATTGCCGAGCACTCAATGTGCCAGCCGGGGAAACCTTCACCCCAAGGGCTATTCCAGCGCATAATGTGTTCAGGTGGTGCGTTTTTCCACAATGCAAAGTCTGCTTTGTTGCGTTTTTCGTCTTGTCCGTCCAGTTCGCGGGTTGTTTCAAGCTGATCTTCCAATATGCGGCCTGACAGTTTGCCGTATGGGTATTCAGCTGCATATTTAGCAACATCAAAATACACCGAGCCATTCACCTCATAGGCAAAGCCTTTTTCGATGATGGTTTGAATCATGTTTTGTTGCTCAATGATGTGCCCTGTTGCTGTTGGTTCAATGCTTGGTTCGTCGTTGTTGAAAAGGCGCATGCCATAATGGAACAGGTTAGTGTATTTCTGCACCATTTCCATAGGCTCCAGTTTTTCCAGTTTTGCTTTTTCTGAAACTTTGTCCTGCGCTTCGCGACCCTCTTCTTCAAAGTGCCCTGCATCGGTGATGTTACGAACGTAACGCACTTTGTAGCCCAGGTGTTTCAAGTAACGCTGAACTACATCGAACGTAATATAAGGGCGGGCATGCCCAAGATGACTCTCGCCTGAAACTGTTGGTCCGCAAACATAAAGACCTACGTGACCGGGAACAATAGATTCGAAAAGTTCTTTTTGGCGGGTATAAGAGTTATATAACTTAAGATTGTGATTCATGACTATAATATATTTTTAGCAGTGTCGTTACACTGTGATTGTATCATTAAAAATAATGTTCAGGGCGCAAAAATAATCATGTAGCCCCAACATAAACTATAAAATAAATTGAAAACGGAAGTGCGCGGGCAGGGGAGTGCCTGCCTGTTATGAGCCCACTTCCACGCTACATCGCGTAGAAAGGTAGAAATTGAATATGTATTCGATTGAAGACATTGAGGGTACAAAACTAAGTTATTCATTGTAAATTTGTATCAAATTGCGCTTGTATTTTCACTGAACTGCATCCATTCAAAATAGCGCGACATATTTTTGGAAAATAGTTTTAAAAATTCTTACCTTTGCACTCCCAAAATTTCCGGCTATTTCTAATTGGGTAATTTAATTAGAGATAACCAGTTGCCAGCCGGGACTTTGGAAAACATTTTTTAACCTAAATAAAATTATGGCAAAAGAAAACAAACTCCAGGATTATGAGTTGATGATCATCTTCACGCCAATTCTTTCAGAAGATGATTTCAAAAATGCTCAGAAGAAATTCACTGACATTATCGTAGATAATGGCGGCGAAATCGGACAACAGCACCCATGGGGCCTACGCTCATTGGCTTATCCGATTGCTAAGAAAACTACAGGACTTTATTTTGTGGTTGAGTACAGGGCTTTCCCTGATACCAACGCAAAAGTGGAAATCCAAATGAACCGTGACGAAAACGTTATGCGTCACATGGTTACACGTTTGGACAAGTTCTCAGTAGCTTACAACAACAGGAAGCGCAACAAAGCTTCTGAAGAAACTTCTAACTAATTAAAATCCTGCAAACAATGGCAAAACAAAATGATATTAAATTCCTGACCAGTACCAGGGTTGAAAAACGCCAGAAAAAATACTGTCGTTTCAAGAAAATGGGTATCCGCTATGTAGATTACAAAGACGCGGAATTCTTGAAAAAATTTGTGAACGAACAAGGTCGTATGTTGCCACGTCGTATCACAGGTAACTCGTTGAAATTCCAACGTAAAGTTGCTCAGGCGATTAAGAAAGCCCGCCAAATGGCTCTTTTACCATATGTTACTGACCTTTTAAAGTAAAATCTAATGAACATCATTCTCATAAAAGACGTAGATAATCTGGGCGCAGCCCACGAGATGGTAGAAGTAAAACCGGGATATGCCCGCAACTACCTTATCCCTCAGAAATACGCAATCGAAGCGAGCGAATCTAACAAGAAAATCATGGAAGAGCGCCGCAAACAACTAGCGAAAAAAGAAGCTAAATTGATGGCTGAAATCGCTAATGTAACTGCTGTATTGAAACAGTCTCCAATTAAAATTGGTGCTAAAGTTGGTGTTTCTGGTAAAATCTTTGGTTCTGTTACAGCTATCCAGATTGCACGCGCTATCCGCGAGCAAAAAGGTTACGAAATCGACCGCCGCAGAATTTCAATCGTTGGTGAAGTTAAAGAAGCAGGTACACACACAGCTTCTATCGACTTCGGTAAAGACAACGTTGTTGAAATTGAATTTGAAGTTGTTGGAGAATAATATTTTCCATCCATCATACAAAAGCCGCTTCTCACGAGGCGGCTTTTTTGTTGCGCTCATCTAGCTTTTTCGCCCGAAAAAGAAGTAGCGTTGCATCGCCACCATATATACGGGGTACAAGTGCTCATAACTCTTGCCAATAAGCGGGAAACCAGCCGCAAATTCTACTCTGTACACCGATTTAAGTATAAGCTGAATGCCGGGGAAGCAATCTAAATAGCTGCCGCTGTTTAAAAAGGGCGCATTGTTCGAAATATGGTATGTGGCAGCCCACGAATAAGGACCATCTTTTTGAGTGATGTCAGCAGCACCATAGGTGCGACCGTTAAACTCGCAATAAATATTGATGTTTGTTTCGTTGTAGTTTGAATACTTACGCGGATACAACAAGTACCCGAATGATAGGTCGTAGTTGAATGCCTTGCCGTAACTGATGGTGGTGGGGTAGATGCCACCGTATGAGTCCTTGGCATCGGTTTTTGAGTCAAAAGGTAAAACTACACCTCCTGTGAAGGAAACTGCAAAGTGTTTTTTGAGGTAAGTGGCTATAACGCCGCCTCCAATGCCGCCGGTGTGTATTGCCAAATCAGGTTCAGCAACGTGCGACGGTACTTCTATTTTTGAAATTTCGCTATACGCCGCCATCCTGAAATGGGTGTTTTGCCCGTCAGAGGTGAAAAATCGGTACTTGGCATATAGGTTGGTGCCATTGTAAATGTATGGGTAGGGTCTTCCTGCTTCGGGAGTATTGGTGCTGCCTGAAAAGCTGCTGCCGGTATGAGCATGTGTGATGAAATCGAACGGTAGTGTTTTTTTGTGAATGTTAGAAACTGAAAATGTCGCTGATACTGACAGGCGTGCAGTAGCACCGTAGTATAATTTTAGACCTCCAAGGCTCCTGTAAATATTCGATTCCTGATAACCGGTATTGAACAAACGAACACCCAGTGCACCTTTGGGTACAGAGCTTGCAAGGTCAGAAACCGGAAATAACTCTTGTGCCTGCGCCGATGCGCCAAACAACAAGGCCATAGTAGCTATTTTCTTATAGTTACAAACCATGGCTTTACATTGTTAGGACAAGTTACTTTCATGGCAGATAGCCATGGCTTTGCTTCTTTCTTGGGCTGAAATGTGCTTCCTAATAGCTGAAGTCTGTAAGTGCCATTCAATGAAGTTGTTTTGGGTTTTAAAAACACAAAACTAGCTCCTGCCATGTCAGTACATTTGCCTTCAGTAATGTTTGTATTGGTGCAAGAATATTCAACATCTACAAATCTCACCGAAAAGCCTGCATCAGCGATTGCTTTTGCGATTTTAGCATAATCAATGCCTGTGTTTGTGTTGAGGGTGAGTTCGCCTTCGGTATTTTCTAATGCCATCCTTACGTCTTTTACAAATGGCAATTTGCGTATTTCTAATTCTACCGTGCGGGAACACTGGCTGCAGGTGAGTCCATTAACACCTATAAAAATTCTACCGACCTGTGCATATGATGAGATTGAAAGGATAAGCGATAGGAATAAAACAATTATTTGTTTTGGCATTTGTGGATGAGTTTTGTCAGTTTGTACTTTTTAAAGAAGAGTTAGTCTTACTTTTGTAAAGTATTATTCAAAAGTAGATGAAAATCGCGAAAACGGTTGTGACGTTTATCATGTGCATTGCAATAGCAGTGCAGATAAACATGCAATTTTTAGTAGTAGCGGGGTTCTACCTGAATAGAGATTACATTGCTGCCAATCTTTGTGAAAACAAGGCACACCCTGAAAAAAAGTGTTGTGGAAAGTGTTATCTCAATAAGCAACTTTCTAAGTCGGAAAAGGAGCAGTCGAAAGGCGGTGGCGCCGATAGCAAGGGCAAGCCAGTGTTGCTACTTTTTTGTGAATCTCCTAAGCCGTTCCGTTTACAAACGTTTACTTCATTAGCAATAGCTGTTGAATATCCTTCATTTAACAGTAATCTCCGTCCCGCACACCTTGATAGGTTGTTGCGTCCGCCCTGTGCATAGTCTCTCATTTAATATTTGGTGTTAAGCAGGCTGAACAGCCCTGCCTTTAATTATTTGTCCTCAGTTAGGGCTTAAATGGAGATTTAATGAAATCTAAAATATTGTGCGCAATATTGCTTTCGGGCACAGCCTTGAATGCAATTGCGCAAACCAACGACAGTGGTGAAAGTAAAACGCCCTGCTGTTATAAAAACAGTTGTTGCAATGGCAACAACCAGAGTCCGGTTGGTATAATGACCGACCACATACACCCAAAGGGGGAATGGATGTTTTCCTACACAAACATGCTGATGGGTATGAGCGGCATGGCTTCGGGCGCGAATGGAGTATCGAAAAGCGAAGTGTATAATAGCTACATGATGGCTCCGGGAACCATGACCATGCAAATGCACATGTTGATGGCTATGTATGGCGTTACCGACCGTTTTACAATGATGGTTATGGGAGCCTACCAAAGCGCCGGCATGAAAATGACCATGAAGCCCATGGTGATGCAGGGCATGGAAATGCCTGAACAAACAATGTACATGGATGCTGGAGGCTTATCAGATACCCGCGTTTCGGCATTGTACAATATATCGCAGAAAGATTCCAGGAGAATTATAGCCTCTTTGACCGCTATTGTGCCAACAGGTAGGTGCGATGCACAGGGCATTAATATGTTGGGAGCGCAACAGTGGATGCCTTACAGTATGCAGCCCGGTACCGGTAGCTGGGGTATAACACCCGGGCTTACGTGGGCTCACCCCGGTGAAAAATGGGGTTATGGAGCCGATGCCTTGGGTGAACTACGCCTGAATGACAATAGCATGGGTTACAGGGTGGGTAATTACTACCGTGCAAGTGCATGGGGAAGTTACAGATGCACCAATTTTCTAAACGCGTCATTGCGGGCAGAATATGCCAATCAGCAATCGACCAGCGGTGTTTCAAACTATTCTTCTTTGCGCTATGTTGTTGGCGATGATCCTTCTTACATTGTTGCCAATACAGGTAGGTCAATGCTAAGTGCATACGTTGGCGCTAATATTCATTTTCAAAAAAACTTTTTGAGTCATTTTGATTTGCTGATTGAGGGAGGTATTCCTTTCTTTGAACACGTCAACGGACTTCAAATGTCAAATCAATTTTCTTTCACAACTACATTACAATACTCACTTTAAAAAATCAATTACAATGAAAAGGTTTTCAAACATATTTTTTGGTTTAGTTGCTGCTTCTACCAGCATGTTTTTATTCTCATGTCACAACAGCCCTTCAGGAGTAGAAAGTAAGGGCAATCTTTACCTACACTTGCATTCTAATATTGATACGAATGAAATAGACGATGGCGCTACTTTGTACCCTGATGGAACAGGCAGGCATTTTAGTTTATCAACGGCGCAATTTTATATTTCAAATATCGTACTTAAAACTGTTGATGGTAAGTCGTATTCAATGGCAAATGTGCGTATTATTAAAGGCATAGACAGTGAAATTTACTATGCAGGCAATGCTCCAATTGGAACGTACAATTCTATCACATTTGATGTTGGGCTTGATGATGCTGCAAATAGCTTAACACCAGGAGAATTTACCGTAAACAGCTATCTGAGTAATACTGACATGTGGTACGGAAACACAAGCCAGGGATATGCACTGATGAAATTAAAAGGATATGCCGATACTACTGCTGCACAGAGTGGCACAAATCTGGTGCGTTTCTCGTACACTATTGGTAACACATCTCACCGCAAGACAATCACCATGCCTGTGCGTGGAGAGGGTAGCTATGCCACGTTTGCGCCGATTGTTGTAACAGCAGGGGGGCAGGGATTGTTCCATATTACTTGCGACTATGCTAAAGTGCTTGCTGGGGTTAACTTCAAAACTGAAGATAGTACCGATACGTATAATTACATGCCGGGAGTTGCAGATTCTATTGCAGGTAGGTTTGCCGATATGTTTGAATACGAAGACTAAAGGCATCTGCGCCATTAAAAAATCCCCTCTCACGGTCAGTGGAAGGGGATTTTTCATTTCAGAAGAGGTTATTAAGCTTTCTTAGGAGGCAATGCAAATGCTACTGCTTCGTGCTCAAACTGACCCTTGTGGGAACCGTCGCAAAAAGGAAGATTTTTTGAATGTCCGCACCTGCAAAGCGATACAATTTCACGACCGCCAAGGTCATACATTTCGCCGTTCTTATCTACTATCTGGAAGTCGCCTTCAATACGCAAAGGACCGTTACTGTTAACTGTAATTTTCGTTGACATGTTGTTTTAGATTATTATGGGCACAAAAATAGCCGAATTCGTAGAACCGGCTATTTGAATTATTTATGCAGGTGTTGACAATCAGCTACTACTAGAAATCAGCATTGAATTTCTTAGAAGAAGATGTTTTTACCATTTCCATTTTCAGGTTGGCTTTGTCAACTTTAGCTTTCACCATTTTACCCATGCCAAACTGGTCGTCGCCATAAACATACACTACAGCACCAGTTATATTGCGAAAAATTTCATTCACGAATTTTACTTTATCGCGTTCAAAACCTGATTCAGGTTTATCTAAAAATCCCTGAAGCCTGCCGTTTACCATGTTGAAATAACCAACATATTCGGTTGAGCCTGCTTTTACGAATGTAACAAACGATTTATCGTCAAGTACAGGGTCGTTTACATTTGTGAACTTCTCTAAAAACTTAGTGTAGAAGGCAACGATTGCACTATAATCGCTCGCTTCACGAACAGTACCTGCTTTTACAAACAGTGTATTGCCAAACAACAATTCAAAATCATGAGGGCGTGTGAGCGTATCAACGTACTCAGCAATCGTCATTTTTTTGTTTTGCAACTCGTTGGTTACATCGGTGTATTTTACAACGTCGTAAGGGATTTTACCATCATCTTCAGCCTTGAAATACTGTAGTTTACCTTCAGGTAAGTTAAACTCGCGCGACCACCATGTTGCTTTACCACTCGTACGAGTTTTGTAAGTCAATAGAGTTACGTCGAAGGCATTGAGGTAGTTAAGCTCTCCTTTTTTATTGATACCCGGTGACTTAATGTTTTTCAATTGAACATAAGACCAATCGCTGCCGCCAGCTTGTAGCACAATGCTCCCTTTATTTTCAAAGTCGTTCTTATACTTTAAGCTAAAACCCTTCAGGTCGTTACCGTTGTTATCGTATAAAATACTTGTTGGTGAAGGGAACCTGTTTGGGTTCAGCTTCTGAGCCGATACACTGCCTACAGCAGCAACAAGTAACAAACCGGTTAATATTTTTTTCATATATTTTTGTTTGCGGACACCAGTACAACTACAGCATAAGCCATGCTTGTACAGATTATCTGTAAAATTGGAGGCAATTTAATAAAAGTTATCGTAAACAGGTAGTACGCTAGTACTAAATGTAACAGCAATTATTAAAATAAGCCATGTTAATTGGTGTGCTTTATGTTACGGTTGCACAACTATAGTTCCTTTAATCGTACCGCTTTCCCCGGTTACTTCATAAACATAAATACCCGGCAGCATGTTTCTTGTCTCAAACGCTTCATTTGAATTGACTACAGACTTAAACGCCAGGCTACCAGCCAGGTTGGTTAGTTTAATTTGAAGGATTTCGTTGTGTTGCGAAAAAACAGTAAGTGCCTTGCCAGCAGACAAAGGGTTAGGGCCCAAAGTGTACTGCGGCGTTTGGTTGTTGACTGTAGGTACGTTGCCCGGATGCGGCATTACAAAGTCCCATATACCGCGACCATAAGTCGCGAAACGAACAGTATTAATGCTTTTGATGTATTCAACACTTTTCCAGTTTACGGCAGGTGTACCAGCATCGGCAAGGCTGTACCAACGGTTACGTGCTGTAACGTAAACGTAAGGTCCTGCTTCAGTTGCAGCAAATACAAAGGAGTCGTTTTTGTAGGCTGCCAAGCGGTTTACTAATGTTGGCGGCAATCCGGCAGACATATCGGTGAAAGTAACACCATGATCGCGGGAAACGAACACAGGCGGATTGCTATAACCGCTACCTGCAAAATAGACTTTGTTCACACTATCGGCTGATGCAAGTATGCTTGAACCATATAAGTAATAAGAACCAACGCCTGAAAAGCCTGAAGATGAATCCCACGTGGTGCCTGCATTGGTGCTGTAGAAAAACGTTCCATCTTCTGTCGCAACATAGAGCAGAGAGTTGCTCAGTTTAGAAATGCCTATTGCTGAAATCCCTGCAGTGCCGGACGCCGAATGCGATCGGAAGTTGAAGTCGTATTGTGTAGGCGTTACTGTTGGAGTACCTGCCGTTGTTAAAGTGAGCTTGATGAGGTATGAGCCAGTGTCGCCTGAAATATTACCCCCACCAATGAGTATTTCATCTTGTGTATCGCTGGTGTAATAAGGGCTGGTTGGCAGCATCCACCCATAAACAGGCAACTGAGAGCCTAACTGGTGATAGCTGCAAAACTGGTTGGGGCTTGAAGTGCCTAAATTGTTAAACAGGTAAATCCAGCCGCCAGGATATTCGGGCCATAAGGTTCTGCCCTGGTTGGTAAAACGCATTTGTCCGTAGTCACCTGAAATAATTTGGTTTGAGTTGATGATGCCTGTACCGGTGCCGGCACCTGCCAATGTCATCTGAAGTCCCTGATCTTGTGCGCCACCAATAATAATGCTAGAGTCGCCCGGACTGGTGATGTGGTCCCACATTTGGTTGACGTGCAAGCCTGCCAAACTTAAATTAGAAACGGTCGCAAGCCTGTCGTTTGAAATGTAAGCACCACCATCGGTACCCACAAGGCAAAATTCAGCACTTGAAGAGGTGAAGAATGATGAAAATGCGTGTAAGTCGGCATGTAGTTTGTTGGCAGGGTCGCCATAATAGCTGCCCCAGGTGTTTACCCTTGTCCATGTACCGCCGCTGTCATTGCTTCGAAAGGCTTCAACGCCGCCATAATAAACCGTTTCCGGGTGCGCACAAGAAACGCCAATCATGTATCCATCAGTCGGGCTGCTTTTAAAACGCCAGTGGTTTCCTGAATCGGTGGAGTGATAGATATTTGTACCACCCGTCATCGCATAAAAATGGGTTACACCGCCAACCTGCATACATTGCATATCACATTTGTCGTCGGTCGAATTGATGGCATTTGAAACTCCTGCAACTGTTACGGTACTGTTAGTGATTCTATACAATGTATCGGCGCCTGAGCTTTTAACCCCCAACGCATATAGGTCTGAAGAGTTCAGCGCAGTGCTGAAAGACAATTGGTTGTCGTTGTGGTAATTGAAATAGCGTATGAAATTGAAATTCAATCCACTATCGGTTGAAGCATACAATGCAAATTGTGCAGTCCAGGTGGTTGGCTCCCATAAAAAGGTCACGCAATAAATAGTGTTTCGTGCATCATGCACCGGGAAAATGCGAAGAATTCTGTTTGCACCCCATGCAATAGGGAACGACAAACCCCTTGATGTATCAAAGGTTGTTCCATCATTGTCGGTGCGCCACAAGCGTTCATAGGCACCACAAAACACCCTTGCTCCTGTTCCTCCTCGTTGGATTGCTGCTAGCGAAGCGGTATTAAATTCTGTAAAGTCTGATACTTTTCTCCACGCTACGGTTGGGAGTGAAGACATCCATATACTTCCCCCATCTGCACCTGCATACACTTTTGAGGTGCCGGGAAAGTACACAAACGAATTCATTCGACCTGCCTGATTATCGTTGCCGCGCTCAAACCATGTTGCATTTATTAGTCCACCCGCATAAGTTGCCGTAGTCTTATTGCTTATATTATGGAAACGGTAATAGCTGTTGATGGCATTTTGTTGTTCTATTGCGCGCCAGTCGGTACCCGGTGCAGCGCGATGTATTGCTTCTATGTACGCTTTTTTCCTGGCTTCCAGTTCTTCGCCCTCTTCACTGCCTGAAGGGGTGGGTTTGATTCTGCTTTTTAAAGGACCTGCCACACTTATTAAGCCCACAAAGGCGGCAAACGTTACAATAGATAGAATATTTTTTATTGAAGTTGTCATGCTTACTGTTTAGAGATGATGAGCGTGGTTTTTTTGTTTTTTGCACATTTTGCCATGTACCTATATTCATTCAGGCTATCGTCAACAACAAAGTTGATGTTGAATGAATCGTTGGCACTTAGCTTATTGGCACTGAAAGTGAGTAAGTTAACTTTGGGGGCAAGCTTTATTTTAAAACTACTCGTCAGGTTTGGGTTTTTAGTGGACGCTGTTACCGAGAAATTTTCAACAATTGCCTTGCCATTCAACATTACATCTACCTTATTATTTTGATCGCTTGTGCCTTTAATGGAACATTTTAATTCTGTGGTTTTCACACTTATGTTCTTGCTGTTTCCGGCATGTAGTATATCAAAAACTATTTTGGGTGCGCTCCTTTGGGCTTGTTTGGGTGCGGTTTTCTTTGATTGTGCCAGTGCTTCGCCATTCGTGAAAAAGGGTGCCAATGCCGAAGCCAGTAATATCACTATTTTAAATTGTTTTCTCACCAGTGTAAAAGTAATAAATATTAACATGGTAATTTTTTGACAGGCAGTGAAAGAACTTTCTTTTTGTACTTTTAGGCTGTGTTATTGCGTAAGTTTTCAATATCAGTTTTTTTACTCGTGCCGGTGTTTGTGTTATGCACCGCATACAGGTTCTGTGAGAAAAAGGTATTGAACGACGACAAGACCGTTAGCAGGGAATACATTTACCCTGATTGCACCGATACCTCAACTTACATCAAGCAGCGATATTCTGCGTTTCACGTAGCAGAATATTTTTTCGTGCACAGCAAATTGATGAGAAAGCGTGTGCTGGACAAGAACGGTTATTGGGTGCTCAATGAGACCATTTACAACAGTAAGGGAAAAGGTATAACACACACAGATACAATAAGGGGCGACCTGCCTGATGTGGTTTACGACGTGAACGACTCAATGGCCGTTAATGTTGCCTACTATCAGGATGGTGGACTACATATTTGTACCTACGGATTTAACAGAGCTAATGAATGTAAACACACCGACATTCTTGCTGCCACAATTGTATTCGATTCATTGTACAAGTCGAAAATGGAAGGACCGTTGCAAATTATTTGCGACAGCAACACAATTACTGATGCATTTACCAATGAAGAGCTAATTAAAGTAATTCACAGAGAGCGGCAGACAGGTATGTGGCGCACTTACAATATTTATGGGGGCAAAACGGATAGTGCAATATACAAGCCGGAATAATTTTAAAAATTTGTGTCCCTAACTCTTGACTAAGCCAAACTGATTTTCTATTTTTATCCAAATGAAACATATACATCTCTTTATAGTTTTAATTTTTGCGCTGCAAAGCTGCAAAGAGAAGGGCGATAATGTTCAATATGTTTCGGGAAAAACGGCAACTCCTGATGTCGAGGCCATAGTTTCTGGCGACCGTGCAGGGGGCTTTAAGGCGAAAGAAACGCTCGATAGTTTGATGGCGATTGCAACAACCGATGAGGAAAAATACAGGTTGTACAAAGGTTTCTTTCTTTATTACAAATACAATAAAAACGACCTGACTACCGGGCTTAAATATGCTGACAGTATGTATATTATGGCATCAAAGGGTAGTTTGCGCGATAAAGGCGACAAAATGTTTGACGCATTGAGCGCCCTGGCGGAGGTGTATTACCAAGGAGGAAGATATGCCGATGCATTCAGGAATTTTGAAAAAGCCCAGTCGATTGTTGATACTATTAAGTCGCCACTGGTGCGCGCCCGCCACTACCACTCATTGGGTATGGCATACTATCAGGCTGATAATTTTTTAAAAGCCGCCAATTTTTTTCAACAATCTGCAAAGGCTTTAACAGGCAAGGCTGAGCCTAAAGGCGGTGCTGTAAAAATGTTCAAACAAGAGGTTTTGGACAATATTGCTTTGAGCTATGCGAAACAGAAAAAATATGACACTGCCATCTATCATTACCGCATTGCACTTGAATATATCAGTCATTGTTTTGATACAGACACAGGAGGGATAGACGCCGGACAAAGGATGGAAGCTAATTCCGTTATCCTGGGTAATTTGGGTGATGCTTTTGGAGCGGCAGGTCAATACGATTCTGCAACAAAATATTTGAAGCAGGCTATTCAATTAAGTGAGAAAGCGCAGCGTAACCCTATAGATAGAACCTTTAACCAATTGAAATTGGCGCAGGTACTTGCCTTTAACAGTCAGATTACCGAAGCAAAAAAACTGCTTGATACAGTTGAAACATTTTATTGCCTGAATGCAAGTACCAAGCGAGCAGAAGATAGTCTTGAGATTTTATTCAGAAGTTCATTAATTCGAAGCACTATTTATTCTTCGCTGAACGAACCTGCAATAGCACTCAAGTGGCAACGCACCCACGACGAACTGAGGGAGAAAAAGTGGCAGGAGAAGTCGAGCCTGATGCTTTCGGCGTTGGACAATGGATTCAGTAATGCAGTGAATGAGAAGCAAATTGAACTGTTGGCAGAAAAAAATAAAACTCGTTCGCTGTATGTGACCATACTGATTTTGATATGTTGTGCCGTGAGTTTCTTCTTGTTTTTATTATGGCGCATGTTCAGGGAAAGTAGTGACAAGGTGGAACAATTGGAGGTTGATAAAAAGAATATCCTTCATTCGTCGAAAACTGCGCATCAGGAACTGCTGACCAAAAGCGAGCGGGAAAGGCTGAACTACCTGGCACTGTTGGAAAATACTGAAGCCGCTCTATGGTCGGTCGATAAAGAGTTCAACCTTCTGGCGTTCAATCATAAGTACTTTGAGTTTATTTACGGGTTTACAGGCAAGAAGCCCCATGTAGGTGAAAAAGATTTCGTGCGCAGACTGCCTATACCTATCAAGGAAAAAATAATTGAGTGTATACACAGGGCTATGGAGGGCGAGGTGGCGCAAATACTCGATAAGAGTATTACTCCACACAGCGAACAAGTTGATGTGGCATTGTTGATGAAGCCTATCTATAACAGTGAAGGTAAAATAGACGGAATTTCGTGCTCGCGCCGCGATATCACGCAGTTCACTGCCATGCGCGAAACACTCGAAAAGAACGATAAGCAATTTCAAAACATTGCCTGGTTGCAGTCTCACATCATACGCGGACCATTGAGTACAGTCATAGGTATCACCGAAGTATTACTCGATCAGCAATTGGAACCTGAAATGCAACAGAACATGCTGCGTGGGCTCAATGAAAAAATGAAAGAGTTAGACGAGGTGGTAAAAAACATAGTGAAAGAAGCGCAAAACTAAGTACTTCTTAATCTTGCATTACTGCTGCTGCAGCGTGCCTGGGCGCGTATTTACCAACACTTTCGGCTATTGCTTTAATGTGGTCGGGAGTGGTGCCGCAGCAGCCGCCTACCATGTTCAGCCAGCCATTTTTAGCCCATTCTTCAATAATTTCAGCAGTTTGTTCAGGTGTTTCGTCATATTCACCCATGGCATTGGGTAGTCCGGCATTCGGGTAGGCACTTACATTGCAGGTTGATATGCGAGCCAGCTCTTTGATGTGCTGGCGCATGTCTTTCGCTCCCAATGCGCAATTGAAACCTATACTAATAGGTTCTGCATGTTTTACCGAAACATAAAAAGCCTCCAAAGTTTGCCCGCTGAGCGTTCTGCCGGAAGCGTCGGTGATAGTGCCTGAAATCATGACTGGCAATTTCTCCTTTCCTGTGTTTTTGAAGTAGGTATTGATAGCGTAAATGGCAGCTTTTGCGTTCAGCGTGTCAAAAATGGTTTCTATTAAAAGTATATCAACACCGCTATCTACCAGTCCCGATATTTGTTCAGTGTAGGCATTGGCAACTTCATCAAATGTAACTGCTCTGTAACCCGGGTTGTTCACATCGGGTGAAATAGAAAGCGTTTTATTCATAGGGCCAATTGCCCCTGCCACATAAAAGTCGCCATCGGGTTGGTTGGTTTCCCCTTTAAATCTTTCAATGGCTCCGCGTGCTATTTTTCCTGCTGCCACATTCACTTCATAGGCAAATTCCTGCATATCGTAGTCGGCAAGCGAAATCGATTGTGCATTGAATGTATTGGTTTCAATGATGTTGGCACCAGCCCTCAGGTATTCTAAATGAATTTGTTCAATAATATCGGGGCGGGTGAGACAGAGGATGTCATTATTGCCCTTGATGTCTTTGTGCCAATTCTTAAAGCGTTCACCGCGGTAGTCGGCCTCATTGAGCTTATATTGCTGTACCATAGTGCCCATTGCACCATCGATAATGAGTATTTTTTTTGCGAGCGCGTCCTTTATTTTATGGCAGGTTACAGTCATTTTTGGGTTTTTTGTTCGATTACCAAGTGCAAATTTAAGGGGAATAAGTGTGGCGTGACGGTAAAAAATGCTGAAAGTATATTGCAAATGATATTTTTTTATACCTTAGCACTTGATGAGAAACCGTGTCATTTTTATTCTTGGCATATTAGTAGCGACTTTCCTACTAGAGTCGTGTGGAGGGCCAAAGGAAGCAGCCCGCACAAGCAGGCCGTTTTCAGTTCCGGTTCGTAAAACCCGCAAACACATTGGGGCTATAAGAGCTCATGATGTGAAAGGTCGTTATTGGGGTGGTCACCGCTATGGTCCACGTCCGCACCCTAACAGGGGAAGATTCCGTTCATAATTGCAATGCAACATATTTTATAGGCTGTCTATCAAAGGCAGCCTATTTTTTTATAGTTTTTTTAAATTTGGTTGCAACTGAAATATGGTTTGTACGCAAGCGGGATTGCTTAATCATTTAAAATTGAACAATAAAATCATGTTTGACCGAGGCGTTAAAGACGCCTTGCCGCCTGATCCTTCCCGAACCAAAATCTATCGGGACAGGCTGTTACAAACAAGGACCAGTGCGTTAGCAATCAAAAAAAACACAACTGGTAGGGGCAAATGGCATTTGCCCTGTATCTCAACCATATAAATTACACGCCACCCTTCCTGAAAATTCTGTAATTCTGAGAATCCTGATTGAGACAACAAACTTTTTTTGCCAAAAAGCTCCCATCACCAATAAAAAAATGAATAAATTTGTTTCATTATTTGTTGTCTATGAGGTATCTATTTCTACTTTTTGCTTTCGTGTACTTTTTACCATCAGGCTTCAGTCAACCCTATTACATAACAACAATAGCAGGTAATGGTACAAACGTAGAAAATGGGAACGGTGGGATGGCAACTTCGGCTGGTTTGCAAACTGGAAATCCATCTGTTCCAGATAAATATGGAAATATTTACTTGGCTACTCGTTGGGTTAATAATACAGTTAGAAAAATTGATGCTTCTGGGCGTATTACACATTTTGCAGGTGATGGTACTGCGGTTTCGGCAGGCGATGGAGGACCTGCGTCAAGTGCGAGTCTGAATGATCCATTGTGGGTTTTGACGGATGATTCAGCAAACGTTTACATTGTTGAAAATCTTGGATGCAGGGTACGTAAGGTAGATTACCGTACAGGTAGAATTTCCACTTATGCTGGAAATGGTGGTTCCACATTTTCGGGAGAAGGTAGACCTGCTTCGGCAACCAGTTTTGGGTATATCACAAGTATGGCATTTGACAGTCATGGCAATGTTTTGCTATGTGCTAATAACGGATATATAAATAAAATCGACAAGGCAACTTCGATTGTTTCAAATATTGCTGGTAACGGGCGTTGCGTAAGAAATGTTTCTTCATCTGGTCCTGCTACCGCGGATAGCGGTTGCTATATTTATGTTTGCGTGGATAGGCATGATAATATTTACACAAGTGATTTGACTTTGATTAGGAAAATTGATTCAGGTACAAATTTTATTCATACACTGGCAGGCTCGCTGGATACGAGTTTTGCATATGCAGATAGTGTACCTGCCACCAACGCACATATAGAAATGTACGACATAAATAGTGATTCGTTCGGTAGAATTTATTATTCTGACGTACTACGATTGAGAACGAGAATGGTTGATACAAATGGATATGTATATACAATTGGGGGAAATGGTATTCGCGGTTATTCTGGCGATGGCGGTCCAGCAATAAATGCCAAAATTTACGATCCATTATCCACAGTTGTTGGAGCTTGTGGAGAAATTTATATGAATGATGCAGGAAACTACAGAGTTCGAAAAATATATAAAGAGTATTTACCTAACATTTCGATATCTTTAACGAATCAAGCATCGACAACGGAAACAGGTGTTGTGCAGTTTTGTAGCCGGTACCCAACAACCTTACATGCGTTTTATTCAAGAGGCGGGCCTTCGCCTGCTTTTAGGTGGTACATTAATGGTGCGCCTATAACTACTAGCTTACCGTATTATACTTTTACGCCTAACAGCGGAGATAGTGTAAGGTGCGAAATTGTGAGTGATTTGTACTGTGTCACAAATCGTGTTGCTTCAAGTAATTCAATACAATTTATAATTGATACTTTAAGCCCTGTAAGTGTTTCATTAAGTGGCATCGCTGGTGCTGCAATAGGCGATACAGTGCATTTAAATGCTACCATTACTGGTGCAGGTAGCAGCTATACCCTTAAGTGGTACAACGGCGATAGCCTGTTTGCTACTACCACCACACCTACAGTACAATATGTAAAAACACGAGCTATTGATAGCATTACTGTAGTACTTACCAGTACCGCCCGTGGTTGCTACGACAGTACAGGCAGCCCCATAAAAACCATTGTGCGCTACAACACAAGCGTACCTGTAGTAACTACTGCTGCCAATGAAATATGGCTGCAGCCCAACCCTGCACAAACAGAAATACAAATAGTTGCGGGTAACGATTGGGAACAACTTGTAGTTACTGATGTTTCGGGGCGGGTCATGTACCGCGAGAGCAATCAACAACACCGTAGTACTCAGCTTAATATAGCATCGTGGCCTAAAGGCTTGTATTTTGTACATACAGGCACTGTGGCAGGTAAGTTTTTAAAAGACTAGAAAAAATGTAGCTAATCGTGGGGTCTTCTACGCTTGGGTGGCGGCAAGTATCCGACCTGCCGGTGCAATTTTGTTGTTACCGGGCGTAAGCCTTACTCCCCTACATTCTCGCATTAAAAATGACCAATCAAAAAATAATCCCCTTGTAGGGGCAAATGGCATTTGCCCTGTATCTCAACCATATAAAATACACCAATCATCTGGGCGAAGTTTCCTTCGTCTTACCATTCAGGAAGCATCTGCTTCCGAAATACAATATCCAGACAGGCTGGCGTAGCCAATACTATTCCAGTTCCTTGAACATAAACACGTATTGGTCGACTTTATAATAGTCGTTGGAGATATAGAACTCGTAGGCGGGCATGAGTTTGTTGGTCATAAGTGTGATGGTAGTGACATTGTTGGGGCGACAAATGTTGGTTTCGCAATGGCTCATTAATTGTTTCCCAATACCCTGTCCGTGGCGAGAGCCATCAATAAAAAGTTCATCAACAAAAAACTGTTTGCCTGTCCACCAGGTCTTGAGCTTCCCAAAAAGCACACCACACACAACACCATTGTCTTCTGCAACCATACCTACAAAATTGGGTGCACCAATGTATTCTTGTAAATATTGAGCAGCCCCGGCAGCTTTCCATTGGTAGTTCCATGGCATTTTGTTGTATGCCGACATAAATATCGCTACGCAACTATCCAGGTCGCTGCTTTGGTATGGTCTTATGGTCATTTTATAAAAGGTTGATTGGCTTCGTCGAGTGCTTGTTGCACCGCCCTTGCAAGGCTGGTTACATTGGGAGGGAAAAACATGGTTTTGTGGTCGCCCGGTACATCGTGTACTTTCACTCCGCCACGGGCATAGGCGCGCCATCCCAGGCATTCAAAGTCGTCGACGAAATAAATGCGTTTCTGTGCCTTGAACAGATGCAACGTTCCGGTGAAGGGCTGCATATCGTAGTTGTTGAGGGCTGCAAAATGCTTTTGGTTTATTTTTTCCAGCAGTAAGTGTGTGCCTTCAAGCGTAGGAGCGTCTTTTTTTCCGGCTGCTATCAGGCGGGCTTCTTTTTTGCGTTCGTATAGTGCTTTTTGGTATTCAAGGGTTTCATCGGGTGATGCAAAGAGCGATTTTGTAATAAATAATGCCTTTGGTAACTGCCTGCTTATTTTTTTGAATATCGTTTGGCTGAGCGGCTTCTTGTAAAACAGATTAGAGGCGTCGGTGTCAAAAATGCCCAGCAAAGAAACTTCTTTCCCGGCTGTTTCCAGTTGCTTTTTCATTTCTACTGCCACATATCCCCCAAACGAATATCCCGCCAGCGCATAAGGCCCTGAAGGGTAGTGCTTGGTGATTTCTGAAATGTAGTGTGCCGCCAACTCTTCCATTTTGTCAAACGTTTCCGATTTGCCGTCAAGCCCCAAGGGTTGAATGGCGTAAACAGGTTGTTCTTTATCCATGCAATCGGCAAGGTTGCGGAAGTTGGAAAAATTGTAGCCATCTCCGTGTATAATGTACAACGGTATTTTGCTGCCCTCTGTTTTTATGGGCACTACCGATCTAAACACTTCCTGAGGTGTTTCTTTCTCAAGGAACGCAGCAAATGACGCGATCGTATTATGCTTAAAAATGGTATTGATGTTCACTTTTCTGTTGAACAGTGCTTCCACTTCTGCCAGCATTTGCACAGCGAGCAACGACTGCCCGCCCAGGTCGAAGAAATTATCGTTAATGCTTATTTCTTTCACCGAAAGCACCTGTTGCCATATTGCAGCAATTTGTTTTTCGGTGGTTGTGCCGGGTGGAATATGTTCGTTGCCTGTTCCAGCCATATTAATTTCCGGCAGGGCATTTCTATCTATTTTCCCGTTGGGATTAAGGGGTAGTGCTTGTAGTTCCATCCATAAACCGGGCACCATGTAGTCGGGCAGTTTGCGCCTGAGAAAAGACATGAGCGCATCTTTATCAAATCGCGGCTTGGGTACTATATAGCCCATTAACCTGTTGAGCCCATCAATTTTACGGGCGATGACTACTGCTTGGTCAACAAACTTATACTGGCGTACAACACTTTCTATCTCTCCCAGTTCAACCCTGAACCCACGTATTTTCACTTGTTGGTCTTTCCTGCCCAAAAATTCCATGTTGCCGTCAGGCATCATTCTGCCAAGGTCGCCCGTTTTGTACATTCTGCCGCCGCATGCGTCATTGAAAGGGTCTTTGATGAATGCAGCGTCCGTTTTTTCTTTGTCATTGGCGTAGCCGGCAGCAACACCTACGCCACCAATATATAATTCGCCCTGTTCGCCTGCGGGTACAGGGGCCAGTTTGTCGTTGAGTATGTAGAACAAGTTGTTGTCAATGGGTTTGCCGTAAGGTATGCTCTTCCATTGCGGGTCAACATATTCAATAGGAAAATAGTTGGACCATACTGTAGCTTCGGTTGCTCCGCCCAGGCTAATCACTTTTGCATTGGGGAAGAACTTTTTGATTCTCTCAGGTAGATTGACCGGAATCCAGTCACCACTTAAGAAAACCACTTGCAGGTCGTTTTGTGTGAATTCAGTGTTTCTTGCTTCGAGTCCGCGCACCAGAAAATCGAGTGTAGTAGGCACCGAGTCCCAGAACGTAATTTTCTTTTCCTGCAACATCACTGCAAGGCGTGCCAGGTCGTAGACCTCAGCGGTATCGGCTATTTCTATAGTTGCCCCGGCAAAAAGAGTCCCGAAAATATCATACACCGAAAGGTCAAAACAAATAGAAGTAATGAACATAAGTCGGTGCCCCGGCGCTATGTTGTAGGTTTTATTCACCCACTGGCACAGGTTAAGCACCGAATGGTGTCGAATCATCACCCCCTTAGGATTGCCTGTTGAACCCGATGTATAGATGGTATATGCGAGTTGATTGGGGTCAATTGTTACTTCAGGAAGTTGGTCGGGCTGCCCATCGAAATCTAAATTTCTTAAATCAATCACCCGTACGTTACCTGTTGACGTAGGGAAATTATAATCGGTATTAGCAATTAATACTTGAATGCCTGAATTCTGAATGATGTACTCCTGCCTTGGTGCCGGGTATTCGGGGTCTATAGGTACATAGGCGGCTCCTGCCTTCAATATGCCCAACATGCCCGTAACAATATCGGGGCAGCGGGTTACCAATAAGCCTACATTATCGTTCGGTTGAACGCCATTTTGAATGAGGTAGTGAGCAAGTTTATTTGAAAGTAAATGGAGTTCGCTGTAGGGAATTGATTTGTCTTTGTACGAAACGGCAATACAATCCCTGTACGTAGTTGCAGCTACATCAATTTCTTTGACAATGTTTGATGTAGCCTTATATGCAACTATAGTATTGTTGAAATCGGAAAAATCGGGCGTTTTGCTCGTTGCATTGATTCCTTGCTCCATCTATTGTTGACTAAAAGATGTGCTAAAAGTAAAAAAAATGAAACGCTTTACGAATGATTTTGAGCATTATTATTAGGGGGCTACTGTAATTATTTTTGAAAATACTGTACCGTTTCTATTTTTCACTAAAACGGTATAGTTGCCATATTTTAACTCTGAAACATCAATAACCATGTTGTTAGAGTGCTTTTCTGTTTTCAATTCTTTAGATATAATAATTCTTCCATAAACATCAGTCAGGGAGAGTTGATAGTCTGTTAGTTGTTCGCTGTTGAATTGAATTGTAAATCGGTCTTTAGTAGGGTTTGGGAATATAGAAATATCAAAATTAGAAGCCATTGCAATTGCCGAATTTGTATTTCTTATCAGCGGCATACCCTTGCTGTTTAACACCCTACCAGTGCGGGCGTCAAGCAACATTACAATCACTTTAATTTTTCTTGCCTTCCATTCGGTTTTGAGGGTGTCATTGAATGTCATTGTGTACACCGAATCGAGGTGCATGGAATGGGGGAGTGTAGAACTTGAATCTCCGTTAACAGTTGGAATTATGGAACGTGCTACATGGTTGAACACCATCAGGCTGTCAGGCACGTTGTCGGGTTGTGCGTTATAGTTCAGTCCGCCATAAGAAAGTAGAAACGCTGTGTTACCGCTGTAGTAATTGTGTTGGTACCATGCATTGCCTCTTCCATACACACTGTCTTCTGCCATCACCATTACTAATTTGTAATTGCCTTGTAAATTAATAGCCGGGGTTACCTGCACATCAACTTGAACATTGTTGCCTGTCAAACGCGGTGCAATGGACAAATCAGCAAAACCAAATCCGTCTTTAAGTTGGTTGTAGTTATTGAAAATTTGGTCGGGGTCGTTTACAAAACTGCGATCGGGCGTCATGGCGGGTAAACCATTGGTGAAGTAATATCCGCGCATGTAGTAATCATAGGCGGGGATAGTCATTGTGTCGGCGTAGTGTACGGCAATAAGATTGACACTATCGCCGTGTATGTCGTTCATAGAGTCCAAATACACCATGCCTCTTGGGCACCATCCGCATGTGATTCCGGTGCCATCTTCAAAAAGCAATTGTTTCAAAGGTTTTCTGGTAACAGTTACCAAGGTGTCGTTTGTAATTGTATCGTTTGTATGCAAATCGTCACCTGCCAGTTCTACCCAAACTTTGAGTGGGTAGCTGCCTGCGGTGGTGGGAAACGTGATAGGAATACTGTCTAAAAATGTAGCGTTTGAAAACGGCGGAATATTACAATTGATGCGTTCGCTGACAGTAGTTCCGCCGTTGAAAATGTAATGGACTAAAAAATTAGTTACGGGGTCAGCTCCATTATTATTCACCTTTCCGCTCACATTTACGGTTGAGCCAGCTAATCCGTATGCAAATGAAGTGCCGGTCATAGGCGAAATAGAAGCGAGTCCCAGCTCAAACCTAGGGTAAACAGAGACTGTGATATTATCAAATGCAATTCCTGACATGTGGTTCCCGGCATCGGTGTATTTAAATGCTATACGCACATCGCTAAATCCGTTACAGCCGTACAAGGGTAACTGAAAATTGTCCCACCAACCTATGGGTATTTGCGAAATAATGCGCCAGCTAAAGCCGCCATCCAGTGAAATCTCAATCCACGCCCTTTCTGTGTCTCTGCCCCTGCTGATGGGTAAAGAGAAAAAATCGAATTTAAGAACTGCCAGATGGCTGGTATCTAATCCTGATAAGTTCAATGATGGCATGAATAGGCGTACATTGGTATTCATTGCAAGGGCAGCAGTATCATCGTTCAATGCCACATACTTGGTATGGGCGCCCGGAAGAAAGTGGGCTGAATTGAACGAGGTGCCACATTTAAACCCAACCGAATCGTTGGGTGCAACTGATTGCGACCAGCCTGTTGGTAGCGATGAAGAAGTGGTAGATTCAAAATCTTCAGCGAAAATGGTTTGGGCGGTCACTTCGCCGGAAGCCATCAAAAAAGAAAATAAAAATGCGAAGAGAGAGGACAGTTTATTCATGGCAGTGCGGTTTGTTTTTTTAAAGATACACTATTATACCCCCCTTTGTCAATAACTTATACCGAAAGAGTGTTTTTAATTAACAATTCATTTGCAAAAGTAGAGACCTCTTTTAATGGATTTTCTGGCTGAATAGTTCGTTGTCGTCGTCGTGACTGTCGTCGTTTTCCTGAGCCTTTTGGATGATGTTTTTTACCCTGCCATCAAGGTCATTTACAGCTCTTGCGATTTCCGGCCAAAAATCCTGCATGAATTCTTCATTAGAAAGGTCGTCCATAATGCCCATCACACCAGTAATTCTAGTGAGTGGTTCGCGCACCTGATGTGCATTATATTGAATCAGTTCTCTCAGTTTTTTGTTGGAATCAGCGAGGTCGTGGTTGGCTACTGCAAGTTCGTGGGTGCGTTGTTCAATCACTATTTCCTGTTCATTTGCCAGTTTAGAGATGATCTTGTTGTCCTTTCGTTTTTGAATGAAGGCATAAAAGGCAATTCCGGCAATTATAATCATAAGTGCAACGCCGCCAATCAAAGCTTTTTTGGCACTTTGTTCCCTCATGAGGCGTTCGTTGTTTACGGCATCTTTTTTATCCTGGTCGGCTTTAGCAAGTGCTTCTTTTTTGTCGAATTCAAACTGATACTGTTGCTCAATCATCTTTCTGTCGCTTTCCATGTTGTTCACACTATCATTGGCAGCCACATATAGTTTATAGTAAACAAGTGCATTTTTATAGTCTTTCAACGATTCGTACGACTGGTAAACAACCTTGCTACAATCTTGAGTCAGTTTATTGGAATTGATGGTTTTATTCATGTCCAACGCCTGCAAGTTATATTTAATGGCATCTTTATAGTTGCCCATCAATTGGTATAAATGCCCCAAAGAATTGTAAGAGCCTGCTATGTACAGTGGTTCATTCATCTCCTGCCTAATGTTGAGCGCTTCTTTATAGCATTTCTCGGCTTCTTTAAACTCTTTATTTGCTTCTTTAATATCTCCCACATTTTCTACTGCAATTGCCAGAAACTGCTTATCGCCACCATTCATAAGTGTGTCGCGTGCCCATTGGTAATATTGCAAAGCCTCATCGAGTTTGTGCTGATTGAAGTATGCCAAACCAATATTATTCAGGCACCCACCAACGCCGCTCTTATCGTGTAGTTCATTTTTAAGCTTCAGGGCTTCCTTGAAGTTTTTCAAGGCTTCGTCGTAGTTGTGTTTGTAGTTATAAACGTTGCCAAGGTTATTATGTATTCTACCCATACCCACCTTGTCATTGAGTTCCTTGTACAACTTCAAGGCACTGAAATATTGTTGTAAGGCTTCAGCGTAGTTGCCTTTTACCTTCATACCCAGTCCTAGCGAATTATAAGACGCTGCTATTTGTCTCTTGTTATTCAATGCTGTTGCAATGTCAAGTGATTTTCTGGCATAGGCAATTGCAGAATCGGCGTTCATATTTGCGAAGGTTCTGGAGCAATCCAAAAGCACTTTTAGGCGGGAAGAGTCTGGTGTTTTGTTTGTCGCAAGAAAGTTGCGTAGAGAATCGATTCTAGGCTGCCCCTTGAGTTGGGCGAGTGATGTATGATGTGTTACAAATGCAAAGAATATAAATAGCCATATCTTTTTCATTATAAGTCATGGTGTTTTGGTCGCACAATATAGGGATAACAATTCGGTTGTCTAAACTTTGAGAAGGCATCACAAACTTGGTATTGGTTGGTGTTTGTTGAAGATCATCATTAAATTGAATTGTTCTCATGTCGCATGTGGGTACAGCCACGCGGTTAGTTGCCAATAATCTATTAATTCTGAATTCAGTGTTTTTTGTTGAATTTAAGCTTCGAAACGCTCGTGCCTATTTTAAACATCAAAAAGTTTTGGACGCGTTGTGCTCCATTCACAAAACATGTACAGGACAAAAGGAGATTCTTTGAATTTTTCAAGAAAAACATATAATTTACCGAATCTTTAAAAATGTCATAAAAATCATGATAGCTGGAGTTTTAAAAGAACAGTCGCCCGAAACACGTGTTTCATTGGTGCCGGAAGTAGTTGCAGCGCTGGTAAAGCTGAACGTTACTGTATGGGTTCAACAGGGAGCCGGCGAAACCGCATTTTTTGACGATAAATCGTACACCGATGTAGGTGCGGTGATTAAATCGGCAGAGGAAATACGTTCACAAGCCGATTGGGTACTTACCATCCATACATCAAATGTTGGTACTGTGAAAAAAGGAGCTGTGTTAACAGGGGTGTACCAGCCTTTGTTCAATGCGCCACAAATGGCAAGCTGGGCCAGCGCGGGTTATACCGTGTTCAGTATGGATAACATACCTC
Organism: Chitinophagaceae bacterium; assembly: GCA_947454235.1. Taxonomy (GTDB): domain Bacteria; phylum Bacteroidota; class Bacteroidia; order Chitinophagales; family Chitinophagaceae; genus Flavipsychrobacter. Next base: position 417,475 of record CANGIY010000001.1, read on the forward strand.
GTACCACACGTGCGCAGGCAATGGACGTATTAAGTTCGCAGGCAAACATTGCGGGCTATAAGGCGGTATTGCTGGCAGCGTTCCAGTACAGCAGGTATTTTCCTATGTTCATGACGGCAGCAGGTAGTATTCCTCCGGCTAAAGTCCTGATTTTAGGTGCCGGTGTTGCTGGATTACAGGCTATCGCAACCGCCCGTCGCCTTGGCGCAGTGGTTGAGGTGTTTGATACACGCCCGGCTGTAAAAGAAGAAGTAATGAGCCTTGGCGCTAAATTCGTTGAGGTTGAAGGTGCAGCCGATGCTTCAAAAGCAGGTGGATATGCTGTTCAACAAAGCGAAGAGTTTCAGAATCGCCAACGGGATAAAATTCATGAGCACGCTAAAAAATCTGATATCATCATCACAACGGCACAAATACCGGGTATGAAGGCACCGATTTTGATTACAAGGGCAATGATTGAAGACATGCGTGCAGGTTCAGTGATTGTTGACCTTGCATCGGTGACGGGGGGTAACACCGATCTCACTGAAAATGATAAAACAGTGATGCACAACGGTGTGGCTATTATTGGTAATTCAGCTTTGCCGTCAACAACACCTTCTGATGCCAGCAAGCTCTATTCAAAAAACGTTTTGAATTTCGCTAAGCTGTTCATCAACAAAGAAGGGGGCATTGATCTCAATTTTGAAGATGATATTGTGAAGGGTACATGTATCGCCCACAATGGTGAAATAGTAAATGACCGCGTGAAAAACCTCATCAAGTAACAATCAAAAAAACATTTGAAAGTATGGAACAGTTAGCCGGCTTTTTTAATAGTAACTACCACTTAATCACCATTGTTATTCTATCGGTGTTTTTGGGTATTGAAGTAATTTCAAGGGTGCCAGCGGTATTGCACACCCCACTTATGAGTGGTGCCAACGCCATTCATGGAGTTGTAATCATTGGTGCTATCATTGTTATGGGTGAGGCAAAGGAGGGTGACTTCCTGTCGCTCGGACTTGGTTTTCTGGCGGTGTTACTGGGTACACTCAACGTTGTGGGTGGATTTGTAGTAACCGACAGGATGTTGGAAATGTTTGGAAAGAAAAAGAAAAAATAATTGTTAACAGACACGGATAACCAAAAATTATGGACCAAATACAAATTTTATCAAGTTCGGCACTGTTACTGGCATACCTCATTGGTTCGGTAACATTCATCCTCGGTCTGAAAATGCTCTCGCATCCCGAGACAGCCAGGAAAGGCAATTCGGTGGCAGCAGTGGGCATGACAATTGCCATTTTTGCTACAATTTTCCTTTATAAAACAAAAACGGGCGAAGGTTTACATAACTACGTCTGGATTTTTGCAGGACTGGCGCTGGGTACAGTGCTAGGAACACTGGCAGCTAAGAAAGTTCAAATGACGGCAATGCCTGAAATGGTGAGCTTATTCAATGGTATGGGTGGTGCTTGTGCCATGCTTATTTCTTTGATTGAATACAGAAATGATGCTGCGCCTGAAGCAGGTAAGCTAGCAATCATTGTACTGGGAATGATAATAGGTACGGTATCATTTGCCGGTAGTATCATAGCCTGGGGCAAACTTAACGGTAGCATCAAAGACAAATCGATTCCGGGTGGTCAAATGATCAATTTCGCCATGATGGGTGGTATTGTTGTATTGTCTATTATGCTCATAGGTGGCATCTCGGCAACACCAGCTATGTTCTATGGTATTTTAGCGATGGCTGCTGTTTATGGTGTGCTCTTCGTAATGCCTATTGGAGGAGCCGACATGCCCGTTGTAATCTCTCTGTTGAATTCCTTCACGGGTGTCGCGGCAGCGTTTGGCGGTTTTTTATACAACAATCCGGTAATGCTTACAGGTGGTATCCTCGTAGGTTCGGCTGGTACCATTCTTACAATACTCATGTGTAAGGCTATGAACCGTTCGTTGAAAAACGTACTGATTGGTTCTTTTGGCGGTGCGAAGGCAGTTGCTGGCGGTGCGAAAGAAGCGGGAACTTACAAAGAAATTTCACTCAACGATACTGCGGTTTTGATGGCTTATGCATCGAAAGTGATGATTATTCCGGGCTATGGCCTGGCGGTGGCACAAGCCCAGCATACCTGCCACGAACTGGAAAAAGTGCTCAACGAAAAGGGTGTTGAAGTGAGCTATGGTATTCACCCGGTTGCGGGTCGCATGCCGGGGCACATGAACGTACTATTGGCTGAAGCCGATGTTCCTTACGAGAAATTGCTGGAAATGGAAGACGCCAACGACCAGATGGGCGGAACGAATGTGGTATTGATATTGGGTGCCAACGACGTTGTAAATCCTGCTGCAAAAGATGATCCGGCGAGTCCTATTTATGGTATGCCTATTCTTGAAGTAGAGAAGGCAGAGCACGTAATTGTGAACAAACGCAGTATGAAACCGGGTTATGCCGGTATTGAGAATGAGCTCTTCTTCAGACCAAAGACCTCTATGCTTTTTGGTGATGCGAAAAAAGTGCTTCAAAATCTGGTGTCAGAACTTAAAAATGTTTGATTTTTTTTACACTTTTGCACCGAAGATTTAATCCTCGGTCACGTAGTGTTAAAATTTCAGTCTTTTCAATTTTCGGTTAATAAATAACCTTTATACACAGCTCAATTTGAGCGTAAAAAGAAAAAAGCTGATGAAACTTGTTAAGGATTTAAAAACTTTATCTAAATTTATGCCATGCTAACAAAAAAGAGCAGTATTATCTACGCAGCACTGGGAACAATTCTCTGTTTCCTGAGCGTTACTTACTTCTCCTGCACCAAGGTTGGTAAGGAACCGAGTTGCAACGGCGTTCATTGCCTGAACGGTGGAATCTGCAACAAGCAGGGCTTTTGCGATTGCCCTAACGGGTATGAAGGTCCAAGCTGTGCTACTGCTTCGGTTGATAAGTACATCGCTACATGGGATGTTAGGCAAACTACAATTTCGAGCACTATTACATCGGCTATCGGTACAGTAACCAATTACCAAATGTCGCTCCAGCATTCAGCTACAACAACAGCATTTTTGATTTACGGGTTCCTCGGTAATCCTAATTACAATCAGATTGCCTGCCATTTAGATACCGCAAGTTCATCAATGTTTCATTTAGATACGTTGCGCCCATACAATATGATATATGACAACTACGTCATTAAACCATACGGCTACGGAAGCTTTGATGCAGGTTCTAATACCATCACTTGTCATTTCTATACTAAGCATCTGAATTCTACGTTTAACTGGCAAGAAGATACTTACGAGCTTGTAATGACGCCACATCATCTTTAATTCAATACAGATATTTGAATCGGACCAACAACTGTTGGTCCGATTTTTTTTGAAGACAATTACAATTACTCCGCAAAAGCGTTCAGGTATGAATATTTTAACGAACAACTTTCGATGGTTTACAATGCTTATGCTATCCCTTCAACTGATAGGAATACATGCGATAGCAAAGGGGCACAGGCAGCCTGCCAACAGAGCAACTTTAAGCAGTCCGGCACTCGATAATTACGACATCAAGCACCTCACTTTTAAGTTGCACATGTCTGATACTTCGGTGTATGTAAAAGGCGATGTAACGACTACAGCACAGGTTACAGCATCAAGTCTTTCCAGCTATGTTTTTGAACTGGATTCATCATTGAACGTTGATTCGGTTAAGATAAATGGAGCATTGATGTCGTGCACACACGTTGCGAAATTGTGTACTGTGAACATTACTACTCCACTGGCTTCAGGTGCTATGTTCAACGCAGAAGTGTTTTACCATGGCTTACCTCCGGGAGGCTCGGGCGGCTTTTTCAACGGTATTACACATGCTTTATATGCGGGTTCGGTGCATGTTGTTTATACCATCAGCGATCCTTGGGTGGCATTAAATTGGTGGCCTTGTAAACAATCTATTCTTGATAAAATTGATTCAGTTGATATGTTTGTGTCTGTGCCTCGCGGCGTAGTTGATGGCAGCAATGGTCTGTTGGTGAATGTTGACACTACTTCGGTTTCGGGCGAATGGACCTACCATTGGAAAACCAATTATCCTATCGATTACTACCTCATTTCTATTGCGATTGCTAAGTATGCAGAGTATAAAACCTATGCGCATTTCACTGGTAGTACTGACTCTATGTTGGTGCAGAATTTTTTCATGGATACAGCTCACTTCAACCCCATGTACAAGCCCAACTTTGATAGTATTCCTTTAATGATTGACTACTTCTCAACGGTATTTGGCAGATATCCTTTCTGGCGCGAGAAATACGGCGTTTGTTATGCCACACTACCGGGCGGGATGGAGCACCAAACAATGACTACTATTGGTAATCCGAATACGTACATAATAGCGCATGAACTTACGCACCAATGGTTTGGCGACCATGTAACGTATAGCACTTGGAAGGATGTTTGGTTGAGTGAAGGCTTTGCGACATTCGCAGAACAGCTTTACCTCGGGCATTTCTGGAGTCCAAGTGCCGCATTAGGTCACAGGTCTATTTACCTCGGGTATATAACTTCTAACCCATGCGGTATGGTGTCTGTGACTGATACGTCTACTTCCGATAGCCTTTTTGAGGCAACAACGGTGTATGCAAAAGGTGCCGGTGTTGTTAGGGCATTGCAGTACATAGCTCCTTCTGACAGCGTCTTCTTTGAGGTATTGAAGCAATACCAAAGCACTTATGCATTTGGAAATGCAAATACGGCTCAATTCAAAGCTATTGCTGAATCGCTTTATGGTTTCTCGCTTGATTCGTTCTTCACGCAATGGATCTACGGACGTGGTTATCCCATGTACCGTGTAACATGGAATCAGTCGGGTTCAACGGTTTATATGAAGTTGATTCAAAGTGCATCATGCCCTTCTCATACACCGCATTTCAACACGCCATTAGAAGTAAAATTGCATAATGCCACATCAGATACAGTGTTCCAGATTTACAATAGCTTAGATACACAACTATATGTATTTAATTGGTCGCAAACAGCCACCAATGTGTATATTAACTTCGATATCTGGACGATTTGTAAGGTTATTTCGCAGGTTCATGACGTGAAATTGGGCACTGAAATGCCTTGGCTTGGAAATGTTGTGGTTGCCCCTAACCCGGCAGTTGATTCGTGGCGCGTGGACGGAATACCGGCAAAAACAGAATTGACATTGCAAAACATTGCTGGGCAAACTGTTTGGACTGGCGCTTCAGATGGAGCGACAACCAGAATACCATGCTCATCGCTGCACACAGGTACTTACATTCTCCAGATGCGCACCGACGAAGGCGGTGCCAACATCAAGCTTAGCAGGTAAAACCTCCTTTATGGGCGACCGTAGGCAGGGTTGTTTAAAAAAGTAGAGTCGGTGAGTGTATTTAGGAATGCAATCAACTGCCGTTTTTCATCGGTGGTTAAATGTAAACCGTTCGCTTTGTAAGGTAGTGCCATAATTGGGTCCAGGTTGCTCACTTTATGCATACCATGGTCATAAAAGTCAACTACTTGTTCCAATGTGGTAAATCTGCCGTCGTGCATGAAAAACTTTCTGGTGGCAACATTTCTTAGATTAGGCGTTCTGAATTTACCCATATCAGTACTGTCGCCCGATATGTTGAAATACCCCCTGTCGACACGTAGCGTGTAAAAAGTATCGAGTCCCGTATTGTGTAATTGATCGTCGGTGAAAATAGGGTTGATATGACAATGGAAGCAGTCGCCTTTTTCAGTGAAAAAGATGTTGTAACCCGCTTGTTCATCGGCGGTGAACGTTCCATTTCCTCTCATTTTTACTTCTTCATACCTTGTGTTTTTTGAAACGAGTGTACGCATAAATTGAGCGAGAGCGTACGACATTTCTTTGTAGGTGATATTATCTACCCCAAAAGCGGTTTTGAAAAGTTGCTTGTAAGTTGCGTTATTGTTGAATAGGCTCAAATCTACATTGTGGTCGACGGAGATTTCGAAAAGAGCCAGGTCTTCCAACGTTCCCTTCTGGCTGCCATCCCATAAAAAATTTGAGTACCATGCAAGGTTACTGTGAGGCAGCACGGGTTTTCCTTCTTTCATGTTCAAGTTACTAAAACCTGCAGAAGGGTCGTGGCAACCGCCACATGAATTTGTGCCGTTTAGAACCATTGAATCGTAGAAGAGCTTTCTGCCCAAGGCTTCCCGTTCTTTGAAGGGCTGGTTATCAGCAGGTATTATGGGTTTTGGGAAGTGTGGCGGCGAATAAATTGTGTCGGGAGTCAGATGCAGGGTAGTGTCAACTGTATTATTCCCTCCACCATCTTTCTTGCAGGAACTCACGCTATTCAATGCTGCAATGAGAGCGATACCTACTATTACAAAAATGCTCTTTTTCATAACTAATTAGATGAGAATGAAAATACTTTAGCGCCATTCTTAACTAGTTTGAGGCGTGCCGCAGAGTCTGCCATACTGAACGTAGGATCGGTAGAAAGATTGTAGGGTGCATCACCATCAAACCATTTGTTCACGTCCATAGTTAAGCTCATAGCCATTGTTCCTGATGCGTCAATTGTAAATGAGCTTTTTACGGAAGAATGTACTAGGAACTGATTTTCGCCCACATGCAGTGCAAAGGACTCCAACGAGCTTCCATTCATCCAATGTCCTTCAAGTTTAAAAAAGTGATAGCCCCCACCCATTGCGTCAGGCCAGCCCATATTCAGGTTATCAAGCGATGAAGGCAGTTGGTATGATTTGTTGGCTGCTGTATCGAGCCCGACTAGGAAACACAATGAATCGTACGTTCCGGCAAGTACTCCGTTGGGTGGAGTGAAGGAAAACGTTCGTGTAGAATCGTAACGCGCATCAAGATAGAAGATGTCGCTAAAAGCATACTTCTTTTCTCCGCCTTTGTACAAAACAATATCACTGATGTAGTATTGAAGACGTTCAACCCTGTACCTGTTTCCCGAGGCATTGGTATACATCAAGGTGTCAAACTGCAAAGGGCTGCCAGAGGCAGTGTGCTTAATGGTAAAAGACATTTTTCCTGAATTCGTTCCAGGACCGCTGTCCTTTTTACACGCAGGTAGGGCGAAGAGCAAAGAAAATGCCGCTGCTGCAACAAGTTTTTTCATGGAGCACTTTTTTTGTAAAGTTACTTCAAACCTGTTTGTTCAATGCTGATTTGTGTCACTTAAATGACATATAATGGCGTGTGTTTACATCAACTCCATCACCAATGTCTCGGGCGATTCTTCCTGAGGGTAGTGCCCTGCATCAGGAAGTGGAATTATTTTCGGGTTATGCCAGTGATTTACGAATGTGTTGAGTTCGTTTTCGCGAAATGCAATGTCCTTCATGCCCCAGATGAATGTTGTTGGGATTTTGTTGATTTTTTCGCGCTGTTCCCAGAGGCTTGCCAGCCATTTTGAAGAGCCAATGATTTCGCGAGGAAATGTATAGCAGCCCTTTCGTTCTGAAGGTTTTTCGAGGTGTTTGTAATAATGTTCGTGAACGCCGTTTTTGAGCTTATTCTTATCACCAAACACCATTTTAACGACTGATTTGCCAAAGAAATTAAAGTACTTCGTCAAAAAACTCCCAACATTTCCACCCATAAAACCGCTGAATTTTTGGTAGTGCGGGTCGTTTTCTACACTCCACATCCATGTGTTGAGTATAACAAGTTTTTTGATTTTTTCGGGATATTTGAGTGCGTAGGAAAGCCCGATAGGTCCGCCCCAGTCATTCACAACTAAGGTTATATTTTTCAATTCCAGATGGTTTAATAAGGCTTCAAGGTTTTGTGCGTGATGTTCAGGTAGGTAATCCCAGTTTGAAGGTTTGTCAGAGAAGCCAAAACCTATATGGTCGTTGGCAATACACCTGTGTTTATCGCTTAACCCCTTTATAACATTCCTATATTCGTAGCTCCAAGCAGGGTTGCCGTGTATCATTACAATAGGATCACCTTCACCAACATCAACATAGTGCATGTTGCCTTGTGCGGTTTTGAAGTACTTGCTAGGAAACGAATAGTCGTTTTTATTTAACCACTTAGAATTGGTGTTTGCCATAAAAAGAGATTTTAAGTGAGTGATTAGTTTTGAGGAGCAGATGTAAGCACTTCGGCAACGAGTATTTTATTGATATGCTCGAAAGAACTTAATAGGTGCGAAGGGTCGGTATAGAAGTGTGCAAAAAGCAGACCTCCTTCAATCATGGAAACGAATAACGTAGCGTACTTGCCGGCATTCACTTCTTCCTTGACGCTATTATCTTTTTTGCCTTCTTCAATAATGTCCTGCATAAGGCCTACCCACATTCCCAGTTTTTCTTTTACTCTGTCGCAAATGGGCCCTTTTTGGTCGTCAAATTCTGTGATGGCATTCATTACCGGGCAACCTCCGTTCTGGATCAGTTCTTTGTAGTTAAGTTGGTAATAGGCGCCAAATGCGTTGATTTTATTGACTACTGTTGTTTCTTTCTCTATCAGCTCTTTGAAGCCATCAAGAACTTTACTTGTATTGTAGTCAAGTACGGCCAAGGCAATATCTTCTTTGTCGGTGAATTTGCTGTAAATAGCACCTTTTGATAGCCCGGTAGCTTCTGTGATGTCATTTAACGAAGTACCCGCAAATCCTTTCTTGTTGAAAAGTTCAGCCGACTTAACAATAATATTCCTTCGGGTTTTTATTGACTTTGCGTACATGCGTTAAAGTTCTGAGAACAAAAATAAACCATTTGTTCTAAATTTTGCGATTTTGGTAGTATAAAACAAAATTAAGGGCAACAGGTTGAAAAAAGAAATAAAAAAACTCGAGTGGGTGTGGACAAAACCATCAAAGTCGCAGTGTTTTATGGACTAAATTTGCATTATGCATAAATATCTGGAAGGATTAAATGAGAATCAAAAGGCTGCGGTAGAACATATCGACGGTCCGTTGATGATTGTTGCCGGGGCCGGTAGTGGGAAAACAAAAGTGTTGACTACGCGTATTGCGCATTTGATTAACTGTGGCGTTGATGCATTCAATATTCTGGCGCTCACTTTTACCAACAAAGCCGCCGCTGAAATGAAGGAGCGTGTGGAAAAAGTATTGGGAAATACCGAAGCGCGCAACTTATACATTGGTACATTCCACAGTGTTTTTGCAAAAATATTGAGGGTTGAAGCCAATAAAATCGGTTACCCTAATAACTTCACAATTTATGATACCGATGATGCTAAAAACATCATTAAAGAGATAGTCAAAGAGAAAAACCTCGATGACAAACACTACAAACCATCATTCATATACAGCCGAATAAGTGCTGCAAAGAATAGTTTGATTGGGCCAGATGAATACCTTCAGGACAATTTCATTCAGCAGGAAGACCAAACTTCCAAGCGTCCGTTAATTGGTGAGATATTTGCCATTTATGCACGCCGTTGTTTCAATAATGGCGCTATGGACTTCGATGATTTGTTGTTCAACATGCATAAGCTATTGTCGCAGCATCCTGATGTTTTGGCTAAATACCAGCACAGATTCAGGTATATTTTGATTGATGAGTATCAGGATACCAATGCAGCACAGTATTCCATTATTAAAATGTTGGGTGCCGTACATGAAAATATTTGTGTGGTAGGTGATGATGCACAAAGTATCTATTCATTCCGCGGTGCGACGGTTAAAAACATTCTTCAGTTTGAAAAAGACTACGAAGATGTGAACGTTATTAAGCTGGAACAAAATTACCGGAGCACACAAACAATTTTGAATGTTGCCAATAACGTAATTGCCAACAATAAAAAGCAGATACCCAAAAAACTGTGGACGCAAAATGTGCCGGGAGAACGCATTGTTTTAGTCAAAACCATGACAGACAATGACGAGGGTAAGTTTGTCGCTGATGCCATTAAGGAACAGCAAATGCGCAATCACTATGCCAATCGTGATTTTGCCATATTATACAGAACCAATGCCCAAAGCCGTTCGTTTGAAGAAAGCCTGAGGCGCATGAATATCCCTTATAAATTATTTGGTGGTGTTTCGTTCTATCAAAGGAAGGAGATTAAGGACTTTCTTGCCTATTTAAGGCTTGTTGTCAATAACCGTGACGAGGAGAATTTGAAGCGCATTATAAATTACCCTGCCCGTGGTATTGGTAAAACAACGCTGGACAGGCTTGTTGTGTACGCACATGAAAATAACCATACATTATGGGAAGTGATTGAGAATGGGGCGGGCAACAGTAAGATTGATGCCTTTGTAATGATGATAAAAAGCTTTCAGGCAATACTACAAACCAAGAATGCCTACGACATGGCGTTTGCAGTAGGAAAGCACACCGGACTAGTGCAGGATTTGTACAACGACAAATCGGTGGAAGGGCTGGCGCGTTACGAGAACGTTCAGGAGTTATTGAACTCTATCAAAGAATTTACTGAAACACCTGATGAAGATGGCGAGATCACTGATAAAACGCTTGGAAGTTACCTGCAACAAATTACATTGCTCACCGATGCCGATAATAACGACGATGAGAATGCTGATGCAGTTAAACTAATGACGATTCACGCTGCAAAGGGGCTGGAGTTTCCTTGTGTGTTCAGTGTTGGGCTTGAAGAAAATCTGTTCCCAAGCTCTATGAATTTGTACGACCGTGATAGCCTTGAAGAAGAGCGCAGGTTGTTCTATGTTTCAATTACCAGGGCGAAGGAAAAACTATGGATTACTTATGCCAACAGCAGGTATCGTTTTGGTAGCCTGGTACAAAATGAAGAGAGCAGGTTTTTGCAAGAGATCCCCGATTCATTTATAGACAAGTCGTTCACAGGGTTGGCAAGACCACAGGCATCGACCCGTTCATTCGGGCAAGGCTTCAGTTCTGCGACCAATGTAGACCGAGGTTCGTTAGAGAAATTGCCTTCATTAAAGAAACTGGCTGATAAATTAGCAGCCGGTCAGCAAAGAAATGCATCACCAACCATTGCGTCAAAGCCGGGCTCTGCACCTACAGTTGACCCTAATTTTGTGGCAGATAACCCAAATGATATGTCTGCCGGCATGAAGGTCATGCACCAGAAGTTTGGTATTGGTGAAATAAAAACCATTGAAGGCGGTGCCAACAACAGAATGGCGGCTATTGATTTTGGTGATGGGCAGGGGGTGAAGAAGATTGCGCTTAACTACGCCAAATTGAAAATCATGGACTAGTTAATCGCCCAGCGATTCTCCTTTTTCAAATGCCAATTGAGTGAGGGCGGCTAATACCGTACCTGCCATTGGGCCTACGATATAGAGCCATAGGTGTTCCGTGTGCCCCGAAACAACAGCAGGAGCCAGCGAACGCGCAGGGTTCATTGATGCACCGCAAATGGGGCCTGCAAATAAAGCCTCCAAAGCTACAGTTGCTCCGATAGCCAGACCGGCGAACTTTGCATGCGCTTTAGTGTCGGTTGAGTTGAAAATCACGAACATCAGCAAGAAAGAGAGCACAGTTTCAAGAATGAGCGATTGAACTTCGCTGCCTTTTGGCACAGTAGCTCCTAATAGCTGGTCGGAGGGGAATAACTGTTGCAGCAATAAACTCGCAAGGCAAGCCCCGGCAATTTGAGCTACTATGTACATAGCTACCAGCTTTTTCTTAAATTTTTTACTTACCCACAGGGCTATGGTTACTGCCGGGTTCATGTGAGCACCCGACACACTGCCAAGACTGTAAATCATGGCTGTGACTATCATACCAAAAGTGAGCGCAATGCCAAGGTGAGTAATAGCACCGGTAGCATTGTTAATGACAATTGCGCCTGTGCCACAAAACACAAGCGCAAAAGTTCCAAAAATTTCAGCAAAAAATAGTTTCATAGTTTTATTAGCAACAACCAGAACCCGGAGTGCAGCAGGCAGCTTTGCGGGCATTCACCGTTATACTGTAAATTCCTGTGCCAAGATTTTTGAATGCTGTTATTTCTTCAGTCGATAAATATTTTTCAAGAATATCATCTGGTATAACAATCTGTTTTTCTTTCTGAACAGTAATGTTTTCAAAACCAGTTTGTTCTATGATGCTAAGGTATTCACTTTTTTGAATTGCGCCACTGATACAACCGGCATACAATTCTGCAATACCACGGAATTTTTCAGGTAGTTCACCAACCAACACCACATCTGAGATACTGAAGTGACCATTCGTTTTAAGTACGCGCAATATTTCTTCCATTACCTTGCGTTTGTTCGGTACCAGGTTTAGGACACAATTGCTTACAACAACATCAGCAACACCAGCGGTTACGGGCATTTTTTCAATGTCACCAAACCTGAATTCTACATTGTTGTAACCCAGTTTGTCGGCGTTTTCTCTTGCTTTATTCAGCATTTCGGTCGTGAAATCGATACCAATTACTTTGCCTTTTTCACCAGTAAGGCTTCTTGCCACAAAGCAGTCGTTTCCTGCACCGCTACCGAGGTCTATAACGGTATCCCCGGGTCTTATCATGGCAAATTCAGTAGGCAATCCGCAACCTAATCCTAAATCAGCATCGGCACTGTAGCCGGGTAGTTTTGTATAATCGTCGCTCATGATGTTGTACACTTCTGTACTACAGCAGCTCGCTCCGCAGCATGAACTCGCATTGGTGTCTTTGTCCTGAAGTGCAATTTCGGCATACTTCTGGCGCACCATTTCTTTAATAGCGTTATCGTTATTCATAAAATTAGTGTTTTATGTTACTAATGAATTGAATCTATGAATTGTTGTACCTGCGCTTTTACTTCGTCGCGTACTATGGCAGTTTGAGCCAGTTTTTCTTCCAGCGCGCCTGTGAAAGAAGATGGGTCTCTGAACGACCATGCGATACGAGATACTTTGCCCGGAAATACCGGGCATCGCTCAGCACTGGCCGCGTCACAAACTGTTATAACGTAGTCGTAGGTTTTGCCAGTCTTGAAAATAGAAAACACGTCCTTAGTGGGGTTTTGGCTGATGTCGATGCCAGCTTGTAGCATTACAGCAACTACATTGGGGTTGAGTTTGCCAGGTTCAAGCCCTGCGCTTTCAGCTTCAAAACGGTCGCCTGCCAGGTTGTTGAGCCAGGCTTCGGCCATTTGGCTTCTGGCTGAATTGTGTATGCAAACAAATAAGACTTTTAACTTGCTCATCGTTCTATTTATTTATTGCAATATTACGATGTTAATTTTGAATTTAGCAACAATTTTTTTCAGCCTGATCAACTTCTGCAAAAAAGTCTTTGAATGTCTTTCTGTATTGCTTCCAAACCTTAGCATTGATACAATAACAAACACTGGTGCCATCAATAGTGCCTTTAATAAGTCCGGCGTTTTTGAGCTCTTTAAGGTGCTGAGAAATGGTGGGCTGTGCGAGTCCAATTTCACCAACAAGGTCGCCGCAAATGCAGGTGTTTTTTTCAACCAGATAAGCAAGAATGGCAATTCGGGCAGGGTGTGCAATTGCTTTCGCCATTTCGGCAAGTTCAATGTGTTTTTTTGAAAAGAGCTCTGTTTTGCTGGCGCCCATTGTTGTTTATTTGAATGCTAAATTAATTGACTTTTAATAACGTACGTACTAGTTGATTAATTTTCCGACGAAAGGCATTTTTTTAAGCTCTTTCTTTTCAACGAAAGCAATTAGGCGAACGAAGCCATACATAAGCAATGATGCCGTAGCCAGACGTATGAATAGTTTATCGGTCATTGCCATCACCAGCTTTTCGGTGAAAAACAGCAGCAACATAGTTACCAGATACGCAATTATCTTTTTACGATTATAAGGAACAGGAAAATACTTTTGCCCCAGCAAGTAAGAAACGATCATCATAGAACCATAAGCAGCAAGAGTAGCCCAGGCACATGCCATCATACCATATTTAGGAATGAACGTGAAATTAATCAACAATGTTATAGCAGCACCAAAAAACGTAATGTACATGCCGTAGTGCATTTTATTGGTGAGTTTATACCACACCGAAAGGTTGTAGTAAATGCCTAAGCAAACATTGGCAAGCAATAAGATTGGCACTACTTTGAGTCCTTCATAGTAGGTTTTGCCCACGTACAGCTTCCATACATCGAGGAAAAGTGCTGTTGATAGAAAGGCAAAACACAACACAATCACGAACCACTTCATGACCCGGGCGTATGTTTTTGGGGCATTCTTATCTTCAGCCTGACTGAAGAAAAACGGCTCGGCACTCATACGAAATGCATTGATGAACAGGGTTACGAAGATCGAAATTTTATAGTTGGCGTTGTAAATAGCTACCTGAATTTCAGCAAGCTGAGGTGTTACCGGAGACAGTTTTTCCAGCATAATCCTATCCATGGTTTCATTTACCATGCCGCCCAGGCCTATTAAAACCATGGGCGCACTGTAGGCAAGTAGTTCAAACCAAAGCTTTTTATCAAACTTAAACCTGAATGAAATCCATTCTTTTGCCAGTAACAGGAAGGTAACAGTCGATGCTGCGAGGTTTGCCAATAGCATAAAACCTGTATTGTCGTAAGACCTGTACCACGCTGCAAACTTATCGGCGGGGTTGATAGATAGGTGTGATGGGCACCACAACAGGAAGTAAATGGTCAGGCTGATATTGACAATAATGCCAGCTACGCGCACGAATGCATACTTTTTCGGTCGTTCTTCCTGCCTTAGGCGAGCAAAAGGAATCACAGCCATAGTATCTATCGCAATAATATAAACGCACCAATTGATGTATTCGGGGTGTAGGGTAACACCAGTAAATTTCGCCAGTGGTGTTCTGAATATAATAAGCGCCAGTCCGAAAATAAGCGACGACACCAGTAGTGATGAGAAAGATGTCTCGAATAGTTTTTTGCGGTCGCCTGATTTGTTGGAAAACCTGAAATAAGCGGTTTCCATCCCATAAGTGAATATGACATTCAGAAACGAAACATACGACATCAATATCCCAAAGCGACCGTAATCGGCCATGCCTGAGGGCATATTGAGTATGCGCGTAACAATGGGGGTAAGCAATTGGTTCAGGAATTTAGCAGCAATGTTGCTCAATCCGTACCAAACTGTTTGACCTGCCAGTTTCTTAAGTGAAGCCAAAAAACGATTCGAGATTTAATGAACGGGCGTAAAGTTACAACCCACCAACGAAAACATAGGGGGCATTTAATAAAAAAGCAAGCACACGCCTGCTTTTTTATTAAAATACTATTGGAAGTTTATGTTCTTTATGATAGTCGATAATCGGTTGGTATGGACCAAATTTATGCTGCGTTTCAGAAAACGGATCTTCGTAAGGACCATAGCCATAGTCAATAGGTTTGAATTTTTTGTCAGGGTAATCAGGCGTTGCTTTGTCCTTTTTCTGTGGGCGCGGGTGAATGCGGTCGTCGTTTACGAATGCAGCTACATCAATAGCTTGTTCGTCGGTGAGTATTGGGTGATTCCACATGGCTTTGTTGAATGGCATATTGCCTTTCACGAAACGTGCCATCTTAAGCACCCTGTGCGGACTTGAGCCCACCTGATATGAGTACTTACCCCACAGCGGTGGGTATATATAAGTAGAAGAATCGCCATTCCATTGACCTTGCCCGTCTTTGCCGTGGCATTCAGTACAATGAGTTGCATAAATAGCTGCACCCTGATTAGGGTCTGCTGGGCGATTAGGGTATTGCAGTTCTAGTCCGTCGTCGCCCTTTACGTGTTTCCCAACAGTGGTGTTTCCGCCCAGCCATTTTATGTAGCAAACAATTGCAACAATTTCTTTTGAATCGAGCGGCATAGGAGTGCCACTGTGCGGCCGCTCAATACAGTTATTGATGCGCTGCCCCAGTGTAAGGATCTGATTTTCACGACCACGGTATTGCGGATACCGTGCATGGGTACTAAAGAAGTTGTAACCAAATGGCTTGGTACCGGCATCAAGGTGGCAGTTGGTACAGTTCATTTTATTACCCAAATAATGACCTACAGTGCCATTCGGACCAATGTACTTCGCGGTATTCAAAACCAGGTCGCGACCATAGCGCACCATATCGCCAAACGGGTCATGCGGGATGGTTGACGTATCGGGCGGAACGAAAATTTCACCTGTGTCAGTTTTCGCCTTCGTATCAGCTACTGGGGCAGCGGGTGGGGTGCCGCTGTTACAACCCACAAATATTTGAGCAGCAACTACAACGCCCACCATCGCAGGCAGCATTAGTTTAAAAGCTCGTTTTGACACTTGAATCATAATCACAAAAGTTTTTGCTCAGAGGCCGTTTGTTATTCCATTCGGCACTACAAATTTACGGAAACCTCAATTTCAAAAAGCAAATTTGCCACACTTCCAATTGAATTGGGTTAATTTGATATTAATTTATTGTTAAGTGATGCATGGCATTTTTTGAACAGGCAGAAACAAGTGTTGTTCATGTAGTTGTGGTGGCGGTGGTATGCTCGAATGCGGGACAGCACTTCGACAAGTTCCGGAACCGTTCACTTTCCTAGATAAAGGAGCGCAACGCTAACTCCTGCGCCAGTGGATCCTGAAAATTCTGTAATTCTAAAAATTCTGTTTCAAACTGCTGAAACCACATCTCGATAATGGGCAAAATAACCGTTTATTCCTTTTTTCGACCGTTAGTGAAGTTTTTTCAAATATTTAAAAAATAGGTGACACCTTTACCTTGAAATAAAATTACGCTGTACGCAACTGCAATAAAAAGTGACTAAAATGGAAACATAAATACCGACTTTCATTTTCACGATAAGGAGTAGCAACAAATAAAAAGCTACTCAAAAAAATCCAAATCAATAACACAAAAAACAACGAATCGTTGGATGCAAAAAAAAGCACGCCAACGAAATGGGAAAAGTTTGCCTTTAAAACACTCAAACAACAAATACTATGAAAAAGATATTGATGCTCCTGGTAATGACACTGATGGTGAAAATAGGATTCGCACAATGCACGCCACGCGCTATTTCTGGGCCAACATCGGTTTATGTGGGTAGTGTCGATACATTTTCTAATAGTATTACAGGGGGCACATGGTCAATAAGCAATCCGGGTGTGGCAACTATTGACGCAACGAGTGGGGCTTTAACTGCGATAACACAGGGGGCAGTGACAGTTACTTACAATATGCCCGGTGCGTGTATGCTTTTCTATTCAACGTTAGATATCAGAGTAAACAATTCAATAAATACTCCATCAGTGATGGTGGGCGATTCAGTAGTGCCGAACTTGCTTGTCCCAGCTACAGTTGTTACATGGAGCTCTGCCGATACTTCATTTTTTAAAGTTACTTCTACGGGTAGAATTATTGGTAAAAGACTTGGTGCAAGCACCATTAATGTTGCATTCAATTCAAGAACAGGCATTCGATGTATGGAAAGTGCACCGGTTTATATTCAAAGTAATTTTGGAATACACAGCACAATTTTGTTGGGTAGTACAGATACTGTTATCAGTTATGTTCCGGGTGGTACATATTCTTTGTCTGATACTAATTCGGCTATAATGAGCAGTGCCAGCGGTATCATGACAACCAAGGCAATTGGTAGTTACAATGTGTACTGTCAAAGAAATATAGGTGGTGTGAATTGTGTGACATCAAATAACCAACGGGTTGTTTCTCAAATATCTTTTCGTACTACTGTGGCTGCCGGCACTTTTGATACTGCCCGAGCAGCTTTTGGTTCGGGTAACTGGAGTTCTTCAGATACTATGGTTGCTAAAATTGAAGCAACGACAGGCATATTAAGTGCTTTAAGGAGCGGACAAACTACTATCGTGTATAATTTCAACAGAAATGGTCGCAGCTACATCGATTCGGCGCGTTTAACTGTTAGGTCTCAAGTCTCGATGCGAGGTTCTCTTTGTGTCGGTTATACCGATACTGCCCGCGCCATTTATAGCTCGGGTGTGTGGCATTCAACTGATTCATCGATAGCAACTATTGACTCAGTTACAGGGGTAATCAATGCACGTAGAGGTGGGAATGTCGTAATTATATACTCGGTGAATGTTGCCGGGCATCCATTCTTTGATTCCAGTCATTTAGTTGTTGTTGCTTCGCCTTCAGTACCACATTATTCTGATGTTGTAACTTGTTCGTCATGGTCGGCCAGTATTCACGACATAAATTATACATGGTCTAGTTCCAATCCGACTTTAACATATTTCATTGGCTCTGTGGCAGGTGCTAACAACGGAACTGGTCACATTGATTCTACGACTATCAGGTACTACTACAATGCTTGTCCGGTGTTTCGCGACTCTTTCAAGGTTAAATTGAAGTACCCTGCTGCTCCGCCAGCGATATCTGCCACACACGATGCAATTTGCTTTGGAGATTCCATTCAGTTTAGTGTTGTAGGTTATACGGGGGGATGGAGCGCTTCAACTCGTTTGTGTGGTAGTATTGATACTACGGGTATTTTCAGGTATACGACTGCAATATTTTCTACCGGAATCATTTCAATTACATTTTCAGCAGTTGATAGTCAGGGTTGTGCAATTTCATCTTCAAGGTCTTTTATTGCTCGTCCGGTTGTTGTTGCAGGATCAATAGTTGGTGTATCAAATCTGAATATTGGTATATATGGCAATTACCGGGATTCTGCGAGACTGAATGATACTGCAGGCATTTGGTCGTTAACTTCATCTATAGCTACTGTTTCCAGTACCGGTACGCTCACAGCATTAGATACAGGTGTTGTTACCCTTACTTATACTGCGAGAGGAATTTGCAATGATGCAATTGCAACGAAGACAATACATATTTTACCTCCATTAACCGGCGGAATGACGCCTTACTTTGTTGGTTACACCCGCAACGTGTGCGGCTCAACTGAAATTGGTGCAAATATATATCCCCACACAGCCCCATTCAGGCTTATAACAAGCTATGGTGATGGTAATTCAGACACGACAGGGGTAGATTCTTCGGGTATTATTGTAGCGCATGTACTTTCTCATTTTTATACTGAAAACGGTACTTATAGCATTGTGCAAGCACTATACCGCGACACCACACTTTTAGGAGCTTTGCATTATTCTTACAACCACCTTACGTGCAACGGCGTGCGTATTCGTTTGTTCAACGATGCCAATCACGATGGTCTTTATGAAGACTCAGTTGATCGCTTAAATGCATTGGGCATTCAAATAGAAATAGATTCCAATGGGGTAGCGATTGATACTGTACCAGTTACGTCAGGTATCTATTTTAATGAATTTGGACGTGTAGGCGATGTCTATACTTACAAAATCATCAATAGCGTTTTGACTTTTACCAGCACATCATCAAATCAATTCAAAGACACCATTCTGGCTGGTAGGTCTATTTCAAAAATCATTAATCAGGCAGTGGTTTGTAGTGGTTCAGGTACCGATTTGTATGTTACCCGCGGGCAGCATACCGGAAGACACAGATTACAATACGAGATTGGTGTAGGTAATAATGACTGTACTCCAAAATCTGGTGTGTTGCAATTAAGATTTGATTCAAGATACGACAGCATACAAACAAGTATTCGACCTACTTCTTCAGCTGCCGGACTAGTTTCTTGGGCTTTATCTGATCTTTCAAACATAGGCGGGATGCACCCAACAATCTCTTTTGTTGGTGAGGCGCGCACCTGGATTACACCCGGCACCCCAATTGAGTACTTTGTTCGGATTATCCCTGATTCGGCTATTGATATTGATACCTTTAATAACTGGAACCATGGTTGGGATACGGTAAAATCTTCATGGGATCCGAATTCAATTCAGGTGTCGCCGGCCGGTGCAATACACGATGGTACAAAACTAACGTACTCAATAACGTTTGAAAACGACGGCAATGATACAGCGTTCAATATTTTTGTAATGGATACTATCCCGAATGAGTTGGACATCAACACTATTCATATCTTAAGTTCATCTGCTGACATGAATACTTCAATCATTAAGCGTGGTGGCTATCAAATCATTAAATTCGATTTCCCTAATATCAACCTGCCCGATAGCTCCGATCATCTGCATTGCCATGGTATGCTGTCTTATACTATTCAAGCACGCAGGGGCTTACCTGACGGTAGAACATTCAGTAATCACGCAGGTATCTATTTTGATATCAATCCGGTGGTGATGACGGACACTGCATTCAGTACAATTGTTTATCCACATGTGGCAGTTGATGGCAGGTATCACGACTCTATTTGCATACCGGGTGCTAACGTATTCACTGCAACATCTACCCACACCAGCAATCACCACTATACATGGTATCAAAATGGAACCGTAGTTGGATCTGATTCTAATGCACTTGTGCTCACCGCTGTACTCGTAGGCGATAGCATTTGGTGTATGATGTCTGATATACAACAAGATACCGTCGTTGTATATTCTAATCATATCATTACGACATGGATTCCGACACCTTCAACGGGTACAATTACAGGTGTTGATACTGTTTGTAATAACTCATTGGTGCATTTCACCGAAACAATTGCAGGTGGCGAATGGAGAACATTGCACGGTTATGGTACCGCTGATGCTTCTGGTACATTCCACTTCACTAACCCCGGCGAAGATTCAATACTATACATAGTTAGAAATCAATGCACAGCAGTGCGTGCAAATGCTTTTGTGTATATTAGGCCACAGGTAACTCCTGCCGTTAATTATAATGTTATGACGTCAAGGAGGAATTGCGAGAACGATTCTGCGATTTTAGTTGCGGTTCCCGTAAATCCAGGCTCGCACCCGGCTTATAAATGGTACAACTATTCGACCTTCATAGGTTCAGGAGATTCTTTACATGTTTCGTTGCCTATGGCTAATTACTACTCTTTACAAATGGCGAGTGATGCAATTTGCAGAAGCCTGGATACCGTTATTAGTACTGCCAGAACAACTGCTGTAGGAGTTGAAGTGACTCCAACTATCAATATAGAATCGGTGCCGGCAGATACGATGGCGGCCTATCTTGGTCAGGCGTATACTTTCTACGCAACTGCAACTTATGGCGGCAGCAGCCCTGTCTATCAGTGGTTTATCAACGGTGTACAGGTAGCGGGAGCAACAGGGTTCAGTTTTGTACACAATGTAAGCACCAACGATACTGTTTCTTGTAGGCTAATATCTGATGTACCGTGTGCGCTTGAAGATTCTGTTTCAAGCAATACTATCAGGCTTTATTCGGCTGTAACTTCTGTGAATAAAGTCCAGCAAC
Source organism: Chitinophagaceae bacterium (assembly GCA_947454235.1). Classification (GTDB taxonomy): domain Bacteria; phylum Bacteroidota; class Bacteroidia; order Chitinophagales; family Chitinophagaceae; genus Flavipsychrobacter. The sequence goes on from CANGIY010000001.1 coordinate 438,657, forward strand.
GTGTTCAATGCTCTGTAGCTCCGAATCCAAGCCATGGTGACGTAGTATTGAGCGGAGATTTCAATCCAAGTGCTAAAGTGACCGTTAGAATCAATGACGTTGCGGGTAGGGAAGTTTATACTTCAGAGTATGACTTAGCCCAAAATGTACATGATTTGCCACTTCACATCAGTTCGGTGGCTCCCGGAACCTATTATTTGAAATTGCAAAATGGTGCAATAGTTGAAGTTATTAAACTTGTTATTGAATAGAAAGTAAAACACAATCAAATGATTTTAAAAGCATCGGGGAACCGGTGCTTTTTTGTCCTAATACTGCGCAAGCGTCCCGCTTGCCGGTCATAAAATTGAATATGGTTTGAAAGCAAGCGGGACGCTTGTATGTGTGTAGGTCGAAGCGTGACACTTCAACCAGGGTGCTATTATTGGCATTATACTTCTCTCCACAGCGTGATGGGATAGTAACGGAAAGCCCACAGCGCAGCGAGGACTTGCAGTGTATAGCCCGACCCGCAGGGGCACGCCCAAAGTTTTCCTACGCCAGTTATGTTTTTTTGCGACCCCAGCTACCTGAGCGCAGTCGAAGCAGTACACAGAGCTCAATCATATAACTTCAAAACAGTGGGTAACTCTAAATTTACTAATTTCAGCCTTTTATGAACGATGCTGGGATAAAGACGAGGTTTTTTAGTCAGAAAGAAGGTATGTTCTTTCTGATTATATTCATTTTTGTCTTTGCCTATTTCTTTCCATTGCGGACGATTGTTGCGTTTGGTGATGATATTCAGGTAGCTAAGGCGGTTGAAGATGTGCCAACAATCTTGGGACGTTTTTTTGGTGCATATCAAGTGCCGCGTTTCCGCCCGGTAGAGCAGGTTGTGATGGTAGCTGAACATTATATGTTCGGAAAGAATTTGATGGCGTTTTTTGTATTTGCAGTATTTATTCAGTCCCTCAATGCCTACTTACTTTCACGAATTCTGTCGTTTTTTATTCAATGGCGGGTGTTGGTGGTGGCACTGTGTCTGGTATTTGCAGGGTCTAAATTCTGTTATTACAATATGACGCAGCTCTACAACGGTGCTGCATTAGAAGGGCTATCCATGACCTGGTTTATGTTGTTTGTGTACAATGCAGTGCGATTTTTGTATGAAAGCAGTATTAAAAAACATCTGTACTATGCCTGTTTGTTTGCGGTACTTGCCATGTTTACGCATGAAAGATACCTTGTGTTAGCCGGTTCTTTTGCGGTTACAGTTTGGTTTATTTATGGTATGGCAAGGGTAGGTGTCAAGGATAAATTAATAGTGAGTTTGCTTTGTCTGGGTGCAATTTTTATCAACTTTCAAATTAAACATTCGGTGCTCAAGTCTAATTTCATGACCGGCACAGCGGGTTTTGCTATCGATCTTGATCCCAAACAAATTTGGGGCTTTTTCTATGATGGTTTGTGTTCTGTTTTTGAGATCAATACGGGTATCAATGTGGGTATCGATTTCGAGCATCTTTCATTTGGGAGTTTAATAGTGATGAAGATGCTGGTGGGCATTGTATTTGTTCTAATAGTCCTGTTCGGTTATCTTTTGGTCAGGAATTGGAAAAAAGATACAAGTCAAAGCAAAATAAGCCTCGCTATCCTGTTTTTCATGGTGAGCTTACTGGTTGCTACATTGTGTGCGGCATCTATTACAGTAAGGCTTGAACAAAGATGGTTGCAGGCACCTTTTGCCAGTTTAATTATTATCGTTGCATTGTTGTTTGGTACAGCCCAAAGGTATATTCCCCGGAATTTGAATTTAGCTTACCTAGGCATTGCAGTGTTGTTTCTGATTGTTGATAGCAACTATTTATATGGCGGATACCGTAACTACTACATGAAGAAAACGGAGAACTACACCATATTTTTCAAGCAATTGATTGACGAAAAAAAGGTCGACTCAACTTCTCCTGAGCTCTACATTGTATTGCCACATAGGGATGGTTACACTGAAGTTACGCTCGACTGGGGGCTAGACGGAGGAGTGTTTTTCAATTACTATGGGTTAAACACAAAAAAGCTGGTTTTTGTTGGCGCCAACGATACAATACCGGCAGGTAAAAATGCGGTAAGTTGCCCGCACCTCATGGACTAGGGGATTTCTATTTAACTTGTTGCATATCAACCAGTTTACGGTAAATGCCGTTATTTGCCATTAATTGTGCATGTGTACCCTGTTCTGCAATTGAGCCCTTGTCCAATACAATAATTTCATCAGCATGTTGAACAGTACTTAGCCTGTGCGCAATAACAACGCAGGTGCGATTGTTCATCAATGTATTTATTGCTTCTTGCACCAGGCGTTCACTTTCTGTATCCAACGAAGAAGTGGCCTCATCAAGAATCATGATTGGCGGGTTTTTCTGCACAGCACGAGCTATCGTTACTCGCTGGCGCTCACCACCGCTGAGTTTTACCCCCCTGTCACCAACATTGGTATGGAGTCCTTCGCTTTTTTGTGCAACAAATTTTTCAGCGTGGGCAATTTTCAACGATTCTTGCACACTTTGATCGGTGTACTGTTCGCTACCCATCGTAATGTTGTTGTAAATGCTATCGTTGAATAGAATTGGATCTTGGCTTACAACACCCATCAGCTTGCGCAGGCTTTCAATTTTGTATTCCTTGATGTTCTTACCATCAATGAAGATTTCGCCACCAGTTACATCATGAAAACGAGGGATGAGGTCAACCAATGTAGACTTACCCGCACCACTAGCACCCACAAGAGCTACTATCTTTCCTTTTGGTATTCTGAAAGAAACGCCGCGAATAATCTCTTTATCACCATACGCAAATTGTACGTTTTTGAATTCAATTGATTCTTTGAATTCAGGCAGTTCTGCTGCATTTGGCAGTTCCTTGATTGTATTTTCGGTGTGCAGCAATTGCTCAATCCTTTCCAGCGCTGAACTGCCTTTTGTTACGTTATAAAAGGCATTTGAAAGGTTTTTAAACGGACTGATAATTTGGGTGAACATCGCGATGTAAGTCACAAAAGTTGCACCACTCAAAGTAGAATTGTTGTTAATGATAAGGCTGCCGCCGTAGTACAAAATACCGCTTACCACAAATACACCCATGGTCTCAGATAGGGGAGAGGCAAGTTCGCGACGTGCAGCAATTTTGTTACGGGTGTGGAATAGAGTATCATTTAGTTTGGCAAATTTTAATTTCTGGTGAGCTTCGGCAGTAAAGGCTTTTACAACACGCATACCAACCAATGTTTCATCAATAACACCCAGCATAATACCGAGTTGTTCCTGCGCCTGATTTGATGATTTTCTCAAAGATTTACTGATTCTGCCAATGATATACCCGGCAATTGGTAAAAACAGAAATAGTGTCAAGGTAAGCTGTGCACTAATAAAAATCATGCTGGTGAGATAGAAGATTATGGTGAGTGGCTCACGTATAAACACTTCTAAAACACCCATAATTGATAGCTCTACCTCATTAATGTCGTTGGTCATACGGCTTATGAGGTCTCCTTTTTTCTCCTCTGAAAAGAATCCAAGGGGTAGAGATAATGTTTTAGCGAAAATATCGTCACGAAGGCGCCTTAATATGGCGTTCCTGATGGGGTTGAGTATGTAGAGACTCAGGAAAAGGAACAAATTCTTCAAGATAGTGAACACCACCACCACCAGGCAAATAAACGCCAATGTGTTGAGCATACCGTGCTCAGCAATCATTGAATTTACGTAACGGATAAAGGTGCCTAAAAGGCCGCCGCCAATGGCATTTTCCTTAGTGATTTTAAATAACACACTTAATACCGGCGCCAGCATTGAGAACGACATTACACCAAATGCAATACCGAGTAAATTGAATGTGAAATAAAGAGCGACCTGCCCCTTGTAATCCTTGATGTATCTGAGTAGCCCAGAGATTCTTTTCATTTGCAGTTGTGGTCTTAGACATTGAAATTGCAGACCATATAATGCAAAGATAGCAGTATATGTATGTTGTAGTGCGCTTTGAGTGAAGGCTGAGTTTTATTTATGAATTGTTTGACACCTTAAAACGCAGTAATTATTTTGTTTGAAGTCAGTATTTTCGATGAATTTGCAACAACATTAGCTATTCTTTAAAGGAATAAATGCATTGCATTTCTTAAAATTTCGGTTTTGGAGGGCAATAAATGAAATATTTTTTGGGTCTCGGGCTATTACCCGGTTTTTTTTACCGAACTTTGAGCTGCATTTGTATAAGACATTGATTTATAAATTATTACAGGGGCAGGAATAGTTTCTTTCACCCTTAATGAGATAGGGTTATCCACAGTTTTTGCGTGTTGCGAAAATATTTTCAAAAAAAATCCGAAAAATCTCAAAATAAATTTTTCCAATTCAAAACTTTCACTACCTTTGCAGTCCCAAATTTTAAGGGATAGAAGATATTTTATCAATATGTCACAGCGTATCAGAATAAAGCTTAAGTCTTATGACCACAGTCTGGTTGACAAGTCAGCCGACAAGATCGTTAAGACAGTGCGCAACACAGGTGCGGTAGTAACCGGTCCTATTCCGTTGCCAACGGACAAGAAGATTTTTACGGTATTGCGTTCACCGCACGTAAACAAAAAGTCACGTGAACAATTCCAACTTTATACGCACAAGCGTTTGTTGGATATTTACACATCATCTTCACGTACAGTTGATGCATTGTCAAAATTAGATCTTCCAAGTGGTGTGGAAGTCGAAATCAAAGCGTAATTAGCTCCCGAGGAGTTCTTAAGCTTAGTTCTTTAAAAAAATTGAATAAATACTTATCCGTGAGCCTTCTCAGGGTGCAACGGCGCTAAGTGAAAACATAATAATAATGAAAGGTATTATTGGCAAAAAAATTGGCATGACCAGCATTTTTGAAGCTAATGGAAAGCAGACTGCTTGTACCATTATCGAAGCTGGTCCTTGTGTAGTAACCCAAAAGAAAACCGTTGACTCAGACGGTTACGAAGCTTTGCAAATTGCTTTCGGTGAGGCCAAGGAAAAAAATACTCCTTCTGCGCTCATCAATCACTTTGCTAAAGCCCACACAACTCCCAAACGTGTGGTAAAAGAAATGCGCAATTGTTCTCTTGATAAACAAATTGGCGAGACCATTACCTGCGAAATCTTCACTGAAGGCGAAAAAGTAAGTGTTGTAGGAACATCAAAAGGTAAAGGTTTTCAAGGCGTAGTTAAACGTCATGGATTTAGTGGTGTGGGTGAAGCAACCCATGGCCAGCATGACCGTTCACGTGCTCCAGGTTCGGTAGGTGGTTCATCTTACCCTAGTCGTGTATTCAAAGGAATGCGTATGGCTGGCAGGTTAGGTAACGACCGCGTGAAAATGAAATCGCTTAAAGTTTTAAAAGTTTTCCCTGAAAAGAATTACATCCTCATCAGTGGGTCAGTTCCGGGAAGCAATGGTTCAATCGTTTTAATTCAGAATTAATATTGTCATGCAAGTTGACGTTTTAAATACTAAAGGGGTTAGCACAGGTCGCTCCATCAATCTTCCGGACGAGATTTTCAACATCACTCCGAATGATCATTGTATTTACCTTTCGGTAAAGCAATATCTGGCAGCACAGCGTCAGGGTACCCACAAAACAAAAACCCGCGCTGAAGTTAAAGGTTCTTCTAAGAAACTTCACAAACAAAAAGGTACTGGTGGTAGCCGTAAAGGTAACATCAGGAACCCATTGTATAAAGGTGGTGGTGCCGTTAACGGTCCTCTTCCACACCTCTACAGCTTCAAATTAAATAAGAAAGTAAAAGACATCGCTAAGATGAGTGCGCTTTCTTATAAAGCTCGCGAAAACAAAATCGTTATCGTTGAAGACATCAACATGGATGCTCCAAAAACAAGCGATTACACAGCGATTCTTGATGCATTGCGTGGACAAGACAGGAAAACAATTATGGTTCTTTCTGAAAGAAACGATAATGTTTACTTGAGCAGTCGTAACCTTTGCGATACAAAAACTGTTGTATTGAGCGATTTGAACACTTACGATATCACTCATGCTAATAAAGTGATCTTCACTGAAAGCACAGCGAAATTGTTCACTGAGGAATTGGAAGTTGTAGAAGGATAATTATAAACTAAAACAAAAATAGGCCAACGGTTAACTCCTGACGCCTGCAAACTAAATAAAATGAAACTTTCAGACGTGTTGGTAAGGCCGGTAATTACTGAAAAAGTAAACCGCCAAATGGAGCGTAGCGGTCGCTATACCTTTGTAGTAGGCCACGCTGCTAATAAACTGGAAATCAAAAAAGCAGTAGAAGAATTCTACGGTGTAAAAGTGTCTGATGTGAACACAATCGTTGTTCCTGCGAAAGCAAAAACACGTTACACAAAAGCAGGATTTCTTTCAGGTAGAAAACCTTCTTACAAGAAAGCTGTAGTTACACTTTCTGAAGGCGAAACAATTGACCTGTTTGCTTAATTACCTGAACATATACCATAACGATAAAATAAAAGATGTATAGACCCGGGGCTCCGGGGCAATAAATCAAAATAAAATGGCATTACGTAAATATAAACCGGTAACAGCCGGTACTCGTTGGAGAATAGGAAACGCTTATGCAGAGGTAACTACCAATGTTCCTGAGAAATCGCTTGTAGAAGCAAAACCAGGTACAGGTGGTCGTAACTTCCAAGGCCGCAGGGCAATGCGTTACATCGGTGGAGGTAACAAGACGATGTATCGTCTTGTTGATTTCAAGAGGAATAAACACAGCATTCCTGCTACCGTTAAAACTATCGAGTACGATCCAAACCGCAGCGCATTCATCGCATTGTTGAATTACGCTGATGGTGAAAAAAGGTACATCATTGCTCCTCAGGGTCTTCAAGTAGGTGCTGTAATCATCAGCGGCGAATCAGTAGCTCCTGAAGTAGGTAATGCACTTTTGTTGAGGAACATGCCGCTCGGTACTGTGGTTCACAACATCGAAATGCAACCTGGTAAAGGTGGTGCTCTCGCTCGTTCAGCTGGTACTTACGCTCAGTTGAATGCGAAAGAAGAAAAATATTGTGTATTGAAAATGCCAAGTGGTGAGTTGCGTAAAATCCTCAGCTCATGTATGGCAACAGTAGGTATCGTTTCTAATAGCGACCACGCGCTTCAAAGCATGGGTAAAGCAGGTAGGAACAGATGGAAAGGTATCAAACCACGCAACAGAGGTGTAGCAATGAACCCGGTTGATCACCCAATGGGTGGTGGTGAAGGCCGTAGCTCAGGTGGTCATCCTAGAAGTCGTAACGGTAAGTACGCTAAAGGTGAGAAAACTCGCAGCCTGACTAAAGGTTCTAACAAACTGATTATCCAAAGGAGAAACGGTAAGAAATTATAATATTTAACCTGAAAATACTAAGTCAATAACAAATGGCTCGTTCAATTAAAAAAGGCCCATACGTAGACGCCAATCTGGATCAGAAAGTGGCTGCCATCAACGACGGTAAAACAAAAAGAGGTGTTATCAAAACTTGGAGCCGTCGCAGCACCATCACACCTGATTTTGTAGGACATACTTTCGCTGTACATAACGGCAACAAGTTTGTACCGGTGTACGTAACTGAGTACATGGTAGGTCATAAACTCGGTGAGTTTTCTCCTACTAGGAACTTCAGAGGTCATAGCGGAAGCAAACAATAATTCAGGTTATTCAACTAATAATCTTTCAATCCGCTCTGGCGGGTAACTTTAAAAATTAAATTGAAGTCCGGTAAATTCCGGTGTCAATATAAAAGAAATAAAAAATGGAAGCTGTAGCTCGCTTACGTAATTGTCCAACCTCACCGCGCAAGATGCGTCTTTTGGCTGATCTTGTACGTGGAAAAGGTATAGAAAATGCCCTGAATACACTTAAGTTCAGTGCAAAACATCCTTCAGTGCCACTCGAGAAACTTGTGTTGAGTGCTGTAGCAAACTGGAGAGTAAAAAATGAAGGTGTTGACCTGGCAGAAGCCAATCTGTTCATTAAAACAATATTTGTTGACGGTGGTCGTGTTCTTAAAAGGATGCGTCCTGCTCCACAAGGAAGGGCTTATCGCGTACGTAAACGTAGCAACCACGTTACAGTAGTTGTTGACAGCCGTAACAAAGCAGCTCATCTGGATGTTAACCAAGAAAGCGAATCAAACGCATAGTAAACCAACATTTCAAAAATAATTCAATAATATACAAATGGGTCAAAAGGCTAATCCTATAGGTAACAGGTTGGGTATCATCCGTGGCTGGGATTCAATGTGGTTTGGTGAGAAGAAAGACTTCGGAGCAAAGCTCGTTGAAGATCATAAAATCCGCACCTACCTCAATGCTCGTATTAACAAAGGTGGCATTGCCAAAATTGTAATTGAGCGCACTTTAGGTAAACTTATCATTACTATTCATACATCTAAACCTGGTATCATTATCGGTAAAGGTGGAACTGAAGTTGACCGTATTAAAGAAGAGTTGAAGAAGCTCGCTAAGAAAGACGACGTTCAGATCAATATTCACGAGGTTCGTCGCCCAGAAGTGGATGCGATGATTGTAGGTGATACTATCTGCCGTCAAATCGAAGGCCGTGTTTCTTACAAAAGGGCTATTAAAATGGCTATCACTACCGCTATGAGAATGGGTGCTGAAGGTATCAAGATCAAAGCTAGCGGAAGGTTGAATGGTGCTGAAATCGCTCGTTCTGAAGAATTCAAACAAGGACGTACTCCTCTTCATACATACAGAATGGATATCGATTATGCTTCTGTATATGCAATGACTGTTTACGGAAAAATCGGTTTGAAAATTTGGATCTGTAGAGGTGAAGTTCTCGGTCAAAGAGAATTGAATCCTAACTTCTCAGCAAGTTCTGATGCTCGCGGCAATGGCCGTCCTGGATCATTCGCTGGTGCTGAAGGTGGCAGAGACAATCGTCGTGGCGGTGGCCGTGGCGGCGACCGTGACCGTGGTGGTCGTGGTAAAGGTGGTGATCGCGGTGGCGATCGTCGCGGTGGTGGCAACAAAGCGTAGTCCCCATAATAGAATCAGGTTTAAATAATTTTTTTAGCAAAATAATCTTGTAACAATGTTACAGCCGAAAAAAGCAAAGCACAGGAAAGCGCATAAAGGAAGAATCAAAGGCAACGCACAACGTGGTGCAACCGTAGCATTCGGTACTTTTGGTCTGAAAGCGCTTGAGCCAAAATGGATCACTAACCGCCAAATCGAAGCTGCTCGTCAGGCAATGACTCGTGAGATGAAGCGTGAGGGTAAAGTTTGGATTCGTATATTCCCTGACAAACCAATTACTCGCAAACCTGCGGAAGTAAGGATGGGTAAAGGTAAAGGTAGTCTTGAATTCTGGGCTGCTGTTGTTAAGCCAGGAATGATGTTGTTCGAAGCTGAAGGTGTTCCGGTAGAAGTTGCACGCGCTGCAATGGAGCTTGCTGCACAAAAGCTTCCGATCAAAACAAAATTCATTGTTCGCCACGATTACGTAGAAGCGTAGTAGTGTAGGCAAAATATTTCGCCAAAAAGCAAAACAGAAATAAAATGGCTAAAGTAAAAAATCACGACTATCGTTCATTAGATAATAGTGGCTTGAATGAAAAGATTGGTGAAGAAGAGATGCGCATGAAAAGAACTAAGTTCACACATGCTGCAAATCCGATTGAGAACCCACTTTCAATCAAAATGATGCGCAGGCAAATTGCCCGTATGAAAACAGAAATCCGTAAAAGGGAGTTAGGTCTCTAATAAATATATTATTGTCCGTTATGACAACAGCAAGGAAAAACAGAAAGACTCGTATAGGGATCGTTGCAAGCAGTAAAATGGAAAAATCCATTACTGTAAAAGTTGAGCGTAAAGTGAAACACCCGATGTACGGTAAATTCGTTAAAAAAACTAAGAGCTTCCACGCTCACGACGAACTCAACACAGCCGGCGCAGGTGACGTTGTTCGTATTATGGAAACGCGTCCTTTGAGTAAAACCAAAAGATGGCGCCTAGTAGAAATTATTGAAAAAGCTAAGTAACTTTTTAGAATGATACAGCAAGAATCCAGGCTCAATGTAGCTGATAATAGTGGTGCAAAAGAAGTTCTTTGTATCCGCGTTCTGGGGAACTCAGGGCAAGACTATGCTGGTATTGGCGATAAAATCGTTGTTACCGTAAAAGATGCTATCCCCGGTGGTAATATGAAGAAAGGTACCGTTTCAAAAGCGGTTATCGTACGCACTAAAAATAAGTTGCGTCGTCGCGACGGCTCTTACATCAATTTCGATGATAATGCTGTTGTATTACTCAACAACTCCGATGACCCAAGGGGTACACGTATCTTCGGCCCTGTTGCCCGTGAACTACGTGATAAAGGCTATATGAAAATAGTTTCATTGGCCCCTGAAGTATTGTAAAATTTGTTGTACCTTTGCAGCCCGATTTTTTCGGAGGCAAATTTTCAACTCTTAACTGATAATAAAAGTGAAACAGAGATTTAAACCAAAGTTCAATATCAAGAAAGGCGATAACGTTGTTGTTATTGCTGGCGATGATAAAGATCGTTCAACACCGCATCAGGTGTTGGCTGTTTATCCTCAAAAGGGCCGTGTGCTAATTGAAGGAGTAAACATGGTGACTAAACACCTGAAACCAAACGCTCAAAACCCACAGGGTAGCATCGTTCAGGAAGAAGCACCTATCAACATCTCAAACGTAATGCTTTGGGATTCAAAAGCAAATGCACCTGTACGCGTGAAACGCGCTCGTACTGAAAATGGTTTTTCACGTATTTCTAAAAAATCCGGGGAGGTAATCAAGTAATGTCAACCACTACATACAAGCCTAGGCTTCAGACTAAATACCGTGAACAGGTAGTGCCTGCGCTGATGAAGAAATTCGGGTACAAAACAGTAATGGAGTGCCCACGTTTGGTTAAAATATGTCTTAACCAAGGCGTTAAAGGTTCAGTTTCTGATAAGAAAATGATTGATGATGCAGTTAACGAAATGACTACAATCAGTGGTCAGAAAGCTGTGCCAACAATGTCTAAAAAAGATATTTCGAACTTCAAATTGCGTAAGAACATGCCAATTGGCACTCGCGTAACTTTGAGGCACGTGAATATGTTCGAATTCATGGATCGTTTCATCTCTGTTTCTTTGCCACGTGTTCGTGACTTTAAAGGTATCAGTGAGAAATCTTTTGATGGTCGTGGTAACTATACAATGGGTATCACAGAGCAAATCATCTTCCCTGAAATCAATATCGATAAACTTCCTCGCATCAGCGGTATGGATATCACTTTCGTGACTACTGCTAAGACGAACGAAGAAGCATTCGAATTGTTGAAGGAAATGGGTATGCCATTCAAATCAATGGAGAAAACCGGATAGTATTTAATCAGAAAAGTTTCAAGCTAAGAAATAATAAAATAGTATGGCTAAAGAATCAGTAAAAGCCCGTCAACGCAAGCGCGAGAAAATGGTTGCTAAATTTGCAGCTAAAAGAGCAGCTTTGAAAGAAGCTGGTGACTACGCAGGACTTGACAAATTACCAAAAAACGCTTCACCGGTAAGGTTGAGGAACAGGTGCCAGATTTCAGGTCGCCCACGTGGTTACATGAGGCATTTTGGTATTTGCCGCGTTACTTTCCGCGATATGGCGCTTGATGGTAAAATACCCGGTGTTAAAAAAGCAAGCTGGTAAGTCCTTTCCACCAACGTTGGTAAGGATACGTCTCTAGGTCAGTTGCAAAACTGAAACCCGATACAAATAATTTATAAAATCTAAACAAAAACAATGGTTACAGATCCAATTGCAGATTTACTTACCCGAATCAGGAACGCCCAAATGGCACGTCATCGTATCGTGGAAATTCCTGCATCAAATGTTAAAAAACGCATCACTGAAATTTTGTACGAAAAAGGCTACATCCTTAAGTACAGGTTTGAAGAAGATAACAAACAAGGCATCATTAAAATAGCTCTTAAATACGACCCGCAAACTAAAGAACCTGCTATCAAATCACTCGAAAGGGTAAGCCGTCCAGGTCTCCGTCAGTACGCTAAGCCTTCTGAAATCAGAAGAGTACAAAGTGGTTTGGGTATCGCAATCATTTCTACTTCTAAAGGTCTTATGACTGATAAAGAGGCTAAGCAAATGAATGTTGGTGGCGAAGTAATGTGCAATATCTATTAATTTAATTTTTTCAATAAGCTGGCTGATAATCTAAGTTTGCTATACGGTAACTGAATACAGCCAGGTCAAAAATAACATACATGTCTCGTATAGGTAAAAAACCAATCGAACTTCCAAAAGGAGTAACACTTACAGTATCTTCAGCAAATGAACTTTCTGTAAAAGGCCCTAAAGGCGAATTGAAACAAGCTATCGACCGCGATATTAAGGTTGAAGTTAATGGTAATGAAGTTAATGTAACTCGTCCTACAGATCAAATCAGGCACAGAGCTTTACACGGTCTTTACCGTTCTTTGGTTGCTAACATGGTTAAAGGTGTTACTGACGGTTTCAAAAGAGAATTAGAGTTGGTTGGTGTGGGTTATCGTGCTGCTGTTAACGGAGATTTGATTGATCTTGCTCTCGGTTATTCGCACAACATTATCATGGAGTTGCCTAAAGAAATTAAAGCTACGGCAATTGCTGAAAAAGGTCAAAACCCAAGAATTATCCTTGAATCAAATGACAAACAATTGCTTGGCGCTTTTGCTGCTAAGTTAAGGAGCCTTCGTAAACCAGAGCCTTACAAAGGTAAAGGTGTTAGATACTCTGACGAAATTGTACGTCGTAAAGCCGGTAAGTCAGCTGGTAAATAATATTAAACTGTTACCGCCTTTCAATAAGACGGTAACAGTTTTTCAAACATTAATTAATAAATACTCGGTAGCCGCTTAAGGGCGAGCCCGTAAAACATAAGAAAGAATATGTCAACTGATAAAAAAGTATTGCGTCGTCAGAAATTACGTTGGCGCATCAGGGCAAAAGTATCTGGTACTGCTCAAAAGCCAAGATTGTCGGTTTTTAGAAGTAACACAGATATTTATGTTCAATTGATTGATGATGTTAATGGCGTTACATTGGCTTCAGCAAATTCTAGGATGAAAGATATCGCTGCACACGCTGGCAACAAAGTTGAGAAATCAGCTATGGTTGGCAAAGCTCTTGCACAAAAAGCATTATCTCTCGGAATCGAAAATTGCATTTTTGATCGTGGTGGTTATCTTTATCATGGAAGGGTTAAGTCAGTAGCTGACGGAGCTCGTGAAGGAGGGTTGAAATTCTAATTAATCATTAAAAAAATAGTTTGCAACAGCTACGGATACATTAGGTAGTGAAGCAAATAATAAGTATATGAAAGGAACATTAAATCGCGTAAAAGGGGGAGACCTCGAACTTACAGAAAAAGTTGTAGCCATCAACCGTGTTGTTAAAACAACTAAAGGTGGCCGTGCGTTCAGCTTTTCAGCCCTGGTGGTTGTAGGTAACGGAAACGGTGTTGTTGGTCATGGCCTCGGTAAAGCGAAAGAAGTACAAGAAGCTATCACTAAAGGTATCGATGACGCTAAGAAAAATTTGATTCGCGTTCCGGTAATGCGTGGTACTATCCCTCACGAGCAATTGGCGAAAGCTGGTGCTGCTAAAGTGTTGATTAAGCCTGCTGCACACGGTACAGGTGTAATCGCTGGTGGTAGTATGCGTGCAGTTCTTGAGGCTGCAGGTGTCACTGATATCTTGTCAAAATCACTCGGTTCTGCTAATCCGCACAACGTGGTTAAAGCAACAGTTCAAGCACTTGCTTTGTTGCGTGAACCGGTTGCAGTTGCTAAACAACGCAACATTAGCCTTAAGAGAGTATTTAACGGCTAATTTTCAGGAAAAACCTTTATTAACTTCTGAATCATACAAATTATGTCTAAAATAAAAATTACACAGGTAAAAAGCGGTATCGATCGTATGGCGAAACAAAAGCGTACGCTCGTAGCATTGGGCCTGCGCAAAATGCACCAGTCTGTAGAAGTTGAAGAAACTCCACAGATCAAGGGTATGGTGAAAGCTGTGCATCACCTTGTAAAAGTTGAAAACATTTAATTCTTTCCGGTTGGAGAGGTTGCAAAATAAGCTTGTTCGAACAACAAGCTTCTTTTCATTTAATAAAAATATTTTTTAATCAATTTGCGAGCGGTTTGTGATTCCGCGCAAGTCAAAAAATCAAAGTATGCAATTACACAATTTAAGTCCTGCTGAAGGTTCAGTAAAACAGACAAAACGTATTGGTCGCGGTGAAGGTAGCGGTCACGGTGGTACTTCAACAAGAGGTAACAAAGGTCAACAAGGTCGTACCGGTCACAAAAACAAGAAAGGACACGAAGGTGGTCAGATGCCAATTCAGCGTCGTATGCCAAAACGTGGTTTCATTAATCCGTTCCGCGTTGAGTACAAAGTGTTCAACTTGAACCAAGTAGAATTCCTGACTGAAAAATACGGTTTGAGCGAATTCTCATTGGAGCAACTTTACATCAATGGTTTGATTAACCGTACTGATGTTGTAAAAATTCTTGCTGAAGGAGAAATTAAAGCTGCAGTTACTTTTAAAGTTAACAAAGCATCAGCTAAAGCACAGGAAGCAATTAAAGCTGCCGGTGGATCTATCGAATTGATTTAACAGATTTAACGACGCATTTTTTTGGTAAAATGCGTCTTTTTCTGTTTTTTCGCATTTTCCAATTTTCAAATAAATTCTCCTGTGAAGAAATTTATAGATAAACTAAAGAATATCTGGAGTATTGAAGAGCTTCGTAACCGTATCGTGTTTACCTTCATTTTAGTGTTGGTTTACCGTATTGGCTGCTACATTACTTTGCCAGGTATCAACCCTAAAATCGTAGAGGAAGCGAGTAAATCAAACACAAACGGAGGTCTTTTGGGCATCCTTAATATGTTTGCAGGTGGTGCCTTCCAACGTGGTTCTATCTTTGCATTGGGTGTAATGCCATATATCTCTGCTTCAATTTTTATGCAACTTGCAGGTATCATTGTACCTCAGGTTCAAAAACTGCAAAGGGAAGAGAGTGGTAGAAGAAAAATTAATCAATATACAAGGTATATTACTGTTATTGTTACTGCACTTCAATCTAGTGCTTATGTAACTTATTTGTTGAGTACTCAACCTTTCGCAGGTGCTATCAGCCCTGATGAAAGTCACTTTACGTTCTGGTTATCTACAGTAGTTGTTCTTACTGCAGGTACTTTGTTCGTAATGTGGATGGGTGAAAGGATCACAGAGAAGGGTATTGGTAATGGTACGTCTTTGTTAATCATGGTTGGTATCTTGGGTCGTTTTCCGGCTGCAATCAGAGAAGAATTCCTTAGCCAAACTGCAACAGGTGCAGGTGCAGGTGGTTACATCATTTTGCTTGTTGAGATGGTAATCTTCGTTGCTGTAGTTATGGGGCTTATCCTTCTTACTCAAGGTACACGTCGCATTCCTTTGAACTACGCAAGGCAATTGGTGTCAAATGCTAATACAAAAGACCTTTCTGGTAGCCGTGATTTTATTCCATTGAAAGTGAATTCAGCTGGTGTAATGCCAATTATCTTCGCTCAGGCAATGATGTTCATCCCTACTGTGTTCAGAGGTTTTGCTACTAGCGATGGTGCTACTGGGTTCTTCAATGCGATTGCTGATAATAAGTCTGCTACTTACAACATCGTATATTGCGTTCTTGTAATTGCATTTACTTATTTCTACACTGCGTTGATTTTTAACCCAACTGAAATTTCTGATAACCTGAAACGTAACAACAGTTTCATTCCGGGTGTTAAACCAGGAGAAGATACTGCTAACTATGTTGCAACTATCATGGATAGAATCACTTTACC
Organism: Chitinophagaceae bacterium; assembly: GCA_947454235.1. Lineage (GTDB taxonomy): Bacteria > Bacteroidota > Bacteroidia > Chitinophagales > Chitinophagaceae > Flavipsychrobacter. Next base: position 454,570 of record CANGIY010000001.1, read on the forward strand.
GGGTGCTGTATTCTTAGCTATCGCTGGTATTCTTCCAAGTATTGCTTCTTTGTTGCACGTTTCTAACAACTTCTCTTATTTCTACGGTGGTACTTCAATGTTAATTGGTGTAGGTGTAATTCTTGACACGTTACAGCAAGTTGAAAGCTATTTGTTGATGAACCATTACGATGGTTTGATGAAGAATGGTCGTATTACAGGAAGAAACGCTACTGCCGATCAGGCTACTGCTTTGAGAGGCGCAGCTCCAACAAATTCTAAGGGCATCTCTGCTTAATTTTATTTTTACAACGGTAAGTCTGTTTGAACTTTTTAAGTCAAAAGGCTTACCGTTTTTTTATTGAATCAATTTATGATTTTTTACAGGAATCACGACGAAATTGAACTCATTAGGCACAGTGCCCAAATGGTTTCAGCAACACTCACCGAGGTATCTAAAATGCTTAAGCCGGGAATTACTACACTTTCCATTGATAAAATGGCTGAGCAGTTTATTCGCGATAATGGTGGGGTGCCTTCTTTCAAAGGATACGGTGGTTTCCCATTCTCACTTTGTATTTCCGTGAATGAAGTTGTGGTGCATGGTTTTCCAAGTGAGTATGAACTCAAAGACGGTGATATAATATCAGTTGATTGTGGTGTTTATAAAAATGGGTTCCACGGAGATTCGGCTTATACTTTTGCAATTGGTGATGTTAAGCCTGAAGTACTGAGACTTTTGAGAATTACGAAAGAGTCTCTTTATAGAGGAATTGCGCAAGCAGCCGATAACAACCGAGTTGGCGACATTTCTTTTGCTGTTGAGAATTTCTGTAGCCGCGAGAATAACTACGGTGTAGTACGTGAATTGGTAGGTCATGGAGTTGGTAGGCAATTGCATGAAGAGCCTCAAGTACCAAACTACGGTCGCAGAGGAGACGGTAAGAAATTGAGAGAAGGAATGGTGATTGCTATTGAGCCTATGATTAATCTGGGTGTGAAAGAGGTTTATACAAAAGAAGATGGCTGGACTGTAGTTACTAAAGACGGAAAACCATCAGCACACTTTGAGCATACTACAGCTATTAGAAAAAGAGCAGGTGAGCCTTTATCTACTTTTAAAAATATTGAGGAAGCAGAGCAAGCAAACAAGGAATTGAATTCTAGCTACTATCTTTCAGCATCAACAGCCAGTTAATTACCAGGTTGATTTACTGCCAAGTTGTTTTCGAATAAACTTATAACTATTGTTGGGTACCGGAGTAAAAACGCTCCTACCCAACAATTTTCTTTTTGAGTACATTGTTTCTTTTAGACCGTTATTTATGGGTAAGAAAATTGTTTTTCCATATCCATTTTCGCCATACATCTCAACAATAACACTGTCGCCCGAAACAGTGTACGCACCATAGAATCCAAACTTTAAATCTTCAATTGCGTCCGGCATAGGGAAGCTGCAATAGTCGCCACTTAGGTATGTCCTGCCATTTTCGAAGAATCGTATGAATTTATATCGCGGTGTGCCATCATTTGATTGGGGCATACACATATAGATACCGTTGGTTTTAACCAGAGAGGTGTCGGTATGGAAAGCATGTTTTTTGTTGATTGTAAACCTGAATTTTTCCTTAGTACAATATTTGCCGCAAGGTTGCCCATGGCATCTGTTGTCGATACCTACTGTAAGGAAGAAAATTATTGTAACGATGTTTTTTAGTCCGGCAGACATAACTGTCAACAAGATATAGGTTTAAATTGCAAAACTGAAATTTTCAGTCTAGGGAATTTTCAAGTACAGAGAATACTATTTTTGTCGGTTGATTTTAAACCTTTTAACCAGTTAGTTATCAAAATACAGATTTTATGAAAAGAATGAACAAAGTTTTATTGGCTGTGGTTGCTTGTGCAACTGTGTTTGCTGCGAGCGCAAAGACAAAGAGTACACATTCGGTTTCAACTTCCCATTTGCGTACACTTAATCGTACGACTGCAACCGGCGATACCGTGATGTTAATGAACGTTACAGCTGCTGATACGCCTACGCTTTATCTTGCCGGAACCAATACTGACAGTGGATTTGTTGCCGGTATTGATGCTTACGGAGACAAGGGTTATGCCGAAAGATATGATTTTGGTACATCAGACAGTAGTTTGAAAATTATTGGTGTTATGACTCTGTTTGGTGGCAGGTACAGCCCGACTACTACAAAGACAGTTTCTTTAAATTGTTGGTCAATGGCTCCACAATCGGCAACTGCATTTACAAATGTGTACAATTCTGGTTTGCCTGATGCGTCTTTGGCCTCATTGACGGTTCCTGTTCCGCAACTCGGAATTAGGTCGACTAGTTCGGTGTCAGATACTTTCAAGACATTTTTGTTCCCAACCCCTACTGCCTATTTGAATCAATCGTTTTTTGTAGGCTATACTATCAATTACGATGCAACAGATTTTGGTGGCGATACTTTGGGTTTGTATCAATCTCGAGATGGTGCTCGTACCAGTGACCTTTATACAATATCAGGAACTGATACAATTATCAACAACCAGAACGTAACTATGTATGACGATGGCAACTGGTATGATAACGCACTTGATAATTTCTTCCTCAGTAACGACTTTTTCATTTTCCCAATTGCGATTGTAAGAGAAACAACTGGAATTCATGGACTGACCAAGAATAACTTGACTTTCTATGGTGCAGCGCCTAATCCGGCAGCGAATGCAACATCAATTAAAATTGCAATAATGAAAGGAACTGATGTTGCAGTTACTGTTTTTGACATGAGCGGTAAGTGTCTAATCACTCAGAATTTCAATCACTTACAAGCCGGTGAGCAAAAGCTTGAAATCAATACCTCTAATTTGGTTAATGGGAGCTATCTCTACCTCGTTAAAACTTCTGAGGGCGATGGTATTGCCAGTAAGTTAGAAGTTGCGAAATAGTTTATAAATAATTTCTTCTTTGTTTGTGTTTCCGTCGGGTCTTCGTGCCCGGCGGTTTATTTTTTTTAGGTAGTTGGTTGAAAATAAACTTGTTTGTTAAAAACATTTAGGAAGCTGAATGCAATATAAATATTGGGTAATTAGTTGTTACTTTTGACGCACACAATAATATCGCTGAAAGAAAAATGGCATTTTTTAATAAGAAAACATCTGAAGAAAAAGCAGCAAAGCCACCCAAGCCGGTTTGGCGCGAATGGGTTGATGCAGCATTGTTTGCAATTGTTGCTGCAACACTTATACGTACATTTATTTTTGAAGCCTACACCATTCCTTCAGGTTCTATGGAAGGTAGCATGTTGATTAATGACTACCTTTTTGTAAGCAAGCTTTCATACGGTCCACGTGTTCCTAATACTCCGTTGGCTATTCCTTTGGTACATAATACTATGCCTTTGTTTGGCGGTAAATCGTACACTGATGCTGTTCAGTGGGATTACCATAGAATGTGGGGCTTTGGCAGCGTTGAAAGAAACGATGTTGTGGTGTTCAACTTCCCGGCAGGTGATACAGCTATGGTTGATAGACCGGCTGATGATTATTATAGAGAACTAAGAGAGGCTTTCGGTGGAGACCGTGAAGCGCTTAAAGGAGCTCACCAGCTAGTTTACAGACCGGTTGATAAAAAAGAAAACTACATTAAACGTTGTGTTGGTATACCAGGTGATAAAATTGAAGTTAAAGATGCCATTGTTTGGGTAAATGACCAGCCATCCGTAAGGTTCCCTCATCAAAAAAAGACTTACAAGGTTTCGGGTACTTCATTATCAATCAGTCAATACCTTATAGATAATGATATTGAGTCGGTGGAAAGAAATTATTATTTGTTGGAGAACAAGCAATATGACGAAATGAAAGCCATGGCAGGTTGTGTAGTTGAGCCAGCAATCGCTCCTAAAGGGCAGGTGAGGGAAATCAGTGTGTTTCCGTTTGATACGGTCAACTTCAAGTTCAACCGCGATAACTTCGGACCTATCATGATTCCAAAAGGTGGAACTTCGGTTACACTTACACCTCAAAATATTGCGCTTTACAGAAGGATTATAGCCAACTATGAACACAATAAGCTCGAAGAAAAAGACGGCAAGATTTTCATCAACGGTAAAGAATCTAATTCTTACACATTCAAGATGGATTACTATTGGATGATGGGTGATAACCGTGACAATTCACTCGATAGCCGTTATTGGGGATTTGTTCCTGTTGATCACGTAGTTGGTAAGGCTTGGTTCGTTTGGTTCAGCTATTCTAAAGATGGCATTCTCAAAGGGCTGAGGTGGAACAGGTTATTCAGAAGTGTACACTCACTTGAAAAATAGTAGCAAGACTGCGTACACAACTTATGCAGCTAGTTGCTAGTTAATAACATTTTGACAGAAGGAAACGATTAGTAATATGGTATTTCATTGGAGGCAGGAAATTGAGGCTGCATTCGAAAACAGGGCATTGCTCAAAGAAGAAAGGTATTCAAACGCTGTGAAAAGCGTAATTGAAGAAGTTGACAAAGGCAGACTAAGAGTGGCGATGGAAACTGCTGATGGCTGGCAAACTCAGGAATGGGTGAAAAAAGCGATCCTGCTGTACTTTGGTGTTCAACCTATGCAAACCTGGGAAATGCCGCCTTTTGAATTCCATGACAAAATGTTGCTGAAGTCAGGTTATGCCGAATTGGGCGTGCGTGCGGTACCACATGCTGTTGCCCGCTACGGTGCATACATTGCCAAGGGTGTAATACTCATGCCTTCATACGTAAACATAGGTGCTTATGTCGATGAAGGTACAATGGTTGACACGTGGGCTACTGTGGGTTCTTGCGCTCAAATTGGTAAGAATGTTCACCTGAGTGGTGGCGTTGGTATTGGTGGTGTGTTAGAGCCGCTTCAGGCCTCTCCGGTAATCATCGAAGATGGCTGCTTCATTGGGTCGCGCTGCATTGTTGTTGAAGGGGTAATTGTTGAAAAAGAAGCAGTGCTTGGTGCCAATGTTGTACTTACACAATCAACAAAAATTATTGATGTAACTGGTCCAAAGCCTGTTGAGTGGAAGGGTAGAATTCCTGCACGCAGCGTGGTAATTCCGGGTAGCTACACTAAGAAGTTTCCGGCAGGGGATTATCAGGTGAATTGCGCTCTGGTGATTGGTACCCGTAAGCCATCAACCGACTTGAAAACAAGCCTTAACGATGCGTTGAGGGAGTTTAATGTTTCCGTTTAGATTTTAGTAGACCTACCAATATGCGCGATAATTACTGGCAACATTTCTTTAGTCAGGAGTTCCTGAATGAGAAGCTGGAGAATTATTGCTGGTTTGTAGGTATAATATTGCTCACATTTATACTGAAAAAGCCGGTATCGAAATTACTAGCTCGTATTTTCAGTAAAATAGCTGCGCGTTTCCAATATCAGCATTACAAGCAAAAAATAAACGAATACCTTTCGACACCGGTAGAAAGATTGTTGCAGACTGTTTTGTTTTACGTCGCGGCAAACAGGATTTCGGGGGCACTTAACTCCATTAATTTCGACAAGCACTTTTACATTGGTAAGCGTGTAACCATCGATTTTAGCTTAGGTGAGTTGGTCGATATGGTGTTTCTATTCCTCTTCATCTTGTTTGTTGCAAGGGTGATTACCCGCTTGCTTGATTTTAGTTTTTACCTGCGCCTTTCATCGGCAGATGCAAAGAAAGACCAACTGGAAGCACAGTTGCTGCCATTGATGAATGAGATCTTGAAAATGGTTGTTTGGACCATTGCCATTTTCTCAGTTATGGGCTTTGTGTTTCATGTCAATGTGCCGGCAATTATTACCGGACTAGGTATTGGTGGTGTGGCTATTGCGCTCGCAAGCAAGGAGACTGTAGAGAACTTTTTTGCAGCTTTCACCTTGCTGTCTGACAAACCTTTTATCACAGGCGATTTAATAAAGGCTGGAGATGTAGAAGGTGTCGTTGAAAAAATCGGATTTAGAAGCACAAGGGTCAGACATTCTGACGGTAGCGCATACATTGTTCCGAACCAACGCCTGGTAAGCCAGAATTTGGTGAATCTTTCAAATAGGAGCCAACGCGGTGTCAAACTGGTTTTGAACGTCAGGTATTCTACCGAGAACAAAAGTCTCGATGGCATGGTGAACGCCTTGAAAAATGCATTAGAGCAACATACCCCAATTGTTGCACCAGTAAGTGTTTACCTTGATGTGTTTGATAAAGAAACTTTGCAAGTAGTGGTGTTTTATCATTTGCCGCACCCGTTACCTGATGGCAAGGATCTCTTTCAGATTAAAAATGAAATCAACATATTGATTCATAAAACAGCGACGCAGCATGCCGAGTTGGGAGTGAAGCCTGTTTAGTAAAAGTCTTCGTAACCAAAGTCTTGGGAATGTAAGATTATTAGTATTTTTGCACCAGAATTTTAAAGTAGTAATGAAAATCCAGATTATTGACGACGAACCGATACATAATTTTATTACTACCAGATTACTTCGGCAGATAGCCCCCCAATTGGAATTATTAGAATTTATTGATCCAGCCGAAGCCTTCGCCAATTTAAAAACCGTTCGACCCGATTTAATACTATTAGATTTGAATATGCCTAAATTAAACGGGTGGGAGTTTTTAGATAAAATGGGAGATGAGGGATTAACAAATGAAGTAGTGATACTTACGTCTTCTGTGAGCCATTACGACCACACTAAAGCCAGGGAATATAAAAACGTACTTGAGTGTGTTGAAAAACCCATCAAGAAAGAAAAGCTTCAGGCTATTATCAATCACCTTCAATAGGCATGGATATAAAGGCAATAATTTCTGACAAGTCAAGAAAGCCGGGTGAGAATATTCAAATATTGAGTGGGCTTTTATTGACAGGTGAGTTGAGCATGGAAGCTCACTTTGCTTTTATGAAACAGGCGAAACCAGCCGAGTTGGGGGCATGTATGGAAGCCATCGAATTTGCGACACAAACCCGCCCTGAATTAGTTACTAAAGAACTATTTGATTTTATTACCTCGTCTCTGGCGTACCCAAAGGCACCTAGAGTAAAATGGGAGTCGGCGAAAGTTGTTGCTAACGTTTGTGGGACTTTTTCAGGTGACTTAGATACAGTTATTGTAGCGTTGCTCAAAAACACCATAAATGATGGGACTGTTGTTCGTTGGGCGGCTGCCACAGCGCTTTCTAAAATAATGTTGTTAAAGTTGCCATACAATGAGTATTTATTACCGGAGGTAGAAAAAATACTGGCTGCCGAGGAGAAAAACAGCATTAAGAAGATTTATCTCGCCGCAATAAAAAAGATCACAAAAAAGTAATAGAGTAGGCTCCATCAGCAATCTGAAGGATGAGGTCATAAAAATTGACCAAGTATACCCCAATAAAAATTCACTCTTACGAATTTTATTTAACTTGCTGCCATTATTAAAATCCTATAGCTGAAAGCAACAGCAATTACATTATAAGTATGAAGAAGCTTCTACTATTTATTGTAGGGTTATTTTTTTTGGTCGGCTTTTTCCAGATAAAAGTTTATCAGGATTGGAAGGACATAAAAATTACAAACCCTGACCCATTTGAGCAATTTAAAGTACAAGATTTGCAGGAGCGCATAAAAATGCGTTTTGGGCCGGCTTGGGAATTGTGCGAGTCGATGAAATCGCAAATTGATACTGCAAAAGACCGCGATAGTGCTTTGGTATTGTTACCTCCTAACTCTTACATCGAATCTCAAAACATTCGATTCAATGTGCCCGAGCCTGCTGTTATTTACTATTTGTGCGGCATCAAGTCTACCTGGACAACAGGTGCTAACGTACAGAAAGCGAATTATGCAGTGGTAGTAGTACCGGGCAGGGGACTGGCATTTAAGAAAATTGAAGGACCTGCTGAGTTGAAACAACTATTGGAAACTTATAAAAACTATCAACCTGCATTATGAATTTCATAGGATTTTTCTTGCTGCTGATAGGGCAGTATTTTACCGGGAGAGGTGTTATTCAATTGCTGAAGTTTAATGGTAACAGAGTAACTCTGGCTTGCTTTTCATTAATGGCAGGGGTGGGTGTATATTCCTTCATACCATTCTTCCTGGAACTGGGTAAAGTAAAATTGACGACGGCAAGTGTTGGTGGGGCTTTAGCGGCAACTACCTTGATTTTTATGGTGCCGCTTTTAAAGCACCTGAAGACAATTTTTTCCATGCCGAAATTCAATTTTCGCATGCCTACATTGTATGAAGTGCCATTTTATGCAATATTTATTGCACTTATAATATTGAGTATCTGGCGTTGTTATTATCTGCCGCCTAATGCGCGCGATATGACTTCGGGCCCGGGATTGATGGCTAAACTGGCAATGACTGAAAAGAGTTTCATCAATTCAATTTTCTCGCTCGATTTACAAAGTACCAATAACTACCTGAAACCACCGTTCATCATCAGTTTGCAAATCATTTACCAGATGTTTGCCTGTGATTTGGGGCAATTGTGGCTTTCGGTACTGTTTGTTGCATTTACTGTGTGGTTGTTCTCAATGATGGTTGAACGCATTCATCCGCTTATCGCTTGTATTTTCTTTACTGTGTATATGGCAACCCCTGAATTGTATGCATATACCTACATGGTGCTTTTTGACTTCCCTAATATGGTGTACTTCGCTGCGGGCTTTTATTTCTTATCAAAATACCTTGACGAAGGCGATAGCGGGAATTTCAATTTTGCAGCGTTCTTATTTACGGTGGCAACCTACGTAAGAACTGAAACACCAATACTGCTGGTGCTTGCATTGCCATTGTTGGCGGTAAAAATGTGGAAGGATAAAGTACCACCGGTACAAATTGCCCTCAAATCATTTTTAATGATGATTGGTTCGGCATTGGTGTACCTGATTTGCATGAATATTTACGTGAAACACTACATTCCTATTAAGTATGATGTAAGCAATGACGTAAACAAAAACCTTGCGAACATTGGTCCATTATTTACCCGTTTAACAGAGATTGTTACTGAGTTGATCTTTAGCCCTCCGGGAATGATGTATTACGGTTATTTCTTCCACATATTCTTGTTTGTACTAGCTATCGACTTAGCGGTATTCAGGAAGTTGTCAAAAACAGCTCTTTACATTCTTGGGGGCGTTGCAGTGGTTTATGTAGGTCTCGCGCTTGTAGGGTTCATACTTCCTTTGGCCGATTTGATGCACACTACTAAACGCGGTATGTTCAAAATTTTGCCTATCATAATGATGTATTATGCTTACAGTCCGTTTATTGGTAAACTATCATCCATCATCACCAATTGGGAAGGCGATAAAGCGGCGGAAGCGGCTACTACTACCTCTGCTAAAAAGAAATAGGTATTACTACTTTACAATAATGAAAATCGAGGCGCTGTATGAAGTGCCTCGATTTTTTTATACCTTTTGGTTAAGGCGAATTGGTGTCAGTAAAATTTTTATCTATTAGTAATTGAAAGTTCCGAATTCACTTTCAATCCTTAGTTCTTTTTTGTCTGAGGCTTCAACGTAACCTGAGATTTGTGCCTGTATTTTAAATTCATCTGCAATTTTCAGGAGGCTATCTGCAGTTGCTCTGTCTGTGAAAATTTCAAGGCGTTGCCCCATATTGAACACCTGATACATTTCACGCCAGTCGGTACCGGCTGCCTCTTGTATCATCTTGAACAAAGGTGGTGGAGCGATGAGGTTATTTTTTACTACCCTTACTGGTTTTGGCAGGTAGTGCAGGCATTTTGTTTGTCCACCACCTGAACAATGTATAATGCCATGAATCTGGTCGAAGTGTTTATCGAGGATTTCAAGCATCAATGGTGCATAGGTGCGGGTAGGTGATAGTATCATCTTGCCCACATCAAGCCCTGTTTCCGTCATGTCCGTCAATGCATACTTACCGTTATACACTACTTCGTCAGGCAGGTTGGGGTCAATGCTTTCAGGGTATTTGGTAGCGTATTCTTTTTTGAGCATTTCATGGCGCGCGCTGGTGAGTCCGTTGCTGCCCATGCCGCTGTTATAAACATCTTCGTACACCGATTGTCCGAAGCTGGCGAAAGATACAATCACATCGCCTTCAGTCAATTTCTCGGTGGTTACAAGGCGGTCGCGCCTCATGCGGCAGCCCATAGTGCCATCAACAATAATAGTGCGCACCAGGTCGCCAACATCGGCCGTTTCGCCTCCCATAAAATGTACCGTGATACCAAATTCCTGCAGGCGGTCGAAGAAAGACTGAGTGCCGTTGATGATTTCAGAAATCACTTCACCCGGAATTTTGAGTTTGTTCCTGCCAATGGTTGAAGAGTATGTAAATGGGCCGGTTGCGCCAACACACAACAAATCGTCTGTGTTCATCACAATCGCATCAATCGCAATATCTCTCCACACCGACATGTCACCTGTTTCTTTCCAGTACAGGTATGCCAGGCTCGATTTGGTGCCGGCACCGTCAGCATGCAACAAGTTGCAGAACTCAGGGTCATTCGCCCAATAGTCGGGATACACTTTGCAAAACGCTTTCGGGAACAGGCCGTGGTCGAGTTGGGCTACTGCCTTATGAACATCTTCTTTTTGGGCAGAAACGCCTCTTAAATTATATCGGTTCAAAGTCTGATTTTTGAATGTTTACGTTTTGGGTTAGCAATTTTCATATTTCCAGTTACGCGCCTTGCCTTCTGCTATCCATTCTATCGCCTGGTCATAGCGCTTCTGGCGGGTGGCGTCTGATTTTGCATCATAAAACCAATCAAGGTATTCGCGCTTTTTCGAGGGTGAAAAGTTCTCGAAATGTTGTTGAGCAGCACTGTTGGCAGCCAGCATTTTTGCGAATGTTTCAGGTACTTCCGGCAGGGCTTTGGCTTCCGTTTTTGGTGCCTTTGCCACTTTTATCCCTCGGTCGTTGAGATCCATTGCCGCCTTCATATATTCCTTAATGATGGCATCGCTGGGTAAATCTGATAATGAAGTTATTTTTCCAAAATTACCATGCCCGTTGCCTTCTTCGTTTGAAAGTAAGCCATAAGGGTCGGGCATAATTGTAGATTTCCAAAAACCGAAAGAGCAATGACTTTTGAACGCCGCCGACTGGCAGAACATTTCACCCTTGTATAAATAACATGGGAAACTCCATTTCCAGGCTTCTTCCACATCGGGGCAAACCTCGTGCACCAGTTCTCTGATTTTATTCAGCACCGGTTTTGCAAAGTCTGCTGACTTTTCGATGTAGGCATCGATTTTTGGATTGTATGCGCCCATTTTAGTAGGTAATTACTTGTTCTTCTATTTCAACAGGAATAGCCCTGAACTCGTATTGCTGGTTTCTTAATTGTGGTTCGAAGCCGGCTTCAAGAATTGCTTCTTGTATGCCTTTGGCAGTAAAGCGGTGAGGAGCACCTGCAGCACTTACTACGTTTTCTTCAATCATAATCGATCCGAAATCGTTGGCACCTGCGTTCAGGCAAAGCTGACCTACTTTCTTACCCACCGTTAGCCATGAAGCCTGAATGTTTTTTACGTTAGGCAACATAATACGGCTAAGGGCTATCATGCGTATGTACTCTTCAGCGGTAGTCATGTTGCGCGTACCCCTGATTTTTTGTAAAAGTGTATCTACATCCTGGAAAGTCCATGGAATGAAGGCAATGAAACCTTTGGCATTCTCCGGCTTTTTTGCCTGAACTTCTCTAAGTTTTACGAGGTGTTCAAAACGCTCTTCGATGGTTTCAACATGCCCGAACATCATGGTTGCTGATGTTGTAAGCCCCAGTTGGTGGGCTTCAGCCATGATATCGAGCCATTCCTGTGCGCTGCACTTACCGTTGGAAACCAGTCTGCGCACCCTGTCGTTCAAAATTTCTGCACCGGGGCCAGGTAAGCTATCCATACCTGCTTCCATGAGTGTATTAAGCACTTCGCGGTGTGTTGATTTTTCTATTTGGGTGATGTGTGCAATCTCCGGTGGGCCGAGGGCATGTAGTTTTAAGCGAGGGTACAGTTTTTTCAAAGTTCTGAACAATTCGGCATAGTAAGCCAAACCCAGTTCAGGGTGGTGACCGCCTTGCAACAGCAATTGTTCACCGCCATATTTAAACGTCTCTTCGATTTTTTGTTTGTAGGTTTCAATGTCTGTTACATACGATTCGGGGTGACCAGGTATGCGGTAGAAGTTGCAAAACTTACAGTTGGCAACACACACATTGGTGGTGTTCATGTTGCGGTCAATAATCCATGTAACCTTACCGTGCGGCACCTGAATTTTTCTCAATTCATTGGCTACGTATGTAAGATCGGCAAGGGGGGCATTATGAAACAGAAAAACGCCCTCTTCCTGAGTCAGAAATTCAAAACGGAGCGCTTTTTCGTACAATGCAGATAATTGCATATTGGGAAATTTGCCGCAAAATTAGCTAATTCACTGCACTATCTGTCCATAAATAATATTGTAAAAGGGCAGTGTGTGTGAAAGATTTTTCAATGTTTTGTGAGGGATGGGTGAAAAGTGAAAAATGGCGACTTAATGGCTCACAAACTATTTCTTATTTTTCTCAATAACCAGTTGTCGTGCCATTTCTTCAAACTGTTCCTTCATACAAGGATATTTTTCCAGGTTCGCATAGCACATCACTTCTGCGTAATAATTCTTATCAATATCAAACAGAAAAACTCGTATAAACTCATTTTTTGTAAAATTCGGCATCTCAAATGGCTCAGAGAAAGCAATTGGTCTGAATACGGTACAAATTTCCTTCTTATTTTCATCGAATAGCGTGGTGTCATATTCATTGAATTCACTAAAATCTATACCATATACGAGCCAATCTTGATTTGAATTGGAGATATGAATGCGTATTGAAATGTCTTGGCTTGCTTTCTTCATTAATGAAAAGCTGGGTTATATGTATCCCAAACCACTAAATGCTCTTTTCCCCTTGTCATAAACCAGGGGTCTTCGGGGAACAAACAGGGAAGAGGGAATCAAAATGTTAGGCTGTCAATTTTCAAACTGTAGTTTTGTCGAACGGGAATTTTCCACTTTTGAATTTTCTTTTCACTACTTAAGAATCTGACGGAGTTTATGATATACTCAACCTCTTTATTGTTCAATAATCTTCCATCCACCAATTTTGATTTTGGATATCTTAAATGCAATGCATACCAACATGTATCATTGAAAAATTCAACAATTATTTCAGGGGCATTTTCGGATAGCGATTTTTCAAAGTATCTAAATTTGAAATTTCCATCTTTGTCAAATACTGATTTTTTGTTTTCATAATTATCGGAGCAATTTTGGGGTACTTTATAAAAAACAGCATAATAATCATCTACGTAAGGGTAGGCAGCGGTTAAAATATCGCAAATAGTTGACCATTCATTTTGTCGACACTTATCTAGCCTTGACGGAATCTCAAGTTCTACTCCATATTCTTTGATTTCAATCTTTTTCATTTGTGCAAATGAAAAACCAGACAGCAGACTCAAAATGACAGTTATGGCGAACTTCATAGGTTGGTGTTTTGGGGCGTGTAAGTTTAATTGTACTTAAAATTAAAGATTTTACGGATAAAAAGTGCTAGCAACGGGCAAACCGTTTTACCTTTTAAAAGCTCCAAAAACCACAACACCTACTCCTTATCATCGGTTTTAAAAGAGAACACCACTTTTTCAGCGGCTTTTTGACTGAACAACATTTGACGGAATATGGTAAGGTAAATCAAGCCGGTAGTAAACACAACAGCCATAAGGGCAAGACCACGGAAGAAAAGGTAAGACGAGATATATACAAGCAACAAAAAAGCACCAAATATATACTTGGTTCTCATTGAAACTCCTTTTGAGCGTTTGATTTCAAAAAGGCACAGTGCTGTGAACAATGTTTCCTGAAAAGTGCCCGCCATCAACAAATTGGTTCCTCCCGGCCAGTGCATAATCTTGAAAAAGATACCAAAGGTCAGTACAAAAAGACCAATGATGAACGGGGCGGGAAGAAGGCGGATTTTCATATTGTTTGTTTTATGTTAGACGGTCATTTCGCGGGTGCCGGAAAGCAGATAAATCACTGCCATCCGTATCGCTACCCCGTTTTCCACCTGACCTAAAATGATGGACTGTTTACTATCGGCAGCATCAGAAGTCAGTTCAACACCCCTATTGATGGGGCCGGGGTGCATGATGGTGATGTTTTTTTCAAGGCTATCGAGCATCGATTTGCTCACACCATAGTACAGCGCATATTCCCTTAGGGTAGAAAATAATGGTTTGTTCTGGCGCTCCAACTGAATACGCAACACATTGGCAACATCGCACCATTCAAGTGCTTTTTTTATGTCGTATTCAACCTTCACACCCAGCGACTGAATATTTTTCGGTATCAGTGTTGGTGGGCCCGCTACAGTTACTTCTGCACCCATTTTAGTAAGGCAGTAAATATTGCTCAGTGCCACGCGCGAATGCATGATATCTCCCAACAAGGCTATACGTTTGCCTTTCAGGTCGCCATGTTTTTCACGAATAGAGTAGGCGTCTAAAAGTGCTTGTGTTGGGTGTTCGTTGATGCCGTCGCCAGCATTTACAACTGAGGCATTAATGTGCTGTGACAAAAACCACGGTGCGCCGCTGGCAGAGTGGCGCATCACTACCATATCAATCTTCATCGCTAGCAGGTTGTTCACCGTATCCAGCAAGGTTTCACCCTTTGATACTGATGAGCCTGACGCCGAGAAATTCACCACATCGGCACCCAAACGTTTTTCCGCCAGTTCAAACGAAAGACGAGTACGCGTTGAGTTTTCGAAGAATACATTGGCAATGGTGGTGTCGCGCAGTGCAGGCACTTTCTTTACCGGGCGATTGAGGATTTGTTTAAAATTATCTGCGGTCTGAAATATCTTTTCTATATCGCTTGTTTGCAATTCCCTGATACCCAGAAGATGTTTAACAGATAATCCCATTATAAAAACTAACTTTTGTTGTTTAAAAAATCAGACTGTCGGCACGGGGCCTTCAATCATATTATTGAGGCATATCCACAAGGGCTACTTCATCTTTACCATCTTTTTCCTGCCAAAGCACTTTCACTCGTTGGGTGGTGATGGTATCCACCGAAAATCCTGCATAATCGGGTTGAATAGGTAATTCGCGGCTGAAGCGACGGTCAATCAACGTCAGTAATTCCATTTTTTTAGGTCTGCCATAGTCAATCAGCGCGTCCATTGCCGACCTAATGGTTCTGCCGGTGTACAATACATCGTCAATCAGTAGCACATTTTTATCTTCTACACTGAAATCAATCGTTGTTTGACTCGGTATGTGAATGTTGGCTGATTGGTGTACATCGTCTCTGTAAAACGTGATATCCAGTTTTCCGTAGCTGATGTTGTTGTTGCCCGTAAGCTGTGTTACGAGGCTATAAATTCTATCAGACAGGTAGATACCGCGGGGTTGAATGCCAATAATGGCTGTGTCAGAGAAATTACCGTGGTTTTCAATCAATTGGTGAGTGAGTCGCTGCAGCGTAATGTGAATGTCCTTTGATGTAAGCAGCGTTTTCAAGCCGAAATAATTTGAGTGCAAAATTAAAAATAGTGGCTTGATTTTAGCACTTCTCTCTTAAAAATTGTAGATAATTCACGTTAAAGGATTGTAGAATGGTGTAATTTTGCCCCTCCCAAACACAAATTCACAATGAGCTTAGATTCAGCTAAGAGTCAAAATATTAATGAGTTTTTTGAAGTTTATGCGCATGCACTTGAAATTCATGATACTAAAGGTATGACTTTTTTGCACATGATACCCTGTACCATGCTGAGCGACGACGCATATACCATCTTCAACGACTCCAGTAAGCTGGAAGGATTTTTCAATCAGGGGCTCACATTTTACAAGCAGTTTGGTATTGTACATGCGCGCCCTGATGTGCGTTCGAAAATCGAAATCACACCCCGAATTTTCAATGTAAGGGTGAACTGGCGTTACCTGAATGCGCAAAAACAATTGCTCTACACTTGCGATTACCAGTACATCATTAAATTAGATAAGAATTTACACTGGCGTATTGCTATGTCAGTATCAATTAACGAAAGAGAGCGCATGGACGAGTGGCGCAACAGTCTTCAATCTTAAAATAAAACTATGGCAGGCAAGGCTCCCGCATTTCAGAAAGTCGTTTTTGGTGCTTACACTTACTTCCTTTTGCTCTTTGGTGCAAATGTGATACTGAGTGGTATGCAGGGTAAACTGAACTGGTTTGCGGCTATGTTTACAATCGTTTTCCTTGCTCAGTTTTATTTCAAACACAAAATGACCAACCTTATTACGGGTGTCATTTTACTGCTCACTACCATCTATTTCTTTTTGGAAGCTTTAATGGGTTTCAAACAGGCTGCTGCTGCTAAAACACTGGAGTCGTTTGATTACATCATGTTAGGCATTACCGGGTTGGGAATAGTATCTTCGGTAATACTGATTATGAGTTTCTACAAACTTAGTTTCCACGAAGAATAGGCGGACATTCTATTACTTTTTAACTGAAAGCCAGCGGTAAAAACGACCAATGGTGAGCCCTTGTACAACAATCGAGAAGACAACTATTACATAGGTAACTGTTACAAACACACTTTTTAAATTTCCTTCAGGGAGCGAAAGAGCCATGGCAACTGACAGTCCACCCCTTAGTCCACCCCAGGTAAGTATTGAAACAGCATGCTGTTCAAAATCGGCCCAGCGGCGAATGAAGCGATAAGGTATTATCACCGATGCCCAACGTGCCAACAAAAGAGCTACTATTGCGATGGCTCCAAGCCCCACCCAAACAAGATTAAAATGAATGAGTAACATTTCGAACCCCATGAGCATGAAGAGGATGGTATTGAAGATTTCGTCCATCATTTCCCAGAAATGCACGAGATGACTCATGCCGCGCTCGCGTCGTTGCTTGTTGCCAACAACTATACCAGCAACAACCATGGCTAGCGGCCCGCTTAATTCGAGCAGTTCAGCGATTCTATAACCACCCATCACTACACCTACCGTTATTAGTATAGCCATTTCGTACTGCCGCGACTGGCGAATGAGGTAATTGGTAAACACGCCAATGCCAGCACCGAATGCGAGCCCTCCAAGTGCCTGTCGAACAAACAATAATGTTATGCTACCTGCATTGAGTGATGCTGTACCCAACACTGAAACTTTTAACAGCAGGACAAATACAACTACAGCAACACCATCGTTGAACAATGACTCCCCGGCTATTTTCATTTCCAGATTTTTATTGAGTCCTGCCTTCCTTAGAATAGCTAAAACGGCAATGGGGTCGGTGGGAGAGAGTACTGCTGCAAACATGAGGCAATCGAGCAATGGAGCTGTGAAATGGAACAGTGGCAGTAAGTAGTACATAAATGCCCCCATTATAGCTGTGCTAATAAATGTGCTTACTGTAGACAACGTAATAATGGGCACCAGTTCTTTTTTCAGTAAGTCGGCATCGAGGTGAAACGCGCCTGCAAAAAGTAGAAAACCGAGCAGAATGTGTAAAACAAGGTTTTCAAAGTGCAGGTTATGAATTGTGTTTTTGAAGCCTGGTAAAAGGTCAATAACGCTGCTACCCACCACCGAAAGAAGGATGGAGAACAACATTGAAGCTACCATAATACCGATTGTGGGCGGCAATTTGAGCCACCTTTGGTTGACGAATGCCATAAGCCCCGCCATGCACACAATAAAGGTTATGAGTGTATATAAATACATACCTGGATAATACTAGCCCGGAAGCGCTTCCAGTAAGCGCTCCATTTTACTGCCGCGAGAACCCTTGATGAGAATTGCCGAGTCGTGAGGTGGATTGTTTTTAATATACTCTGCCGCCATTACAGAATCTTCGAACCACAAATAAGCATGTTTGACTGGTGCAAACTCTTTACCTGAAAGAATTACTTGTTTCCAGTTATGGTTTTCAATCAGTTTCACGAGTTCGGTATGTTCGAACAGTTCAGCATCGCCCATTTCTTTCATGCCACCAAGCCACAGCATTTTGTTATTCAACGGTGCTTCGGCGAAATTAGTGATGGCTGCTTTCATGCTTCCGGGGTTAGCATTGTAGGCATCCATAATTACTTTATTGGTGCCCTTTGTAAGCCACTGCGACCTGCTATTGTCGGGGCTGTACCCTGCAATCGCTTCCTGAATTTGTTCAATAGTAACTCCGAAATGTCGCCCGAGGCATATTGCAGCCGTAATGTTAGGGAAATTGTAGCTGCCCACTAGTTGTGATTGTATGTGGTGGCTCACTCCGTTTTCAACATAGTCGGCAACCACAAATACATCGCTCATTTTCATGCTTGCGGTATAGGTGGCGTTGCTTGTGCCATAGGTGATTTTATTTTGTACACGTGCAGCCATTGTATGCAAGTAATCCAAATCTGCGTTTAGAAACACGGTGCCATTGGCTGTTGCCAGAAAATCGTACAACTCACCCTTGCCCTTGCGTACACCTTCTTCTCCACCAAATCCTTCAATGTGTGCCTTGCCACAATTGGTGATAAGACCATAGGTGGGTAGTGCGACTTTGCAATAGCCTTCAATTTCTTTTTGGTGGTTGGCACCCATTTCAATGATGGCTATCTCAGTGCCGGGTTTTATTTTGAGTAAGGTGAGCGGTACGCCAATATGGTTATTTAAATTGCCTTCTGTAGCACTGGTATTATACTTTTTACGCAGTACTGCTGCAATTAGTTCCTTGGTGGTTGTCTTTCCGTTAGAGCCGGTAATGGCAATAAACGGTATATTGAATTGTTCCCTGTGGTGCCTCGCCAATGCCTGTAAAGCAGCAAGGGTATCATCTACAACTATGTAGCGTTCGTCTTTTTTATAGGCTCCATCGTCAATAACTGCGTAGGCGGCACCCTTTGCTAAAGCGTCATCAGCAAATGTGTTGCCATTGAAGTTGGGGCCACTCAGGGCAAAGAAAAGTTCACCGGGTTGTAACTTCCGGGTGTCAGTTTGAACTGTAGGGTGCGCCAGATAAACGGAATAAAGTTGTGATGTTTCCAATTCAGCAGGTTTTATACAAATGTAAACACACCCAAGCGGCTTTTAAAATAAATAGGAGTTACTTAACAATCTTCGTCCTCACTGTGTTCTGATTCAACGCCTGTGAGGTTGTAGATTTTTTCGATGTTTTTTAGAATTTGCTCAAAGTTGATTTCGAGGTCTTTTAAAATACCTGTATGCAAATCGAACACCCAGCCATGTACAACAGGGTAGCCATGTTTGTGGAACATTTTCTGAACCGCTGCTGTTTTAATCACATTGGTTGCTTGTTCAATTACATTCAGTTCTACGAGGCGGTTGTAACGATCTTGCTCATTTGTTATTTCGTCTAATTCATCGGCATGCATGCGGTACACGTCGCGAATGGTGCGCAGCCACGGGTTAAGCAATCCCATGTCTTTGGGTATGAGGGCGGCCTTAACCCCACCGCAATTGTAGTGACCACAAACAATGATGTGTTTCACATACAAGTGTTTCACAGCAAAGTTGATAACGGCCATAACATTCAGGTCGGTGTTGTTAACGAGATTGGCTACGTTTCGGTGCACAAAAACTTCTCCGGGCTCCAATCCCATAATTTCATTGGCCGGCACGCGGCTGTCAGAGCAACCTATGTACAAGTAATCGGGCGTTTGGTCGGCTGCAAGCTTCACAAAAAAGTCTGCATCACGCTCTTTCATGCGCTCAACCCATATACGGTTGTTCTCAAAAATCTCTTCGTAAGTAGTCATTAAGCTTGAATTCGAACGCAATATTACGACACGAATTCAACATAGGGCCATTACCCTCTATAGTACCACATTGATTTAACCGATTTACAGCGGAATATCAATGCGTATTTGTTTCGAGAAAATTTTGCCGGAAGCATCTTTGCCATCCACTTTCCACATGGCTGAACGAAGTGTGATGAAGCAAGGTTTTTGGTTAGGAGCTTTGGCATTGCCTAGCAAGTTCATCCATTCCTGCATTTTTTTGCCGGACAAATGGCGGGACCTGCATGCTTTTTGAACGGCTTTTTTTAGATCGCTACCGTCAGCATCAATAACATTCAATTCGTTGTCGCCCATGCCCGTAATAGTGTAGGCGCCATTGCTGCCATTTACTTGTTTCCAATTGGTTGTTTCGGTTAGGTCGTCGAGGCGCAGGTTGCCGTTTTTGCCTTTCAGCATTACTATGCTTTGGTAGCGTTGAGAAACTTTAGTCACATTGCCGGTTACATGCACACTATTACCGGGAATATTGCCCGAGTTCAATGTGTACACAGCGCCATTGGCATTCATCAGGTTGCCATTGCCTGAAATCTTAGCATTCAGTCCGCCTATGAAAAATGTAGTCTCTTTAAACTCTGCTTTAAGCCCCGGTCCGTTAGGTACTGTTTGTGCGGGAGCGGGCGGAGGAGGCGTTGCAGTTTGTGCTGTTTTGTGGGTAGTATCTACTGCAGGCGTTGCGGTATTTTTTGCAGTGTCTTTCGGTTTAGGCGTTTCAGCAATCGGAGTTAGGGTAGGGTGTACGTCTACCACCAGGTCCTGCAACTTTGAAGGGTCGGTTTCTGTGACAACAGTCGATGGGTCGCCTAGTTTTATAGGACCATGATTTTTTTGAGGCTGGCTACCGCACGATGCAAGCAACAGCGCACTCAAACAAAAAACACCTGAACTGAGACGTAGATTCATACTCCCTTTTATTTGTTGGCGAAAATAATCGAACTCCTTCAAAAGTAAGATGATTCGGTGGCACAATGAAACATAATTGGCAATATTTAAGGAATTGACAGGAAAGAGCAGCGCGTTTTATGTTTGAACAGGTAAGGGTAATGGTTTGTTTAATTTTTCTTTCCTGATGTTAAACAAGACGGTAATAATACTGTTAAAAGAGTGGATTAAGGGCCACTTATTCACATTTCAATCAAAAATCACCCATCATAGATTAGGAAAATTCCCCCTTGTTCTATAAATTTGTTTTTCTGTTGTTAATAAAATAAAACATTTTTAACATATAATGGTTTTAGCCTTACTTCTCGTTATAGCATATTTCCTTGGTTCGATTCCTTCGGCGGTATGGATAAGTAGGTTGGTTTACAATATCGATATCAGGGATCATGGCAGTGGAAATGCCGGTGCTACCAATACGTTCAGGATTCTTGGCCCTAAAGCAGGTTCGGTGGTTATGCTGAGCGACATGATGAAGGGTTTCATAGCTGTAAAACTTGCTCTTTTATCTCATTTGTGGCCGAATGGCGACTTATACGCTAATTTTCAGGTGTTTCTTGGTCTTTCAGCGGTTATAGGTCACATTTTCCCAATTTGGGCTGAATTCCGTGGCGGAAAGGGTATTGCAACCTTGTTTGGTATGATACTTTCCATTCAGCCAATGGTTGCTGTAAGCCTCATTGTAGTGTTCCTGTGTATGTTGTACCTCACCAACTACGTTTCGTTGAGCTCTATAACAGCCAGCATTGCATTCCCGGTATTGATAGTGTTTATATTCAATGCGCCTGACCATATTGGTTACAGGTTGTTTGCGATCGCAACATCAATCCTAGTTGTTCTTACTCACCACAAAAACATTGGTCGTTTGCTGACGGGTAATGAAAGCAAGGTGTCGTTATTTAAGAAAAACAAAAAAAGAGACTAAAGGTTCCTAATATAATTTCAAAGCTTCCGAAAGGGAGCTTTTTTGTTGTAGCAAGTTGTTATCTTTGTTTTATGCGCAATATAAAAATCGTTGAAGTGCGTTCCGAAATAGGAGCAGGAACCAGGGGTGCCAGCCTTGGTGTTGACGCTATTAAAATCGCGGCACTTGATTGCATGAGCAACCTTTTCGTAAATTTCCCTTCTGAAGTCATAGAGACCGAAAACAAATTATTGTACGAACCAATCACTTCGCCTTACGCCAAAAGGATTTCGGGTATTTATACAATGTACGACCGTGTATCGAAGGCGGTATGTGATTCGGTTAAGTCTGGTTTATTTCCGTTGGTGCTTGCGGGCGACCACAGTACTGCGGGGGCTACTATTGCAGGCTTACGTATGGCAAAACCTAAAAAGCGCCTGGGAGTAGTTTGGATTGATGCTCATGCTGATATGCATTCGCCATATACAACCCCATCGGGTAATATGCACGGTATGCCGCTGAACATTAGCATGGGTGAAGACAACATAGAATGTCAGTCGCACACCCCCGACCCTGAAACGGTAGGGGTTTGGGAAAAACTCAAAAACATTGGTAATATCAATCCAAAGGTATTACCTGAAGATATCGTTTTCATTGCCCTTCGCGACTTTGAGAAAGAAGAAGAAGCTATTATTAAACGCCATAACATTAAAGTGATACCTGTTGCAGAGGTAAGGCGTAAGGGAGTTGAAAATGTGGTACGCCAGTCGTTCCAGCATCTCGCTGCCTGCGACGATATTTATGTGTCATTCGATGTTGATAGCCTTGATAGTTCCATCTCTCGTGGTACAGGCACACCCGTAAGCAATGGCTTGCGTGAGCGTGAAGCAGAAGATATGATTGCATCATTCATGCAACACCACAAGATTTGTTGCTTCGAAATAGCAGAAGTAAATCCAACCCTCGACAAAGAAAACCTCATGGCTGAAATAGCATTCAGTATTCTACAAAGGGGCGTGAACTTGTTGTTGCTGAATTAAAAACAACAACAGCTAAAAACACTAAAAAACAAAACAGGTCGGAATCACTTCCGACCTGTTTGCATATTGTGTGTAATACAAAATTATCCGTTGATGATTTCAAGTGCTTTATCGACCATATTTTTAGAGCCGATGAAGATTGGAACGCGTTGGTGCAGTTTTTCAGGGGTAACATCGAGGATGTTTTGAGTGCCTGTGCTGGCTTTACCGCCTGCTGCTTCCATAATAAACGCCATTGGGTTGCACTCGTACTGTAGGCGGAGTTTACCATTGGCATTGCTCCTATCAGCAGGGTACATGAAGATACCGCCCTTGATGAGGGTACGGTGCATATCGCCCACCATGCTACCGATGTAACGGTGCGAGTAAGGACGTTTTTCTTCTTTGTTTTCTTCCATGCAATAGTTGAGGTACGATTTCATACCCTCGTTGTATTTCACCCAGTTGCCTTGGTTAATTGAGTATATTTTACCGTTTTCAGGGCATTTCATATTCGGGTGCGAAAGGCAGAACTCACCAATTGAAGGTTCAAGCGTAAAACCGTTTACGCCCAGTTTGGTTGCGTACACCATCATGGTACTGCTACCATATATGATATAACCTGCAGCCATCAACTTATTGCCCGGTTGCAAAAAGTCTTTTTCTTCACATGGTTTGCCGGTTGGCGATACCCTACGGTAAATTGAAAATATAGTACCAATTGATGCATTTACATCAATGTTACTAGAGCCATCAAGCGGGTCGAATAAAACGATGTACTTAGAGTTGGCTGAATGAGTGTCTTCGTACGGCAAAACCTCGTCATTTTCTTCTGATGCGATACCTGAGCAATCGTTACTTGTTTTCAGTACATGAATCAAAGTATCGTTAGCAATAACGTCGAGTTTCATTTGTTCTTCACCCTGAACGTTGGTAGCACCGTGTTGTCCAAGAATGTCGGCAAGACCAGCCTTGCGCACTTGTTTGTTGATTACTTTACCTGCAAATGCGATTTCCCTCAACAGCGAAGAAAGTTCGCCTGTTGCCTGCGGAAACTTGCGGGTTTCCATAATCGTGAATTCATCCAGTGTGATTAATTTTCCTTGTAACATCTTTTATCGATTTTCAGAACTGGCGCAAAAATAACCTTTATTCTCTCGTTTTTATAGGAACTGAATCCTAAATTACTGACTTAGATTCATGATTTGAACTTGTTCGCAATAGGCGGCAAATTGGTCTGCAATGTTTTTACTAGAATCCGTTATTTTCAAACGTTCTTTTAACGCGATTTTTTCAGAAGTAGTTTGCATTAAGTCATAATTTTTCGCGATGTCCAGTTTTTTGAGATGCTCTAAGTTTTCTTGAGCTGAGTAGGTTTTATCTCCAATTTTTTTGCAGCAAATCGAAAATGTAATTTCTCCATTTTTGCTGAGTATGCACTCTGTTTTGAAGTCGTATTGTCCAAGGTGAGTTTCATAAATCAAGCAATACCAGATGTCCTCAACGTAAGTTTCAATTTTATTTAAGCTAGGGTGATTTATTTCGATAATTGATTTTATGTCTTCTAGTTTGCTTTTTAGGTAGTTGTCGAATTTACTATTGAGGCAATATAAAGCATCTATTTTTTCTGAATTCTCAGTTAAGAAGTGAATTGCGTCATCTGATAGAGTGACACTAAATTGATTTTTCATGTTTTTTATAAAATGTTTGAAGAGTATGAGTGATTCGTCTGAATTTTCAATTGAGATATTCTGTAATTTCGATTCAATTGTTTCAATAAGATCTTTGTATGTTATGTTTTTAAATCCAGAAGTGTGGTCGGGATTTTCCCTTGTGATAGATAATACCAACTTAAAGGTTTTTCTACCTTTAGAAATTGATGCTAAATAGTTGGAGTAATCATTAAGGTCGTTGACAAGTTGTGCCCGCACTTTATTTTCAATTGCCATTATCCACGTGTCTGATTCAATCAAAATATCTAGGCGACCATTTCCTGTGTTTATTTCTCGGGAGACACCGAGTTTTGTAGGGTTTTCTAAAAATAATTCATCAGCATTCAGAACTGATGCTTTGACACAAGTTTCGAAAATGGATTCGATTAAAATACTTCCTAGACTATGCTTGTTACTTGGGTCTAAAAAGAATTTTAGAACATTACTTGCAACGTTTTCATAATGAGGGAAGCCCGCTATTTGGAAAAAGTTCGGTTCTTCAAATATCTGTTTGTCAAAATTTGCGAGCAGTTTATTAAGTTCGGTAAGCTTAGGTGTTAATTCTGTCATATGAAAAAATAAAAAGTTTAGGTAAAGATATTGAATAAGTTGGATTTGTAGCTGCAAAGCTATATTCCTACAATTTTCTACCTTTACCCCATGCACAACGATACATCGCTGATACTAAAAACCATGCTCGATAACGACAATTTCTCGCATTGGATGGGGCTGGAGATTGATGAGTACCGTGAGGGGTATTGTAAGCTGCACTTTACCATTCGCAACGAAATGCTGAATGGCTTTGGTATTGCGCATGGTGGCATTATGTTTTCTGCTGCCGATAGCGCCTTCGCTTTTGCCTGTAACTCTCATGGGCGCATCAGCGTAGCACTCGATGTACACATCAGTTTTATGCGTGCAGGTAAGCCCGGAGATGTTATAAGCATTGAAGCAAAAGAAATACATACAGGCAACAAAACTTCGTTTTACGACATCACACTCTCTAATGCCGAAGGGCAGGTGATGGCAGTATTCAAAGGCACGGCTTACCGCACCAGTGAAAAAGTATTGAAATAAAACCAGACCATCAATCACCATGAGTTTTACGCCTTCGTCACTTTCTGAAAAGCAGTCGGGTTATTTAAGGTTTTTGTTTTTTCTAATCGTTATAGCAATTCCTCTTTTTGCCCATCTCGAAGAACTTCCAATTCAGTTGTGGGATGAAGGCAGGCTGGCAATGAAAGCAGTAGAGATGTCGCGATACGGCAATTGGCTGGTTCCAAGTTATTTCCATGTGCCTGACATGATAAGTGTAAAACCTCCATTGCTCACATGGATTCAGGTAATTTTCATAAAAATACTGGGTGAGGGCGAGCTGGCGATACGGTTACCAAGTGCTTTAGCAGCTTTTGCTGTGTGTTTAATGTTCTACTGGTTGCTGGAAATCAAGTACAAATTTAAGTGGATGGGCATTCTGGCTTCGTTCGTGTTTGTGACCAGCAGGGGTGTCATTTTTGTGCATTCATCGCGCACGGGCGACTACGATGCCATGCTCACTTTGTTTACGTTTTCTTATTCACTCACTTGGTTCCTGTTTATTGAAGAGGAAAAGCGAAAATACTATTGGTGGTCGTGCCTTTTCATACTGCTTGCCTACTTCGTGAAAGACATACAGGGTATGATGTTCCTACCAACACTATTGGTTTATGCGGCATTGAGAAAGAAGTTGAAATTGGTATTCTTCAGTCCTGCAACCTACTTAGGAGTGGTGGCTATATTAGTTCCTATCGTACTGTATTATGTTGCCAGAGAGAAACTGACCCCGGGGTATTTCCAGTCGGTACTGGACAATGATATGATTGGGCGCTATGCCTCAACCATCGAAAATCACCTGGAGCCGCCGTTACACTACGTCGATCAACTCATAAAATACAAGTTCAACAAATGGTGGTGGATGTTGGTTCCCGGACTATGGTTTGGGCTGCGCAATAGGAATGAGCTCATAAAGCACCTAACGCAGTTTTGCCTCGTGACGGGTGGGTTGTACATTTTCATTCTGTCGTTGGCAAAGACAAAAATATTCTGGTACCTGATGCCTGCTTTCCCAATGCTTGCTATCATAGTTGCGATTTTTATTTACCATATTTTCAATGCGTTGATGACTGAAACCTCCTTGGCGTTTTTTGAAGAAAGACTAAAAGTGAGGACGGGTCTGAAAAACCTGATTGCTTTTATTTTTCTGGTATTCATTTTTTTTGAGCCTTATGCGGCGGTGCTTGATGTGGTGTTTGCCGCGCCTCCGTTAGAAGAATATATGCCGAGTAACAACGACATGGCTGAATATTTGAAGGAAGTGGTCGTACACGACAAAAAACTACCTCCAAACACTACCATTGGCGACATCAATTCAGAGAATATTGCCTTTTATGCCTACGTGCTCGAAAAAGCCAATTTGCCGCTGAAAATAGACTATGAGAATAAGCTCGAAAAAGCCGATCACATATTGGTGTGGACGATAGCTGCCAAACGAAGAGTAGAGCAGCATTACATCAACAAGCACATCGACTCAATAGGAGCCGTTGTACTGTACAAGATTGAGGGCGTAAGAGATACGTTGCTAAAATAACGTCGGGGCTTCCGGTTCGCCGGTCTCTTCGCTCACTGGTGGAACGAGTGATACATCAACAAATTCAGGTCCCGATATCATTGTGCCAATAGTTTTCCAGCCGGTAATGTCAATCGTTTCGTGCAATGCAATCCTTTCTTCTGCCACTTCATTCTTGCCTTTTGATTTACGCAGAATAATAAAGGGTTCAGGAGAAGTGGTCACCAGTTCAAGGTAGTTGCCCTCTCCCTCGCGAATGAAGGTGTACTTGTTCTTGAGTGTCTGGCTTTCAATCAGGAAACGTTTAGCATTGAAGTGCTGCGTTTTCGCATCGAAGTAAATTGCTGTAATTGGTTTGTTCTCGTTGAATTTCTCAATCAATACAATGCTGTCATTATCGTATCGGTTGGTGAATTCGAAATCGGTGAGCTCGTAGTTTCCGTCTTTGTAGAAAACAATAATCTTGTCTTTTTCGTCGAACATACCCAGGAACTGCCCATGTTCTTCTTTGTTCAGGCGACCAACAGTATCATCGTACCATATTTTGAGCGATGAAAGCGTAGACCTGCCTTTTTCTTTGAAACGTGTGCTTTTAACGGGGTACTTGGTTACCTGATTACCACCTGCACCACGACCTTTAATTTCAAGGTCGGCGAATGAATAATCGAATGTTTTAATGCGCGCCTTACTGCCCGGCGAAAGCGTAATAGTCAGAATCTCAGCCTCACCATTCGGGTTTGCCGACATATAAATCACTTTACTGCCCGAATTGCCCTTAGTAAGGTTGTATTCTTTATCGCGGGTGATGCCGGTTACATTGAAACGCTTACCGTATGTGATGCCGGTTTTGCCGTCCATGTACAGCATGTTGTAGGTGGTGCGCTCGTCGTTTTTCTGGAAGATGCCCAGGTGAATAACGTCCTTACCTACAAAGGTTTTCTCTGACACCTTGGTAATGAGCATGGTTCCGTCTTTCCTGAAGACAATAATATTATCGAGGTCGCTGCAGTCAAATTCGAATTCATCTTTCTTGAGTGCAGTACCTATAAACCCTTCTTTACGGTTTGAATACAGCTTGGTATTGGCAATAGCAACCGTATTGGCTTCAATGGTTTCAAATGGTCTAATATCTGTAACGCGCTCGCGACCCTTACCGTACTTTTTCAGTAGGTTTTCGAAATACGCGATAGAGTAGTCGGTGAGGTTTTTGATATTGTTTTTTACCTGTGCAATCTCTTTTTCAACACCCCTGATGTGTTCATCGGCCTTGAACGAATCGTATTTAGAAATACGTTTGATTTTAATTTCTGTCAGGCTAACAATATCCTCGCGGGTTACTTCCCTTCTCAGCAGCGGTTTGAATGGAGTTAAACCCTTATCGATGGCAGTTATTACCCCTTCCCAAGTAGTTTCTTCTTCAATGTCGCGGTAAATGCGGTTTTCGATGAAGATTTTTTCGAGCGATGAGTAATGCCAGTCGTCATTGAGTTCGCTGAGTTTAATTTCCAGTTCGCGGAGCAAGAGCCCTTTTGTATGGTCAACAGAGTGTCTGAGCAGGTCGCTCACACCCATGAACTTCGGTTTGTCACCTACTACAACACACGCATTCGGAGAAATAGAGATCTCGCAATCGGTAAAGGCATAGAGCGCATCGATGGTTTGTCCCGTATCAACGCCCGGAGCCAGCACCACAGCCAGTTCTACGTCCTTGGCAGTGTTATCGGTAACGCTCTTTATTTTTATTTTTCCTGCATCGTTGGCCTTTAAAATACTATCAACCAAGGTTGAAGTAGTTACGCCATACGGTACGCTTTTAATGAGGAGTGTTTTCTTGTCAGCCTCTTCAATTTTTGCCCTTACCCTTATTTTACCGCCACGTGCGCCGTCGTTGTAATTGCTTACATCAACCATGCCGCCCGTCATAAAATCGGGGTATAGCTCGAAGGGTTTTTCTTTCAGGTATTTTATGGCGCAATCAATGATTTCGCAAAAGTTATGGGGGAGAATTTTAGTACTCAAACCAACGGCAATACCATCGGTGCCCTGTGCTATGAGTAGGGGGAACTTCATAGGCAAGGTAACGGGTTCGTTTTTACGACCGTCGTAGCTCAACTGCCATGTGGTGGTTTTAGCATTGAACGCCACCTCAAGTGCGAACTTTGAAAGGCGCGCCTCAATGTACCTTGGTGCCGCCGCAGGGTCGCCTGTTCTCACATCGCCCCAGTTACCCTGGGTTTCAATGAGTAGGTCTTTTTGTCCCAGCCCAACGATGGCATCGTTGATAGATGCATCGCCGTGTGGGTGGTATTGCATGGTTTGCCCTATTACATTGGCTACTTTGTTGAAGCGACCATCGTCCATTTCCTTCATGGCATGAAGTATGCGGCGCTGAACGGGTTTGAGACCGTCTTCGATGGCCGGAACTGCGCGTTCCAGAATTACATAGCTGGCATAGTCAAGAAACCAGCCTTTGTACATGTCGTTGATCATGGCAGAGCCTTGACCCTGATCGCTAAAAACTTCGAGTTCGTTCATTCCCCAATAACGTATTAACGCAAAAATATTCAGATGCAACGAGAAACCCTTGCAATATTATTGCAACGGGTGTGAATAAGCTGTTGCGTGGAGTAAGAGAATGTTGTTAGGGTGAAATTTGGGGTGGGGAAGCGGAATTTCTTGGGTTATAGTAGGTGTTGCGGATATTAAAAGTATCTTTTGCTATTAGGAGTAATTTGAGCTATTTGCGATTCCGACCATGATGGTGCTGTTGCGATATTCCAGCCTGAATATCGGCGGAAATTGTTTTGTTCAAATTTCCATGTGTTGGCAGTGTGGCGAACATACACGAATTGATTGTAGCCGTCTACAGGCATTACTTCGATGCCTTGTTTTTTTAGGCGCAACAGAAAATTAAAATCTTCTCCAACATTTAAATTTGGATATTTTGCCACATTTTGCCAAAGGCTTTTCCAGTACACCAACGTGCCACAATGCACCAAGCCGCTGAAAGCATTTTTGAACAATAATTCATCTGCTGTGTAACACAACCCGGTAGGCTGTTCCAGGAAAACAAAATTGTTAAGCCCTGTTATGTACGCTTCGTTGTTCAGTAGCGGGGCAACCTGCGCACTAAGCCGTGTTGGGGAATAAATATCATCGTCATCCCATTGAACTATTATTGCACCCGAGGTGCGTTCACAAGCCAAATTTCTTTTATTACCAATGTTCATTGTTCTGCATTGGTAGTATTTTACTTGGTCGTGTTGGGGTACATGGGGTAAGTCTTCAGCTTTGTTATACAGAACCACCATTTCTTTGTTCTGATAATCTTGTGCCAAAAACATATCAATAGACCGTTTTAAGTAAAACGGCCTATTGATAGTAGGGGTAATGCAAGATACAAGAGGCATATTCAAAGATGCTTTTACCAAAATCAATACTTTATAGGGAATACCAAAATGAGAACAATAAAAAAATCATCTTCATCAATTTTAATTACGTCTCAATTATATTAGAGCAGGTATCTATCGAATTTTACTTTTGATTTTTTTCTCCTCCTCTCTAAGTAAATGTGAGATTTTATATAAATCCATTGTATCAGAAGTAGAACATACTTTTTCATTATTCGAATCTATAATAATATATTCTATTATGTATTCGCGAGTGCTATCAGATTCAAAGTGAGGGATGCTTATACAATCTAAAGTGTCATGTCGCTCTAGATTCATTTTATTAATAGCAATTGCTCTATAGCCAGACGAATCACCACATTCTTTAAACTTGAATTCCTTCAAATTTACTTCAGGGTGAATGTTTAGACCGCACTTGGGCCACTTCCAAAAATCAATAATTAAGGTATCTTTTGATACACCAACCCTTCTTAACGCAGAACCATCAACCTTGTCAAAGACTCCCAAAGTATCAAACATAATTCGATAAGACAAAGCCATGTGATTTGGGTCAACAAATGCCAGTTTCTTACAAGTGCCATTTCTGTTAACCTCAAGTATCAAACCATCAGGAATTGTATCGTGTAAAAATTCGCGAACAGCTAAAATGTTTCCGTTGGAATATCGGTATATCTTAATCTTACGGTCTTTACAAAATTCAAAATTATCATTGCTTTTTGGGTGAAAGCAAGAAAGCAAAATAAGGACTGGTAATGAAATACATGATAATTTTATCATTTTATATACTTTCTTTTAGAATATGGATTTTCGTATTTATTCGTATCTTCTTGAGGAAGTTCTATAAAAAATTCGAATATTGGAAATGCAGCCGTTTTTAATCTTGCATAAAATAATGCTTTTTCCATTTCAGGAGTCAACATTACAAATGTATCACTCTTGTATGTATTTTCGTCGATGTCAATTGCTCTTTCCGTAAATTTATCAATTGCAGATGCCTTATCAATTGCCGATGGTGCCGAATTGCCAGCATGTGCAGTTAAAAGTGTCATTAGACGGGATATATCAACTATGTCGTCAGGGAGACCAATTTTGTTTTCTCTTTGACCAAGTGAGCTTTGTCCTCCAGTGAAAATAGTACCATGATCCTTTGTAACTTCTTTTTTTATAGGTTCCTTTGACTCTTTCATTTTTCGATCTTGTTCCTTGAGCCAATCAGACAAAGAATCTATTTTATCCGATACCCATTTTTGAGCAGCTTCAGAATTCCGTTCAATTTTATGCCCAATTATTATTCCTCCGTCATATACTTTGGCGTCATTTGATTCGACCCATTCAATGAACCTATCCCAAGTAGATTTGCTTGGCGGTGAGGGGGACTTAGGAGTTGGTTGAATTGGATGAAACGGTACATCCCATTGATATTTCAGCCCACCCACATTATTACTAGGGGGCTTAGCTTGATTGGTATTTTTTACTGGTTTCTTGTTTACAACCCCTTTTTTGTCGGTTACAGGGTTATGTCTGTGCCGAGGTGAAGGCAAATCAACTTTAACAGGTTTCGTAGGGTGCAATCCAGGTTTAATAACCTTAAGTGGAATCCATTTACCTAAAGGTGCTTTTTGCATTTCATTGCGATTAGCCACTGAGTCGTCTTTTACAGAGCCATCACCACCACCGCCGCCGCCATTATCGGGGCCTGAAGCAGGGCTTGACGAGCCATTGCCACCGGGTGTATCGCCGCCGTACCCACCTGTTCCTCCCGCACCACCGCCGCCTCCCGCACCGCCACCTCCGGCTCCCCCACCTGAACCACCACTTGCGCCAGCTCCGCTTGCACCAAAAAGTTTGCTCCTTAAATTATCCTGACAGTCGCAATCATGGCCAGTGTGACGGAGCAGTTATTTTCAATATTAATACAAGGGGGGCGCTGCCTCTGGGTACAACCATTCAGAACAGAGCCGGTATTTACTTTGATGTAAATGATGTTGTAATGACAAACACGGCTGTTGATGTCGTGGGTTGCCCAAGGTTGGATGTGAAAAACGTAATCCAGCCCGGTAGTTCGGTAAAAGTTTGTCCAAATCCTTTCGATGGTCAGATAACTATTGATGCCGACCCGCTTATTTGGAAATCATACTCCGTCAGCAATATTGTAGGAAATGAAGTTGTTACCGGAAACATTACTATGAGCAGCACCAAACTTGATTTGACAACCATGCCCAAGGGGATTTATTTCGTCACAACCACATCCCACGATGGCTCTCGTCAAACCATAAGAATGCTCAAAGACTAGCTTATTGCACTATAATGTCGCGAGCGGTGGGAATCAGGAGGGAAAGTTGTTAGGGTGAAAGTTGGGGCAGCTCAAATCCATTCACCACCTATCTTTGCCAAGCCGCAGCGGCTTTTTTGCGGCACATTTAAGTATCATGAATCATTTTTTCAAGACACCGGGGCTGTTCCATTTTTTTACGTTTGTGGTCAGCACAATTGCGGCGGTATATTTTTTGGTGGTGGAAAAATCAGCCTTTCTGCCCCTCATTTTTGCTGGTTCGGCGGTGTCTAATTTGTTTGCGGGGTTGAGTAAGAGGAAGAAGCATTTTGAAGATTTAAAGGCGGCTGAAGAAGCGCAAATCAAGGCTACAACTGCAAAACAACCAAAACAGAAAAATGAACGCAGAAGTAAGTAAGGCTCTGACTGAGTGTGGTACAACTATTCCTGAGCTACGGGCGCGGTTTGCACAAGGTTTTTCTTTTTCCCACCTCGATTTTGAAAGTCAGCTCTCCATTTGGCACGAGGTATATAGTACTGCAAAGTCACCACTGGAGCAACGTTTCCCGTATTTCTTCCTGGAGGGGCAATTGAAATATAATTCTTTGTACCGCCGTTTGTGGGAGGTGTCGTGTGCGTGGCAGGAATTTGTCGATGACTGGAGCAATTGCGATGGACTTGCAAAAGTAAATACTAAGGTGCTGGAATATTACCCTGAATTGGTGTTGCCTGTGCTACAATCATGGAACACATCAGGCAATTTGTGGAAACGCAGGCAAAGTGTTGTTAGCCTGTTGTACTTCCAGCGTACTAAGAAGATTTTTCTTCCATTCGAGCAAATTGCAGCGATGGTTTTTCCCTTGCTGGGTGATGCTGAATACTATGTACAAAAAGGAGTGGGGTGGTGCATCAAGGAGCTTTATCAGGTATATCCCGAACTTACGTTTGAGTTCAGCAAGCAACACATTGGTAAAATTTCACCATTGGCGTACCCTATTGTGTTAGAGAAAATGAGCGTAGAGCACGCAACAGCGATAAAGGCATTGCGCAACAGGAAGTAAGTTTATTCCTTGTTGAGATATACAAGCATTTCTTCAAGCAGCTTCCTGTCGTTGCTCAGGCGTGGCACTTTGTGTTGCCCTCCCAGCTTGCCTTTGTCTTTCAGCCAGCGTTTAAAGCCGTCTTTAGGCATTCGGTGTACAATAGGCATACGCAAGGCAATGTCTTTATAACGTTTTGCTTCGTAGTCAGAATTAATGGCTTGTAACGACTTGTCCAGCAATTCAGTGAATCGTTCCAATGACACAGGCAAGTGCTCAAATTCAATGATCCACTCGTGCGCGCCATTGGTATCACCGTCCATGTACACAGGTGCCGCCGAATAGTCAACAACTACAGCACCGGTTTCAGCACAGGCTGCGGCAAGGGCATTGTCGGTATTGTCAATAATCACCTCTTCACCAAATGCATTGATGTAGTGTTTCAGTCTGCCGGTAACTTTAATGCGGTAGGGCTTGAGAGAAGTAAACTGAATGGTATCGCCCACTACGTAACGCCACAAGCCACCTGTGGTGCTAATGACAATAGCGTAGTTTTTGTACAGTTCAACATCTTTGAGTGTCAATGTTCGTGGGTTTTCAACGCCATATTCCGACATTGGCATAAACTCAAAGAACACACCATGGTTCAGGAAGAGCAACATGCCGTCTTCATCTTCCCTATCCTGTGCCGCAAAGAACCCTTCCGAAGAGTTGTAGGTTTCGCGGTACTGCATGTACGGCGATGGTATGTACTGCTCAAATTGCTTGCGGTATGGGGTAAAGTTCACGCCGCCGTGTATATACAACTCCAGGTTTGGCCAAATATCGAGCAGGTTGTTGGTGCCGGTGATTTCGAAAATCCGTTTTATCAATACCAGCGTCCATGTGGGTACACCGGCTATGTAGGTTACATTTTCGTTGATGGTGCTGTGCGCCATCCGTTCAATCTTTGACTCCCATTCTGCCATCAGTGCAATCGATACTTCCGGCAGGCGGAAAAGCTTTGCAGAAAACGGCAGGTTTTGCATCATTACCGCTGAGATATCGCCAAAAAACGAGTCGCCATTGAGTTGGTTCACTTGGTGGCTGCCGCCCAATATGAGGCATTTACCCGAAACAACTTCTGATAGCTGGTTGTCTTTAAGGTACAGTGCCAAAACATCTTTCCCGCCCCTGAAGTGGTTGTCGTCCAGCGATTCTTTACTTACTGGAATAAACTTGCTTTTGTCGCTGGTAGTGCCACTTGATTTGGCAAACCAACGAATGGGCGTATTCCATAAAATATTCTGGTGCCCCTCGAGAATGCGTTGAATGTATGGTTTCAGCGATTCGTAGTCGTTGATGGGTACTTTTTGCTGAAATTCTGTAATACTGTTAATGTGTTCAAAGTCGTACTTCTTGCCGTATTCAGTAAACTGCCCCGACCCAATGAGGTGGTTGAACACCTGTTGCTGGGTGTCAATAGGGTTGAGCATGAAATTATCAATAGCACTCTGCCTGAGTTTAATAAAACCTTTAAATGCGGGGCTAATGATGAGACTCATATCAACGAAGTTTGTTCAGTTATTTTTTCAATTCGGGAATGTTGGGCGCATAGTTTTTGCGCTTCAACTCAAAGTGCTGACCGAGGTACACACGACGCACGTTTTCATCTGCCGCCAGTTCTTCGGCGGTGCCAGCTTTCAATATGCGCCCTTCAAATAGCAGGTAAGCCCTGTCGGTAATAGAGAGCGTTTCCTGTACATTGTGGTCGGTAATCAGGATGCCAATATTTTTATATTTCAGCGTGGCTACAATGCTCTGAATGTCTTCAACAGCAATCGGGTCGATGCCTGCAAATGGTTCGTCAAGTAAAATAAACTTAGGGCCCACCGCTAGCGCACGTGCAATTTCTGTCCTACGACGTTCACCGCCACTCAGTACATCGCCATTGCTTTTACGCACGTGTGTCAGTCGGAATTCTTCAAGCAGCTCTTCCAGTCGCGCTTTTTGTTGTGTTCTGGTGAGGTCGGTCATTTCTAGTACCGAACTGATATTGTCTTCAACCGAGAGCTTGCGGAAAATCGATGCTTCCTGTGGTAAGTAGCCAATGCCTTTTCTGGCACGTTTGTACATCGGTAGTTTTGTGATGTCTTCGTCGTCGAGGTAAACGCTTCCGCTGTCGGGCTTTACGAGCCCAACCACCTGATAAAACGAAGTTGTCTTTCCGGCGCCGTTCGGGCCCAGCAGTCCTACAATTTCTCCCTGGCTTACCTCGAAAGAAACATTGTTAACTACTGTTCGTTTGCCGTACTTTTTAACCAGCGACTCAGTATGAATTTTCAATACAAACGTGTTTTGTACAAAATTACATAAGTTATTCAGTTACGCAGGAAAAGTGATGTTAAAGGTGGGAATTAAGGTGCTTTCCATAAACTGTCGTAACACGTTTCAAAACGCTGAACAACTGATTCGGAAATAGCCTCTTTGTCTAACTCCGTAATTTCAATTCTGGTTGAGATAGAGTTGAAATTGCCTAATTGCAGAGCTAAGCGTTTTAAAGAACTCTCAAGTTTTGAATAGTCTAACACTTGCTGCGATTTGCGTGCAAATTACAATGCAACCTCTTCAAAATAAGCGGTAAAATATTTTCGTCTGAAAAATATGCAAATGTGACTTTAGATAGTTATATTTGTGTTTTCTCCTAAATGTGTAATTTTTATGAAAAAATCCGTACTCCTTTCCGTCCTTAGTTTCCTACTCCCTTTTTCCATGTTCGCCCAACCCATGATCTCGCGATTTGCGGGTGGTGGTACTGGTGGCGATGGTGGAGCGGCATCTCTTGCTTCGCTTTCGGCAGTGCAGGGTATTTGTACTGATGGATATGGAAATATCTATGTGCTTGAAACAGGGCGCGTAAAAGTGCGTAAAATAAATCGTTTAGGTATTATATCAACAGTTGCAGGAAACGGTTCGTCAGGTTACACGGGAGATGGTGGAGCTGCGACTGCTGCCCCTATCAATGGTTACGGCATTAATTGTAACGAGGTAGGTGATTTGCTGATAGGTGACTGGAGTAATGGCAGAATAAGGCGCGTTGATGCAGCTACAGGTATAATTACTACTGTTGCCGGTGGTGGAACCGGTGGAGATGGTTCAGCAGCTACAAGTGCTGTACTCTACCAACCAATTTCTGCTGCTTACGATTTAGTAGGCAATATTTACATAAGCGAGTATGGTACTGGTAGAATTAGAAAAGTATCTGCCTCAACAGGTTTAATATCCACAGTTGTTTCTGGTCTTGGCTCTCCAAGCGAAATTAATATCGATGCATCGGGCATAATTTACGTTGCAGACCGAAGCCGAAATTTGATTTACAAAATAACATCATCAGGTACCGTAACTACAGTGGCCGGTGGCGGAATTTCATCGGGTTCAGGTGTCGCAGCAACAAGTCTACGTTTGTCTGCGCCTGAGGGTGTTGCTGTAGATTGCGAAAACAGTGTTTTTTTGACTGATTATGGAAGCAGTGTAATTAGAAAAGTGAATACTTCGGGTATTTCAACTACTGTAGCTGGTGGCGGGTCAACCGCAGTTTCATATACAGCAATAGCGGCTACCAGTGCCAGCATAATACCTCAATGGTTGACTATAGATGTTTTTGGAAATGTGTTTTTTACCGATGGCGGCTCTTACATTTATAAAGTCACAGGAATTTCTCCGGGTAGTGGTCGGGTATCTCCACTGTATCCGCGTTCAATTTGTTTGCCCGATACAATCTCTTTTGGTCGCATTGGTGGTACATGGACTGCATCAGATACTGCTATAATCGCGGTTGATTCTTCTACTGGTAGCATTGTCGGCAGATCTGCCGGCGTAGCAACAGTTAGCTATACTCTGGGTGGTTGTGCTGTAATGACTGCTGAAATTTCAGTTTTGGACTACTGTTCTGGAGTTCCATCTGCAGGTTCTGTTGTTTATAGAGCCGGCACAACTTGCGGAAGTCCTGATACGTTTTCTTTGGCAGGCGCTACCTATGCCTGTGGAATTACATGGCAGTGGCAGCAATCTTTTGATGGTTCAACATGGAGCGATATCGCGGGGGCTACCGATAGAGTGTTTACCTCTTTTCACTATATTTCAACTCATTATTTCCGCTGTAAATTAACCTGCACTTCGAGTGGTTATACTGCTACTACGTCCAATTACACAGTTTCGGGCGCGAGTTCGGCGGGGCTCACTGCTGCCTATGTCCGAATTTCATCTGACTGTGCTGTCGACGGACAATTTATTCAACAAACTTGTGCCTTGCCAACGCACTACTTCCACGTTGTTACTGCATTTGGCGATGGAACTTCTGAAGACCACAATTTGACCTTCACTTCAGGTCACCTTCCATCTGCGATGTTTACGCACACTTACACAACTCCGGGAGTGTACTCTATTTCTCAAAGCCTGTACGATAGCTCGACCTTTTTAGAAACGCGCACTCAATCTATTAATTACGGATACTGTAGTACCTTGCCAATCAGGTTTTATATCGATAGGGATTCCAATTGCGCTTTTGATTCAAATGATAGATATTTAAGTGTGCCTATTTCTGTTGAAATTGATTCAAACGGGCATATAATAGATACTATATCGGTGACATCAGGGCTCAATTATCATGCGTTTGGTCCAGTTGGCACTGTTTATAAATTTAGATTTATACATGACACTTTGTGGACCACCTGCCCTGTATCAAGTACAATAATAGATACAATTCAGTCTGGGTCTATAAGTTATCCGACAAAATATATGGCAGTAAAACCAGATACTTTGCGTTACTATAATCTTGATTTGCACGTAGTGATGGATGGAACAGGGTCCCACTTTCAAAGTGGAACTATATACGTACAAAACCTGTTTGGGAGAAGCGCTGATGCAGATGTAAAGCTCCAATTCGATTCCAGATTAACTAGTGTTGGTAGTGTTAATACTAGGCCACGTTCAATCTTTGGTAATACTGTAATCTGGAGTTTAACAGGTGTTTCATCATTTGCGGACCGACCGCAATCAATTGATTTTTATGCTAATCATAGGTTGACCCTGGGGAGTATAATAAGTAATTATTTTTGCGATATTACAGCGGGAGGAGACATAGACACCACCAATGATAACGAACAACGGGATGATACTGCAAAATCAGGTTTTGATCCAAACTACATTCAAGCCAACCCTTCGGCTTGCATAGATACTAATTTAGCTGACAAAACAATCGAGTATACCATCCATTTTGAAAATACAGGAAATGCACCTGCGCATAACATCCATGTGCTCGATACATTGTCACCTTACCTTGATCCGCGAACAATTAAAGTGAAACTCGCTTCGGCAACTATGAACTTAAGTTTGGTGAACGACAGAGGTTACAATGTTTTGAAGTTCGATTTCCCGAATATTGAATTGCTGGATAGCTCGCACCATGGTCAATGCGACGGAGCAGTGATTTATACGATTAAACCAAACCAGCATTTGCCTTATGGTACAAGTATTTTGAATAGAGCGGGTATTTACTTTGATGCCAACGACGTAGTATTAACCAACACATCAAACACTATGATTGGCTGTGCAAGTTTGAAAACTACATCGGTTGAAAATACAAGTAGTGTAACTGTATTCCCGAACCCATTCTCAAACAGCATTACCTTAAAGGCGCAAAAAGATGTATGGAGCTCATATGAAGTATACAACCTTGTTGGTCAGAAAATGGCTGCGGCTTCTATCACTCAAAATGAAACCGACCTCAATTTAGAAGGATTGTCAGAGGGAATTTACCTGGTTTACGTAACAGCAAAAGACGGTAGCAGGGAAACAATTAAGATTATTAAGAAGTAATCTACCCCTTACCGTAAACATATATTTGCTCGGAAGTAGGAGAGGGGCTACCGCCCTTCTTCTCGAGCGATATGGCATAGGCCTCGCCCGCTACCAATGGCATAGGTATTTTTGCTACCTCGGCGGTGCCTGCAATTTCACCTGGAATCATGCCCATATCCATCGATTTGCCATCTTTGATTGCCCATAGTTGGTACTGCATTCCTTCAGGTGGTGCGGGCAGAGCGTTAATCATCACATAGGCTGCTTTCTCAGCATTGCTTATATATAAAGTCGCAGCCATTGGGTGTCCTTTCAAAACTGTGTGCAT
Organism: Chitinophagaceae bacterium; assembly: GCA_947454235.1. Taxonomy (GTDB): domain Bacteria; phylum Bacteroidota; class Bacteroidia; order Chitinophagales; family Chitinophagaceae; genus Flavipsychrobacter. Next base: position 494,445 of record CANGIY010000001.1, read on the forward strand.
TACCACAGTCTTCATGCCCTCATCGGCCATCATGTCGCGGCTTTTGTTGTAATTGACTACAAGGGCAGTAAGGCGCTCATTCGTTTTCCTGAGTGTATCCATTCTTTGGTGTAGCTCTGCTAAGTCCGATTCCATAGCTTTGTTTTTATTCCACATGGCTATGTTTAAAAACGCTGAGCCTATAAGTATTGCCGCTGCCGCAGCAATTGCTGCAACCGGCTTTTTAGGAGTAACAGGCAGTGGTATTTGAGTAGCCGTCTTTCTTTCGGGGAATTTAATTTGTTTCAGTATTTCACCTTCTATATGCGCGGGCGGAGTAGTTGCATGTTCTTTTGCGAAGTGTTCTAAAGCTTCTTCAATTTTTGCCGCTTCAGCAGCGATATCCGCATTTTCGCGAATATGCTTTATTACTTCGGCTTCCTCCTGCGGCGTGAGCGACCCCATGTAGTAGGCTTCAAGGATACCTGATTCTATGTATTCTTTTGGGTTTTCCATGTTGGCTTTTTACAGGTTAAAAGAGTTTCTAAGTTTTAAAATAGCTGCTCTCAGTCTGGTTTTTACAGTGCCGGTAGGTATCTCAAGCTGAACTGCAATTTCTTCCATTGTTAGCCCGGAATAGTATGCGAGTTCGATCACCGTTCTTTGTTCAGGTTTTAGTGCATGAACAATTTTACGCACCCCAATATTGTCAGTAGGCACTTCAGTAGTTCTGCTACCCGAAGTATCTACGGAAAAATCGGTGTTTAGGATTTTTTGTTGTAAAATTTCTCCCTTTGAACGCAGTTTGTCGATTGCTGCATTTCTGGTGAGGTTAACCATCCAGGTGTAAAGGCGACCTTTAGAGGCATCGTACTTATCAATATTATTCCAAATCTTTACAAATACCTCCTGTAGTACATCGTCGGCAGTGTCGCGGTTGATGATAATGCTTAAAATTACACCATACAACGTTGCCGAATAGTTACGATACAAGTACGTAAATGCATCTTGCTCACGCTTTTTTAGAAGCGCAATCAGTTCGTTTTCTTCAAGATGCTGCGGTATGCCCAATGAAGGTTGCTGGTTACTTATGGAAAATCATGCGGTAATCGGTTCTGATTTTACCGGCACTAATATCATCGAGTTTTTTCTTGATGAGTCTCTTTTTGAGCGGTGTTAGGTAGTCAATGAACAATTTACCTTCAATGTGGTCGTATTCGTGTTGTATAACACGTGCAGCAATGCCATGGAATGTTCTTTCTTGTTCTACAAAGTTTTCATCCATGAACCTAAGTTTTACAATGCGTGGGCGTTGAACGTCTTCACGCACCTTTGGTATGCTCAGGCAACCTTCGTTGTAAGGCCAGTTTTCGCCGGTTTCTTCAACTTTGTATGCATTAATAAATACTTGTTTGATAGGTTCTTCGTTTGGGTATTTTTTGTGGTCTTCTTCTTCAAAGTCTTTTACGATTTGCTCGGTATCAATAACAAACAACCTTATTGGTCTATTGATTTGAGGTGCCGCTAATCCAACGCCATTGCTGTTGTACATGGTATCCCACATATCAGCAATTAACTTTGTGAGGTCAGGGTATTGGGCGGTAATATCGGTCCCAATTTTCCTTAAAACTGGATGTCCGTAAGCAACTACAGGTAAAATCATGAAAACTCAAAATAATAATTGCGCGCAAGTTACATAAAAAAAGCAGCCTGTTAAAGTACGCCTAATGTTCTTGCGTTCCAGGCCTATTTAGGTTGGTACACGCCAACAGTCCAGGAAGTGCTGAATTTATTGAAAACCCGTGTCGTGTCAATGTGTTGAAGGCATTCATTGATTTCCTGCCACATCTCCATGTCCTGATCTCCGTTTTTGTCAACAATGCTGAAAATGAAAATGCCGCCCGGGTTGAGACGTTCGGAAAAACGTTTTAAAACCAGTTTCGGGTTATTGAGGTAGTATATGCTTTCGTTGAAAACAAATACATCGAAATGGCTGTCAGGTATGTATTCGTTGAGGTCACCTACTTCATAGCTAAAATGATTTCCTCCAATGGTTTTAGCTTTTTCAATCGCAACGGCACTGAAGTCAACGCCCAGGTATTTTTTTAGTTGCAGAGTAGTACATTTTGACGCAAGAACCCCATTGCCACAACCTAAATCAGCAATCATTCCTTTTGGGAAAAACTGCTGTATATACCCTGTTATTATGCTGTACCTGGCAAGTTCTTTCACGTCATAAAGCTCATCCCACTTGCCTGCACTGTACTGGTGGTCAAACTTAAAAGCGGGCGAAAATTTTCGCTTAAAGAAGTACTTTATGCTCCATAATAGTGAATTGGAACTTCTATTACCTGACATAGTTCCTCGTTTTTAGTGACCAAACATAGCTCTTTGATGAGCGGTGATTTCAAACACATGCCTGAGCATACTTCTTTCAGCGTCAGAAATTTCTTTGTTTCTTCTAGCCATCATTCTGTTGGCTGTGTCTATGGCTTTTTCAAACTGATAAGTCACCATTTCTGCACTACCACCCCAGGAGAATGAAGGGATGAATTTTTCAGGGAAATCGCCGCCGTAAATATTACAAGATACTCCTACAACAGTGCCGGTGTTGAACATGGTATTGATGCCGCATTTGCTGTGGTCGCCCATCATGAGTCCTACAAATGCCAGTCCGGTTTTCAACGATTTATTTGAATGTTCGTCCCATATCTTAACCTCGTCGTAGTTGTTCTTGAGGTTCGATGCATTGGTGTCGGCACCCAGATTGCACCATTCCCCAACAATGGCATTGCCCAGGTAGCCGTCGTGCCCCTTGTTGCTGTTGGCGAAGTAAACAACGTTACCATTTTCGCCACCAACTTTGCAGCCAGTGCCGATAGTTGTTGCGCCATAAATTTTTGCACCCATTTTTAATACTGAGTGGTCGCACATGGCAAAAGGACCTCTAATCAGGCAGCCTTCCATAATTTCTGCGTCAGTGCCAATGTACACCGGGCCTGTAGTTGCATTGATGATGGTGCCCGGAAGGATAGTTGCACTTTCTTCCATGAAGAACTGAGTGCCCGTAACCGTAACACCGGCAGGGATGGGTGCACTTTTGCGATTATTCGTTAGCAAATTAAAGTCAGCTTTAATGGCTTTGTCGTTCATGTAGAAAATATCCCAAACGCGATTGAGCATCATGACCTCTTCGCCATATTCAATTTGATGGCTCTTTTTTGCAGTGTTTTCAAACTCGCTCAATGAGCCATTAAATATTCCCCGGTATGCAATTACCACATCGTTTGCAACCAAAGTCTCTTCGCTTTTCAATTTTGTTATTGCTGCAACAAGGCGCTCTGTAGCAAAAACATTGGCATTGATGAAAGTGCATTCGCCTTCATCGGCAACTTGCTGTGCAACTTGCATAATATGTGGCGCTGTGAGCGACCCCGTCTTGCAATCCAAATGCTTTTCCCAGCGTTCTCGCATGGTGATAATACCACAGCGTATGTCGGCAATAGCACGTGTGTGTGTGAATGGTAAAAAGTGGTGACGATGATGGTCGAACAATATGTAACCCATAAATTGGAGCTTTGATGGTCAAAAATAAAAAATCCCACCATAGCGGTGGGATTTTTTGTAACCGACATTGAAGCCGATCGAATATAATTAAGCTTTTTTCTCGTAACGTTTTCTGAATTTCTCGATACGACCTGTTGTATCAACGAATACTGATTTACCAGTGTAGAAAGGGTGAGAAGTGTTAGAAATCTCCACTTTAATCAATGGATACTCATTTCCGTCTTCCCATTTAATTGTTTCCCTGCTAGGAGCAGTTGAACGAGTCAAGAAAGTGGTTTCGTTTGAAGTATCTTTAAACACCACAAGTCTGTAACTTTTTGGATGAATGTCTTTTCTCATTTTTATAGCTTTTAAGCATGGATTTGGCCATGCGGATTTTTAAAAGGACTGCAAAGGTAATTGTTTTTCTGAATTCGAAAAATTTATTTTCGAGTGCAAGTGGCGGAAACAGGTGCTAAATTTCGTTTTTCCCAATTTTTTCAGGGTTATTTCTCAAAACTTCACTGATTTTGTGGGCACATCTGATATATGACATCTTAAACTCCTTCGATTTGTAGCTGTATGGGCGAAGGAATCTCCTCATGCCAAACAATGATGCAGATTCCATCTGGCAAACATAACCTCGTTGTTTCATGTTGCGGTCGTTGATTACCGCATAAAATCCGTCAGGCTGTTTAAAAAGGTCGTCTCGTGAACCGCCTTTAGCGTAGGTTTCACTATTCATTTGGAAAGATGGAACACCGAATGTAATGACATAATATTTCCCGTTATCGGTTGCAGAAGCACTCACCGGTTTACCAGATCCATCGGTCAGCGTGCCGTTAAAGTCGCCAATTGATATTTTATCCAGGTTGGTGTCGTTGAAATAGTAAACAGGGCAATTTTTAAAATTGTCGTTGAAGTCCCTGATAGTGATTTTTTGAATAGAATCTCTATCGATATACAACTGTCGCAACAGTCTTTGGTTGTTTGATGCTTTTACTGCATTCTCTCTGTTACTTTCTTGCCTAAGCTGTACGATGATGAACTTGATAGGTGCATTTGGTTTTGAATTGTTTTGTCCGTAGGTAGCTGAGCCCGAAATACCGCACAGCGTGAAAAACAAAAGAAATATGGGTAACAGTAATTTTTTGGTCATTTTGAAACACTTGCAAAAGTCAAAGTTAGGAAACTTAAATCGGAACTTATTGAGCGAGTCAACACGAGTATATAAACGTTCTAATTCACACAAAATTGTATGATAGCTTTTTTGAATCATTTCGGTAGCATTGTTATGCATTGAACTCGTTATCTTTGCATCCTCATGTCAGATGCAATCAAACATGAATGTGGACTTGCCTACATTCGCCTGCTTAAGCCTCTTTCTTATTATCATGTAACTTATGGGACTGCTGTGTATGGGCTGAACAAGCTGTACCTACTCATGGAAAAGCAACACAACCGTGGCCAAGACGGCGCGGGTATTGCTTCGGTAAAGTTGAACGTGGCAGCCGGAACCCAGAATATGTTCAGGACACGCGTCAGCGGTCAGCATGCAATCGGTAAGATTTTTCAGGAAATCAATAAGGAAGTGCAGGATTTGACCGAGATGTACCCTGAAATTCTCAAACACCCGGGCTTTTTGAAAGGGTTTATGAGGTTTGCCGGAGAAATCCTTTTGGGGCATCTGCGTTACGGTACGCAGGGTAAGAATAATGTTGAATTCTGCCACCCGTTCATGAAGCACGATATCAACCCGAATAGAAATCTGGCTATGGCTGGTAATTTCAATTTGGTGAATACCGAAGAACTTTTTCGATTGTTGCATAAGTCGCCAACTACCACCTTGCGTGAAAGCGACTTGGGGGCAATGATTGAAACCATATATTATTTCTTGTGCGAAGAAGACGCTAAAGATCCAGCACACCTTGACCTGGAGACCGTTTTAAGGAAGGCGACCAAATTGTTTGATGGTGGTTTTGTTTGCAGCGGACTAGTGGGTAACGGTGATAGCTTCGTTATGCGCGACAAAAACGGCATCAGACCTTGCTTCTATTATAAAAACGATGAAATTGTGGTTGCAGCATCGGAGAGAGCGGCCATAATGACCGCTTTTAATGTAACAGAAGAAGAAGTAAATGCATTGAAGCCGGGACATGCACTCATTACAAAGGCCGATGGCACATGCAGTGAAGTGCAAATACTGGAGCCGGGTGAACTCAAGGCTTGTAGCTTCGAGCGCATTTATTTCAGTCGCGGCAGCGACCCAAGTATTTATCGGGAGCGTATGCAGTTAGGTCGTAATCTTGCTGAGCCTGTATTGAAATCACTGGATTTTCATTTGCGCCAAACGATTGTTTCCTTCATTCCGAATACTGCTGAAACTGCGTTTTATGGTCTTATTAAGGGGCTGGAAGACTACCTGAAAGAGACAGTTCTTAAAAAGATTCTCGATCGTCGTGAAACCATGACATCAGATGAATTGAAAGAGCTGCTTTCAAGGAGGGTGCGCATAGAAAAAATTGCCATCAAAGATGCCAAACTAAGGACATTCATTACCGAAGATGCATCGCGCAACGAAATGGTGCAGCACGTGTACGACATTACTTATGGTACGGTTGCGCGCGGTCAGGATACGCTGGTGGTTATTGATGACTCTATTGTGCGTGGTACAACGCTTAAAGAGAGCATCATTAAAATGCTTGATCGCCTTGGTCCTAAGAAAATCATTGTCGTGTCATCGGCACCTCAAATTCGTTACCCCGATTGTTATGGTATCGATATGAGTAAAATGGGCGATTTCATAGCCTTCCAGGCGGCTATTGAATTGTTGAAAGACCATGGTAAAGAATCATTGATTCAAGATGTTTACAACGCTTGTAAAGATGCTGAGCAAACAGCAAATATTGACAGCGAGAACTTCGTGAAACGCATCTATGATTCGTTTACTGATGTCGAGATCAGCAATAAGATAGCTCAACTGCTTAAGCATGAAGATGTGAAAGCTGAGGTTGAGATTATCTACCAGACATTGGAAGGATTGTACAATGCCTGTCCTGACAATACCGGAGATTGGTACTTTACCGGTAACTACCCAACCAAGGGTGGTAACAGGGTTGCCAACCGCGCATTCATCAATTACATAGAACAAAAGAAGGGCAGAGGGTATTAATACCTAGTACTTTTATTTGTTTTTTTGCCCACTCATGTGCCCTTGTAATGTGTTTTTTCGCTCCAATTGCGGGTGTAAAAAGTGTGACTTGTAGTGCCCGATATCGGACTACTTCGCTGTGCGTGTCTTTTTCACTATGTTCCTTCAATTCTCAAGAACGTAATTCACCGCGTATGCAGGGTGACATTTGTTACGTGTGTCTTATCTTCAAAATAGTATCTTTGTTCCGGCAACATTAAAAAGCCTTTTATAATGAATAACGCATATTTCGACTTTGCAGAACCGAAGAATGAGCCGGTTCTGAATTATGGTCCGGGAAGCAATGAAAGAAAAGAATTACAAAAAGCACTCGCAGCCCTCAAAGCTAAGAAGCGCGATATACCAATGATTATTGATGGTGAGGAAGTAAGGACAGAGAAAAAAAGAGAAATTCGTCCTCCGCACGAAAAATCGCATTTGTTGGGTTATTTTTATGAGGCTGATGACGAGCATGTACACATGGCTATTGATGCTGCACTCAATGCGCGTGAAAACTGGGCTGAAATGGCATGGGAGCACAGAGCTTCTATCTTCCTGAAAGCTGCTGACCTGCTTGCTACAAAGTACCGTTTCAAAATGAATGCGGCTACTATGCTTGGTCAAAGTAAGAACGCATACCAGGCTGAAATTGACAGTGCTTGCGAATTGATTGATTTCTTGCGTTTCAACGTGCACTTCCTGAGCCGAATCTATAAAGAACAACCCCTTTCTTCTCCGGGCATCTATAACCGCATGGAGTACCGTCCGTTAGAAGGATTTATTCTTGCTGTTACTCCATTCAACTTTACTGCCATTGGTGGTAACCTGCCTACCGCTCCGGCTATGTGCGGTAACGTAGTTGTTTGGAAGCCTGCAAATACACAAATCTATTCGGCATCAGTATTCATGGATATTTTGCGTGAAGCCGGCTTGCCTGATGGTGTTATCAATATCGTTTATCCTCCGGGAGCTATGATTGGCGAAATCTGTTTTGCGCACCCTGACTTTGCTGGTGTTCACTTTACAGGTTCTACAGGCGTTTTCCAAACAATGTGGAAAGCGATTGGTAACAATATCAACAGGTATAAATCGTATCCTAAAATTGTTGGTGAAACAGGCGGAAAAGACTTCGTGTTTGCGCACCCAACTGCAGATGCTGAAGCTGTGGCTACAGCATTGGCGCGTGGTGCATTTGAGTACCAGGGTCAGAAATGCTCGGCGGCTTCAAGGGCTTACTTGCCTAGCAATCTTGCTGATGTAATTAAAAAGAAACTGGTAGCTGATGTAAAAACCATGAAAATGGGTCCGGTTGATGACTTTACAAATTTCGTGAATGCGGTTATCGATGAGCGTTCATTCGATAAAATTGTCACTTACATCGAAAACGTGAAAAACGGCAATGGCGACGCGAAAATACTTTGTGGTGGTAAGTACGACAAATCGAAAGGTTATTTCATTGAGCCAACTGTGATAGAAACTACCGATGCTACTTACGTAACAATGTGCGAAGAGATTTTTGGCCCTGTATTGACCATCTATACCTACGAAGCTGACATGTGGTATCAGATGCTGGATGTGGTTGATAATACCTCTCCTTATGCATTGACAGGTTCTATTTTTGCACAAGACAGGTATGTGATTGAAATGATGACGAACAAACTTGTGAATGCAGCAGGCAACTTCTACATCAACGATAAGCCAACAGGTGCTGTTGTAGGTCAGCAACCATTTGGTGGTGCGCGCGCTTCTGGTACCAACGATAAAGCAGGTTCTATCCTGAATCTCTACCGTTGGTTGAGCCCACGTACTATCAAGGAAACTTACAACCCTCCGGTTGACTACAAGTATCCTTTCCATCAGGCTGATTAATCGACTGATTACATAATTTTTAAAAAAGCCGGGGCAACCCGGCTTTTTTAGTTGTGGTCGAATTTTCCTTTTTCGCCACTCCTGTCAGTCAAAAATACCTCATTTTGACAAAATGGCGCATTTATTTTATGGTATTTGACAAAATGGCGCATTTTTAGCGTTGGTATATAGTTTGCTTCTTTACTAGCAAAACAACAAATTAAATAACCAAAAAAACTAAAAACTATGTATCAAAAAAGAAATTTCGGCATTATGGCTCCAACATTCGGTGGTTTACTCGAAGACATGTTCCACAACCAATGGTCTAGGATCAACGAAGAAAATACAGCGTTATCAGTACCTGTAAACATCAGTGAAAACGAAAAAAGCTACGAGCTGGAATTGGTGGCTCCGGGCATCAAAAAAGAAGAGTTCAAAATCAGTGTTGACAAGAACATTCTCACCATTGCTTACGAACACAAAGAAGAAAACAAAGAGGCGCAAGAGGGCAAATGGTTGAGGACTGAGTACAGGGTGAGGTCTTTCAAAAGAAGTTTCACATTGAACGAAAAAATTGACGCATCGGCAATTGGTGCCAAATACAACGATGGTATGTTGTTTGTGAGCCTGCCTAAAAAAGCCGAAAAAGAAGCTTCAACAAGAGAAATTTCCATCAACTAAGAGGGGTATTATAAAGTGGTGGTTTAAGCCTCGGGAACTTTTTCCCGGGGCTTTTTTCATGCCGTATCTCCAAGGTAATCCACAACTTATCGTTTTCTCATATTTGTGGTTTTTGCACTTGAACTTGGAATGGGAAACTTTTACTTATCTTTGTCCTATATGGATATTTCCCATTTATTGATATACATCTTCGGATGCATACTCCTTATCGGTTTTTTTGCCGGTACCGAGATTGCATTTATTTCAGCGAATAAGCTCAATATCGAGTTGCGCAAAAAGCAAGGTAGCTTCTCGGGTAAGATTGTTGCCCGCTTTATGGAAAACCCATCAGAGTTCATTGGTACTGCGTTGGTGGGGGTGAATGTGTTGTTGGTTATTTACGGTGTGCTTACCTCGCAGGCTACTCAAAAGCTGCTCGATTACTTTCATATCACCCTTTCAGAATACCCTAAACTGGCTATTGATACGCTTTTGGCAACGATTGTCATTCTGATATTCGCTGAGTTTTTACCTAAGGCGGTATTCAGGAGTAAGGCAGAAACGGTGCTGGCGCTGTTCAGTGTGCCTATGTGGCTCATGTACTACATCTTTTACCCGGTTGCAAAAATTTTCGTTTCTATCTCTGAATTTATTCTCAAATACTTGCTGAATGTGCGCATCAAGGAAAACAAACAAGTGTTCAACCGTATTGATCTTGAAGTGTTTGTAAAGCAAAGTTTGCACGGTCACGACAATGAAAATAGTGAGGTGAATACCGAGTTATTTGAAAATGCGCTTTACCTCGTGAATGTTAAAATCAGGAAGTGCATGGTTCCGCGTAATGAAGTAGAGGCAGTTGATATTACTTCGACGCTGGAGGAAGTGAGGAAGAAATTCATTGCAACCAAGCTGTCTAAAATAATCGTTTACGACGATTCTATCGATAACATCAAGGGTTATATCCATCATCTTGATCTGAACCGTAAACCAGCCTCAATCAAGGAAATTTTGCACAGTATTTCCGCGGTTCCTGAGGCTATGAGTGCGGTTGATTTAATGAATCAGTTTACGCGCGAGCGCAAAAGTATTGCCTGGGTAGTTGATGAATTTGGTGGTACAGCGGGCATAGTTACAATGGAAGATGTGCTCGAAGAAATTTTCGGCGACATCAATGACGAATATGATGTTGAAGAGTTTGTAGAGAAACAACTGGCGGAAAACGAATACATATTCTCAGGTCGTCTTGAATTGGATTATCTCAATGAGAAATATGATTTTGATTTTGCTACTGGTGAATCGGAAACACTTTCCGGGTACATCATTTCAGGTCACGAGCAGATCCCGAAAATCAACGAGCAGATTATTTTAGGTCAATACGAATTTGATATTTTATTGGTGACCGATACGCGTATCGAGACCGTGAAAATGAAAGTACTTAAATAGATAAAACTATGCCAGTTCAGCGCCCTTTTAATTTGAAGCAGTGGATAAGCGATAACCGCCACCTGCTGAAACCCCCTGTAGGGAATAAGAATGTGTACCACGATGCCGGCGATTTTATTGTGATGGTTGTTGGTGGCCCAAACAGCAGGAAAGATTTTCATTACAACGAAACCGAAGAGTTGTTTTATCAGTTGGAAGGTGATGTATCGGTAAAGATTCAGGAAGACGGCAAGATTGTTGAAATTCCTATTAAGGAAGGCGACATGTGGTTGCTGCCGGGTAAAACACCGCACTCGCCACAAAGAGGTCCCAATACTATTGGTTTAGTGATAGAGAAGAAACGCGCCAACGAAATGGATGGCTTTTTCTGGTTTTGCGAATCGTGCGGAGATAAGTTGCATGAAGAATATGTAAACGTAGCTGATATTGTTTCGCAATTGCCGCCGCTGATGCAGGCTTTCTATGAAAATGTTGATAAACGTACCTGCAAGAAGTGCGGTGCAATAATGGAGCCGCCAAAGCCGGTGCAATAGTGATTGAAAAAATATTATAAACTGAAAAAGGCTCCGTTCTCGGAGCCTTTTTCTTTACCTTATGAAAATAATACCCACCACAAATGTAGTGAAGCATTTTCGTTTAACAATATTTGTTTTGTAAATAAAGTGAGAAATCTATTACATGCCAAGGGCGCAGTCAATCATGGTGTTATCTACTTTAGAATGTCTACTATCGGTTGGTAAGCTGCATTTGGTGGTTGAGATTAACCAGGCAACAAAAGGAGATTAACTGGAAGTTTGGGCAAAAAAAAAGACCTCGATAAGAATATCGAAGCCTTATTTACACCTTATGAAAAATATACCCACCACAAAAGTAGAGCGCAAATTTGTTTCTGCAAAACTTTTTTTGTTCTGGGTGGTTTAATTTTTTACACCATGGTATAGTTAAAATCTATAGTGTATAGTAAATGCTTGAAAATGATGTTTTTAGAATTGTGTTGCTCCCTTGAAATAATTGCGACGATTTTGTTGGAAGCTGGGGAAAAGAATCAGTTGCGATCGAATAAGATGGAAGCGTGTTGCGAATTGGGCAAAAAAAAGACCTCGATAAGAATATCGAAGCCTTATTTACACCTTATGAAAAATATACCCACATCAAAAGTACAACATCACAATACCCGTTTCCAAATCATTTTTGTTAAATGAAAGTTATTGTATTCAAGGGTATTGATATTCAGTCTCATTTGGTTGGAAATTAGTTAAATGGTAGTTAAGCGGCGCGCTTTTGTTATAGTGAAAAATTAAATCTTAGTCAGTTTAAACTGTTTCCAGGTCTTGGTTGTGAGGTACATATGTGCCCACGGGCTCTCGGGTTGGCGATTTCTTACAGAGCCACCGCCTCCACCCATTCTCGAGTTTATTCCGGCGTTGCCCATTGAACTTCTACCTCCCATGTTGTTACCCATACTCTGATTTGCGTTATCGGTATTTTCCTTGGGTGCTTTCATGCCTTTCACCTCATAGCACACTGAAATAGCCTTGCCATATTCGGCATCGGTAAGTTGTGCTTTACCGAAAATGGCTTTAAATGGTATTGCGGCTTCCCATACGTAGTCGTTGAACTTATCTATACTTGAGCGCACCTGAATTCCACACTCGTTATTTTGCCCAACCACAAAGCCGCCGTGGCATTGAGGGAAGCCTTCTAGCGATAATTGTGTAGCTTGTTCTTTTGCTGTTTTAATGTTTTTAGCCAAAGTGCGCGCACTGCCTCCTGGTGATTCTTTTGAGCCCTTTTCCAAAGAAGTTAGGTCCAGTTCACTATTAGTATTGGGAAGGGGGTAATTTATTGAAAAAGAGATGTTTTTGCCCCCACCGGTATCAATAGAGACGATCATGCCCATTTTCAAAATTTTCATTTGGGTCATTTCGTCACCTGTTTCCATGGTAATGTACAAGTAACTCTCATTATTTGCCGTAGCATAACCAATTTTTGCCTTACTGTCGTAGTTAGGGTAGGGCGATGGCCAGTCGAGGTTAGAGCCGTCTATGGTGATAGGCGTGGCTTGCCAGGTGCCGGGCATTATGTTTTTGGCGTTCTTTTCTTTAATCGTTTTACAACCGGATGCTGTTAATAAAAGAAAAGTTGCTGATGCCGCCATCAACAACTGTTTCGATGAAAATATGTTCATTTTACAATTTGTAGTGCTAAAAAAGTTTGAAGTTATCGTTTTTCTACTGATTGAGTTGCGACCACGATATTTCCCGAATGCACTTGTATAAAGTATTGTCCGGTAGGGAAACTGGTTAAGTCAAGTGTTGTTTTTGGATTCGCTGCTTGTTCCAGAATAGTAATGCCGGTAGTGCTGACAATTTTAATGTTGTCTCCGGCCTTAAATGCGGGATATTCTATTGTTATTTTATCACTGGTAGGGTTGGGGTACGCAGCTAAAGTTGCCGCATTTTCAAGTATGTGCGTTTCAGTGGTTGAAGGTGTTATTTTTCTAATCAACGAGTTGCGCGTGTCGGCAACAGCTATATTATTGCTGTTTAAAATTGCTAGTCCGGTAGGTGAATTGATAGTCGCCCACAAAGCCGGACCGCCATCGCCACTGTAACCCGCTGTGCCAGTACCGGTAACCGTACTTATAATCCCAAACGTATCAACTTTCCGAATCTTATTATTGCCTTGTTCGCAAATGTAGATATTGCCAATATTGTCAACCTTAACGTCTGTTGGGCTGTTCAAGGTGGTCGCTGTTGCGGCTACTCCATCTACATTCGCACTTGCTGCAGGGTTGCCTGCTATAGTTGAGATAATGCCACGCGGAGTCACTTTTCTAATAACATTATTGAACTGGTCGGCGATATAAATGTTATTGTTTTGGTCGCTGCAAATTCCGGCAGGTACATTGAGTGGCGTTGATAACGCAATGCTATCAGTAGCTACATACCCGGTTGAGCCGTTGCCTGCAAATTTTCTTATACGCCCTGCAGTATCTACCTTGTAAATGTGCTGGTCGTCGGAAGCAATGTAAAGAACTCCATTCTGGTCAAAAGTCACAGCTATCGGTCTGCTGATATTGGCACTGGTTGCAGGAACGCTGTCAGTGGTAGCAGCGCCGCCCCCTGCTACATCAGTGATGCTCACTCCAGGAACAATTTTTCTCACTTTACGATAACCTGAAACAGCTACATAAATGTTGCCTGAATTGACCGCTATGCCTCGAGGCATGAAAAGGTACGCGCTCGTTGGGGTTACACCATTTGTTGTGTCGGTACCTCCCCCGGCAATTACATTGATAATGCCTGAAGTGTTGACTCTTCTTATTGTTGAATTGTTGATGTCGGAAATGTAAAGGTTACCTGCAAAGTCGTAAGCAATTGATACAGGCGCATTAAGTGCTGCCGCTGTAGCCGCTACGCCTTCTCCTGCCGAGCCTACAAGTCTGTTACCTGCGTACCGTGCAATGTGTTGTGCGTGTGCACTTCCAACGCAAAGTGCAAGTAAAATAATGGCTAATGTTTTTTTCATAACCCTGATATAACGCTGTAAAACTAATAAATACAGTGCTTTTTTGCGTGATGGTACTTAGTTCATTCTTGAAAGCCGGTTAGTCGGGGTGTTATAGATTTTACAAATGTTGTTTGGGTTAATTTAAATAAGGTTTGCCTGGAAACTTTTGTTTCAAAAAATGTTTCCATAGTTTTGCGGTCGAAATGGAAATTCTGGAAAAAATATTGAGCACATCTGCCGAGTTATTCGCGCAATACGGGTTCAAGACCATTACCATGGATGATATCTCCAGGAGAGCAGGCATTTCTAAGAAAACACTCTACCAGCACTACTCCAACAAGGAAGAGGTGGTAAACGAATCAATAGCTTGGTATAAAAACCAAATGACGGCTCAATGTCATGGAATATTGGGAGGGGCTGCAAATGCGGTTGAAGCTATGGTGAAGATTATTGCGTTCTTTGATGCCAATCACAGGAATATCAATCCGACTGCTATGATTGAACTCAATAAGTTTTATCCTGATGCATTTCGCACTTTCAGAAAGTTGATTGAAGAAGATGTTGAAATGATGAAGGCGAACATTGAGCAGGGAATTCAAGAAGGGTATTACCGACCTGAACTTGACGCAGACCTCATGGCACGATACCGAATGGAGACTTCGCTGTTGGTGTTTCAACCGAATTTAATGGTGAACGATCGGGCTAAATTTATTCAGGTGCTCATGGATGTGAACGAACACTTCATGTATGGCCTGATGACAGTACGGGGCATTGAACTTTACAAAGAATACAAAACTAAGTACATTAATACAAAAATTGCAATATGAGGCAATTCCGACTTTTAATATTATCAGTTTTATTACCAACAATCCAGTCTTCAGCACAGGAGGCATTGCACCTTAGTTTGGGTGATTGCCTTGATATGGCAGTCAAAACAAGTACAGATGCCCGAAATGCGAAATTGGATATCCAGATTCAGGAGGCGCAGAACAAGCAAACGATTGCTTTGGCATATCCGCATGTAAACGCCAAGGCTGATTTGAACTACTTCTACTTGCCTACTATGAGCTTTGCCGATGCATCAACTTTTGATTTCACCGGATCGCTTCATTTACCTAAGGGACAATATGTAGCTTCGTTCCAGTTTATGCTGCCTTATGGTGCTGATGCATCAATCACAACTAGTCAGGTGCTTTTTGATGGTGCGCTTACAATTGCCGTAAAAGCAAGAAATGCTGTACTGGATTTAGCTAAGCATAAGTCTGAAATGACGGAAGAGGCAGTGAGGT
This sequence comes from Chitinophagaceae bacterium, assembly GCA_947454235.1. Lineage (GTDB taxonomy): Bacteria > Bacteroidota > Bacteroidia > Chitinophagales > Chitinophagaceae > Flavipsychrobacter. Next base: position 509,913 of record CANGIY010000001.1, read on the forward strand.
ACAATGTTTCTAAAACGTACTACAGTGTTGCAATTGCCCAGAAGCAATTTAAGATAGTATCGGCGTCTCTGGCTACAATGCGCTCAATGGAAAGAGAGCAAAAGCAATATTATGCTACAGGTTTTATTGAGAAGCTTGACTGGGAACGTATTGCAGTGATGGCAAACAATCTGGCGACAGATAGTATTAAGTTTGCTAACATGATGGCAGTTGCTGATATAGGTTTGAAATTTCTGATTGGCGTTGCCCCTACTACCGAAATTGTACTCACCGATACTGCTTTCGAAGATAAAAGGCAAGAAGCACTTGACTTGGTGACCATGACCGGAAACTATGATGATTTGCCAATGATTAAAGTACTCAATTCAGCCATCACGCTCAATGAGTATAATCTTAAAAGGTATAAAATGAGTGCCCTGCCGTCATTGGCTGCATTCTGGGCTTATGGCAATAACTATGGCAATTTCACCTTCGATAAATTGATGCACCTGAACCGATTTGAAGCCAATTCAACAGTTGGTTTACAATTGAATATGCCAATCTTCAACGGTTTTCAACGCAAGTTTCAAATTAAAGAATCAAAGTTGAATATCGACAAGGCGAAGAACTCATTAGAAGGATATAAAACGCTTGTTGATTTTCAGACACAACAGGCAAAATTCAACATCAGCAATGCAGTTTTACAATTCCAAAACCAGAAAAGAAATCTCGAACTTTCTAAAGAGGTATTGGACTTGTCTTCAAAGAAATACAAGGCAGGGGTAGGTAGTAGCATTGAGGTCACTCAGGCGCAGCAAGGTTTGTTACAATCGCAAAACAACTACTTCTCAGCACTAATGGACCTTATAAGTGCCGAAATTGAATTGAAAAAAGTAATGGGATTAATCAAGTAAAAAATATTTAGTGTATATGAAACGCTTAATCTATATGTCATTCGCAGTCGCAGTAGTTTTTACTTCTTGCGAAGGCAAAAAATCGCCTGCTGAAGAGTTGGCAAAGCTGAAGGCAGACAAAGCCAAAATTGAAGCCCGCATTTCAGAGCTTGAAAAGGGCAAAAAAGAAACGGGTAAAATAACACCTGTTTCGGTGGCGGCTGTAAAGCCTGAATTATTCAACGGTCTTATTGAAGTTCAGTCAGAAATCAAGGGTGAACAAAACATTCTTGTAACGGCACAGGCTCCCGGTAAAATCACTGCCGTAAACGTTAGGGTAGGTCAGAGGGTATCAAAGGGGCAAGTGCTTGCACAATTGGATGCCAGCCCTATTGAACAACAAATAGAAGGGGTTCAAACGAATCTAAACCTTCTTAAGTCGTTGTACGAAAAGCAAAAACTGCTTTGGGACCAGAATATCGGTTCTGAAGTACAGTTATTGAGTGCTAAGACCAACTACGAGTCTGCTCAAAAATCACTTGCAGCGTTAAGAGCTCAGCGCGAGATGTACAGGGTCGTTTCATCGATCAATGGTACAGTTGATAATGTGGGAATGAAGGTGGGTGAGATGAGCGCTCCGGGTATGTCTGGTATTCACATTGTCAACTACGACCAGTTAAAAGCTGAAGCGCAATTGGGTGAAAACTATCTGGGCAAAGTGAAAGAAGGCGACAAAGTGTTGATTGAATTGCCAACGATTCATGATTCTGTAAAGACTTCTTTGACCTACGTTGCACAATCTATCAATACGCTTTCAAGAACGTTTGGCGTTGAAGTGAAACTCAATTCTAGTTCAAAACTGCACCCTAATATGAGTTGCGTGATGAAAATCGCCAACTACACCAATGAAAAAGCATTGGTGGTGCCTGTGGGTGTGATTCAGAAAATCAATGATGCCTCAATTGTTTATGTTGCTGATGGCGACGCCGCAAAAGCAGTGAAGGTAACCACAGGTCGTATTTCAAATGGCAGGGTTGAAGTGTTAACCGGGCTTAAAGAAGGCGATAAAGTGATTGTAGCGGGATACGAAGAAATTGAAAACGGAACAAAAATTTCCGTTCAATAAGTCGAAACGTTCATTGCATAAAAAGCAAAACAATGAAGGATAAATTTAAAGAGTTTAAACCGTCGAGTTGGGCAATTGACAACAAAACGGCAACATACATTATAACGATTATTGTTACTTTAATGGGGTTAATGGCCTACCTGAATTTGCCTAAAGAGCAATTTCCGGAAATCAAAATCCCACAGATAATCGTACAAACCGTGTATCCGGGAACATCGCCCGAGAACATGGAGAATCTGGTGACCAAGCCTATTGAGAAGCAGGTTAAAAACCTCACGGGCGTTAAGAAGGTAACCAGCAATTCATTCCAGGACTATTCGATTGTAATCGTTGAGTTCAATACCAACGTGAAAATTGATAAGGCAAAGCAGGATGTGAAAGATGGAGTAGATAAAGCAAAACAAGATTTGCCGAAGAATCTGCCGTTCCAGCCTGAGGTGAAAGATATTGACCTTTCTGAATTACCGATTATGTCGGTGAACATTTCAGGCGATTATGACTTGAAACGCCTGAGAAAGTATGCCGACAAAGTAAAAGACAACATTGAAGCGCTCAAGCAAATCAAGCAAGTGAATCGTGTTGGTGCACTTGATCGCGAAATTCAGATCAATGTTGACTTGTACAAAATGCAGGCTGCAGGGCTTACGTTCGATGACATTGAGCGTGCTGTAGGCTCTGAGAACTTGTCGTTGACGGCAGGTGAGGTGGCGATGAACCAGCAGAAAAGGGTATTAAGCATCAGGAATGAATTCAAAGCTGCTGACCAGATTGCAGGTTTGATTGTGAAAAATCAGAATGGCGGAGCGGTAGTATTGAAAGATATTGCTCAGGTTGTAGATAGTTTCGCAGAACAAAAGAGCTATGCCCGCCTTGAAAATAAAAATGTTATTACCTTAAACGTAATTAAAGCAAAGGGTGCTAACCTTATTCAGGCATCTGATAGTATCAACAGCCTTGTTACAACAATGCGCACACGGGGCGATTTGCCTAAAGACTTGAAAGTGGTAATTACCAACGATCAGTCTCAAACAACCCGTAACACATTACACGATCTTATTAATACAATCATTATCGGCTTCCTTTTGGTAACGTTGATTTTGATGTTCTTTATGGGTGTGACCAATGCGCTGTTCGTAGCACTTTCGGTGCCTTTGAGTTGCGCGATTGCCTTCATGGTTATGCCGACGATTGGGTTTACGCTGAACATGATTGTATTGTTCTCGTTCCTGCTGGCACTGGGTATTGTGGTGGATGATGCGATTGTGGTTATTGAAAATACGCATAGGATTTTCGACAATGGAAAAATGGACATTAAAAAAGCCGCTAAATTTGCTACAGGCGAGGTGTTCTTACCTGTGCTTTCGGGTACAGCAACAACCCTTATGCCATTCATTCCGTTGGCATTCTGGAACAGTGTTGTAGGTAGTTTTATGTTCTTCCTGCCTATCACGCTTATCATTACGCTTGTGGCTTCGTTGCTGGTTGCATACATCATCAATCCGGTGTTCGCTGTTAGCTTCATGAAACCTGAAGACCACACTCACCCTGATTCGAAGAAAATTACGAAGGGCAACAAAATTGCTACTGTTGTTTTGGTGTCACTTGCGCTTATATTCTATATTACCCGCAATGTGGGCATGGGTAACTTCCTCATGTTCCTGGTAGGTTTTATTTATTTCGAGAAATTTGTTTTGGCTGGTGTCATTCACAAGTTCCAAAATAAAACATGGCCGGCATTCCAGGCCTGGTATACAAGGTTACTCACTAAATCATTGAACTACCCAATTACCATTATTGTAATAACAGTATTGTTATTGCCTGTAAGCATTGCGTTGTACCAAATGAGGAAACCAAACTTTGTGTTCTTCCCTAATGCCGATCCGAACTTTGCTTATGTGTACCTGAATCTTCCTGTGGGAACCGACCAGGCATATACTAACGAAGTGCTTCATAAACTTGAGGCAAAGGTGAATAACGTATTGGGTAATGACCCTGAACATGGAAAACTCAACCCGATTGTAAAATCAGTAATTGCAAACGTAACAGTTGATGCCGTTGACCCTAATGGTGGTGAAATTGGCGACTTCCCGAACAAAGGAAAAATCACTGTGGCATTTGTGGAATATGAAAAACGCCATGGAGTTTCGTCTGCAGAATACCTGAATAAAATTCGCGCTGCAGTGCATGAATTCCCGGGCGCTGAGATTACCGTTGACAAAGAAGGCGGTGGACCGCCATTACCAAAACCTGTGGTTATTGAAATGACAGGTGAAAACCTAGATACGCTAGTAGCGTGTGCTGAAAATATGAAACGCTTTCTGGGTGCAAAGCAAATAGCGGGAGTGGAAGAGTTGAGAAGTGACTTTGATGCCCACAAACCTGAAATTGTATTTGATGTTGACAGGGGCAGAATGAACAACCAAAGCGTATCGACTTATTCGGTGGCAATGAACTTGCGTACTGCGATTTTCGGTAAAGAGATTTCCCGTTTCCGTGATGCGAATGACGATTACCCTATTAACTTAAGGTTGATGCAATCGCAAAGGCAAGATATTGATGCGGTGAAAAATATGCCGGTTGTATTCCGTGATATGGGTATGGGCGGTATGATAAGAACTATTCCGGTATCATCTTTTGCTGATATTCACTATGGCGAAACGTATGGCGGCATTAAGCGTAAAAATCAGAAAAGGATTATTTCGCTGTCTTCAAACGTTATCGCAGGCTTTGATGAAAATACGGTCGTAGCTGCGGTACAAGGTGAAATCAACAATTTCCATGCACCTGCCGGTATCAGTATCCGAATGGGTGGACAGCAAGAAGACCAGATGGAAACTATGGGCTTCCTGGGCAGTGCAATGGGTATTTCTGTGATGCTCATCTTCCTCATTCTCATTCTACAGTTCAACTCATTGAGCCGCACACTGGTTATTATGAGTGAGATCATCATGAGTATCATTGGTGTAATGCTGGGGTATGCTGCTTTCGCACCTACATTCTCAATGGTTATGAGTGGTATTGGTATCATCGCATTGGCAGGTATTGTAGTGCGGAATGGTATTCTTGTGGTTGAGTTTATGGACTTGATGCTTAAGGAAGGTATGGCGCCGCGTGAAGCGATTATTGAAGCAGGTAAAACGCGTATGACACCGGTGTTGTTGACTGCGACTGCTGCTATTCTTGGTCTGATTCCTTTGGCCGTAGGTCTCAATATCGACTTCGGTACGTTGCTTTCTGAATTCAATCCGAATATTTTCTTTGGTGGCGATTCATGCGCATTCTGGTCTCCATTGGCATGGACTATGATTTACGGTTTGGCATTCGCTACTTTATTGACATTGATTGTAGTACCAGCAATGTGTTTGGTTGCGCTGAATCTAAAAGCAAGGTTTTCAAAGTCGAAAGATGCTGAATTAGCTGAATAGAGATTCAAGATTTTTTTTGAAAGGAGGGCTGCGGTTAATGCGCCCTCCTTTTGCATGTAGAAAATACCGATGGTTTTATTTACCCTTTGTAAATGTTACCTTTGCACTCAGGTGCATTCCCGGTTGGGTGGGCAAGGATAAAATATCAGTTATTAGTGCGACAAGAATTAGTTTATCAGCAATTAAATCAGCTCAAGCAAGACAAGAAGACCGGTTTCGCCGTTCTTGCTGACCCTGATAAAATAGGACTGGGAGAAATACCTGAACTTGCTCAATTATGTAATGAGGCATCAGTCGATTTTCTGTTCATAGGCGGTAGTTTATTAATGCACGACCAGGTAGCAGCTTGTATCGATGCATTTAAAAAGGAAAGTTCAATTCCGGTTGTTTTGTTTCCGGGCAGTCCATCGCAGGTGGTGCGTAATGCTGATGCTTTGTTGTACCTTTCATTGATATCTTCCCGCAATCCCGATTTGTTAATTGGGCAGCATGTTACCTCAGCACCAATTGTAAAGGCGAGCGGGCTGGAAGTTATTTCAACGGGGTATATGCTGATTGATGGTGGAGTGCCTACTTCGGTTTCTTACATCAGCCATTCTATGCCAATACCGGCAAATAAGCCTGAAATAGCCCTGTGTACTGCTTGGGCAGGAGAGATGTTGGGTAATAAAGCTATTTACATGGATGCAGGTAGTGGTGCTAAAAATCCAATTCCTAAAGAAATTATTCAGCTAGTGAGTGCCAATTTGAGTATTCCTCTTTTTGTTGGCGGGGGTATTCAAACGCCTGAAAAAGTAAGGGAAAATAAGGAAGCAGGCGCTAACCTGATAGTGGTTGGAAATGCAATTGAAAAAGATAAGTCGCTAATTAAAGAATTGGCTGCAGCAACGAGATAGAGGTGACTGCATCACGATTCTCGATTTAATTTCGTATTTTCACAATTACTAATTTAATTCTGTAATGGGACAGAGACTGGATGCCAAAAAAATGGTTGCGGACTTCTTCGAAGAAACAGCCATGTTGGGTATTTCCAGTGGTTTACCTGCTTATAGATTGTGTTGGGTCCTTAACAAGTATTTTGAAATTGACTTTGTTTGTGAACCTGAAATGACCAATACATTTTACCGAACTGAAAAAGAGGTGTTTTATTTTCCTGTTTTTCAATACGAATTACCCAATTCCACCAACCGGTACATTTTGTACAAGTTGAAATCTAATAAAGTTTCGTTGCTGCCTGAAATAAGTTCTTTTGACTACCTATGGCTTATTCAGACGGGATTTCCCGAGGAAGATGCAAAAACAATAGGGAATGGACTCAAGAAAATTCCTGAGGTGACGATTTCGCGTTACATAGAAATCGATGACCTAACCAATTTGAAAAATCTACTTGTTTAGTTTGAATGCTGGTAGCAACCAATATCGTACCCTCCGCTTCCGCTAGGAACCCTGTTTGTGCCTTCTAAATCTTTTGCCGGCAAATAGTTTGAAGTGCCTGTGCCAACTGCAGGTGAACTTACGGGAAGATGAAAATCTTCTTTTGATGCGTCCTTGAATAATGGATCAGTGTAAACGCAGGAATTAAATTTGGCAAAAGCTTCAACCTGAGTACCCTTCTTTACAACACAGTGATCAAATAAAAGGCGTGCATTTGTGCCGGCTGGTGAGCCCGAAGTGTCGCATACCATTTCACTGTCAAGGCTTCCCCAAATAATGCAGTTGCGCATTACCACGTCAACATTTGAGTATATGTATTCATTTAAGCTCAACTGCAGCCAGTTTACAACACCCACTGTAGGATTATTTGTGTGGCTAAGCACATTACTTCCAAAATTAGCAAATGTGCATGAAGTAATAGAGTCTTTGCCGCCAAGAATGACTGCAAAAGCTTCACCACCGCACCCTTCAACAAGACAGTTTGTTGCGTTGATAGAACCTTGGAATCCGAGCAACCCATGCCCGATTGAGTTTTTTACAATAGAGTTGGTGATATTAAGTACACCGCCCGAGTCAACCTCAAGAGCTGCAGGCTGAATGCTGTACCCGTAATATGGAGTAGAACCTCCACAGTTTTTAATAATTGCTTTGTTAATATTAGCCGTGCCGCCACCAATTACATAAATGCCTCCCCACTCACCAGGGTAGCCTACATACCCGAAATATGCTCTGTCGAGGCGGTCGCCCTGAAAAATAGTGCTATCGCTGGGTTGAGTAGCAGTTTGCCCGACATTCAAAGTGCCATACACAAAGAATCGCGCATCCTGATGCATATAAACTTTGCATCTTGGAGGTATATTCAAAACAGCACCACTTCCTATAGCACAATGGTGTAGAACAACATAGGGTAGTATTGTATCCCAGTTGTTTTTTGAAGTTCCATTGTTGGCTGCTACAAGGCTGTCGCTTACTATGTAATGCGCATTTTGTCCGTAAGCGGTGAAGGGTATCGAAAAGTCTTGATTATTCAACGTAGCAATGAGCCTGTCTGTAACTATAAACGGCGTTGTAACATTTGTAGGGTCTATGTTTACAGTAGCAAACACATAAATACTATCGTGCGGTGCAATGTGTAAATTGGTGATATTGTTTCCTTGATACCCATCGACATTTAAATGAAAGTAAGAACCACTTCCTTTTTCAAGGCGCACCGAGCTTACCACGATAGGGTCACTTTGCCTGTTGTAAATAACAAGTCCCGTTGTGAAACTACCCGCCGCAGTGAACACTGTATCGAAAGTCAGCGTGTCGGTTGAAAACGCAAGCGTACCCCCGGATGTAAGCAATTGTTGTTTCTTACACGAGAAAATACCCGTGGTAAAAAACATGATAACGACCAACTTTAAAAATATACGGGTGTTCATTGTTGCGTAAAAATAGTGAATCGAAGATATAACGAACAAAAGTTGCCATTTATTTCTAACTGAAAAGCCGTTAGGTATTAAATTTCAGCTTGTCAACATCATTTTTATCTAATTTTGTAGAGTGCCTGTTATTGCTTTAATATCTGATTTGGGTTATGAAGATGCCGCTGTTGCAGTGGCAAAGGGATTGTTTTTATGTAAACTCCCTGAGGCAGTAATCGTAGATATAACACACGAGGTCCGCCCTTTCAATACGGCACAGGCAGGGTATGTTCTTAAAAGCTGCTATGAGTCATTTCCTGAAGGCACATTCTTTGTGGGGTTTGTAGATATTTTTTATCGCGAAGAGCCAACATTAATATTACTGGAGTATAATAGGCGTTACTTTTTGATGCCCGATAATGCTGTACTTCAATTATTCCTGAACGCCAAACAATGTGAAGCAAGTATTGTGAAAGTATTCAGCGGCGTGCACCGCTTGGTAGAGTGGGTTAATGCATGTATTGACGTGATATCTGGAAATGGTGATAAAGAAACAACTACTATCCAATTTAAAGACACGATTCCAACTGTAACTTTAGACCAAAATAAAATAAAGTGCGACGTGCTGTATATTGACGCTTATGAAAATGTTGTACTGAATATTACAGAAGATGAATTCAATGAATACAAGTCCCTTGGTCGGTTCGGTTTAAATTTCATTCAATACGAAAGTATAACCGCAATAAGCAAGAATTATGCTGATGTAAGAAAGGGGGCGAAGTTGTGTCGGTTTAATGAACAGGGTTTTCTTGAGATTTCTGTGAATAACGGACGCGCAGCTAGTTTGTTTGGTCTGAGGTATGGTAGTCCGCATAACAAAATTTATATAGAGTTTTCATGATTGTACGATTGGTAAAAATGACGTTTCAACCTGAAAAGGTGGTTGACTTTGTGGCATTGTTTGAAGAGCGCAAACATCTAATAAAGGGCTTTGAAGGGTGCATGCACCTGGAGTTATGGCAAGACACCGTGCAGCCCAATGTGTTTTTCACCTATAGTCATTGGGAAAATGAACAATTCCTCGATCATTACAGATATTCAGCCTTTTTTAAAGACACCTGGGGAAAAACAAAAGTCCTATTTGCCGACCAGCCAGAAGCCTGGAGTGTGAATAGGAAATCAGTAGGGTAGGTCACTTAGGGCATTAATTTGAATATCCTTTCATCGAAATTTTGGAAGACAAGGCCTTGATTCAGAAATACTGGGTTGCAAAGACGCAGAGATATTTTGATTTATTGAATTAAAATTCAGTAATATGATATCCTGTGGTTATTTTTAGTCAAATACTAGGCTATTTTCCAACACTCAGTTTTTGAGCCCTATTTTAAATCAGGAAAGGATTTTGGCATTTTTGATTAAATACAAAACCTAAAGCTGTGAGTAGTAAAATTCTATGTTATTTTCAAACTTGCAAGTCGTTCTGGTATAATTAATCACAGGTTTATAACATCGGGTAATAATCATCGAAGGGTAAAAAAAATAGTCGGAACTATTGTTGTGTTTCTAATATTATGCCTTATCTTCACCGTATTTTTTAAAATGCCCTCATTTTGCGCAAAAGTGAGGCGTTTAGAAATTGAATTATTGTAAACAAGATTTGGTAACCATACCAGCATATAAAGCAAACTAAATAAAACGAGGATTTTTATGAAGAAAATGCTTACACTAAGACCAATGAACCTATTCGGAACTAGTGCGTTCCTATTAACCCTGTTACTCCTGTTATCAAGCAAAAACTCATCAGCTCAAGTGTCTTTTACACATGGGTCGGTTGATTCTGTTACCAACCTGTGTTATACAGGTAGCTCAGATCCGGTGGATTTGAACAATGGTACAGGTCACTCGGTGAACTTGTTACAGGTAAATGAACCGACAGCTTCACTGACGCTGACTTGGACTTTGATCTCAGGTCCATCTCATGGTAGTGTGACTGGTTTGCCGTACGTTACGACGTCAAGTGCTGGTATTAATACTCCTCCATCTGGCATCGTTTACGATCGTGCTACGCTCTTTTCAGGTTCTGACTCGTTTTTAGTTGCTGTATCTGATGGTTCAACTTCTGATACTATTAAAATTATTGCGAATACTTATCCTCTTCCTTCTATCCCAGGTGCAATTACCGGTCCTACAAGCGAATGCCTTTCTACAGGAACTGCTACTTATAGTAATAGTACTTCGGGTGGTAGTTGGTTTTCACCGAGTACAGCAATTAGTTTGAACAGCACAACAGGTGTTGCAACTTTATTATCTACTGGTACAGCTACAATCTTCTACACTGTTGTTAACACTTACAACTGCCGTCAAACAGTTACACTTGAAGACACAGTGCTTACTGTTCCTACGGTTCCTGGCATTACAGGTGCAACTTCAGTTTGTGCTGGTTCTAGTACTACATTATCTAATACTACTTCAGGTGGTGTTTGGGTGAGCAGAAACAATGCAATAGCTACAGTTAACTCATCGACAGGGATTGTTACAGGTAATAGTGCTGGTTCTACTATTATAGTATATACTGTAACCAACATTTGCGGTACTGCTGCTGATTCAGTGACAATGACTGTAAGCGGTTCGTACCTCGCAGGTATTCATGGACCCGACAGCGTTTGCGTTGGTTCTACTACAAACTTAACTGACTCTACAACAGGTGGTACCTGGAGTAGTTCAAATACTGCTTTAGCTACGGTTAATGCCGCTGGTGTTGTTCGTGGTGTTTCTACTGGTTCAGTGACTATTTTCTACACAGTTACTGACGCTTGCGGAACAAGAAGCAAAACGTATACAGTACGCGTACAAGGAACGGCAGTTGCTGCCATTAGTGGTCGTGATACTGTTTGTACAGGTGGTACAATTACTTTGGCTGATGCCACTGCTGGTGGTACTTGGTCTTCAAGTAACATAACGCTTGCAACTATCGACCCTGCAACGGGTGTTGTAACAGGCGGTAGCTCTACTGGTAGTCTTACTATATCTTACTCAGTTGTAAACTCGTGCGGAACGAATGTGGTTACGAAAACACTTGTAGTGTCAGCAGGTACCACTCCTTCTCCGATAACAGGTACTACATCAGTTTGTACCGGTTCAACAACTTCATTAGCCGACGCTTCTACGTCATCTGGTCTTCCTTACACTTGGTTCAGTGTAAACACATCGAAGGCTAGTGTTGATGGTGCTGGTAACGTGACCGTTGTTACAACAACTGCTGATACTGTTACTATCGGATTTTCTTTAACAAGTTCTTGCGGTGTGAACACGGCTACTGTTGTTCTTAATATATTAACAGTACCAACAACTCCTGCCGCTATCTCTGTTACCTCTCCAATTTGTACAGGTTCATCAGCAACAGCTACCGATGCAACAACTGGTGGTACTTGGAGCAGTTCTAATACAAGTGTTTTCATTGCTACCGGTTCAGGTACTACTGGTACCGTAACTGGTGTTAGTGCCGGTGCTGCAGTTCTGTCGTACACAGTTTCTAACTTCTGCGGTACTTCAAGTGCAACAACTGCTGTTACAATTCTTGCGCCTCCTGCAACTCCTGCCGCTATTAGTGGAACAACTGTTGTTTGTGCAGGTTCTTCAACTGCATTAACTGATGCAACAACAGGTGGTAGCTGGAGTTCGTCTAACGGTTCTATAGCTACAGTAAACTCTTCTGGTGTTGTTACTGGCGTTGCTGCTGGTTCTTGCAATATCTCTTATACCGTTACAAACTCTTGCGGGTCTTCATCAACAGTTGCTTCTTATACTGTAAACGATGTTCCTGCAGTTTCTTCAATTACTCCTAGTTCTACAGCAATTTGTACAGGTTCTAGTGTGACTTTAACTGCAAGCCCAGGTACAGGTACTTGGTCAAGTTCTAATACTTCAGTTGCTTCGGTAGTTGGTGGTGTTGTAACCGGTGCAGCAACTGGTACTGCTACAATCTCTTATGCCGTTACCAATGGTTGCGGTACTACAACTAGAACTGCTTCAGTAACTGTTTCAACTACTCCTCCTTCACCTGCTGCAATCGTTGGTGCTGATACAGTTTGTTTGAGTAGCACAATTACACTTACTGATGCTACATCAGGTGGTACATGGAGCTCTTCAAACGGTTCTGTTGCTACAGTTAACTCTTCGGGTGTTGTTACAGGTGTTGCTGCTGGTGCTGCAACAATTACCTATTCTGTAACTTCAAGTTGCGGAACTGCAATTGCGGTACATAATATTACAACTGCAACTGCTCCTTCAACTCCGGCAGTTATTTCTGGTACTTCACCATTGTGCGTTGGTTCTACAACTACATTTACTGATGCAACTACAGGCGGTGCTTGGACTTCAAGCAACAGTGCTGTAGCAACTGTTGATGCTTCAACTGGTGTTGTAACTGGAGTTGCAACGGGTGTTGCTAATATTACTTACACTGTTTCAAATGTTTGCGGTAGCGCAAATAGGAATCGTTCAATAACAATCAATACTGTGCCTGCACCACCTGCTGCAATTGCTGCATTGGCTTCGGTTTGCGTAAGTAGCACATTTACCGCTACAGATGCAACTGCTGGTGGCTCTTGGAGCGTAACAAACTCAAACGCAACTATTAGCGGTACAGGTTTGGTTACAGGCGTTGCAGTAGGTACTGATACTATCGTTTATACAGTTACTAATGCTTGCGGAAGTACTTCTGTAACAAGAGCGTTTAACATCACTACTACTCCTACAGTTGCAGCAATTTCCGGAGCTACTACAGTTTGTCGTGGTTCTACTACAACTTATACTGATGCTACATCAGGTGGTACTTGGAGTTCAAGCAACAGCGCAATTGCTGCTGTTACTGCTGCAGGTGTTGTATCGGGCGTTGCTACTGGTACTGCGACAATTACTTATACAGTAAATAACTCTTGCGGTTCAAGTTTTGTTACTCAAAGCATTACTGTTACTACTATCCCTACAGCTCCTGCTGCCATTTCTGGTTCAACAACAGTTTGTTTAAGTTCTACTACTACATATTCTGATGCTACTTCTGGTGGTACCTGGAGCAGCGTTTCGCCTTCAGTTGCTACAATCGATGCGAGTGGTAATATCACTCCGGTAACAACAGGTTCATCAGTTATTTCATACACTGTATCAAATGCTTGCGGTATCAATGCAGCAACTAAAACTATTACAGTAATCACTACTCCTACAGTTTCAGGTATCACTGGTGCAAGTTCAATGTGTATCAGCAGTACGACTACAATGTCTGATGCGACTGGTGGTGGTACGTGGTCATCAAGCGATGCGTCAGTTGCGACTATTACTTCTACAGGAGTTGTTACAAGTACTTCGACTGCAGGTTCAGTTGTAATTTCTTACGCTGTAACTAACTCATGTGGTACTACTTATTCTACTAGGTCATTGACTGTTACTACAGGTCCAACAGCTCCGGCAGCCATCAGTGGTCCGTCTACAGTTTGCGTTGGATCTACCGTTACTTTGACTGACGCTACCTCAGGTGGTTCATGGACTTCGGTATTCCCTACGGCTTCTGTGAGTTCTTCTGGTGTAGTAACTGGTAACTCAGTTGGTACAGCAGTAATTTCTTACACAGTTACCAATAGCTGTGGTACAAATTCAATCACTGATACCCTTAACGTAATTACAGTTCCTTCGATTCCTTCACCAATCACTGGCGCAGATACTGTGTGTCTTGGCGGTACTATTACTTTAACTGGTGGTGTTTCTGGTGGTACTTGGGCAAGTAGCTCTGCAACTACTGCTACAGTTGATGGTGCAGGTGTTGTTACAGGTGCGAATGTTGGTACTGTTCTAATTTCTTACACAGTAAATAATGTGTGTGGTGCTTCATCTCCGGCAACTAAATCTATCCGTGTTATTACGGTTCCTACTGTTCCGGCAATTGGTGGTTCAACTACTGTTTGTATGGGTTCAACTACTGTATTGACTGATGCAACTCCTGGAGGTGTTTGGTCAAGTGGAAGCCCGGCAGTTGCTACTATCGATGCATCGACTGGTGTTGCAGGTGGTGTGGCTGTAGGTGTTACAAACATTACTTATACACTTACTAATATGTGTGGTTCTTCTCAGTTTGTAAGGAGCCTCACAGTTAATACAGTGCCTAATATGCCGGGTCCTATTCGCGGCGCAACGCAAATGTGTCTTGGTGGTAGTACTACTACTTTGGCTGATGATACATTGGGCGGTGTATGGAGCAGTTCTAATACTTCAGTTGCTATGATTAGTGCGTCTGGTGTTGTTTCTGCAGTTTCATTAGGTACAACAACAATTTCTTATACAGTTACAAATGCGTGTGGTTCTACTTCTTATACCATGCCATTCAGCGTAATAACATTACCTACAGTTGCTCCTATTACTGGTGTAACTCAACAATGTATTGGTGCTACTTCAACATTGTCTAGTGCAACTCCGGGTGGCTCTTGGTATTCTTCTAACACAGCTATTGCAAATATCTCTAGCTCTGGTGTAGTTACAGGTAACACTGCCGGTTCTGTTACAATTCTTTACACAGTTACAAATATGTGTGGTAGTACAACAGTATTTACTTACGATACTGTAAGTACTACATCTGTTGCATCAGTTACAGGTCCTTCCGACGTTTGTACTGGTTCTACAATTTCACTTGTATGTTCAACAACTGGTGGCTCTTGGAGTTCAAGCAACTTTACTGTAGCAACTGTAAGTTCTACGGGTACAGTTACAGGTGTTGATACCGGCTTTGCTACTATCACTTATAGTGTTGTGAATGCTTGCGGTACTAACATCTCTACAAAAACTGTAAGAGTAAGTTCTAACTACGTTGCATCAATTACTGGTTCAAATAATGTTTGCGTTGCTGCTAATGCAACACTTTCAGATTCTACCTTCGGCGGTACTTGGTTGTCATCTGATCCTACAGTATTGACAATTAACTCTTCAACTGGAGTTATGACTGGTGTAACTGCCGGTTCTGCAATTATACAATACAGCGTTACTAACGCTTGCGGCGGTCCTTTCAGTCAATTCCTCACTGTAACAGTTAATCCTTTAGCTGATCCGGGTGTAATTACTGGTACATCTACTACAGTTTGTGAAGGTTCTTCAATTGTTCTGGCTGATACAGCAACTGGTGGTTCTTGGAGCAGCAGTGACAATACTTTGGCTACAGTTACTACAGGTGGCGTAGTTACTGGTGTTGCTGCTGGTTCAGTGGTAATTTCTTATACAAAAGCGAATATCTGCGGACCTCGTTCAGCGACATATTCAGTAACAGTTAGCCCATTGCCTGTTACAGGTGCAATTGTTGGTGCCCCTTCAGTTTGTGAAGGTTCTACAACAACTTTGACAAACCCAACTGCAGTTCCTGCTGGTGCATGGTCAACTGGTGGTGCAGGTTTTGCAACAATTTCATCGACAGGTGTAGTTACTGGTGTAACTGCGGGTACTGAAACAATATCTTATACTGTTACAAATAGCTGTGGAGTAGCTACAATTACTACTTCGATGGTTGTAAATCCACTTCCAGCGGTAGGAACTATTTCTGGTCCTACAAGTGTTTGTGAAGCTTCTACTATTACATTAACTAACTCTGGAGCGGCATTTGCAGGTACTTGGGCAAGTGGTAACACTTCAATAGCAACTGTTAATAGTTCGACAGGTGATGTTACTGGTGTTGCAGGCGGTTCAGTTACTATTTCTTATGTTGTTACTTCTGATTCAGGTTGTGTTGCATCATCAACTTATGGTGTAACAGTTAATCCTCTTCCACGTACTTCGTCAATTGGTGGTACTCCGGTCGTTTGTGAACACTCAACTACAACATTGACTAACACTGTTTCAGGTGGTACTTGGATATCAGGTAACCCATTCATTGCGACTGTTGATGCTTCTGGTACTGTTTACGGTGTTGCATTCGGTACAGTTACTATTACTTACGAATTCACAAACATCTGCGGAACATCGGATTCTACTATTTCTGTTACAGTTAATCCTGTACCTGATGCAGGTGTAATTTCTGGTTCTACTTCAGTTTGTCAAAGTTCAGTTACAACATTAGTTTCTACGGTTTCTGGTGGTACTTGGAGCAGCAGCGATGCAACAGTAGCATCGGTTGACCCATCAACAGGTGATGTTTATGGTGTTGCCGTTGGTACCGTAACTATTACATATTCTTACACTAACTCTTGCGGTACTTCTGATTCTACAATCGGAATGGAAGTGCTACCGTTACCTTATGCTGGTGTAATCACTGGTTCAACTTTCGAAATTTGCTCTGGTTCAACGACTACTGTTGGTTCTTCTGTTGCAGGCGGTTGGTGGTTCTCTAGCGACCCAACTGTTGCTACAATTGATATGTTTACTGGTGATGTAACAGGTGTTGATCCGGGTGGTCTTTGCTTGTTGATTTATTCATACACTAACAGTTGCGGTACAGATGTTGCTAGCGTATTCTTCACGGTCGATCAGACTCCTTTCGTTATCGGAATTTCTGGTCCTGATACAGTTTGTGTTGGTAGTACAATCTACCTGAATGATACTACTTTAGGTGCTATGACAAGCTCATGGAGTTCAAGTGATCCTTCTGTTGCTACCGTTGATGCAGTTACTGGTGCGGTTACTGGTGTTGCCGGTGGTACAGCGAATATTACTTATACACTTACTTCTGCTACTTGTGGTTCGGCTGATACTTTCAAAACAATCACAGTTATCCCAACTCCGTTTGCTGGTACAATCTCTGGCGCATCTTCTGTTTGCGTTGCATCTAGCACTACAATGACTTCTACAGGTACAGGCGGAGTTTGGAGCACGAGCGATACTTCAATTGCTACAATTGATTCTGTTACAGGTTCTGTTACAGGTATCACAGCTGGTTTCGTAAATATCACTTATACAGTTACAAACTATTGCGGTTCTGATATTGCAACACAATTGATGACTGTTAATCCATTGCCTCGCGCTTCTTCTATCTATACAATACCAGCAGGTTTAGACAGCCTTTGCGTTGGTTCTACTTTGCAATTGTATGATAGCGTTGCGGGTGGTTCTTGGTCAAGTGGAACTCCACTTCTTGCTTATGTTGACGGTTCAGGTTTGGTAACTGCTTATGTTGCCGGTACTGCAGTTATTTCTTACTCAGTAACGAACGTTTGTGGTACTGCTGATTCTACATTTGGAATTAACATATTGCCTTTACCGGTTGCTGGTACTGTTTCCGGTGCTACTAATATTTGTGAAGGTTCAACATCAGCTTATTCAAGTACAGCTACAGGCGGTGTTTGGAGTAGCTCTGATGTTACTATAGCTACTATTGATGGCGCTACTGGTATTGCAGGTGGTGTATCTACTGGTACAGCTGTTCTTTCTTATTCGGTAACAAATAGTTGTGGTACTGCGATTGACACAATGGAAATCACGATCGACCCACTTCCAGTTGCCGGTACTATTTCTGGTAGTGACAATATCTGTTCTGGCGCGACAACAACTTATACAAACGCTGGTGGTACTGCTGGTGGTACTTGGGTTTCTACTAACACTTCGGTGTTGACTATCGACCCAACAACTGGCGATGCAACTGGCGGTGTAGCTGGTTCTGCAACTGTTTACTACATTGCTACTACAGTTTGTGGTTCTGATACTGCTTCATTTACAGTTACAGTAAACCCATTGCCTAGTGCTGGTTTCGTAAGCGGTCCTGATACAGTTTGTTTCGGTGGTAACATTACGCTTACTACTTCTTCTACAATGACAGCGTTTGGTGCATGGGTTTCTGCTGATGCTTCGATTGCTTCAGTAGGTGCTGCAACTGGTGTTGTTGTCGGTAACTACCCAGGTACTACCGATATCATGTATATCGTAACTACAACTTATTGCGGAGCTGATACTGCGCATCATACAGTTTATGTAGATTCTCTCCCTCGCCCTGGTATCATCACTGGTGTTTCTTCAATTTGTGTTGGAGTATCAGAAATCTTTACTGAGTCAGTTCCTGGCGGTGTATGGAGTATGTATTCTACTGGCGCGGTTGCTACAGTTTCTTCTACTGGTGTGGTAACTGGTGTTGCTTCTGGTGTTGATACAGTATATTATTCAGTTACAAACCATTGCGGTACTTCTCGCGCTGCGTTCCCAATCGTTGTTAATCCTTTGCCGTTGGCTGGTGTTATCACTGGTACTACAACGCTTTGTGAAGGTGCAACTTCTACTCTAACTGATACTGCTTCAGGCGGTACAGGTGCTTGGTCTACTTCAGATGCGGGTATTGCTTATACTACAGGTACTGGCTCTTCAGTTACATTGCATGCTGTTGCTCCTGGTACTGATACAATTTTCTATACTGTTACAAGTTCGTTAGGTTGTTCTTCTTCATTCGCTTACGCGATTGTTACTGTAAACACATTGCCGCATATCGGTGCAATATTTGGTCCATCAGTCGTTTGTGAAGCAAGCACAATCACACTTTCAGATACATTAGCTACACCTCCGGGCGTTTGGTCATCTTCAGCATTGGGTACTGCTACAGTTGTAGCTAGTACAGGTGTTGTAACAGGTGTTGCTGCTGGTGCTGTTACTATCAGTTATATTGTTTCAACTGCTACGTGTGGTTCTGACACAGCAACGTATGCTGTAACAGTTCGTCCTTTACCAATCCCTGGTACAATTTCTGGTACTAGTCCGATTTGCGAAGGCACTACAACCGGTTTGACTACCACAGGTGATGCCGGAGGTACTTGGTCAATTGCTCCTGCTGGTTATGCTACAATTAGTGCTACAACAGGTGTTGTAACAGGTGTTGCTGCTGGTACAGCCATTGCCACATATTCTGTTACAAATAGTTGCGGAACTCTTGAATCATACTTTACTGTTGTTGTTAATGCAGCTCCTAGAGCAGGTACAATTACTGGTCGTGACTCAGTTTGTGTGTTGTCAACTAGGTTGTTGTTAGATGCAACAGGTATGTCTGGTGGTACTTGGTTCTCTTCAGCTCCAACTATTGCTACTGTTACAGGTGGTTTGGTTACAGGTGCTGCTGGTGGTACTACTACTATTAATTACGCTGTATCTACTGCATCTTGCGGTTCTGATACTGCTCACTTTACAATGCACGTTGTTCCATTGGCTGATACTGGTTTCGGAATCTTTGGTTTGAGCCATATTTGCGAACATTCATATGATACAATGACTATTTCTGCAACTGGTGGTTCTTGGACTTCTTCTAACACTGCTGTTGCTGCAGTCAGTGCAGCAGGTGTAGTGAGAGGTGTTTCCGCTGGTTCTGCAATTATCTCTTACACAGCTACTTCTGCATTTTGTGGTTCACTTTCTGCTACGTTCCGTGTAACAATTGATCCTTTGCCAGTTGTAGGTACTATTTCAGGTCCTCACTCAGTATGTATAGGTGATGCTGTTACCCTGACAGAATCTGCAGGTGTACATACTACATTTACTTGGACCGATGGTGGTTCTGGTGTTGATTCAGTAGGCGTTGCTACCGGTGTTGTTACTGGTCTTGGTGCGGGTACTGATTTAATTACTTTCACAGCAACTACTGTCTGCGGTTCTGCTTCTGCGACTTATGCAATGACTGTTAATCCACTTCCTGATGCAGGTATCATCACTGGTCCTACAACAGTTTGTGTTGGCGATCACATGTCATTGACTGAATCAGTTACAGGCGGTACTTGGTCTTCAGGTACTACTTCAATTGCTACAGTTAACACAACTACCGGTGAAGTATACGGTGTAAGTGCTGGTACAGTTCATATCTCATACACTGTTCCAAGTTTGTTCGGTTGTGCTGATGGTGTTACCTGGTATGAAGTTACAGTTAACCCACTCCCTGATGCTGGTGTAATTACAGGAACATTGTCTGTTTGTATTGGTGCTACTACTGCACTTACAGATGTAGGTGGTACACCGGGTGGCTCTTGGACAGCTGCAACTAGTACAATCTTAACAGTTGATACAGTAGGTGTTGTAACTGGTGTTTCGGGTGGTACTGAAATAGTTACTTATACTGCTCATACTGCTACTTGTGGTGATGCATTCACAACAGCTTCGGTTACTGTAATTCCTAACCCTTACGCTGGTGCAATTATCTCTTCAGTAACTGAGTTCTGTCAAGGAACTACAATAACTGTTGGTGCTACTGAAACTGGTGGTTCATGGTCAGTTTCTAGTGGCTTGTCAATCACAGGTGCCGGTACTTCTGCTACTGTAACAGGCGTTGCTGGTGGTGTTCATACTATTTCATATACTATGACAAATGCCTGTGGTTCAGATGTTGCTACATTAGATGTAAACGTTGATTCTTTACCTACTGTTGCAGTAATAACTGGTACAACTTCGGTTTGTACTGGTTCTGGTGTAACAACTCTGGTTGATGCTACTACTGGCGGTGTTTGGTCATCAAGCGATCCAACTATTGCTTCGGTTGACGCTTCTACTGGTTATGTTACCCCTGGAGTTGCTGGAGTTGCTACTATTTACTATTCAGTAACGAACCACTGCGGTACTACAACAAGAACTGTGACATTTACTGTTAACCAAACTCCAAATGCAGGTACTATTAGTGGTGCTACTTCGTTGTGCCCTAGTTTGTATTCTACTTATACAATTTCAGGTGCAGTAGGAACAGGTACTTGGAGCCATGTTAATTTTGTAATCGATACATTGAATCCACTTGGTGAGATTTATACTTATTCTCCAGGTTTAGACACTATCAGGTACATTGTAACTTCTGCTACTTGCGGTTCAGATACTGCGTTCTATCCAATTGTTATTAACCCAATGCCGGATGCTGGTGTAATTACTCCTGCTCGCGACACTGTTTGTCAATCTTCTTACGTTGTATTGAACGAGACAGTAACAGGCGGTGTATGGTCTAGCTCTAGCACAGCAAACGCTACAGTTAACTCTATTGGTCAGGTATTTGGTGTAAGTGCTGGTAACGTTATTATTACTTACTCAGTAACTAACGCTTGCGGTACTAACTACGCATTTGCAAACATCAGAGTTAACAATCTTCCTTATGCTGGTATTATCAGTGGTGCATCTACTCTTTGCGTTGGAACTCCATTGTCATACACAGATACTGCTTCTTCTGGTACATGGGGATTAACTAACACTACTGTTGCGGTTATTTCAGCTACAGGTACTGTTACAGGCATCTCTGGTCTTACTGGTCCAGTAGTTGATACAGTACTTTACACAGTTACAAACTCTTGCGGTACTGATGTTGCAATGAAAGTAATCACAATTAACCCTGTACCTTATGGTGGTCACATCCTTTGCGCAAGAAACCCAGCTTGGGTATGTGTTGGTGATAGCATCATGGTGAGCAACCCAACAGGTGTTCATCCTGCTACTTGGATTAGTTCTGACGGTACTTATGCTTCCGTTCGTGATGCTGGTGGTGACAGTGCATTTGTTTTGGGACTTGCTGCAGGTTCAGTTAAAATTATTTACCATAATTTCAACTTCTGTGGTGATGCTTATGATACATTGAATGTTGACGTTCGTCCACTTGGTAATTGCTGGCCTTTAGAAGTTGGTACTGTTAAAGCATCTAACGATGAAATTACATTGTATCCTAACCCTGCTGTTTCTATCCTTCACATCGAAGCTGCACAAAAAATAAATGTGACTGTGCTTTCTGCTGACGGTAAAATGGTATACAAGCAAGACAGAGTTTCTGATATTGATGTAAATGATTTCGCTAACGGTGTTTACATGGTAATGATTTACGATCAGGATGGTGCGTTGCTTAAAGCAGCTAAGTTCATTAAAGCTAACTAGTAGTTAGGTACTAGTTTAAATACAATGTAAAATGGCGCCACAAGGCGCCATTTTGCATTTATACATATTCTACACGTACTGTTCTTTTCTTTAGTCTCGTCTTTACTCTAACGGATAGTTGTTGTAATACTTTTTGTTTCAACCAACACCTTCACCAGTTTTATCACATTTTTCAGTAATAACCCGAAATTGGTTCGTCATTTAGATAAGGTAGAATTGGCGCTTTTATGTGTCGTGGGCTTTGACTATTGAGAAGTAATAGAGTACAAAAAAGCCGCTCAGAAATGAATCAGAGCGGCTTTAATCAGTTATTGTACAAAGACTATAACATCATATCAGTATCGTCACCACTTTTTTCATTAGTAGCTGTCGATTCATTGATGTTGTTTGGTTTTTGTTGTTGGTCTCTGTTTTGATTACGGCTGTTGTTGTTACCGTGGTTGCGATTTTGTCTGTCTCCACCTTGGTTGTCGTTCCTAGGGCCGCGATCGTTATTGCGAGGGCGGTCGTTATTATCCCTGCGTGGACGATCGTCGTTTCGCCTTGGTCTGTCACCTTCAGGGCGGTCTGAACGTTCAGAACGTTCTCTTTTTTCAGGTTCAACATAACCTTCAGGTTTTGGCATTAATACCTTACGGCTCAAGCGCAATTTACCTGTTTTAGGGTCAGTGCCTATTAATTGTACTTTTACTTTATCGCCGTCAGAAAGAACTCCTTCAAGTGAATCAAGGCGTTTCCAACTTACTTCAGATATATGTAACAAACCTTGTTTGCCAGGTAAGAATTCAACAAATGCGCCGAATGGAACAATGCTCTTAACTGTACCTTCAAAAACATCGCCCACTTCAGGAACTGCAACAATTGCTTTAATCATCGCTTTAGCCCTATCGATACTTTCTTTGTTAGAAGAGAATATTTTGATGTGACCTTGTTCGTTAACTTCTTCGATATTGATTTTTGTACCAGTTTCACGTTGCATTTCCTGAATGATCTTACCACCTGGGCCAATTACTGCACCAATGAACTCACGGTCAATAACCAATTGTTCGATGCGAGGAGCCTGAGGTTTAAGATCATCGCGGTGTGCCGGGATGCAATCATACATTGCATCGAGGATGTGCATTCTGCCACGTTTAGCTTGTTCAAGTGCCTGAAGCATAATTTCCATGCTGAGACCGTCACATTTGATATCCATTTGGATACCACAAATACCATCTCGTGTACCGGTTACTTTGAAGTCCATGTCACCTAGGTGATCTTCATCTCCAAGAATATCGGTAAGTACTGCAAAACGATTGTTGTCGCCAGAGATAAGACCCATTGCAACACCACTAACGTGTTTAGGAAAAGGAACACCGGCATCCATTAAAGCAAGAGAACCGGCACAAACAGTAGCCATTGAAGACGAACCATTTGATTCAAGAATATCAGACACTACACGTACTGTGTAAGGATATTCAGCAGGCATCATTTGCTTTAGGCTCCTCATTGCGAGGTTACCGTGACCAACTTCACGACGACTTTGACCACGCATCATTTTAACCTCTCCGGTTGAGAATGGAGGAAAGTTATAGTGAAGCATGAATTTCATGTAATCAGAGGTAGCTGCAGTTTCCATGAGTAATTCATCATCAACTGTACCAAGAGTAACTGTAGTCAATGATTGTGTTTCACCACGTGTAAATAGTGCAGAACCGTGAGGTGAAGGAAGTGGATCAACTTCGATAGTCAACGGACGAACTTGTTCAGTTGTCCTGCCATCAAGCCTTGTACCTTCATCAAGAATCATGTTCCTGATGATTTTCTTTTCAACATCGTGGAAGTATGAGCCAATCAAAGCAACGTCTTCCGCCGGTATTAAATATTCAGGATGACTTTCGTCAAATTTACCTGTTTCAGCATTAGGTGTGCCCTTAATTGATGCAACAAATTCCTCTTTGATTTTAGAAAATGCTTCACCTCTTTCGTGTTTGCCTAACGCGCTTTTAGCTACTGCCAAAATTTGAGCGCCGGCTGCTGCTTCTATGCGTGCAAAAAACTCAGGATTTTGGTATGGTTTTTTATATTCCCTTTTTGCACTCGCATTGATGAGTGCCCTTAATTCAGCTTGTAGTTTGATTTGTTCTTTGATTGCAGCATGTGCAGTTTCAATAGCAACAATCAGGCTTTGTTCATCACACTCTTTAGCTTCACCTTCAACCATCATAATGTTGGTTTCAGTTGCAGCTACAATAATGTTTACGTCTGCTTCTTTAATTTCAGCAGGGGTAGGATTCACTTTATATTCCCCGCCTATGCGAGCAATACGAACTTCAGAAATAATTTCTGAAATTGGAATATCAGATACTGCAAGGGCAGCAGAAGCTGCTAAACATGCCAGTGAATCAGGAGCTACACTTTCATCAGATGAAATCAATGAAACAAGCACTTGTACATCACAGAAATAATCTTCAGGGAAAAGTGGCCTTAGTGCGCGGTCGATAAGACGAGAAATTAGGATTTCATAATCGCTTAACCTAGCTTCACGTTTGAAAAAGCTTCCAGGTATACGACCAGCAGAAGCAAATTTTTCTTGATAGTCAACTGTTAATGGAAAAAACGATTGACCTGGTTTTGGTTCAGTATTGGCTACGGCAGTAGCAAGTATCATGCAATTACCCATTCTTACAACCACGGCTCCATCGGCCTGGCGCGCAAGGCGACCAGTTTCAATAGAGATTTCGCGACCGTCAGCTAATTTGTAAGAAACTGTTACGGGTTTTGGAATCATAAAATTTATGTTTAACGGGTACTAAAAAAAATAATTCCCAACCGTTGAGTTGGGAATAACGATTAAAAAAAATTGCTTATTTACGGAGACCGAGTTTCTCAATCAGCGAACGATAAGCACCGAGATTTTTATGGCTCAGATATTGCAATAAACGTTTACGCTGACCTACTAAAATCATCAAGCCTCTGTTTGAAGAAAAGTCTTTTTTGTTGGTTCTAAGGTGACCTGAAATGTGGTTGATGCGCTCAGTTAGAGCAGCAATTTGAGCTTCGATAGATCCTGTATTCTTTTCAGATCCACCGTAAGTTTTAAAAATGTTCGCTTTTTTTTCCGCGGTTAAATGAGACATCTGTATCTAATTTTTGTTTTCAACACTTAAGAGCCCGCAAAGATAGTATTTAATTTCAAAAAAAGCCAATTTGATATTGAATAGTGCTCTAAAAAAATAATTATCCTTTTCGGGGTTTGCAAAGGTAAGACTTAGATACTTCAATCGGGAATTAAAATTCTACTTTAATATCCGGCAACCCATCACCTGCTTTTGTAGCTTCAATTAATTTATATACTTTTGGTGGTTACAAAGAAAATTATTCGTTAATGGTTATGAAGAAGTTTTTTCTACCCTTTCTGGCTCTTGTTGGTGCAACTACCTTATTTCAGGGGTGCATTAAATCGTCAACGAGTATTGACGAGTCACAAGTGATTCAGACACCCTATTCGCTTTTCTTTACTGATAATTCAGGTGCTATGTTCGTTTCAAACGATGGCATTAGATATAAAACAGTAGTAGCTTCTGATGGTTACCCTGATCATGCGTTGATTACTGATGGTGCTAATATCGTTCGCATCAAGAAGAACATAATGACCAGCACTAACAACGGAGCTACATTTAACTTCTCTTACGGTCCGCCGGATTTGGCTGCAGAAGGTTTCGTTGATGCACTTGGTAATTCAAAAACTTTGAATCAGTCAATGATTATCAACATTCCTAAATGGGGGCATACCTATGTTGCTTCCCGTGAAATAACAACTGGGCAGAATTATTTTGGAATGGCCGGTTCTGTGGCTGGTAGTATTTATCTGTCTTGGGGTCCCCAAAACTTCTACGATACAATTGAAGTGATAGACGCATCCAGGCCAGTTTGGGTAACATCGTTCACTTCGACAAAAAGTGATACACTTTTTGCTTTTTCGGCAATAACCCAAACTACTATGTATAGGTCGGGGCCTGCGAACACCTGGGCTAAAACCTACGCAACAACTCCAATTCCGTTAGATTCTACAAAGGCTTGGTATTCTTTGGGGCATATTGGTAACAGGATAATTGTAATTGATAATAAAGGTACAGCCGTTGCTAATGGTGGTAGCCCTGCTTATTATTCTGATGACCGTGGTAATAGCTGGATTGCTTATTCAGGTTTGCCATCAGGAACTCCTCTTAATTGTATTTCAACACCTTTTGAGCAAATTTGCTTAGTAGGTACCGAGGGTAAGGGGCTTTACACGTTAAATATGAATACAAATACATTCCAACGCATTGGAAATGGTTTGCCTGCTGATTGCGTTGTGCGCAATATTGCTTTCAAAGAAAATATTTACAAAAACGGAAATAAGAAGCAATATGTTTATGTAGCTACTAATTCAGGTATCTACCAAAGCACTGACTTAGGTTTCAATTTCGTTAAAACAATTCCGGGTAACTACACAACAATCTACTAGTCGATTGTTCCAGAGCGTTTAACCTAAAGGTATCATATAAGAAAGGGGGCAAATTCAGTTTTGCTCCCTTTCGTTTTGTAATAGCCTTATCAATTAGTAGTAGTTGATGCCAATCAGTTTCCTTGCGCCTTCAATGGTTTTTGATGCGCTTTCGCGTGCTTTTTCAGCACCCATTTTTAATATCTTACGCAGGTATTCTTCGTTTTGTTGCAGTTCAGCAGCACGGTCTCTGATAGGTGCTACAAACTTAACCATGTCTTCAGCTAGTTGCTTTTTGAAGTCGCCATACCTAACATTGCAATTGGCATAGGTTTCTCTGAAGTGTGAAGTAGTTTCAGGTGCTGAAACCATTTGCATGAGTACAAATAGGTTTTTGATATAGTCGGGCATTTCTGCATTAGGCTCGGTAGGCCCTGAATCCGTTTTAGCCTTCATGATTTTCTTTTTGATCAAATCGTCGGCATCGCTCAAGTAAATGGTGGCGTTCACGTTTTCGCTTTTGCTCATTTTGCCTTCTCCATCTAAACTCATGATTTTAACGGTATCAGAAGAAAACCTGTAAACATGTGGTTCAGGGAAGAAATCGCCATAACGACCATTGAAACGTACAGCGAAGTTGCGCGCCATTTCAAGGTGTTGTTCCTGGTCTTTACCTACCGGTACTTTTACGGCTTTATGGATGAGGATATCAGCAGCCATCAGCACAGGGTAGGTAAGTAAGCCTGCATTTACATTGTCGGGGTTTAGACGAACCTTTTCTTTGAATGTAGGTACTTTCTCCAGTTCACCCTTGTATGCTAACATATTAAGCATCAGGTACAATTCAGGTATTTCCGGCACATCGCTCTGCGCATACAAAGCCACTTTTTCAGGGTCCAAGCCACTGGCAATATTTTCAGCCAAAACCCTGAATACATTACCTTTTAAATCTTTAGGGTCGGGATGGGTAGTGAGTGAATGATAATCAGCTACGAAAAAATAACAGTTATAGTTCTCCTGCATTTTTATGTAATTCTGAATAGCACCAAAGTAGTTCCCCAGATGCAGGTATCCGGTTGACCTAATGCCACTTACAACAATTTCTTTGCTCATAACATTGCAAAGATAGTGGAGCGCAATTGTATTTTTTGATTCAGATTATAGATGCGTTTTTATTGAATAGATACAGTTGGTTGTTTTTTAAGTTCAGGCTGCCAGGCAAATTCAGAATTTACCTCAAATTCAATTGACTTTTTTTTGAACTGGCATTTGTCTGTAGTGTTTATTTGATATTGTTGAGATTCCAAAATAACGAGATGAAATCTTACTTTTGAAACGTACTTCATTCAGTATACCTTGTTCACGTTTACACACTTATTGAAGAAGAATATATGAAATACGTCAAGGGGTTTGACACTCTTCGTTCATTTGCTGTTTTTTTTGTTTTCGTCCAACATTTGGGTGTTTGGTACAAGTCAGAATCTTTTGGAGGGAATTTGGTGCATAATGTGCTTATTCCTGATGGGGGATTTGGTGTACACTTGTTTTTCGTGTTAAGTGGCTTTTTAATTACGAAAATCCTTTTAAATGATATTCAGCAACAGCCGGAACGAAGACTTGCGATTGTCAAGAATTTTTTCATCAAAAGAACCCTCCGGATTTTCCCAGTTTACTTTGCGCTAATTTTCCTGCTTTACCTTCTCAATGTGGGTGGTGCCCGGCAAGACATTTGGTATTGCATTACCTATACTTATAATTTTAAGGTGTTCTTCGAACATAGTTGGCCCCCATTGGTGCATTTATGGTCGTTGGGAGTTGAAGAGCAGTTTTACTTGCTGTGGCCCTGGGTAATAGTGTTCACGCCCAAGCGGTATTTGAAATACGCACTAGTGTCATTCATAGCCATAGGATGGGTGTCATTGGTGCAAAGCAGTTTGGCGGGCGATTTTGCTCCGGTTTTGGTGCACCAGAACATTGATTTGTTCGGTGTGGGTGCCATTTATGCGTATGTAACAAATCAAGGTGCACTTAAGCAGAAGTTTGATAAATACCTCAGGTACTTTGCTTTCGCCGGTGCTATTGCCTATTTTTATTTCAGGTATCAGTTAAACTTCAATAATATCAACACGTTTCCGTTGTTTCGCCGTTTAGCTGATGAGTTTGTTACTCTGGGTTTGATAGCCTACGTGTACAATGCAAATAGTAGTCTATTTACAAAGCATGTTATAGAGAATAAGTGGCTTATGCGTTTGGGGAGAGTGAGCTACGGATTTTATTTGTTCCACATGCCTTACGGGTTGATCTTCTACAAGCCCATCAACGACTTTATTTCTCAGATCACCGCCACAGCGCCTTCGGTTCAGGCTGTTCTTTTCTTGCCCTCCGTTAACTACTGGATTCATTTTTTCATGGTGGTAACATGGGCGTCTCTTTCATTCAATTATTTAGAACAACCAATACTTAGGTTGAAAGAGCGATGGGTATAACAAAACAGGCTTGACATCCGCCAAGCCTGTTATAAACCTATATCGGTTCGTTAGTGATTATTCATTCATCATTTGCTCAATTGCTTCTGC
The DNA here is from genome assembly GCA_947454235.1 of Chitinophagaceae bacterium. Classification (GTDB taxonomy): domain Bacteria; phylum Bacteroidota; class Bacteroidia; order Chitinophagales; family Chitinophagaceae; genus Flavipsychrobacter. Next base: position 539,047 of record CANGIY010000001.1, read on the forward strand.
AATATCTTCTGCATTAGGTTTTGAGAAATAGTCGCCATCAGTTGCATAGGCTGGTCTGTGCGCCTGACCTGTTATTGTTCTTGGTGCAACATCAAGCCAACGGTAACCACCTTGTATTTCCATTACTTGCTGGAACATGTAAGCACTTGCACCACCAGGTACGTCTTCGTCAATGAATACGATTCTGTTGGTTTTTTCAAGTGATTTTACAATCATATGGTTAATGTCGAATGGTAATAAAGTACGCACATCAACCACCTCGCAACTGATACCTGATGGGTCAAGATAGTTTACAATTGCTTCTTCGATTACCCTGAGTGTAGAGCCATATGAAACGATGGTTACATCAGTTCCTTCTCTGATAATTTCAGGAACACCCAGTGGAATCGTAAATTCAGTGAGGTTGGTAGGTACTGATTCTTTCAATCGATAACCATTCAGGCACTCGATAACAATGGCTGGTTCATCGCTTTTTAAAAGCGTATTGTACATACCGGCAGCTTGTGTCATACTTCTTGGTACGCACAAATACATACCTCTAATGGCATTTATAATAACACCCATTGGCGAACCGCTGTGCCAAATGCCTTCTAGTCTGTGACCCCTAGTGCGAACAATAAGGGGGCATTTTTGACCGCCGCGAGTACGGTATTGCATGGTTGCAACATCGTCACTCAGTGGTTGCAGGCCATAAAGAAGGTAATCAAGATATTGTATTTCAGCTATTGGACGAAGACCCCTCATAGCCATTCCCAAGCCCTGACCAATGATAGTCGCTTCGCGGATACCGGTATCGAAAATTCTTTGAATGCCGTGTTTTTCCTGAAGCCCTGCAAAGCCTTGGTTTACGTCACCAATTTTGCCTAGGTCTTCACCAAACGCAACAACCGCAGGGTTATTGGTAAATGTAAGGTCAAAGTACTTATTTAATATCTCATAGCCGTTAAGCTGTGCATTTGCCTCATCAAATATTGCCGGAATCTCTTTCACTTTCATTGCACTGTATTCGCTTTGAGAATAGAGGTGTGAAGAGAATTTTTCCTTGTTGTCTTTTTTAATGTTTTCAAAGAAAACTACCAGTTCGTCGTAAGCGCCACCAGTTGCGTTGGCAAGGCTTATTACGCGCCTTACTGTCTGCATGATGTCTTTTCTGATAGGTTCTTTAATAGCGTTTAGTTTTTGAACCAAAGTGGTTATTTCCTGCGCATTGGCTGATGTTTCGTATGTCAAACGAGTGCAGATTTCTGTAGCCTCAGCAATCTGAGCCCTGATAGGAGCAACGAAATTATCCCAAGCACGTTGCTTTGATTCACGAGCAATTGTTTTTGCATTTTCCTCTATTTCATTCAGTTCAGCGTCGGTAGCAATTTCATTAGAAATAAGGAATTCGCGCATTTTTACAATGCAGTCCATTTCCTTTTCCCACTCCAGGCGCTCCTTACTTTTATAACGCTCGTGAGAGCCTGAAGTTGAGTGCCCCTGTGGTTGGGTTACTTCCTGTACATGGAAGATTGCCGGAATATGAGTTTCTCTGATTCTGTCTATCCCTTTTTGGAATGTATCGACGAGTGCAGCATAATCCCAACCTTTTACTGTATAGATATTTACACCGCCGTCAGCTTCGTTCCATTGCATTCCGGCAAGTGCTTTCGAAATTGAATTTTTAGTTGTCTGAAATTCACGAGGAACAGAAATGCCGTAGCCGTCATCCCAAACAAAAACAGCCAAAGGTACTTTTAGAACACCCGCAGCATTCACAGTTTCCCAGAAATGCCCTTCAGAAGTTGAAGCATCGCCAATGGTACAGAAAACAACTTCATTGCCTTTATTGGTGAATTTTTCAAATCCTTTATGTGTTTCGGTGACATTACGGTACACTTTTGAAGCATTCGCCAAACCAAGTGCGCGCACCATTTGTCCGGCAGTAGGTGAAATGTCAGAGCTGCTTTGTGGTCCTTCCATCAGGTTTTTCCAGTTGCCGTTCTCGTCAAGCCAACGGGTGCCGTAGTGCCCGTTCATCATACGACCTCCGGTTGCAGGTTCATTGTCTAGATTAGGGTCAGCATAAAGCTGCGAAAAGAATTTTTGTATGTCGCTCATACCTGTTGCGAACATCAAAGTCTGGTCGCGATAATAGCCTGAACGAACGTCGCCCGGTTTAAAGCACTTCGCAGCTGCAATTTGTGCCAGTTCCTTACCATCACCAAATATCCCAAACTTAGCTTTTCCGGTGAGTACCTCACGGCGACCTATCAGGCTAGCCTCGCGGCTGGCAACTGCCATGTGGAAATCATCGAGCGCTATTTGTTTGAATTCTTCAAATGAAATTCTGGAAGTATTTAACTCGGAAGCGGATAATGTCATTTTAATCACAATTTCTGGTACTTAGCAAAGATAGTAGTAAAACATCCAATTCTGAAAAGTTGAATCAGTCAGATTTGTGCAAATATTTGAACACCAAGTGTTGTTTTAAAATCTAAAAGTGATTAGGGACAGTGTCAATTAAAATTTTTAGATTTGATGCAGTATATCGCCCATGAAAAGAAGGCTCCTTTATATAAGCATTGCGTTTAGTTTCTCGTTTTTAGTAATGGGTGGGCTTTCTATTTTTTCTATGAAACGGATGCAGAAGTACATTACCTATTCAAATATGATGGATCACTCCAATTTCGTTTTGGAAGACATCTATTTGGTGGAGAAAAATTTACTTGACATCGATAGAAAGGAAAGAGGCTACATGTTGACCGAAGACTCAATTTATTTAGCTCCAATGCGTCGCGCGATTGATACTATCCCATTAGTATTGCATCACCTGAAGGGGCTTACTTCTGATAATCCGTCTATGGCATCTCAAATTGATTCTTTTGAGCGATCTTTTGTGCATAGACTTGATTTATTGCGCACTAATATTGAATATGTTGATACTAGTAAGGGAACCAATCTTTCGAATTTTTATTTTGATAGCCGACAAATGATGGCTGTTTCCCATAAGTTTTTGAAAAACATGCTGAATTCTGAATCTGTGCTCAGGAAGGAGCGGCTAGTGGAAGAAAAAAGCTATGAAGATTTGACGCGTAAGTCGGTAATGTGGCTGCTTGTACTTTTTTGTGTGATGACCTTTATGTTGTTGATAATCCTTATTAAAGAAATTCTAAAAAGGGTTCAATATCAGGAGGAACTTCATTCTAAAGTCATAGACCTGGAACGTTCGCATGAAGAGCTGCAGGAAATAGCGCTTGTGGCATCGCACGATCTTGCAGAGCCATTGCGGAAAATTCAAATGTTCGGTGACTTTTTGTTACATCGGTCTGACAAAAACTCAGAAGAGGCTGCCCATCTCACCCGCATAGTTAACTCAGCCGGGCAAATGCAAGAACTTGTGCAAGATATTAATAGTCTCACCAGTCTTTCGGATATCAACGAGCCGAAAAAGAAATTCAATGCCAATAAATTGTGGCAATACATATTATTTAATAGTGAAAAAGAAATCACCGAAAAAGGCGGTGATGTAAAGTCTGATGCTTTGCCGGTATTGTTTGGGTATGAGAATCAGGTAGAGATTCTATTCAAAGAAATCCTAAATAATGCTGTTAAATTCTCGAAAGGAAACAAGTCGTTGCTGCTACGTGTTGAAGTGTCAAAGATAAAGGGAAGTGAATTGAATGAAATTAATGAAAGGGTAGGTCTTAAGTCATTCTATAAAATAACGTTCTCGGACAATGGTGTTGGCTTTGATGCAAAGAATGGAGAGAAATTGTTCAAAATTTTCAGGCAGTTTGATATTGAAGGCTCCCCGAATCCGGGTAAAGGAGTAGGGTTGGCAATTTGCAGAAGAATAATGGCAAACCACAATGGCTACATCACAGCAACAGGGAAAATAGATGAAGGGGCTGTATTTTCAGTTTATTTTCCGGTGGGTGAATAGTTGGGGCTAAAGGCTATTGTTTTCTTAAAAATTATTTCGTAAATTGACCTCAACAAAAAATTCAAACAGTTTATGGCTTCACCCGATGCTCCGCTTAATGTATTGCTTGTTGACGATGAAATTGAAGCGTGCAGAAACCTAAAAACGATTTTACTTGAATATATTGATCCGGATATCAATATCGTTGGCATTGCCCATAACACAGCCGAAGCCGAACAGCAACTTGAAAAGCATAATCCCGACGCGGTTTTTTTAGACATTGAAATGCCTAATGAAAATGCATTTCAATTCCTTGAACGGGTATCTCCAATTCATTTTGAAGTGATATTTGTTACTGCGTACGATGAATATGCTATTAAAGCCTTTAAGCTTAATGCAGTTGACTACATTCTAAAGCCAATCAGTATCTCTGAGCTTTCAGGTGCTGTGGCAAAACTGAAAGACCGATTGAAGTTTAAAGCTTTGATGCACACACAAAACAGTGGCAATGACTTCTCTGAAATTTCAAAACAAATAAATTCCAAATCAAAACTCAACCGTATTACACTAAAAGGAAATAACACTTTTGACATAGTTGACTTCAAAGATGTAGTATATGTCGAGGCTTTAGGAAAATACTCAAAAGTGTTTTTTGTGAAGAATACAGGGCTTGCAGAAGTAGTGACCAGTTTCGCAATTTCAGATTACGAAGAAATGTTGCCTACTGATAGCTTTTACAGGATCCATAAATCATATCTCATCAACTGCGATCATATTAAACAGATTCAAAAAGACGAAGCTTCTTCCATCAAGGTGTACGATAAAATTGTACTACCTATCAGTCGCCGAAGGTTTACGAGCTTAATGGAGTTTTTGCAGACCAAATCAGGCTCTTATGAGTAAAAAAGCACGTGCTTTATTTACAATTTTACTTACAATTTTCTGCCTTACAGGTTGGGCGCAAGATTACCCGATGCTCCATTTCACTCAGGATGATGGACTGCCGGGAAATACAATATATAACGTTTACCGCGACTCCAAAGGCTTTATCTGGATTTCATCTAATATCGGGATTTGCAGGTACAACGGTATTAAATTCCAAATTTTCACGACGGCGGAAGGAATACCGGATAATGAGATTTTCTTTTTCAGAGAAGATAATTTTGGACGCCTGTGGTTAGCCACCTTTAATGGTGAATTGTGTTTTTACAAGGATGGTCTTTTTCATAACGCAAAAAACACATCGTTTTTGAATCTGCCATTTAAAACAACCCAAATCAAAAACATCAATATCGAAAGTGACAGTAGTGTTACTTTGATTTTCGATAATCAGGAGCGGTTCGTAAATATTTATAAAAATCAAACCAGTGTAGTTCAGTTTCCGAAGGATGGAGATATATCTCTTTTTACATTTTTAAAGAAAAACAGCAAGGGTAACTATGAGTTTTTGCATCGGGATAGTTTGTTTGAATACTCTGCCAATCAAAGACTTGAAAAAGCGACGAGGATAAATCCGCAGGACGGCTCAAGTGATACAATTGAGCACGTATGGACTTTTATCATCGATCAAAATCAGAAGTTTGTTGTAAATGGCAGGCGGATTTTTGATTTGCAAATGAAACTAGTGGGTGCAGCTTCAGGGTCTCAATTTGCGAAATCAACCTCGGGGCTTTATTTTGATTTTGACGGCAGAATGATGCGTACCAGCGATTCTGGTTTATATATAGATGGTGGTGCTCGTATTTTGTTCAACCAAAAAACTACTTCAATCACTCAAGATTCTATCAGTAATTATTGGGTAGGTACGTACAAAGACGGTGTTTATGTGTTGAGCAATAAGTTTGCACACTCAGCGGTATTCCACAACTCATATAAGGGTGAAATTTGGTATTCCTATGCCGATGCAGGCAGGTTGTTTTTTACAAATTCCGACAATAATTTTTATGAGTTATACAAGTCAAACCTGAATTTGATTTACGACTATAAAAAGTACGATAGAAAGGAGTTCAACAGCAGCCAGAGCCATGGGTTCCTGGTGATAAAAGATAAAAAAGCACCAACATATACCTACTTCAATTATTATCTCGGTAGTTTGTGTCGCATTGACAATTTGGGCGTTGACCCAGTTATTAATGTTTCAAAAGAGATACTTTCAAAGAACGATGTTGTTAAGTCCATTATTGATTTGGATGATCAAATTTTTATTCGCACCATCAGAAGTATTTATGCGGTAAACATTCCATCATTTTTACAAAGTGCCAACTTCACCGAAAAAGGTACGAAGGAGGCCACCAATTCCGACAGGATATTCGCGTTCGCCAAATCAGAAGATGGGCATATCTGGTTTTCGATCAGGAATGGTGTTTATAAGTTGGAAAGTGATAAAGAGGTGTTGCAAAAGCAGTTTAAAGACATCACCTTTAAAAAGTTCGAGTTTTTTAATCATTTCCTAATTGGGCACACCGATGTGGGCAACCGACTTTTAGTATGCAGTGAAATTGAGGGTAAGATTAAAATTGATACTGTTCCTCAGCAAGACTGTATCTGGGATAAGTTTTACGTGCTCGACTCTTCGCACCTTCTTATTACCACCAATAGTGAGCACCGGATTTTTTCCGTTCAAAATACTGGCGGTATGCGCACTTATGAAATTTCTGCTGTAGAAAGTCCATTTGTGCCGCAAAGGGTAGAGTCAGTTTCAAGCGATGGAGATAACGTTTATTTCCTGGTGAATGGCAACGTTTCACAGTTCAGAATCTCAGACTTGCTGGAACGCCCGAAAGCACCGAAACTGTTTTTCAAAACGCTGGGTATCGGTAAAATGCTGTACCAGCTGAGCAATGGCGGCTACCTCAAAATTCCATATCAGGGGTCAAAGAACATCGCTATTACTTTTTCTACTATTTCATTCACCGGTAAGAATGTGTTCTATGAATATTCGTTTTCAGGTGATGATAAAGAGGTGTGGCAAAAGATAACGGGAGAAGAAATTGACCTCGCTGACCAACACTACGGAAGCTTTAAAATCAAAGTAAGGGCTCGTAGTCTTTCAGGTAATTATTGTGATCCTATTGTATTTACATTAGAGATTGCCCGACCTTACTGGGCGCAATGGTGGTTTATTGCTTTGTATCTGGCGTTTATAGCTTCGGTTATTATTGTAGTTGTGCGTTACCGAATTCAATGGGTAGTACAGAAGAACAAAAAGGAGAACGATGACAAAATCAGGTTCCTGAAATCGGAGTATAAGGCTATGAATGCCCTTATGAATCCGCATTTTATTTTCAATACTTTGAACAATGTACAAGGCTTAGTGAACAGGAATGATAAGCTTGCCGCCAATGAGTATTTGCGCATTTTCGCAGATCTGGTTCGCCAGAATATGCACAACGTTTCTAAGGAAATGATTTCGTTGCAAAAGGAGATTGACCTTGTTGAAAACTACCTTGCCCTGGAAAAACTAAGATTTAAGGAATTCCTGAATTATGAAGTGAACGTAGAAGATGATGTAGACACTGCCATCATCATGGTGCCGCCGTTGTTGATTCAGCCATTGGTTGAAAATTCCATTAAGCACGGCATTATGCACAAGCAATCTACCGATAGTTGTATTCAGTTAAATGTATATGAAAAGGGTGAAGATTTATTCATAGAAGTCAAGGACAATGGTGTGGGTTTGCAAGCAAGTAAGAAAAAAGCTAACCCGGGGCATGAATCGTTTGGGCTTCAGAATATCAAGAACAGAATTGAGCAACTGAGCATAATAATGGGTAAAAGAATTGATTTTACCATGGAAGAAGTGCAGGAAGAAGACGGTCAGTGGACAAAAGTGTCAATTATTATATACGCTTCGTAATACACAATAGCGTTTATAGACCGATAACTACTAATTTTGCCGCAGAAATTTTTTACGTATGAAAATGGATAAGGTACTCGAAAAACTCGGGATCGAAAAAAATAATGAAGGCACCTCTACCGGTTCTAAATGGATTAAGGGTGAGGGCGCAAAAATTGAATCATATTCACCGGTTGACGGTAAAAAAATAGCTTCTGTTTATGCCACTACTAAAGAAGGATATGAAGCTGCGGTTACTCAGGCACAAAGCGCATTTAACGAATGGAGAATGTGGCCGGCACCCAAAAGAGGAGAGGTTGTTCGCCAGTTTGGTGAAGCTTTGAGAAAATACAAAGAACCCCTGGGTCGTCTTGTTTCATTTGAAATGGGCAAAAGCCTTCAGGAAGGTTTAGGTGAAGTACAGGAAATGATTGATATCTGTGATTTTGCAGTGGGCTTGTCAAGGCAATTGTATGGTTTAACAATGCACAGCGAACGTCCAAGACACAGAATGTACGAGCAATGGCATCCATTGGGCATCGTAGGTATTATTAGTGCATTTAACTTCCCGGTGGCTGTATGGTCATGGAATACAGCACTCGCATGGATTTGCGGTGATGTTTGTATCTGGAAGCCATCAGAGAAAGCACCACTTTCGGGTATTGCATGTCAAAATATTATTGCCGATGTATTTAAGGCTAACAATGTGCCGGAAGGCGTTTCTTGCCTTATCAATGGTAATGGTGAAGTAGGTGAATGGATGACTAACGATGCCCGCGTTCCGTTGGTGTCTGCTACTGGTTCTACTCGTATGGGCAAGGCTGTTGGCGCGGCAGTTGCTAACCGTCTCGGTCGTTCTTTGCTTGAGTTGGGTGGTAATAACGCTATCATCATTTCTCAACACGCTGATTTGGATATTGCATTAAGGGCTGCATTGTTCGGCGCGGTTGGTACTGCAGGTCAAAGATGTACAACAACACGCAGGCTTATAATTAACGAAAATGTGTATGATGCATTTAAGAAAAAGTTGGTTGCGGCATACAAACAATTGGTCATTGGCAATCCGCTGGAGGAAACAAGTCATGTTGGTCCATTGATTGATAAAGACGCCGTTGAAGCATATTCAAAAGCTATTGCGGCCGCCAAAAAAGCAGGCGGTAAAGAAATAGTAAAAGGTGGTGTTTTAAGTGGTGAAGGTTACGAAAGTGGTTGCTACGTAAAACCATGCGTCATTGAAGCTGATAATTCATGGGAAATCGTTCAACATGAAACATTCGCGCCTATTCTTTACGTCATGAAATATTCAACACTTGAAGAAGCAATTGCAATGCAAAATGCTGTACCTCAAGGCTTGTCATCGTCGATTATGACGTTGAATATGCGTGAGTCTGAAACATTCTTGGCACATTGTGGTAGCGATTGCGGTATTGCAAACGTGAATATTGGTACCAGTGGTGCTGAAATTGGTGGTGCTTTTGGTGGTGAAAAAGAAACAGGTGGTGGCCGCGAGAGCGGTAGCGATGCATGGAAAGCATACATGCGCCGTCAAACCAATACTATCAACTGGAGCGATCAGCTTCCGCTTGCACAAGGCATTAAATTCTCTGTTTAGTTGTAATAGGGTATTAGATATAAAAATAAGGAGCGCAATTTTGATGTTGCGCTCCTTATTTATTTGCAGTACTCTTTGATGTATTGTTCGGCCATCGGGAGCCTCATGGTTTTGGCAATTGCCAAATCGTGGCAGGCATCATTGTCCTTTATTTTATGTTTGAACATAGCTCTGTAAATGTAACCTTGACCCCACATCGGATCTGATTTAAGGGCTCTTGATATATCTTTAATAGCCAGCGAGTCTTTGTTGGCAACATCGTACGCAACACTTCTGTTGGCATACCCGGCAATAGCGTTGGAGTCTAATTTAATTTGTTGAGTGAAATCGGCAATCGCTCCATCAACATCGTTTAATTTCATTTTTGCAGTACCGCGCATTTCATAAAGCATAACGTAAGTAGGCTTTATGTTGATAGCTGCATCGAGGTCGGCTTTAGCATCTACATAGTTGTTGGTTCCCAATTTTGCCCTCGATCTGGAAAGCAGTGCCATGAAAAAGTCTGGTTTAAAATGAATGGCTTTATCAATGTCTTTTTGGAATTCGGGTTTCAGTCCAATTGCTTGTTCAACATTGGCACGACCAAAGTAGCCCAAAGCAAAAGTAGAGTCGGCCTCAAGAAGTGCCTTGTAATATTCCAGCGACTTACCTAGTTCTCCCTGAAGCTCAAAAACGGTAGCGAGCGCATATAATGCTCTCGTGTTATTCTTATTGCTTTCAATAGCTTTTTCGTATTCCTTTTGAGCATTTGCAAAGTCGCTTTTATAAATAAAGTCGTTTCCTTTTTGAAAGTGTTCATCTGATGAGTCTTTCTTGCCGCCTGAACACGAAGAAAGTACTGAAATGACTCCTGCTACCAATGCGTAATATGCGAATCGTTTCATGGTTGCTATATTTGCTGTGTTTTGTTTTCTGTAAATATAAATGAAAGTTTTCAGCCCTTTCTAAAACAGCAGATGGAAAATGTAACAATACCACAAACATGAAGTACAGGCTTTTACAGGCAGTTAATATTTTGGCATTATCGGCGCTGGCTTTTTTGAAAGTCAATGATAGTTCTATTTCATGGTGGTATTTCGTCGCAGTACTTTTTGTGTATAGCCTGGTGCTTTTTGGTGGCTGTGCACTTATTCAATGGCAATTTTTTATGCCTGTAGTGTGTAAGGTGCCAACGGAAGGGAAAGTGGTTTACCTGACATTTGACGATGGTCCTCATCCTGAATTAACGCCCTTGATTTTAGAGGTGCTCAGGAATCACAATATCAAGGCCGCTTTCTTTTGTATTGGTAAGAATTTGTCGGGCAATGAGGCGCTGGTTGCTGAAATGAACCAGCATGGCCACGTAATTGCTAATCATAGTTTTGAACACAATTTTTGGTTTGATATGCTGCCCGCTGAAAAAATGTTGCAACAAATGCAGCAAACAGATTCGGTAGTAGAAGCAATCACAGGGCAAAAAAACAAATTGTTTCGCCCTCCTTACGGAGTAATGAATCCCAACCTTACGAAGGCCATCAAACAAGGTGGTTACACTCCGGTTGGGTGGTCTATCAGATCAATGGATACGGTTGCTCAATCAAAGGACCAATTGATTCAGAAGGTTGTCTGGAACCTTAAGCCGGGAGCCATTATTTTGCTGCACGACACTATATCGCTCACTGCCGAATCATTAGACGAAATGATTCAGAAGATTAAGGAAAAGGGTTATAGTTTCGGCGATTGCTCGCAAAATCTATTCACCCAGGTATAGCTCTTAAGCCTTCGCACCTACTTCAACACCTAATTCGTCAGCTAAGTCTTTTTCAACCCTAAGGTTTTCAATGATGAACTTTTGGCGGTCGGGGGTGTTTTTACCCATGTAGTATTCCAGTAATTTTTGGATGTGTGTCTCCTGGCTCAGCAACACAGGGTCCTTCCGCATGTCTTCACCAATGAACCTGCCAAACTCTTCAGGGCTGATTTCGCCCAAACCTTTGAATCGTGTGATTTCGGCTTTAGCGCCTATTTCTGCAATCGCCGCCTTGCGTTCTTCGTCGTTGTAGCAGTAAATCGTTTTCTGCTTGTTGCGCACTCTAAACAAAGGAGTTTGAAGAATGTACACATGGTTGCCTCTTACAAGGTCGGGGAAGAATTGCAGGAAGAAAGTCATGATCAATAACCTAATGTGCATCCCATCAACATCAGCATCGGTAGATATTACAATGTTGTTATAGCGAAGCCCGTCCATGCCTTCTTCAATATTGAGGGCGTGTTGTAGCAGGTTGAATTCTTCATTTTCATACACCACTTTTTTAGTGAGTCCATAGCAGTTCAGCGGCTTACCGCGCAAGCTGAAAACCGCCTGAGATTCTACATTCCTGCTTTTGGTAATAGATCCACTCGCCGAATCACCTTCTGTGATAAATATGGTGCTATCTTGCTGTTTAATCTGAAACTCAACTTTGTTTTTAGCCGGCGGCTCGTCGTTCAGGTGAATGCGGCAATCGCGTAATTTCTTATTGTGCAAGTTGGCTTTTTTCGCTCGCTCATTCGCCAGTTTCCTAATGCCGGAAAGTTCTTTACGCTCACGTTCGCTTTGCTCTATTCGCTTTTTCAGGGCTTCAGCAATCGCAGGGTTTTTATGAAGGAAGTTGTTCAGTTCTTTATTCATGAAGTCTGAAACAAAAACCTTCATTGTTGGTCCGCCCTCAAAAATATTCAGGGACCCAAGTTTGGTTTTCGTTTGCGATTCAAATACCGGCTCCTGCACTTTTACAGCAATTGCTGCGCTTATGCTTTGGCGCACGTCGCCTGCGTCGTAGTCTTTTTTATAAAAATCCCTGATTGCTTTTACGAATGCTTCCCTGAAAGCTGCCTGGTGCGTGCCGCCCTGTGTAGTATGTTGGCCATTGACGAATGAATAAATGTCTTCGCCATAGTCGCCTGTATGTGTTATTGCTAATTCAATGTCTTCACCTTTGAGGTGAATAATAGGGTAGCGTAAATCATCGGGGTTTGTCTTGCGTGAAAGCAGGTCCAGCAACCCCGATTTTGAGACATAGTTTCTGCCGTTGAAGTTAATTTGGAGTCCGGCATTCAGGAAACAATAGTTCCATATCTGATTTTCGAGGTATTCGTGTACAAAGTGGTAATTCCTGAACACACTATCATCAGGTCTAAAAACCACCTGAGTGCCATTGCCCTGTGTTGTATCTGTTTCAGGGTATTCGGTCACCAGCATGCCTTTTTCGAAGTAAGCTGTTTTGCAACGCCCTTCTCTAAATGCTGTAACGGTAAATGCTTTACTGAGCGCATTCACAGCCTTGGTACCCACACCGTTCAATCCAACCGATTTTTGGAACACCTTGCTGTCGTACTTGGCACCGGTATTAATTTTACTTACAACATCGACTACCTTGCCCAAAGGAATGCCCCTGCCGAAGTCACGGACTGATACTTCGCCATTGCCTATTTTTATTTCGATTCTTTTACCGAAACCCATAGCGAATTCGTCGATACAGTTATCCACCACTTCTTTTACAAGCACGTAAATACCGTCATCGACACTTGAGCCATCTCCAAGTTTTCCGATGTACATACCGGGGCGAAGGCGTATGTGTTCACGCCAGTCAAGCGACCGTATACTATCTTCGTTATATTCAGGCAACAATTCAGCCACAGTGGTTAATATTTAATGGGGGATGAGTAAAAGTTGTGTGTGTTGTGGTCGTTATTCTTTTCCGCCGGCACCTTTAAACTGGTGAATGGTTTCTTTGAATAAAACATTGAATGTTGTGAGTGAGCCATAAACACCTGTTATGTACTGCTGAAGTTCTACCTTATCGGCATCGTCAAGCACTTTATGGGCATTTATTTTTTGTTCCATTACTCTTAGCTTATCACGAACCATTACAATTTTATGGAAGAAAGTTTCGATAGGCACTTCTTTTATCGCCATTGTAGGGTCTCCCGGTTTAAGCACCATCATGCCTCGTTTCCATTTTAATCCTATTGGCACCATCTGCGTATCATGTAAGCGCTGGTCAAGGATATTATGCAAAGCCTGTTCGATATCAGCAATTGAAATTGGTCCGGTGTTTTCTGATGCACTTACCTCATCAATCACTTTAAGCCCTGCAAAATCTTTAGCGATGCTCTTAGTGTCTTGCTGGCTTTTAAACCATATAATGTAGAACTCTGATGCTGTATCGACAACAACTCCTCGGCCAAAATGGAGGTGATCAACGCGAGAACCGATACCCAATGATGTGCTCATAAAATAATTCGAATTTTAGAAATTGCTCAAAAGAGAAACGATGTGCAAAATACGAATAAAAGAGACTTGGTTTTGAGGGCTAAGTATATGGTTCATTGCAATATCCACACACAATTGAGGCAATTGTTATTTCAATTACCGCACAAGTGTTACATCACCTTTTCTATAGGTGTCATTTCCGTGTATGTCTTTGAAACTCAATTGCCAGAAGTAAGTGCCAATTTCCATGGGTTTGCCTTTATAAGTGCCATCCCATCCTTCGAGTAATTCGTGTGTAGTGAATACGAGTTCACCATAACGATCGTATATGTTGAAGAAATTGATTGATTTATACCCTGCTGAAATAGGTTTGAAAAAGTCGTTTCTGCCATCGTTGTTGGGCGAGAATGCAGTTGGTACCAATAACTCTTCCTGGTTCACTACCCAAACACGTACCGTGTCCTTGCCCTTGCAACCAAACCTGCTTTCTACATCAACGATATAATAAAACCGTCCTGTATCGGGGAAGTAGCCCGTGGGGTTATAGATATTCGGATTGTCGAGATAGGTAGCAGGTGACCACATAAATATATTTCCTCCGGTGGCATTCAAAGTCACTGATTCTCCTTTTACTATAAGTGTGTCTCTGCCGGCATAGGGTTGGAAGTCTTCAATAATTACTCTTTTAAGCGTGGTATCGTTACAGTTCCTGATGTTCTTGGTTGTCAGTATCACATTATAAGTTCCACCTCTGGCGTAAGCGTGTTTTGTGTTAGGTACATTGTCTGTAGTTCCGTCTCCAAACGACCAGTTCCAGTCAGTGATTGGTCTTATTGTTGATGCAGTTTGGTCGAAGAAGTGTACGGTATCGCCCGGGCAAAGTGTGCCGCTATCCCTGAAATAGGTTTTCAAATAGGGGAACACCTTTACATATCGTTTAATGCTATCGGGGCAGGTAGAACCTGGGTTTACTACCAGAGTTACCGTATATATCCCGGTATCAGAAAACGTATAATCGGGCGATGCGATATTTGATGTGTCATCAGCTCTTGTGGTGTCTCCAAAATTCCAATGGTACGAAAAGCCACCTTTCGAGCAATTATCAAAATGCACATTGAAGCCACGGCATTCAACGATATAAGTGTTTACATCAGTAGAATATTGAGGCATACAAGCCACCACTTTTTTAGAACAATCGGTAATGAGGTACTGGAATTCGCGCCTGACAATATTAATAAGAACACCATTGCGCCATTCTTTCACACAAACTGTAACAAGAAAACGACCTTTGATTGAGGGTGTCCCTGTAAGTATCCCCGTGATTGGGTCAATTTGAAGCAGGGGTGATGAAGGTATTGGGTGGATGGCTGAAAATGTAGGTGTCAGGTACGTTACTTTTTGGTAGGGTGGGGCAGTGGGAGTATCGGGTTTAGAATCGGTTTGTGATGCACCAATATATGAGGTATCAAAACTATAACTCAATGAATCTCCGTCGGGGTCAGTAGCTGAATTGTCGTAGTATAAAGGGATTCTGGCGCAAATGATTTGTGCAGGAAAGTCTTTGAAAACAGCACTACTATTACGTAAAGCGACAGTTTGAGGAGGAATGGTACAGAAATATGTAGCTCCCGTTTCGTCAGGCCTTAAAATATTTTGAATTTGAGCATTTCGGCAACAACGCTGGTAGGCTAAAGTATAGGGTTTATCTGACAGCGGTAGGGTATAAGTAAAGTGAAATGATTTCTTTCTAAGGCATACAACCGGAATATTTGAAACGCATTTGTTTTGGAAGTTGACAGGAATGCTCTCTTCTGTTCCGGTCGCAGAGTCGACTCTAAGCAATGTATCTCCCAGAAATAAGCCTACTTTTCCGGGATTGTCTAATTGAATGGCGCCGACGCTACCGTTTTGGCAATCTTCGTAAATTGTAACAATGAACTCATACGTATTGGCATTGCCGAAACTGGAGAGATACTTATAGGTTACTTCTCCGCCCACAATATGCGATGCGTGCGTTGTAACTGTACAAAACAGTGCAAACAATAAAACAAATATGGTTCTTCGTTGTAGCATTGTTTATTGGTAGATAGCTCTTAAAAAGTGTTCAAGGTCTTTCGTTAATAAACGTGGTGCTTCGTACATAGACATGTGTCCACAACCATCGTATATATGGACGTAATTTATGGGCGAAACATAGGTCAAAGGAACAATTTTTTTTACGCTTATCAGCTTATCCTCAGCACCCAATACCCACTGAAGCGGGAAATTGAATTTTTTCAGTGTCTCAGTGAAGTCCTCACGTTGAATCATGGCTTCGTAAAAGTTAACCAGCCCTTCTTCTGTGAGTTCGTTTGCTTTCGTTTGTTGTGCTTCAATTGTGTTCGGGTTGGCTTCAATAAAACTGTCAGCAAACAGACCCGGTATCACTTGGTTGAGGAAGTGGCGTTTGCCGCCCTGCTTAATTATTTCAATGGCTTTTCGACGGTTATTTTTTTTCTCCTCGTCATCAGCCCAAACCGTTGAATGCACCAGAGAAAGTCCGGCAATCATTTCGGGGTATAGCTTGCAAAACGCAAGCGCAACATAGCCTCCCATCGAATGCCCTGCCAATACTATCTTCGATATTTTTAGTTCGTCTAAAACCGACTTGAGCGACTGCGCCATTTCTTCCAGTGTACATGGCTGCTCCAATGCACTTTTGCCGCTACCCGGTAAATCGGGTACTATACACGTGAAATTTTTACTCAGCGCAGGTATTATATTGTCCCATGTTGCACCACTTTCAGGGAATCCGTGAATCAACATCACTGGTTGTCCTGTGCCGTATGTGCGATAATGTATGCTATTCAAATTCGTTGTTTTTATGATTTGGCGGTTTCTAGTTGTCCTTCTCTGTAAATTTTACCAAAAACAAATATCAAAGAAACCAGCAATGGCGTAAACTCCAGTAAAGGTATTTGTTGCAGTTTGAAAATATGCAATATAAATACCGCCACTATACCTATAATTGCAATCTTTGAATAGGCTGCCCTTCCTTTAGGACGTGCAAAAACAAGCAATAGGTTGGTTGGGAGTGCCCATAATATATTGAAATTGTCTCTGCAACCGCCATGACTTGTAGCAAACCACATCGTCAAAATCAGGCACCCCAGTAAACCCGTTACCAGCAAAAGCATTTTCGACATGATTTTTCCAAGCAGGTTTAGTTTTGGTACAGTAATGCCTAAAATAGTCAATGTCATCACTAATACCATTACCATAAAAACAATATTCAGGCTGGTTGCAGGTGGTGCCGCCGCAGGCAAAAGTTCAACAGAAGGCTTTGCCACCTTTGCTCCGTTGAACATAGCACCATCTAAACCTTTTAAAAGGTAGTCGGGCAAAAACATAATGTCTTTGTCGGTCATTACTTTATCAATTCTGCTGCCCAGCAAAATATTGATACCAAAGCGCTCCCAAGGGGTGTACACAAGGTATTCATTAATTACATCGCGAAATGTATAATGTGCAACAGGCGGTAGTGCTTTACCGTAGGTGAATGCCCCACCCAATATATGAGGCAGCAAATCGCGCAGGCGGGTAGAGCAATTGTCGTAGAAAAAGTCGTATTTGTAATACTTGTTCTGGCTCAATGCGTTCCATTCTAAAAACGCTACAATTTCTCGTTTCAGGCTGTCGTTTACCACTATTTCCTGTTCATAAACACCCCGCCTTGCATGTACGTATTCCATCATGAATTCCCTAAATTCACTGGCGTCAACACAATACCGCACATCGCCTTTCATAAATTTCAGCTCGAAATTCTTTTGGAAACCATCGAACATTCCGTAGTTAAAAACAACGTCGTTTTTGCTCGTAGAATCATAAATTCTTACTGCGGTATGTCCAAATGCCTCATACACCTCGTTGTAGCCGGGGCTGCATGTGAGCAAACTTACGCGCAGGCGGGGCTCGGCACTGTTCACTTCGCCATATACGTGTGGGGCAAAAAAGAATAGTAGTAAAGGTAGAAGACGCTTTAGCATGTCACAAAATAACAAAATAAGTAATTAAGCTGATGTTATTATTGATTGGTGCCACATTGACACCGCACCACTTGCAAAAAAAGTTAATCGTTGAATTTTCTATGCACGGGCAACCGCAGGTATCTTGCCACCGCGCCACCTTAGAAGATCCTAAGGTTAAAAATCAATACACCACCACGCGTAGGGGCGGAATATCTCCTGCCCTAAACCACACTCATTAAAATACACATGGACGACTATCTTGAAAATTCTGTAATTATGAGAATCCTGATTCAGACAACAAACTTTTTTTGCCAAAAAGCTCCCATCACCAATAAAAAATGAATAAATTTGTTTCGTTATTTGTTGTCTATGAAGTACCTGTTAGTTATATTATTTTTCCTTTTCAGCACAAAAATTTATTCGCAAAGCGTGACTATTACTACATTTGCCGGAAACGGATTACTCGGAAACAGTGGCGATGGTGGTCCTGCAACAGGAGCAAAATTCTCATGGGGGTGTCCGTCCATGGAAGATGGGAATGGCAATATGTACATTTCAACAGGGGTATATAGTTATAGGGTGAGAATAGTATCATCCAGCGGAATAATCGACAAATTTGCTGGCAACAGTACTACTGGCTTTTCTGGAGATGGGGGACCTGCAACCACTGCTCAATTTAAAGAACCTTGTTATATTGCAATAGACGACTCGGAAAATGTTTATGTCGCAGATGCTTTAAACTATAGAATACGTAAAATTGACCACAACACTGGAATTATTGCAACTATTGTAGGGAATGGGAGAGTGGGAATTGACACCGACGGGATGTCTGCCACTGCAACAGGTATAAATATTGTGACTTGCATTGCATTTGATAAATATAATAATTTACTATTCAATGCTGGGGCTCTTTACATAAAAAAAGTAGACCATATTACTGGTTTAGTTTCTACCATCGCAGGTACCGGGACTGCTGTTATGACGAGCGGAGACGGAGGTCCCGCAACTGCTGCAACAGGAAATTTTTATTATTTTTATGTGTGCAAAAATGGAGATATAATTTCCAGTGATAGAACTTCTTCGATAAGAAGAATTTCGCATTCTACAGGTATCATTACTACAATTGCCGGAACGCGAGATACCATTACTACTTATGCAGATAATATACCAGCAACTAATGCACATATTTATCCAAGTAATCTTTGGGAAGATAGTTCCGGAAATATTTACTTCAGTGATGCAGTTCATGATAGAATTAGGTATATTGATACAATTGGAATTATTCATTCAATAGCGGGGACCGGGATAAGTGGCACGAGCGGCGAAGGAGTAGCTGCTGATTCCGCTAACCTTGGAGGACCTTGGATTATTTCGATGAACCCGTGCGGGGACTTATATTTTCAAGAAATTGACAATCATCGAATAAGAAAGTTAAATCTAGGTAGAGGTACTCTAGCATCAGTTCAGGTTAATATAGGCGATACGGTAATACACCTATGTAACCGGCGGGTTGTGTCGTTGAATGCTGTGGGCAGGTATGCGGGCAGGTACCCGCATTTTAGCTGGACTGTTAACAGCATCCCCGCCGGCACTGATACCCCTTACTTTAGTTACACCCCCGCAAACGGTGATGTAGTGACGTGTACCATGGTTAGTAGTCTAAATTGCCTTTCTGATGCTACTGCTTCAAGTAACTCTGTACATATTTTTGTAGATACACTTAGCCCGCCTAATGTTACTATAACCGGCATTGCAGGTGCAGCAATAGGCGATACAGTGCATCTAAATGCAACTATTACAGGTGCAGGTAGCAGCTATATCCTTAAATGGTACAACAGCGATAGCTTGTTTGCTACCACCACCACACCAACCGTACAATACGTAAAAACACGCGCTATTGATAGTATAACAGTAGTACTTACCAGTAACGCCCGCGGCTGCTACGATAGTACAGGTAGCCCCATAAAAACCATTGTGCGCTACAACACAAGTGCACCTGTGGTAGTAAAAAGCAATGAAATATGGCTGCAACCCAACCCTGCCCAAACAGAAATACAAATACTTGCGGGTAACGATTGGGAACAACTTGTTGTTACTGATGTTTCAGGGCGGGTCATGTACCGTGAGGTCAATCAACAGCACCGCAGTACCCAACTTAATATAGCATCGTGGCCTAAAGGCTTGTATTTCGTACATACGGGCACTGTAGCAGGTAAGTTTTTAAAAGACTAGAAAAAAATGTTGCTAAGCGTAGCAGGTGACAAAAAATCTGATGGGTCACTATATACTGGTCGAGGGGTCTCGCCTCGTCCTCATACTGTGCAAGAGTCTCGCTTGCAGATGCTAACAGCAGTTAAGCGTAGAGTCTTCTACGCTTTGGTGGGTGCAGGTATCCGACCTGCCGTTGCGCTGCAGCAAGACAAATTCTTGCCTCCGTGCAACTGTAGAAAATTCTACAGTTATCAATCTGAAAATACACCACCCCGCGTAGGGGCGGAAAACCTTCCGCCCTGTGTATCTCGACCATCTCAATTAGACGCTACATTCGGTTGTAAACCGATGAAACTGCCCAACGCAGGTTGCAGCACGCTAGGCTCACGCCCCAAACCTGCGTTAGTAGGGTGGTTGAAATATTAACCTCATCCCCGGCCCTTCTCCATGAATGGAGAAGGGTGTATTGATGCCGTTGGCATCAATAATATTAAGCAATTACAACGCTGGTCGAACCGCAACGACAATGATGCCGCAGGCATCTTTGCTCCTTTCTCCGCTGGCGGAGAAGGGTTGGGGAAGAGGTGGACAAATGACAACTTGCCCAAATAAAAAAAGCGGGCAATGACGCCCGCTTTTCAATATTTTTGTTTGTTACTATCGCATGAGCGTAACATTACCGTGCTTTTTGAGTGCCTTGCCTGATTCGCAATAACCGGCTGCTTCCCAAATATAAACACCAGTTGGGCAAGGAGTACCATTGAAAGTACCATCCCACTGTTTAGTAATATCAGTAGTTTCAAATACCATTGAACCCCACCTGTCAAATACCCTGAAGTATGTCAACTGTCCGATTTGCTTGTTCATTGGGCCAAACCTGTTGGTCATTGAATTAGAGCTGTTCGGGTTGAAAGCATTTGGTACATTGAAGTCGCCGCAATTTACACGCACCACTACCGTGTCACTCGCACTACACGTTTTTCCTGATGCGCCATCAGTATGTGAAACTAACAATACATAAGACTGATCGCCTGATAATGTGGCATCAACAAATGGGCTTGTAAATTGGTTTAAGTTAATAGTAGGAGACCATGTATAATTGTAGTCGTGTGGAATATCGCTCATTGTTGTGTTAGGACCACCCAAGGTAGTAGTAGCACCATCAGCAATAACCCTATCAGGACCCGCATCGGCAACTACTTTAATAACACGTACTTGTACCATTGTATCTACAGTGCAACCATCAGGGAAATGGAAGTGCAATGTGTAATTGGTTGTATAGTCAGGCCAAGCATGAACTGTGTCAGTGTTATTATACACTGTGTCGATATTGAAATTGTTCGTCCACAATACAGTATCAGCATAGTTTGAAATAGCCCACAACCTGATTGAATCGCCCTTACAAATTGTTGAAGGAGCAGTTAGAATCATGTTAGGAGTAGGTAATACTGTAATTTGCTTACACTCTGTTCTCATTGTTGGCAAACCGTCATCAATTACAAAGTAAACATTGTACCAGCCCGGAGTGTCGTAAGAATATAATGGTGGTCTGATTTCAGAGAATGAAGGAATGCTTGAATGCCTGCATTGTGTTAAGTTGATACGAGTAAGTGAGCTATCGCCTGCATTTGTAATAAACGCATAGAGGTTATCGCGGTCGCGGATGATGTTAGAAACGCAAGTAGGGTAGTTCATACCACCTACAACACTATAATCAACCGGATAATAAGGACCGTCATATTGTTGCATTCTCAATGAAACAAGCTGACTTGTAGAGCTATCAGTAATATAAGCGTAGATGTTGCCGCAATCGCGTGTCAAAGAAATTGACGATGGTTCAAGTACCCTGTAAAGGAAGTTACCCATGTTTACAGTTGTATCAAGTGTATCAACTGCACGCATATCGACCCTCAAAATGTTATTGCCATTTGTGTTTGCAATGAATAAGTGCCATTTGTTTTGGTCAAATACCACTGCCATATCATTCGGATGGTTAAAATAACCACCAGGGTTACCCATGTTATAACATACAGGGGTGTGAGATACAACTGTTTGGAAATCAAGGCGAATAAGTTCACTGCTGTTTTTGTTCAAAACATAACCAAACCATACTCCGTTTGGAACATCTTTGTCAACAAATACACCACGTGGGTTGTTGAACATACCCTGAAGGTTACCAAAGTTCGCAATGTTTGGAGCCGGATTTGAGAGGCTATGACCGAAGTCGATACGAGCCAAAGAAGATTCACTTGCATCGAAACCACCTGTCACAAATACATACCATGAAGAGTCAATGTCTTGTGAGTGATAAATGTAAAGCGATGATGGGTGGTGCGGCAAAGCTTTAGTCATATTCCCGAAGTTAGTAATCGTCGGGGTATTGGTAAGGCTATTGCCATAATTCAGGCGATAAAGCTCGTCAGTAGTGGTATTAACTACGAAACCGTAGTAATTGCCATTGTTGTCTTTCGCTGTTTCAATGTGGTCAGGATACCTAAAAGTATAGCTACCAAAATGATCACCCAAATTCACACCTGTAGGGGCATAATCAATGCTGCCAGAACAAAAGCTCCAATAGTAATTAGTAGATGTACTGTCGTATGTAAACAGACTCACTTTTTGCCCAACACAAACAGTGTCAGGGGAGTAAAAGAGACTCTGTGCATTCAGTTTTCCCAGTAGTGCGAGTACAGTGAAAGCCGTAAATAGCAGTTGTTTTTTCATATTCCTCAAACGAGATAGCCTAAAAAAGGGCTAATATAATAATAAGTACAGAACTTTTGGAGCAAAAGCGTACTTTTATTTCCGATTTCCACACTACTTTATGTTTTCAGTTAAAAAAGTCTCTAAGTTATTAAAGGTAACGATTATTTGTTCCATTGTTTTTGATTTTGTGGGTGTTGTGTCTGCAAAAGAGGGCATGTGGATTCCTGCGACCATTTTGAAGCGTCAGGCAGACATGCAAAATACAGGTTTGTCCATTCCGGTCAGCCGCATTTATAACGACTCGGGAACAGGGCTCAACAACGCCATTGTGTTGTTCGGAAAAGGTTGCACGGGAGAGATTATTTCACCCGACGGGCTACTGCTCACCAACCACCATTGCGGCTACGGAACCGTTCAGGGGCTCACCTCAAAAGAGAAAGATTATTTTGCCACAGGCTTCTTTGCCAAAAGCAGGGCTGAGGAGCTTCCTTGCCCCGGATTGACGGTGACTTTCATCAGGAAAATGGAGAACATTACCGATAAATTGGTAGTAGGACTTCAGGATACTTTGAATGACAAATCGAGAGACAGCATTTTAAAACAACGCATTGCAGGTCTTGAAAGAAAGTATGAAATAGAAACTGGTCTTGACGCCACAATTAAATCGTTCTACGAGGGCAATCAATACTGGATTTTTATCACACAGACTTATAAGGACATTCGATTGGTCTCATTCCCTCCTAATGGCATTGGGGCATTTGGCGGTGACGATGAAAACTGGGCATGGCCACGCCATACCGGCGATTTCAGTATGTTCAGAGTGTATGCGGGTGCTTCTAACAAACCGGCTGATTATTCAACAAACAACACGCCCTACCATGCCGACCCGTATTTAAAAATCAACATCAAGCCTAAGAAAGAAGATGATTTCACAATGGTGTATGGCTTTCCTGGCACTACTTATGAATATGTCTCATCTTACGAACTGAATCAGGTGATGAATATTGTAGACCCGATTGCGGTGGATACCCGCACTGCCCGCCTTGGTGCATGGACAAAACACATGGATGCTTCAAGAGATATTTTCCTGAAGTACACTTCAAAAAGAGCAGGGGTTGCAAATGGCTGGAAAAAATGGGGCGGAGAGCTGGTGGGTCTGAGACTCAACCACGCTATGGATCGTAAAGAGGAAAAAGAGGTTAACTTCAGAAATTGGGTGAAGAATGCCAACATTCCAATGTACAGCCAGTTGTTAGACAATATGCAAAAGTTGATAAAGGCGGCCGACACCACTGTGTTTATGGATGTGAATGTGCGTGAGCGTCTTTTAGCTATTGAGCTGATAGCAATTGGCGCCAACGGCGATAAAATGGTGCAATGTCTGAATTCTTCTTTAGGTGCAACCGAAAAAAGCGATTCAATGAAGAAGCTGACTACAGAAGTAGAAGGTTTTTATAAAAATTACGACATGGCTACCGACAAAGATGTTTTTGTAGCCTTGATGCCATTGTTTATGAAAGATTGCAGTGCAAAAGCCCCGGCATATTTAAGAACACAATTGGAGTTGTTTAAAGGCGATTTCCAGAAGTGGGCTGATAACTTATATGGTGTGTCAGTGTTTACGTCTAAGCCAAGGTTAGATTCTGCTTTGGCAAAAGGCAATGTGAAATTGATTGAAGAAGACCCGGCTTATAAATTGTATGCTGAGATCAACAAATGGAAAAAGCAATCAATTACGCCGTTCCTCGACGATTATAAAGTGAAGAAAAAGTACCTCAACAGGTTGTACCAAAAGGCACTGTTGCAAATGGACACAGCGGGTAATATGTACCCCGATGCCAACAGTACTTTGAGGGTGGCTTACGGCAATATTGCTGGGCTTAAGCCAGATGCTGGTGGAAGGTACAGGTACATTACCTACCTCAAAAGTGTTATTAAGGCCGACGACACAACAAAAGAAACATTCAAGGTGCCGGCGAAATTGAAAGAGTTGTACGCCAACAAAGACTTCGGGCGTTGGGCTTATAAACGCAAGGTACCGGTAGCTTTTGTGGCAAGTAACCATACTTCCGGCGGTAACTCGGGTAGCCCGGTGCTCAATGATAAAGGCGAGTTGATGGGTTTGAACTTCGACAGGCCTTATGAAGGCACCATGAGCGACTACCTCTTTGATCCGTCCCGTTGCCGCAATATTTCGGTAGATTTGAGGTATGTACTGTTCGTGCTCGATAAATTTGGTGGCGCAGGTTGGTTAATCAACGAAATGACTATAGTAGAGTAGCGGCTATTTAATTACTTTTGCACCCGTTTATGTCGACACCGAGATTTTTCACACTAAAAGTTAGCGATGTACGTCGCGAAACTTCTGATTGCGTTTCAGTTGCATTAGAAGTACCTTCTTCACTCGAATCTGTTTTCAAATTTGTTCCGGGGCAATATATCACGTTCAGGAAGAAAGTGAAGGATGAAGAGGTAAGGCGTTCTTATTCCATTTGTAGTGGTGTGAACGATGGCGAACTTCGTGTAGCGATCAAGAAAATCGAAAACGGCAAGTTCTCTTCATTCGCAAACGATGAATTGAAGGCGGGCGATGTACTCGATGTAATGCCGCCAATGGGTACTTTCATTTCTAGGAATAAGGAAGGAAAGGATCAAAACTATCTGGCATTTGCAGCGGGTAGCGGTATCACTCCAATATTGAGCATCATGAAATCGGTATTGGAGAACGAACCTGGTAGTACGTTCTCTTTGGTTTATGGCAACCGTGGCAGAAACTCTGTAATATTCAGGGAAGCAATTGAGGCTTTAAAGAATACTTATATGGGTCGCGTTAAATTGTACCATATACTTAGCAGGGAGTATGTTGATGTTGAAATATTCAGCGGTAGAATTGATGCGAATAAATGCAATGAATTGTGTGCTTCTTTAATTGATTTGAAAACGATTGACGAGGTGTTTCTTTGCGGTCCTGAATCGATGGTGTTGACAGTAAAAGAAGAATTGTCGAAATCGGGTATGGCTGCCGATAAAATTCACCTGGAATTGTTCACTACTCCTGATGCTGCCAAAGCTTCTGCCGGTAAAACAGAAAAAGATACAGATACCAACAAAGGCGCAATGAGCAAGGTGACTATCACGCTCGATGGTACTACTTTCGATATGGAAGTACCATTTAAAGGTGAGAGTATTCTTGATGCTGCGTTGCGCAATGGAGCCGACTTACCTTATGCTTGCAAAGGCGGTGTTTGTTGTACTTGCCGTGCCCGTGTAATGGAAGGTGAAGTGCACATGGAAGTGAACTACGCACTGGAGCATGACGAAGTTGAAAAAGGCTTTGTACTCACATGCCAGAGCCACCCGCGTACTGAGCGCGTGATTATAGACTTTGACGAGCGCTAGTAGTTCGCTTTATTTTTCGATTAAATAGCATTTTCTGAACAGCCTGCCCTGAAAGTCGAAAGGGGTAGTAGCTGCTGTAATGTCTTTAACGGTCAGGGCAGGAATTTGCTCCCGCTCAATCTGGAAATTCCTCAAATTATTGCTGAAGTAAATGGTGCCTGTTTCGGTGCAACCTTTAAGCAATTGCTTAATTAATGCAACGTGGTCGCGTTGCACATCGAAGTTGCCTTCCATGCGTTTGCTGTTAGAAAAGGTGGGTGGGTCACAGACAATGATGTCGAAGTAATTTTTTGGAATGTCTTTCATCCATTCCAACACATCGTCGTGAATGAAAAAGTGTTTTTTATCGTCGTATAGTTTATTGAACTGCATGTTGCGCTTAGCCCAGTTGATGTAGGTCTTACTCATATCAACTGAAACAACTTCAGCAGCCCCGCCCGATGCGGCATACACACTGAACGAACCTGTGTAGCAAAATAGATTCAATACTTTTTTCCCTTCGCATTCCTTTTTCACCATTTCGCGCGTTAAGCGATGGTCTAGGAATAATCCTGTATCGAGGTAGTCGGTGAGGTTTAAGATAAAACTGATGCCGTTTTCCTGAACAATTTTTTCCACTTTAAGCTCATCAAACTTTTCATATTGTCCCTGCCTGCCTGCCTTTCGCTGCCTAATTTTCATATACACCAGGTCAGGTGATATTTCAACGATTTGGGCTATTATGTTCTTGCAGGCTTCAAGCCATGTTGCGTGTTCGTCGTCTTCCATGCCGTGCCTGCGTTTGTACTCAGCCGCATGTACTACACCATCAAGGTATTCAATTGCGAACGGGAACTCGGGGAGGTCGTGGTCATAAAAACGGAAGCAGGCAATTTGTTGCCTGCGTGCCGACTTGCTGAAATGTTTCCACACCTTTGAAAGGCGATTATTGAACATTTCAAATTTACCTGTTGACTCTCCCATAGTACTTATTTAGTGCCGTTAGTGGTACCAAAGGTACAATAAATTGCCTCTCTCCCTAAAGAGCAATAAATATGGAATGTAGAATTATATGTTAATCAATTGTGCTTCGAAATGAAGCTATTGTGTATTAGTGCGATACGAACTTTGCAACTGTAGCGTTGACGAGTTGAATCATGTTTTGTTTTTTCATTGCAACATCAGAAGTGAAAAAGGTATCGACCTTGATGTTTGAAAGCAGTGCATCGCTGTTATGGCTCGTGCCAAAAAGCTCTACTGTGCCGCATTCCAGGTTGTTAATCTCTAAATCGTCTTTGAAATGACAATTGCGTATCACAATCTTCACGTTCTTGATGCAGTCTAAATGTACAGGCTTGTGAAACACACAATCTTCCATCAATATCACTTTGTTATTGGTGATAGACTTTAATGTGAATTCCTCACAAAACGACATTCTGCTGAAGACCAATTCTTCCACATTACTATCAGAGTAGTAGAATGGTTGAGCTACTACGCAATCGGCAACTGCTGCTTTACGTGCAATTGATTTTACTTGTTTCGGCGTCTTAATCAATTCGTTGACCATGACTATGAAATTTAGAGATGAGGAATGATGTTTGCTATTTTGTACACCAAAAATAAGCGTTAACATCTAAATAACAAAATGTTTTTTGCTCTTTTTTTGAATTGTTATTCGTTTGTTAACATATTTTTCACATAAAGGGTATTCTAAGGTAATAAATTGAAAATAGGATTTACAGGTGATGGTTTAGTTAAGTACTATAGTAATTCAGAAAGCATGATAGTGATTCAAAAGTAGGACAATGACATACCGATGTCCAAAAAAACTTCACTAACGGTTAAAAAAAGGAACGAACGGTAATTTTCGGATGAAAATTACCGTTCGTTCCTTTAAGTTAAGTTCAATACTAGTTCTGGAAAACCACTTTGCCGGCGTAGCCCTGTGAGCCATCAGCATTTGTAGCAAAGATGAGGTAAACGCCCGATTGTGGTTTGTGCCCTTTATAGTCAAGTCCGTTCCAAACAGCCTGACCGCCTAAAGCCGTGGTTTTATACACCAGGTGTCCTGCAAGGTCAGTGATCCTGACATCAGCGTTAGAAACAAGTCCTTTAATTGCAATGGTGCCTCTGAAATCTGATTGTACAGGATTAGGGTACACCATTACATCAGAATTGGTTGAGCCGCCTTCTGTTGAAGTGCTTTTATAACTCACCAGTCCGGCATCAGTGCCTATATATACTGTGCCTGATTTGGGTTCAACAGTAATTTTTAAAATGTGGTTACTTGGTAGAGGGCTATTTTCAGCGGTGAATCTATAAATGATCTTGCTATTGCCTGCATCAGGAGAAAGCAACCAAACACCATTATCAGTTCCTATCCATTTTCTGTTGGCGCCGTCGATAGCGATTGTTCTAACATTTTCGCCCTTGAATAAATAGCCTGCATAACGGTCGTATTGAACTACAGGAATTTCAGCATCGCATTTTTGAGAAAAACATGAAGAGGCATTGTAAAGAATGCCAATGCCATCGGAAGTACCTATCCAGATGTTGTCGTTTTTATCGTGTGCAAGACAATAAACGTGAGCGCTTGGCAGGTTGCCGGTTCCCACACCTGTATTCAAATAGGTTGTAGCGTCGTCGTTAGGGTTGGTTGGTGTGCCATTGATATTCAATCCGCCTATTCCACCGCCCGAAGACCCTTTTCTTGAGCATACATACCAAACATTATCAGCATCATCAATTGCAATTTGCCCGGTGTATGGTTGGTACGGATTAATGAATGAAGACCACGCTCCTGTGGTTTTATCCTTCACATACAGTTCATGATCACCGCTGAAAGAAGAAACCCAAAGATTTTTCTTGCTGTCAAGTGCAGTGCTCATAACATGGTAATAGCCGGCGCCGGAAAAGTCTTTACTTAGGTCGAATACATTTTGTTTGTAGATGGTGAATGATTCATCGCTGTGCAGTTCGAACAGTCCGCCGTCATAAGACCCAGCATATACTGTGCCGGTAGCCTCATCACGGTGTATTGAAACAAAGTCATACAATGTGTCACCGAACGGCATGTATGGGTACCTGATATCCTGTTTGAAATACTTCCATTTGCCGTTGTTGTATTTTGAAAAACCGTTCCTGTTTCCATTCGCTTCAAATTTTTCAGTGTAGCCTCCGTGAGCAACATACAAATCATCGCCATAGGCGTAAATGTCGTAAGACAATGCATCAGCTGGACCATTAGGGAAAATAGCAAAGTAATTATTGGTATCCAAAATATCCACCAAACCTGTTGAAGTCAATTCGCACCAGAATGTCGAGTCTTTCAACTCAGTTGCGGTAAGCGCAACGTCAAAAAAGCGACACCATTTTTTTAGGTTAAACGACTTGTCGTACATCCTGGCAACACTTACACCGGTTGCTGGTTTATATGTACAAATTAATAGGTGGTAGGCTCCTGCATTCAAGCTCACCATAGTATCTGTGCTGGTATATACAGTATCAAATATGCCATTGTGCACTGAATAAACCCTTAATGGGTCAGCCATAAACAGTTTGCCATCAAACAACGTCATGTTGGTCACAGCATGTGTAGAATCGAAGTGTGTCCAGGAAGTGTAGTTCTGGAGTTGTGGGTTATTTTTATCGGCCCTGTAAATGCCATTGCTCGATTTTACGTATAAAAATGTATCGTCGGCTATCATTTTAGTAATGGGCATCAGTTGACCGTTCAAATAGAATTGATAGTATTCTGAGATTGCTTGTTCGTGCAGGTTTATAACCACAACTCCCTGACCGGTACATAAATAGCCCTTGCCATCGTTACAATACACGCTATAAATGGTTTTGTCGCCTGCTATGGTTTTAATTTTGTAGTCGGGAATGTTATAAAAGTACTCGTCTTTATAAAGGTCAATATTGCCGTCGGTATAAGCTAAAACGGTGGTATTCTCCTGTTCGTCATAACCCATAGCCTGCATACCTATCGAAGACATACCGTTCACTTTACTGAAAGTATTAAAGGTAACGTGGTCGGGTGCCAGCGTAAAGAATGTTTGTTTTGTTGCTACAAAAAGCGAACGACCATCTGTGCCAAAATCGACACCTGTAGTGTAAGGTAAATGAGATTCCCAATAACCTATGGGTTGTTCCTGCCCAAAAGCAGCTGAACCGATAAGGCTTAACAGAATAAACAGAACTCGTTTGAGTGATACCACCATAAAAAAATAATCCGTCAAAATTATATCTTTTAACGGATTACCTGTTTTGTTATTGTTAGGAGATTATTTTATAGACTATGGTGCCAGCTTGCATTGAACCGATTGGTACACATGTGTACCACCTGCTGGTTGGCTGCGATGTACATAACCTACAAGTCTGCAGTTTTTTGGATTTAAGACATTTGAAGGAACATGGTATTTATATGTTGCCATATATACTGTTCCGGCTGGTTTTGCAGTAAGTTTTGGCGCCAAAGTTTGCCCAAACGGCATTCCTGACGTAACAAAAGCTTTACAAACATTGAGGAAGAGGTAATTATCTTCAATCGATGAGCCGCGCTCTTGTTTGTCAACTAAACTATCTTCAAGCAACGCAATTGTGAAATTGTATTGGTCGGTAGAATTTTTTAAGAATGTAGTTTTGAAGATAACTGTTGCAGTACCTGTTCCTTCATCATACGATGAAGTCATATCAACATTCATGGTGTCTTGAGTAACCAGCAATGGGTCGATGTTTGAAGTCCAGTCTGATGACAACAAGGCAATTTTTGCAGAAGCAACTGAAGAAAGTTCAAGGCGGTCGATGCCCGCGCTTGGTTCACCCTGCATGCCCTTCATTACTTCGTCGAGTATGTTTTGGGCATCCATCGACCTGAAGTCATATTTGGCTCCGGCCGGCGGCTTGTTTTGAGAAACGTTTTGAGGGTACAGCCCAACCACATTAATTCTGCCGGGGTGTGCATCCTGAATGGTTTTCAGCAAGTCGTGCGCTGCAGGGCAGTTAGGGCATGTTGCTCCTGTAAATTCTTCGAAAAGAATATTGTGTGCCTGCGCAGCGGGAATTGACGCCTCGGTGTATGTAGTATCAACAAAACCCGGTGTGCCGTGGAAGTTAATGACAGGTGGTGTTTCTTCACAACCTGTTGCAAAAATGACTGCCGCAGCACCTAAAAGAAATAGTTTTTTCATTGTCAGTTTTCGAAAACACGAATTTATAAATATTTTCCGAATCGGTAATTTTCCAAGAGGTATATCAACCCGCTATTATGCGTTCATATTGTTCTGTTCAGCGATTTTAAGCACATTCACGCACTCATCAATACCAACAAGTTGTTGCTGACCCGTTAAAAAGAACTTCAGGCTCACTTTATTTTGTTCCCTTTCGCTATCACCCGGTATTATAACGTAGGCAAAGCCGCGTTTATTGGCATACTTCATTTGTTTGTCAAATTTTGCAGCGTCGGCATACATCTCTGCATTCAGCCCGGCTTCTCTTATTTTTCGCAACAATGAAAGTCCGTAAATTTCATTCTCTCCACCCAAATTGAGGATAAAAATCTTTGCACCTGAGTCAAGGTGTGCCGGAAATAAGTCGAGTTTTTGGAGTACATCATAAATACGGTCAACGCCAAAAGAGATACCCACGCCCGAAATACCTTTTAAGCCAAATAGCCCAGTAAGGTCGTCGTAGCGACCACCACCACCAATGCTCCCCACTGCACCATTAGGGTCGGTACAAACCACTTCTACGATAATACCAGTATAGTAATTCAATCCACGTGCGAGGCTGATATCAACCTTCAACTGATGTTCGGTATTACCGCCCAGGGCAGCGTAATAATCCAGTGTTTTTTTGATTTCCTCAACGCCTGCTTTACCTATCTCAGAAGCCTGCATGATTTCACCGAAGGCAACGAGTTTTTCAGCATTGGTTCCGGTAGTTTGAATGATGCGGTGAATGGTGTTTCTGCCCGTTTCTTCAATGCCGCGTTCGGTAAGTTCTTTTTCAACGCCTGTCCAGCCAATTTTGTCCAGTTTGTCGAGCGCAATGGTAATCTCCATCATTTTTTCAGGAGCACCACACAACTCAGCAAGACCAGCAAGCATTTTTCTGCTGTTCACCTTTACAGCAACAGGTACTTTTAGCTGGTCGAATGCGCCACAATAAATGTGGAGTAATTCAGCCTCGTTGATAAGCGAGTTGCTGCCAACTATATCAGCGTCACACTGCCAGAACTCTCTGTAGCGGCTGCTTTGAGGTTTATCGGCACGCCAAACGGGCTGCATTTGGTAGCGCCTGAATGGGAATGCAATATCGTTTTGGTTCATCACCACAAAACGGGCAAATGGGATAGTGAGGTCGTAACGAAGCGCGCGTTCTGTAACTGCAGTAGAAGAATAGGAGCGTGAAGTCACTTTTTCCCATTCCTCCATGAGTGTATTGCGGGCTTTGTCTTTTTTCTCGTGCAAGCCGTTATTCAAAATCTTGAATATCAGTCTGTCGCCTTCTTCGCCGTACTTACCCATCAATGTTTCAAGGTTTTCCATGGCAGGGGTTTCAATAGGTTGAAATCCGTACCGTTCAAACATTGTTTTGAGGGTATTAAATATGTATTGCCTTTTGCGAACTACAGCCGGCGCGAAGTCGCGTGTTCCCTGGGGCACTGATGGTTTTTGCATATATTATCTTTTGTATTTTTCGATGATAACGTCGCAGCACGTATCAATCATGTCATAAACTTTGTGGTATCCGTCTTCATTGCCGTAGTAAGGGTCGGGTACCGATTTGTTACTTCCCGGGTTCAGCTCATTCATGAACAATATCACTTTGGGACTATTTCCGTCAACGCCTAAAATGTCTTTCATTTCGCTCAATACATCGGTAGCCATTGCATAAATCAAGTCGTATTGTGCAAAGTGGTTTTTGGTGAACTTTTGAGCACGTTGGGCTGAAATATCAATGTTGTGTTCTCGGCATACTTTCTGCGACAACACATGAGGCGCTTCACCCACGTGGTAGTTCTCGGTGCCGGCTGATGCTACTTGCCAGTTAAGACCATGTTCGGCAATTTTGTACCTCATTACCCCCTCTGCTATTGGTGAACGACAAATGTTGCCAAGGCAAACCATCAGGATTTTCATGGCGCAAAACTACGAAAAAACCGTTCCCCCCAACCCGACTATCAATCAATGAGTTTAGAAAGAGATAACAGGCACTTGGCACGGCATTTGTTACTTTTGCAGGGTATGAAAAAGTTATTATTGAGCTTTGTAATGGCATTTTGTGCGTTGCCACATATTTCGTTTGGCTGGGGGCACAAGGGGCACCAGTTGGTAGCAGAGGTAGCATGGGAGATGCTGAATGAAAAAGCTAAAGCGAACCTGAAACAGCACCTTGATGGTTTTACCATTGAGTCGGCAGCTACATGGATGGACGATATAAAAAGCAACAGGAGCTACAGTTATATGAACAAGTGGCACTACGTAAACGTGCCCAAGGGTGGCTCTTACACCGAAAATGGCGAAGAAAATGTGATTAGTGAACTCGAGAAAACCATTAGCGCGCTGCGCAAAAACGAACACCTGAGTGCCGATGACTACGCCAAAGAACTGCGCATTTTGTTTCACCTTGTTGGCGACCTGCACCAGCCATTGCATTGCGGCTATGGCGACGATAAAGGGGGTAACGACATTCAGGTGAATTACAACAAACACAACAGCAACCTTCATCGCGTGTGGGACACTGATATTATTGAAAGCGAACACATTTCACTTGCCGATTGTTTGGCGATGAAAAAGACATTTACCGAAGGCGATTTGGCACACCTCACTAAAATTGATGTAAAAATGTGGATGCGTCAACCACGGTCGCAGCTTAAACAGGTGTACGATTTCCCTGAAGACGGCACCATTGATATGGGGTATATTTCCAAAAACAAAGACTTAGTAAAAGAGGATATTTTTATTGCCGGTGCAAGGCTGGCTGCAGTAATCAACGATATATTAGGGAAATAAAAAAACGGGCAATCGCCCGTTTTTTTATTGTATCGTAGGTATTAGTCTTTGTAAGTACGTGGAATTTTAGGGTCGGTGATGATGATGTAATCACCGTCATTTTTGTATTTCGCCCAGTCGATGTCAGGATAGTTTGAATCAGATGACGTAGAAATAATCAGGCGTTTTACTTTAGGTGCGTACTTCATTAATTGTGCCGCAGCAGCAAATCCTTCATCGCTGTGGAACTTGCCATTCACCTGCATAATTTTCTTGTGTTTGTTTTTCTTTTGTTTGTGGTATTCAGCGATCGAATAACCCATTGTAGCGTCCCACAAGCTTTGTGCAGTAAACATATTAAAGCCCGGCATGGTCATTGAAGGGGTCGCTTGTTTTTTAGAAGTATCGGTTGTTGCGCCGCCGTGCATTGGTATGCCTGAAAGCTTAGCCAGATATTCGCCATTTGCAGTATCGTAAGGCAATGGAGCGAAGTTTTTGCGGGCTGCTTTTGGTACTTTACGCAATCCGTCTATACCCATTCTGCCGGCAAGGTTTGAATAGCGGGCTGCTGCATTGGCGCACACCACATCAAGTTTCTTTTCTTTTGCAAATTCAACCATTGGGCGGTAGTCTTTGTAATTGCTCCACGCCCGTGCGTCTTTTACAAAGTGTTTTTCCCTAATCAATCCGGTTAGGTATTCATCCATTACAGGTTGTACATCACGCTCAAACATTTCCATTGAAAGAGCCAGTTCGCTGTTGTATTTATTGTACAACAATTCAAACACTGTTTTTTCGAGGTAGTGGGTCACACTGTCGTTGTGTTCTTCACCAAAAAAGAGCACATCGTAATCAGCCATATCCTCTACAATTTGGTTCAGCGCAATTACCTTGCCTTGTTTTACTGAATACACCTTGTAGTTTTTCTCCGACAATTTATCCTGTGCAGCCACCGAAAAAGGAATCAACAATGCGAGTAGCAGTCTTTTCATGTATTGTTTGTTTTAGCCCATAAAAGTAGAAAAAACAGCATAGAAACAAGGAGATTTTAATAGGGGGTTGAAAGTGAGCGAACAACTGAGTGTATGAATTGGAATTTTCGTCCACCTCATCCCCAACCCTTCTCCGCCGGCGGTGATGGGAGCATTGATGCCGTTGGCATCAATATCGCTGGTGTTTTAAAACCCTGAACCGTAGGGGCCGAAGATTTTCCGCCCCTACCCGTAGGTTTTATTTTTTGATTGTTAACCTTAGAATCTTCTAAGGTTGCGCGGAAGCAAGAATCTGTCTTGCTACTGCGCGACGGCAGGTCAGATGCCTGCCGCCTCACAAGCGTAGAAAATTCAACGCTTAGCTACATTTTTTTCTAGTCTTTTAAAAACTTACCTGCCACAGTGCCAATATGTACGAAATACAAGCCTTTAGGCCACGATGCTATATTAAGTTGGGTACTGCGGTGCTGTTGATTGCTCTCACGGTACATGACCCGCCCTGAAACATCAGTAATAACAAGCTGTGCCCAATCGTTACCCGCAACTATTTGTATTTCT
>CANGIY010000002.1 GCA_947454235.1 Chitinophagaceae bacterium
AAAAAAGTGGCTTAAGACCGCTTTTTTTAGTCATTTTTAAAAAAATGGCTACCTCACGCTATATAGTCTACTATACAAATACCATTTAAAAGTTGGCACTGGCACAAAAATAAAACCGTCCCGAAATTTTCTTTCGAGACGGCCTCTTTAAAATTAAAAAAAGCAAGCATTTTTAGTGTGCATCAGCCATGCTGATTTTCTGTTTTTGTTTGTTTTCCTTTACAATGAGCATGAACGGAATACAAATCAGGAACATACAGCCAATGAACATGAATACGTCCATGTACGATAAAACTGCAGCCTGACCATAGAGTGAACCATCCATTGCCTTGTAAGCATACATGCGCGCAGCGTCAGGATTTATACCTTTTCTTATAAAGCTTTGGGTCATCATGTCTAAGCGTTTCATGGCATTGGGGTCGTTAAATGCAATACGTTCACTCAAGTAGGTTTTGTGTACTACGTTTTGCGTTGCCATATAAGTGGTAATCATCGCAATACCGAATGAACCTCCCAGTTGACGCATCATACCTGTAAAAGAAGCACCCTGTCCGATCTGTTGCCCTTTGAGTGTAGAAAGAGACAATGAAGTGATAGGAATGAATAACATACCCATACCCAAGCCCCTGAAAATCAGCATCCAGAAGAACTGGTCTTTTGATGTGTCAGGTGTCAAAATTTTGTACCCCCAGAAGCTGTAAATAAAGAATATCACCATACCCAAGGCTACCAGCAACTGCTGCTTGGCACCCATACTCAGTATTTTACCAATTATAGGCATCATGAAAGCAGTAGTAACAGCGGCAGGTATCATGAGTTCCCCGGCTTGTTGAGGAGTCCAATGTAAGGAGCTTTGAACATACAATGGAATAATGAATGTAGAGCCATACAACCCAAAGCCTAGGATGAATGAAAGTATTGTTCCGATCCGCAGGTTACCGTTTGAAAGTACACGAAGCTCAACAATTGGGTTTTTAGTCGTCAGTTCCCTCCAAATAAAAAAGAAGAACGAGAATACTGAGGTAACCGCCATTGTTGTTATCCAGCCATTTGAGAACCAGTCTTCTTCCTGACCGCGTTCTAGAACAAACTGTAATGAACCAACAGCTGCAGCTAACAATCCGATACCCAGGAAGTCGACTTCATGAAGGGCTTTTTTAGCGGCGTATTTCGGGCTACGAACGAATGTAAGTGTAAGAATGGCAGCTATGGCACCAATAGGAATATTGATGTAAAAAATGTAAGGCCATGAGTAGTGGTCAACGATATAACCACCTAATGGAGGTCCGAGCGTAGGGCCAATAATTACACCTAGCCCATAGATAGCTTGCGCCATGCTTCTTTTTTCGGGAGGGTAGCTTTCTGTGATAATGGTTTGTGAAGTAACCAACAACGCACCACCACCCAAGCCCTGAATAAAACGATAAAGCACCAGTTCCCAAATTCCATGCGCATTACCACACATGAATGAGAAAACAGTAAAAAGTATAATCGAAAAAGCAAAGTAGTTACGCCTGCCGAATTGAGCAGAAAGCCAGCTTGTCATTGGTACGATAATAACGTTACCAATTGCGTAAGCTGTAATCACCCAACCAACTTCACTCAGGGTAGCACCAAGGTTACCCTTCATGTCATTCAGCGCTACGTTCACGATTGTGGTATCAACAATTTCCAGCAATGCACAAAAGATGGCTGTAATTGTTATAATGACACGTCGCGAACCATATTCAACCAATGATTCAGGTTGCATGTTATGATTTTTAAAAGTGATTGAAAAATTTGTTGTTCAGTAGATAACTACTAGTCGAGGTGTACGTCAACGTCAGCGTTCATACCTGCTTTGAGCGATTTAACCGCTTCGTCAGCAGCATCAAACTCAATTCTGATAGGCAATCTCTGAACTGTTTTTACAAAGTTGCCTGAAGCATTATCAGGAGGCAACAATGCAAAACGAGCACCGGTAGCTGGAGACAATGAAGTTACTTTTGCATTGAACTCTTTGCCTGGGAATGCATCAACATGGATCGTTACTTTCTGTCCAATTTTAATGCGTGACAATTGTGTTTCTTTAAAGTTACCTACAACCCAAGGAGTTTCAGAACCAATAATGCTGAACAATTGTTGTCCCGGTTGTACCAATTGACCAGTCTGAACGTTTATTTTAGACAACTGTCCGTCAGCTTGTGCAACAATAACCGTATAGCTGAGGTTAAGTTTGGCGTTTTCAACATCAGCTTTCTTTTGTTGAATGGAAGCGTTAGCGACACCAACCGATTGACCTGTGGCATTGCTTTGTGCTGTAACTGTATTCACTTGACGTGAAGCTGCAACTTTTTGTTCGCTAAGAACGGTCAATTGTTTTTCAGCGCTTTGCTTAGCTGCTTCAGCTTGTTCAAATTGTTGTTGAGTAATTGTGCGGTCTTTAATGAGGTTTTGGTAACGCTCATAGTCTTGAGTAGCACGCCTAAGTGTAATTTTTGCTGCTTCAATTTGAGCATCAATGGTTGCTACTGACGCCTGTGTTGATGAGATGCTGGCTTTAGAGGCACTTGTATTTGCTTCTGCTACATGGAGGTTATTTTCAGCCGACGCAAGAGCAGCTTCTGCTTGTTGTACCTGTATTGTTTCGCTTCTGTTATCAAGTATCAAAAGGGTGTCTCCTTTTTTTACCATTTGGTTGTCTTTCACACGCACTTCAAGTACATATCCTGCAATACGAGGGATAACCGGACTTACATTGTTTTCGATTTGAGCATCATCAGTTTCTTCGTGGTGCTGACTGTGGTTGTATTTTATAAAACCAAAAGTGCCGCCGCCAAGGACAAGAATAGAAAGAATGATTGGGAAAACTTTATTCTTCTTTGGTGCTTCTTGTGCACCGCTATTTTCATTTGGATTCATTTCTAAAATATTTTATGTGGTTGATGTTTGATTATTTTTTGTTTTCGAATTCTTTTGAAAGTGTACCTGCAACTTCTTCCAGTTTCTTGAAAGCCAGAATTGCATCGGCCTTTGACATATTGTAGTTGATGGTTGCCTGCAATTGAGCCACATCAGCATCCAGCAACTCGGTTGTGGTTACCAAATTGTTGTTGAATTTATTTTTTGTAATGCGGAAGTTTTCAGTCGCTTGTTCAATCTCTTTGGCATACACCTCAGTTTTCTTTTTCGCCAGTAAGTAGTTTTCGTAGGCCTGTGTCACTTCAATGTGAATTTTATCTGTCAGCATTGATTGGCTGATTTGTACTTGGTTGAGGCGAGCTTTTGCTGCATTTACCTTTGCGCCGGTTTTCCAAAGACTACCGATATTATATTGTAGTCCTACGCCCACATTAACTGCATTTGTAATAGTAATGAAGTTAGGTATGTCGGCTGCAATGTAACCACCTGTCACTGCCAATCCAGGATAATATTCACCCTTTGTTGCTTTTAAACTAGCATTCATGGCTTTCTCTTTGTTCTCCAATGAGAAATAGTCAGGGCGATTTTGCATAGCAACCTGCTCCCAGCTCACTAAAGTACCTGAATACTCATTGTCGTTGAATGAAGCAGAATCGGGGATAAATTGTGTTTCTTCCGGAAGACCGAGCATGAGTGCCATGTTGACGCAAGCCAGTTTGTAGTTGTTTTCAACTTCCATCAGGTTCAGTTCAATGTTTGATTGTGCTAATTGCGCTTTCAACAAATCGTTGTGCGCCAACATGCCATTTTTCTCCAGGTTCTCGAAGTCGCGCACCCTTTGCATTTGACGGTTGGCATTGGCTTTCAACAAATCCATTGCTTTCAACAATTTGTAGATATTGCCATAAGCAGCAACTGTATTGTTGATTACGCCTTCTTTATCGGTAAGTGCATCGAGCTCAACAGCTTTTTCGAGAAATTTAGCCGATTCGATACCGTACTTAATAGCGAAGCCACCAAATACCGGAACGCTTGCATTGATCATTCCATAGCCAATACGATCGACACTGATGCCGCCGCCTGAACTACCAGAGCCACTGCCTAGTTTTACCTTTAGTGATACATCGGGCGTATTCAATTTCATGAAAGAGCCTGACGCTTTTAGGTCAGGGAGCCTATGGTCTTCTGCAATTTTCACATTGGCTTTTGCCTCTGCAATTTTTGCATTCGACAACTTCAACATTTTGTTGTTGTCTACCCCAAGTTGTACAGCCTCGTTAAGGGTAATGTTTCTGGCAAATGGACGGGGAGCGTTCATCGGCGACTTATCTCCGTTTTCTTGTGCCAGAACCACTACTGAGGGTACCATCAGCATAGCCATAAAAATACTTTTAAGGCCGTTCAGGTAACTACTTTTTGGTTGTTGGTTCATATTGGAAAATTTGCGTTTGTTTGTTTGAAATAGCTTTTATTGGTTGGTGAGAAATGCTTTAAATAGTCCTTTCAGGTGAGTAATCATTTTTTTACGTACATGTTTCAAAACTTCTTCTTCAGGCATGTCTTCCATGTTGTTCATTTTTTTATAAAAGTCAAGTGATGACATCATTTGCGATGCGGTACCTATCATGGTTGTCATCATAAGAGGGATATCTATGTTCTTTTTGAACTCGCCTGTTTTTTGCCCTTCGCCAATAATTTTTTTAACCGACTCGAGGTTTCTTTTCTTAAGTTCGAAAATCATATCAGAAACGGCACAGCTTGTAAAGAACATTTGTTCGCGCATCATGATAAGGTGAAACTGCCTTTCATTGATGAATTTATCAACGTAGTCTTCAATGAGTGAATACACTTTATTGAGCGGGCTCAGATCTTTGTTATTAAGTAGGGTGTCAATTTTCAATTTAGTGGCAGAAGCACGTTTTTCAAAAATGGCTTCCATTAGTTTTTCTTTTGAGCCGAAGTAATATGATATCATAGCCACATTCACTTCTGCTGCATGTGCAATGTCGCGCACTGACGTGCCCTCAAATCCCTTTTCTCCAAACAATTGGGTAGCGGCATTAATAATGGCAATTTGTTTTTCGTTATATTCCATGAACTCCTGAATATGGCACAAAATTAAACGACTGTTTAAAATTAAACAAACGTTTGATTAATTTTCGGGAGATTTAATATTTATGTAACAATTGAGCGCGTCTATACCTACAATGAAATAAACGAAGTGATAGGTATGTGATAATTATTGTTTTACTTTGACTGGATTTTCAACCTTACATAAATTTAATTAGCATTGGTGGCGAAAAAGAAGTCAAGCTGGAAAAAGCGATTGCTCATGGTAGGAAGGATTTTCCTCATCCTTTTCGGGCTTTCTATTTTTTATTGTTTGGCTTGCCGGTGGATGATGCCACCTATAACTATTACCCAATTAGTAGATGCGACTGTGGGGAATGGACTTAAACGCGACTACGTTTCGTGGGATGAGATTTCAAGAAATGTAAAGCTGGCGGCTATTGCAAGCGAAGACCAGCGATTTGCCGAACACGGAGGTTTTGACTGGAAGGCGATGGAGAAAAGCATGAATGGCAAGACATCAAGAAAAAGGAAAAATAAGCTACCCAAGGGCGCAGGAGCCAGCACCATAAGTCAGCAAACTGCAAAAAATGTGTTCTTGTGGCAGGGCAGTGGAATCACCCGATATATAAGGAAGGTGCCTGAGTTTTTCTATACAAAAATGATAGAATGGACATGGGGCAAGCAGCGTATATTAGAAGTGTACCTGAATACGATAGAAATGGGGCCGGGTATTTATGGTATTGAAGCAGCAAGCAGATCCTACTTCGGGAAATCTGCTAAAAACCTTTCTCGTTCAGAGGCTGCAATGATTATTGCCTGCCTTCCCAACCCTAAAAAGTTTACAGTGAAGCCAATGAGTAAAAGGGTGGGCTGGCGTTTCCCTCAAATCATGACGCAGATGGATAATCTGGATGGGGACGATGATATTGAAGACGTAATAAAGTAGACATTACATGAGAATTACAACAACTATAAGCGTAGTATTGATGGCGTTGGTGACACTTTCATGGGTGCCTCAGACTACTGACAAAATTAAATGGACGCCAGAGACTCAACTAACATGGGATAATTTTATGGGTAGCAGCGAAGAGCAAACAGAATATGCTGCCTATACATACGCTGAATTATCTTACAGCGTACATTCTGATGGAGAGGGAACTGTTGTAGCGTATGTTACTTGTAACTTCATTCCTTCAAAATCGTGGAAAGACACAAAGAAGAATCTGACTCCGGCTATTTTAAAACACGAGCAAGGGCATTTTGACATTGCAGAAATTAATGCAAGAAGGCTCAGGAAATTATTCAAAGAGTATATCAGAAAGAACCCTAAAAGCAAATCACTGGGAAAGGATATGACAACCATGTTTCATGCTGCAATCGAAAAGATGAACGTTGATAACAACCGTTACGATAGCGAAACAGTTCATTCCATTAATGAGGAAAAGCAACAACAATGGAATACCAAAATTGAAGCCCAACTCGAAGAGTTAAAGGAATTTGAAGGGTAGGGTTCAAATGCAAAATAGCCGACACAAGAGATTGCATCGGCTAATAGAAAAGTTGAAAATTTACCCTGTAGATTTATTCTAATTTTTGCTTACTACACGCCTGTTACACACCTTTCCCAACAATAGATTTACGTCAAAATCAAGGCTTGATTTTGCGGAGTTGATATTGATGCGAGTGCCGAATGAGAGACCTGCATGGCGGAATGCAGCCAATTCATAAGTGGGGTGAATGATGAAACCAAATGATTCCTGCGATACTATGTCCCATGTATAAGGGCTCTCAAAAAAGCCACCGTACGATCGTCGAATGTTATCAGGATAAGTGTATTTGCCAATGAACAAGCCTCCTTTCAGGGCAAACCTTGACCTTGATTGTCCAAACGTAAACATTTTTCCTGCTTCTAAAGTAATACCCGCCATTACCTGATTGGGAGGGTCGGCAACAATTGGACCCCAGCCATACCCATCGTAATAAGAAGGTAAATCTTCCATACCCTTATATAAACTCAGGTATCCGACTGAAAACACTGTATTGTTTTTAACAAAGTTCAGACCAAAGTTGATGGAATTGAAGCTACCTTTTCCTCCACCAATGTGACCATAAATCAATGTGTTTTTAAACTGGGCGTGTGATGCAAATGAGCAAAGAAGCGCAATTACTGTTACTATTTTTTTCATGTTTTAAGTGTTTTAGGTTATAAAATATTAGTGACGTGAATTTTTCACTTTGCCAACCATTAAGTTGATATCAATTGCCGCCATCGAACTTGCATCGCTGAAAATACCTCGTGCACCAACTGAAAAACCGAACCACTTATTTACAGGCAGTTCTAAAACAGGGTGTAAGACCAATCCAAATGCTTCATCTTCAATTCGTTCATAAGTGTAGTTGGCACTCAGAAAGCCGGAACTAGGTGTGAAATTCTCAGGATGATCATAAAATCCTATAAATACACCTGCCTTTAATAATATTCTGGATTTGATTGCAGGTAGATAAAAGACTGGTCCCGCCTCAAAGCTCAGACCACTTAAGTATTGTTGTGGAGTTGCCCGCTCAAAAAAATGAAGCCCCGGTTGATAATTATAAGGCACATTGTCTGCATTTTTTTTTGTAACCAACATTGTGGCAGAACTTGCGAAATTCTCTAGTTTAAAATTGACTCCAATATCGTAAAGTGCAGTAGTTGCAAGTCCAACACCGCCACCAAAACTGCCGTAAAAACAGGCCTTACTCCCTTGGGCATTTGTAGGTCCCACAAAAGAAAGCAGCATTAAAAGCGTTAATACTCTGGTTTTCATTGTTTTTCCCCTTTAAACGCAATGAAGGTACTCAATTCGTATTTCGGAAAGTATGACAGAGATATTATTTGACTTATGTCAATTTATTGGGCGGAATACCTGAACAACAGTACTGACTTTTACTCTTTTCCTGCTGAAAGACGGGCATTGATGCGTTTGCCCAAAGCGATAGATGGTTTTTCAATGGCATGATACATAATCAACGAATACACCAGCGTTAGCCCTCCAACCCATGTAACATATTCTATGTTTTTGAGTGT
The DNA here is from genome assembly GCA_947454235.1 of Chitinophagaceae bacterium. Taxonomy (GTDB): domain Bacteria; phylum Bacteroidota; class Bacteroidia; order Chitinophagales; family Chitinophagaceae; genus Flavipsychrobacter. The sequence continues at coordinate 8,042 of CANGIY010000002.1, forward strand.
GCCATTCGCAGCACCCCAGTCGGGAATTAAAGAGTCAAAAACCCAGGCAATAGCCAAAATATGTGTGAGATAAATGCTGAATGATATCTTTCCCAGAAAGACAAATATGCCACGACTTAGAAAAGCCTGTGTTTTTAAACTGAACAATATTGTAGTCAAAAACAACGCCGAACAAAATGCTGTAACCGTGTATTCGCTCCAGTGCGTGAATGCACAAAGACTACCATACCAACTACCAAAAGGCACAAGCTGGGCATAATACCTAAGCGGCCAAAGTAAGATGGCCACCAACAATAATAAGTACCTGAATTTGTACCATGTTTGATGTTGGAATGTGGTTGGCTGCAATTCATTGAAATAAGAACAAATCAATAACCCCAATAAAAAGTGTTGGAGAAACAAGAAGTTTTCTCCAATAACAAAGACCCATACCAATAATAAGGCGCTCAAAAGTTTGCGGTTTTTCATAGCTACAACCATAAAAAACGGCAGCATCAACGATGCCAGAAATTCAATAGTAAGTGTCCAGCCGGGGAAGTAAAAGTCGTGAACGGGTTTTATTAAAATGGCCTCCTCCCAAAAATTGCCCTTTCGCCCCAGGAATACGTCAAGTAAATCGTTGAGTGAAGTTTGGTGTTTCCAGTGCAGCGTATAGAGTGCTGAAGCCAGTACAGCAACAAAGTAAGCAGGGAGCAAACGAAATACCCTTGAAATGTAGTATTCCTGTAGCTTGAGCGGGTGCTTTAAAACAATGTACTTGTATGACAAAACAAAGCCACTCAGCACAAAAAAGAATGAAACAGCATCGTGACCGTTCGCAAACATTTCATAGTACTTGAGTTTGGTTTGTCCGTTCCACAAGCGGTCGCCGAAGTGCATTGCAACCACCATTAAAGCGGCAATACCTCTGGCTGACTCCAGATAAATCAGTCTTTTCTGACCATTATCCGATGTTGTGTTCATGCTCTAAGTCGGCTAGTGCAAACGTCTTATTGGTTCTGATGCCACGGTCTGTTTGAATGAGATTACAGCATTCAATTGTAGGGTCGTGCTCCATAAACAACACCCAATTGTTGGCTACAGCTTCATTCAAAAGCCTTGTTTTTTCGTTGAGTGTTTCCAGTGGGCGCATGTCGTATGCCATTACCCACGGCAATGAAACGTGTGCGACGCTCGGTATCAAATCGGCACAGAAAAGAATTGTTGTGTTCTTAAACTTGATTTGTGGAAGCATCAAAGAATCGGTATGTCCGTTGCAGTATCTAATTCTGATGTCTTCCATCCATTCAGCACCTTCAGCAACATCTACAAACCTCAGTTTTCCACTCTCCTGAATAGGCATAATATTCTCAGTGAGGAAAGATGCTTTTTCGCGCACATTAGGGTTGGTGGCTGTTTCCCAGTGTTTTTTTGTACTCCAGTAAATGGCGTTTTTAAACACCGGAACCAATTTATCGCCCTCGCGCCTGATACTGCCACCGCAATGGTCAAAGTGCAGGTGTGTGAGGAAAACATCGGTAATGTCATCGACAGTGAAACCGTGTTTTGCAAGGTTCCTTTCTATCGAGTCTTCACCATGAGGGAAGTAGTGACCAAAGAATTTGGCATCTTGCTTATCGCCCATGCCATTGTCAACCAGTATTTTATGATTGCCGTGTTCAATCAGTAAGCAACGCATAGCCCAAGAGCACATATTGTTTTCGTCAGAGGGGTTGGCTTTGTTCCACATACTTTTTGGAACTACACCGTGCATGGCGCCACCATCTAACTTAAAATGTCCTGCATTGATTGAATACAATTTCATGTTCTATGCTTTTATTGGTTCTTGAATCGTTTGTTCTTCTGCTTCTAGTTCGCGACTTTTACGATCGAGCAAAATTAGAAGGGCTAAAGGAATATAAAACAGCGCACCTACTTTGTGCGTTTCAATAAGTTCAGAGAAAAAGTTGTTGATGAACGCCGCACCAATGGTCATTGCCAAACCTATCGTCACCGTCCGGTAGAATTTGTCCTTGAATCTGTGGTATGTTTTCTGTGCCTTCGCAAAAATCATAGGTATGAGCAGTGCATATAGAAACATTGCAGGGTAGCCTTGTTCCACCAGCATGTACAAATAATAATTGTGTGTAGTCGATCGTTCAGGGTTGCGACTCACATACGTTCTGAATGAAGTAACGGCATATGGTTTATAATAATAGTAAAAGTTCCTTGGTCCAACACCTACAAATGGATGTTCTTTACTCATTCTGATAGCGGCAATCCAACGGTAAACACGCTCCATACTACTCATATCTCGTCCTCTCAAAGTAGAAATAAGGTGAGATGCAAAGTCGCGGTGCATGTAGGTTTTATTGTAATCAGGTCGGAAATCCATGAACTTGTTATTGGAGATCATGAACACCAACATTGCAGCAATAAGTCCGTAAATAGTAGGCATAATTAAATTCACCAACTTTAACCTGATGGCGACACCCACCGCAAAACCAAAGAAAACAGCAATATATGCTGCCCTCGTTTGTGCAAAAATGATACCAGCAATGTAAATAAGTATTACCAGTATCAGTGACCACTTGATGTACCAGTTGCTTTTTCGGCAGTACCAAAAAGCAACAATCAACAGCGGGAATAATTGAGAGGTAACTGATGAATAATCAACGTGGTTGTAGTATAGTGTAAGATCGCTGGCGATATGCAGTGATTTTTGTACTTTCTCAAACCTGAAACCCAGCATTGCATGGTGAATAAGAATCACAATTACTGTAAGCAGGGTAGAGATAAACAGCATCTTGAACCCTATTACATAGTCTTTCTTTTCCTTGAAAATCAATGCAGGCATAAGCAGGAAGCAGACAACCAGCCATGTTTTAAGCAATAAAAACTTAATTGAATAGAAAACTATCTGGCTGCAAATCACTGAAACTACAATCCAGAAAAACTGTAAAGCAGAGACAAATACCAACTTGTCGCGCCACCACCATTCAGGAATTATTTTAGGATTGCGCGCATACATTACAATGAATACCAACAGGAACAACCACATAATGGGCTGATCGGGTAGGGTAATAGCCATTGAATCGCCGGCAAGGTCAATTTGAATTGAAAACGGAATCGTGAACAGGAAAATCCAATAAGCAAGTTTCCAGTTGACGCCAGCCAATGTGGTAAATAAGAATGCAATTGGAATACCTAAAAAAAGCAAACTCCCCGTCCATGTCCATGCAAATATTGCAAAGAACAGCAACGAGAACGCCGCTAGGTTGAACCAGCTATTTTTTAGGTAGGTGAGCATTTATTAGCGAACTACAGAATTGAGCATTTTGTAATAAGCCGCAATCAACACATAAATGCACGCGAAAAATGCACCAACTGCACCAGAACCAATCAACAACACCATTATTGAAGGACCTGACGGACCGGCAGGAGGCACAGCACGTGAGATAACTTTAATAAATGGCATACTAGGGTTCATAGTCGTTGTAAATTCGTTTTTCAACGATATGTAATGCGCCCTGTCAATCACCAACTGATCTTTGATTGATTCTACGTTTTGAACTAATTCTAAACCGGCTGCGCTATTGGCGTGAGAAGCACCCTCGCCAATCATGTTTTGCCTGTTAGGGCTAACAATACCGGTAACACCATAAGTGCCACGTAAAGCCACTAACGAATCGGTATATTTAGCTATGGCTGTATCTAATTCTTTGATTTTGTCTTCAAGTGCTTTAGCCATACCTACTTTTTCGTCGAGGAAAATTTTCCTGTAAGATTCTGTAAGAACGGCAACACTCATATTAGCAACGTTTGCCGCTGTCATGGAATCATAAGCGATATAAGAAACCTCAATGTCTTTGTATTCTGAACGCTTGACGTTGAAGTTTTTGTTGAACACCTGCATCAAAAATGCATGACCTTCGTTAGAATTAATATCGGAATGGTAAACGTCTTGAAACTGACAATTCCTGATAATGCGGTCGCGAACTGTATCAGAATTTAAAAGCGCTGTAGCCCTATCGAGGTCATCATCTCCGCCGAAGTAGTCAACATACCGTGTTTCTATATTCCTGAATATTGTACTCCTGTCAACATACAAAGGGTTGCTCACAAGAAATTTAGCGGCAGCCTTGTATTTTTTCTTTTTTGCGAAATTGAATACCGTGGCTACAACCATGCAAGCCACACCAATCAGCACGATAAACTTAAACTTTTTCTGAATAATCCTGATAACATCTATCAGGTCAAAAGTTGGTACCATTTTTTGGTTTGTTTTTGTTTCGGTAACTATATTAAGTTATTGTAATTCAATTATATAACAGTTTCGCCAGCTTGCATTTTTTCAGCATTTTCTGCAAACTGCAATGCGTCAATCATGTCACTGATTTCACCGTTCATAAACTCATCGAGGTTATAAATGGTCATGTTAATGCGGTGGTCGGTAACCCTACCTTGCGGGTAGTTGTATGTCCTGATTTTTGCCGATCTGTCACCCGTACTTACAAGACTCTTACGGCGGCGAGCAATCTCATCTTCATGTTTACGTACTTGCTCTTCATACAGCTTGCTTCGCATCATGTTTGTTGCCTTTTCGCGGTTGGCCAACTGCGAACGCTCTGTTTGACACATTACAACTGTACCTGTAGGTACGTGGGTAAGAATTACCTTCGTTTCAACCTTGTTTACGTTCTGTCCACCGGCACCACCGCTTCGGGCAGTTTCCATTTTCAGGTCGCTCTCTTTCAGTTCGAAGTCAATTTCATCAGCTTCAGGCATTACCGCAACTGTAGCTGCTGATGTATGCACCCTTCCGCTTGCTTCCGTTGCCGGTACACGCTGAACGCGGTGTACACCACTTTCAAATTTCAATGTTCCATAAACGTCTTCACCCGTCACTTCTAGCTGAACCTCTTTAAATCCACCTACTGTGCCTTCAGTTTCCGAAACTATTGCAGTTTTCCAGCCTTTGCGGTCGCAATAACGGGTGTACATGCGCAATAAATCGCCGGCGAATATTGAAGCCTCATCTCCACCAGTACCGGCACGCACCTCAATAATGGCGTTCTTCTCATCCTCAGGGTCTTTTGGAATCAACAAGTTACGTAATTCTTCTTCAAGTTTTACTTTGCTTTCTTCTTGTCCGTCAAGGTCGTTTTTAGCCATCGAGCGCAAGTCTTCGTCGGTTTCTGTTTCCAGAATTTCGCGTGCGAAGTCTATGGTTTCAATGGCAGATTTGTATTGTTTATAAACGACAACAATTTTCTCCAGCTTTCTGTATTCCTTACTTACTTGCGAGAATTTCTTGTTATCGGTAACTATTTCAGGGTTGGTGAGTGCCACCCCTAAATCGTGGAATCTGGCGTTAATTGCTTCCAGCTTGTCTAATATCGAACTCATTATTTATTAAATCAGATGTTGCGGGCTTATTAGAACGACAAAAGCCCGGCAGGTATTGCCTGCTGTTAAAAAAGTTCGCAAAGTTACTTTTTATATGCCAACAATTTAGGAGGGTAGGGGCAGTGTTCGAAAATAATTATGCTTGTTTAATATTGTGCTTCTGGCGGTAGTAATACCTTATTTTACTACACTTGCAAAAAGCGGCATAAGCCGAGAGTTTACATATCATGTAACCGTAAAATCCATCAAGAAAGCCAAGCCTGAAAAAATATTCGTGCAGGAAGTGCCACAAAGGTGAAAAGAACAGCTTCATGAGCGTCACATCCTTGTTATTAGCAACGGCTTCCTGAGCACCGAGGTCAGAATATTTATCGATTTTCTTGAGGTGCTCTGATATTGAGGAAAAAGAGTAGTGGAGCATATCGCCATCGAGCAGCCCTTTTTTATATTCTTTATCGGTGTGTTCCCAATATTCGTGTACGCGCTTTTCAATCCACCGGCCCCTGGTGCGGTTGTACAACCTGGTCTGGTGGTCGGGGTACCAGCCTGAATGTTTGATCCATTGACCGCAGTACTTAGTGAGGCGCGCCATCTCGTACACATCAAACTGCGGATTGTTTTTCATTTTGGTGATGCTCGCCCTCAGTTCAGGTGTCAAAGCCTCATCGGCATCCAGCGAAAGAACCCAGTCGTTAGTGGCAAGGCTGTTGGCGTAGTTCTTTTGTTCGCCATACCCCATAAATGGTTTCTGGAACACCTTAGCACCGTGTTCTTCGGCTATGGCAACAGTGCGGTCGGTAGAATTACTGTCAACTATAATAATCTCATCAGCGATATCCTTGAGCGATATGATGCACCGTTCAAGGTTTTTTTCTTCGTTATAAGTGATTATTACTACGCTGAGTTGAATCATGCAAGGATAGTATCGCTGAGATTATACGGGTGCAAAATTAGTGGAATATTTTTGGGTTCAATGGCTTTGAAAACAATTTTTGCTTACCTTTGCACACCTTTTTATAGGAAGCAGGTTGGTTCCGTAGTTCAATGGATAGAATAGAAGTTTCCTAAACTTTAGATACAGGTTCGATTCCTGTCGGAACTACAAGGTCAGAAACAGTGCAAATTGTTTCTGACCTTTTTGATTTTAAGGTGCGCCTTTATGCCATTCAATACAAATAATCTTTAACTCCGGTGATTACCCAAACCTCTACGTATGTGGGGATGTATTGAGAATCTTATTAATTTTTAAATCATGATTCAGACAAAAGGTGCTGCGCCAGTGGTATAAATGATGTTGTTACCGGGCGAAAGCCTTTCGCCCCTACATCTCGCGGCAATGGTGTCAATGATTTTTTGATGATGTACCTACCTTTCAACAACAATCTTAGTAATCTCCCTTTTGTTTTGTGCGGTCACCTCAAGCAAATAAAGTCCTGATGAAATTTTGGTAACGTTCAGCACGGCAGATTGAGCATCTGTTACACCTTCAATCAATGTAACCCCCGTAACACTCATTAATTTATACTCTGCCCCCACAGGTGCATTTACAATGGAAATTTCATCACTGGCAGGGTTGGGGAATATTTGGATATTGCATAGTACCGCTGTTTCAATACCTAAGCCAATAGCATGTACATCAATACAAATAGAATCAGAAGTGCAGAAGCTGTAGGCGGTTATGCAAACTCTGTATGTACCTGTAGTATCATACGCATGATATGTTGTTGTACCTGTGCTTCGGGTGCCGTCTCCAAAATCCCATACTACGCTGTCTAAGCCATAAGTTGAACCTGTGTATGTAAACGTATCATGAACAATACCAGTGTGGGTGAATGAAACCACGGGAGTATCGCAAGGCACTGTTACTCTGTGGCAGATTGAATCTATGCCACATGGGCTGTACACATACATGCACGCAGTAAACGTATCAGCACCGGTGTAGGTGTGATTGGCGCTAATTCCTCTTCCTGTAGCACCGTCTCCATAGTGCCATACAACACTATCAATACCCGTTCCTGTTCCTATAAAAGTAAAATGTACGTAACCGCCATGACCAACAGAATCAGTGAATGCAGCAGTGGGAGCTGTGATACAAGGAACAGTAATCGTGATACATTGAGAATCTACACCACAGCCATTGTAAACATATTCGCATACTACAAATGAGCCTACAGAAGTATAGGTATGACTTGGAGCAACACCTGTATCAGTAACACCATCTCCGTAATGCCATACTATACTGTCAATACCTGTTCCTGATCCTGTATGGGTGAAAGAAACGTTGTACACCCCGCTATGGGCAAATGAAGCGGTTGGTGTAGTAGTACAAGTAACAGTGATATTGGTGCATGTTGTATCATTACCACAAACAGAATAGGCAATACAGCACACATTAAAGACTCCTGTTGCAGCGTAGGTATGAGCAGTGGTTGTACCATTTGCCCTACCACCATCTCCAAAACGCCACGAAACACTATCTACACCCGTTGTAGTACCTGTATAGGTAAATCCACGGGTTGCAGAAGTACCTGAACTTGAAAAGGTAGCTGTAGGTGGTGCTGTGCAGGTAATGATTATAGTAGTACATGCAGAATCAGAGCCACACGGGGAATACGCTGTTACACATGCTGTATACGTACTTGTAGTAGTGTAGGCATGGGTTGTTGTTGTGCCAACCGATGAACTACCATCGCCATAGTGCCACACTACGCTATCAAGCCCAAAGGTAACACCAGTGTACCTGAATGTTCTGGTGCCTGAAACACCACTGGTCGTAAAACTGGCAGTAGGAGCAGCCACACAGGGTACATAGATAGGTAAGCAATAAATATCATTACCACAACGCGAATACACAGTGGCACAAACGGTATAGGTTCCAGCAGCAGTAAAAGTATGTGTAGGGTATAATGAAGCACTTCTGCCACCATCTGCAAAATCCCATACTATAGAATCAGTACCCGCAAGCGTACCTGTGTAGGTAAATGCCACCACAGAACCACCTGCTCCAGAAGCAGAATAGGTGAATGAAGAGCCTGGCATGGAGGTACAGTCATAGTCAACTCCGTAGCGGGTTACAAAGAAATCAGAAGTACCCCCAACGGAATGATAACCAACGGAATCAACCCAAATACTATCAAATACTTCTCCACCCATGTAAATGTTGCCCATGTTATCTGCTGTCATACAATCACCTGCATCATAACCACCACTCCCATGAATTTGTTTAAAAGTTTCGACGGTTCCCATAGTATCAATGACTACTAGGTAAGGATTCCAACCTTCACCGCTATACATTGCCATGCTATAACCAGGAGTTGTTACTGTACCAATTGCACAGCCGGCAGCGGTAAGATTTCCGTTCTTTGTTAAGACAAGATTTAAGATGCTATTGATACTCGTTGAACCATGAAATGTTCTATTCCATAAAATATTACCGGCTGTGTCTGATTTCAAAAACCACCCCATGGTGCCACCACTAGCAGTATCACCATGAAAATACATCAATGTCTGACCACCAGCTAACAAATACAAGTTGCCATGTCCGTCAGGTTGAACACCTGTCCATACCCCATATCCACCCATTGTATCAATCCAAATTAAATTTCGACCTGTATCTAAAGCAGCTAAATATCTGTAACCACTTCTGCCCGCTACTACATACATCAATTCGCCCCACACATAAAGTTTACCCGTCTTTCTATCAATATTGCCACCAGTAACAGATAGGCTTGTATCAATTGCAAGTTCTTTATGAGAAAGTAAAGTGCCTGACGAACTAAACGTAAATTCATAAGCTCCCCAGTGGCTTACTTCAGTGCTAGAAAGTGGCATTCCAAATTTTACATTAGTAACCCAATGTACATTATTCGAAGAATCTGTAACTAACGCTGCACCGACATTGAGTACCGCAGCCATAGTTGCATAAGTGTTGTTACCCAAATACCGAACCCATTTAAAATGACCATTGGTGTCAAATTGCATTACCCCTAAGTTTTGATAGGGCAAGCTTCGAATTATGGTGTCACTACCAATGTAAAGGTTGGCATTAATAAACAAGCCTGAGATATAGATATGACCTATACTGTCGCAAGTCAAACCCTGCATATGGCTGGCTCCTGCATCTGAAAGGATTAATTTTGCCCATCTCATTTGCCCGGAAGGTTTGTAACTCGTTAATAATAAATTCGGTTGAGATCGTCCGCAATATCCACGAAATGTATCAGCTCTTACGTTATATCTGGCAACCACACTCAATGCATAAACGTTTCCGTGTTGGTCTATAGTCATCATATATGCCCCTTCGTGTGGGTCGGCTGCGCCACTTGTAGTAAAATCATCTGTGCACCCACCACCCTTTATCCATTGAAAGTGTTGTGCATAAACAATAGGCACACTCAACCAAAACAATAGAACCACAACCGCGAAAACCTTTCTCATTTAATATATTGTTGCCTGTTACAAATTTAACTAGTTTTCTACTATCAATTTTTGTGTTTGTAAAATATTTCCGTTCTCTTCCATTTGTACAATGTAAAGCCCCGCTGCCCAATTTCCTGGTCGAGGCGTCCGCCTCGTCCTAATACTGAGCAAGCATCCGCTTGCAAACCACAACGGTGTGTCTTGAACCATGATTAATCATGATTAAATGAAAACTCCCGACCTACGGTTGGGACACGTATGATTCCGTACTTCCAAAAAAATCATTGCCCATCACAAAAATCAATGGAAATCATAGTTCAAGATAAACCCTATCCGGAAAATTCTATAATTCAGTAAATCTTGATTCAAACAAAATGCGCACCTACCAACGCCCCAAACCCGCAATATTCATTTCTGAAAATTCTGTAATTCTGCGAATTCTGATTCCAACTGACAACCAAATATAGCAAAAACCGCCCCGGAAGCGATATCCGGAGCGGTCTTGGGTAATTAGTTTGCAAAAAAGCGATTAGCTATTAGCGTTGTTTTCTTTTTGCTCTTCTTTCTTTTTATCGTTCAAAATTTCCATTAGCCTTAATCCCATCAGTCCGTTCATAGAACCTTCAGTGCCACTGCCACCGTTGATGATGATGTCAGGTATTACTTTGATTTTGTTGATACCAATTTCTTCAGTGATTTTGAAGCGAGTAAAGTTGTCGCCACCCATTGCGCTTACCTGTAATTCATAAGCCTCTGCGGTTGATTTACCAATAGCTAGTATTTTTTCAGCTTCCGCATTACCTGTTTTAGAAATCCGTTCAGCTTCTGCTGATGCATTTAGTTTAGTAGCTTCAGCTTGCGCACCTGCTCTTAGTTTGGTAGCCTCAGCTTCAGCATTTGCCCTCATTTTAGTAGCTGTTGCTTCGGCATCCACTTGTAACCTGAGGCTGGCGGCGTCACCTTCTGCTTTTTTAACCATACTATCAGCATTCCTTTGAGAAATCTCAACGCTTTGCTGTGCTTTTACAATTTCTCGTTGCATGTCAGCAATAGCGGTTTCTTTTTCCATACCCTGGCGTTTTTCTTGGGCCATTCTTTGGGTTTCGTAGGTTTTCTCTTCTTCCTGAGCAATTTTACGGTCGGTGAGTGTTTTCATAAGTGCAGCAGGCGGTACGATATCACCTATTAAAGTATCTACTGCATTTACGTTGTACTCTTCCAACACGGCCCTGATGTGCGCTCTGGCTGATTCTTGCCTTTCTTTCCTTGAGGTAAGGAATGTAATTACATCGCTGTCCTGAGCAGAGTTCCTGAAGTAGTTACCAATGGTTGGTTCTAAAACCTGAGAAACCAGGTTGTTCATACTACCAAAACGAGCAATCACTTTTGGTGCTTCATTTGCCGGGATATGGATAATTTGAGCCACGTCAAGATTGAAAGGGAACCCATCTTTTGATCTTACAGTAATGGTGCTAAGGTTTTTATCAAGGTCGTGTGCTTCGCTTCTGGCTGTTGCCCAGTTCAATACAAGGTTGGTTGTAGGCACTGTTTCAATTTTCATGGTGTATTTGTTAATAGGGTATTTACCCGGTCCAAATGGTTCAGACCACACACCGCGCTGTCCTTTTTTTACGATGTTGCCATGCCTGAATGTCTCGCCGGTAACATCTTCACCGTCTTCGCCAATGTAGCTGATAACAACACCTACATGTCCTATAGGTACTTCGGTCATATACACCTCTTCAAGTTGTACTGCCCATGTATTTATATAGTAAGAACCGGCAAGTATGATTTGAGGTTGTAAGCCCCTGTAACCACCATTTTTCAGGAAGGAATCAATATCCTGGAAGTTATTGTGTCCCTCAATCATTTTACCGGCTATTTGTCCCTGGTCAAGAGGTTCACCGTCCATCGATGTTACAATACCCACCATACCTTCTTTAATGACACTTTGGTAAACGAGATTTATCTCGAACAAGAATTTATTGATTCTGTAAGAGCCCGCAGTTATGAATGCTGTTTGGCGACCACGTTGTCCGCCACCGTTTAGGAACGCAACCGCATCCTGAAAGTTATCACATTCTACTTTGCGGGCAAGAATGCGGCCTGTAGGTATTTCAGCACCGTCTTTCGACAATACAAGTCCAATCATACCTTCGGGTATTACTGTAAATGGCGTTAATTGCACTGAAAACTGCCAAGGCCATAAAAACCAATACAAACCTGGCGCCAGTGTTTTTGCCTGTAAACCGGCTTCGCCATTGGTAGCGATAATACGGCTATCGGGCAAGCGGTTTGAGGACGAAAGGGTGAATTTTTTGGTGACAAGACCAATACTGTTTTCGGGTACTATTACCATTCCGAAGAATACCCTGAGTATCATTTTGTATAAAAAGATACACATTGTTGTAAAGATGATCCAACCGTAGTGGAGCATGAATTCTGTGAAACTCATAAAATTTGTGTTTTGTGGTTAAAGTGTTTTGAATTATTGAATTGAAATGTAAAACGCAAGGAGGGTGTGACGCTTTTACAGAACGTAACAACGGTAACAAAGAGTACGGTAAACGGAACGTAGGGTAGTGGCACTGTTTTTAAAATGTGCCTACCTAGGTTCAGGTTGTTGATACCCGTAATAAATCAAGCAGTGAAACAAGGTGGGTGAACCATTTTTTTATGGTTGACCATGTTTTCGTTGATTTGAAATGCCAGTCGGCTGTTAACTACGGAAGTTTTAAGGCTTGAGTTAAAAATCGGAGTGGGGTTGGTGGTGTCTGAAGTAGTTTGGGGAGTTCCCATATATGTGTCTGAATAATGACACAACAATATTACAACTTCGAGATACCCCTCCGCAAGAGGTAAACACCGACTTAACAAATAATTAGGTATTGTTAATTGCTCTATTGTTACTTGTGCTGTAAATGTGTTTTAGGTTGTTAATTGTTAATGGAATTTGCAATGAAAAAGAATTATAAAAAGTGTCAATGTAAGTTTCCGTTAACAAATGTGATGTTAATCACTTGTTGTCGAGTGGTGTTGATGTTAAAAGTTGATTTTGACTTAATGTGTGCTAAAAAAGACGTAAAACATTGAAAAACAAGCATTAACGTGTTTTAGTCGGAAATTGTAATTGTTAAGAAAAAGTAAAAGTTGTTAATGCGGTTAACAAAAAATGAAAAATTAGGGAACTAAAATTTGGTTAACTGAATTTTGTATGTGTATATTTGCATTAACAAACGACAAACAAGTATTTAACAACTAATTAGAGAAAACGAAAAATCTGTTTTATGAAAAAGTTATTTTTCCTCGTTCTAATCGCTATCAGCTTCTCAAACATTGCAAGTGCGCAAAACTTGGGAGAACGTTACAAATGGCTTCAAGAATCTTACGCAAGAATTCCTTTGCAAAAAGGACTACCTTTTTACGATACAAACATTAAAGTGACGAGCGAATTCCCTGAACAAAGGATAGTTGACAATGCTCATTACTATTTCAATTCAGTTATTGCTTCGCCAAAAGTTGATACCATTGAAAAAAGGTATTCTGCAAAAGGTAAGTATGTTATTTATACTAACGATGCAAAAGATGAAGAACACAAATTTGATGTTGAGTATAAAATAGACCTTGTTGTTAAAGACGGAGTATACTCAGTAGAAATGCATGATTTCAATATTCTTTATTTGACTAACAAAGTTGAGTTTGAAGCTAAATTGAAACATGCAAAAATGAACGACGGTCACTCTAACTACTTTTTTGCATTGTTCAACGACCAAAACAAAACTGAAGTGAGAAACTTTGTTTCAACACTTTCTAAAAAGACTTTACCATCGCAAGCAACTGCTGCGAACTAATGATATGTTTTTTGTTTGATGTAACAGCCGCCTTATCGAAGGTGGCTTTTTTCGTTTTTACCCACCCCGTTTAATGCTGAAAACCATTTTTCTCATTAAATTTACCAATCAACCCAATTATTTTATTTTTGCCGTTATGTTGAATTCCCTGAAGCACAAAAAAGCCATCATCATTTTCCTGCTCAGTGTCATTATCTTATTTGTTTTTCAAGGAGCGAAGGATAATCAGTTCTCCAATTGGGACGATGATTACTACGTTGTCAACAATCAATACATCAGGGCACTCAATTGGGAAAACCTAAAAGCACTGTTCACAAAAGACATTACGATGAATAACTATCATCCGCTTTGTCTTTTATCACTTGCATTCAATTACTATTTCGCTCAACTCAATCCATCGTCTTACTACATGACTAATGTGGCCATTCATGTGCTGAATGCCATTTTTGTTTTCATATTGTTTTTCCGTTTGTGCAGCTCACTAAAAATGGAAGAGTGGGGTAGTTTGTTTGTAGCTGGTGTTGGTGCTCTTTGGTTTGGTATTCACCCAATGCACGTCGAATCAGTATGCTGGATAGCTGAACGTAAAGATGTTTTGTACACTACTTTTTACTTGGCGGGTTTAATCACTTACCTCAACTATGTATCAAATAATGAAAAGAAGTGGTTTTGGTGGACATTCGTATTGTTTGTTTTGTCTTGCCTTTCAAAACCGATGGCAGTAGTGTTCCCTGCTTCTTTATTGTGTATTGATGTGTTACTAGATCGCGGACTTATAAACTTCGACAAGGGACTTTCACTTACACAGCGCATTGGAAAGAAATTGCTGGCTGAAAAATTTGTGTTCTTCCTGGCTTCTTTGGTAATAGGCGGCGCAGCATTTTACACCCAAAACAGAACGGGGGCGGTTGCGGCATTCAATGTGCTCACTATTCAGGAGCGCCTGATGTTCGCGTCTTATGGCTTTTTTATGTACATCTACAAGCTGTTTGAACCCACTTACCTATCTACTTTTTATCCTTATCCGTTTAAATACACAACGGGTTATTATCATCAGATTTTCTATTTCGCTCCGTTCATTGCACTTACACTGCTGGTTGCACCTGTTATTTGGGCATGGAAAAAAGGGAAGGAGTACATGAAAGTGGTTGTTTTTGGCGTTTATTTCTTTTTTGTCAACATCGTTTTTGTTCTACAATTCATCTCTGTTGGTGCCGCTATTATGGCCGATAGGTATTCTTATGTAGCGTATATTGGTTTGTTCTTCCTTATTCCGTGGCTTATTTACAAGCTCATTTCTGGGCGGGTTTCGCTCAAAATTCCGTTGCTGACAACAGTTGCGGTATTTTCTGTTTTCCTGATGGCTTTGTGTGTTGACAGAACCAAAGTATGGCATAGTGCTGAGACGCTGGAGACAGATGGTGTTACCAAGTACCCATTTAAAAAAGACCCTGATAAACGCCATGATCCATTTAACAGCGGTATTGCAACATTGTCGTATAAGTGGTTAGGTAACTATTACTTCCATGCAGGTGATTATAAACGGGCTATGGAATGTTTTGATGTTTGCATCAAATTGAGATCTACCGACCAGTGGATGGAGGCAAAAATCAACAAGATTATGTCTTTGAATGGGGGTGAAGCACTATATCCCGGGGTGGCTCAGGATGATAGCCAACCTGTTAACGGGCAACAAAATAGTCAACTGGGTACCCCTCAAAAGCCAACCGGTGATTTCAAGACTCCGTTGGATAGTTCATATTACTTTGCATCAAAAGGCGACACTTTGAAAGCATTCAGGTGTTATATCAATGCCTTTAGGTACAATCAGGGTGTTGAAGCAATTTACGCCGATAGTGCATTTAAGGCAGTGCAGGCAGCGCATAATCGTGAGGCGATGGTACAATACACTGTGCTTATGAAATTGAGAAGTGATAACCCGTTTTTTTACTTCTATAGGGGATGTGCTGTATTTGGCAGTGGAAATCTTAAAGGTGCAGTTGCAGACTGGGAGCAGTCTTTAAAAATTAAAACCAAACAACCTGTTCGCGACGTAATCCAATCAGCCTCTTACAATTTATGCGTGGCTTACGATTCGGTGGGTAAAGACAGTTTGGCAGTTTACTACCTCGATATGGCTAAAGGAGCGGGATACAACGTAAATGCCGAATACGAAGCGAAAGTGCGCAACAAGAGAGCTGCCGCTTTGAAGCGCAGGCAAAAGAAATAGTACCGTGTAATTGTAACATACCCAATTAGGTTAGGTTGCGCGCATTTTCCTATTTTCGCACCATGAATAATCTGTACGATATTTTCCCGAAAGGAAACGCTGCGAATAATTTCTTCCTGATGGCAGGTCCTTGCATTGTTGAAGGTGAAGAAATTATTATGAAGACTGCTGAAAGGGTGATTGCTATCGCCGATAAGCATCAGATTCCGGTGATTTTTAAATCGTCGTATCGCAAAGCAAATCGTAGCAGGTTAGATAGTTTTACAGGTATAGGCGACGAAAAAGCTTTAAAGATTCTCGCGAAAGTAAAATCAACTTTTGGTGTACCTGTTGTTACTGATATTCACGATGCGTCAGAAGCTGCTATGGCGGCTGAGTACGTTGATGTGTTGCAAATTCCGGCATTCCTTTGCCGCCAGACTGATTTGCTGATTGCTGCAGCCAAAACAGGCAAAATCATCAATGTAAAGAAAGGACAGTTTTTGAGTCCAGAAAGCATGGTATTCGCAATTGATAAAGTACGCCAAAGTGGTAATGATAAAGTGGTATTAACCGATAGAGGAACTATGTTTGGCTATCACGATCTGATTGTTGATTACCGTTCAATTCCTACCATGCAGGGTTTGGGTGCGCCGGTTGTGCTTGATTGCACACACTCACTACAGCAACCTAATCAGGCATCGGGTGTTACTGGTGGTAATCCACAAATGATTGAAACCATTGCCAGGGCAGGTATCGCAGTAGGCGCTGATGGGCTTTTCATTGAAACACACCCTGACCCAAAAACAGCTAAAAGCGACGGTGCCAATATGTTGCACCTCGATTTGTTAGATGGTTTAATGGGTAAATTGGTGAAGTTGAGGCAAGTGGTGAATTCGCTTTAATTAGTACTCCCAGGTAAAATCTCCGTGAATATATTCAGTTGTTGTTCCATCAGGGGCAATGACCTTCAGAGTGCCTTTGCCGGTGGCTTCTAATATTTTTGCACTATGTTCTAAGCCATTTTTTGAAAACCGCTGAAATTCGTTTTTCCTGAAAAGAAAGCTGTTGTATTGCGCCATGATACTATCATGGGTGGGGTAGTTGTCGTGGGCTGCCAGAATTGCTGTTCTTATGTCTTCAGCAAGTATTTTTAAATCAGCAATAGCGCCTCGATTGAGTTTCAACGATGTTGCATGTGGCAAAATGTCAGGGAATGACTCCTGAAATACATTGACTCCAAGACCTATGACACTGAAATTCCAATTGGCACCCCGCAGTACGTTTTCAATGAGTATGCCCGCTGTCTTTTTGTCATTGATTATGATATCGTTGGGCCATTTGATGTTGACAACCGCACCGGGTACCGATTTTTGCAAAACTTTGGCAATTGCAACAGTTATTGTGGCATTAAACAGGAACTGGTGGTCTAAACTGAACTTTGGAGCTACAACAAGGCTCATTAAAAGGCTTTTTCCCGGCTCATCTTGCCATATTCTACCTCGTTGCCCCTTACCTGATGTTTGTGACAGAGCCATAACAGCGTACCCATGCCCTGCTAAGCCTGCATCGATCTGATTCATGGCATAATTATTGGTACTGTCTACTGAGTTGAGTTCAATTATGTTAGAATGTGAAAAAGTCATGTGCTGAAGTGCGAAAGAATTTCTAATTTTGATAAACCGTTTTGACAAATTAACTGCAATTAAACCAAAAGTGAGCTAAAATCATTGAGTGGTAGTTCAATAAAAGGCAATAAAATGCTGAATTACAAACGTTTAGAGCTTATCTTTGAAATAAAGGCAATAGTCTTAATTATATTTTAATACCAACCATCCGTACAGAGCTTGAAGCAATTGTTGACAGAAACACAAGAAAAGAAGAAACCCGTAAAAAGACTTGCGGTAAACAGCAAGTTGGTAACTACAGTCGTAGATGCAATCCAGGACAAGAAGGGACAAGATGTTGTATCACTCGATTTGCGCAAAATCAGTGAGGCAGTGGCTGACTTTTTTGTTGTTTGCGATGCCAACTCTCCTGTTCAGGTAAAAGCAATTGCCGACCATATTGTAGAAAAAGTGGAAGAAGAACTAGGTGAAAAGCCTTACCATGTTGAATACGGCGAGAAATGGACGCTAGTCGACTTTGTTGACGTAGTTGTTCACATTTTTACGCTCGACTACAGACAATTCTACAGTCTAGAGAATTTGTGGGAAGATGCCCCGAAAAAGAATTATTGATTTTAAGTACATACTAAATTTAATTTTCCGAAATAATGGAAGAAAATAAACAAAACCCCGGACCAAAGCCCCCAATGGGTAATGATCCGAACAACCCAAGAAAAGCGCCTAAGTTTAATATTTACTGGGTATTCGGGGTAATTATGATGCTCTTGTTGATTGTTCAGCTTTACAGCGGCAATGTACAAATGGGCTCAATGGAAAAAAGCTTTGAAGATTTCAAGAGGTACAACGACAGCGGTAAAGTTGCTCGCCTGAGGGTGATTAACTCTGACCATGTTGAAGTGTATTTCAAGAACAACATTTCAATTCAGGGGCTGAACGGAAAGGAAATTAATACCGGACCAAATGCAGAGAAAATACCTGGCTTCGAGTTCAAAATTGGTACCGTTGACCAATTTAGCAGGGATCTTGCAGAGTACGAAAAATCACTCAACCCGGTACATCATTTGCCTGTGTTGTACGATTCTCAGCTTGATTATTTCAGGATGATGATACAAATCGTACTGCCAATCCTCGCACTGATTGCCCTTTACGTACTGTTGTTCAGGAAGATGGGCTCAGGTGGCGGCGGTGGTGGTGCCGGTGGTATCTTCAACATCGGTAAATCAAAAGCTCAGTTGTTTGAAAAAGGTACACGAGTAAACATCACTTTCAACGACGTTGCAGGTCTCGATGAAGCCAAAGTAGAGGTGATGGAGATTGTCGATTTCCTCAAAAATCCTAAGAAGTACACGGCACTGGGCGGTAAAATACCGAAAGGAGCATTGCTAATAGGGCCTCCGGGAACTGGTAAAACCTTGCTGGCTAAGGCAATGGCAGGAGAAGCTCAGGTACCATTCTACTCTATGTCTGGGTCTGATTTCGTTGAATTGTTCGTAGGCGTCGGTGCTTCAAGGGTGAGAGACTTATTCAAGCAAGCACGTGAAAAAGCACCATGTATTGTGTTTATCGATGAGATTGACGCAATAGGACGAGCAAGGGGTAAAAATGTAGTTATGAGCAATGACGAGCGTGAAAATACGCTGAATCAATTGCTTGTTGAAATGGATGGGTTCAGTGGTGACAGCGGTATTATTGTACTTGCTGCTACTAACCGCCCTGATGTATTGGATACCGCATTGTTGCGCCCGGGTCGTTTTGACAGGCAGATTTCAATTGATATTCCGGATGTAAAAGGTCGTGAGAAAATATTCGATGTGCATCTGAAACCTATCAAACGTTCAAAAGATCTCAATATCCATAAGTTGGCAGTTCAAACTCCGGGTTTTGCGGGTGCTGATATCGCTAATATTTGTAACGAAGCCGCGTTGATTGCAGCCAGAAAGGGTAAGGCAGAAGTTGATATGAGCGACTTTAACGATGCAATTGATAGGGTTATTGGTGGTCTTGAGAAAAAGAACAAAATCATTTTACCTGAAGAGAAAAAGATTATCGCTTACCACGAGGCTGGTCACGCTGTTGCTGGTTGGTTCCTGGAACATGCGCACCCATTGGTGAAGGTGACTATCGTACCTCGCGGTGTAGCAGCTCTTGGATATGCGCAATATCTGCCAAAAGAAATGTACATCAGAACTACCGATCACTTACTCGACGATATGTGTATGACGCTCGGCGGACGTGCAGTTGAAGAACTGGTTTTTGGTAAAATTTCTACAGGGGCGTTGAGTGACTTACAACATGTTACAAGCCGTGCTTATGCAATGGTAGCATATTACGGTATGAGTAAGAAAGTAGGTAATATCTCATTCTACGACCCACAAAACGACAATAGTTTCGCTAAGCCATATTCTGAAGAGACAGGCAGAATGATTGATGAGGAAGTACGTGCTATAGTTGAAGATGCATATGTGCGCACTAAACAATTGCTGACTGAGAAAATGGATTGCGTAAAATTGATTGCTGAAGAATTGTTGAAAAGAGAAGTGCTTTTCAAAGATGATATGGAGCAATTGATTGGTAAACGTCAATACGACGATCCTCAACTGGCTTCTGACGATGTTACTGAAGAACCCAAAGCGGCTGAAAACGCCTAATTAGGTTAACATATAAAAACACCCCGTTTCAAACAAGGAACGGGGTGTTTTCGTTTTATGATGTATTTATATATGACTATGGCAACCATAGTGCACCACCACAACTATCATTTTGTGCACCAGTAACAGAACTTAAAACATTATTTTCTTCGCGCCACCTTAACGTGCCGATGAGCGCCATCACAACAGCTTCTTTAAACTTAATTAAATCTGGTTTAGGAACTTCAACTGTTACGTTCAATTCACCAAGGTGTGTTTCAATTCTCTGAACGAGGTAGTTATTGAATGCACCTCCGCCTGTAATCAACATTTTAGTTGGTTCAAGTGTTACTTTGTTCGTTTCAACAGCTTGTGCCACTTGCCATGCAATCAATTCGCAAACAGTGTGCAGTAAATCGGCTGTGCTGTGCTGAGATTCATTCAACACAGGGAAAACAAGTTCAATAGCTTGCTCGTTGCTCAATGATTTCGGTGCAGCCTTTTTATAGTAATTGTTTTGTTTAAGTGCATCTAAAACATTCACCAACAAACTTCCCGACGCCGCCAATGTGCCACCAGAATCCATAGCGAATCCCTCTTTTTGGGCCAGTGCATTCAAAGCCTGGTTGGCAACGCAGATATCAAAAGCAATTGATGAATCATTGGTTTGGCAGGTGAGGTTTGCAATGCCGCCAATGTTCAACAGGTAGCTGTATTCGCCAAACAATAAACGATCACCAATTGGAACAATAGGTGCGCCCTGACCTCCGAGCGCAACATCTGTATTTCGCAAGTCGGAGATAACAGGTAGCCCTGAAACTACAGCAATTGAAGCGCCATCACCCATTTGAAATGACGTGCGCTTTTCAGGATTATGGTGAATGGTATGTCCGTGAGAAGCAACAAAATTGATTTTGTGCTCCAGCCCGTTTTCTATTATAAAACCTTTGACACTTTCTCCTAAAAGGCGTCCGTATGTTGTATTTAGCTCAAGAAATTCGGCAACATTCAAATTTACAGCGTTCTTTAGTTTTGTAGCTATTGGTGCAGGGTAAGGATTGCACGTAGCATTCAGAATTTCATAACTCCATTTGCCCCTCACTTCTTCGAACTTTACATGGGCAATATCTAGCCCATCAAGCGAACTGCCGGACATAAGTCCGATAACGTTATAAATCATGGCGCAAAAGTAGGAGATATTGTTGCACAAAAAACTGCCCCGAATCATACAAGTCGGGGCAGAGGAGTTATTTTATTAGGGGCATCTTTTACTTCAGGAATGCGTTGAACATCCAAACTGATTTTTCCTGTAGCTTGATATAATCACTCATTAATGAGTTAGTACCTTCATCTCCAGCATCAGATGAAAGCAAAAGTAATTCTCTTTCAAGACCTAATAATACTGATATGCCTTCAAGAACACGTTCAAGGGCTTCTTTTCCCTTAGTTACATTGGTGGCCTCTTTGATTGAAGAATTCGCAATGTATTCAGTGTATGAGTGCATTGGTGTATAGCCTAAAGTGAGAACACGTTCAGCAATCTCATCAATTTTGAGTTGTGCGTCGTTGTAAATTTCTTCGAATTTCAGGTGTAACTCAAAGAATTTTTCACCTGTGATATTCCAATGAAAGCCGCGCGCATTCATGTAATATACTTGAAAATTAGCAAGTAAAGCATTGAGTTTTGAAGCCAGTTCTTTGGCTGCTTTTTGGTCGAGACCTATTTGATTTTTCTTTGACATCGTAGTTAATTATTTAATCCAAAATTACAGATTGTGGGTCTCTATGAATATTGTTTCACCTTATTTGTTCATTATGAAAAAGTCTATTTTCCTCCCGATTTTCAATAAAGAATGCCTAATGATTTCCCAATGATTTAGGATGCTTTAAAAGTTCTTAAATTGCTTAAAAATAGACACAATGTGTTTTAAAACAGCCGTACCACTCGAGAACGATTTGAATGGTTATTTCAAAAAACAGACGATTAGTCAAGGTAAAGTCTTTGAAATAAGACCGTATCCGCAATATTACCATGCCGACGGCTTTGATATGCCTCAGCTTCCTGTTACAACCATTGAAGAACCACGAATTGTGCAGCCAGCAATGTGGAAGTTGATACCATCATGGGTAAAGACGACCGACGAGGCAAGACGATATGCAAATACTCTCAATGCTACTTGTGAAGAGATTTTCGAGAAGCCCAGCTACAAAAATTATATCGGGTCATACAGGGCCTTGTTGTGGGTGAGTGGCTTTTTTGAAAGCCAACACGTAGGTAAGAAAATAAATCCATACTTTATTTATGCCGCAGATGGTGACCCTTTTACTATGGGTTGTGTCTATTCCAATTGGTTGAACAACGATACCGGTGAAGTACTAAAGACATTTTCTATTATTACCACGCCTGCAAACAAGTTGATGGCTGAAATACATAACGTTAAACGCCGGATGCCTCTTATAATCCCTGATTGTGAGCGTGATAGATGGGTGTCGGATCTAAAAATTGAGGGCATCAAAGAAATGATGAAACCTATTTCTGATGGGTTTTTAAAAGCACACAGGGTAGGTAATCTCATTTACCAAAAAGGAGTTGATACCAACAAACCGGAAGCACAAAAGCTATTCATCGAGCCTGTGCAAACACTTTTTTAACCCTATCCTTTGATGGTTTCTTCTTGCTGGAGTTCGTAACGGGGATAGAAATATACGTACAACATCAATGCTATTGCACCTTCTGCAAGAGCATACAGCCACACATTGATTCCAGCCATCAAAAACATAGAAACAAAGAATTGCACCAAAATAATGCCAGTGTAGTTATTGAAATTCACCCTTGGTAGGTACTGTAGACTGGTAAAAAATAGCAGGTGAACTACAGCCAAAACATAGAATGATGATAGTATTAAAGGTGAAACATGATCGGGGTTATTGACGAGCATAAAAATGAGCTCGGGTAAAAACAACGCCACATAAGTGAGCAACCAATAAGAAATACGTTTTAGATGGCTGATGGGAAACTGTCGAACATATGGAAACTCTTCTTCCCAAAAACGAATAATGAAAAAGGGTAGCAGTGCGTGTGAGGAAACACTTAAAAGCACTACGAAACTAAAATTCTCTTTAGAGACATTATCAGTATTTAGCAGAATAAGGAATTGAAACAGTAAGAACGAGAAGAGTTTAATGGCAACCAGATTGGTCCTTTTAGAATTCCATAGGTAGCTGATTGTAAACAAGTAAGCATTTCTAGGTTTGCTTTTGATAACAAACGGTCTGAAATAAGTCTTTTCTACGCCGAGTACATTAATGTTTTTCCAAATTGAATAGGCTATAGCAAGTATTAAAAGCAATTGTGTTGAAGCAATGAGTATGGATACACCAAAGTGCTTCAAAGAAATACCTACCCCAATGGTTAAGCCACTATAGAATAACATGGGGAAGTAAACGAAAAATGTGCAGGCAATAAACAGCAACATTTGTTTTTTATTTTCTACAAGCCGCAAGTTTTTAATGAAAATATGTTCTGTTTTTTCAGCCTGCCCAACCATGAAAAAAAGGCATTTTACACCGTAAGCAATTGATACCAGCGAAAAAACGATAAGCCCGGTAAAGCTGGACGTAATATTAATCATGAGGCTATGATGTAATTCAACTACATCGTGCGCACTCATGGTTCCGAAGAATGCAAGGAAAAGAAACATGAAAAAGCCCGCATTCTTCTTGTAAAAGGCCTTTACAAAAAGTTGATTCAGAATTGGATTCATGCAATCATCTGGTTTTCAATCAACAGTTGTTGGGCTTTTAAACCTGGTATCTCAACATCCTGATGCGAGGTAAGAATGATTGTTGTGCCTTGTAGCGTGAGTTCTTCGATGGCTTTTAATAACAGTGCAGTGGCAGCAGTGTCAAGTGTAATAAGCGGTTCATCAAGCAACAAAACGTTCGCTCCCGAGCCCAATACTAATGCCAATGATAGCTTTTTAAGCATTCCGCTTGAGAATGTACCTATGATTTGCCCAATGTAACTTTTGACCTCAAAAAGTTCGAGAAATTTGTCCAGCAAATCTTTCCTGCAAGCACCTGTTTCCAAATAGAACTTGACAATTTCATCACCTGTCAGAAATGCCGGTAAGGTAGGGTCAGCTTCAGCATATCGTATATGTTTACAGTACTGAATCCTGTCTTTTTTGATGGTAATTCCTTCAATCAACACTTCGCCGTCGTGAGGATTCAGCCCCGCCATACAACGAAGTAGAGTAGATTTGCCGGCCCCATTGCATCCCTTTAGCCAATAAACACCCTCTTTCAACGATAATTCGTTGATTCGTAATACAGTTTTGCCTTTATAAGCCTTGTGAAATTGTTTGAATTCAATCACGAGGCAAAATTAAACGTTGCCTTCCAGCATTTGTTTAAGGTTTTGTTATACCTCGCGGGCACTACATTATTTTAACGATTGCTTGTCTTATACTCTTATTTTTTATCGATGTGCACCAATGTTGGTTCAAATGAAGCAACATCAAGCACCCAATATTCTCCTTCGGAAACAAAACCTAGGTCGACATAATGGTTTTTAACCAAGCCATTCTTTTTAGTTGGAATGTACTCTCCAACAATTTTCTTGAAGCCAAGTGCATTTGCCTTTTCAACAATTGTATTCAACGTAAACCTTTCCATACCACGTTTCAATACACGGCAACTCATGATCCATGAATCTACAAAAAGGGTATTTGAATCTTTCTTTTCGAGTATGATGATACCAATCAAACCATGGTTACCAAATTTATCTTCCAACGTAAGTGACATTGTGATATAGTTGTCGTTTTTTTTCATTGCCTTCAGGTCTTCTTCGGTATACCTGATTGTGCGCAAATTGAACTGATTGGAACGTTGTGTAAGTTGGGCTACTCTTGGTATGCTAAAATCATCAAAAGCCTTTACTTCTGAAACCATTTCCAGACTGCCCAGGAAGTCGTTTTCATTTTCAAAACTCATTTGGAACTGGTTCCTTTGAGCTTCTTCCTGGTATTGTTTCGTTCTTGTTTCATCTTCTTCAGTGTAAGATGCAGTTTCAAACAAATTCAGCGATTTTACATAAGAAAGGTATTCAGAAGGGTCTTCAGGTAATTCAGGTACAGTAACATCGGGAATACCCGTTTTTACCATTTCACGCTCAAATGGGTTGTCGTCGAGGAAGACCATTGAATCAAAGCCGATGTTTAATACAGCTTGAATGTGGCGAATGTTCTCCACTTTTGTTTGCCAGTTGGCTACAAAAATGGCAATATCCTCAAGCCTTAAAACCATATCAGGGTGCGTTTGAAATGGCTCTTTAGCTATTTCTTCGGTGTTTTTACTGCACACCGCCAAAATGATACCGCGTTCTTTAAGCTGTTTCGCCCATGTTTGCAATTCACTGAATACTTTACCCAAACCCAAATAACCTACCTGTATGCCTTCAACACCATCATCTCCAATAATACCACCCCAGGTTGTGTTATCAAGGTCCAGAATCAAGCATTTTTTGAATGTGCCTGTAACTGCTTGAATGATTTGTGTTACGTGTTGCCCGATATATGGCAGGAAGTCAAGGCTGTATACCATATCAGCCGAAACGTACATTTTTGAATCAAATGCGTTTACGTGACCTATTTCAGATTGAATGGCGTTGAGGTCGCAAACAAACAAGTCTTTCAGTTGTTGCGCCAAATCCATTAAAAACAAATTGGACTTCCTTACCTGATACAAAAAAGATGCATCGGTTTTGGCAGCATAGTTGCCAAAAACACCATCAGTTGTTTCAAGGAAGGTATTTACAATCACTTTCGCTTTCATGCGAGAAGTAATTGTTTCGTAGTATTTACGGGTAGTTTGTTGAATGTACTCAGCAAAGTGAGCCTTACCCGCTCTATCTTTTTTATAAAATTCTTTCTGGAGTTTTTCGGTACACTTATTAATGATTACAAAGTCCGGCTTTGATTCATATAATTCCGAAGTAGGGTCAAATACCTGCAGGTCTATTTGTGAATAATCAGCTTCGTATATATCAAAATTAATTTGGGCGTGAATCCCATAGCCCTTAATTGCATCACAAATAAATTGAGAAGCGCTATCAGCCAGCACAGCTACCTTAATCGTTTTAAAACCTGAAACATCTTTTTTCAGATTTTTTTTCAGTTGATTGAATGTCATCATTAGCTTCAAAAATTGCCGCAAAGGTACTATTCCATTTTTCAAAGTAATATCGGGAATCAATTTTAACCGAAATACAATTTTAACGTCAATGTACTGTTTTGGTTATTACCGTTATATTTGGTGTTCTATGCGTCAATTCTACTTTTTTGTATTGGTAATGGCATTGGCATTCACATCTTTAAATGCCCAACAGCCATATGTAGTTGTGTTGGGTGTTGCACAGGACGGGGGCTATCCGCATATCGGTTGCAAGAAGATTTGTTGCCAGAATGCATGGAAGCAAGATTCGCTACGGCGTTATGTCGTTTCATTGGCTATTGTTGACCCAAGTACAAAAAGGTGGTGGCTGTTTGAGGCAACACCTGATATTAAGTTTCAACTGGAGTATTTTAATCAACTCACTTCCAATCAATTCAGTTACTTGCCGCAGGGGGTGTTTCTAACCCATGCACATATTGGGCATTATGCCGGACTGATGCAACTAGGCAAAGAAGCTTTAAATAGTAAAAACGTAAAGGCTTACTGCATGCCCAGAATGGCAAACTACCTCAATTCTAACGGTCCATGGAGTCAACTCGTTTCTTTAAAGAACATTGACATTGATACCCTTGAGGAAAATAATCCAATTAACCTGAGCGACTCGGTAAGTGTAATCCCTTTTCAAGTTCCTCATCGTGATGAATATTCGGAAACAGTAGGCTATAAAATGAATGTAGGTAGCAAGCTTTTTCTTTTCATTCCCGACATCAATAAATGGAATGTGTGGAAACAAAGCATAGTAGATGAAGTAAAGAAAGTCGATTACGCATTCATAGACGCAACATTTTATGACGAAAATGAGTTACCGGGTGTCAGAATGGAATCCGTCCCGCATCCATTTGTTCAGGAAACGATAAAGCTGTTTGAGAATGAGACAAACGACTTAAAGTCAAAAATAAGGTTGATACATTTCAACCATACTAATCCATTGCTATACAACCCATCAAAAGTGAAGCAACTTAAAGAACAAGGATTTTCAACAGCAACGCAGGGCGATATATATAAGTAGTATGTAGTTAGTTAATAAAAACCTCATTACCCAAATCTAAAATGCAATTAGTAGGCCATTCGCCCGATGCTTTTTTTAATTTTCGGTAGGGCCACGGTTTCCAAGGTGCTCCAATGTTACTGGCAATAATCAGGTTTTCAAGCAGCACATTTAAGTCTTCTTTGCGCCAAACATCATCATTAGGTGATCCATCGAGGTGAACGGATGCAGCTATTGCTTCGTTGCCAACTCTTGAAACAATAACTGTAGAGCAGGGTGGGCTCCAACAACCCAGTCCGGAAAAGGCTGCATGAAGATTTGAGGCAACATCGGTACCTCCAACTGAATCAATGGAAACACAAACGGAAAATGGTTTGCCCCAGAAAGCAGAAGTGTTTTCAAAAGGTGTCATTACTTCAATAAATCGTTGCATCACCGAGCCGCTGCTTCCCCAATAGTTACCTGTGATTGCTAATATGGCTGACGCATTTTCTACTATTTTCAACACTTCCGAAATTGAGGGCATCGACTCTGCCAATGTTAACAAATGGACATTTTTTCCGGCACCATTAATTATCTCAGTCGCATATTTTGATAACACACCAGAATTGCCGATGTTACCTCTGATTGAACCGTTTATTAATAATATGTACCCTGTATTGTTCATTTTTGAGTCAAGTTTTAGGTAAATTAGGTGTTTTTGGCTGTTTTCTTCCAACTTTTAAAGCTTTCTTCAAGAAATTGAGATATGATTTTCCTTGATATTGGTTGTTGGAAATGTGTGTACGACTTCACTAAGCTTACTGCACTTAACATTAAATTAATATTGCGGTAACATAGCAGTAATTTTTTCGCAGTTCTTTTGCAGTGAAATAAAACAAAACATGCAACACTCATTACGTAAACTCACAGTTCTTTCATCAATCTGCCTCGCGATGGCCGGCACGGCTATGGCACAAGGAGGATCTCTAATCAATCCAGCTGCTGATACTCCGGCATTCAAACCAAGCGGTAAGCTTTGGGGTTATGCTTTCGGTGACTATGCATTCAAAGGTAGCGGTGATGACGCTCAAAGAGGCGGTTCTAACCAGTACTCTAGGATGACTGCCAATTCTAACTTGTTCCAGTGGAGAAGGATTTATTTGGGGTACAATTATGATATCTCATCAAAATTCTCTGCTGAGTTTTTGTTGGCTGCTGAAGATGATTTCAACAACAATCTGATTGGTCAGGGTACCGGCGACGTTTTATCGGACTCTAAATTTTCAGAGTATGTGAAACTTGCAAACATCAGGTGGAAAGGTATTTACAAAAATGCTGACCTTGTGTTCGGTCAAACAAACACTCCGGGTTACGCTAAACAAGGTAACAACAATCAAACAGCAGAAGAAGTTTGGGGATATCGTTCAATTGAAAGAACGATTGCGGATATTCATCGTACTCCTTCGTTCGATTTCGGTCTGTCTTTGCAAGGAACTTTTGACAAAAAAGGAAACTTTGGTTACACATTTATGGTTGGCAATGGTCAAGGCGCAAGACCAGAAAATGATAATTTCAAAGCGTTCTATGGTAGCCTTTTTGCAAAATTCATGGATAAAAAACTCGTTTTTGATTTGTATTCTGATTATCAAAAACTGGTTTGGAACAATAGCGTTGATTTAAAGGCAGGTAAATACCACAGCGATAGGAATATGTACAAACTATTTGGTGCATATACTACTCCTAAATTCACAGTTGGTGCAGAAGTATTTATGAATTTCTTGATGGGTGATGTTGCTGTTACAGGCAAAGTTGGAACTGATACAGCTTCTTCTACGTTGTACAGATCTACAAAAGCAATGGGCTTCTCAGTATTTACAAAAGGCAGAATTTATAAAGATCAACTCGGTTTCTTTGCACGTTACGATAATTTTGACCCTACTGGTAATTTAAGCAACATAACCGGCATTCAAAACGTAAACGTTACTGGCTACAAAGCAAATACAAGCCAATATGATCCGACAAACAAAGAATCGTTCATCACATTCGGTCTTGATTATACTCCGTTTAAAAATATGCACATAATGCCTAACGTTTGGATGAACACTTACGATTGTGCATTGAGTGGAACAGGAACTCAATCTTACAAGTTGAGCTCAACAGCAAATGGTTCAAAAGGAACTGACGCTGTTTATCGCCTTACTTTTTACTACATCTACGGAAAATAATATTAAAAGTGCCGGGTAAATTCCCGGCACTTTTTCAATAATTCAACACAAAAAAGTTTAAATTTTAAATTATGCAAAAAATTAAAGGCTTAATGCTTGGTGGCGTAGCTATGCTCGTATCAGGAAGCGTAATGATGACAAGTTGTGGCGGTGGAAATGGTACCGCTTCGGGTGCTGACAGCACGGCAGACAATACAATTACAGGTGCAGGTGCAACTTTCCCTAACCCATTGTATTCAAAAATGTTCTCTGAGTACAACAAAACAACTCAGTTGAAAGTAAACTACCAGTCTATTGGTTCAGGTGGTGGTATCCAACAGTTGACTCAAAAATTGGTTGATTTTGGTGCTTCTGATGCTCCTTTGAACGGTAAACAAGATTCGGCAATGATGCCAATGGCTGCCGTGCACATTCCTGCAACAGCTGGTGCGGTGGTTGTTACTTACAACTTACCGGAGTGTAAGGACACAATCAAAATGACTCCTGAAATTTTGGCAAACATTTTCTTGGGTAACATCAAAAAATGGAACGACCCAAAAATTGCTGCTGTAAACAAAACTGCAAAATTACCTGCAACAGATATCACTGTAGTTCACCGTTCTGATGGAAGTGGTACTTCTAATATCTTCACTACTTACCTCTCTAAAGTAAATACTGATTGGGATAGCAAAGTAGGTAAAGGTTCTTCAGTTAATTGGCCTGTAGGTCTTGGTGGTAAAGGTAACGAAGGTGTTGCAGGTCAGGTAAAGCAAACTCCGGGTTCAATTGGTTATGTTGAGCTTGCATATGCTATCCAAAACGGAATGTCTTTCTGCCAACTCCAAAACAAAGCAGGCAATTTCATTACTCCTAGCATTGCCAGTGTAACTGCTGCTGCAAACATCGAAATTCCTGCTGATGGTAAAGTTTCTTTGACAAACACTGAAGCTGCTGATGGTTATCCTATCTCTGGTCTTTCTTGGATTTTAATTTACAAAGAGCAAAAATACAACGACCGTTCATTGGCAAAAGTGACTAAAATGTTGAAACTCGTTCAATGGATGATCCATGACGGACAACAATACAGTGCTCCATTGAACTATGCTCCTCTTTCTCCTAAAGCAGTGAGTGTAGGTGATGCATTGTTGAAAACCATTACTTATGATGGTAAGCCAGTTTTACAATAAGCAGTAACAAATATTGATTAAAAATTAAACTACCCGTTGTGAGCATTCTGAATTCTGAACAAAATAATATTGGTATTAACGTCGAAAGTTCGACGATGATATTGAATGAAGAAGCATTAACACAACGGGTAGTTTCTAATGACATTGGAATATCTGTGAAAAAAGAAGGTAGAAACCGACGTTCGGTCAGGCATATTCGCGCAGAAGGTGTGTTTAAAAAACTCATCTTCTTTGTTGCATTTGGTATGGTTGTAATGATACTGGGTATCTTAGTCACATTAGTAGTTCAATCTTCGCTTTCTATTAAAAGCACAGGGTTGAGCTTTCTTTGGGGCAAGGTATGGGACCCTGTACGCGACATTTTCGGGGTTTACCCGTTTCTTGTCGGTACTATATTAACTTCCTTTCTTGCACTGGTTATTTCAATACCGTTTTCATTTGCAGTTGCCCTATTTCTGGGTGAATATTACCCAAAGGGTTGGGTTCCCACTTTATTAAAAGACACTGTTGAGTTAATTGCAGCAGTTCCTTCAGTTATTTATGGTTTTTGGGGTTTGGCTGTAATGGTGCCTATCGTGCGTAAGTTCGAAGCAGCTATTGGAGTTCAAACGACGGGCGTGGGCATATTTGCTTCTTCGCTCATTCTTGCAATTATGATTATACCTTATTCAGCTTCTTTAGGCAGGTCGATGGTGCAGATGGTACCCGGCAACTTGAAAGAGGCAGCTTATTCTCTTGGCGCAACGCGCTGGGAGGTGATTAAAAGTGTAGTGCTCCCTTACACAAAATCGGGTCTTTTTGCCGGTGTGATGCTATCACTTGGTAGGGCTTTGGGAGAGACAATGGCAGTTACCATGGTAATTGGTAATACTGCAAAATTGCCTGAGAGCATTTTCGCGCCGGGCAACACAATGGCAAGTGTTATTGCCAATGAGTTCACCGAGGCAGATCACCCCGTGTATCTGTCTGCATTAATCGAATTAGGACTGGTATTGTTCTTAGTAACCGTAGTTATCAATATGATTGGTAAGCGCCTGGTGAAAGGATTTTCTAAATAATTTATATGAGTGTACAAGTAAAATACAGAATCGGGAAAAGCATTGCTTTTCAGGGATTGACAATTTTGCTCTCTGTTTTGTGCGTAGTTCCGTTGATTTTCATTCTGGTTTACATCATCAAAGCAGGTGTAACTAAAATCAATTG
Organism: Chitinophagaceae bacterium; assembly: GCA_947454235.1. GTDB lineage: Bacteria > Bacteroidota > Bacteroidia > Chitinophagales > Chitinophagaceae > Flavipsychrobacter. The sequence continues at coordinate 39,962 of CANGIY010000002.1, forward strand.
GAACTTCCTGACGAATTTGCCTAAACCTGTTGGTGAAACAGGTGGCGGAATTAAAAATGCGCTTTTAGGTAGCGTGGAAGTCATTGCTCTTTCTACCATAATTGCGGTGCCTGTAGGTATTTTGTGCGGTATTTACCTTAGTGAATACAAACAATCGAAGCTTGCATACTGGACGCGTTTAAGCGTCGACATTTTACAAGGTGTGCCGTCAATTGTAATCGGTATTATTGCTTATTTCTGGATTGTAAAACCGATGGGGCATTTCTCTGCAATTTCAGGCAGTATTGCTCTGGCAATCATGATGTTACCTATTGTTGTTAGAAGTACAGAGGAAACTCTTTTGTTGTTGCCCGATTCTTTGCGAGAAGCAGGTTATGCTCTGGGAATGCCGTTCCATAGGGTAGTGTTGAAGGTGATTATTCCTTGTGGCTTCAGTGGCATACTTTCTGGAGTAATGTTATCAGTAGCAAGGATAACAGGTGAAACAGCACCTTTACTTTTTACTGCCTTCGGTAACCCATATTTATCATTTGATATAGGGCAACCAATGCAAACGTTGCCACTTATCATTTTCAATTATGCAACAAGCCCGTATAACGATTGGCACGACTTGGCATGGGGTGCATCATGCATTCTATTGTTGTGGGTGTTGCTATTAAATATTCTTACTAAAGTTATTTCAGCTAAATGGAAAGTACAATTGTAAAAGCTGTAAACTACAATTCTTATTTCGGCGCTAACCACGTTGTAAAGGATGTAAATATAGAAATACCTAAAAACGCAGCAATTGCTGTAATGGGACCTTCAGGTTGTGGTAAAACTACATTCTTGAGGGGGATTAACAGGATGCATGAGTTGATACCCGGAGCGACAGCGAAAGGACAGATTTTGCTCAACGGTACTGATGTCATGGAAATGCACCCAATCTTCGTTCGTCTGAAAATAGGTATGGTGTTCCAACGTCCGAACCCGTTCCCGAACCTGAGCATTTACGACAATGTAATTGCTGGCTATAAGCTCAATGGCATTAGTTTACCTAAGTCAGAACGCGACCGCATTGTAGAACATTCATTAAGCCGGGTAGCTTTGTGGGGCGAGGTAAAAGATTCCCTCACTAAAAAAGGCACTTTCCTTTCAGGTGGACAGCAACAAAGGTTGTGTATTGCCCGCGCGGTAGCGATGGAGCCGGAAGTGCTTTTGTTTGACGAACCTACCAGCGCTTTGGATCCTATTTCAACCAGTAAGGTGGAGGAATTGTTTCATGAATTGAAGAAAAATTATACCTTGATTATCGTTACGCACAATATGCAACAAGCTGCCCGTGTAAGTGATAAGACGGCGTTTTTCTATATGGGAGAATTAGTGGAGTTTGACGATACTAAAAACATGTTCACCAACCCTAAAGATACACGTACTCAAAATTACATCACTGGTAGATTCAGTTAAAACCAACAATAGACAACCGTCATGACGCACATGGAGATTGAACTTCAGGCTATAAAAACTGAAGTAATGAATATGTGGGTGCTCGTTGAGTCCCAATTACAAAAGTCGAAAAATGCCATTATGCATTTCGACAAAGATTTGGCACGCGAGGTGGTGCTTCGTGAAAAAAGAGTCAATGCTTTCGAGTTAAAAATAGACCGCGATTGCGAAGATTTTTTTGCGATATACCAACCTGTAGCAATTGACTTGAGGTTTTTGCTTGCGGTGATGAAAATCAACAACAACCTGGAGCGCATTGGCGATATTGCTGATGGCATTGCCAAGTACGTCATTGAATCATTGAGCGATTTTGACAGAAATGTGTTCGCTAAAACTGGTATGATTGCTATGTATGAGGAGGCGATTCACATATTGACCGATACACGTACAGCATTTGAAAAAGAAGACACAGCACTGGCTCGAAGTATTTTTAAGCGCGATGAGGTATTAGATGGTTATAATTTGGCAGCTATTCAAAACGTAGGCGATTGCATTAAAAAAGACATTGAAGTGCTTAATGACGCCTTGTATGTTTTGTCTATCATCAGAAAGCTGGAACGCGTGGGTGATCAGACTAAAAACATTGCCGAAGAGATCATTTTTTACGTTGAAGCAAAGGTGCTCAAACATCTTGACCCTAAAGCCAAGCAAAACGGATAACTTTATTGAAAGTTATCAGGATAGAATGTGCATAAGTAAAACCAATTCTCATGTTGGTTTCCGCTTCTTGATGCGGCAAATGAAAGTTTTTATATTTTCGCAAAAATTATTCTAAAGTGCAGACACCATTTCCAAAAGAAACGTACCTGTATTGGTATGAGCTTATGTTGTTGTTGCGTCGCTTCGAAGAGAAAGCGGGTCAACTTTATGGCATGCAAAAAATTCGCGGATTTTGCCACTTATATATTGGTCAGGAAGCAGTAGCGGCAGGTATTATGTCGGCTATTGGTCCTAATGACAACCTTATCACTGCTTATCGCGACCACGCTTTGGCTATTGCAAAAGGTATAACTGCCGATGCATGTATGGCTGAATTGTATGGTAAAGTGACCGGTTGCTCAAAAGGTAAAGGCGGCTCGATGCACTACTTCTCTAAAGAAAAAAGATTCTTTGGTGGTCATGGTATCGTAGGTGCTCAAATTGGTCTTGGTGCCGGTATCGCATTCGCTGAAAAGTACAACCACACTGATAATGTAACCATTTGTATGTTTGGTGACGGTGCAGCCCGCCAGGGTATGTTGCACGAAACATTCAATATGGCTGTATTGTGGCAATTGCCGGTTGTTTTCATTTGCGAAAACAACTACTACGCAATGGGTACTTCAGTTGAAAGGACTTCTAAAGTGCTGGACATCTACCGTATGGCTGATGCTTTTGATATGCCTGGCGATAGCGTTGACGGTATGAGTTGCGAAGAAGTGCATAAAGGTATTGAACGCGCAGTACGCAGAGCCCGTGAAGGCGGCGGACCAACTTTCCTTGAAATTAAAACTTACCGCTTCCGTGGGCACTCAATGAGCGACCCTGCCAAATATCGCTCGAAAGAAGAACTGGAAGAGTATAAAGAGAAAGACCCAATTAACCACGTTCTGAATGTTATTATGACCAACAATTGGGCTTCGCAAGCCGAAATTGATGCTATTAACGACAAAGTAAAGCGTGAAGTTGAAGGTTCGGTGAAGTTTGCTGAAGAGAGCCCATTCCCTGATGACAGCGAGTTGTACGCTGATATCTACTCAGAAGCTGATTATCCGTTTATTAAAGACTAATGGTTTAACGATTTTTTTTAGATTTACTGCTGACGCAGGTCATTTATTTTTGAAATGGCTTTGGGTAAATGGTAATTAGAATTATCTTTGCAGCCCTAACTCCATTTTAGATTAAAACTAGTAATTATTTGTAATTAAACATGGCAAATTCTGTAAGAAGAACCCCAACAGGAGACAACATCGTTGTTGAAGACGATATTGACGTGAATCCGCTGGAGAATGTAACCGATTTTTATGATAAGCATAAAAAGAACATCTCAACTTTTGCAACTGTAGTTGTACTCTTAGTAGTAGGTGCTGCAGGTTATTATTTCTGGATCAAGAAGCCAAAAGAAGAAAATGCAATGAAAGCGATGACAATCGCTCAAATGTACTTCCAACGCGACTCGTTAAACCAGGCATTGAACGGTGACTCAAGGGCTAAAGGCTTCAAAGACATCATGAGTGCTTCTGCTTATTCTGGAACTCCTAGTGCGAACCTGGCTCATTACTATGCAGGTATTTGCTATCTCCGTATGAACGACTTCAAAAATGCAATCAAAGCGTTTAAAGATTTTGACGGCAAAGGTACTGTTCTTGGATCTTCAGCTATGGGTCAATTAGGTATTGCTTACATGGAATCAAACGATTTCAAAAATGCAATCGAGTCTTTCGAAAAGGCTACTTCTAATAAAGAAGATCAGTTGATTACACCAATGTACCTGTACCACCTTGCTTTGGCTTACGAAGCAAACAAAAACAACGACAAAGCGAAAGAGACTTTCAAACGTATTAAAGATGAATATCCACGTAGCATTTATGCTCGTGATATGGATAAAGAACTTGCTCGTTTGGGTGTGATTGAATAATAGACATCATTTGTTATAAAATATTAGAGGGAGATTGTTGCTACAATCTCCCTCTTTCTTTTTGTGTTATTTGACTATTAGTTTTCGTTTGTTGCTTCTGTTTTCTTGCCACCTATCATCGGGTGACGTTGAAACTCAGCATTTCTATCAAATAGAAACCGATAAGTTGCTAACGTTCGGCTACGGTGTGTGCCCAATGCCTCGGCAATGTTCACCATTTTAGGGTTAAAGTCACCTATCCACTGCATTTCATAATTGTCGTACTTGCCTAATGGTATGATTTTTTCAGCACCTTCAACAATTATGTAAGCATCAACGCCCTTGCCCTGAAACTCAGGAATAACCCCAAATACAAGTCCTACAAATCGGTTACACTTGCCAAAACGTTGGTGGTATAAAAACTGTATTTTCTGTAGAATGCCAAATTTGCCATTCAAGTGCTTGAAGTATTGGTTGAGGTCGGGTAGATTAATCCACATTGCAACAGGCTCTTCTTTGTGATAGGCAAACCAAATGATTTTTTCATCCATCACAGGTTTCATGGTCGCAAACATCTTCTGAACCTGACGCTCGTCTAGTGATTTGCCTCCTCCGTGTCCAGCCCAGGCTTTGTTGTACACGTAAGTAAAATCTTTAGCGTACTTGCTCAGATTTTTCTTTTCGATGGTTCGTGCGCTGAAGTTTTTATCAGCCGCTATGGCATCATGCCGCTGGTAGAACTTCTCTTGTAACCGATTTGATGCTGTAAGTCCAAAACAAAGCTGATTGAAATATACCTGAAATCCGTAGCTTTCAAAAAGCTCCCGGTAATAGGGTGGGTTGTAGTTCATGCAATAAAGCGGGCTGTAAAAGCCTTCAATCAACAGTCCCCACCAGCGTTCACGTTCTCCAAAATTAATTGGACCATCCATGGCTTGCATGCCGCGATCCTGCAACCATTGTTTGCAATAGTCGAACATGAAATGAGCTGCCGCTTTGTCGTTATTGCACTCGAAGAAACCAACACCACCGGTGGGTTGCTCGTTTTTATATTTCGAAGTATGAAATGCTGCTATCCGACCAATATGTTTCCCGCTATTGTCCTTCAAAATCCAGCGTTTGCATTCACCCGTTTTGAAGAATTTGTTTTTGTTGACATCGAATACCTCTTCAATGTCTTTATCTAAAGGTCGTATCCATTGCGGGTCGTTTTTGTAAATCGCGTTAGCAACTTCAATAAAATCGGCTTTGTCTTGTGCCGAAACAACCTCGTGCATTACCATATTGGAATATTTCTGTTGGTCAAAATTAATTAATCTCCTTTATTTGCAGCGTCGAACATTGTTGACTAAAACTACGTTTGTGGAAACTAAACTATTTGAAACCTCGTATACACTCAATCAGCTTGAAAACCTGGTACCTGAAATTTGGGATAAATACCTGTCTTCTGCGGTGGTCATCACTTTTAAGGGTGAAATGGGTGCGGGGAAAACAACATTCATTTCTGCCCTTATGCAATACCTTGGGGGAGAAGACAGCGTGAGCAGCCCAACTTTTTCCATTGTCAACGAATACCATTATCAACACAATGGTGTATCAGGAATTGTTTACCACATGGATTGGTACCGAATTAAAAACGTTGCAGATGCGATTAATTCGGGCATGGAAGATCTTTTAAGTACATCACCTAACAACTATTGCTTGATTGAATGGGCTGAAAATGCTGCTGAGATATTGCCTGTAAGGTATATTAAGGTTAGCCTGGAAACGCCAAATCCTACTTCCAGGAACCTCGTTGTGTACCAGTGTTCATAGTGGATTTTTTAACGAAATTCCTTTCCTTTATTCTATTATATTTGCCAAAATTATTTTCAAACTTACAACAGAGGCGTTTTGAAATACCGTAATGCATTAATAATTGTCTTTTTGATTATTCTGGCTGATCAGGCTTTGAAAATCTTTATTAAGACGCACTTTTGCAATGGCGACGAAGTGAAGATTATGGGTAACTGGTTCAGGCTGCATTTCATTGAAAATGAAGGTATGGCTTATGGTATGAGAATCAGCGAAAAAGCTTTCGGTAAAATCTTACTTTCATCCTTTCGCTTGGTGGCAGTTGTCGCAGGTTTCTTTATTCTCAAAAAACTCATTGATAAAGGATACGGGAAAGGTGCTGTAATTTGCGGTTCGTTGATATTAGCGGGTGCATTGGGCAATTTGCTTGATAGTATGTTCTACGGGCTCATTTTCACAAATAGTACCGGTTCTTGCTTCTCGCAGCACTACGAGACTTTTGCTAATATGTATGCTACCCACAACAAAGACCTTGTAGCTCATTTTACTAGTTTTGGAACAGGGTATACCAATTTCCTTCAAGGTAGGGTGGTTGATATGCTTTATTTCCCTGTTATTGAAACCGTTGCGCCAAAATGGATTCCTTTCATTGGTGGCAGAAACTTTACTTTTTTCGAACCTGTTTTCAATATCGCTGATGCGGCAATTTCTGTAGGTGTTATTACATTGATACTCTTCCAGAAGCGAATGCTGTATAAAAAACCAACACAAACCGAGGCAACTCCCGTACCTGAAGTATAACTATGACAGAAGATTTGATTCCAATAAGTGTTTGGATGGCGGGCAGAAGCTATCGCCTCCGTATTAGGCCTGAAGAAGAACAGGTGATCAGGAAAGCTGTTAAACAAGCCGACGAGAAAATTCTGGAAATGAGAAACGCCTATGCTGGTAAAGACGAACAAGACTTTATGGCAATGGTTTTGCTTTCTTATGCTGCTGATACTGCTGTAGATGCGATTGCGCACCCTGTAATTAAGGAAGGCGCCGATAGAATGATTGAGCGCATTGAAAAAGCCTTGGCTGAAGAATAGGTTTTATTCTTCTTCTATATTTTTGGTAAAAGCGCCGGAAATAAATCCTTTAAAACGTTTGTAGGGTACCCAGGTATATATGCCGGGTATCATCACTTCAGTTGCATCTTCGTCTATAAATAATTTGTAGTCGAATGCAGAATAAGTGGGTGAGTAATACCCAGGGTAGTACATAGGTATGTTATGTTCATGGCAGTATTTATACTTCATGAGCATCAGCATTTTACCCGGACTTATCTTTTTATACTCAGGATCAAAGATGTTGATAATACCCGCTGCCGTTGCCTTGCCTACATCTAAAATACCCGCTGCCACCAGTTTCCCATTGTCGCGTATTTCAATCAATTTAGAGTCGTAAACGGCGTTGTTTACATCAACCAGTAGTTTCTGTAAATTGTCTGATGTAATGAAATTCACGCTGTTATGGTAGCGCTTGTGTAGGTCAATGATTTCATCGGTCAGCTCAAAGTTTTTGTAATTAACTTCATACTTTCGGGCATTGTCGTATATCTTTTTAGAGCTTCCTTTCAGTACAATGTCATAGACCCTGTAACGTAACCAGAAAACAGGGTGCACCAGACCGCCTTCCCGTGGAGAAAGCATATCGGTTGTAAACACAAGGTTCCCCATTCTATACCATCCGTGTTCCAGATAAGTATCAAGAACATCGTTTTTGATGGACTCCAGAAAATGATAATCTTCCATGCTTGGATAACATTAATGCACCTCGTGCATCAATTTTTTAACCAGTTTAGAAATTAAAATCAAGACAATACCTGACACCAAACCATAAATAGCCAGTTGTTTGTAACCGTCAGTGTAGGAAATCAGCTTTTCACTGAGCGAAGCTTTGTCGTTTATTGGTGCCATACCTGCCCCCAAAATGCCCGCTGCATATTGCCCGTAAGCACTCGCAAGAAACCACATACCCATCATTACACCGTGCAATCTTTGAGGTGAAAGCGAGGTCATGATTGAAAGGCCAATAGGGCTAAGGCAAAGTTCGCCAATAGTAATAACCAGGTAGGCTACGGTGAATACGTTGAGCGATGCTATACCATGCCCATCGGTATAAAAACGAGTAAGATAGAAAACGTAAAAAGCACCTGCTAAAAACATAAAGCCCAAACCGAATTTAACAGTAGTATTAGGCTCCATTTTGCGTTTTGCCAACCATAACCACAGCAAACCTACAATCGGGCTGAACATGATTACAAAGGCAGAATTTGAGGAATTATTGATGACGTTCGGATCTATTTTAATACCAAGCACATTATCGGTTAAGTTGTGCGCTGCAAATAGATTCAGTGAGCCGCCAGCCTGTTCGAAAAATGCCCAGAAGAATATGGAGAAGATGATGAAAATAAGTGCCGCTACCATTTTTTCGCGGTCTTTTTTATTCATTTGTGTCATTTCGTACAGTATGTACAAGAGGGTAAGTGGCCCTACAGTGTACATGAAAAGATCGGTGTATTTGGTGTTTTTAACCAATACAAATATTGCGGGAATAACCAATAATGAACCAAGGTAAACAGCAAGATCAATCATCTTGATTTTCTTCGGTGTGAATTTCAGCCTGATAGGAGACAAGCCGATTGGGCCCAACGTGCGCTTGGTGAAAATAAAGATGAGCAACGATATGGTCATAACTATGCCAGCCAGTGAAAACGCCGCATTCCATGAATGGTGTTTACCGATATCTACGCAAAGAGCACCGCCAAACAGCGCGCCTATATTAATACCCGAATAGAACAATCCAAAGCCAGCATCTTTCCGAGTATCGCCCTGCCTGTACAATTGCCCCACCATGGTTGATATGTTGGGTTTGAAAAAGCCAGTTCCAATAATGGTGAAGCTGATACCCCAATAAAACAGATTAACAGGGTCGTAAGCCAAAATGAAACTACCGAGTATCATCAGGAAGCCGCCCCAGAAAATGGACTTGCGGAAGCCAAGAATTTTATCAGCAAAAAGTCCTCCCACAAACGCCAACGTGTACACAAACGCCTGAGTGGCACCGTACTGCAAATTGGCTTCTTTTTCGGTGAGCAAGAGTTTATCGGTCATGAAGATGGTGAGCATACCCCTCATGCCATAGAACGAAAACCGTTCCCACATCTCTGACAGGAATAAATACCAAAGTTGTTTCGGGTACTTGCCTTCGAAATTTTGTATTTTCTCGAGTTCTGCATCAACCGCAGGGCTCATTGTTTCTGTTTGTGTCATTGAAAGGAAATGTGGAACTAAAGTAACGAATGGTTGGACTTTTGCCAAATCAATTTGTTTGAACAGTGGGGAAAGAAGCTATTTTATTTTCGTTATCCGATTGGGAATACTGCTGATGCACGGGAATTTTTAGTTTTTTTGTGCCACGAAATTTCAAAGTCATGAAAAACATCCTTTTACTAGGTTCAGGGGGCAGGGAGTGTACTATTGCGTGGAAACTCAGCCGCAGTCCGTTGTGTGGTAGTTTCTTTATTGCGCCGGGCAATGCCGGAACCAGTGAATATGGTATGAATTTACCTTTCGGGTACAACGACTTTGCAGCGATTAAAGCAGCCTGCATTCATCATAAAATCGATATTTTGTTTGTTGGCCCTGAAGAACCACTGGTGAATGGTGTATATGACTTCATTAAAAACGACCCCGAAACCCGCCACATAATCGTGGTAGGTCCTTCGCAACAAGGTGCCCAACTGGAAGGGTCAAAGGCTTTTTCGAAGAAATTCATGGAGCGTCACAATATTCCTACTGCGGCGTATCGTGAGTTTACAACTGAAAGCGTAGAACAAGGTATTTCTTATATCAAAAAGCAAGAACCACCTGTTGTTATTAAAGCAGACGGACTTGCTGCCGGCAAGGGTGTGGTTATAGCTGAATCTATTGACGCTGCGGTAAAGGCGTTCAGGCAAATGGTAACCTTTAATCAATTTGGTGATGCCGGCAAGAAAGTAGTTATTGAGCAATTCCTCGATGGCATTGAGCTTTCTGTTTTTGCGTTCACTGATGGCGATAATTATATTTTATTGCCGGAAGCTAAGGACTACAAGCGCGCGCTAGATGGCGACAAAGGTCCTAACACGGGCGGTATGGGTAGCATTTCCCCGGTTCCGTTTGCAACTGATGACTTCATGCAAAAAGTGATCGATAGAATTGTTGAGCCCACAGTGAAGGGACTGAAGCAAGAGGGAATTGTATATCAGGGATTCATTTTCTTTGGTTTAATAAGTGTGAAAGGCGAGCCGTTTGTTATTGAGTACAATTGCCGCATGGGCGACCCGGAAACAGAAGTAGTAATGCCCCGTTTGAACAATGATCTTGTTGAGCTGGTACTGAAAATGGAAGAGCGCAAATTCAACGAAGTGAAGGTAGAGATAAATCCTAAAGCAGCAGGTGCGGTAATGCTTGTATCTGGCGGATACCCAGATGCTTATGAAAAAGGAAAAGTAATTACTGGTCTTAATGAAGTTGGTGGAAGCTTAGTTTTTCATGCAGGTACTACAACCAAGGATGGTAATGTTGTGACTTCAGGCGGCAGGGTAATGGCAATTACTTCTTATGGTGACACCCTGCAAGAGGCACTGGCGAAATCGTACGAAAATGCAGCTAAGGTGAAATACGATGGTGTTTTTTATCGCAAAGACATCGGTTACGAATTCAAATAGTTTTAAAAATACCCCAGGTATTTCTGCGCATTGGTAGTGTATTCAATACAAATATCATCGCCTTCATTGTATTGCTGAAAGTCTTCGGCTGATACTTCTATGCTTAGTTTGATGATTGAGTCGATATAGAAGTAAAATGTGTTATTGGTGGTAATATGGGTTTTTCGCTTGATGCGGGTAACAGCAACAGTTTTTGAGTTCTCCTGAATGTCTTTGATGATTTTGCGCAAATGAACGTAGAAACCAAACCATGTGGCCACTCCGGTAACCGTTAGTAATGCCGTAACCGAGGTGAAGAATTTACTGTACGAAAATGCGTTTTCGGCACCTTCATATGCCCTGTACCACGATCCTAAAAACGGAAAGACAAACGAAAAAATCATCATCACCGTAAAAATCTTGTAGTACGTCTTTTTCTCCTTGGCTACGAGGTTTTCTAAAAATGCCAACTCGCCGGGCTTTAGTGTTTCCCGGTATAAAATTCCTCGAGTTGGCATTTGGTTCATTTATGAAAGAATTTTGTTGTACTTGTGGTGTATGTAATCAATGAATTCGTTGATGTCTAACGGCTTACCTGTTATCTTGGTACAAAGCTCTTCGCTGTTGTACTTCCTTCCAAATTGGTGTACTTCAGTACGTAGATAGTGCAACAAAGTGCCAAACTGCCCAGTCCGCATTTCTTCGATAATAGCAGGGTGTGTTTTTACAGCGTGTTTGTAAAACTGTGCCGCATAAAAGCTGCCAAGGCTGTACGTAGGAAAGTAACCAAAGCTACCGTGGCTCCAGTGTACATCTTGTAAAACACCTGTTTTGAAGTCTTTTGCCTGTACACCCAGGTATTTCATATACATAGAGTTCCATAGCTCGGGTAAATCTTTGACAGCTACCTGCTTGCCTATGAGCATCTTTTCTACTTCATAACGTATCATGACGTGAAAATGGTATGTCACCTCATCAGCTTCGGTACGAATGAGCGAGGGTTCAACCCTGTTGGTGGTTTGTAATAGTTCTTTGACTGTTGCATTTTTTAGTTGCTCAGGGAAGTAGTTTTTTAGTTTTGGCAAGAAGTGAGACCAGAAATCTTCGCCCCTGCCTACGCAGTTTTCCCACAAACGAGATTGCGATTCATGGATGCCCAGCGAAGCTGCACTACCCAGCGGTAAACCGTATTGTGCGGTAGGCAGACCTTGTTCGTACAGGGCATGTCCTCCTTCGTGAATGGTGCTCCAAAGCATGTAGGCATAATCGTTTTCTTTCACGCGGGTGGTTACACGTACATCTTCAGGCGAAAAAGAAGTGGTAAAAGGGTGCTCGGCGTAGTCTTGTCGACCCGCTTCAAGGTCGTAGCCCATTGCCTTTAATACATCCATCGAAAAATCCCACTGTGCATTGGCAGGGTAGTGCTGGTGGAAAATACCGCTTGCAGCGGGCTGCCTTTTTATAATATCGGCAATTATTGCAGGTAGTTTTTCTTTTACTGTATTGAAAACAACATCGAGTTTAGCAACAGTGATACCGCGTTCATATTCATCGAGCAGGGCATTGTAGGGGTGGTTGTTGTACCCGGTGAGTTCGGTTTGTTGCAGCTTGAGCGCAACCATCTTTTCCAGTTCGGGTGCAAAAACACTGAAGTCGTTCTTTTGGCGGGCTTCAATCCAGGTGTTAAAACACACGCTGGTTTGTCTCGAGAGTTGCTCAACGAAAGAAGTCGGTAGCTTTATGTTTTTGTCATAATCGTAAAGGCTCAAAGCAATGTTGGCTTTCTGGTCTTCACTGAGGTCGTTTGCGGCACTGAGCTCGTGCAGTATTTTTCCGAATTCAGGGGTAGTCACCATTTCATGTGCCAGCGAAGTGAGGGTAGCCAATTGTTGCGCCCTGAAGTTGGCACTTTTAGGTGGCATATACACTTCCTGATCCCATCCCAAAACAGCAGATGCATTGTTGAGGTCGGCCGCTTTTTGCATAATGCCAACAAACTGGCTATAAAGTTCCTGTGATTTTTGTCCCATGGCTTAAAGGTAAAGAAATTTGAAAAAATGGAGGGTGGAGAGTAGGCGAGAGCGAATTAAAGTTAGGCAGGTTCAATCGCTATTTCGGCATATTTATATGTTATACTTAAAATATTTCTATCTTTGAGGGTATCGGGAAAATATAAATACCAAAACCATGAATTTTACTACTAATTTGAAGAAGCTCGTTCTTTCTTTTGTTTTGATTTTGAGCTTTGCTCAATCTAGAGCCTCGCACGTTATGAACCTTGATCTTACTTATCAATGGTTGCACGATAGCACGTATAAAATCGTAGTGGTAATTTATGTTGATTGTGGTGCTGTTCCAGGAATTTTTTCTACAATGGTTGACTCAACCTATCCCGAAATCACAATATGTAATAATGGAATTTTAGTAGATACAATTCGCCTTTCTATTGATACTGCAGCAACCAGAGCCGGATCAACCTCTCGTTTTTGTACACTCCATGGAATAGATACCAGTAGCTGTACTTCTACATCAACCGGAAGGCTCGGAGTCAGAAAATACGTGTATTCTAAAATTCAAATTTTTCCAACATCGGCAACTCCTTATTCGCTATATTATTCTGGATCCAATTCACGCGGGAATAATTCGGGTCGAGCATCTGCTATTACAAATATATATGCGGTATCAACTGAAGGGAGCCTAGCTACATTGAATAATTCGCTCGGGCCAAATTCCAGTCCCGTTTTGAATGATATGAGTAATATAGCGACAGCTATACACCATCCATTTACTTATTCCCCCGGTGCGTATGATTTGGATGGTGATAGTCTTTATTTTGAACTATTTCCTGCAATACAGGGAATTCCTGGTTGGGGGGGGTGTACTACACGCTTTTCAACCGTTCATTACAATGCCGGCTGCACGTATGATACACCTATGATCACATCTACATTCTCATTTGATCATGCAACGGGAGATATGAGTTTTAATATGTCTATTATTCAAAGACCGCTCGTGACCTATAAAATAAGTGAGTACAGGCGTGGTGTTCTTGTCGGTTCAACTATAAGAGAGTTGTGCTTTTTGGCGAATGATTCTATGTATAACACACCTACTTTACCAAGGGGTATTTATGATAGTAGCATAGCTGCAACGCTAATAGATAGCACTCATTTGCAGGTGATGGATACGACTGGCGCATTTTCAGCTTACATCAATCCTACTGATCCAGATACCAGTGTGAATGTAAAAGTTACATTACTGGATGCGCCTACAGGTGCGACTTTGACTGTTACTGGTGATAGTACAAGGCATCCTCATTGTGTTTTTAATTGGAATACTACTTCGGTGGCACCGGGGATGTATGTTTTTCATGTGAACCTAAAGAACGATGCATGCCCACTTTACGGACAAAGCAATAAAACCTACTACATCAATGTGATGGATACAGCTCACTCTACTGCTATTAATGCTCACCATATAGCCAACTCGCTGCATATAGCTCCAAATCCATCCAGCGGCAGATTTACTATTTCAGGAATTGCGACAGGAGTAACTACGACATTTGAAGTTTATGACATTACCGGTAAAAGGGTTTTAACAGACGTAGCAAACGGCACTTCACCCAGCCAAGTGTTAGACCTATCGAATTGCGCAAACGGGGTATATATTGTGAAGGTACTGGCAGCCGGGTTAACATCGTATCAAAGGATTTTGAAGCAATAGCAAGTTTACAACCTACTCAAACTCACATCTACTAACCCCACCGCGGGTAAATTAACAAAAATGCAACCTTAGTTCATTAAAAACCACGAGTGTATCGTAAGAATTAAAAATATTTCTTTACCTTTGCACCTCGAAATTCGAAATAAAATTTTTTAATAATACTAAAATGGCAGACTTACGCTTACAGCGAAATTTCGGTATTGCTGCACACATCGATGCAGGTAAGACGACGACTACGGAACGTATCCTTTATTACACTGGTGTAAACCACAAAATTGGTGAAGTACACGAAGGTGCGGCAACAATGGACTGGATGGCCCAAGAACAAGAAAGGGGTATCACTATCACTTCAGCAGCAACAACTTGCTTCTGGAACTTTCCTACTATTCAAGGTAAAGTACAACCAGATTCACAAAAATATAAATTCAACATCATCGATACTCCAGGCCACGTGGATTTCACTATCGAAGTAGAACGTTCAATGCGTGTACTTGATGGTCTTATGGCTTTGTTCAGTGCAGTTGACGGTGTTGAACCACAATCAGAAACAGTTTGGCGTCAGGCTAACCGTTATAAAGTACCACGTATCGGTTTCGTAAATAAAATGGACCGTATTGGTGCTGACTTCCTTATGGTTGTTCAACAGATTAAAGACATGCTTGGTGCTAAATCAGTGCCATTGCAATTGCCTATTGGTGCTGAAGACCATTTCAAAGGCGTAGTTGACTTGATTCAAATGAAAGGTATCATTTGGGACGACTCAACTCAAGGTATGACTTACAAAGAAGTTGCTATTCCTGAAGATATGAAGGAAGAAGTTGACCACTGGCGTCAATACCTCATTGAGGCGGTAGCTGAATATGATGACAAATTGCTCGAAAAATTCTTCGACGATCCAAACTCAATCAGCGAAGCTGAAATTCATGAAGCGATTCGTAAAGCAACAATCGATTTGAGCATTATCCCAATGCTTTGCGGTTCAGCTTATAAAAACAAAGGTGTTCAGACAGCGTTGGATGCGATCATCCGTTACCTGCCTAGCCCGGTTGATATCGAAGCTATTACAGGTACAAACCCTGATACAGGTGAAGAAATTGAGCGTAAGCCAGATGCGAAAGAACCATTCGCAGCTCTTGCATTCAAAATCATGACTGACCCATTCGTAGGTCGTCTTGCGTTCTTCCGTTGCTATTCTGGTCACCTTGACGCGGGTTCTTATGTATTGAACATGCGTTCAGGTAAAAACGAGCGTATCAGCCGTATCATGCAGATGCACGCAAACAAACAAAACCCAATCGACTTTATCGAAGCAGGTGATATCGGTGCAGCAGTAGGTTTCAAAGAAATTAAAACTGGTGATACCCTTTGCGACGAAAAACACCCAATTGTTCTTGAGAACATGTTCATCCCTGAGCCGGTAATCGCTATCTCAGTTGAACCTAAAACTCAGGCTGACTCTGACAGAATGGGTATGGCAATCGCTAAACTTGTTGAGGAAGATCCGACATTGCGCGTTAAAACTGACGAAGATACAGGACAAACTATCCTTAGCGGTATGGGTGAACTTCACCTTGAAATCATCGTTGACCGTATGCGTCGCGAGTTCAAAGTAGAAGTTAACCAAGGTGCTCCTCAGGTTGCTTATAAAGAAGCTTTCACTATGAAAGTTGAACACCGTGAAGTGTACAAAAAGCAATCAGGTGGTAAAGGTAAATTCGCTGACATCATGTTCGAAATCGGCCCTGCTGATGAAGAATTCTTGAAAGAAGGCAAAGGTAACTACCAATTTATCAACGATATCTTCGGTGGTTCTATCCCTCGCGAATTCATCCCTGCTATCCAAAAAGGCTTCCAGGCTTCTATGAGCAATGGTCCTTTGGCTGGCTTCCCTGTTGAAAACATGAGAATCAGGATTTACGATGGTTCATTCCACAACGTTGACTCTGACTCTATGTCATTCGAACTTTGCGCTAAATCTGGTTTCCGTGAGGCTGGTAGAAAAGCTAAAACAGTTATTCTTGAGCCAATCATGAAAGTAGAAGTTACAACTCCTGACCAATACATGGGTGATGTTACAGGTGACTTGAACCGTCGTCGTGCAATGCTCGAAGGTATGGACAGCCGTAACAACCTTCAGGTTATTAAAGCTAAAGTTCCATTGAGCGAAATGTTCGGTTATGTAACTCAACTTCGTTCATTGTCTTCAGGTCGTGCGACTTCAGTAATGGAATTCAGCCATTATGCTCCTGCTCCACGTAACATCGAAGAAGAAGTAGTATCAAAAGTAAAAGGTAAGCAAAACGCTTAATCTGTTTACTAAATCATAAACAAACCGCCCCCGACGCAATGTTTGGGGCGGTTTGTTCGTTTTTACTCAATAGTGTCATTCAAGTATGATATGAAATCTGTGTTCCTACTTTCATATTTTTGGATTACATTTGAAACATCAAATCATTGTGCCGGATGAAGAAAATCAATCTGTACAAAACCTATCTGAATATGGAAAAGGAAGAAGTCATTCTTTCTTTCAAGGGCGATATCACTAAAGATTTGCTCTCTTCTATATATCAGATTATCGAAAACCGACTTGAGCATGATGCCGAGGATCAGAAGCGTAAGAAGAAGTTCTATCATGTGCTCGTAGAATGCCTGCAAAACATGTATCACCATATGGAGTCTCTGAAAGAAATTCCAAATGAAGGTGGTAAGCAGGCTGCAAGTGCTATTTTTACAATATGCCGCAGCAACGACGGTGGTTACAAAATACTTACCGGTAACTTTATTCTCACTGAAAATGTGGAAGGGCTTAAAGAACGTATTGAGTACATCAACAACCTTGATCCGGTTAGCCTAAAAGCTTACTACCTGGAAAAACTGAACAGCAATGAGCTTTCTGATAAGGGTGGGGCAGGCTTAGGTATTATAGATATTGCACGCAAGTCGGGCAACAGAATAGAATATGACTTTGAAGAGGTAAACACACCTTACTCATTTTTTACACTGGCAGCAAAAATCAATTAATTAAGTTACAATTTCTCCGCAATGGACAAACTGATAATAGAAGGTACCAACAAGACGCCATATATTTCATTTGATAATACAACCGGTAATCTTGAAATTTCAGGAAAATCGATACCGGAAAATTCATTTAGCTTTTACCAACCATTGAACCAATGGCTTGAAGAATACCGTGTGGCGCCTGCACAGGTTACCACATTTAATGTCATTCTTGAATACTTTAACACAAGTTCCTCAAAGTGTTTGCTTGATTTGTTCAGGATTCTGGAGAAAATCCAAAATACCGGCAAAAGCAGCGTAACCGTAATTTGGAACTTTGAAGAGGGCGACGATGATATGGAAGAAGCAGGGCAAGACTATTCTCAACTCATCAATGGCATTACTTTCAAGTACGTTACAATCCCTTCTTAGTTAAGGCCAAATCTGAACTTCCCTTTCCAGGCTGATTTCAAATTTTTCGCGGATCGATTGTATGATAGAATCTGAAAGCTTGAGTATTTGACTACCTGAAGCATTTTGGTAATTAACCAGCACAAGTGCTTGTTTTTCATGTACTCCAGCGTTTTCATCTCTGTATCCCTTCCAGCCAGCTTTTTCTATGAGCCAACCTGCAGGTACTTTTACATGGCAGTTGTCAAGCAAGTACCCCGGCATTTGGTTGTATTCGTTTTTAAGGTGTTGGTAATGGTCGTTTGTGATTTCCGGGTTTTTGAAGAAGCTGCCTGCGTTACCAATTATTGCAGGGTCGGGGAGTTTACTTTTTCTGATAGCTATCACCGAATCCGAAACATCTTTTATAGTAGGCATGGTAATTCCCATCGACAATAATTCGGTATTGATAGCACCGTATTCTGTATGCAGAGTATGATTACAGATGGTGAGCTTTAAAACTATTTCAGTAACAATTATTTGCCCTTTGAGCTGTGTTTTAAATACCGAATCACGATACCCGAAATTGCACTCTGCGTTTGAGAACGTTGTAAAAGAGTCTGCTTCCCAGTTGTAAAAAGTTACTTTTTCAATTACATCTTTTACTTCAACACCATAGGCCCCAATGTTTTGTATGGGAGCAGCTCCGGCTGTTCCGGGTATCAGCGAAAGATTTTCAATTCCACCCCAATTGTTGTTTACGCAGTGCATCACTACGTCATGCCAAGTTTCTCCTCCGGCAACTTTTAGCCATACGTGGTTTTCATTTTGATCAATAACATCTAATCCTTTCAGGTTGTTTTTAACAACACACCCTTCAATATTACCGGTAAGTAAAATATTGCTGCCTCCTCCAAGAATGTATTTTTTTTCAGGTACATTCTTCAGCAATTGTAAGTCATTGGTAGTATTTACCTCTAGCCATCTACTCGCCTGAGCATGTAAATGAAACGTATTGAAATTGTATAGATCCTTGTTGTATTGCATTGAGTATGCGGAATTTATAATGCAAAGGTAATAGAACCAATTCGTGAACAGCGTAAAATTGAAGTTAGGGGGTTAAAATCACCTACTAAATAACGCTGTTAAAACTATAATATCAGATTGTCAATGCCTACTTTTGCGCAGCAAATAAACAATTGAATGAA
Source organism: Chitinophagaceae bacterium (assembly GCA_947454235.1). GTDB lineage: Bacteria > Bacteroidota > Bacteroidia > Chitinophagales > Chitinophagaceae > Flavipsychrobacter. Next base: position 58,890 of record CANGIY010000002.1, read on the forward strand.
AAAAACTTTACTGTTATTGGCTTCCATTTTTACGTTCATGGGGGCGAAGGCTGACGAGGGGATGTGGATACCTGCGTTGATCAACAAGAATTATGAAGAGATGCAACGCCTAGGGTTGAAACTCACTCAGCAAGATTTGTACGACATCAACCATGCCAGCATGAAAGATGCGATTTTACAATTTGGCGGAGGTTGTACTGCTGAAATGGTGTCGCCAAATGGTTTGTTGATTACGAACCACCACTGCGGTTACGATGCAATTGCGGGATTGAGTACAGTTGAACGCAATTTGCTGGACAATGGTTTCTGGGCGCACAAAATGGATGAGGAATTACCAGCTCCTGGTGTTACGGCTTTGTTCCTTCAGTCAATGATAGATATTACCCAGGAAGTTTTGACAGAAGTTGGATCAGCAAAGGGTGAAGAATACACTAAGAAATTTGAGGAGGTTAAAAAGAAAATTGAAGCACGCGAAAACAATGGAGGAAAACTCGTTGCTAATGTAAAAGACTATTTCAATGGCAACCAATTCTTCCTACTTATTTATAAAAGGTACACCGATGTAAGGTTAGTGGGTAATCCTCCAAGATGCCTTGGTAAATTTGGTGGCGACGTTGACAACTGGATGTGGCCACGTCATACTGCCGATTTCTCTATGTTCAGGATTTATGCTGATGAGAACAATGAGCCAAGACCGTACAACGTTAAAAACACACCATACCACCCTAAAAAATACTTGCCTATTTCTATCAAGGGTGTTGAAGAAGGCGATTATGCGATGATTTTTGGTTACCCGGGTCGTACCAATCGCTACGAAACATCTTATGGTGTTGATTTGTCTATCAATGTTACCAATCCGGCTATTGTTGCTATCAGAACACTTCGTTTAGATATCATGAAGCGTCACATGGATCAGGATAAATCAGTTTATCTGAAATTGACAAGTATGTATTCTTCAGTTGCAAACTACTGGAAATACTACATTGGTCAAACAGAACAATTGAAACGCCTGAATGTAATTGACGACAAACGCAAAAATGAAAAAGCGTTCACTGCCTGGGAATCAACAGCATCACTTCCTGCTGACCTAATGGATAGTTTTGCTGCTATTTATAAAAATTATGGCCCTTATGCTAAACACGCTGTGTATTATGGCGAGTGTTTCAGAGCAAGTGCACTCACTAAAATGGCGGCTATCATGAAGCCATTGTACACCTACTACGAGAAAAATGAAAAGCCAAATGCAGATAGCATTAAGGCTATTGTTGCTAAAATAAAAGCTGAACGCAGAGGTATTGCCAAAACATTTGACTTAGGCACTGAGAAAGAACTTTTCGCTGCAATGACAAAGATGTATCATGATAGCGTTGAAAAATCTCAATTGCCAGATATTTATGCGTCTGTGATCCTCTCTAAAAAGTATATGGATGCCAAAGATAAATCAGGTTCAATGGCAGCTTACGAGAAATTCACAGAAGATGTATTTGCGCATACCTTCCTGATTGATAGTAATGCTTTCAACAAGTTTTGTGACAACCCATCATTTGCGGCACTTAAGAATGATGCTGCTGTAAATTATGCGATGAGTTTCATGAACAACTATTCTAAAAACTACCAATCGAAAATTGAAGGCTTTGCTACTAAAAAAGCTGAATACGCTAGAGAATACCTTAAACAATACCGTTTTTGGCGCTCTGACAAAATGTTGTCTCCTGATGCTAACTCTACCATGAGGATTACTTACGGTAAAGTAAAAGGTTACAACCCACAAGATGGTTTGCATGCTAACTTCTACACTACAATTGATGGTTTGATAGCAAAATACAAGCCGGGTAACGATGATTTTGAAGTGCCTAAAGAAGTGATTGAGCTTTATAACAAAAAAGACTTTGGCCAGTATGCTGATGCTGATGGTACGCTACATACATGTTTCGTTACAACCAACGATATTACCGGTGGCAATTCGGGTAGCCCTTGTATAAATGGCGACGGTGAATGGATTGGTACTGCGTTTGATGGCAATTGGGAAGCTATGAGTGGCGATATTGCATTTGACAAAAAATACAAGCGTACCATTGTTTGTGATGCACGTTATGTGTTGTTCCTGATTGATAAATTAGGACACGCTGATAACATCATTAAGGAAATGGATATCAGGAAATAGTTTTTTTCATTTTTATCTGAATGGCAGGCTGTTATGGTCTGCCATTTTTGTTTGAAAATGTGTAAAAAAACACACGGTTGAGATTCACTAACTAACCAATTTATTTTAAATTTGCGATATGGAATTTGCGGAAATTACACAGGACGATCTTTTTGATCTTGGTTTTGAGCCAATGGAGACAGGTAATACTAAGTCGATCCACTACGAACATCAAGTGTTGGGTATTGTGCTTTGGAAAGGTATGTTCAATCCCGATCCTGCTTCACGTTTTTGGAAAATGGGCTATGGTAAAGATAAAATTCAATTCGAATCACTCGATGAGTTGAAAGCTTTCATGGCTGTAAGAATCGAAGAATTGACGAAGTTGGCGGGAGAAGAATAAGTTTCTTTTTCATTCAACATACAAGATAATGTACGAACATAAGAGTAAGCCGCTGGCGCCGAAACATGTTTTTGTGGCAAGAGTCATAAAGAACCTGGTCATTGCCAGCGTTATTTTATTTTTGTGTTTGCTCATAGGTATATTAGGTTACCACTACATTGCCCACATTAGTTGGATCGATTCCATCCACAATGCATCGATGATTTTGAGCGGCATGGGTCCGGTAGCTAATATTGACAACGTAGCCGGAAAATTGTTTTCATCCGCTTACGCCCTTTTTAGTGGGGTGGCTTTCATTACTAATATCGGTATTTTACTTACCCCAATAGCGCATCGCATTTTTCACACCCTCCATTGCGATAACCCGCACGGTAATTAACAAAAACAATATTGCCCATTGAAGGGCAGCCTGTATTAAACAGGTAATTTTGCGCTACAATTTATTTCATGAGTTACAAAGAAATTCCACAGGGCAAAGTTCTAAGCTGGATCAAGGAAACGTTTGAAGGTAAGAAAGTGACGGAATCACGCTCTCCGGCGGGCAACTGGCTTGCCTTTACTTTAGAAAGTATTTCAAAAGGCGAAGCGGTATTAAAAGTGGAAGTTCGTAATGAAATGACAAACCCTTATGGCAATATTCATGGCGGTATGATGAGCCTTGTTATTGATGAAGCTATTGGATGGGGAGTAGTTTCTATGGATACAGAAACCCATTACACATCACTTACCCTTAATGTCGATTTCCTTTATTCGCTGAAAGAAGGCGAGTACTTGCGCGCACATTCAAAAGTATTAAGGGTAGGTAAGAAAATTATTAATGTTGAATGCCATGTCTATGATATGAACGGCAGAATATTAGCGCGAGGTAATAGCAATCTTATTGCTACGGGCATGGAATTTGTCAATTAACTTTTAGTTTAAAAACGTTATGGCTTTCTTAAAGTAAGAAAGCCACCAATGCTGTTTTCATGTGTTTGCGTCTTTTTTATAAAAGGTAAACATATGAGAAAGGTAGTTATTTTATTGATAATAGTGCTTGGCTATTTTAAGGCAAATGCGGGAAAAATTAAAGGTGAAGTTATTGACCCCAAAAAACGCGAACCTATAATTAACGCCAAAGTTCAGGCCTTCAAAGATTCGAACCAAAAAGGCGTTACAATTACAAATATTGATGGAGAATATTTATTTGACTCCTTAGAAGAAGGTACCTATACATTAGTTTATACTCACCCAGAATATAAACAAAAAACAATAACTGGTGTAATTGTTACGCTTAACGGAGTTGCCGAAATTAATGCGAAGATGTCAAACGGAGATTTGACAGCCGTTGTCGTGTATAGCAAACCATTAATTGCCAATAGAAAAGCTCTTAGAAAAGCCCCGGTTGTTCAAACCGCAGATTTAATAACGACCGCTGCAGGCGTGCGCCAAAGTAAAAGAAGTGGCAGTTTGCTATATAGCGATGGAGGAAGAGGTACAGGCAACGTATTTATAATAGATGGAGTACAAGTTAGGGGTTCAAGCGGTATTATAATAAATAGCAAGACAGAAGAAAGTTATAAGAAGGTAGAACGTAACGATTTCAAAAACGTGTTGACTGCTCCGGTTTCTACGATGTCAGTAGATGTTGATAGGGCTTCATATTCCAACATAAGACGTTTTTTAAATGATGACGAGTTACCGCCAGCAGATGCAGTGAGGGTAGAGGAAATGGTAAACTATTTCGACTATACTTACGCCCAACCACAAGGAAATGCTCCGGTGGCATTCGAGACAAATTTATCAAATTGCCCCTGGGACAGTCAACACCAACTGTTGCACATAGGCATACAAGCAAAAAATGTAAACACAGAAGATATTCCTCCTTCCAATATCGTTTTTCTTGTTGATGTTTCAGGTTCAATGATGGAGGAAAACAAACTGCCACTGGTTCAAGCTAGTTTGAATTTACTTGTTGATCAACTTCGTAAGCAAGATAAAATTTCATTGGTTGTTTATGCGGGAAATGCTGGATTGGTCTTGCCTCCAACAGCCGGGGATGAAAAAACCAAAATTAAAAATGCAATTAATCAGCTAGTTGCAGGTGGCTCAACAGCCGGCGGAGAAGGTATTTTATTAGCCTACAAAATAGCCTCAGAAAACTTTATAAAAGGTGGTAACAATAGGGTAGTTCTATGTACCGATGGTGATTTTAATGTTGGGGTTACAAGCAACAGTGAACTGGAAAAGCTAATTGTTGAAAAACGCAAAACAGGGGTGTTTCTTACTTGTTTAGGTTTCGGTATGGGTAATTATAAAGACGACCGCATGGAAATGCTGGCTGACAAGGGCAATGGAAATTACAATTATATCGATAATGAATCGGAAGCAAATAAAACTATGGTTAAAGAGTTTGGCGGAACTATGTTCACTGTTGCCAAAGATGTAAAATGCCAGATTGAATTTAACCCCAATTTTGTGAGTGGGTACCGCCTGATAGGCTATGAAAACAGGATATTGAACACTGAAGATTTCAAGGACGATGCCAAAGACGCGGGTGACATGGGCGCTGGTCATTCTGTAACTGTACTTTATGAAATTGTTCCAAAAGGAGTGCAAGACTCCAACCTCCAGTTGGTCGATTCACTTAAATATCAAATACCCTTTAGAGCAACTAATGCTGCCTCTGCATATGAATTAGCAACTATAAAAATGCGCTATAAAGAACCAGATAGTAATACAAGTAAAGAAGTTAGCCATGTAGTAGCTTACAATATTGATTCCTTTGAAAATACGAATGACAATGTTCGATTTTCCACTGGAGTTGCAATGTTTGGTATGTTAATGGGCGACTATTCTAAACTTGGCTCAATGAATTTCAAGCAGACAATTAAAATTCTCGAAGATTGTGAGCACAAAGATGAATACCGCAGTGAATTACTCAAATTAGCTGGAAAAGCGTCGAAACTAAGAAAAGCAGTAGTAAAAAATTAAAATGCATCTCATACCCTGTCAAACATAGGTTTTAAAAGTTAGCTCCGGTTCATTTTTTCTCTTTAGAATGAATGCAACCGGAGTTGTTTCAATAATCTGTGGTCTTAGCCTGCAATATCCATCAAATACCTTTCTAGTTTCTCGCTCACTGCATCCCAGTCAAAGCGGGAATGAATGATATCATATCCGGTGGTTCCGGTAGAGCGACGCAATGCTTCAGATTCTAACAATGCGATCACCGACTGAGCAAATGTTTCTTTGTCGGAGGCTAAAAATGCACCGTCCCCACTTGAAATACCTAGCCCCGCAAAACCTATATTTGAACAAACAACAGGAATACCCATTGCCATAGCTTCTAAAACTTTGTTTTGTGTACCTGCACCAAACCTTAGTGGCGCAACCACCACATCAGCTGAATCGTACATTGAAGCAAGGTCTTCAACAAAGCCCGTAACTTCAACGTAATCACACTTCAAGTCTAATACCCTGGGTACAGGACGCTGTCCGGCTATAATGAATTTAACGTCAGAGAATTGTTTTTTAATAATCGGCAGAACATCTTGTACGAAGTAAACGACAGCGTCAACATTAGGTGCATAGTCCATATTACCTGTAAACAAGATTCTGGAACAACCGGAATAATCGTGGTTTTTAGCCTTAAAGGTCGTGGTGTCAACGCCATTAGGTAGCAATTTCAGGTTGGTAAGCCTATGTTGTTGCTGCAGATACGTTAAGTCTTCTGAAGAACACACGAGTCCCAAGTTGTATTTGCTTAAAATGGGTTCATATTTGAGGACTCTTCTTTGCTCCATATTTTCAAAAATGGCACTTAAGAAACCCCGCTTCACATTTTTCCTGCGCTCCCAATACAGTGAAAATGCATCAGGTAAGTCCAAAATACGCGGCAACCCATTCATGTCTTTCATGTATGGCGACATGCGCAGGTGTTGCACATGGGCAGCGTCAAATTTGACTCTCTGTGTCAGTTCAGTTAAAGCAGCCTGCATTTCAGACGAGTTGAAATACAACACCTGAAAAGGTTCTGGTCTATATAGTCCTTTGAGGCACTCAACCGCGCTTTTCCATTTTGGCTGATAAACAAAATGTACTTCTTTAAAATACGGCTCGAGGTCTTTTTTGTATTGGAGGTCTTCTTCAGTTTGTGCGAAAGTAAGCAAGTAAAGCTCATGCCTTTTATACAACCTTTTTGCCAGATTGTAGATTTTAAGCTTATCGCCCCTGAAAGGTGGATAAGGCACCCTGTTTGCAAGAAAAAGGATTTTCAAATGAACACAGCTTTAGTTTATACCTGCCGTAAATTTATAACCTATTCCCCTAATTGAATGAAAATGAACAGGGTTTCTACTGTCCTTTTCAAAATATTTCCTGAAGTTAAGGATGAAATTATCGATAGTGCGGGTAGTAGGGTACACATTATAACCCCACACTATTTGCAATATTTGCTCGCGGGAAACCACCTGACCTTCGTGCTCAATCAATAGTTTCAATAGTGCGGCTTCTTTCTTACTAAGTTCTTGAGGCTGTCCGTTTTTGTCGGAGCACTCATGGGCTGAAAAATTAATTTTACAACCTGCAAACTCGTAATTATCGCCAACACTTTGTGGTTCCTTAATCTTTTTGTTTTTGACAATCAGTTTGTCAACACGCAATAAAAGTTCTTCCAGGTTAAAAGGTTTGGTAAGATAATCATCTCCACCTTTTTTCAAGCCTTCAACGCGGTCGCTGCTTGAGTTTCGGGCACTTAAAAACAAAATCGGCACATCGTTGTGTTGCATTCTGATGGTTTCACATATAGTAATACCATCAATTTCAGGCAACATAATGTCCAATATAATTAAGTCAAAATATTCGTTTTTTACTGTCTTCAGTACAGCCGGGCCAGTTTCAGCAGTTGTAACCTCGTACCCCTCCAGTTCAAGATTGAGCTTAAGTGTTTCTCTGAGGCTTTCCTCATCTTCTGCAACCAATACAGAAGCCTTTGCGTTTTTCAGCATGAAAAAAATGTGTTAGACTGCAAAAATAATGACAATATATCGACTACCGAAATTGTACCAGTGGTGCTAATGGTCAAACAATTGTAGAATTATGGCATTTTAGGTAATACGAAGGCATCAAGCGAGCTTACACCAATGATATTTTCGCAAACAAAAGCCTCGCCATACTCAACACCGATGCGTTTCCCGAAAATCGCATCTCTGCCTTTTATGTTGTCAAGGAAGTTTGACGAAGATATGTAAGTCAGCGGTTCATTTGAATTCGGGTCGTGGAACTGGCTTTTGTAGCATTTTATTGCGTCCATTTTTTGTTCCATTTCATCAGAAATATCAATAATGAAATGCGGCTCAATATGCCTGTCCTGCATGAAATGAAAAATGCGTTTTGGGCGCCAGGCCGTTTGTAGTTGACCTTCCCACGTGGTTTCAATTTTAGAGAGCCCGGCGTAAAAACAAGCGTCAGCAATTAAACGACCACCTCTTCCATGATCTGGATGACGGTCGGCCAGGCAATTGGCGAGTATGATTTCTGGTCGGTAATACCTTATGTATGAAATCAGTTTGAGCTGGTGTTCCTCATCGTTTTTGAAAAAACCATCTCTGAACTGCGCATTCCTTCGTTCGTAAACACCCATCATTTTTGCAGCGTTAGCGGCCTCGTTGTATCTGTCGGCGACAGTACCTCTGGTGCCTAGTTCGCCTTCGGTCAGGTCAACAATGGCTACCTTGTCTCCTTTTCTGGTATGTTTAATAATTGTTCCGGCACAAGCTAATTCAATATCATCGGGGTGCGCTGCAATGGCGAGTATCTTACACATATTTTGATTTTTGGGTAATTTATTTGTTCGGGTTTGTGGTGCAAAGGTCTATGAAAGTGATTTATAAAAGTACTTTAGTCGTTTGTTTTTATGGCATTGGTTTTAAGAATTGAAATATTTTAACGATTTGCTTCATGAAAAAATACCAAGCGAAGAAATAAAAATCCTGTAAAGCTTTCATTAACCTTGGTATTATTCACCTCTTTCAGTTTATTTTTGAATATAAATTAGTGAGTGTGAAAAACATTGGTATTCTAACATCAGGAGGCGATAGCCCGGGTATGAATGCAGCTATTAGAGCTGCGGTGCGTACAGCATTGTACAACAAGATGAACATCTTTGGTATAAGACGCGGTTATCAGGGCATGATTGAGGGCGATATTTTCCAGATGAAAACAACCGATGTTTCGAACATCATTCAACGTGGGGGGACCATCCTTAAAACAGCACGTAGTAAAGATTTCATGACCGATAAAGGCATGGAAACAGCTTATAACCAGCTTCTGAGTCACAATATCGAAGGGTTGGTGCTTATAGGTGGTGATGGTACTTTTCGTGGAGCAGTTAACTTCTTTTCAAGGTATAGTATTCCGGCTGTGGGTATCCCCGGCACTATTGATAAGGATTTAATGGGCACTGATTTTACCATAGGTTTCGATACTGCCGTGAATACTGCTATGGAGGCAATTGATAAAATCAGAGATACTGCTGAAGCCCACGACCGCGTTTTTGTGATTGAAGTTATGGGGCGTGATGCAGGCTATATTGCATTGAACAGCGGATTGGCTTGCGGTGCTGAAGATATTTTGATTCCTGAAGTGACAACCGACATCAATGCACTGTTACATAAAATAGAGTGTGATGAAACACGTAAAAAGAACGTTCACATTATTGTTGTTGCTGAAGGCGATGATTACGGTGGTGCCAATAAAGTGCACGAAGCCATTATTAGCCGGTTTCCGAAGCTTGATGTGAGAACTTGTATTTTAGGGCATATTCAACGTGGTGGTTCTCCTTCATACGCTGATAGGGTACTCGCCGGAAGGATGGGATTTTCGGCCGTAAATGCGCTGGTAAGTGGCAATACTCAAGTAATGATTGGGGTTATTAACGGAAACATTGTACATACTCCATTTGCACAAGTTGTAAAAGGTGAAACTCCGATACCAACCGATATGATTGAAATGATTAAAGTGCTTTCCATCTAATGCCAGCAGAAACATTTGATGTTCAATTTTCGGGTGCAACGACGCGCTATATGTTCGGCGATTCTATTCGATTTATTGAAGAGATAACGCATGGTAAACGTTTGATTTTCATTACAGATGAAAATGTTGCTTCAGTTCATTCCGCGTTTTGGAATGGAAAGAATAAAATCGTCATTCCGGCAGGCGAGGGAAGCAAGAATTTTACATTGGTTCAATCAGTATTCGAACAGCTCATAGCACTCGAAACCGATAGAAAAACAGTATTGTTAGGTGTTGGTGGTGGAGTAGTTACAGATTTTACGGGTTTTGTAGCTTCAACTTACATGAGGGGTGTAGCATTTGGTTTTATACCTACTTCATTGCTTGCAATGGTCGATGCTTCGATTGGTGGAAAGAACGGTGTCAACGTGGGACTACATAAAAACATGATGGGTAATATCAGGCAACCCTCATTTTTGGCATTTGACACTAAATGGTTATCGACCTTGCCCCGAGAAGAGTGGAGCAATGGTTTTGCAGAGATTATTAAGTACGGCTGTATTTTCAGCGCGCCGCTTTTTGATCAGTTAAGTGCCCGTGATCTGAATTACTATTTAGAAAACGAAGCGGAGCTGGCATCTATCGTCAGGCAATGCGTTTTGTTTAAAAATCATACTGTTATTAGGGATGAATTTGAGACAAATGAACGGAAATTGCTTAACTTTGGTCATACACTAGCACATCCTATTGAGTCGGTTTATGGTTTAGCACATGGCAAAGCTGTTGCTATAGGAATGGTTTTCGCATGCCGTCTTTCAGAAATGGTGAATGGACTCGATACATCGGTGGCTAAGATTTTGGAAAATACACTCGTTAAGTACGAATTGCCACATTCATTCGACTATGATGTTTCCAGAATTGTTGAGATTCTGAAAATGGATAAAAAGAAATCGGGTAGTGCAATTGAATACATACTATTGAATCAACTTGGGGAAGGAGTCATTTCCAAACTCGAGCGAACATACATTGAAAACGCGTTGTACTCATGCAAACATTAGTATTGCCTGCGCACCTGAAAGGCGCGATAGTAGTACCACCATCAAAAAGTATCACCCAAAGGGCTTATGCTGTTGCGCTTTTGCACAATGGTAAAACCACTATTTTGAATGCAGGTAATTCAGAAGATGAGTTGGCAGCATTAAATGTGATACAAAAGCTGGGTGCATCGTTGTATTCAATCGATGGCAATATTACTGAAATCCATTCTGAAGGTGTTTTTCCGATAGCGCGTGAAATAGATTGCGGAGAAAGCGGGCTGGCAGCCAGACTTTTTACACCAATTGCAGCACTTTCCCGTGTTCCTGTAGTAATAACCGGTAAGGGTAGTTTGATGAAGCGCCCAATGGAGGGAGTTCAGCAGGCGTTTACTTCTTTGGGCGTCGATTTTTCTGATAATCAGGGTCATTTACCACTCACTGTCCACGGTCCAATGCACAGCATGTCATTCAGCCTGAATGCATCTTTTGGTTCTCAGTTGTTGAGTGGTTTGCTATTTGCACTTGCTTTTTCAACGAAGGATGTAGTAACAATTGAAGTGGCAGATTTGAAAAGTCGCCCCTATATTGATTTGACGCTTACTATGCTTGCAACTGCTGGCAGACCAATACAGCATTTTAACTACACATCATTTCTCATCAATCCAGAGTTTTTTCACGAACCCGAAATTCTAGAAATTAATGTAGAGGGCGATTGGAGTGCAGCCGCTAATTTGTTGGTAGCAGGTGCAATTTCTGGTGAGGTAAATATCACTAACCTGAATATGGATAGTGCCCAAGCCGATAAAGCCATTTTAGATATACTTGAACAGGCGAATGCTGAAGTTGCAATAGGTGAAAATGGTATAACCGCTACCCAAAGCCAGTTGTTACCATTTATTTTTGATGCCAACGATAGCCCCGATTTATTTCCGATCATATCTGTACTGGCAGCATTTTGTAATGGGAAAAGCACTGTGTTTGGGCTATCAAGACTAATACATAAAGAAAGCAATCGCCAAAGTAGTATATGTGATATGCTTACTGCCTTTGGTATTCACCATGAAATTGATGGCGACCGATTGATGATTGACGGAAATAGAAATGCGGTGTTAAAAACATGTACAGTTGATGGTTACAACGACCACCGTATTGTTATGGCAGCAGCAGTAGCGTCGCTGCGCACCATTGATGGTGCCATAATAAGCGACTTTGAGGCTGTCAAAAAATCTTACCCTGGTTTTTGGAGCGACTTTGAAAAACTGGGAGGTTTGCATAAACTTGTGACCGATTAAACGTTTTTCAACTTGAATACATTCGGGAAAATCTTTAGGATATCAATTTGGGGTGAATCGCATGGAAATGCAGTAGGTATTACCATTGATGGTTGCCCTGCAGGTATAGCTATTTCAGAAAAAGATTTCCTTGAAGATTTAGAACGTAGAAAAGGTGGAAGTGCACTGGGTACAACACCAAGAAAAGAGGATGACAACCCAAAAATTTTATCCGGTGTCTTCAAAGAGCACACTACAGGTGCACCCATTACAATTGTATTTGAGAATAACAACACCCGTTCATCAGATTACGACGCGCAAAGGGCAATACCTCGTCCCGGTCATGCTGATTTTGTTTTAAATAAGAAGTTTCAAGGTTTTAATGATTATCGTGGAGGCGGGCATTCTTCCGGTCGCCTGACGGTGGCTTTGGTAGCTGCCGGCGTTATTGCAAAGAAAATAGTCAGTGAAACAAAAATCAGGGCGCAACTTATTGAGGCAGGTGGTAATCCCAACATCGAAGCAGCGATTCAAAAAGCAATTCAACAACAAGATAGTATAGGAGGTATTGTTGAATGTTCTGCCGATGGTTTACCTATTGGATTAGGGGAGCCTTTCTTTGATTCAATGGAATCGGTAATAAGTCACCTTGTTTTCAGTGTACCTGCTGTAAAAGGCATTGAATTTGGCAGCGGTTTTGAGGCTGCTAAAATGACTGGTAGCACCAACAATGATTCAATAATCAACGAGTCAGGGACTACGTCTACCAATAATTCTGGAGGAATTAATGGTGGAATTACCAATGGTAATCAATTGTTATTCAGGGTAGTAGTAAAACCAACAAGCAGTACTCCTAAAGAACAAACATCGTTCAATTTAGCCACCGGAAATATAGAATCTTTCGCCGTCAAGGGGCGTCATGACCTTTGTATCGCACTCAGGGCTGTTGTTGTTATTGAGGCAGTAACAGCGATAGCAATAGCTGATTTAAGCTTGCAATCGAGGGCACAACACTAGTTTACTCTACTCTGAAAGCTGGTTCCTCTGCTCTTGCTAAATCTTCATATTTGTGCATGGAGTCAGGCTGCGCCAGCATTTTGTAGCTACGTGCAATGTTTTTCATCGATTCTTTGTGCTTGTTATTCACACCCAGTGCCTGCCTGAAATAAATGATGGCAGAATCAAACTGTTTTAGGTTCATATAGCACAAACCTAGATTATGAATGATGTCGGCACTATTGGGATTAATGGCAATGTCTTGTTTTAGAATTTCTCGTGCTGCCGGGAAGTTTTGTTTCATGAAGTAAATGCCTGCCAACCCGTTCAATGCAAGTGTATTTTTGGGATCGTCACGAAGTGTTAGTTTGTCGTGCAATTCAGCAGAATCAAGTTGTTTCATGGTGAAAAATGCCCGTGCCAGTGCCTGATGTGCGTCGTAGAAATGGGGTTGTAATGCTACAGCAGCCTGAAGGTATTTTACGCCATCATTCATTATTTGATTGGCCATGGCTGCATCGCCCGCGGCTGCAACATAGTTGGTTGTCATTTCATTCCCCAAATAATAGTTCAGTCGTGCATTTTCAGGGCGTTTTTGTACATCGGCAGAAAATAGTGTGTAAGCATCTTTCCATTCACTGCTCCGACTGTACGTCATAAAACTGAATACAGCAACAATTGGTATTACCACCTTCCATGTGTTGGATATAGTAAATAAATCCTTTTCAGGAGCAGCTTTGCCTACTACCATCTTTAATACTGCAGCATTCGCGAGGCAAAAGCCTACTGATGACAAAAATAAAAAGCGTTCAGAAAGTACAGAACCTATTAAAACGAAGATATTAGTGAAAATACCCATTGAAATAAGGTAGAACAGTATGGCATAACCTATTACGTCTTTCTTGTTTTTAAAAAAACTGAAAACACTGTAACTGGCAAAACCAAGCGTCAAAAGCAGCCCCAATAGCGTCATTGGGGAGCCCCATGTTGCATTAGGTATAGTGTTAACGGCATAAGTACATACCAATGGATATGGAGCAATGAGCAACCTCAAATAATACCCAAGCACATAAAAAATGGTTGGTAGGCGCTCTCCGAGGCTCTTGAATGCTACCAATTGGTTATCCATGTAGTTGAGGTAGGCTGTATCGTTGGCGTGATTTGCTGACAAAATTGCACTCCTCAAAGCAAGGAAAATGCCAGCCACTACCACTGTTGCTCCTATTGTCATGAACTTCTTTTGTTTGGCGCCTTCAAACAAAGTGAAATAGGTAAGGGGGATAATAGCTACAAATGCAAAGCTTGTTTCTTTAGAAAGAAATGAGAGTAATAAAACAATTGCACCACCTAATAACAAACCGATGTTCCCTGTTTTAATATATCGCCCAAAGCTGTACATTGCCATAAACGCAAACATGAAACTAAAAATTTCATCCCTGCTTTTAATGTTTGCAACTACTTCAGTATGAATAGGGTGTGCCGCAAATATTAAAGTAGTAATAAAAGCAAAACCGATGTTTTTTTCTCCCAGCAAGTCTTTTAAAAACAAAAACAGAAAAACCAGTGCCATTGAAAAGTAAACCACATTGAAAAAGTGTTTCGGGCCGGGATTTACACCAAATACTTGTTCTTCCATTGCAAAAGCCACGAGCGATATTGGGCGGTAGCCATCGTTTGGCATTTTGATGTAACCCGCCAGGTATGGTTTTGAGATGATATCGCCAATACCCGCAAAACCCTTGGTTACGAATGTATTTCCATAAGTAACCATTTGGTCATCCAGAACATAGCTGTTCGAGATTGTATTGGCGTATAACAGAAACCCGAATATAGCTAGTATAATCCACAGAGTTTTTACAGCGGGCATTTTAGAGAAAAAGCCTGAATTTGATTTTTCCTGCGCAGGCACTGTAGGGTTAGCGGCCTTGGTTGCAGCGACATTCTTTTTCGCCATGGTAGAATTTTAGATAGACGCAAAAATAACTTTTTCAATCATGCTTTCCAGTATGTTGCTAAACTGTGTGGTAATGCCGTTGAAAACCCTACTTCGTTAGGCTCGAACTAAGTGTGTATGTTTGCACTTTAAACACAATCATGAAAAAAGCATTGCTTCAAATGCATGCCGCTGTCCTTTTGTGGGGCTTCACGGGCGTGCTGGGGAGAGCTATATCGCTTGATGCACCGGTTTTGGTGTGGTACAGAATGCTGTTCACGGCATTGCTGATGGCAGTAATTGTTTTTGTACGTAAAATTCCGGTAAAGGTTACTCGTGCCGATTTTGCACAACTCATTCTCATTGGTTCTTTAATGGGTTTGCATTGGGTAGCGTTTTATGGCTCTATTAAGTTTTCAAACGCCACTGTTGCACTTGTTTGCTTATCCACTGCAAGTGTATTTACTTCAACCCTCGACCCGTTTGTCAACAAGAGTAAGTTCGATAAGATTGAAATATTCCTTGGTCTAATTGCTCTAACTGGTGTCTTTCTTATTTACCAGTTTCAGGAGTTTTTCGGGCTGGGTATTTTGTTTGGAGTTATTGCAGCTATCCTAAGTTCTGTGTTTACAGTGTTCAATAAGCGAATCACTCAAAAATACCCTTCAAGAGTATTGGTGATGTATGAAATGGCAACAGGATGGGTGGTTATAAGTTTGCTATTGCCATTGCAGTTTATTTATTTCCCCAACACACGATTTATCCCATTATCGCCATCTCTGTTTTCAACCGATTGGTTCCATAACGACTGGCTTTGGTTGGTTATTTTAAGTTTGTGTTGTACCGTTTGGGCGCAATCACTTTCGTTGACAGCACTTAAAAAACTTTCTTCTTTCACTGTAACACTCTCAGTAAATCTGGAACCTGTTTATGGAATGTTGCTAGCATTTGCCATTTACAATGAAAATAAGGTTTTAGGAGGCGGGTTTTACTTGGGTATTGCACTCATTATGCTTTCGGTAGTATTGCAGATGGTGCGAATGCTGCGTGGCAGAAAGTTGGCAAAAAAATAGGAGGTCAGTTTCCCGACCTCCTGAATACCATTACTTAAAGCTTATTACTTAGCAAGTGCTTTAATTTTTTCAAAAATTTCTTTTTCACCACCTTCTTCGTAACCGGTATGTTTGTAAGCAATCTTGCCATCTTTACCGATAACGAGAATGAACGGTACGTTTTGGAAGTTCAAAGACCTTTTAAGATCTGAATTCGGGTCGATGTAGTATGGGAATTCCCAGCCTTGTGAAGTGCCGTAAGTACGTGCAATTCCTTCAGCCCTTGTCTCATCGATTGAAATGGTCACGTAATCAAAATCAACATCTTTCTTCCATGCAGGCAATTGAGTTGAAATGTTTTTGATTTCTTTTTTGCATGGAATGCACCATGTTGCCCAGAAACTTACTACTGTAACACGACCACTTTTTATAATCTCGTTAAATGCAATTTTTTTACCTGTTTTTAGGTCTTTAATTTGCGTAGTTGGTAACTCCTGAGCTTGCAGGCTGAATGTCAATAACAATGTAGCCGCAGCCAAAAGTAATTTTCTCATAAAAATTTGTTTTTTAAGTCAAGAAGCGAAAACTTTGCCAAAATTAAAGATTGCAGGCAAATTCTGAAATTTTTAACAAAATCTGATTTCATGAACAAATCGCTACTTACCTCATTTTTGTTATTCCTGTCAGCAGGATCGTATGCACAGGGCACTCTATCGGGTGATATTCAAACGAATGTCAATTTCTTTATTAAAGATACTTCGATAAAAGCGTGTTGCAACGAACTGTATGAACACTACCTTACGGGTAGCGAAACATGGGTGAGCCTCAGGTATAACGTAAGTGGCTGGACATTCAATGTTCGCGGCGATGTGTTTAATAACTCGAACTTGTACAGTCCACAAAAGGCGCTTTCGGGTTACGGATTGGGTGCTTACAGTGTTTCAAAGGAAATGGGCGACCTCACTGTTTCACTCGGCTATTTGTACGAACAAATTGGAAGTGGTATTCTTTTCAGGTCTTATGAAGACAGAGGTTTGTTGATTGATAATGCATTGGTAGGTGCATCGCTCAAGTATAAAGTTAATGACCACATTAACGTGAAAGCCTTTACTGGTCAGCAAAAAACATTGTTCTCGACCTACAAACCAATCATCAGAGGATTTAATGCTGAAGGCGATTTCGGTAAAGGTTCAGTGCATTTTTCACCGGGTTTGGGTGTCCTGAACAGAGCACTTGACCAAGCGAGTATGGACGTGATTGCTGGATCGATTAATGCTATGCCTGATACTGCAATGCGTTTCAATCCTAAATACAATGTGTTTGCTGCTACTGTTTACAACACATTGACTTACAAGAACTTCATGTGGTATGTTGAAGGTGCTGTTAAATCTTCAGAAGCCATCTGGAACATAAATGACAGTTTATTGGTTAACAAACCAGGCAATGTTATTTATACAACCATGAGCTGGGGTAAAAAGGGTATTGCCATCAATGCGGCTGCAAAAAGAACAGAAAACTTCTACATGAGGGTATCTCCGAACGATAGATTACTGAACAGTGGTATGTTGAACTGGCAACCTGTTGTAGCAACCATCAGACCAGAGAGATTATTGTCGCGCTACACGCCTGCATCACAAGACAGGTCGGAAGCTGCTGGTTCAGTGAACGTAGTTGTTTCTCCGAATGATAAATTGAATGTGATAGGCGCTTACACTCATATTGATAGGCTTGATGGTCAAAAACTGTTCAGAGAAGGGTATTTGGAAGGTAACTATACAGGGTTAGACAAATGGATT
Organism: Chitinophagaceae bacterium; assembly: GCA_947454235.1. Lineage (GTDB taxonomy): Bacteria > Bacteroidota > Bacteroidia > Chitinophagales > Chitinophagaceae > Flavipsychrobacter. The sequence continues at coordinate 76,514 of CANGIY010000002.1, forward strand.
ATTCAGCTCGGTTTGCAATACATGGAATACAATCAAAAAGTATATCAGGTGAGCTTCCCGGAAGGTATGCCAATGATTTATGCTTTCACTCCGTTTACTGAGGTGACTTATCGCCTGAGCGATTCAAAATCAATGCGCTTTGAGGTTCAATACATGGATACAAAACAAGACTATGGTTCTTGGACTTTCTTGTTGGCAGAGTTCAACGTAGCGCCAAAATTCAGTATTTCTGTTTCTGACATGTATAACAACAACCCTAACTACAAAAACGTAAACGTTACGAAAGCTAATCACTATTACAGCGTTTATGGTGCGTTCACTAAGGGTCCGCACAGGCTATCGTTGGCATACGTTAAACAAGTTGATGGAATCAACTGTTCGGGTGGTGTTTGCCGATACGAACCTGCCTTCAGTGGTGTTAAAGCAACCTTCTCAACCAATTTCTAGTTTGTTATCGTAGTACAAAGCTTTTGAGAAATCACCTTTTTTGGGTTAGATTTTATATGTACTATTGTGTAAAATTTATTTTACGTAGCCATACTTATGCGTTTTTGCCGCATTTATACCGTATTGATTTGTATTCTTCTTCCATTTTTCGGGTGGGGGCAGGAATCGAATAAAACGTTGCGAGCGACAAAAACCAGTGAAAAAATCTCTGTTGACGGAAAGCTGGATGAACCTGAATGGGAAAGGGCAGAAAAAGCCACTGCATTCATCCAAAATGCGTTACACCCAGGTGATCCTTCTAATTTCAATACCGAAGTCAGTATTCTTTACGATAACGATGCTGTTTATGTAGGTGCAAGACTTTACGATCCACATCCCGACAGTATACTTCATCAGCTTTCAACCCGCGATGACCTCGAAGGATCAAATACCGATTGTTTTGCAGTCGTTTTTGATACTTATCACGACAGGCAAAATGGGTTTAGTTTCGGTGTAACTGCTGCTGGTGTACAGGCAGATGCTAAAGTGAAATTTGACGGTTACGACTATTCGTGGAATGCAGCATGGTTTTCAAAAACAACCATAGATAAAGAAGGGTGGGTGGTAGAAATGAAAATACCTTATTCAGCAATCCGTTTTTCAAAAGAAAAACAACAGGACTGGGGAATTAATTTTTACAGAGTCATAAGGCGCTATCGCGAAAAATCATTCTGGAGCCCGGTAATGCCGGGTGTGTCAAATACACTCAATCAGGAAGGTTCTTTATTAGGCGTATACGATATTAAGTCGCCAATAAGGTTGGCACTCTTTCCGTATATTTCTGACTATGCTCAAACATCAACAGGTGGCAAACCTACCAATGTAATCGATGGCGGTTTGGACATTAAGTATGGTTTAAGCGAGGCATTTACGCTTGACATGACTCTTGTACCAGATTTTGGTCAAACACTTTATGACGATAAAGTACTCAATCTTTCGCCGGTGGAGGTGAGGTACAATGAAAAGCGTTATTTTTTCACTGAAGGGCTTGACTTGTTTAATAAAAACGACCTTTTTTACACGCGCAGGGTAGGTGGCACACCTGTCAATTTTAACAGGGCATTTGACTCGTTAAAAACCAATGAGATTGTAGAAAAGAATCCAACAACTACGTCATTGTACAATGCTACAAAAGTGTCGGGCAGAACAAAAGGTAATTTAGGTATTGGTTTTTTCAACGCTGTGTCAGCGCCGGGGTATGCAATTTTACACAATACAATCAACCATACTGAACGCCAGATAGAAACTTCGCCATTGACTAACTACAACGTTTTGGTACTGGAACAAGCTTTTAAACACAATTCTTACATCAGTTTTATTAACACTAATGTTTCGCGCAAAGAAGGGGCATACAATGCTGACGCTGCCGCGCTATTGTTCCAATACACTACCAAACAAAATACTTATGCATTAGATGGTTCGTACAACATGAGCTACCAATATGGAAATGGTGTTGACGTAAATGGTTTTAGGTACAACTTCGACCTTGGTAAAATCAAGGGCAATTACCACTGGACTTTGAAAGCTACAACCATTTCAGATAAGTTTAATCCGAATGATATGGGGTATTTGGGGCGGAACAATATATCGTACTACACTTTATTCAATTCATATAATGTTTATAAGCCGTTTTGGTATTTTAATTGGGTGACGAATAATGTCTATGTCAATTACAACAGGGTTTTTAATCCTGATGTGTTTCAGTCGTTGAATTTCAGTGGCTCACACTATGGCATTCTTAAAAACTACTTGTTCATTCAGTTTTACTGGATCTATCAACCGCTATTAACTAACGATTATTACGAACCAAGAACACCGGGAAGGGTGTATTTAGCTGCTCAATATTTTGAACCGGGTTGGGTATTTTCCAGCGATTACAGGAAACGTTTTGCACTCGATGGAGAATTGAATTTTACTCGATTCCCCGACCAAAATCGTAAAATGCTATATTGGTCGCTATCGCCTCGTTTCAGGGTGAATGATCAAATTATGCTCTATTACACATTCAGTTGCTCTAATAGTTTCAGAGAAGAGGGCTTTGTGAAAAAAGGGAATGTTGTTATTGATTCTATTTACTTCGGCAAGCGCAATGTAAATACGATCGTCAACACATTAAGCGCATCGTATGTGTTCAATAATCGCATGTCGCTTTCAGTAAATGCACGCCACTATTGGTCTCAGGCTCATTACCTTGAATACGACTACCTCAATCAGGAAGGTAAGTTAGATGCAATCAGTGAAAACGTTGGTAACTATGACATCAACTTCAATTCTTTCAACATTTATACTGCCTTTATTTGGCAATTCAGACCGGGAAGTGAGTTGAGTGCGGTTTATCAAAACAGCATTTATACCTCTGGACGCCAAATTACCAGTAACTACTTTGACAACTTCAATAACACATGGAATTCACCGCAGAGCAATTCACTCTCACTTAAGGTTATTTATTACCTCGATTATCTTTCGTTGCGCAGGAAGAACAGTTAAAGTTACTTGGAGTAACTTATCGCAATCCAGCCATTCAGGCTTTGTTTTTCGATAAATTTCAATCCCGCACCCGTGGCAGCATTTTGAATGATTTCGAAATCGTCTTCGAGCAATCCGCTCATGATAATTTTGCCGCCCGACATAGTTTGCTCATGCATTTGTTCCATAAAATCGAGCAGAATGTGGCGATTTATATTCGCCAAAATCGTGTCGTAAGGACCAACAGGCAACGAGTTTGTGACTATTTTTTCAATCTTAGTGTGTTTACAATTGTTCCTCTCGAGGTTTTCATTGCCGTTCTCTACACACCAGTCGTCATTATCAATACCCAAAATATCGGTAGCCCCCAACATCTCAGCAAAAATGGCCAATACGCCTGTTCCGGTACCGAAGTCAAGTACTTTTTTGCCTTCAAATTTGTCTTTCTTCATGAGCATCATCACCAATTGAGTGGTTGAGTGATGCCCTGTACCAAATGACATTTTTGGGGTAATAACTATTTCATATGGTGTAGTTACTTTTAAATCGTGGAAATCAGCACGAATAGTACAGAAATCGCCAATGAACACCGGCTCAAAGTTTTTCTCCCATTCTTCGTTCCAGTTTTTAGGCTGAACTATATTGCTGGAATATTCAAATTCACCAATACAGTTTTTGAAAGCATCAATATCGAAATTAGCTTCAGGAATGCACGCTACCAGTGAATGTTCGGCTTGTTCGAATGCATCAAACCCAATCTCACCTAATTCGGCAATCAAAATCTCCTGGGCAGTTTCGTCTATGTTTCTTACAATTATTTGTAAAGTATTCATGCTTGTATTTTATAGTGTTATTGACTGCAACAGCGGACTTTTTTCCGGATAGTCGGTGTTGTAGTGTAGTCCGCGGCTTTCTTTCCTGAATTGTGCACCCTTAACTACAAGGTAGCCAATTGTAATCAGGTTCCTTAACTCGCAAAGCTGTGGCGAAAGTACAGATGTTTTGTAAAGCTCTTCGGTTTCTGCGTGAATTAAATCAATGCGGTTCAGCGCTCGTCGTAATCTTATGTCGTTGCGCACAATACCTACATAGTCGCTCATCACCGACTGTAATTCTTTTAAACTCTGAGTAATCAGAATCATTTCACGAGGCTCTGAAGTGCCTTCAACATTCCAGTCAGGTATTTCATTGCAAAATGCTACTTTTTCAATGCGTTCAGCTATGTCTTCTGCACAACGGTGAGCGAATACCAAAGCTTCTAAAAGAGAATTAGACGCGAGGCGGTTCGCTCCGTGTAACCCTGTGCTGCTGCATTCACCGCAAGCATACAAGTTTTGAATAGATGAGCGTCCTAGTTCATCGGTTTTTATACCACCACAGCAATAATGCGCTGCAGGAGCCACAGGTATCATGTCTTTTGAAACATCAATGCCTATGCTTTTGCACTTAGAATAGATATTAGGGAAGTGTTCAAGAAATTTCTTTTCATCCATATGCCTGCAATCGAGAAAAACATGTTCAGTACCTGCTCTTTTCATTTCGTTATCGATAGCACGGGCAACAACGTCACGCGGGGCTAAATCTGCACGGGCGTCATACGATTTCATGAATGCTTCACCGATCTTATTTCTCAAAATACCACCATCGCCCCTCACTGCTTCTGTAACTAAAAACGAAGGACTAATACCGGCTTCATACAAAGCAGTGGGGTGGAACTGAATGAATTCCATGTTTTCAACCCTTCCTTTTGCTCTATAAACCATGGCTATACCATCGCCTGTCGCAATTTTAGGGTTAGTTGTAGTTCTATATACTTGCCCAACACCACCAGATGCCAAAAGTGTCATTCGTGCCGGAATCTTTTCAATACAATTGCTCTGAAGATTCAACGCATAAACGCCATAACAAGTGATATCAGGGGTTGCCTTGGTTACTAAGTAACCTAAATGATGTTGTGTAATAAGATCGAGGACAAACCAGTGGTTATAAATCTTGATGTTGTCGTGTTTCTTCGCTTCTTCCATCAAAGCACGCTCAATTTCAGCCCCAGTAACGTCTTTGTGATGTAAAATCCTGAATTCAGAATGCCCACCTTCCTTGCCGCGCAAGTAGGTGCCTGACTTATCCATATCGAAGTTAGTACCCCAGTCAATAATTTCATTGACTCTTTCAGGGCCTTCCTTCACAACAATTTCAACAATGTGTTTACTGCAAAGCCCGTCTCCTGCAATGAGCGTATCTTCAATATGCTTGTCAAAACTGTCGTTTTCCATGTCGTTAACAACAGCAATGCCGCCTTGGGCGTACTTTGTGTTGGTTTCGTCAGTACTCGATTTTGTGAGAATGGTTATTGTTAGGTTGGGGTGCTTACGCGCCAGCTTCAAAGCTGAAGTAAGTCCGGCGATACCGGAACCGATGATTAAAATGTCGGTTTTGAGCATAAAAATTGTGGTCGCGCTTAAAGTTGCGCTATAGGACTTCAAAATTAGGTGAAACATTTTTGAATTGTATTGAATCCTTGCGATACGGCATTTTTTCGAGAAATATTTATGCACAGTTGTGTTGCTATATCGAAAAAAAATTAGAACCTATGTGACTAAGATATTTCATATTATATCGTCTGAGCATTATCTTTGCTGCCTGAGTCACACTTTAAAACAGTGTGTAAAAAAAAGTTTAGGTTTATTTATAATTTCAAAATGCTCGAAGGAAAGGACTTGTTAATGGCGACCAAACAGTTCGCTAAAGAAATCAGGTGGAAGAGCTGGGTGCTTACGCTTACAACGCTACTGCTCTTGGTAGGATCACTTTTTGGTACAATTTATTTTCCGGTAGTTGGGGGGATATCTAATATCTGGGGGAGAATATTCTGCAGTGTTTTTGCTGCATTGATGCTTGCCAGGTTTTTTATCATTTTTCACGATTACGAACACCACACTATTTTACGTGGTTCCAAAATAGCTGAAGTTATTTTTACATTGTTTGGTGCATACATGGTAACACCTCCTAGTATTTGGAAGCGTTCGCATGACCATCACCATGCCAACAATGCAAAATTGTACAGTGCAAGTATTGGTTCATACCCAATAATGACCAAACAGAAATTTTTGGAAGCTGATAGCAAGACAAGATTTTATTATCTGGCAGTGCGTCACCCGTTGAATATGTTTTTTGCATATTTTACGACCTTCTTGTACGGAATGTGTATCCAGTCGTTCATTAACAACAAAAAGAAACATTGGGATTCTTTACTTGTAGTAATCATCCATGTTTCTATTGCAGTGTACCTGTTTGTGCATTTCGGTTGGGATACTTGGTTCTTAACATTCTTCCTTCCGTTCTTTATTTCTCACATGTTGGGTTCTTATCTGTTCTATGCTCAGCACAATTTCCCTGGTGCTAAGTACAGGAACAATACTGAATGGAATTACGTAAGTGCCGCTTTGGAGTCATCAAGTTACTTGAAATTAAATCCGTTCATGCAATGGGTAACTGCTAATATTGGTTTCCATCACATCCATCACTTGAATGCAAAGATTCCTTTTTATCGTTTACCTGAAACGATGAAGGCTTTCCCAGAGTTGCAAAAAGCAATTGTGACTACACTTAAACCAAAAGACATTATTGCTTGCCTTAAGCTCAAAGTTTGGGATCCTGAAACAAACAGGATGATTGGCAACGATGAACTTTTTGCATAAAATTAATTTTCGCGCCAGGCAATAATTTAGTTGTTGTTTGGTTTAAATTTACTTGCGGCCTTTCAAACTATACAATTTGAAATACCGCTTTTTTATGTGCCATACTAAATTTATTTTCAGTCAAATTTTATTCCTTGGCATCGTTTTGTCAGCCTTAATTGTGCCTAGGTCCTCTTGTGGGCAAACCACAATAGAGAAGATGATTTTAGACTCCATCACAAAATATGATGGTGCTCAAAATGAAGTAGTAAGACTTTCAGATTCTTCGTTTTTAAAGAATGGTTCGTCTTTGTACATTTTCAAAGCAAACAATCAAAAAAATGCTCTAGCTGGTATCAACGATACAACTGTTTTAGTCTTTAAGAAAATAAGTGGAAAGTGGAATTTGGCTAGTCATGTTAACCTAGAGTATATGCCAATAGCGACTCTGACATTAGTTGATTTGAACGGCGATTCATTAAATGATATTCGCCTTTCTTACCCTGTTATGAGAGGAAATTGTGTTTGCGTTGTATTGCTTTTTGACAATAAGAAACGGGAATTTTGTCATAACAAAGAGTTCGATTTGTTCAATGTTGGTTATGTTCCTGAATCCAAACAGCTACGTTCTTCAGGCCTTGGGGGCTTGTGGGACAACAATAAAGCAATTTATCGAGTATCAAAAAACAACCACCTCACGTTAGTTCAATCAGCTAGTGAAGAAATCAGTAGCTCAGAGAATTATGGGGAAATAAAAATAAAAACCCGCAATAAGAACGGAAATTATACAACTAAATTAATCAAAAGCACTGCCAATAAAACAGCCGAAACTTTCGATACGTTACTTTGGAGTGATTATTTAAAATATTTTGATAGTGGCCAAGATTTGTAATTGCCTTGCAATTACATCTAACCTAACAATTCTGGGTGCTTTCTATTTACATGCAAAATAAACTCCCCGAACAGTGTGTTTGCCCATGCAAACCACGGTCTTGAAAATTGTTTCGCATCGTCTTTGTTGAATGCTTCGTGCATGAAACCGGTGTCGGCATGTGTGTTTAAAAGCAACTGAATACACTTTTGAATTTCTTCAGGGTTTTCAGAAGTTAAGCCGCGCATTGTAATTCCCAACGGCCAAATCATATTCAATCCTGCATGTGGTCCGCCTACACCTTCACCAACTCTTCCTTTGAAAAAGAATGGATTATCCGACGATAACACAAATTTTCTTGTGGACTTATAAATTTCAGTACGTTTCATTTCAGGTATCAGGTACCCGAGCGAAAGTAGTGACGGCACATTAGCATCATCCATCAGTACATGGCTTCCGTACCCGTTTATTTCGTACGCATAAATATCACCCACATTTTTAAACCTTACAATAGCATCTTGTAAGCCATTATCTATATCAGCTATTAATTCGTTCAACGCATCAAAATCGAACCTGATACTCATGGACGTGAGCATTGCTTTCAATTTCTTCAACACATCGAGTGCAAAAATGTTTGATGGCACAAGGTATGGGTAGATTGTAGCATCATCACTAGGGCGGAACATAGAGCAAATGAGCCCGTTGGGTTTTGCCGGGTAGCCATAACCATCCATTGGTACACTATCGGTTGCATAGGGGCTGCTGCGCATAAAGCGATACGGCCCGCAGTTGTCTTTACGTTGTTGTGTTTTGAATGTTTTTACCACTAGCTTCATGGCCTCCACCCATTGTTCATCAAAAGGACTTTTATCGCCGGTAGTTGAATAGTAACCATAAGCCAACCTAATAGGGTAGCAAAGGCTATCAATTTCCCATTTGCGTTCATGTATACCGCTTTTCATGTCGGTATCGTCTTTGTGCCACGGACTTACAATTGTATTGTTTTTATAAAAAGCATTGGCGTAGGGGTCTTTGATGATACATTTTGTTTGGCGGTTAATTACACCCGCTATCAGTTGTTTGAGCTTTTCATCTTTATTACAGAAAGCGATATAAGGCCACACTTGAGCCGATGAATCACGTAACCACATTGCGTCAATATCGCCTGTGATTACATAGGTGTCGGGTTTGCCGTTTACAATCTCGAATTCAACTGTTGTATCAAGTGTATTCGGGAAGCAATTACCGAACAGCCATCCAAGTTCTTTGTTGGCAATAGAACCCTGCATTTCTTCAATGATGTCTTCAATTGCTTGTGACCTGAAGTTTCGTTTGCGCACCGGTACCCTCACCACCGGGAAAGAATCATTGGCACCAAATGCACTGGCACCCAATAACATAAATCCTGCTGATGCCAGCGACGCATGCCTTACGAATTTCCTTCTGTCCATGGCATAAATATAGAACGGAAAGGTTGAAAATGCAGTAGTTAAGGTTCTATTTTTGTCCTTTCTTGGCAGGTATTTGTTTCTTTTCGAAATCGATTGTATTGTCCCACCCCGGTTTAAGCGGAGTGCCACCCGCTGTGGACTGTGTAACTATTTCAGGTTGGCTGTGTTTAAACAAATCGCCCGGATCCCACGTTCCATTGTGGTTTTTATCTTCAAGTACTTTAAAATAGTACCTACCCTGATTGAGGAATGGCATCGCGACCAAAGTGTCTGTAACTTTCTGATTATAAACAGTGTCTTTGTCGTTCATCGCAATTAACACAAAGTCGCCATTGTTGTATTTAGCTGGCAGGTGAACAGTCAGCTTGCCATAATCATCGTTTTCCTTTACCTGAAACGAGAATTTAGCAGGTTGAGCTTCCTTGCCACTTGTATCTTTTGCAAACCCTTTTGCAAGCTTCAATGTATATTTTTTGCCGGGACCCCAGTCGGGTAAAATGTTTACGCAGTTTTTATTGATTGAGTCTACAGTTAACTGAAATAGAACCGAAGTGTGACTTTCTGCCGAATCTATTTGAAGCGTGATTTTTTCCTTCACAATCACTGGTTCTTGTGTGAACTTCAATTGTATCGGCATTCGTTTATTCAATTGGCGATAGCTAAATGTCCGTTTGTTTTTATTGACAGTATCAATGTTGGTAGTGTAATTAAATGGCAAATCGGCTTTGGTTGCTGGAGCTTCCTTTTTATCGGGTTGAATGCCATCGCTGCCTGTTTTTTGTGCTGTGTCGGGAAGGTCGTACATGTAAAGTTCGGCCATTCCACCTGTTGTGTCACCAGGCGAAACCAATTTGTCACTAAATGCAAGCCCTTCTCCCGGTCCGTCAAATATCAGGTTGTCGTTCTGGTCTCTGATGGCGAATATTTTAAAATCTCGTTTTGGTAATCCAGTAAACAAAAAGCCGCCCGATGAATTAGGTACAACTACATATTTAGGTTTGTGTTTGACCACTGCACTGTCTGATTCTTTTGCGTCGTACAATCCAACAATGATTTTTGTAGTATCGGGTGTACCGCTGTTTGCCCTAATAATTCGACCCTTTAAAGTGAGAGAATCGAAATAACTACCTGTGCTAAAACGATAGATGTAGTTTTTGAAAACGTTGTTTTCGTGCAAGTCTTTTATAGCATTGCCGAACGAAATAGTATAGGTGGTATTGCTATCTAAAAGTGTATCTACTAACTTAACAGTTACTTTTTTATATGCACTTATTACAGTTGGATCTATAGGGAGTAGAGGTGAAATTTTTACTTCCTTACTGGCATCTGACAATATTATGTACTCGTCAAAATTCAGTTCCAGCTTTTTAAAACGTGAATTAGTAAGGCTATCGACTGGCAGTACTTTTATAAGTTTAGGTGGGGTAGTGTCCTTTTTTCCACCTGTTGGGGTAGTGATGTTGGCACATCCAGCAAGTATAGAAGTAAATGCCAACATTATAAAATAGTGTACCCGTATTGTCATCGAACGCCAAAATTAGTTTGAAATAGTTAATAGCTGTACCTATAGCGTATTTAAAATTCCGTTAATGATGTTGGTGCTACTGAAAAAAGTTCAAAAAATACTTTGCAGTTCGTGCCTATATGCTTACCTTTGTGCCCGCTGGCAAGTCTTATACGACCAGCTCCCTTTGAACCCTCCCAGGGCAGGAATGCAGCAAGAGTAAAAGGTTGTAGCGGTGCGATGTGAGTAACTTGCCAGTTTTTTTATGCCCATAGGTGTTCTGATCTGACCTCCGATTCCAATAATTTAGCTGTAGAAATTGCACCAAACTCCTTAAATTGTGCTACTATGTCAACAAACATATTGATAGCGGGGATTGGTGGAGTAGGAGGCTTCTTCGGTGGGCTTCTCGCAAATGAGTTTTTCCAGTCACCGGAAGTAAATGTATCCTTTTTGGCGCGTGGTGCACATTTACAGAAAATTCAAACTGAAGGATTAAAAATAGAATGGGGCACAAAAATCCTGAACGTTCGTCCCTACAAAGCAACAGATCACGCAGCAATTCTTGGTGAAGCAGATTTTATTTTGTTGTGTACCAAAAGCTATGACTTAGTTGCTACCATTGAACAAATAAAACCGTGCATCAATGCAAATACGGTAATTATTCCCTTTTTGAATGGAGTTGACAGTGTACATCGTATTCAAAAACTATTACCCAATAATACTATTGCGGGAGGATGCGTCTATATTGTATCATCCATAAAAGAACCTGGTATTGTTCGAAATACCGGAAACATTCAAAAGTTGTTTCTTGGCTTGAATGGGGAACGAAACCAAAGACTCCTTCAGCTTGTGAATTGGATGCAACAAGCCGGAATTGAAGCGCAATATTCTGATAATATACTCAACGTAATGTGGGAGAAGTTCTACCTTGTTGCAGCAAATTCCACCGCTACTTCTTACTTCAATTTAACGACAGGGCAAATATTGGCTGAACCCGATATGGCAAAAATGATGGAATTATTGTTGAAAGAAGTAAATCTTGTTGCCTCAGCGAGAGGCATTTTTTTTGAAACAGATATGGTAGAAACAACTGCCAGGAAAATCAGCAATTTGCCATTTGAGACAACGTCGTCTATGCAGCGTGATTTTTGGAAAAAAGACGGACGAACAGAATTGGAAACCATAACCGGTTACATAGTTGCAAGCGGGCTTGAGCTCAATATACCGACACCTACTTTTCAGGCTATGTATGAATCATTACTGCTAAAAAAAACAATTTGATTGATAGAACCTTTCTAGCTATTTAAAGTAGCCAGAAAAAGTGTTTTGTCATCATCAGTTCGTGCATTAATGCGCTCTGAATTCAGGTATTCTGCTAGTTTTTGATTGAGTATAGTTTGTTTTTCGTCCGAATCTGCCATTGCGGCAAACTTAAACATATCGTCAAAAAACGGAGCATGTACCTGCTGATTTTCATAGTTTAGCGTCAATAACTGAAGCCCATCAGTGAATAAAGCCACACTTTGAGTAGGGGTGTCTAAAATTTGAATTTTTAAAAAAGACTCAGCTTCTTCTTCTATCAGGAAGTGAGTGTGATTTTGGTACTCGCCATTGTCGGGCCACCAAACAGCTGAATAAATGCCTTCGCCTGTTTGGCGAACAATTGCACCATCACCGATTTGAAAAAAAATACTTTTGTCACTACTTAAAATACACCCAAGAATAGTACTTAAATAATCATCGGGTGTTTTATCATTCTCTTGGGCTTCTGTGATTAATCTGTCTCGAAGATGCTCTACAAGGCTATAAATAAATGCTTCATCTACTTGGTTATTTTCAAGAAGATGTTCGGCAATCAAAGTGACACCGCTATTTACACAATACTGGGCTGCAAACGTGGCTTCCGACGCACTGCCGGCTCCATCAGAAACCAGACAGATGAGTGTGCCATCAACGATGCGCCAACACAGTGCATCTTCCAGTTGTTTTTCATTGGCAACATGGTAAGTACCAATTGCGCTTGCACCTATTGAACGCCAAATCATAATTCAGCCCAACCCGATGGTGGTAATAAATTGATTTGAGCCCCGGGAATCTTTGATGACACCATTTTCATAGAAGCTGAAAGCCAAACGAAGAATTCGCGGAACATGAGCCCCTTTAGCTTCAAGGGTGCTCTGCTCGAAATTTTTGAGAGTGTATCAATATCGGCCCTTTCAACACCAATAGCAAAGAAGGCAAATGACTTATTCGTTTCACCGTCTCTTATTTTTTCTGATGCTTCCTTCCAATTGTCTGTTGGTTCGCCATCAGTAATTAGTATTATCCAAGGTTTATAGTAAGAAATCCCTGCGCTTTTGTATTCTCTTTTACGCCTTGCAATCATATCAATTCCCCTGAGTATTGCTTCACCCATAGGAGTATCGCCCGTAGGTTCCAGCTCGCGTGGTGAAAAATGGGGTACAGTATGGAAGTCAGATTCAACTTTGACAGGGCCAAAAGTAACAACAGCAAGCTCTACTCTTTTTGATGCAAGCGGGTCATTTGAAAGTTCCATTTTAAGCGTTCGCACGCCCTCATTTAATTGCCTGATAGGTTCTCCGCTCATTGATATTGAAGTGTCTAACAATAACACACAAGGGCACCTGGGTTCAGGATTTTCAGCGAAATTATCACTGCCAAATGGTAGCTGTTCAAAAGATATGTACTCGTGCATGATTTACTTTTTAATTTCTTTAACACCTTACCGCCAAGTAGAAAAGTGATTTGGCAAGCTTATTGCAAATATACTTTATAAACAGTAAAGTTATGAAAACCACAATTGTTTCAGCCGTTCTGATTACTGTACTTGTAACAGTTTTTGCAAACTCTGCAGAAGCCCACAGGGGTTACCACAGGTGGTACAGGCCTGTAGTCTCTATTCGGGTGCCAATGCCTCAGGTGAGGGTTTGTCCGCCTGTATATCAAGCTTATGGCCCGGGAACTTATGTGCCACCTCCACCGCCTGTTTGTTACCGCGATTATCCGCGCTATCACAGAGGTTACGACCGTTGCTACGGTAGTTATGGTCGCCCTCATTACAGAAGGTGCTACAGGTAATCAATCATGCTTGTGTTTTGAGGCCCGTCGACTTTGGTTGGCGGGCTGTTTTATTGTACAATAACTTTAAATTTTTGGGCAACTCCATCGTTTAATACAGTTAGTAAGTATGAGCCTGGTACCAATCGCGACTGTAGGTCTATTTCAATTTTTCCATTAGTTGGTACTTCATAAGAATCCTCAAAAATAGTTTTACCGCTAACATCCTCAATAATTACAGCCTTTGCTCCTGATTCGAAATTTCCATCGAAAGAAATAGTGAACTTTCCTGTATTTGGATTTGGGTAAACGTAGGTATTTCCTTTACTATGACCGATAGTGGGCGTTGAAAGTGGTTGTACCATTACTTTAATTCCATTACTGGTATCAGTTGATTTTGTGATACAAACCAAATTTGACAATAAGGTGCAGTAAACTGAATCGGTTTCGTACACAGTAACGGAATACATGTTTGAATTCGCTCCGCTTACGGCCCTTCCATTTTTGAACCATTGATAAACAGGCATTGTTCCTTCATAACTTGGTTCTGCCGTTAGTGTAACAATTGTACCCGGAGCTACGGTTGGACCACCAGATGCCACGATATCAATATTAGGAGTTACGCGAGGGTAAACATTGAATCGTATTGAGTCGTCTGCATAAGTTGGTGACGGGCAATATTCTGAACTTACCAAGCGACATTTTACGTGTTCATCAAAATCAGGTACAAGTTGGTATGATCTGCCAGAATCTACCAAAATTCCATTTTTATACCAAAACAAACCCGGTGTTCTTCCTCCATTTGTTATGTCGGTTGTGAGTGAAATTGAGTCGCCATTACAAATAATTGCTCCATTGTAACCATTAATTGAAACACTTGGGGCTACAATTGGGTGAACAGTCATACTGATTGTATTACTTGAAACAGTTGGAAATAGAATACAATGGGCGTCGCTGGTGAGTCGGCAATAAATATTATCTCTGTCAGACAGGGTAGAACTACTGAATTCGAAATTGTCAGCACCGATGGGTGTACCATTTTTGTACCATTGGAAGTGTGGTGCTGAACCCGGATTTACTGTTGTTGCGCTAAATGTTACACTTGTACCTGCACAAATTTCGTGTATGCCGGAAATTGAAACTGAAGCCCTTGGTAGCGCAGTAACGAAAATTGACGCGGTTGCTGTATCTGCAGCACAAGCAGTGCTTATAACGTAGTATACTCGCGATGTGCCTGAAGGTGCCCCTACCAAGGTTGAGTCGGACATTGACCCTCCACCAGTACAATACCATCTTCCTCCCGGATAATTAGGGCGAAAAGTTGCAGTTGTAAGGCTGCATATTTCTGATGGACCAGTGATGGAGGTACCCGAATACACACGAGTAATGTTGGCTGTAATGTATGTTGTATCAGTAGCCCATTCATCGTCCACTGAAATTGCAAAAGAGTCTAATCCAAAATACCCGCTATCAACCACATAATTCATACCGCTTCTTATAAGTAGGTGCCCGTCAGAAACAGCCGATGAGCTACCCGTAACTCTTCCGTGCCTTGGAGGAATCGCTACTTTCCAGGAAATATTTTGGAGCGTATCAGGGTCGGTGGCTACATTTTGAACAATCAACGAGTAAGGTCCCTGATTTTCACAAAGAGCTATCGATTGACGATGCCCTTCTACAAAATATGGCTTCTCATTGATGAAAATCTTCCTTATTCTGTAGTTAATGTAGTCACCAATATAATAGTCTCCGCTAGGGTGTATATACATACTTTGAGGGGTGTAATATAATGCAGTGTCTATAGAAACTGTATCACCATTATATCCATAAACAGACCCGGAATATGTATTGATAATGCCGGTATTTTTTTGCACAACCCTTATTTTATTGTTGTTGATAAAATATAGGTCGCCATTTCTATCTAAACAGGGTGCCAATGGCCAGTGGATTTTTGCGGCCGTTGCCATTGCGCTATCACCTATAGAACCGTCGTGTCCATTTCCTGCTATTGTCGTTATGATGCCTGATGAGTGGTCAACTTTCCTGATTCGATTATTGTATGTATCGGCGATTAACAAATTTTCATTTTGATCAACCGTAATATATGCCCCGGTTGAAAGCCAGGCATTCGTAGCTGGTATATTGTCAAAGTTGTAACCTGAAGTATCATTTCCTGCCACAGTAGTAATGGTTCCTGTTCCACTTACTTTTCTGATAATTCCCCCGCCCGAACCAATGTAAATATTATCATTGATGTCTACAGCCACACCACAAGGATTACCAACCTCGGCGTTTGTAGCACTTCCGCCATCGCCGGTCCAGCCAAACGAGCCATTACCAGCAACTGTAGATATTCTACCTCCCGAAGTAATTTTTCTTAACCGATGATGTCCTTGATCGCATACGTAAATATTATTGTGCTTGTCGCAGGCTATTCCGAACGGATTTTGTAAAGAGGCAGCAGTTGCATATCCACCATCACCTAAGCCAGTACCACCTCCCGCAAATGTTGTTATAATTCCATTCCGGTCTATTTTTCTTACTCTTGCAGCATCACGATCACAGAAGTAAACATTGCCCGCACTGTCGGCAGTTATACCAATAACATTACTAAAAGTGGCGTCTAAAGCAGGTCCATTATCGCCTGAATAACCATATACACCATGCCCGGCAATAGTTGAAATAATCTGAGCCTGAGCTGGGCTCAGGAAAAGCAACCATATTACTATACAACATAGAATATTTGAAAATGCCTTCATCGTGTCAGACCTTGATTGTCAGTAGTTTGGGGTGTTGGGCATTCTTCTAAAAGATAAAATAAAGGTACTTAATTTCAGTGATTTACTATGAAAGCTCAACTTTTTGCTTCAAAATCTGAAAGTACTGCACAGATTGTAACAAACGACTACCATACCAGCTAAAAAGCTCTCCATCAACTAAGATAATTTCTGCCTCAGGTAAAAGCGCCTGATATTCCAAAATGTGCCGGTCTTTAAATGGAAATGGTTCTGATGATAGTAACACAATATCTGGCTTTGCCGCGCATAGCTCTTCATCGCTTACAATAGGGTATCTTTCTTTGTGCGAAATGACATTTACCCAACCTATTCTTTCAATCATGTCATTGATAAATGTATCGTTACCAATACTCATTTTAGGGTTATGCCAAATAAAATAGGCGACTTTCTTCGAGGCGTTATTCAGTTTTAATTCATTAAATGATGCTCTAATTTCTGCCGATATTTTAATCCCCATTTGGGTTTGGTCAACAATTTCACTTATTCTTTCAATCATTATCAGTGCGTCATCAAGCTTTTTGATATCACTGATCCAAACCGGAAAACTTTCAGCTAGTTGTTCTATTTGTTCCTTTGTATTCTCTTCTTTGTTAGCAATAATTAGATCGGGTGCCAGCGATATTATTTTTTCGATACTCAGATTTTTGGTGCCTCCAACCCTGGTTTTTTGTCTGAACCATTCATTAGGGTGAATACAAAACTTCGTGATACCTACAACTGTTTCGTTTAGACCCAAGTCGAACAAGAGTTCAGTTTGCGACGGCACCACTGAAATTATTCTCCGGGGCGGGTGGGGTATCTCAACCTTTCTTCCCAACATATCGACAAAAACGCCCATTTTATTTCAATTTCCTGAAATTTAAGAATATGTACAGGCTGAAAGCTATATCAATTAAAAACAAGCCGCTCTTGTATGTTTGCCTATCGAATTCACTGTGAAGCAAAAAATATACAATGATACTTGCGCAGGTAACCAATATATATCCAATGCCGCCCCATTTTTTTAGTGCTGTTGCACCTCCCCAACTTATTGTGTAAGCCACCATCCACAAAAAACCAATAATAGTCGCTTTCCCCATTATGCCTATCATAGTAAACATAGTGAAGAATAGCCCAATTATGTGAAATAGTAGCCCGATTGGGAAAAATAAAGGCGGTTGGGTTACAAATTCTTTTACGTTATTATAAGCTTTGCTCAATGCGAAAGTTGTATGGTTTGTTGAACTAAATTTGTTGCAAAATTAGTTACAGTCGTTAAAGTTGGTAAATATATCATTGTTAAGGTTAATTAAACGTAATTTGCTGCATCTATTTTTCCAAACTACAATCATCTCTTTTTTTTGAAACGTACATTTAAAATATTGAAAAGGTTCTTCGGTGTTCTTGCGTCGATAGTTATCTTGTTTTCTATTTTCTATGTTTGGCGCGTCAAAATTCCTGCTCCTAAGGTTGATGAAAGTGTTACTGTCAGCCATTATAAACGATTGCAAACGGGTAAAGATTCTTTTGCTGTAGGTAATAACTGGTTGCGAAAAAATAAGTTTGGTATTTGGGAAATGTACCTTGAGGGTGATGCCTATGAGCGAGGTTTGATTTATGGTGTTCTTGCTCGTGAACATGTACAACATCAGGAGAAAGTTTTTATCGATCAGGTTAATGTATTGGTGCCGAATAAGTTTTATCAGTGGTTTTTAAAGCTGTTTATTGTTTGGTTCAACCGTGATATTGATAAGTATATCCCTCAGGACGAATTGAAAGAGATTTACGGTATTTCGAAATCATTCTCTGATGAATATGACTATGTAGGTCCTAAATTTTACAGACTTCTATATTATCATGGCGCACACGACATGGGCCATGCGCTTAATGACTTTAATCTGGTTGGTTGTACTTCTTTCGCCGTCAACAGGGAATTTTCTAAAGACAGTACGTTGCTGATAGGAAGAAATTTTGACTTCTACATGGGTGATAGCTTTGCTGCTCAGAAGTTAGTGATTTTTGAGGCACCTAAGAATGGCTATAAGTTTATTTCTTATGGTTGGGCGGGGTTTATTGGTGTAGTATCGGGTATGAATGAAAAAGGTTTGACTGTTACAATAAACGCTGCTAAATCAGATGTTCCATTCAATGCTAAGGAACCAATTTCGTTGCTCGCACGTGAAATTCTTGAACACTCATCAAATATTACTGAGGCAATAGACTTAGCGAAGAAACGTGAAACTTTTGTCTCAGAGTCGCTTCTTATTGGTTCAGCATCTGATAATAAAGTGGTTGTTATTGAAAAATCTCCTTCGAAGATGGATGTTTACGAAAGTGCCACCAATTACACAGTTTGTGCGAATCACTACCAGGGGGCAACCTTTATGGCGGACTCTAACAACTTAAAAAACATTGAGAACAGTGATTCCCGCTTTAGGTTTGAAAGATTGAATGAGCTTTTGAAAAGGAATTTCCCCATTGATGAAAGTAAAGCAGCAAATATTTTGCGCGACAAACTTGGCGTTGGCGATCATTTTATCGGCTATGGTAATCCTAAGGCTTTAAACCAAATGATTGGACACCATTCAGTAATTTTTAAACCACAACAAAGACTTGTTTGGTATAGCACACAACCTTATCAGCTTGGTGAATTTGTTTGTTATGACCTGAATAAAGTTTTCAGGCATGATACTGATGTGTATCAAACAGTATTGAATTTACCACCCGATACTTTTCTATCATCTGCCGATTACCCTAAATACGAATACCATAAACATTGTAGGGAAGCCATAACTCGTTTTGTAATGTTGGGTATACCTATGGAAAACACTGGCTTCGATGTGGCACACTACATTCAGTCCAATCCCAAGAGTTATATTACTTACATGAGTTTGGGTAATTATTTCAAAAAGAAAAACGAGTTCAAAAAAGCCACGGAGTACTACATTCAAGCGTTGCAATGTGAAGTTGCATCGATCAATGAGATTAACTCAATTAATAAGAACATTGTCGAATGCAACAAAAAAGGGCATTAACTGCGGGTAAATAATTGCATTTTTAAGTAATATATCTGTGAATAAGATGTTAATTACGTGCCTTAAAATATTTAAATTTAAAAGATTGTGAGCAATAGATGTACTGAAAAGTGATTTTCAGCGTTATTTTTGTGTTGTTGTCGGTGAACAGTGTATTTGAAGTCCCTATTCGAAAAACCATTTTATGAGCACAACCGAATTCAAACCTTTTGATGACACTCCCAAAAACGGTGTTTTGACCAACTTAGTTGCAAAACTTTTGAAAAAAGCCAGCAATTTCTTTGAACCAGAAGAGATAGAAATCACCTTTAAAGAAGACCAGGGAAAAATAGTAAGTTATACTTACACAAAACTCCCAACTAAAGGATTGTAGGAGCGGATACTCAAAAACTATTTTTTCTACTCTCTTGCAGGGTATAGAAAAGCTTTAGCTTTTATTAAATCCATTTTTCATAGAGTAAACGGGTAACTGCATAGTTTTCTGATTCCAAGAACCGCTGCATTTCTGTATTGTTTGAAAGCGTGAATCTGCTCATTCGTTTGATTCCCAACTCTTTGTAGTGCTGTTCGAGATGGTGATTCATTGCTCTGTAAAGCCCCATTCTCCTAAATTGAGGGCTTACGTAACCATCTGAAATATATAGCTCTTTACCTGTGTAAACTTCTATTCGACTCTCATCAGGTTCGTCAAGATAACCAAAAATGAATCCGGCCGGTTGATTGCCAACCATTGTGAGTAGGCAAAGTCCGTCGAAGTTCTCTTGCATGTCCATTAAATGTGCCATGTAGTTTTTCCCAATTTCACTCCAGGGTGCTGTTTTTTCAAATAACCGATGTTCGTTTACGTGCAGCGATTCCAGGAAATTGTTGATGATAGATTGGTTTTCTCTTATGAATATTGGTTTGATAACAATGCTAGCCATAGTTTAACTCAGTTACATGTGGAAAAGTGGTTGTTAAAGTGTTCAGCATTTTCTAAAAATTTGGTGTGCTCATCACAAATACAAAATTGGGTTCCTACCTTAGCGTTTTGAAACCCTTTTTGGGGTTTCTTCATAAAATTAGACATAAGATTGGACGTTCAAATATTTATACCATGTTTTGTTGATCAATTATTTCCGGAAACCGGAATGAATATGGTCAAAGTACTTGAAAAGGTGGGTTGTAGTGTAAAATACAACCCTAATCAGACCTGTTGCGGTCAGCCTGCGTATAATGCAGGATATGCTGAAGAGGCTAAAGAGGTGGGCAGGAAATTTCTGCATGACTTTGCTGAACGGAAGTATATCGTTAGCCCGAGTGGTTCATGTACAGGGTATGCAAAAAAGAACTTTTGTGAGCTTTTTGATAACTCTGCCGATCATCTTTTAAGCAATCAGGTAGTATCGTACATGTATGAATTTACTCAGTTCTTGACTGAAGTTGTAAACATCGATTACTTTGGTGCTGAATTCAATGCAAAGGTCACTTATCACGATTCTTGCGGTGCTTTGCGCGATTGTGGAATTAAAAGTGGCCCACGTCGTTTGCTGAGTAAAGTAAAAGGACTTGAATTGGTGGAGATGAACGATTGTGAAACTTGTTGTGGATTTGGTGGCACTTTTGCAGTGAAATATGAACCAATTTCTATTGGCATGGCACAGTCAAAAGTGAGAAATGCTATAGAGACCGGTGCTCAATATATTGTATCAACCGACGTGTCATGTATGATGCACATGCAGGGTTACATAGACGCAAATGGTTTGCCAATAAAAACAATTCATATTGCTGATATTCTCGCTTCAGGGTGGGAACTTTAGTGCAATAACAAAAAATCGTTTGTTTCAAAAGTTTTTTTTTTCGTCTTCATTAATAAATTTGCGCACTCAAAATAATCCACATGATTGATGTATTGATTGGTTTACAATGGGGAGATGAAGGGAAGGGCAAAATTGTCGACTACCTGGCAAAGGAGTACGATATCATTGCACGCTTCCAGGGCGGCCCAAATGCAGGTCATACATTGTATGTGGACGGCAAAAAGGTTGTACTTCATACCATCCCTTCGGGTATTTTTCACAAACATTGTGAAAACCTAATAGGTAACGGCGTAGTAATAGACCCGGTTGTGCTGAGTCAGGAAATTGACAAGGTTATGCCTTTCTGCCCTGATATGCTGAGTCGTTTATTTATTTCGCACAAAGCGCATCTTATTATTCCAACCCACAGGGCATTAGATGCTGCTTCTGAGGCAGCTAAGGGAGCTGATAAAATTGGTTCGACACTGAAGGGTATTGGTCCTGCTTATATGGATAAAACCGGCAGAAATGGCCTAAGGGTAGGCGATATTCTTGCAAAGGATTTCATGGACAGGTACAACAAACTAAAGAATAAACACCTCCAAATGTTGGGTGAGAACAGCAACATAGTTGATTGGCCTCAATGGGAAGTTTCATTCTTTGAAGCGGTTGAAAAACTGAAAAAACTACCAATAGTAAACGGTGAATACTGGATTAATGAGCGTTTGGCGGCAGGTAAGAAAGTACTTGCAGAAGGTGCTCAGGGCAGTATGCTGGATATTGATTTTGGTACTTATCCATTCGTAACATCGTCTAACACCATTACGGCTGGCGTTTGTTCGGGCTTGGGTGTCGCGCCGCAAAAAATCAAGGAAGTAATTGGTATTTCGAAGGCGTATTGTACACGTGTGGGTGGCGGTCCTTTCCCTACCGAATTACACGACGAAACAGGTGAAGCACTTCGTAAAGCTGGTAATGAATTTGGTGCAACAACCGGAAGACCACGCAGGTGTGGCTGGATGGATTTGGTGGCATTGAAATACGCGACCATGCTAAGTGGTGTTACACAAGTTATCATTACAAAGGCTGATGTATTAGATGGATTTAATCCGTTACAAGTGGCTGTGGCTTATAACATCGATGGCGCTGAAACAGAGTACTTCCCATTTGATATTTGCGATAACAACGACATTGTACCGGTGTTAAAAACTTTTGAAGGCTGGAGCGATAGTTTGGGAGATGCGGTTACAAAAGACCAGCTTCCCGTTACTTTTACAAACTATTGCGATTTCCTCCAGAAGTATCTCGGGGTAAGGATTTCATATATTTCTAATGGGCCTGACAGAGAAAAGTTAATTGCTTTTAATTAGTTAAATAAATATTTATAATTTCTGAAACAAAAATTTGGCAATCTCGTTAAACAATTAAAATTTTACGTTTAAACAGCATGAGCGCTATGAAATCAAGTACCAATAAAAAAACCGCCGGCAAAACAAGCGCTGACGAAAGCGCATCATCGGCTTCAAAGAAAACGTCTCCAAAAACCAAAAAGGCGGCAATGGAAGATGATGAGGATTTAGATGATGAACTGGATGAAGCTCCAAAGAAAGCGTCGAAAACAACCAAAGCATCGGCTAAAAAGAAAAAAGACGATGACGATGATGATGACGACGACGATACTCCTAAAAAGAAGTCTGCTTCAAAAGCTTCGTCAAAGAAAAGTTCTGACGACGACGATGATGATGACGACGATTTGGACGAAGAAGATGACGATTTTGGAAAAGATGACTTTGAGGATGAAATTGATATAGACAAAGAATTCGAAGAGTTCGAACTTCCGAAATCAAAAAGCAAAACTCCGGGTAAAAAGAAAAGTTCATCAAAAGACGATGACTTTGATGATGAGTTCAAAGATTTGGGCTTTTTCAGTGAGTCGGGTGGGTTTGACGATGACGATGATGACTATTAATAATCTAAGTGCGTCAATTCTATAAAACGACATATAACATAGCAAGTCAGTCTGCTGATTTGCTTAAGGATAGGATGCTGAACTGGGCCAACCGGTTCAGCATTCATCTTTTACTAGATAGCAATAGCTACAAACACACTATTGGTACCTTCGAATTTCTGCTGGGTGTGGGAACGGATGCTTCTCCAACAGTAACTAGCCATATTGCTCTTCAGAATCAACATGAGCGGCAATGGTGGCTGGGACATGTGAACTACGACTACAAAAACACGCTTTTTAAAGGTCTGCAAACAAATAAAAAAGAGGTCAAGGCATTTTGTGACTTCTTCTTTTTTGCGCCTGATACCATCCTATACATCGAAAGAGATTCAACTGAATTAGTAATAGAGTCTATTCATGAACCCGATTTGATTTGGAATGAAATACTGGAATGTGCACCTCAATTTGATGCGAAATTGCCAAAAGTAGATTTCAAGAAAGCCCTTGGGAAAAATGAATATTGCGAAATTGTTGATCGTCTTAGGCAACACATTAAAGATGGAGATTGTTACGAGATTAACTTATGCAATTATGCCTATGCTAAAGATGTAGCAATAAACCCTGTTGCTGTTTTCAAGCAATTAAACAGTGCCTCACCTGCGCCATTTTCGGCTTTTTACAAAGTGGGGAGTAGCACAATGATGTGTTCTAGCCCTGAAAGGTATTTAACCAGAGTAGGCGAGCGCGTATACTCTCAACCTATTAAGGGTACAGCACGTAGAAGCCATATTGCAGCAGTCGACGAGCAAATTAAGGTAGACCTGCGCCAAAGTATCAAGGAGCGGGCAGAAAATGTAATGATTGTCGATCTTGTGCGCAATGACCTGGCACAATCGTGCAAAACGGGGTCAATTCAAGTTGATGAGCTATTTGGTGTGTACACTTTTCCGCATGTACACCAACTCATTTCAACCGTTTCAGGGGTACTTAAAAATAGTAATGGATTTTCATTTTCGCCCATTGAAAAGTCATTTCCTATGGGTAGCATGACAGGTGCGCCTAAATACAAAGTGATGCAGCTTATTGAGCAATATGAAGCTGTGGCACGTGGTTTATTTTCAGGGTCTGTTGGTTATATAACACCTGATGGTGATTTTGATTTGAATGTAGTCATCAGGTCTCTTTTCTATAATGCCGGCACCCAACATCTCTGTTACCAGACAGGCGGAGCCATAACCTGGGACAGTGTCCCTGAACAAGAATGGGGAGAGATGCTGTTGAAAGGCGAAGCATTAGAACGTTTGTTTCGATAAAATTTCAAAAAATTAAACAAAATTATCTGGCTTCTATACGTGTTTATAGGGGTTGTCTATTTATTTATTGAAAAAGTTGAACAAAATATTTTATTGTTTGTTCAACTTTCCCTTATTTTTGTTTAAATTTGTACGAAATTAATTAAACAAAGATGGGGGCATACCAAATCAACGATTTAGAAAATTTGACAGGTATCAAAGCGCATACAATTAGAATTTGGGAAAAGCGCTATGGTCTTATTACCCCTGCGCGTACTGCAACGAACAGAAGGTTTTACGATGACGCACAGGTGAGGAAACTGCTCAATGTAACAACGCTTCTCGCATACGGACACAAGATTTCAACTATCGCATCATACAGTGAGGAAGAACTTTTTTCGCACATCAATAAAGAGAATCAGGTTGATAATAATGACAGCTTGCGAACAAGCTATGTGAATGACCTGATTAAAACTATGATCTCATTTGACGAGGCGGGGTTTGAGAAAATATTTTCGGCATCAGTGCTTCGATACGGTTTGCATGAAACGATGTTGAAAATCATTTATCCTTTTTTGCGCAAAACAGGTGTTTTGTGGAGTGTAAACAAGGCGGCACCTGTCGAAGAGCATTTTGCAACTGCAATTATAAAAAAGAAACTAATGGCGGCAATTGATGGGCTGCTTCCGGTTCAAAATAGCGAAAACAGATTTGTGTTGTTTCTGCCGCACAACGAATGGCATGAGATAGGTTTGTTGGTTGCGCATTATTTGTTGCGTTACAATAACATTCCAACCATCTACCTGGGACAGAATGTTCCTGACGCCGACATTGAGAAGATTCTCGAAAAACTGAATCCTAGATACATCATGCTGTTTTTCGTTACCAGTAAAACAGCTGATGGAATTGGTAACTATTTGAAATTTATTTCAGAAAAATGTAAGAATGCATCAATTCTTGTTTCAGGATACATGGACTTGCTGAATGAAGTGAAACAAATTCCACAAAACGTTGAAATTCTGCCTGATGTAAAACACTTGGAACGAATCATAGCTCAAATAAAAGTGGCGTCAGCCATGTCATAATTTATATCGTATGCCAGCAAGAAACAAAAATGTAGCAGTGATTGGTAGTGGGTTCTCCGGACTTGCGGCAGCGTGTTTTTTAGCGCGTGAAGGTTGTAATGTTACCGTCTACGAAAAAAATAGTACTGTAGGCGGTAGGGCAAGAGCTTACCAGAAAGATGGGTTCTTCTTCGATATGGGTCCAAGCTGGTATTGGATGCCTGATATTTTTGAACGCTTTTTTGCTGAATTCGGGAAAAAGCCATCTGATTATTACGAATTAGTGAAACTTGATCCAGGTTTCCAAATGATTTTCGGTGATGACGACATTCTGCCTGTTCCGGCTAATTTAGATGCTTTGTATGCTTTGTTCGAATCAATAGAAAAGGGTAGTGCTGAACAGCTCAAAAGGTTCATGAAAGAAGGCGAGTTCAAATATAAAGTAGGGATGAAAGACCTTGTGTACAAACCTGCTTTTTCATGGTTTGAATTCGCAACGAAAGATGTGATTACAGGTGCCTTGAAAATGGATGTTTTTAAAAGCATGAGCGCGTACGTTCGTCGTTTTTTCAAAGATGCACGTTTAAGGGCATTGATGGAATTTCCTGTACTTTTTCTAGGTGCAATGCCCGATAAAATACCTGCTTTGTATTCGCTAATGAACTTTGCAGCTCTTGATATGGGGACTTGGTATCCCATAAAAGGAATGGCAGAAATTCCAAACGCTATGTATGCGCTTGCGAAAGAGCTGGGTGTGCACTTTGAGTTAGATTGTGAAGTAAAGCGTGTGATTATTGAACGAGATAATGTCACTAAAGTAAGTACTTCAAAAGGTGTGTTTTTGGCCAACGGTGTTGTAGGTGCAGGCGATTATAACCACATTGACCAACACATTGTACCCGAAGAATTTCGCAACTACAATGCAGACTACTGGGAGAAAAAGACATTTGCGCCGAGTTGCCTGATCTTCTATATAGGTGTCAATAAAAAAGTAAAGCGCCTCATTCACCACAACCTGTTTTTTGATACCGACTTTGATAAACATTCAAAAGAAATCTATCAAAATCCGCAATGGCCTGAAGATCCGCTCTTTTATGCGTGTGTACCGTCAAAAACCGATTCAAATGTTGCTCCGGAGGGAATGGAAAATATATTTATACTCATTCCGGTTGCGCCAGGGCTTGAAGATTCAGAACCTGTACGTGAAAGGTATTATGGTAAAATAATAGAACGCCTGGAAAAGTACACGGGAGATGCTATTGCAGCACATGTCGTGCATAAAAGAAGTTACTGTATCAACGATTTTAAAGCCGACTACAATGCATTTAAGGGCAATGCCTACGGATTAGCAAATACATTGATGCAAACAGCAGTTTTAAAACCATCATTAAAAAACAAAAAGCTTTCAAACTTGTTTTACGCCGGTCAACTAACAGTACCTGGTCCGGGAGTACCACCTGCGCTTATTTCGGGGCAGTTGGCAGCAGAACAATTACTAAAGACATTCAACTAGAAATACCATGAAAGAACTATTTGACCAAGTATCAGCAAAATGTAGCAAGACTACAACCAACTCGTACAGCACGAGTTTCTCTTTGGGCATCAAGTTCCTTGATGCGCATCTTCATGGCCCAATCTATGGCATTTATGGTTTCGTTCGCTTTGCCGATGAAATCGTTGATAGTTTCCATAACTACGATAAATCGTCATTGTTAGATGAGTTTAAAAAGGAAACCTGGATTGCTATTGAACGTAAAATCAGTCTTAATCCAATACTCAATAGTTTCCAGCACGTTGTCAATAATTACAACATAGAAAGGGAATTGATAGAGTGCTTTTTCAAAAGCATGGAAACAGATTTAAGTGAAATTGAACACTCTCGCGAGTCATATAATGAGTATATACTCGGCTCGGCAGAAGTTGTAGGGCTGATGTGTCTAAGGGTATTCACCAACAATGATGCGCAGCTATACCAAGATTTAAAGCCATTCGCAATGAAGCTGGGTGCTGCGTTCCAAAAGGTGAATTTCCTGCGCGACCTTCAGGCAGACTACAATACTCTTGGCAGAACTTATTTCCCCGGTCTTGACTTTAGCCAATTCACAGCAAAAGAAAAAGAACACATTCAAAAAGAGATTGAACAAGATTTTGATGATGCCCTGGTAGGAATCAGAAAATTGCCAGCCTCTTCAAGACGGGGAGTGTACCTCGCTTATTTTTATTACCGCAAGTTATTCCTGCTCATAAAGAAAACACCAGCGGAAAGAGTAATGAATACAAGAATTAGAATTTCAAACCACCGTAAAATCGGATTGATGTTTCAATCAATGGTTAGACACGGCTTAAATCTTTTATAATGGTAAGAACTGGCTTAATCAATATCGCATTGTTAATGTCAATCAATGCACCGGCTTACAACATTAATGCTGTAAGAAAACTATACTATGATGCTGCTAAAAACAGCAATAACAAGGAGTCGTTTTATGAAGCAGTAACTACAATGCCTGAAAACGACGCGCTTATTTCGGGATACAAAGGCATAGCCACAGTTCTGATGGCTGAATGCGTTTATAATCCATACAGTAAGCTTAGTTACTTTACAAAAGGCAAAAGGCAACTGGAGGCCGCCATAGCAAAAGATCCGTCCAGTGTTGAACTGGTTTTTTTGAGGTATTGTATCCAAACCAATGCTCCGTTCTTTTTGCAATACAATGGCAATATTGAAACTGATAAAAAAATGTTGCTTTCAAGATGGTCTTCATTAACAGATGCTGATTTAAAAAAAAGAATTGCAGACTACATGAAAGACTCAAAATTTTGTAATTCAGCAGAGAAAAAAGTGTTTTCATGATTGAAATGATGATTCTGGTTGACCAGAACGATAATGAAATAGGTACTTTACCCAAGCTTGAAACCCACGAAAAGGGTTTACTGCATAGGGCTTTTTCAATATTTATTTTCAATAACCAGGGGCAAATGTTGTTGCAGCAGCGGGCAGCAGCTAAATACCACTCCCCACTTTTATGGACAAATGCCTGTTGTAGTCACCCGCGGTTGGGAGAAACTGTGCTTCAAGCAGCCCAAAGAAGGTTGCAGGAAGAAATGGGTTTCGTCACCGGACTTACGCCGAAGTTTTCATTCATATACAAGGCTGAATTTGATAACGGACTTACAGAGCATGAATTAGACCATGTATTGGTTGGGACTTTTGATGGTACTCCAGTTATTAATAAAGAAGAGGTAGAGGATTATAAATGGATGTCAATGAATGAATTAAACAAAGACATGATGGTTAACCCCCACCTTTATACGGTTTGGTTTACGATATGCATGAACGAATACCTTAATCATTTAAAGTAAAAGAAAGTGTATGAAAGTGTATGAATTAAAAAGGGAGCAAGTGTTGCCTTTGTCTCAGGATGAAGCATGGAAGTTTTTCTCTACACCACTTAATCTTGCAACTATTACCCCTCCAGAACTCGATTTTAAAGTGCTTTCCAAGCTTGATGGGAAACCTATTTATTCAGGAATGATTATCAGCTATATAGTTCGTCCATTATTTAAAATTCCCCTGCGTTGGAAGACTGAAATTAAGGACGTGCTTGCCCCAAATAAATTTGTAGACACTCAATTGAGAGGTCCTTATAGACTGTGGGAACACACTCATATCTTTAAGCCAGTTGAAGGGGGAGTGCACATGACTGATATTGTGAAATACGCGTTACCGTTGGGTCCGTTGGGTACTATAGCGCATAGTTTAGTTGTGAAACAACAACTCAAACGCATTTTCGATTTTAGAGAACAAAAACTGAGAGAACTTTTCAATTAATAGTATGTTAGACGCCATTATTTTAACTGGTACTTTTTTTGGTATGGAAGCGGTAGCTTGGTTAGCCCATAAATACATTATGCACGGCTTTTTGTGGGTATTGCATGAAGATCATCACAAGAAAAATCCAACTTCATTTTTTGAAAAGAACGATTACTTCTTTCTCATTTTTGCCATTCCCGGAATCCTGTGCTTAGCGCTGGGATTATACACTTCGTTAACCCACCTCTTTTATATTGGACTAGGAATTACGATTTACGGCTTTGCTTATTTCATGGTGCATGACATTTTCATTCACCAACGATTTAAGTGGTTGCGAAATAGCGACAATGTCTATTTCAGGGCTATCAGGCGAGCGCATAAAATGCACCACAAACACCTTGGTAAGGAAGAAGGTGAGTGCTTTGGTATGTTGATGGTGCCCATTAAGTACTTTCTTGCAGAAATAAAAAGCAAGCAACAGGTCAATGTCTGAGCACTATACATACATTTGGGTTGATGTATTGTGCGTGGTATTTCCGTTCATATTTTCGTTTCATCCCAAAATCGGGTTTTCGAAGCAATGGAAGTACTTTTTAACACCATGGCTCGTGACCGCACTATTCTTTGTGGTTTGGGATATATTTTTCACTTCAATCAATGTTTGGTGGTTTGACAGTAGGTACGTTATTGGAATGTGGTGGCAGGGTATGCCTGTAGAAGAGTACCTGTTCTTCCTTTGTATTCCTTATTCTTGTGTCTTTACCTATCATGTGCTCACAAGCCTTTTAAAGGTTGATTTCACAAAATGGGAGCAGAAGGCAAAAGCTTTTACAATTTATGTTTTAATCCCGGTATTGGTTATTGTAGGCACTATTTACCACAATCGATATTACACGTTTTCAACGGCTATTTTGTTAGCTATTGCGCTAATCATAGCTGTCTTAGTTAGGTTTAAGTATTTTGCGCAATTCTATTTTTCTTACTCAATACTCTTAATACCTTTCACAATATCAAACGGAGTGCTGACAGGTAGTTTTTTAGGCAGGGTAGTAGTACATTACAACAATACACACAACCTTGGAATCAGAATGTTGACAATACCGGTTGAAGATATTTTTTACGGAATGTTACTCATATTTATGACTGTATTGCAGATGGAGTACCGTAAATCACTTGTTGTAAAATCGGGTAGGTAAACCGTCTAAGCTCACCTTGTTATTCTTCAATTTATACTCTTCTAGTCCGTCCTTCCCTTTTTTATCAGCCCATTTATCAGCATGGTCGCGTTCCCCGGCATATTCATACAACGGAACTGAATAACCACAGGAAGTTTGAACCTGATATATATCGGCGACAATAAACTGGCGAGTTGCTGGCTTCAAATCAAAATGTTGTGCTATTTCATCCCATTCCGCATCACCAGGAATCACTGTGTAACCTTTGCCATATAATCGCATGATGTTAGGAGGGCCGTCAAAAGCACAAAACATGATAGTGATGCGCCGGTTCTCTTC
The DNA here is from genome assembly GCA_947454235.1 of Chitinophagaceae bacterium. Classification (GTDB taxonomy): domain Bacteria; phylum Bacteroidota; class Bacteroidia; order Chitinophagales; family Chitinophagaceae; genus Flavipsychrobacter. The sequence goes on from CANGIY010000002.1 coordinate 107,269, forward strand.
TACATGCGCAGATGTTTCATTGCCGCTGCCTATCAAATCCATGTAAGCTACCTTAGAGTCAGAAAGCACTCTGAAAGAATCCAGTCCTTTTGGAGAGACGTTGATGTGCCCATCACCTGATAATGGTGCCGACCCAATGAAAAACATCTTTTGCTTTGCAATGAAGTTTCTGTGATTTTGATTAATTGCTTTGTAGAACATCGGTAATAGGTTGAAGGGGAGTTACTATTTATTGAACATGGTCATTGCATTCCCAATACCAGTAGTTGACCAAGCTTCTACGGCATCAACACTTTTTAGAATAGTGAGTTTCACGAGCTCTATTTCGTCTGTTTTCCACTTGCCTAAAACATAATTTACTTGTTGGCCCTTAGGATAGTTATTTCCAATACCAAACCTCAGGCGAGGGTAGTTTTGTGACTGTAGTAAAAGTTCAATATTCTTTAGCCCATTTTGACCGCCGGCACTTCCTGAAGCCCTTAGCCTGATGGTGCCCAATGGTAGTGCAAGATCATCGCAAACAACCATCACATTTTCTAATGGTATTTTCTCTTTATCAATCCAATACTTGAGTGCTTTACCGCTTAGGTTCATGTAGGTAGTTGGTTTAATAACTACGAACGTGCGGCCTTTGAATTTCACCTCACTGTGAAAAACATGCCTGTCAACCTTGAAAGTTCCGCCGTGCTTAATAACAAAAGCATCAGCCACATCGAAGCCAATATTATGACGGGTTGCATCGTATTCATTCCCGACATTGCCTAATCCGGCTAAAAGATATTTCATACTGCGAAAATAATGTAAACTATCTGACTAGGGTCACATCACCCTTATAGAACTTTTTGGGTCCCGTCAGGCATTCAGCCTCCATGTAATAGTAATAGGTGCCAATTTCACACGGAACGCCATGAAATTTGCCATCCCAGCGTTCTGCTGCATCAGTAGATAAGAACACAAGCTGCCCGAACCTGTTAAAAATCGAAAGCTTAAAAGTTTTCATGTTACCCCAAGTAACAACTTTGAATTCGTCGTTCAGGTTATCATTATTTGGGCTGAAAGCTGTTGGGAAAGATACATTACAACAACGCTCAATTGGACCGTAAATCAAAGCGGCCGAATCAACACACCCAAACGCATCGGTGGCAACAACGGTAAAAACTTCAGTATTGTACAAAGTAGTATAAATTCCACCTGAGTCGCTTAGAATAGAATCGGCAGGGCGCCAATTATACTTAATTCCTCCGCTAGCTTCAAGGTATATTTTATCTCCATAACAAATTACCCTTGGTAAACCTATTTGCACGGGTGTTGGTAGTTTATGTACGGTAGCTCTTACACCTACCTGACCGGAACTGCATGTTTTATATTGCTCAATGAAGTACCAATAAAAGTCGCCGGCCGTACTCGTTGAAACTGTCGGAGGCGAAGAAAGTAAAGAGCCGGCCGAAGTGTACCATGCAATTGTAGCTCCTGTAGCTACTGGCGGTACATTGAGAGTGACTGTTGGTGCTCCTACACACAAATCAATTATTTGACTATCAAGGGCTATTTTACCACTATCTACAATTGTAAGATTGACAGTATTGGCGCAGCTTGTATCACTTTTTAGGATGACAGTGTATGAACCGGGCGCCAAACTATCGAATCTGTAAACAACGGCGGTTGTCATTGTATCAGAATACGCATCAACTAAAGTTGCGCCTTGCCAAAGTTGGAAGTGCCTTGGTGAATAACCATTTTGAAGCGTAAACTTGATCCACGCTTTTTTATAACACTGAGTTGGTGAAACAACTTCCAGCAAAATAGAAGGCGGATCAGCGATATTAATGGTATAGGCTATGGTTTGCGAGCTTGCGATAGGGCAATGGTTATTTTTGAGAGTTACGTAAAACGTATAAATACCCGGTGTAACTGTGCTCAAATTCCAGTCGAAACTACCGCGTGGTGCAAGTGATCCATTATTGGAAAAATTCAGTGTTGCACCTGTTGGCAAATTGGCTACAGAAAGGGTAGTACTATCACCCGACGGATTGTTGATGTCAATTAAAAACTGAATCGAAGAATTGCTTTTGCAGGCATTTAATGTAATTGTGGAAGTAGATGTATCTGTTACAGCTGCAGCGCCTACCAAATTTGAAATGTAAGAAGTTGGTGGTGCGCCATTGCAGTTATTCATTATAATAAATGTCATTTCCCGCTCTGAAGTGCCAATAAGTACGCCACCACGGTACTCCAGGACTCTATTCACTACTAGTGCTCTTTGTATAGCACTTGCAGTAAAGGTCATTTGCCCATTCATATTATTGTATGAAAAACTTGAGGCTGCCATGGGGTGCAGGTAGCTATAGCCTGCATTATAAGACACTTGTATATTTGTGTGTAGATTGCCATTTACCGCGGGAACTAATTCAAACGACAGTGAGTCTCTTTCAGCATCAAAGGCACCTTGATTATATTCACTTCTTTGATTGAGGCAATAATAAGGAGTTGGAACTGCTGAATAAATGGGTGAATTGTTTTCGTCTGTCGAATTATTTAGTAGTGCATCAAGGCTCATGTTTGAACCAGATTGTATGTTGGTGATATTATCTGATCGTCCTGCTGCATTGGTATTTATACGATAGTATTCACCATAAAACGTGAAATGCCAATCAGCACTTCTTGAAGGCATTGTATAGGTTGCAGAATAAACGAATTTCTTAATTCCGGGCAGTGTACCAAATCGGCAAGTAGTTGAATCTTTTTGATTTGGGCAAACCGGTGAAACTTCTTTTCCGCTCGACGTATCGTAGCGCATAACTAATGTATCAACAAATGTGCCTGATTTTGAAACGAATATTACAGGCGACATACCAACCAGCGGGTTAGCTGACGTTATTTTTCCACAATCGCCATACATAGTTAAAGTCACTTTATACTGCATTCCGGTTAAATGCGTGTACAGCAACTCGCCACCATATATATGTGAAGCACTTGTTTCAAATTGCTTCAAGCAAAGCAAAAAAAGAAGTGCTAAGGATTTAAATATTTTCATGTAGCTAGATTCTCGGGCTATAATTACAAAAATACCTAACTTTTGAACATCATTTCTAAAGTATAGTTTAAATCTGGAATTATTACGGGGACTTTACACTCTGTCAGGGTGTTTGGCGTAAATAGTAAGTCGAAAAGGTAACTATTACATAATTAAGCCTGCAATAGTAGCAGAAAGGTATGATGCCAAAGTGCCGCACAACAAGGCTTTCAACCCAAGTTTAGCTAAATCGCTCCTTCGTTCAGGTGCCAATGCTCCAATACCACCAATTTGCATACCTACACTCGCAAAGTTGGCAAAGCCACATATCGCAACTGTTACTATCAGATTGCCTTTTGAAGTAACAACCGGAAGGGCTTTCGAAGTTAGATTTTTAAAAGCGATGAACTCGTTAATAGTTATTTTCTGCCCTAAAAGTGTAGCAACATTTTGAACATCTTGTGTTGGTACGCCCATTGACCACGCCATAGGGTAGAAGAGTTTACCGAAAATGAAATCGAGCGTCAACTGGTGGTTGATGTGCATCAACAAATAATTGATTAGCTCGATGAACGCAATGAAACCAATGAGCATGGCAATTACGTTCATGGCAATTTTGAAACCATCAGCAGCGCCATGCGATATGGCATCAATGAAATTACTGTAGCCACTTTTAACGTCCAGTTTTACTGATCCAAAAGTTGGTGATTCTTCTGTTTCAGGGAATACAATTTTAGAAATAACCAAAGCTCCTGGAGCAGCCATCAAACTTGCAGCCATCAAATAATCGGCAGGTGCACCCATACTTGAATAAACTACCAGAATACCTCCGGCTATACATGCAAGGCTGCCACTCATGGATGCGAGCAATTCGCTTTTTGTCATTGTCGGTATATATGCTCTGATCATTACTTGAGCTTCCACCTGCCCAACAAACGCACTTGCTACGTTACTTAACGCTTCTGATCCGCTTACTTGCATAATAAACTTCATGCCTTTAGCAATCCATTGAACAATAAATTGCATAATGCGTAAGTAATAGAGTATTGCAACAATGATACAAACCAGAATGATAGTCGCAGTGATATTGAACGCAAAAACGAAATTTGGTGCCATGCCGTAACCCTTTACCTGCCCACCGTCGCCTACAACACCAACACCGCGATAAACAAAACCTGCACCTTTTTGTGCGAACCCTTCTATTTTCTCCATGCCTTTTCCGAGATACTGGAAAAAACGGTTAACAGCTGAAACTTTGAGTACCAATAGCGCAATCACCGTTTGCAACCCAAGCCCGCTAAGTACCAGACGTAAGTTGATTCTTTTCTTATTATTGGAAAAAGCAAAAGCGATTCCTAAAATGAGCACAATACCTATCAAACCTGTGAGTCTCTCCATAAATTCACTAAAAGGATTGCAAGGTAAAAAATATGTATTGAATACCAGTCGAAATCAGTTCAAGAAGTAGTGAATAGTTGCTATAATTTGTTTTTTCTGTTTTGTACATATGGCAGTCAATTATTTATCACCTTTAAAATTTAATTTATCTATGCGTTCTTTATTTTTTGTTTTGATGTACACCTTTGTCCTTGGATTTAATGTAATTGGAAAAGATGGAGGGATGGAGAAAAGTGCTCCTTTTGAATGCCCGGGTTACGGAATGAGTAAATTATTTCAGTTGAAAAACGGTAACACTTTTCTTGTTCATTTTGGGCAAACACAAGGATTAAACATCAAGGTTTTTGACAATACACGAAAGAAAACAGTTGATTTTGTAGCTAAGTCTAAGTTTTTCGACACCGAGAACCCGCGAAATACGAAGCTTGAAGGTGTTTACGAGCTCTCAGGCAACATCGCGTTATTTTTAACGGGGCTTGAAGGGCAAAATATTATCATGACGAGAATGATCATTGATGGAAATACTGGGAAAATTTTAAGTGATGAGAAAATTGCTGTAGTTGAAAAAGTATCAATTTGGGCTGGGTACATGATAGCATTCGCACATTCTTCTCCTCCCGATATTTTTGTTGAAAAGGACCCTAATTCCGACTGTTATGCTGTTATTGTCTACAACGATTTAGCGCATGAAACCAACAAAAGAATATTTGTACAACATTTCAATGGCGACCACAAACTAATTAATGCGGCCTATTTCAATGCTCCGAACAGTAACTTTAAGATCACCAGATATCTTTCAGCAGCAGTAGACGGTGATAAGTGTGTTTTCTTATCAACTTATGCATCTAGCGGAAAAAATGCAAAAAGCGGTCTATCTGGTGCATTCGTTTCAAAACTTTCTGCGGGATCAAAGAACTTTGAAAATAAGGCTATACCGAATACTGAAAAAAACCGTACCGTTTCTTCAATTCTAAGGTTCAATCCCAAAAACAATAAGTTATACTTGCTCAAAGAATATTTCGTCAGGAAAACATTTATTGACAGCGTTTTCGATGCTGAATTATATTGTATGAATGCCAATTCGCTAAATGTTTTATTCTCCAAACAGTTTGAAATAAATAAAATTCAATCAGCCGTTGATGCGCCTGTAAAAAAGAAATATGAGTTTGCTGGAAGACCAGAAAATATGGTCATAAATGCTGATAATTCAATTTCTATCCTTATGGAAGAAACGATGGTTTCAAAAACATCTAATTCAAGGGGTACGCGATCAGGTGGTTATAAAATGATTAATCAGACAGGGATATCAGTTTACAGTGACGCTGGAGTCGAATTGAATGGTTATTGGTGTAATAAAAGTCAAATCAACAATAATCTTTCTGCGCAAAAAGAAATGTGCTACCGAGAACACGGACGTTGGTATGCAGCTCGTAGCAAACCTTTCTTAGGAATGTTTGAAAATAATGCCGACCAATATTGCTCTTACGAATACATTGAAACATCAAAAGGGAAATATGTGTTATACAACGAGCTTCCGGAAAACTTTGAAAAGTACTTTAAACGTCAGCCCGATGCAATTAGGACTTACAGTAACACAGTAGCTCTTCTTTGGAAATTAGGAGCGACTGAAAACGACAAGTTAAAATCATTATATGGCTCGTATAGTGCCGATAAACATTCATTCAACTATATTTTCTCAGGGAATTATGATAAGTCAACAAACACGTATACTACTGTTGCCATTGATGTAAATGGTAAGGAAAAAAATGCACACGTAATTTGGATGGACTTAGACCAAATGTAGTTGTCAATTAAGCTGGTATCGTAACTCTTGAAGCTAACCAGCTTTGATTGAGCGGTACTAGCCAGTTAGTCATTAGTTCTTTCTTGTTGGTAACTACATTATTAAACACTGGTGTTTCTCCATTAATGAAGCCTTTATCAATGGCATATTGAATTTGATTGAATGGCAACATTTCAGCTTTTTCATTGCGCAAAAAAGTAATCATCATGCGGTCGAAGAAGTTGACATCGTATTGTCGTTCAATACTTTTAATAACTCTGACAGAACTATCGGTACTGCATCCTGAAACGTGCGTGTCTGATTCGTCGGCAATTACTACTACAAACTGACGAAACAACAATTGCGCCCAACCTTTTACTTTATCTCCATGCGACAACCATTGAGAATAGAACTGGAACAACTGCTCGTTGATTTCTTTGGCTTCTTTATCAATAAAAGCGCGACTGCTTTGGTACACCCAAACGCGGGAATTATCTGAGAATTCGGCAGGAATCAACGATTCTAGAGTAGTGTTGAACATGATGCAAAAATAGTGAAATAGGGTGTAAATAACCCACATACTACTATTTTTAGGTATATGGTAGTGCTTCAATCCCTACAGTTGTGTTAAAAGATGGCATAAATTTTGGAATTCGCTTACAATTACGTATATATTTACATACTTTTGCAAACTTTTAAAAACCGTCTCTTCTACAAATGAAGTTGTCTCAATTTAAGTTCGACCTTCCCTTAAATTTAATTGCCCAACATCCTGCAAAAAAACGTGAAGAAAGTCGCCTGATGGTCATCTACAAAGACACAGGTAAAATTGAACATAAAGTATTCAAAGATGTTTTAGGCTTTTTCCATGACAAAGACGTTATGGTCGTGAATAACACTAAGGTGTTTCCGGCTCGTCTTTATGGCAGGAAAGAAAAAACAGGCGCAAAAATCGAAGTGTTTTTGTTGCGTGAACTCAACAAACCACATCATCTGTGGGATGTTATTGTTGACCCTGCACGTAAAATTCGTGTTGGTAATAAGCTTTATTTCGGCGACAACGACGAGTTGGTGGCAGAAGTAATTGACAATACCACTTCTCGTGGCCGTACCATCAGGTTTTTGTTTGACGGTGATGAACATGAGTTCAGGAAGATGCTTGACGTTTTAGGTGAAACTCCACTCCCTAAGTACATTAAGCGCAAGCCTGAAGATGAAGATCGCGAGCGCTACCAAACAGTATACGCAAAATACGAAGGTGCCGTTGCTGCTCCAACAGCAGGTATGCACTTCAGTCGTGAATTGATTAAAAGACTTGAAATCATTGGTGTGCGTTTTGCAGAAGCTACATTACACACAGGTTTAGGCACTTTCAGACCTATTGAAGTTGAAGATCTTTCTAAACATAAAATGGACGCAGAGTACTTCAAAGTTGATGACTACGCTGCGAACATTGTAAATCGTGCAAAAGCTGAAAAACGCCATGTATGCTCAATAGGTACAACTACTATGCGTGCATTGGAAAGTTCAGTAACTGCACAAGGTTATTTGAAACCTGAAGAAGGTTGGACAAATTTGTTTGTTCACCCACCTTATGAGTTTTCAATTGCTGATTCATTGATTACAAATTTCCATTTGCCAAAAACTAGCCTGATGATTATGGCTTGCGCATTCGCAGGTTATGATTTGATGATGCACGCTTACGAGACAGCGATTAAAGAAAAATACCGATTCTTTAGCTACGGCGATGCAATGTTGATTATTTAATTTTTCAGAATGTAATTTTCAAAAGCAGGAAGAATTCATTCTTTCTGCTTTTTTCTTTTAAGCGTATAAATATTTTTGTAGTCAAAGTAATTACTTAAAAATGTCTTGAACGCTTCGATGCAGAAAAATAATATAAATATCACGGGTTTTAGGTCCCTAATGTTCTAATTTTTGAATGATGTTTTTTATATTTGACGAATCTTGTTTTAAGGCTTAGCTAAACAAAGCAATAATTTTTTATTATTTATGAGTGCATCAAACGGAAGCCTGCCAATAGCATTAGTAATTGAAGATGACCCAACCATTAAGTTAATTTTGAACAGAACCCTTGAGCAAAAATTCAAGACGGTTTCTTTCAATAATGCGCTTGATGCTTTGGGGTATCTACACGATGGTAACCTGCCTGATATTATTATATCAGACCTCAATACACCCAACATGGGTGGTTTGGAGTTGATTGGTCAGTTAAGGGCAAGTGGGTTTTTTAGTGCTATTCCGGTTCTTGTTCTTTCAGGTGAAGAGAGTACTGAAATGCGTATAAAATGCCTTGATTCAGGTGCTGATGATTATGTTGTTAAACCTTTTAATCCGAGGGAATTAGTTTCAAGACTCAATGCAATTTTGCGTAGGGTGGGGAAGTTGGAATTTAACTAGTTTGAATGGCTGAAATTTCGAAAGAACAAAAAACAAAAAAAGGCATAATCGCTTTGTTGAATATCGACGAAGCCAATGCTGCTATTATTAAAGATTGTGACTTCGGGTTTGAAACTGAATATATATATTTCAAAAACGGAGTGGAACTTTGCACCCGTTGGGAAAAGGAATCACTGAATATTGTTTCTATTATTTCTCAGAGCGAAGTTATCGCACCTCTAGGAGTGTATTTATTGGAAACCATTTCCAAAAACGGGAATTTACCTAACGTTCCTTATTTCCTTATTTCAAATAAAATAAACGAGAATCTTTCTAAAATTTGTTTGAAATCAGGAGTTGCTGATGTCTTTAAAACCCCGGTCAAAAAGCAGTTTCTGGAACGAAGACTTAGTTTTCTGGTCAACCATTGGAAAGAACTTCAAACGAAACCACTCGCCGATAAAATACCTACTTATAAAACACCTTTCATCAAGCGTTTATTTGATATTGCCTTTGCGGGTTCTGTATTATTACTGCTTTCTCCGTTCTTACTCATTCTTATTATAATTATGAAGTTGGAGTCTCCTGGTCCAATATTCTATTATTCTTTAAGAGTAGGTACCGGCTATAAGATTTTCAAATTCTACAAAATCAGGTCGATGTATGTTGACGCTGACAAGAGATTGAAGGACTTAAAACACCTCAACCAGTATAGCGGAAAGGACGCTGGTGCAGTTACATTTGACGTAAACTCGCTTTGCGACCACTGCATTAAAAATGGCACTAAATGTACACGTCTTTTATACGCCGACCAGCACTCGTGGTGTGAGAAAGACTACATCAACACGCGCAAGGCACTTGCTGATAACGCTTTTATCAAGATTAAAAACGACCCTCGAGTTACTCGAATTGGAAAAGTTTTACGTAACACGAGTATCGACGAGTTGCCACAATTATGGAATGTACTGATTGGTGACATGAGTATTGTTGGTAACAGGCCTTTACCACTTTACGAAGCGGAAAAACTAACCACAGATAAATATGCTATGCGCTTCATGGCTCCGGCAGGTATTACGGGTTTATGGCAGGTAGAAAAACGTGGAAAAGGTGAAATGTCATCAGAAGAACGTATGATGCTGGATAATGCTTATGCAGAAAACCATAGTTTCGTAAATGACATAAAACTAATTTTGAAGACAATCCCGGCATTGTTTCAAAAGGAGAATGTTTAGTTTTTTTGGCTTTTTTAGAAATCTTCAATAAACAGTTTTTTTGTGCTTTCGGTAGGAATCATGCATTCTGCCGATCTACCAAACCATTTAATTCTATTGCGCGCTATTAAGTCATAGATTCCGTCTCGTATCGGTCTTGGAATTATAATAAACACATTTCCAATAGAGTAGGGTAATCCAATTAAACGTATTATTTTAAGTGCAGCAGCAGACTTAAAGTGAAATTTACTGCCGTCGTAGTATATAACCGTACTTAAATCGAGATTTGGTTGATTAAGATGTTTGAGCACTTTTTGCCCTGCTACAGACTGCAAGGAAGCGAACTTAAGCACACTCTTTCTATCATGCTTGATCAGGAATTGCACCGAGCCATTACACAGATTACAGGCGCCATCAAATAATACTGTGTGTGCCGGTAAATGTTGAATGACTAAGGATTCCATAATTTATTTTTTTACTGGCCTGAGTGTTGGTGGTGGATTAATACCAAAACCATGGGGGCGCAAAGCATTTTGAGGAGGAGGAGGTACGTTAACTGGTGCTGGAGGTTGGGGTTTAGGATTCAGTTTAGCGTCTACGAGCGAATCGGCTTTCAGTTTTACCTGAATCTTTTTGCGCAAGTTAAGGTCTCTCTTTGCGTTTTCTTCTATTTCTTTCTTGCGAACTGTAGCAATTGAATCTACCTTATGCTTGATTTCTTCTTTTGAAAACACACGTTCAACAGCCTTTTCTTTGTTACAAGAAAAAAGGGCTACGCCGGCAAATACCACCCAAAATAACTTTCGAAGCATACTTAAGCACAAAATTAGTAACAAACTATAGACGCAAAATTTGTGCCACAGCTAGCGAAAGAAATTAACACATTATTTGTGATAACTACCTCTGTTTTTGCGTTTAAATCAGTCAGATTTAGTAATTTTATTATGGAAATGCGCCGATTGTTCAAAATATATTGCCTTTTTGCTTTAGTCTGCTTGGGTAGTTATGCTACTAAGGCGCAAGAACATGGTCCTTACGACACGATAATGGTTGGAGGGCTGGAAATGAATGGTGTTATTTATCCACATGTCTTCCTGGCCGATTTTGAGACACACAGCACCTATATGTCTCCTGAGGAGCGCAAACGCATTGGCAGGTTGAGGTACAATATTTCAGTGACGTATTATTACGCTCTTACAGCTTCTACAGTATTTAGCCAAATTCATAAAGATATAACCACTATGGATAGGCGGAGGGATAAAAAACAATACCTGAAAAAGGTAGATAAAGAGCTTGACGCTGTTTTTAAAACTCCATTAAAAAATTTGGCTGTAGATCAGGGGCATGTGTTAATAAGACTTATTCAACGCCAAACCGGACAAAACTGCTATGACATAATTAAAGAAGTGAAGGGGGGAATGTCTGCAATGTTTTGGCAGTCAGCGGGTGTGTTCTTTAATAACAATCTGAATAAGGATTATGACCCGAATGGAGAAGATAGAGACATTGAAAGATTGGCAAGGGAGCTTGAAGAATCTGCTAATTATAGGTATCAATTGATAATGCAGGCTGAGATGATGAAAAAGATTACGAAACGTTAACAAATGTGCATTAAATGTGCATAAAAATTTCCAAATCGTTCAAAAAGTGTGGATTTTTTGTTAATTAATTGTTATTTGGAAGCTAAGAATTTGAGTTTTTCTCGTTTATTCGGAACTTGCACTGAATATTGAAAAATATTATAAAACAGTTCAGCAATGAGATACATTTTACTCATTTTTTTAGGCATTACATTGGTTACCAAGTCTTTTGGTGTCCTACCGCCTGTAATTCTTGAAAATACGGGGAATGCACCTTCAGCAACCCGAATCGCGTTTGTTGTAGGAAATGACGTTTATGAAGACAAAGTCCATTTTCCGACTTTGAAAGTATGCAAAAACGATGCAGACAGCATGGCTAAGGCACTCAAAGAGTGCGGCTTCTATGTAATTTCATGTAAAGACGGTAACAGAAAAGCTATAATGGACAGCATGGGCAAATTCATCAAGCGTTTGCCTGAATTTGACGTAGCTCTCTTTTACTATTCAGGTCATGGTACTGAGATGGATGGAAGGAACTACATAATTCCAACCGACCTGATGAACCCAAAGAAAACGAATGAAGTAGTAAAACTCATGTTTAAGAATGCAGCTATTGACATTCAAGGTACTGTTATGGCTGAATTTGCAAAAAGGCAGGAGAAATACAATTTCCTGATTATTGATGCGTGCCGCATTTCACTCGATGATTTTGTGCCGGGTGCAAAGTCGCCTGTAAAATCGGAGAACGAAGGCTTCAGCAAACCAGATCAGAAAATGGGAACTACCGTTGTATATGCAACAGGCAGAAGCCAGAAATCGTTTGAGAGCAAGGGAGAGAACAGTATTTTTACTAATGAACTCTTGCGCCAGATTTTAATTCCGAATGTGAGCTACAGAGATGTTTTTATGAAAGCATCACAGGCAACTATGGATCTTGTAGCGCAACACCCTAATGACTATGTCGGATTGCAACAACCTCAGGTTATTGATATGATTTTCAAGAACTTCCAGTTTGTATCTAAACCAGTACAAAAAGAAGTGTTGCCAACTATCATTCAACCTGCCGGCAACCCGGTGGTGGTTAAACCAGCCATTAGAGAAGCTGAAGACTTGACAAGGTACCAAAAGGCAGATTTGAGTTACGGCTACATGGATCCTGATAAAAACATTGCTATTCCAGCACAATTTGAACTTTGTGATGAGTACTTCCATGATGAACGTGCATTCGTTGTTGTCAACAAAAAATACGGTTATATCAACAAAAAGGGAAGGGTAGCTATCAAATGCGATTACGATAAGGCGTATTCATTCTCTGAAGGTTTAGGGGCTGTTTACAAAAACGGACTTTGGGGCTTTTTGAACCCTGATGGAAATATTGTTGTCAACTTCCAGTTTGTTTCTGTCGCGCCATTCTCTGAAGGTCTCGCAGCCGTAAAAGTGAACGATAAATACGGCTTCATAGATAAAGAAGAAAAACTTGTACTTGGGTATAATTACGACGAGGCAGGTTCTTTTTTCAACAATAGGGCATGCATTAAAAAGAATGGTCGTTATGGCTTTATAGATAGAGACGGAAAAATTGTAATCCCGTGCATTTATGAAGAATACGCATCGTTCAAAAATGGCTATGCAAGGGTAAAAATCGACGATAGAATACTAACTCTTTCTCCTACAGGTGAAGTGATTAAAGAAGTATTCCTGACAAATAGATATTAGACAAGTAATACTTAACTAGAACTGAATGTGGCTCAATTCGAGCCACATTTTCTTTTTTACCTGTTTGCCAGTTAATTTTCAATGGCTTGTAACATTTTCTAAATTTCTGCGATATACCTGTTCCGCCGCAATCTTGCTGCAACAATCAAAATATATAATATCGAAAATCGTTACTTTAGCACTATGAAACTTTATGGACTAGTCGCTTTGAGCGCAATTTCATTGAGCGCAGGCGCACAGGAATATTGGCAACAAAAAGTGGATACTAAAATCGAGGTGCGCCTTGATGATCAAAAGCATTTGTTGCACGGCAAAGAACAAATCACGTACACCAACAATTCAAATGACACCTTAAAGGTCATTTACATGCATGTGTGGCCCAATGCTTATAAAAACGATGAAACTCCCTTTGCGCAACAAATGGAGAAGCATAAAAAGTCAGATTTTTATTATTCTAAGGCACAGGATAAAGGGTATATAGATAGCCTTGACTTTACGGTTGATGGTAAAAGCATTGATTTTTACTTGCCTGAAAGTACTCCCGATATTGCTAAATTAGAATTAAAGAAGCCGTTATTGCCACATCAATCAATAAAAATTGAAACTCCCTTTTTGGTAAAGATACCAAAGGTGTTTTCACGTTTAGGGCATACCGGCAACGCTTATTTCGTTTCGCAATGGTTTCCTAAACCGGCGGTGTACGACAAGAAAGGCTGGCACCCGATTCCCTACTTGAACTTAGGTGAGTTTTACAGCGAGTATGGCAGCTATGATGTAGCTATTACTTTGCCGAAGAACTACATTGTTATGGCAACAGGCAATTGTACCGATGCATTTGAAAATGCATGGATGGACAGTCTAGCAAATAAGCCAATGCCTTCAGACACAACCAAAGCAAACATCGAAAGTTCTGTAGTAACTAAGACTTTGCATTTTCATGAAGATAATGTACATGATTTTGCATGGTTTGCTGATAAGCGTTGGATTGTTCGCAAAGACACAGTTTTCTCTCCCGGCAATAATAAACTGGTTACTACCTGGACTGCATTTTTACCTGTACACCAAAAACAGTGGGCAAAAGGATGTGACTACCTGAAAACTACTGTAAAACACTACGGCGAGTGGGTTGGTCCATACCAGTACAACACTATTAAGGCTGTTGAAGGCGATATGTTCGCTGGCGGCGGTATGGAATACCCTACGGTTACTATTATTGATAGAGAGTCTGCAGGTTCATTGAGCAAGGTCATTATTCACGAAGCTGGACATAACTGGTTTTATGGCATGTTAGGCAGCAACGAACGTGACCATGCCTGGATGGATGAGGGGCTGAATACATTCCATGAACAAAAAACATCAGAAGCCATCAGGAATGATACCTCAATAACTTTAAAAGGCAAAAAGTCTGGTATTTCAATCAATATTGATGAATCGGTATTGTATGGACAAGGTGCTAGGGTGAATGATGATCAGCCTATTGAGATGACATCAGAAGACTACACTTCATTTAATTATGGAATAGATATCTACTACAAAACCGGCATTATGTTGCGCTACCTGGAGTCGTACATGGGTGAAGCTGATTACATAGCAGGCATGAAAAACTATTACGATAAGTGGCATTTTAAACACCCTCAACCTGAAGACTTCCAACGTTGTATGCAGGAAAAAACCAGTAAGAATATCGATTGGTTGTTCAAAAACATGTTCACTACCGATAAGGAAATTGATTTTTCAATAGTTGGTGCTACAAAAGACGGTTCTACTACAAAAGTAACAGTGAAAAATAAAAGCGGTTTAGCTGCACCTATTAAAGTTGAAGCTTACAAAAACAAAACGCAGGTAGGCAGCGCATGGGCTGAGCCATTCAAAGAGCGCGTGACATTGACTTTACCAGTAACCGATTGGGACTATTTGAAAATTGACAGCCTGACACCTGATGCACACAGCTATAACAACTACTATAAAAATGGCGGACTTTCTCACAGGTACGGTCTTGCACTAAAACCGTTTTTAGGGTTTAATCTAGGCAAAACACAACCAATTTCTTGGATGCCTTCAATGGCTTACAACCAGTATGACGGTTTTATGTTAGGGTTAGCTTTGCATAATATCACTTTCCCTGAAAATCACTTCAGGTTTGCAGCGACACCATTGTACGGATTTGGTAGCCAGACGTTCAACGGTGCGTTGACTACAGGTTATTTCTGGTACCCAAAACGCGTGAAAGAAGTGGAGTTGCAGGGTGATTTTAAAACGTTCCATTACAATGAATCTTTGAAAGACATTTCAAGCGCTGAGCCAATTTATGCACGTTACATGAAATCTGCTGTTGGCTTGAATATCCTCTTCAATCAGCCCAACAGTGAAGGGCATAACGACAGGCTATTGTCGCCTATTCGTAGGTCATTGTTGATTAAAGCATATAGCATTACAGAAGAACAATTTAATTTCGGCACTTCGACTACTTTGAATCAGGTGCAGAACATTTATGGATTGGTGAGGTATAAGCATGAAAATACACGACTTTTTAACCCTTATAGTTACAAATTAGAAGGACAGGTGCATAAAGATTTTGCAAAGCTTTCGTTTGAAGGAAATGCAAAGATTGACTACAATACGAAGAAGAAAGCACTTTATGCAAGGGTATTCCTGGGTAAGTACTTTAAATCGAACAATGAAGCAAGTGCTGTTAGTCGCTATTCATTTGCTTCGTCTTTTCAGGGGGTGAATGATTATCTTTATGACGGTACATACATCGGTAGAAATGCTGGTGACCATGTTGCTGCGCAGCAAATTTCAATTCAGGAGGGCGGTTTTAAAATCCCGGTTTATGGAAATGTAGATAGGAGTAGCGACTGGATTGCTACCTTGAACCTGACCAGTGATTTGCCTATAAAACTGCCGTTGAGGTTGTTTTTAGATGCGGGCTTTATTCCTAACACCAATCCAACTCCAAAGAACAACAGTGCAGCAAGCTTTATTTATGACGGAGGGGTAGAGTTAAAAATCATAGACAATGTATTGAGTATTTATTGCCCATTGATAAAAAGCAGCGACTACCAAAACTATCTTCAAAACACTTACGGAGGAAAAGCATTTGCAAGAGGTATCTCTTTCACCCTCATGTTGCAAAACCTGAATTTCCTCAAAACCACTTCTTACATTCTTAAAAATTCAGGGGCATAGCTCAAAGCAGTATTTAACCATAAAAAAGCCCCAACTTAGTTTTAAATCCTACGTTGGGGCTTTTTCAACGATTATAGTGGTTACCCCTTGTTAAAAGACAATTTTGCAATTCTGAGCATTGCTCTAAAACGCGATTTTACAAAAGTCATGGATGGAATAGTAACAGGAGTAGCTTTGTATTTGCGCGGTTGAATGTGGTCAATTGCTTTGTTGTAACTATTGAAGCACATTTCCATACTAAAGTAATTCAATGCCAGTTCTCTTGCAGCACTTGCTCTTTTTTCAGCAGGTACCGATATTAGTTGTATTAGCTTTTTAGCACCGTCATCAACTTTGCCCACATCGTAAATTCTGAAGCAATCATTCGCCAATTCATCACTTTCAAGGTCTTCGACGCCACTTACACGAGTGCCTAAAAAACCGCAGCCTGAAGCGAGTGCTTCCATCATTGAAATTGGCATACCCTCGAAGTTTGAGGGCAAAAGCAAAATATCTGATTCTGTCAGCATGCTGTAGACCTCACTTTGAGACTGCCATCCCTTGAGTGAAATGTTTTGTTCTAAACCAAGGTCTTTAATGAGTTTCACCAAATCGTTTTTGTCGGCGTCACCATCACCTACCACATTCAATTCAAAATTAATCCCTTCTTTTTTTAGTTCATTGCCCAGCAATGCAAGGTCTTTAATGCGTTTTTGGTAATGATTCAGTCTGCCCACATAAATCAAGCGAGTGGGTGAGTGATTGAAAAATGAAGTGCGTGCCGATGGTAATGCAATGCCACACGGTATTGTGAACATTTTTTCGGATCCTATCTCCTGCGTTTCTTTTAGAGTTTTTGTTGTGACTCTATTTGATACACTGGTGTATAAATCAATGTCGTTTTTATACTGTGCTGCCAGTTTATAATAATGCCCTTCATCAGCATGAAGTACGCCTACTAAAGGGTAGGTAGCCCTCATTTCCCATGCCGACTTCCATATAGAAGCGTCGTCAGAAAGAATGATTGGGGTGCTTATAGGTACGTTTTCAGAAAGCAATTGCTTGTAAAAGAACTCCCTGTATTCGGGTGCGCCAAACTCAAATTCTTGTCCAGCCTTAGTAGTAACTAATTTTACTTTATTTGGTTGACTCTTAATGAGTTTAATGAGTGTTTCTTTACCCTTACCTGAATAAAACTCCTCGCTTGGTTCTATAGTTACGAAATATGTTTCATAACCGTTATTAGAATAATAAACTGCAAAATCTGCCATCCAGCGGGTGACACCACCTCTGTGATAGGGATGGCACAGAAAGGCTATTCTGTTCATTCTGAATACGGATTATAACCCTGAGAAACCATATTGTACCACTTAGCAAAGCAGATTATTCTCCACGGAACGAAATCGAATTTTCTTTTTCCGGCAATCATATCTTCCAAATAGTTTTTGACTTCTGTTGGTTCTAGAATTCTTTCACTGAACTGCTTGCAAGCCTTATCTATTTCTTGTCTGAACCATTCAGTACCTTCTTGTTTCAACCAAAGTTCTTCAGGAGTTACAAATCCCATCTTGTCTTTCCTGTTCTCAATCATTTCAGGAATTACGCCATGCATGGCATCACGTAAAATCTGTTTTCTTACACCGTTTTTGTAAATAAAACGCTCTGGTAAACTAAATGTGAATTCAACGAAATTCACGTCTAAAAATGGGGTTCTTGATTCTACGCTCCACGCCATTGAATTGTGGTCTTCATACCTTAACAATGCAGGTAGAGGTTCAAGGTACATTTGGCGCTTTAAGTTGTGGCTAAGGTTAACCGAAGGAGTCGAGAATCGTTCGGCCGTATGCCCTCCCTTAATAAAAGTCACCTTGTTTTCACGTGTAATTCGAAGCTTCTTAGGCATCACTTTACGCAAAAAAGGATGTGCGACTTGTGCTGCGGCAATTAAAAAACCTTTTGGATAGTTACCGTGGGCTTTTTTATATGCGTTTATTTCGCTTAAAAGCCCCGCAAAGTTATTAGAAGTGAGCAACCCGGTATAGAAAGGAATATCATTTCCACCATAGCCTGCCAACTGCTCATCAGCACCTTGTCCGTCAATCATTACTTTCAGCCTTGCCTCATGGGTAGCTTTAAAAACTGCCCATTGACTAAATTGAGAAGTGCTTCCCGTTGGTGCATCCTGATGCCAGATAAATTGATCAATTTCACCCATTAATTGATTGAAGCTTGGGAAAGTTCGGTGCGGATGAGCACCAGTTTTTTTGATGACCTCATCAGCAAATTTCCACTCATCAAATTTCGGATCCGCGTAGCAAGCGGTAACAGTTTCCTGGCCTGCAAAATCTCCTTTTTCTTTCAAAAGGTCGGCCGCAAGGCATACAATGCTCGAACTATCCAGTCCCCCCGAAAGGCAAGAACCTACTTTTACATCGCTGCGTAAACGTAATTTAACGGCATTTGTAAGTATTTTTCTGAATTCCTTAGCCGCATCATTGTAATTGCCCTTCCATTTTTTTTCAGGAATTGTGTACCACCGTTTCGTTTCAATTTCGGTGTTCATCCTGTTAAGGTCAATGCGCATGTAATGTCCACATTCAAGGCTCTTTACATTTGCATACAATGTATCGTTGGTATGGTTAATTGCTCCGGTCGCCAAGAACATCTTAACCATTTTTTCATTTAATCGGAATTTAAAATCTGGGTAGGATCGTATCTGTTTGATTTCAGATGCTATATAGATTACTTTTTCATCAGAATAATAGAACACAGGTTTTACGCCAAATCTATCCCTTACTACATACAACTGATTTTTTTTGTAATCGAGGATTGTGAAGGCAAACATGCCGTTGAATTTTTCAAGGCATTTTGGTCCCCATTGCTCCCACGCGTGCAATATAACTTCTGTATCAGAAGAAGAATTAAACTGATGCCTGAGCGCATAAAGTTCGTCCCTGATTTCGAGATAATTATAAATTTCTCCGTTGAAGCAAATAGCTAAACGCGCATATTCATTCACCATTGGCTGGTGACCACCAGGCGAAAGATCTACAATTGAAAGTCGGCGATGACCAAAGCCGATTCTAAACTTTGTATCAGGCTGTAATCGGTCGTAACTATAAAAATTCAAGGTCGAATCATCAGTATCTGCACCTGCCCAAATTGTTGGGTTTTCACCTTGATTCCATGTCATAAAACCTTCATCATCAGGACCTCTATGCCTAATGATTGAAGCCGCATTAATCAAATCTTGCGAGTTACTCGCAGGAATTTTATTGACAATGGCTAATATTCCACACATACAATCTACTGTTTAACGGGGTATTTTAATGGGTTCAACATAGGTGCAGGGTAAAAATAAGGAGATATATGGCATTAGCGTATGAAATACACTTTATTTTTCAAGATTTGCCTCTAGAATTTTGTACAATTTGGCTGAATTGTCTTTAAAACTTCCCCATTTGTTTACAATAAATTCTCTGGCATTTTGTGCAAGCTCGTTTCTTTTTTCAGGGTTTTCTAAAAGCCATTTTAGTTTTTCAAAAATTAGTTTTGGCTGCTTAGGAGGCACCAGTAAGCCGTTGTAGCCATCCTGAATTAATTCAGGGTGACCGCATACATTGGTTGTTAGTACGGGAATGCCACAAGAAAGCGCTTCTACCACCGCATTTGCAATACCTTCCCAATGGGATGGCAAACAAAATATATCGGCACAAACATAGTATTTGGCGATATCGGCAGGCGGAATTTCTTTTAAGTTTTTGAAATGCTCACTTAATCCCCGTTTACGGGCTTCTGCATCCAGGTCAATATCAGAAGAACCCGAATTAATGCTGAGTAAAATGAAGTCGTCACGAAACTCGCGTAGATCTTTCAGCGCATCAAAAAGGTCTAACCAACCTTTTCTTACTAGTGCAGAACCTACGGATAGTATGACATTTTTAGTACCTAAAGGTGGTAAGTTAAAGCTAGAGCGCAATGCTGTTTTTTTTTCCGCTGAAACAGGCTCAAAATTTTGGTATTCGACACCACGCCTAACAACACTATAGCTTAAGTTTTTGCCAACCAGTTTATTTGCTTCTTCAGCCAGATAACCAGCAACTGCAAATCTAATGTCAGCAGATTCCCACGATTCTATAAAGATACTCATTGTCCTCGCATTATCATGAGGCCAAACAAGTACATCGTCACCGATAAGAAGAATACCAGATTTTATCCCCAATTTTTGTGCTGCTGTTTGCACAAGGCGTGCTGTTGGCATCCATTGTGAATAAAAAATATCTTCCTTGGGGTTTAATTGAATATTATTACGTTCAAAAAAATTAGTTATAGATTCAATATAACGTTGCTCATATTTTTTTCTAAAAATGAATCCGGGACGCATATTGCCTATTCTTGGATGATAAACATGAATGCCATCATATTCACGCTCCATTGGGTAAATAACTTTTGAGTTATCTTCCCAACTTTTATTGAGCTTGTTAAATGGGGCTGGAGGCGTCCACAAGATTGGTTGAATAACTTTAAGGTCGGCTCCGTTTTCAATTAAGCCTTTAAACTGTCGGTGAGCAAAAATTCCGCTCCATTTCAGCCCCGGAACATCGTAAGGATAAAAAGATGGGAAAGCCCAAATTCTCATTGTATTATTTTTAGTTGAGAGAACACCACGATAATCTTATTCACTGATGTGTGAATAGTCAACACGCGTGGGGCAAAAGTAATTTTTTTTTACTGGTACGGTATCCCTAAATATAAATCAACCGTAAATTAATAAATGATCAGTTTATTGTTGGCGGTACCATTCAATAAACTTACCAATACCTTCCCTAATTCCGGTTGACGGGTTATATCCAAGAAGTTTTGTGCTTTTTTCTATATTTGACCATGTGTAAGGAACATCGCCCGGTTGCTCTGGTAAGTACTCGATGGTTGCTTTTTTACCCATAAGGTCTTCAATTGTCTGTACCAACTCCATGAGACTCACCGTGTGCGTATTTCCCAAATTAAACAATTCAAACTCGCTGTTGTTATAATTCAGGGCACCAACAATACCGGCAACAATGTCTTCAATGAATGTATAATCTCTAAAAGTTTTTCCATCGCCAAACATTTGGATGGTTTTACCTTGGTCTATGGCTTTCACGAACTTATGAATCGCTAAATCAGGCCTTTGGCGTGGCCCGAACACAGTGAAAAAGCGTAGTCCAATAATTGACAAACCAAAGTATTTTTGGTACAAACGACACAATGCCTCACCCGAAAGTTTTGAATAAGCGTAGACACTAATCGGCTGTAGTTTTTCATCTTCAACCGACCACGGTAAATTTTTATTTACACCGTAAACACTACTAGAAGAGGCAAAAATCACTTTTTTAGGACCACAATTACGTGCGTATTCTAATAAATGCGTGGTGCCCATGATGTTGCTGTTGTTATACCCAATTGGATCAGCCATTGATGGGCGCACACCTGCTTTAGCTGCGAGATGAATTATACTATCAAATTTCTCAGTCTTTAAGGTTTCCCAAAGTTGGGTACTGGTTAGGTCAGCTTCAATAAGCTTGAATGAAGTATTCTTGATTGCGGTTGCAATATTGCTTTCTTTAATTTTTCTGTCGTAGAATGGATCGAAATTATCAATTCCCACTACTTCATGCCCCAATGACAGCAATTTCTCACTTAAATGACTTCCAATAAAACCTGCTGCGCCCGTCAAAAGAATTCTCATGGCACAAAAATACTTTTTTTTCAAAGGTTTTGAAAACACAGATTCAGTGAATTCATTTTTTCGTTTTTGGAAACAAATATCTAGGTGAAATTTTGTTGGTTTATTGTTGCTAAATCGCCATTTTGAATTGCGATATTCATTATATTTAATTGGTAGTTAAAGTTGAATGCGTTGATTAACAACGCGAGGTCCCTAATTTTTTCAATAGATTATAAAATGTAAAAATCATGTGTTTACTTTGGTGTCACAACACGGATTTATTTTTTGCGTAAAACCCTTATTCTTTCGTACGCCAATTGGGACTCGTTAATAGAGTTGCCTTACGTTATAAAAAACGGAGGTGGCGGGGTTGTCGTCTACTGTAAGAAAGGTGCATGGGCAATAGAAAACAATTACTACGATGAATGGATTGAAGCGCCTGATGGAGAAATAGCTTATTTAGATAAGTTGTTTCAAGTAATGCGGGAAAGAGGCAATGAGTTTGATTGGGTGATTCCAGGTGATGACGAAATTCTTCGTTTACTGAATGAGCATATTCAATCGGAAGATTTGTTCAAAAAGCTCCTTCCAATTACAAAAATCGAAAACAGAGCAATGCTTGGTACCAAGTCAGGTTTCTCTGATGTTTGTATTAAATGCAACATACCTACTCCCAAGTATCTAGTATACACTACCGGAATGTCTGATGAACACATCAGCTCGTACATGGGATTTCCATTAATTATCAAGTTAGATAAAAGTCAGGCTGGTACAGGCGTTTTTATTTGCCACAACAATACTGAATTCAATGCCGTTTGGAGCGGAATAACTGATAGAGAAAATTGTGTCTTTCAGCAGTTCATAAAAGGGTTTGAAGTGAAAATGGAAGCTTTGTATGACGATGGTAAATTGATAGCCCATACTTATTCAAGAATATTAAAGGTCTTGGGAAAGAATGGACTTTCAACGCAACGGCTTTTTATAAACTACCCTGAGATTAGGACCATGCTCGAAGAAATGGGTGAAAAGTTTGGGTTAAATGGATTTGGTAATATTGCCTTTATGGTTGACGAAAAGTCGGGCAAGCATTACCTAATTGAGGCAGACTTACGACCTAATTCGTGGGTTTTTTACGGTAAATTTAATGGTGTTGATTTTAGTGAGGCAGTACGGCGGAAATTGAATAAAGAACACAAACTAGTTAAGAATACTATGGCTGTTCATTCTACAGTTCGAGTTTCGTTGTACAAGAAAGATATGATGCGGGCTATAGTTGAAAAAGATACTGAAAGCCTACTATACTGGTTTTTCAATAAGGAAAATAGCAGTCGATTTAAGCCCAATTACGACCCTAAATTGCTAAAATCGACCAATGAATATTTGTGGTGGTACTTTAAAGACCTGGCTAAAAATAAAATTGCAAAGATTTTAAAAAAGTAGATCGTAGGTTGAATTAAATAGCCTTTACTTTTTTGTTGAATAACTTAGAAGCTCTGTTACCGCTTTCCACAAATTAAACTATTTTTGTAGATTATAATCTCATTTTTATGAAGAAACTACTTTTACTCCTATCAATTTTAGTTTCCGGGTTTGGTGCTTACCAAAGTAACGGACAATGCAATGGAAGCAGGTACGCTGATTTCATTTTCCCAAGTTTTACAAAAACAACTGTAGAATATTCGAGTGTCTACCACTTGAATATGGACATTTACCAACCAACTGGAGACACTTTGTCGGCTCGTCCACTCATTATTTTGGCGCACGGTGGTTCTTTCATTAGTGGTGCAAGAGACCAGGATTCTACTGTTTATTGGATGTGTTCCAACTTTGCGAAAAGGGGGTATGTAACTGTTTCTATTGACTACCGCCTCGCGTCGAGCCTTTTGGTGATGTACGATTCAGCGCAGGCAATCGATGAAGTTGTGAAAGCTGTAAGCGATGGTAAAGCAGCAGTGAGGTATTTCAAAATGCCTGCAAATATTTCGACTTACAAAATCGATACGAACAACATTTATATAGGCGGTAACTCGGCTGGTGCAGTATTGTATATGCATGTTGGTTACCTCGACAGTCTTTCAGAATGTAATGCTGATGTAGCTGACGCTATGGCTGCGAATGGTGGCTTTGAAGGTAATTCAGGTAATGCCGGTTATTCATCAAAAGCGAAAGCAGTAATCGATTTGGCTGGTGGATTGAACAGTACATCGTTCGTGGGAATGAATGATATTCCTTCGGTGAATGCACAGGGCGATGCCGACCAAGTGGTGCCTTATACTTGCAACCACCCGGTTATTGGATTGCCAGTGCCTGTTACGCTTTGTGGTCTCGGATCATTGGAGGCGGTGTATACTGCCAACCGTGTTTACCACATGAGTAAGGTATTTCCGGGTAGGGGACATGTGCCTTGGGCAAGTGACCCTGCTGTTTACACAACTGTAGATTCTTTGGTGAAAGTATTTTTGTACTACATGGTTTGCTCATCAGGTCTTGAAACACCGGGTATAGCAAGTACACTCAACGAATTGAGCATT
The DNA here is from genome assembly GCA_947454235.1 of Chitinophagaceae bacterium. Classification (GTDB taxonomy): domain Bacteria; phylum Bacteroidota; class Bacteroidia; order Chitinophagales; family Chitinophagaceae; genus Flavipsychrobacter. The sequence continues at coordinate 131,776 of CANGIY010000002.1, forward strand.
TACCCTAATCCTTCTTTTGGGAATTTGAATTTCAGTTCCGGTATTTCAATCAATAAAATTGAGATTTACGATTATTCAGGCAAGCGAGTGATGCAGTTTTCAAATATTGGAAAGTCACAGATTGATATAGATATGAGCGACTATAACAGTGGAATATACCTGGCTAAAGTGACGTACGATGACCCTCAAAAGAATACAGACATCAGAAAAGTAATCATCAAATAAGACTATTTTTTCGAAGACATAAAAAATCCCCGGTTGCTGATGCTGCCAGGGATTTTCGTATAGATGACTGAAACTTTAAATCGAAAACGCTTTTTGTACTACTCCCAGCCTTTTTCTTTCATCAGAAGTTCTGCTTTTTGAATATCCTCGGGCATATCAATTTCTACACCCATGTAGTTGGTAATCGCCATTTTCATAGGTACACCGTGTTCCAGGAAACGAAGACATTCTACTTTTTCTGCATTTTCAAGTGGTGTCATTTCCCAATTGGTGAACGACAATAGCGCGTTTTTACGGAATGCATAAACGCCAATATGCTCGTAGTAAGTGATGGAAATATCTTTGTTGCGCGGGTAGGGTACAACACTTCTTGAAAAGAAGATAGCGTCGTTATTGAGTGCCAATGCCACTTTTACATAATTGGGGTCTGCAATCAACGCAGGGTCTTTGAGTTCTTGTACCAATGAACCCACCTGTACGTTCTTACCATCTTCGCCTCTAAACAGGTTGAGTAAAAGTTCTAACGGCTGTTTTTGCACAAATGGTTCATCGCCCTGTACGTTTACAAAAATATCGGCATCCATATTGGCTGCAACTTCTGCAATCCTATCGGTGCCGCTTTCGTATTCGTGTTGGCTTTTTACTGCTTTACCGCCATTGTTTACAATCTCTTCTATGATTTCGTCGCTGTCAGAAACAACAATAACTTCATCAAAAAGCCCTGTATTTAATGCCGATCGGTAAGTGCGTACAATAACGCTCACGCCGTTTATTTTCGCCAATAATTTTTTAGGGAAACGTGTAGCCTGCAAGCGGGCAGGTATCAAAGCTATAGCTTTCATTTTTTTGAATTATTGTTTAGAAGATTTCGCAACGCCCATTGCCAAAAGCAACCAGCCGGCAATGAAAAATAAACCACCGAAAGGAGTAATAATACCGACAGGACCTAAACCCACACCAGTTGATTTTAAGAAACTCAAAGCATACAACGAACCGCTGAACAGTATTATACCAATTATAAATGCATAAGTGGCCCATTCCAATTGTTTTGATTTAGCATGAACATAAACCAAACCTGTAGCCAGCAAAGCAAAGCAATGATAAAACTGGTAGGTGACCCCTTTCATGTAAATCTCTATCAGTTCGGGGGAAAGTATGTTCTTGAGACCGTGTGCACCAAATGCGCCCAAGGCTACAGCGAGGGCTCCGAAAATTGCACCACCAACTATGGCAGGTTTAAACATTTCTTGATTATTTCGGTAAAAATAGGCAGGGAAATGCTTTCAAAGTCTAAAATGAAGTTTGCCTGCTCATAATATTTTTTTCGTTCTTTGAGTAACACCTCAAGCTTTTCGTGCAATTGAAATTTATTTTCCGTAAACAACGGGCGTTTATGCCCCTCGTGTTCCAAATGTTCCATCAATTGCTTGAAACCAATGCGAAGGTAAATTACAAAACCGGAGGCTTTCATTTTAGCCATGTTGCCGTTATAAGCCGGAGTACCACCACCACATGCAATAACAGTATAAGGCTCAACAAGGTCTATCAGTTCGAGCAGGCATTCTGATTCAAGTGTCCGGAATGCTGCTTCTCCGTGTTGAGCCCAGTATTCAGCAATTGATATTTGCTTGCGTTTTTCAATGTACTCATCAAGGTCGGCGAAAGGAAGTTGGAGTGATTCAGCGACTTTTTTACCCCAATACGTTTTACCTGCTCCCGGCATTCCTGTGAAGTAGATAATATGTTTCATCTCGATAACACTTTCCATCGGCATGAAATTAATGCAATAATTCAAAGTTTACAGAACATCTGAAATTTCTGCCCGGCATAGGTCTACCCGAAACCAATTGATAATCAGAATTCCAGATATTATAGATACTTCCTTGAAGCGTAACAGGGTGCCTGCGAATATCCTTTTGAAACATAACCGACAGGTTCCCGGTTGAATACGGGGCAATAAAAATGCTCTCATCGGCAGTCACAAAACGGTAGCCTGTGTAACCCTGACTGTAATTGAAATTCAACTGTTTGTAGTTGATACCTATACCAGCCTGTCCGTTATACCTTGGCGAATAGGGTATTTGTTTACCTATAGTGCCGTCATTTGACATGTAAGAGTTTTCTGTGGTTGCGAGCACATACGATGTGTTCAGGTAAAAATTGAACGTCCACCGTTCGTTAATTTTAAAGTTGTATTTATTGAACGTTTCTACACCGCGACTCCATACTTCTGCCAAATTATGCGGGGTCCAGATGGCGCCACCCAACCATAAAATCCAATTATTAATTCTGCGGTTGAAACCTGCTATCTCAGTTTCAAAAGTCGCCCGACCGTATTTAATAATTACATGTGCACCCAGATCGTAGTTCCAGCCACTTTCAGGTTTCAGCAATGTATTGCCCCCAGGAAAAGTATATAATTCAAAAAGGGTAGGGAGGCGATACGTTTTCTGAATTCCAGACTTTAATGTCATCCAACGTGTAAGTTTATAAGCAATACTAGTTCCAGGAAGGCCATAGCTGAATCCATCCGTCTGCTCGAAACGCATCTGTAACCCGAGCATGAAGCGATTCTTCAATGCACTTAATTTATAAGCCCCACCAATTGCTACCTTACTTTGACTATACAGTTTGTTTTCTCCGTAATCGTGGTAGTAACTCAATGTTGTAGGTAAAAACAATAGTAAATTTCCATGCGATCCAATCGGTTTTTCAAGCTCTAGTTCGGTAAATACTTGCTGATTGTTATTGCTGGTATTGATTCCCGAATAGGCCTCGGCGTAGTTATAATTGTTATTTATGAAAGAGCACTTGGCGCGAGCTACGCCCTTATTCTTTAATGTACGGTTTATGTAAAACAACGATCTTAGCGCGCCCGTAGTTTGTACCTTATCACTTTGTTGTTCAAACAATGCAGGTGGTATATAGCGTTCAGCAAATTGCCCCCATCCCATAATACCAATGGTTGTTGAAGCATTGGGTTTGTAAGCTAAATGAATACTGCCACCGAAAAATTTCGAAGCTGCATTTTGTAGTTTTTGCGTAGTTCCATTGAGCGTTGTGTATTCAAAATTATTATCGGCGTTTTGCACCCAGCCTGATGCACCTAAGTGGAAATATTCGCCTGTGGTATCAAATTTTATTGTTCCACCCAATAAATTATAACTGCCTGCATGCAAGCTGAAATTCAGATTACTACTGTAGGGTGAGGAAAATGGACTATTATTATTAATTACAATTGCACCGCCCACATTGCCTGAACCAGTTAATGCAGCGGAACTGCCATAAACAATTGAAACCTGATCAACACTTGAAGTTTGCAAATTGCTTAAATCAGCTATTCCTGTGGCAGCGTCATTAATTGGTATACCATTCCATAACACCGCAGTTTGAGCGGCAGATGCTCCTCTAATATTCGCAGCTTCCAACGAGTTAAAACCATACGACCGAATAAATACAGGGGTCTGATCTCTTATTAATTCTGAAAGACTATTGCCCGAATATCGTTTAAGCGCCTGGCTGTCTAAGTTGTAGGTTGTACCACCAGGGTTAAAATCTTTAATGCGAGTAAAAAAATGTCTGATTGCTGATTGCCGAATCCAAACCTCTTTGAGCGTATCCTTAGTTTGAGCAGTTGTACTGCAATAACCCAAAGACGCTGCAACTAAAAAAAGGTAGAATTTGCCCATGCTGCCCAAAATTAGTAAAGATTGAAATGGTTGGCGTAGGTATAAAAAAACAATGTCCGGTTTTAGGAACAAATCCACAAACCGGAACTATTTGTTTGCCTTAGCAAAGGCTAGATTGAGCATAAATGTCATGAGCTAAGGGTCAACATTTTTCAAAAAAGTGTTCGGGTCATTTTTCAATGTCAAACACGACACATTAATCATAGGGCGTTAGTATGGGGTCATTTTCAATGTAAACAAGGCCGTGTTTTCAAGCAACCAGGTAAAAAGGTGTAGTTGGCTGCTTTCAACAAAGTAAAAATACTATGAATTAAAGCCTAATAGAATCGCAATCCTATGAAATGCCAGTATTGTAAGATGAAATGCAGATTTTAGCCGACGAACGGATTGCTCTTTTAGTTCACCATTACCCAACTGAAGCCAAATCTCAATAGTGTATTTGGTGAAACGTATGATGAGAAATGGCTAATATCATTGCCGAAGAAGTTATTAATTCGTGTTCCTGCGAAGTTGATATTGTTATTGGCAAATAATTGTTGAATCTGATCAACCATCACATATGCCCTAAAGTGTTTAATGCGGAAATTGAGAAAAGCCCGCAATTCAGGGATATTGGAAACATAATAACTATGTTGGTAGTAAAACTGGCTGATGAGCGCATTGTAACCGGGTGCAAAATACGCATCGTGATATTGAGCTTCTAAACCTGTAGAAATTTGAAGCGCATTTTTAAAAATCCTGCTCTCATAACTCAACTGGTGCCGCCCCATAAAAGCAGGTAAGTTCAGGGGTAAATCGGCTCCAAACTTTTGGTAAGCAACTTCGTTGTATAAAAACCAATGCCCAAACTTGAAGGTTTTTGAAACTGAAACCTGCAAAACATTAAATGCATCGGTGTATTGTGCGGCATGTCCCGTGCTATCGAAGTAGGCATAGTTAGCCATTACTTTATTTCGCACGGTTGCATACAACTTGTATTTAGGTATTCCCAACGAGCCATACAATTCGGTACAACTATTATTTTTCAAATCGGTAGTGAACTGAGTGTAGTTGTTTTCGTAGTGGGTAAATGCATAAGAAGGCGTTTGAAGGCATTGACTAAATCCACCTTTAAAGCTGAACAAATCACCAAATTGCTTGGTAAGACGCGCATCAAAATTAAAATTGCCCGCATAGTCTCCTGTCAAATAAAACAATGCATCTGCATTGAGTTTCCAGTGGTGGACGTCAGAATCAAGCCTTGAGAGGTTGCCAAAGAGGAAGTTGCTCAATATTTTTTGCCTGTCGGGAACACCAGTCTGAAGTTTATCGGAAATTAACTCGTCATAACGAGAACCAAAACCGGCAGTGAACAAATATGGGCTTGTTTTTTTGCCCAAATATCCCTCCAGCACAAAGCGGTTTTCAATTCTGTTCCAACGCTGTTGGTTGATTACTGAGTCGCCAGAAGCTATATAAAAAACACTGCCACCATTATTTATAGCAGATGTAAACAAATCGGCATACCGGGTTGAATCAGGTGAAAGGTCTTTAAACACTCTTTGCGCATAGTCAAATTTCAATTGATGCGCTAACCCAAATTTTGGTTTTAGTTGGTACGTGTATCCCGTTGAATCAGCAGTATAGATTGTATCGTTCTTGCCAAAAATGTATTTATTGCGTACAACTACTCCCACATCACGCACCACATTTGTAACAGGTGAGCGGGTAAGGCTGAATTGGTTGTTCTGAAAGGCAACGTCAACGGTTTTTCGATCAGTGTAATTATCGTTATTCAACTCGCTGTCATTCACAACGCCACCATTTTCGTCGTGTTGTTCCTTATTGTAATAGAAAGCACCAACAAACGAGTAATGTCTATTCAGGCTTTGGTAGTTGGTAGCCAGGCACATATTATCGTGATTGTTGCGCTGTGTTTTATAAAAACCAGGCGAATTTGTCTTTGTATACGAAATCTGAAAGTTCCAGTTTGGTCGAATGTTTTGCGAATGAACAAAGCCTGCAATTTGTTCAAGCTTACTGCCCAACATAAAATTGAAAACAGTATAAGGACGATTGGTGTTGTAAAATCTTATCGAGTCTGCATCAAATCGGTACGCATCTAAAACGTGATAACCCCAGTCAGGACCAATAGTCCTTGGTGACTCAAACCACAAACTATTTACGGGACTACCAGTATTCCCCTGATCGCGCAACCACGGATTGTTTAAATAATTGCGCCTATGAAACGATGAAATAGAAGTATCAGGAGTTCGGGTTTGTCCATCGTTCAGTGTGAAGAAACTAATTCTGGCATCTTCATCCTTCCACTTGTTTGTATTTGTTTTAGAATGAGTTGTATCTTTTGCAGTGCCATTCGGGTTGGTCATATTCGCACCGGCAGCCGATGTATTTAGCTGCGCGATCGCACGGTGTTGAAGTCCGCCAAAGGCGGCAGCAAACAATAAAAAAGGGAAGATTTTAAACAGCCGCTTCAATGGAGGTTGTTTGATTTGCTCACACATTATGGTTGGCTGTAAAATTAGTTTTCAAAATCTTTCTAACCGAACAGATTGTTATTTTTCACAGAGATTTATGGATAATAGCGATTTTCACATCTTGTTATAAAGAATAGAGGCGTAATAAAATGGGGTTGTCGGGCGTTTTAATAATTTTGAAGTAATTTTATAACAAGAACAGATACATGAGCGCAATTGCTGCAAATAAAAACAACACCTTCAGTCCGAAGGCGATGGGCATTTCAATAGGAGTGCACTTATTGTTGTTGCTTTTATTTTTCTTGTTCAGGTTTGGGTATAACAAACCTCCAGAACCGTTAGTGGGCGATGGTTTAGAAGTAAACATCGGTTCCAGCGACGACGGTAGCGGTAACGATCAGCCACTTTCGAAAAGGAAACCGGGTGAGTACGAATCTACCGTGCAATACCAACATCAGGAAGCAAAATCACCTTTGCCGCAAAATCTATCATCTAGCGATGACCCAAATGCTGTAGGGGTTTCCCAGTCAAAGAATCCAACAGACGCAAATAACCCGACAAATGACCCCAATCAAGCTAAACCTGAAAACACCCCAGTGCCTAAAAACGTGTACAATGGCACACCTGGTGAGGGGGGGAATGGAGCAAACGCTGAACGCAACGGTTCAAATGAAGGAAACGGTCATGGTCCCGGTGATAAAGGTGTTGAAGGTGGTACTGACGGTGCGCCTAACTATACAGGCACTCCGGGAGTAGGCGGTAACATTGGCCACAACCTTGCTGGAAGAGATATTTATCCTAAGAAGTTCGAAGCTGAATTCCACGAAGGTGGTACCGTTGTCATTCGTGTAACGGTAAATAAAGACGGTTCAATTGCCAGCAGTTATATCAAAAGTGCATCAAACCCAGAGTTGACAAAAATTGCACAGGAGAAATTAAAGACTGTTCACTTTAGTAAAAGTATGGGCAACGACCCCCAGCAGTTTGGCGATATAACTATAGTTTTCAAGACGCGATAAGTGAATGGATATTAATCAGTTGTTTGAGGATACCTTAAGTTATTTATTCGATAAGTTGCCCATGTTTTCCCGTATAGGAAAGGCCGCTCTTAAGCCCGACCTCACCAACACTCTTAAACTGTGTGAAGCACTGGGAAACCCACAACATAAGTTTAAATCAATACACATTGCCGGCACCAACGGAAAGGGTAGTACCAGCCATGCGCTTGCTGCAGTACTGCAGGGAGAGGGGTATAAAACAGGGTTATATACGTCGCCCCACCTCGTAGATTTCAGAGAACGCATTAGGGTGAATGGTGAAATGGTAGATAAAGCCTGGGTAGTGCAATTTACAGAGCAACTAAAGCCAGTAATAGAAGAAATTCAGCCTTCATTTTTTGAGATTACTGTAGCAATGGCATTTGAGTATTTTGCGCAGCAACAGGTTGATATTGCAGTTATAGAAACAGGTTTGGGAGGTAGGCTTGATAGTACCAATGTTATTACTCCGCTTTTATCCATTATTACCAATATCAGTTACGATCATAAAGACTTACTAGGGCATATACTTGACGCAATAGCCGGGGAGAAAGCGGGCATTATGAAAACAGATGTGCCTTGTATTGTTGGTGAGCAACACCCTGAAACTGAAAAAGTATTCTTTGACCGCTCGGTGCATGTAAAAGCACCACTGTATTATGCTGAAAATTATTGGGATTTAGTGAAAGTTGGTGGTACTGCCTTCATTCAGTCTTTTCGCGCATTCAGGATGGGCGATAAAGCCTTATTTGATGTTGAAACCGACCTCAATGGCAGCTACCAGAAGCAGAATTTAAAAACCATTTTAACGGCTATTGAGCTACTACCGCACAGCGGTATACCGGTTGACTTTAACAGGGCTCTTGCAGCACTTAAAGAAGTAAAACGCTCAACAGGGTTACGTGGTAGATGGGATGTAGTAAGCGATAATCCTATTACAATTTGCGACGTAGGCCATAATGAAGCGGGTATCAAAGAAATATTCAGTCAGATCTCCCAAGTCGAGGCTAAAAACAAATTGATTGTAACCGGTTTTGTGCGCGATAAAGATGTGAGTGAGGTATTAAAGCTATTTCCGAAAGATGCGAAGTACTTTCTCTGTAATGCCAAAATACCGCGTGCCATGCCTGTCGATGAATTGTATGGCTTAGTAACAGAAGTAGGTCTGAATGCGCAAAAATACACCTCTGTAGCCGAAGCCTACACCGCAGCAAAAGCCGCAGCAATAAGCGAAGATGTCATTTTAGTGACGGGTAGTTTTTTTATTGTTGGTGAGTTTTTGGAGTGTGTGGAAGCTAAGGAACGATGAATCAACAAAGTATACCATCTTACTTGTTCTTTCCCATTTTTGCTTTGTTGAAAAAGTCTTTATTCCGAATGCTTTCGGAATAAAGACTTTTCGCCTTGCAAAAAAGAAAAATAACTGCGTAATTTGATACACTTTATTGATTCAACGTTCCTAACTAGTCGACCCTCAAAAAAGCGCAAACGTGCGCCCGTAAAGGGATTAGTAAAAATATAGGTGAATTATTCTGCAAGAATTGTAAATTGAGGTTACAAAATCTTGCAGAATTGAGAATGCATTGTTGTCGGTACAGAAAAGTGAATTCATATTGAGGTTTAAAGTAGATGTTACAGAAAATCCAGAAAATAGAATTCTTCTCCTTGAAGGAATACCTTAGAAAAGAAAAGGCATCAAAAAACGAAATAGAATATTTGCCATGAAAAGGCTAACTGGTAGACACGAGTGCGCTTCGCTGAACACTCGCGCCAGAAGAACAAAACTAGAAATAGAGGCTCAAGATTGGGTGCTTGAATTTGGTAAAAAGTCCGGATGGAGATACGAATAAATGCAAAAAATTAGATATGCAAAAGCAAATTGGCAAAAAAAGCTGCGGATGAAAGTTCAGGAAAACACTAAGCAAATGATTAAGGTTGTTAAAATATCAAATCATTTCAATCCAAATATAAAAATAGTCTCTTTGCAGTTTCCAGATAATTTGCAGCCTAAGATAGGTATGCATCTAATTGATTGCAATGGCCTTACTTGGCATATTTCAGGTGTTGTATTTGATATAGGTCGTGGCGACGGTGTATATGATTGCCAGATGGAAGACGAATTTCATTCTCTAAAAATTGGTTCAATGTTGTTTCCCCACTAGTACTCGTTTGAAACGAGTATTTAGAGCACGGGCGTATGTACGCCCGTAGCCTATCTCACACACCAGACAAAGTAATATTCCCGGGCAATTCAGGAATGTAACTGATTGATTAACGGTTACGGGCGTTGCAAACGCCCTGCCGTTGCGTCCTCGAAACATTCGAGGTCGAGTGGGGTAATAGTTGGCGCACTGAATTTTATTGAAACACTGCACGACTCTAAAACACTGCCCAAAGTATTGGAACAATATGAAAGGATGAAGGGCAGACAAGCAAAGGAAATCTATCTTGACAGGGGCTACAGAGGCCAAAACAAATAGAAGATACACTTTTACACACACCAAAACCAGATAAGAAAATCACGAAAACCAAACGCAAGAAACATAGTCGCAGGGCTGCAATAGAGCCAGTTATTAGGCACCTTAAACATGACTACAGGATGTTAAGAAATTATCTGAAAGGAGCTGTAGGAGATCAGATAAATGTCCTAATGGCGGCAGCTGCAATGAACTTCAAACGAGTCATGAACTTCTGGCGTACAGAAGCAATCAACAATTGGAAACTCGTATACAACTTCACTATATACGGGATCCATTTTTTATTGCCTAAACGAAAACTGACTTTTTGAGGGACGACTAAGTAGCAAGCAAAATAAAAACCGCCCCGAGAGGCGGTTTTACTATAATATCATTCAATTTTAAGCTCAATTACTTGATACCCAATTTCGCTTTTACGTAAGGCAGAATATTATCAGCTTCACGACCGTAAAGGAGAATGCCACCCGCTTTGTCGAAGATGTAATCATAACCTTTTTCTTTAGCTACCGAATTGATTGCTTTTTCAGCTTTCTCAATAATAGGAGCGTAGAGGTCTTGTTGTTTTTGGTTTACTTTCTCTTTAGCACTTTGTTGAACAGTTTCAATCCTGTTTTGGAGGTCTTGAATCTCTTTCATTTTTACTTCTTTGATTGCCTCGCTCATTGTTTTTTCTTTCGCTTGGAAATCTTGTCCTTTAGTTTGGTATTCTTTCATCATTGATTCCAATTGAGTTTGGAAATCACGAGCATAACGAGCCAGGTCTGAGTCAGCTTTGATTTTTTCAGGCATAATAGACAACAACTCCGCTGAAATGATCCAACCGATTTTAAGTCCTGAATGCGGTGTTGCTTCAGAAGCTTCGGTAGTGGTAGTTGATGGAGTGGTAGAACCACTAGGTTTTGCTTTCTGGGCAAATACTACATTGCCACACATCAAACCCATGGCAACGATTAGAAACATTTTCTTCATTATAAATCTTAAATTAGTAGTTTAAGTGAGCGCAAAATTAACTGCAATTATTTATTAATCCCAAGAATTTTAAGAACGTCATCAGAGCGATCAATCTTGGGGTCGGCGTAAAATAAAGTTACTCCGCCTGATTTATCGAGCACTACATCGTAGCCTCTTTGAGTAGCCATTTTCTGAACGGCATTGAAAACGCGGTCTTGAATTGGCTTAACAAGCTCCTGGCGTTTGCGGAACAAATCACCTTCGAAACCAAAGCGTTGTTTCTGCAAATCTTTAGTTGTTTTTTCTTTAGCCACTATTTCATCTTCTCTGCGTTTTCTCATATCGTCAGATAGCATCGGGCGTTCAGCCTGATAGCTTTTGTACATTTTATCTACTTCAGCCATCGACTTGTCAATTTCCTCCTGCCATGCTTTTGAAACAGCATCCAGTTTTGCTTGAGCGTCTTTGTAGTCATCCATTTTTTCAAGGATGTAGCGTGAATCAATTACGCAGTATTTACCGTTTTGTGCATAGGTGCCTATTGAAGCAAAAAATGCAATTACGAGTGCCAAAAAACTTCTTTTCATAGATTACAGTTTGATTTTATGAGGTTTAATAACTCAAATATGCTATTACAAATTGCTTGCCAAAGTGCGTTGCAGAGTTATATGACCGTTTATTACGACTGTTTTTAACATTCTTTGTTTATTCTGGTTCGAAACCTAACATGAAGGTAAACTTGCCCAGATCAGAGAAACTAGTTGTACCACCATTAGGGTTGTATTTGTCGATACCAATACCGTAGTCAAGACCCAACAATCCGAACATAGGCAGGAACAACCTGATACCTAAACCAACGTCGCGATTGAGTTTGAATGGATCGTAAGTTTTAATATTACCCCATGCATTGGCTGCATCGCAGAAAGCGATACCATAAATGGTTGCTGTAGGTGCCAAAGAGAACGGATACCTGATTTCGGCTGTGTACTTATTAAAGATAGTAGCACCAGAGAAATACACATCATACCCGCGTTGCGAAACGATGTCTTTACCAATGAAGTAAGAATAGCCTGAAAGACCATCACCACCCAACTGGAAGCGCTCGAACGGAGCGTAACCAATGTCTTTGTTGTAATAGCCCATAAAGCCATATTTAGACGCCAACCTGATTACTAAGTTGCCGGCAATTTTTTGATAGAAGTCGGCTGTGAACTTGTATTTATGGTATTCAATCCATTTGTATTTTGCTGAAGCATCTTCAGTAGCATAGTCGTTTCCGGAGAAAGCACTGAATGGGGGTGTAAACTGCATTGTGAACTGCACATTGGCACCTGACTTAGGGTACAATGGTTGATCGATGTTGTTACGAGAAAGCACCAATTTGAAGTGCAAATCGTTTGCATAACCATTGTTGAAGTCAGATGTTAAAGCGTAGTTTTTTAAACGATAATTGTTGTAGAACAAACCGTAGTTAAATACGAAGTAGTTATCCGGTTTTTTCAAACGTTTACCGAAAGAGATACCGCCACCAAACATTCTTAAATATGCAGCATTAGGATCGCCACCTACAGCTACAGAAGAATAACGTGAATAGGTAAGATTTACTGTAAATGAATTTGGTTTTTTACCACCCAACCATGGCTCAGTAAATGAAGAAGTCAATGAGTTGTAATAAGCACCATTTGAAGAGTAGTTCAACGAGAACTTCTGGCCATCGCCCACCGGCAGCGGATCCCATTTTTTTGGGTGCAAAACGTTGCGGATAGCAAAGTTGTTGAACACAACGCCTAAAGTACCGTAGAAGCTTAGTCCACCACCAAAACCGGCAGAAAGCTGCAATTGATCACTTGACTTTTCAACCACTGTAAAGTCAATGTCAACAGTACCATCTTCAGCATGTGGCTTTGGTTGGATATTAATTTTTTCAGGGTCGAAATAGCCTAACTGAGAAATCTCCCTATTGGTATAAATAAGGTCAGAACGACTGAATTTATTACCAGGAAGTGTACGAAGTTCACGCCTTACAACATGTTCGTTGGTTCTGTCGTTACCGTAAATGTTGATATCACGAATTGTAGCCTGAGAACCCTCAGTTACACGCATTTCATAGTTTATAGTGTCATGGAGCACAGATGCTTCAACAGGGTCAATGTTAAAGAACAAATAACCATCGTCCATATAAAGGCTGTACACATCTTCGCCACCTTCAGGACTTAGCTGCCTTCCGAGACGAGTTTCCAACATTTGTTGGTTGTACACATCACCCTTTTTAATAGCTAGTACTTTAGAAAGCACTTCCGACGAATACTTGGTATTTCCTTTCCAAACGATATCGCCGAAATAGTACTTATGTCCTTCTGAAACGCGGATATCGATGTTCAGATTACCATTCAAAGAAGGGTAGATTGTGTCACTTACTACCGATGCATCTCTAAAACCAAGCGTATTTAAGTAGCCTACCAAGGTCGATTTATCAGATTCATACTTTGATTGATTGAACTTAGAAGAAGACATGCTCAAACGCAAGTATGGGTCAAGTGCTTCAAGTGTTTTAGATGGAGAAAGATAGCCTTTGTCATCAATGTATTTTTTGAAAGAACGCTTCGGTACTTCATAAACACTTTTGTCTTCATTCGGATGAAGTGTGAACCTCATCATTTCATGGGTAGATTTCAACGTGCGCTTTAAACGTGTTTCAGAAGCGAAATCGGCACCAACAATATTGATTTGATTGATTTTTGTTTTGTTGCCTTTTTCCACGTTGAAAATCAATGCAACCTTGTTAATGCTTCCGGTATCTACTTTTTCAACTACCGAAACATCACAACGACCATATCCTTTTTCAACAAAAAACTTTTTAATTCTTATTAAAGCTTCTTTTTTAGTTGCTTCAGTAACTACTTTATTTACAACCAGTGGCATCTTGGTTTTCAATTCTTTAGCTTCTGCCACTTTAATGTTTCTGAAACGGAAACCGCTTAACCTTGGGCGCTCTTCAACTTCAATATTCAGGAATATTTTGTCGTCGATATACTTTACAACTGTAATCTTAACGTTTGAGAACAATTCTTGTTTCCATAGTGCTTTAATTGCTTTAGAAACACTCTCGTCGTTCGGGAGTTTAATTTTTTGACCTACCGTTAGGTTGGTTACTGCGATTATGAGGTCGGCATCGAGGTACTGAGAACCCGAAACTGTAACACCACCTAGTTCATATTCTTTGGGTTTATTTTCACTTTCACCCGACTGGTACTGCCTAAGTCCTCCGGACCTTGACCCGATTTGACCCATTGCAGGAAGTGTAAATATCGACGAAAATAAAACGAGGAAATATATTGATCCGTTTTTAAACATTCTATACGGTAGTCTTTTGAATTTGATCACTTGTTTTGCCGAATCTTCTTTCCCTTTTTTGGTAGTCAAGCACGGCTTCAAATAAATTATCCTTTCTGAAATCAGGCCAATGCACGGGCGTAAAATATAACTCGGCATAGGCTAACTGGTACAACAGAAAATTACTAATCCTACTCTCACCACTAGTCCTGATCATCAATTCAGGGTCGGGGAAATTGCAGGTATCTAAACAACTTTTAAAATCTTCTTCAGTAATGTTTTCAGCTAATAGTTCGCCTTTAGCCACCTTTGACGCTAACGCTTTTGAAGCGTTTAAAATCTCCAGGCGAGAGCTGTAACTAAGAGCCAGTACAAGGTTAAGCCCGGTATTTTCTCCGGTAATTTCCATGCCCTCATTCATCTCTTTCTGGCAAACTTCAGGCAGGCTGGCAAAGTCGCCAATAACATGAAGCTTTACATTATTTTTTTTGAGGTCATCTACTTCTTTTCTGATGGTATTCACCAGTAATTCCATCAATGCGTCTACTTCTGCCTTGGGGCGATTCCAGTTTTCAGTGGAAAAAGCATACAAAGTGAGGTATTTTACACCTAATTCGCCACATGTATTTACAATTTCGCGAACACTTACCACACCTTCGTAATGCCCATAAACCCTTTCTTGTCCCCTTTCCTTCGCCCAACGTCCATTACCATCCATAATAATGGCAATATGAGAAGGGATTCTAGAAGGGTCAATCTTCGATTTTAAATCGGTCATCAGGAATTTTTAAAGTTCGCAAAAGTAACAAAAATAGGAGTATAGGCAGTGTAAATATGGAAATACATTTAGTTTAACTACATTTTAACTGCAAACCAAAAATTCTCCATCATTCGTTAACGTTTTGAGCGTCAGGCGATGTTTGAAAGGCAATTGGTACAAAGTTTGTGGATTAGTTGTCAGGATGTTCAGAGTCAATTGGAGATTAACCGCTTAATGACTTTTGATTATGCTTTTTTTAACACGCTTGTGACTACATTTGTTTAAATTTCATTTTAAGAGGTCTATGTTGAAATTCATGAGGAATAAGATTCTTATACCAACCCTGATTGTGCTGTGTCTTGCAGCGTTTTTATCTTTTAAATTAACCGGATCCAGTAAACGTTCTTCGCAAGAAAAAAGGAAACTTGCAATTGAAGTTGTGATGGCTGCAATTCAACACGAACACTTCTCGCCACGCCCTGTTGATGATACTTTTTCTTCGAGGGTGTTCAAGAAAACAATGGACGCATTCGATGCAGGAAAAACCTTTTTTACCAAGCAAGATTTTCAAGTACTCAAACGATATGAGTTTCAAATTGATGATGAAATAAAATCAGGTTCACTTGAGTTTTTCGATTCATTAGATGCAATTTATCAAAGGAGGATTGCTCAATGCGAGAAAATCTATGAAAAATGCCTCGAAAAACCATTCGTATTTGATGGTAACGAACGCCTTGAACTAGATAACAAAAAAGACGATTTCCCTGATGGTGAAGCTGGCCAGGTTGACAAATGGACTAAAATCCTGAAATTCCGTACGCTTGAAAAGTTCATTGACCTGAAAGACGATCAGGACAAAAAGAAAGTGGATTCTCCTAAAGCGCACTTCAAAACTGAAGCTGAACTCGAATTAGAAGCACGCGAATATGCTAAGAAAACAGAAGCGAGGATATTTAAAAGCATCCACAAATGGAAGGATAACGACCGTTTTACCGCTTATGTAAACCAAATTACCGAGTGTCAGGACCCGCATACTAATTACATGCCTCCACAAAACAAAGAAGATTTCGATGTTGCTATGAGCGGCAGTTTCTTTGGGATTGGTGCTGCACTGAAAGAAAATTTCGACAATGGCAAAATCACAATTACTTCAATTGTCACCGGTAGCCCATCTTGGAAACAAGGTGACTTAAAGCCTGATGACGAGATTTTGAAAGTTGCTCAAGGTAGTGGTGTTCCAGTTGAAGTAACAGGATTTGAAATTAACGAAGTCGTGAAATTGATTCGCGGTCCTAAAGGCACTGAAGTTAAACTCACGGTAAAAAAGCCTGATGGTACCATCAAAGTAGTTTCATTGTACCGCGACGTAATTACGTTGGAAGAGACATTTGCAAAATCGGCAGTGATTCAAAAGAGCAACACAAAGGTCGGTTATATCTACTTGCCTGAGTTTTATGCTGATTTTAACCATACCAGCATGAGGCGTTGTTGCATAGACGTATTAGAAGAAGTGAAAAAGCTGAAAGCAGAAGGCGTTAACAGCATCATACTTGACTTGAGGGGTAATGGCGGCGGTTCTTTGAACGACGTTGTTGAGATGGCTTCGATATTCGTTGGTAAAAATCCCGTTGTACAGGTTAAAAACAGCAATTCAGGAGTTAACATTCTTCGTTCCAGCATGTGCGATACTGCTTTGTTCAATGGTCCAATGGCTGTAATGGTGAATGAAGGAAGTGCGTCAGCATCTGAAATTATGGCTGCTGCATTGCAAGACTTCAAACGTGCGGTAATTGTTGGTGCCCCTACATTTGGAAAGGGTACCGTACAAAAAATGTTGCGCCTTGACGAGTTGTTGAACCCTATGACACGCATTCAGCTTCAAAGTGGCGCTGATAGTGCTGAACCTTCATTAGGTGAAGTAAAACTGACAATGGAAAAATTCTACCGCGTAAACGGAGGTTCAACTCAATTGAAAGGTGTAGTTCCAGATATTATTCTTCCAGATGCACTAGATTATATCGACGATGAAGACCTCGGTGAAAGAAAAAACAAATCTGCATTACCTTACGATGAAATTGCACCTGCACCATACGAGCCGGTAAATAAAGTTTTCGATATCGCAAAATTGTCGCAATTGAGCAAAGAACGTATTGCTAAGAATGAGGGATTTGCTTTGATTGAAGAAACGGCGTCAGAGCGCAAAAAGAAAATGGATGACAGATCGGTTTCATTGAACGAAAAACTGTATAGAAAAGAGCAGACTGAAACTAAAGCTCTAAATAAAAAAATTGATGAGTTGAATAAGAAAATCACGCCGATGACGGTTAAAAATCCGCAGGCTGATTTGTCGAAAATAAATGTAGACACGACTACTGCGAATAAAAATAAGGAGTGGTTGAAGAATGTAGGTAAAGACATCTACTTATCAGAAACGGTGAATATTCTTGACGACATGTTAAATATGCGCACCAATTCAGTGAACATCTCAAACAAAAAATAAAAGCTGCTAATTAATATGAAGCGCCCCTTTATAATGTTAAAAAAAGCGTTCCTGGGGGCGCTTTTTTTATTCAGCATAGGCAGTACCTATGCTCAAAATAAAGTTCAATACCCATCCGGTTACTTCTTAAACCCAATTGGTTTGCCCATATTTCTAGCAGGCAATTTTGGAGAATGCCGTCCGGGGCATTTTCATAGCGGCATTGACATTAAAACTTTGGGTGAAGAAAACCATGAAGTTCACGCGGCGGCAGAAGGGTATATAGCTCGTATAAAAATGGAGAAGGGCGGCTTCGGTCATGCACTTTATATTATGCACCCCAATGGTTATACAACCTTGTATGCGCACTTAAATAACTTCTCACCAGCATTACAGAAATACCTAAGAGAAAAGCAATACGAGCAAAAACGTTGGGATCTTGATCTATCATTATCACCAACTCAGTTTCCTGTTGCTAAGGGCGACTTAATCGCTTTTTCAGGAAATACCGGAGCGTCAACAGCACCTCACCTGCACTTTGAAGTGCGCAATACCAAAACGGAGCACCCTTTGAACCCAATGTTGTTTCATTTTGAAATGAAAGACACTATACCTGCAAAGCCTATGGAATTAGCTGTGTATACCGGTTCCGTATATAATAATGGAAAGGCATTGCCCGATTTTGTACCACTCAAGTTAGCTGGAGATGCATATAAGCCCGCTTCGGTAAAAGGCGATGTTGTACAGTTGACCAGCGATACGTTAGTTATTACTTCCGAAAATCCTGTAGGATTTGGTGTCAATGTTGACGACTATATGAATGGTAGCGACAATACGTTGGCGCCGCTCACAATGTCATTAATGATTGATGGGAAAACGCAGTCGGGTATTTTCTTAGATGATATTGGCTATGATGTTACGAGATACATAAATGCCTTCGCTGATTATAAAGCGCATAGACTGACAGGTAAATGGTATCAGCTTCTATTTCAATTGCCCGGCAACAAATTAGATGGTATTTATAATAACCTCAATCAGAACAAGGGTAGGATTGAAATGTTTGACAATCGCACCCACAAAATGGAAATATCAATTATTGATAACAGCGGCAATAAAAGTCAGATAGCTACTTATATTAAGCTCTTAAAATCACCTTCTCCACCGTCTGTTTCTGCCGATAAAGTATTTAATATAGGAAGAGCTCATTATTTCGAAGATGCTGGCATCAAGTTCACGCTCGATGAAAAAGCACTTTACGAAGATTTGGCATTTAACTACGAATGTTTCAAGGGCAAGCACGAATACTCACATGAATATCGCCTGCATTACCCATTTGTGCCACTTCATAGTTATTCTGAATTACAGATAAAAGCAGAAAAAGCAATTCCTGAAGACTTGAAAAACAAGGTGATTGTTCAATGTTTTGACGGTAAAAGCACATCGGGTAGTGCGGTTACAAGTTCTGGTAATGGCTGGTACAAAACCAAGTTTCGTGAGTTTGGTAACTATTGGCTCGATGTTGATACTAAAGGACCTAAAATCGCTAGTAAATATAAACAGGGTGTTCGTATGAGCAAAGCTGAAAAAATTGTGTTTACAGTTACTGATGATAAGACTTCAGTAAAATCATTCAGTGGGTTTATTGATGATAAATGGGTGTGTTTTGAACAACACGGCAGCTCGTTCTTCTATGAGTTTGATAGCCACTGTACGACAGGGAAACATAAGTTATTGTTTAAGGCAATAGACGAATCAGGCAATGCGTCGCAAGTAAGTCTTAATTTTGTAAGGTAAAATTCAATCAATGATTACGTTAAAACCGGGCGATAAGGCTCCCATTTTTATACTTAAAGATCAAAACGGGAAAAAGGTAAGTTTAGAGAAGTTTTTAGGTAAAAAAGTAGCTCTTTACTTTTATCCAAAAGACAGTACATCAACATGTACGGTTCAGGCCTGCAACCTTCGGGATAACTTCGATTTGTTGAAGAAGAAAAAGATTGTAATTCTTGGTATTAGTCCTGATGACACAGCCAGCCATAAAAAGTTTGAAACCAATCATGAATTGCCGTTCACTATATTATCTGATGTCGACCGAACAGTGGTAAATGAATATGGAGTTTGGGGAGAAAAGTCGTTGTATGGCAACAAGTACATGGGCGTTCACCGTACCACTTTCCTCATCAATGAAGAAGGGGTAATTGAGCACATCATCACAACTGTAAAAAGCAAGGAACATGCTGCTCAAATACTTAAAGTTTGGGGCATTGAAGACAAACCTAAAAAGGCAACTACAAAAGCCAAATAAGGGCCAAAATTGTTTCGGTTCTGGTAAATGCGGGGGTAGGAGCGTTTCCCTATCCTGAAAAAGTTGTTATCTTTGTCGTTTTCACGCTTTTGCTACTTTAATAACGTCTGAGGGTAATGTCAAACAAGTCTTTTCCGAAACATATAGCTGTGGCCGGTAACATCGGGTCAGGGAAAACTACACTTACAGAAAAACTGGCTCGCCACTACAAATGGCGCCCACAGTATGAAGATGTAGACCACAACCCATACTTGGTTGACTTCTATGGCGATATGCACAGGTGGGCATTCAACTTGCAGGTTTACTTCCTGAACAGCAGGATTAAGCACCTCATTGAAATCAGGAACGGAAACGAAACTACCATTCAAGATAGGACGATTTATGAAGATGCTTACATCTTTGCGCCTAACTTGTTTGATATGGGCTTGATGACTTTGAGGGATTTTGAAAATTATTCTTCTTTCTTCCAGAATCTGAAAGCGTTGATTCAACCACCTGATTTGTTGATTTACCTCAAGGCATCTATTCCAACTTTGGTTGACCAGATTCAAAAACGTGGTCGCGAATACGAAGAAAACCTTCGCCTTGACTATTTAAAAAGGTTGAACGAAAACTACAACAAGTGGATTTCTAATTACAACGATGGTCAGTTGTTGATTATCGACGTGAACACTTGCAACTTTGCGGAAAAGGATGAAGATTTCGCGGACGTAGTTCGTAGAATTGATGCGCAACTTTTTGGATTGTTCTAATTCAATTTGCTACACCATTACTGCATTTTATCATGAAAATACAAAAGCGTGTATTCGTATTATTTGTATTGGCAGCCTGGTTTGTAGCTAATATTTCTTTCGCCGGAATTCTAAAAGGAAAGGTCACCGATACAAAAGGTGAGCTGCTTTCATTTGCAACCATCTATGTTGAAGGCACTACAATAGGTACTAATGCAAATGCAGATGGTGTTTATGAGCTGTATGTTCCACAGGGATTGCACACTGTAGTTTGTCAGTTCATAGGCTATGAAAAGGCAAAAATTAATGTAGATATTCCCGATAACAGCGTTAAGGTGCACGACTTTAAACTTGCTGCTCAGGGGCTGCAAATGAAGGAAGTAATCATCAACTCTAATGCAGAAGACCCTGCGTATGATATCATTAGAAAAGCCATTAAACGCAGAAAAGAACACCTTGCTGAAATTGAAACTTTCCAGTCTGATATTTACTTGAAAGGTAAGATTGCACTAAGGAAGATGCCTGAGTTGCTTAAAAAGCAACTTAAGTTCAACGTAAATGGCAATTCATCAGATGGGCAAGGGCTTTTGTACCTTGTTGAAGAAAATGCACGTTATTATAACAATGGTAAGAAAGAACGCTTAGTTATTGAAAGTGTTCATGAAAGCGGCAACCCTAACGGTTTAGGTGCATCTCGTTTCCCTACGGTTATTTCTTTGTACCAGAACAACGTAAAAATTTCATCTGACGATAATTCAAGAGGTTATATTTCACCCATAGCCGATTTTGCACTGACAAACTACAAGTATAAGTTTTTAGGTCAGTTTATGGATGGCGATGAAATGGTTTATAAGGTAGAGGTAATTCCGCGCCGTACCATGGAGCCATGCTTCAAAGGGACTATTTATCTCCTTGAACGCGACTATTCAATACACAGTTGTTCGCTGGATTTAGATAAAAATTCAGGCATGGATTTTATTGACACCTTCAAGCTGAACCAAATCTATGTACCATCGCCTAAAGGTATAAGGGTTATAAAAAGTCAGGTTATTTACTTTGCAATCGGATTTGCAGGTATTGAAGCTACGGCCGATTTTGTGACTGTATACAACAATGCCCGGCCGAACGCGAAAATGCCTGATACTTTATTTGCAGATAAAATTGTGAGCAGCTACGAAAAAGATGCCACAAAACGCGATTCAAGCTACTGGAAGGAAAAGCGACCTATTCCCTTGGTTGAAGAAGAGAAAAAAGACTACGTAGTAAAGGACAGCATATTCAAAAAGGTAAATGACCCTGCATATAAAGATTCAATCAGGAAAAAAGCCAATAAGTTATCATTGTCTAAAATACTGATATCGGGTATCAGTTACCGCACGAAGGAAAGCAAAACTGTACTGAATACCAATTCACTATTGCTTGGTATTTCAGAAGATAATGCACTTAATTACAATGTAGCAGAGGGCTTTAATTTCGCACCCAGACTAAATGTTTACCACCGCCTCGACTCCAACAGCGATTTGCATATTGAAGGTTCGGTGAGGTATGGTTTTGCCAATACACACCTCAATGCTATGGCAAAAATATACAAGGAAACCAACGACAGAAGTTGGAAGGGTAGGTATTTACTATACGGGATTGAAGGAGGCAAATATGTGTTTCAATTCAATTCAGAAAAGCCGGTAACTCAGTTATTTGATACTTATTCATCGCTGTTATATAGGCAGAATGACATTAGGCTATATGAAAAATGGTTGGCTGCTGCATTTGTTAGGCGCGATTATGCAAACGGGTTGAACTGGTTTATAAAAGCTTCATTTGAACACCGACTGCCTCTATATAACACTTCAGACTATAGTATTTTCCCCAATAACTACGATGGTTGGAAGGACAACAATCCTGCAAATTTAGTTGCATTGACCGGCGGCTGGAATGAAAATAATGCAATGCTCATTCATGCTTCAATAGCTTATCAGCCGGGTTTTACTTACACAAAATACCCTGAATATATCAAACCTATCAGAGGTAAATTTCCCACCTTGCAATTTACTTACGACCAAGGTATACCCAATGTCTTTGACAGCAAGAGTGATTTTAGTAAATGGAAATTTAGTGTAAGTGACGAAACCGTGCATCTAAAACTTTGGGGTGATATTAGCTACAATTTCTCTGTCGGTGGATTTATGAACAATAACTATGTGTCAATTCCCGACCTTAACCACCTTTACGGCAACCGCGGATTTGGATACGCTGCACCATATCTCGAGAGCTTTCAATTCGCACCTTATTATTTGTTCAGCAACAAAGCATACTTTTACAAAGAGGCCCATATTGAATACCACATGAACGGATTGTTAAGTAACAAAATACCTTTACTTAAACAGGCTCGTTGGTACTTGGTTTGGGGTGGTAATGCTTTTTATATAGATGAGGCGAATTATTACTCTGAAGCGTTTGTTGGACTTGAAAACATCGGCTACAAAGCATTACGCGTGCTAAGGGTTGATTTTGTTCAGTCATGGGATTGCTTGAAGGGGCGCAATTCAGGGCTTCGTTTCCGCTTTGACCTTGGCAACGGGAGAGAAGTTAACAAGACCGGAAGCGACTGGTAAGCCACCTTTCTAAAGCTTCTTTTGAGCAAATTTTACTTAAAATACATACTAGGTATTGCTTTTTTGTCGTTTGTGTAATAACTTTATCTTTAAACCCGTATACTCTATGAAATTCAAGAATATTCTGTGTTCAATTTCAGTTTCTACGTTAATCGTTTTTAGCCTTTTAGCCTGCCATAAAGACACAGGATTTACATTTGTTCCTAAGGTAGGCTGCATGGATCCTCTTGCTACTAATTATGATTCTACTGCTAATCAGCGAGGTACTTGCCATTATGTAATGGACACATTAGCGGGCAGGTACGCAGTGGTCGATTCTTATTTTTACTTAAAACAAACGAGTGCTACTTCTTATGCTTCAGACACCTTAGTTTTTCATGATACATTAACTGTTACGGTAATTGCTTTTGATTCTATTGCGTTTGATACATTGAAAAGGTATCCATCGCCTTTTCCACATCACTATCAATTAAATCAAGCAAACGGAACTTTTTACGAAAACCGATCATACGGTTATGACTACTCAGAAGTAAATATCATTGATAGCGGTCAAATTTCAGGTAACAAATTGGTCTTTAAAACGCAGACCATTCGACCTTATTATTCTCCCGCCACAAGTTCACGACACTTAATTGGTTTCAAATTACCATAATTTATAAACACTAAAAGCTCTACTTAGACTCTATGAAAATTCAAAACATCTTTTTTTCGCTTACTGCATCTTGTATTGCAGTATTATGTTTGTTCGCTTGTCATAAAGACACTAATACTACAACAGTTGTTAAGGTTGGCTGCATGGATGTACATGCTACAAACTATGATTCAACTGCCAACCAATCAGGTACTTGCCATTATGCAATTGAAGCTTTTACAGGAAAATATGCACTTGTAGATACTTTGTTCTTTTTGCGTCAAACCGGAGCAACGTCATATACTCCTGATACTTCTGTTACGTACGACACTATCGCAGTTTCGATGGCTTCGTATGATTCAATAATTTTTGACACGCTAATCAGAAATTACTCGCAATACCCCAATAGGTATAAGATAGACTTAAATACAGGCTATTTCTCTTCTTCTTATTCTACCGACTATACGTATAGTACAGAAAGGGGGACGTTTTCTGGAAATCAACTTGATTATAAGACAATTACTACTTGTACACCATCAAGCTACAGAAACACCAGTCGTCATATGGTGGGGGCTAAAATTAATTAGCGAATTGGAATTAAATAAAACGGGAACGCTTTTTGGCATTCCCGTTTAAAATATTGGTAGATATACCAACTAACTGATACCGTCAGTTGTGGTTTCTTTAGCTATTTTCTTCACCAAACCTTGTAACACATTACCCGGACCAACTTCTGTAAAGTGGCTTCCACCGTCTTCCACCATTTTCAATACCGACTGAGTCCAACGGACAGGAGCGGTAAGTTGATTGATGAGGTTTTGACGAATTTGTTCAGGATCAGTGTAAGGCATTGCATCAACGTTTTGATAAACAGGGCAAATTGGTGTTGCGAACTTAGTTTGCGCAATTACTTTTTGCAGTTCTTCTTTCGCAGGTTCCATTAATGGAGAGTGGAATGCACCACCCACCGGAAGCGGCAAAGCGCGTTTTGCACCTGCTGCTTTCATTGCTTCGCAAGCAATTCTTATACCTTCATTGCTACCTGAAATCACTAATTGGCCAGGGCAATTGAAGTTTGCGGCAACAACTATTTCGTTAGAAATAGACTGACATACCTCAACCACTTTAGCATCATCCAAACCAAGGATCGCAGCCATTGTTGATGGATTCATTTCGCAAGCACGTTGCATCGCAGCTGCACGACCGGCAACCAATTTCAAAGCATCCTCAAATGTGAGTGTTTTATTGGCAACTAGTGCTGAAAATTCACCCAATGAGTGTCCTGCCACCATTTCTGGCTTCAAGCCTTGTGTTGTTTCAAACAGCACCACAGAATGCAAGAAAACAGCAGGCTGTGTCACATTGGTTTGTTTCAAATCGGCCTCGGTGCCATTGAACATGATATCAGTGATTCTGAAACCCAGAATTTCGTTGGCTTGTTCAAAATATTCTTTAGCAATCGGGTTCATTTCGTACAGGTTTTTACCCATTCCTGGAAATTGCGAGCCCTGACCGGGGAATACAAATGCATGTTTCATTAATAGAACTATTTGGCTGCGAAGGTAGCAGCAAAACCATTAATAACTAAGTGCGAAATGATTGATATTTAAAACCTGTGGAAATCTCTACAGCAGTTTCGACTATTTCATAATACCTATATTGCCCCTGAAGATTTTCACAGCAATAGCCACTAGAATTACCCCGAAAAATTTTCTGATTACTAATACACCAGCCTGCCCAAGCATGCGCTCCAGGAAATTGACCGACTTCAATGTAACGAATACCACTACCAGATTGATGAAAATAGCAATCAGGATATTATAGTATTCGTAGGCGGCTTTTAATGACATGACAGTCGTGAGTGTACCCGAACCAGCAATCAATGGAAATGCAACAGGTACCAGAGTACTTGCTTTTGCTTCGGCATCGGGCTTAAAGAATTCGAGGCCTAAAATCATTTCCAGTCCAAGAATAAAGATAACTATGGCACCGGCGATGGCAAACGATTTAATGTCGAGCCCCATGAACTTCAACATGTCTTCACCTACCAGAAAAAACAACAACATTAAAGCCCCTGAAACCGCAGTTGCAGTGAATGCATTGATATCTCCCATCTTCTTTTTGATGGAGATAATAACAGGCAAGGAGCCCAAAATATCGATAATGGCAAAAAGAGTGAACGTGACTGTCACAATTTCTGACACGTCCTGTTTTGATAACACGAAACCTTTCATTGAACTACTAAGTTAGTTACATTTGTAGCATAAACAACAATATGGCAATAGATAATTATCAACATACCGCAGCAGAAAGATTCATGAGGTATGTTCAGGTTGATACTCAAAGTGACCCGAATTCTGATTCTCAGCCTTCTACGATGAAGCAAAAAGACTTAAGTAAAATATTGGTTCTGGAGCTTCTTCAATTGGGTCTCAGTGATGCTGAACTGGATGAACATGGTTATGTGTACGCAACAATTCCGGCTACAACCACTAAAAATGTGCCTGTTTTGTGCTTTTGCGCCCACGTTGACACAGCACCTGATTGCAGTGGTAAAGACGTTAAGCCCATTTTGCATAAAAACTGGAATGGCTCAGATATTGTGTTACCTGATGACAATTCAGTGGTTATAAGTACCAAAAACCACCCTTATTTATTGGAAAGAATCGGTGACGATATCATCACAGCTTCCGGGCTTACACTTTTGGGTGCCGATGATAAAGCTGGTGTTGCTATTATCATGGATTTGGCGGCATACCTCATGAAGAATCCACAAATCAAGCATGGCAAAATACGCGTTCTATTTACACCTGATGAGGAAGTAGGTAGGGGAGTTGCTGCTATTAATATGGAAAAGCTCGGTGCTCAGTTTGGTTATACACTTGATGGTGGCGAACGCGGTATGCTTGAAGGTGAGTCGTTTTCGGCCGATGCTGCAATAGTGACATTTAATGGCGTGAGTGCACACCCTGGCTATGCTAAGGGTAAAATGGTAAGTGCCATTAAGGCGGCAAGTGCATTTGTTGATATGTTACCTTCTAATGAATGGTGCCCTGAAGCAACAGAAGGATACCAAGGTTTTGTGCATCCGACTTCGTTTTCAGGTGTGTTAGAAAAAGCGACTGTTTCTTTCATTGTGCGCGATTTTGAAACAGCTAAACTGGCTGAACACGAAGAGCGATTGAAACAAATGGCGAAAAAAACAGAAGAAATGTTCCCAGGTGTGACGACTGAATTTGTTGTCAAGGAACAATACAGAAATATGAAAGAGATTCTTGACCAGTGCCCTGAAGTAATGAACTATGCCGAAAAAGCATACGAGCGTTCAGGCATTGCAGCAACAAGAATGAACATAAGGGGCGGCACCGATGGTTCAAGGCTTTCGTTTATGGGCCTACCTTGCCCTAACATATTCACGGGGGAAATGGGTATCCATTCTAAACAAGAGTATGTGAGTGTGCAAGATATGGAAAAAGCTACAGAGATTTTGGTTCATCTCTCTCAAATATGGGAAGAGAACGCTTAGTGCTGTTTTAAGTTATTCAAGTAAAGGCCATCACAAAAATGTGGTGGCTTTTTTACGGGGTGGAATGAATTTGAAGGCAAACTGACCTTACTTCGTTTTTATAGTTGCCTCAAAGTCAATAATGGGCTGTTCCTTACCTCTCATCCAAGGGCGTTGAATATTGATGGTTAATTGAGTGGAGCTTTTCGCTTTAATAACCTTGAAGACCCATACATCTTTTCCGAAATTGCCAACCATCGGTTGCGCATTTTTTCCTTTTCCTGAAGTGGCTGAAATATGTTTGTGCGAAACCTGCCTTATAACTGTACTGTCAAACAACGGTTCTTCAAAACTGTATCCGCCATCACCCTTGTTGTTGAGTGTTAGCGTAAATTTTCCATTGTTTTTCATCTGAATCACCTTTCCATTATTAGCCGATGTAAGCTTCAGATTTTGGCTGTGAGCAAACGTGGCTGCAAATAAAAACGATGTCAGGATTATAAAATGCTTTACCATATCTTGAATCAAATATACTGAGAAAGTAAGAAGGTTCTTGCGAATTTTGAAGTGAACCCCACTAATCTAAAAAATGGAGGCTGCCCGAAAGCAGCCTCCATTTTGGTTTGTTTTTTTGAACTGAATTAGCGCTCAAGCACTATCTTTTGATGAAATACTGCAGTGCCTGCTTGTACTTGCACCATGTAAGTGCCTGAAGTCAGATTATCAAGTTGAATTGAAATCTCATTTCCCTTGTTGTTTTCAACGGCCTGAGTCATTACTGTATGTCCTAACAGGTCAGTGATTGTTACTTGAACATTGGTCTCATTTGCTGGAACTTTCACATTGAACATACCAGTCGTAGGGTTAGGGTAAACCTCAAACGTGCCTGTGTTTTCAATAGTAGCTATTGCTGTACCGCACAAAGAAGCTGGTTTTACCCAAACGTAGTAAATACCAAACTGAACGCCACAAGGACCAGAAACAGCATAAAGAACTGTATCCCAGCCTGAGTTAGCCGCGATTATCATACCATCAGCAGAAACTGTAACATTAGAATTATATGCACTCCATGCACCAAACGGAACAGGAGCTGTCAAATAAGAAGTATCGCCAACACACATGGTATCGTTAGGGCCTAGAACGCCAGAACTAAATGAACCATAAATTGAATCATAGTAAGTAGCTGAAGTAGTTCCGCAACCATTAGTTACATCGTAGTAAACGGTATCAATACCCATTGAAAGCCCCCTTAACACACCTCCAGTAGAAATTGAAGCGTGTGTATTGCTCACCCTCCAAGTACCCCCTGAAACAGTCTCAGACAATAAAGTTGGGCTACCAACACAAACTCTGGTTTCACCTGAAATCACACCCGGATAAGGGTATGAGTTAACAGTGATTGTTCTAGCCGCTGAAACAGTTCCACATACATTTGTTACAGCATAAACGATATTTACTGTACCAGTACTTACGCCAATTACACTACCGGTTGTAGTTACTGAAGCAATCGCTGCATTTCCGGTTCCCCAAACACCACCTGCTGTGGTATCAGTAAGCGTAATTGTATCGCCAACACAAACACTAGCAGGGCCTGAAATTACTCCAGCAAAAGGACTAGGATTTACAGTAAACGTCATAGTTGCGTGAGACGTACCACAAACACCAGTTACAGAATAAGAAATGATAGTTGTTCCTCCGCTAAGTCCGTACACAACACCAGCAGAAGAAACTGTAGCAACTGAAGTAGCAGAACTGCTCCATGTACCACCAGTAACTGTCTCACCCAATGTTGCAGTTGAACCAGGACAAACTGTAGAGATGCCTGTGATATAACCGGCATCGGTAGCCGTATAGACTGTAATTGCACGAATAACAGCAGCAGAACCACAAGCACCTGTTATTGAATAAGTAATAGTTGCTGAACCGGCAACTAAGCCACTTACGACACCTGTTGTAGGATCAACACTAGCTACTGAAGAAGCGCTACTGCTCCATGTACCACCACTTGTACTGTTGGTGAGTGTAATGGTGCTTCCTGTACATACAAATGATGGACCAGAAATTGAGCCAAGGGTTGGGGTAGTACTTACAGTTACCGGGTAACCTACACCTGCTGAACCGCAAGCATTAGTCAATGTATATGAAATATTAGTAGTACCTGTAGTTAAACAAGTAACGTTACCAGAACCATCGACAGTAGCAACAGAAGTAGTAGCACTACTCCAAGTACCACCAGTAGTAGTTTCAGAAAGTGTGATAGAAGAACCCGCACAACCTGTTGAAGGACCAGTAATTGCAGCTATTGAAGAACTAGAAGGTGCTGTAATAACGGTCATAGGATATGTGGCAGTTGCTGTGCCGCATGAATTAGTTACTGTGTATGAAATTGTTACGCTACCATTTGAAATACAAGCCACAACGCCTGATGCATCGACACTAGCAACTGAAGTTGAACTGCTGCTCCAAGTACCGCCAGTTGCAGTTTCTGATAAAGTTACAGTAGCTGAAGTACAACCCGTAGAAGAACCGGAAATTGTACCCGCATTAGGTAATGGATTAACTGTTACGGCATAAGTAGCAGATGCTGTACCACAAGAAGCAGTTACAGTGTATGAGATATTGATTGAACCACCGGCTACACCATAAACGTTGCCGGAAGCATCAACAGTTGAAATAGCAGTGTTAGAGCTTGACCAAGTACCTCCCGTTGTAGTTTCTGATAGGGAAATTGATGCTCCTTGGCAAACTGAAGACGGACCGCTTATCGAACCTGCCGACGGAGTAGAGTTAACTGTAATTATTTGGCTTGCAGCATAAACACCGCAAGTGTTTGTGACAGTATAGCTTATTGTAGAAGTACCAGAAGCTACTCCGCCTACGATACCCGATGCATTAACTGTAGCAATTGAAGTTGTTGTGCTGCTCCATGAACCGCCTGTGGTAGCATCAGTATACGAAGTAGTTGCACCTGTACACAATGTAGTTGCCCCTGATATTGCAGCAACAGAAACTGGTGCTTCTATTGTAATATTGAAACCTGCATGCCTAGTTCCGCAACTATTTGTAACAGAATAGAAAATACTATCAGTGCCTGCTGCCACACCATAAACGTTACCAAATGCATCAACCGTTGCGATTGAAGTTGTCATGCTGCTCCAAGTGCCACCTGAAACAGTAGGAGACAATAAAGTAGAAGAACTTTCACAAATGGTTGATAAACCGCCAATTGTACCAGTAACTGGTAATGGGTTGACAGTAATAGTTGAATATGTAGATGCAGTACCACAAGAACCAGTTATTGAATAACTAATATCGACGCTACCTCCAGCTACACCAAAAACATTACCTGATGCGTCAACTGTCGCTGTACCTGTACTACTGCTGCTCCATGTGCCACCTGTCGTCGCATCAGAAAGTGTAATAGATGCACCTTCACAAACAACAGATGCACCGAGAATTGTACCTGCCGATGGGGTAGTTGTTATTGTTACAGGGAATGTCGCATAATAAGTACCGCATGAATTTGACTGTTGATAAGAAATAATAGTTGAACCCGTAGTCAAACCAGTTACCAAACCAGTTGATGAAACAGTAGCAACAGAAGTTGTTCCACTGATCCATGTACCACCAGTTGCCGTTTCAGAAAGCGTTGCAGGGCTTGAAATGCAAATAGATGATGGACCAGAAATTACACCAGTATCTGGCAATGCAATACCTGTCATTGGATACGTAGCGGAAACAGAACCACAACTATTAGAAACTGTGTAACTAATAGTTGCTGAACCACCACCGGTGCCTGTTACAACGCCAGTTGATGAAACAGTAACAATTGATACATCACTGCTTGACCATGTGCCGCCTGTAGTTCCATCTGTAAGAGTTACACTTGAACCCGCACAAACAGACGCTGTACCGGAAATTGAACCAGCAGTCGGCATCGGTAATATTGTCATGTCGAATGTTGTAGAAGCTGAACCACAAATTGAAACTGAATATGTGATTGTTACTGCACCTGCAGATACACCATAAACTGTTCCGCTTGCGTCAACAGTAGCACGGGCAGAACTGGAAGAAGACCAGGTACCACCAGCAACCGCTTCAGAAAGAGTAGTAGATGCAGTAGCACAAACAGTTGAAGAACCTGTAATAGTACCAGCCGATGATATTGGATTAACTGTCAATGTAAAGAATGCTGTATCGTCTCCGCATGAAGCAGAAGTTGTTATGTAACTTAATATTGAAGCGCCAGCTGCAACACCGCGGGCAACACCACCGGAACTTGTAATAGTTGCGATGGAAGTTGAACCACTCACCCAAGTACCACCCGCATCACCTGAAGAGGTCATTGTTGTAGTCGCACCAATACAAACAGAAGATGAACCGGAAATAGACCCTGAATTTGGCGAACGGTTGATAGTTACAGGTAATGTAGCATAAGCACTTCCGCAAGATGCAGAAGTAACAGTATAACTTATTGTTGCAGTACCAGAAGTATTGAAAGTAATGTCACCAGTGCTTGAATTCACAGTTGCTGCAGTTGAAGGAACTATTGACCAGGTACCGCCTGAAGTGCCTGTTGAATTTGTAAGCGTTGCTGAAGTACCCGTACAGTATGTAGAAGCACCTGTAATTGAACCACCAGTTGGGGTTGTAGATACATTGACTATAAAAGTATCAGTTGCTGAACCACAAGAACCGGAAGTTACAGTATATGAAATGATCGCAGAACCTGCTGCAACTCCGCCGCCTAAACCAGTGGTGCTGTTAATTGTCGCGATTGAAGAAGCTGATGACGACCAAGTACCAGTTCCTGATGCGGTACCATCGAGCATAGCAAATGAAGAACCTGTACAAGTGTTATGAAAGCCTGTAATGCGACCAGCAGAAGGTGATGCGTTTACCGTCACTACATAGCGTGCAACCGAAGTGCCACAAGCGCCTGTTACAGTATATTTAATTGTATCAGTACCTGCCAAAACACCGGTAACGACACCCGAAGCGTCAACTGTCGCCATAGATGTGAAAACACTCGACCATGAGCCACCTGTACCTGTTGTAGATAATGAAATTGTACTTCCTGTACATACTGAAGAAGGACCAGAAATTGTACCTGCACTAGGAGCCGCAATCACTGTTATTGGTAACACCGCTCTCGCTGTACCACAAGATGCTGAAGTTACTGTATAAATTACAGTATCAGTGCCGGCACTCACCGTTGATAAAGTACCAGTAGTTGATCCTATTGTTGCGACTGACGAAGATGATGTGCTCCAGGTACCTGTGCCTGATGCACCAACAATAATGTAAGTTGGAGATGTGGTCAAACATACCGAAGTTGTTCCGGTTACTGCTCCTGCACTCGGGCTTGTGGCTGTTGTAATAGGATAGGCAGCATGTAGGGTGCCGCAGCTTCCAGTCACTGTGTAAATGACGGAGTCGCTACTTGCTCCTGAAGCAGTTACTACACCACCCGAAGTAATAGTTGCAGCAGTACCGAATGCTAAACTCCAGGTGCCACCTGAAGATGTTTCGGTATATGTTGCAGGAGAACCCGAACAAACTACTGATGGACCTGATATTGTGCCTGAACCAGTACCCGAAGTGACTACAATCGTGTCAATCGCGACCGCTGACCCACATCTGGTACTCGGTAATGTATAACTCACATACACTGTTCCGGCCGAAACTCCAGTAACAACACAGGAACCTCCCACAGCGACTATGGTCGCAATAGATGCATCGGAGACCGACCATGATCCACCAAAAGAAGTATCTGTAATTGTAATGCTGGAAGTGCCGCAAATTGAATGACCTCCAGAAATTGCACCTACTGTTCGGGATGGAAGTACATAAACTGTTTTTGACGTTGAAGCGGTTCCACAACCATTAGTTACATTACACGTTATCGATGCACTACCTGCATAAACCCCGGTAATAATACCAGTTATACTATCAACAGTTGCGATAGAAGTGGCACTCGAACGCCAAGTTGCAACACCACCGGTATATGTTGTGTCATAATACCTTAAAGTAGCTCCGGTACAAACAGTATCAGAAGTTGACCGAATTATACCAGCGGATGCCGGTGTAACTACTGCAAAAGTAAATCGCGCTGTGTCAGAACAACCACTTGAAGATACAATATATCGTATAGAATCGATACCCACTGAAACAGCATGGGCTACCCCGGTGGAAGTAATAGTAGCTACTGATGTAACCATCGAAACCCATGTACCTCCGCTTGTTGAATCAAAGAAAGAACCTGTACCACTAGCGCAAATCGAAGTAGGGCCAGTAATCATACTTGCCCTAGGGCGTGAAATCACAGTATCAGAATAATATGCACTTGCAGTTCCACAACTTGTGGTTACAGAATATGTAAAGTTAGCAACACCTGCAGATATACCGGTAACAACTCCGGTGCTTGTGATACTTGCAAAGGGAGCACCGCCACTCCATACACCACCACTACCCGTAGTACTTAAGCTAATAGTGCTGCCGGTACAAACATGGGTAGGACCTGAAATTGTTCCCGCCGAAGGTGATGATAATACTGATACAGTATGTGTCGTATATACAGAACCCAAAGTATAAGTAATAGTAGTGGTACCGACACCAACCCCACGAACTATGCCAGCTGAAGAAACTGTAGCTACCGAAGTAGTTGAAGAAGACCATGAACCTCCGACTGTTGCTATAGAAAGCAGTATTGAATCGCCGACGCACACACTCGAAGCACCTGTTATAGATGGAAGTGAAGTTGCACCCTCATCAATAGTCAAACTAACACCATTGTAAATATCTCCGGTATCAGCAGATGCATCGTTATTAACAGCATTGACTGTACCGAAGATAACTACAGAACCAGAACCAGCACTTGGGGCGGTCCATGGTATATCTTCCTGATAAACAGTAGCACCAGAACCGGCGCCACTACCAGAATATGGGTCTAGTGGACGACCATGTTCAATAACTGTAATTGGAGAGATTGTAGTATTTATACAGCCCGAAGGTAGTGTTGCACCCCAAGTTCCCATATCTATTGCACTTGGAGTACCTGCACCAGCAGCATCAACGCATGCAAGCTGGAAACCAAATTTTGGCAATGTAAAAGCTGACCTGTTGACAGCCCTGATGCGAATCGTATAATCGTGACCCGGAGAGTAAGTTGACACAGATACACCCGCAGAATCGAGCTCAACCGTTACGTCAATATCCGTTGAGACTGCAGTATTGTGGCAACCAGTTGATCCATCACTACAACCTGGAATACCTGTTGTAGCACCTGTACCTTCCCAACTATGGGTTCCCGGACCATCAGAGTAGCTCGATGTTAGGATGTTAAAAATTAGTAGAGTAATAGGTAAGAGAGTTAGTAACTTCTTCATATTGTTCAAGTTCTGTTAACGAAATTGTATACCTAAGTTAATTTAGCTTTAAAGGTAAAATTTTTGTGGTATTTGATAGAGTATTTTTTTTATAACTATGTGAAATATGTGATTGCAAAATGTGAAAAATAACACATGTGCGTCCATTCTATTTTATATTGTTTTCACCACACAAAAACATTACAAAAACTATTTGAACTGTACCGCTTAATTTTACCGCTTATGAATCAAAATAGTTTCCTTTTTAAGGTATTTGTCTTCATTCGACCAGTGTTATACCCACTTGCATTGTTGTACGGTGTATTAATAAAATTGCGCAATAAACTATATGATGTTAAGTTCTTCAATTCTATAGAGTTTAGTGTTCCGGTTATATGTGTTGGAAACCTTTCAACAGGCGGAACAGGTAAAACTCCACACATTGAATACCTCATTGAACTATTGAACTGCCGCTATAGGGTGGCAACCATGAGCCGAGGCTATAAAAGAATGACACAAGGTTTTTTATTGGCAGAACAGGGTACTAATGCACTTCGAATAGGCGATGAACCTATGCAGTTTTTTATGAAATACCCCGAAGCAGTTGTTTGTGTGGCAGAAGAAAGACTCACAGGCATACCGAATTTATTGCAACGCCGCCCAGATGTTGAAGTGATTCTGCTCGATGATGCTTACCAACATCGCTCTGTAAAGGCAGGGCTCAATATATTG
This sequence comes from Chitinophagaceae bacterium, assembly GCA_947454235.1. Classification (GTDB taxonomy): domain Bacteria; phylum Bacteroidota; class Bacteroidia; order Chitinophagales; family Chitinophagaceae; genus Flavipsychrobacter. Next base: position 167,087 of record CANGIY010000002.1, read on the forward strand.
ATCACTGACTATTCAAACCCTTTTTGGGAAGATCACATTTTGCCATTTGGTAATTTAAGAGAGGGCAGAGAATCAAAAAATAGGGCTGATGTAATTATTGTTTCTAAATGCCCTGCAAACCTCACTAAGGAACAAGCAAAAGAAATTGAGCAAAAGATAGGCGCCGAAAGCCATCAACAAGTGTTTTTTACCTGTATTGAATATGGCACTCCTTATTACCCGGGGTCTAATGAGGTAGCAGACATTAAAGGCAAAAACATGGTATTAGTTAGCGGCATTGCTCGCCCAGAACCATTATTGAATTTTCTTAAGCCACAGGCAGGCGACGTACATGTACTCACTTACCCCGACCACCATTATTTTGTGAACACTGATATAGAAGAAATTGCTGCTGCTTACAATAGCTGGACAGTGGACAATAAAATTATAGTAACTACAGAAAAAGACGCAACACGCCTTGCGTTACACGCTGAAGCTATCAATAAACTCAATTTACCAATTGCAGTTCAGCCCATTAAAATGAGTGTACTATTCAATCAGGCCAACTTGCTTGATGAGATTGTCCTAAAATACATCGACCGCACCATCAATGAAGCCAATGATGATACGGTCGTTTTTGAAGAAATCGTATAACCTTAAAGGTTGTCTAGAATATAGTTGGTCATGCGCCTGTACAAATGCAAGCGTGTGTTTCCACCATAAATACCATGGTTTTTGTCGGGGTAGTACTCGCTGTCGTAGTCTTTATTGGCTTTAATAAGTGCTGTTGCCAACATCGCTGAATTCTGGAAATGCACATTATCATCAGCAGTACCGTGAATGAATAGGAATTTGCCTTTCAATTTGTCAGCCATGAATTCCGGTGAATTTCCATCATATCCTTTAGCGTTTTCCTGAGGTGTACGCATGTAACGCTCAGTGTAAATATTATCGTAATAACGCCAGTTTGTAACCGGAGCTACAGCGATAGCAGTTTTGAAGATATCGGCACCCTTCATAATGCAAGTGCTGCTCATAAAGCCACCATAGCTCCAACCCCAAATGCCAATGCGCGAACCGTCAACATAAGGTAGTTTAGCGAGGTTTTTAGCAACTGCAATTTGGTCGTCACTCTCGAATTTACCTAATTGCAAGTAAGTCTTCTTGCGGAATTCTTCGCCTCTTGCGCCGGTACCAGTACCATCAACGCAAACAATGATGTAGCCTTTTTCGGCAAGCAATTGGTGCCACCAGTAGTTGCCTACCGGGAACAGGTCTAATACTTGCTGCGAACCCGGGCCACTGTATTGGAACATCAGCACAGGGTATTTTTTAGTACGGTCGAAAGAAGGCGGAGTAATCATATACCCATTGAGTTGCTCTTCAACACCTTTTATCTTAATGAATTCTATACCACCAAGAGCATATTCTTTCATCTTTTCTTTCAACGTTTCGTTTTTCTCTAATGTTCTGATAATCTTACCTTTTGAATCTCTCAAACGATAAACAGGTACAGAGTTCAGAGTAGAATACTTGTCCAGGAAGTAATTATTACCTTTACAAGGGGTTATTGAGTGCATTCCTTTTTCAGGGGTAATACAGTCATGACCATAACCACTGAATGTCACACAATATAAATTACGTTGCATAGCCGAGCGAACCGCTGCTGTATAGTACACCAATTTGTTTTCAGCATCAACCGATGTAACACCGTCAACATCAAAATCGCCGGGTGTCAAACAAAGAATGTTCCTATCAACAAAATTGTATCTGTAAAGGTGGGTATGCCCGTCCTGGTCGCTGAGGAATATCATGCTTTTCCCATCTTTTACAAACGTGAAAGCATCGTTGATGTCAATGAAGTATTTGTTCTTTTCAGTGTAAAAAGTACGTGTGCTTCCTGTTTTTGCACTGGCAAACATATAATCCAATTTATTTTGCAACCTGTTGAGGCGCAAAATGCAAAGCTTACCACTTTCTTCAGTCCATTTAATTCTTGGGATGTAAATATCAGTGTTAGAACCCAATTCAGCATTCACGTTTGTTTTGTGGGCTACATCAAAAATTTTGATTTGAATGATCGAGTTTTTCTCACCTGCTTTTGGGTACTTAAATGTATTATTTTCAGGATAAAGTCCTTTGTATATCGGCATTGTGTATTCAGGCACCTGAGATTCATCAAAACGATAATAGGCGATGTACTTGCTGTTTTTATTCCATTCAAAAGCCTTTGTAAACGAAAATTCTTCTTCGTACACCCAGTCGCAATTGCCGTTAATGATTTTGTTTTTTTCGCCGTCTCGGGTAACTTGGGTAAGTTCACCAGTTGATAGGTTTTTGATGAACAGGTTGTTTGATTTCACGAATGCAACCTGAGTTCCATCAGGCGAGAATGACGCATGAAGAATTTTGCCTGTGTCAACTTTCTGAACCTTTTTAGTGGCACGGTCGTACACATAAACATAGTGAAGTACCGACCTGCGATAAATATTTTCAGCATCGGTAAACAACATTATCTTATTCTCGTTTTCACTGAATTCGTAAGAGTCAAAGCTAATTTTTTTACCATCAAATTTGATTTCAGAATTATCGAAAATGGTGGTCAGCTTTTTGCCGCTCGCCAAATTGTAAACAATGATTCGTTTTGTTGAATCTTCGGTATCCAATTGGGTGTACTCTTCACCACTTTTTAGTGCATTAAATCCGGGCACATCTTTGACCCTGAACGTGTTATTTTTATAAATATCCTCGAGCGTGATTTGTTTCTTAGAATCCTGCGCCCCTGCACAATAGCTGAATAAGGCCAGGATAGGGATAATTAAATACTTCATGTTTTTAAATTTGCCCTTCAAATATACTCTCTTTGTTAAGAATGTTATGTTCGTCGTTCATTTTCACGCAAAGTGGGGGAGTATACTTTCAATTTTCTGATAATCATTTTTCTACTATTAACCCCGATATTCCCTGCACTCGAATATTAAACAAAAAAAGGTCGGGAAAACGTTTGGCTTTCCCGACCGATATAGTTAAGTATTATACTACTAAAGAATCTCTTTCTTTACTTCTTCGAGTATATCGAATGTTTCTTCCTTGCTATTGCCTTCAGCGTAAATCCTCAATACAGGTTCAGTGCCTGACGCGCGAAGCATCATCCAGCCACCATTGTCAAGGTGGTATTTAACGCCATCAATTGTTTCAACACGGTTGAATGTGTATTTGCCAAATTTAGCATAACCATTCGCCTGCGCCGTTTGAATGATATCGTTTTTCTTGTCGTTAGGGATAGTGAGGTCATTGCGCTCGTACACAAAACGACCAGTGATTTCATATACTTCGTCGCACAATTGTTTCAACGTTTTGCCTGTTTCGTTCATGAAATTGAACAACAACAAACCATCATAGATACCATCACGTTCAGGAATGTGACCTTTAACAGCGATACCGCCGCTTTCTTCGCCACCCACCAATACGTCATCTGTAACCATAATTTCGCTGATGTATTTGAAACCAATTGCTGTTACTTCAACAGGCAAGTTGTAATGAGCGCAAAGTTTTTTCACGCGGTCAGTAACAGAGAAAGCGATTACCACTTTACCTGTAAGACCTTTGTACTTCGCCAAATAGTGAATCAACAAAAGGATGATGTTGTGCGCATCCACAAATTCACCGTCTTCATTGTACAAGCCAATCCTATCAGCGTCGCCATCGGTAGCCAAACCCAGCTTTAACTCAGGTGTTTTAGCGATAGTTGCAGAAAGTGCTTTCAGATTTTTATCTAATGGTTCAGGCGCCTGACCATCAAAGCCCGGATTGTGTTCGCAATGCAATAAAACAGCATTTGGTAAACACTTCCTTATTACGTTCTGACCGGCACCATACATGGCATCGTAAGCCATTTTGAAAGGTGAGTTGTTCAGTTTGTTGAAATCGAATTGCTGGTTGAGGTAATTGATGTACATCTCTTCGAGATTGATGTACTCGATCAAACCTTTTTCTTCGAAGTATGCGAGTGTCTGAGTAGGAATCTCCACTTCATCAGGAATCAATGCCTCAACTGCAGCGATATCTTTAGGGCTTGAAGGACCACCGTGAGCGCCTTTCAGTTTGTAACCATTGTAAGTTGGTGGGTTGTGAGATGCTGTAATTACAACACCCTGGCTAGCATTCAAATGCAATACACCCATTGAAATCATAGGCGTGCTTACAATACCTTTTGCACACAAAACCTTGATACCATTACCGCACATTACTTTAGTTGCTGCTTCAACAAAAAGCGGACCGCCAAAGCGACAGTCGTGGCCAATAACAATTACCGGATTTGAAAAATTCTTTTTCAACCAGTCAGCCTGTCCTTGAGCTACACGAGCTACATTATAAACAGTAAAATCCTGCGCAATAATCGCGCGCCATCCGTCAGTACCAAACTTTATTTTTTCCGTAACCATTATCTTTTACTTTGCCGCAAAAGTATAAAAGGTTTTTAATGTAGCAGCAAGTGGTGTTTTAGTGTTTAATTGATATTCAAAGTAGGCAATTATGATTAGATACATTTCACCTGATTTGTTTTACATTTGGGGCGCTAAAAATAATAAACCATGCAAGTTTGGAAAGAATATCAGGAACAGAATAAAGACCGTTTTTTGAATGAGTTGCTCGATTTGTTGAGAATCCCTTCAGTAAGTTCGCAAAGCAACCATAAAGATGATTTGATTGCTTGTGCAGAAGCCGTTAAAAACCACATGTTGGCGGCTGGTTGCGACAAAGCTGAGGTATGCCCAACTCCGGGGCACCCAATCGTTTACGGCGAAAAAATCATTGACCCTGCATTACCAACTGTATTGGTTTACGGGCACTACGACGTTCAACCAGCCGACCCATTGCACTTATGGACAAGCGGTCCGTTTGAGCCTGTAATTGTTGATGGCAAGATTTATGCTCGTGGCGCTTGCGACGATAAAGGTCAGATGTTCATGCACGTTAAAGCGCTTGAAGTAATGGCTAAAACCAACACTTTGCCTTGTAACGTTAAATTGATGATTGAAGGTGAGGAAGAAGTAGGTTCTAACAACCTCGGTAAATTCCTTGAAGACAATAAAGAAAAACTGAAAGCAGATATCGTGCTTGTATCAGATACAAGTATGATTTCAATGGACAGCCCAAGCATTGAAAGTGGCTTGCGCGGTCTTGCTTATATGGAAGTGGAAGTAACAGGCCCTAACCGCGACTTACATAGTGGTGTTTACGGTGGTGCTGTTGCTAACCCAATCAATGTATTGTGCAAAATGATTGCATCAATGCACGACGAAAACAACCATATAACTATCCCGGGCTTCTACGATAAAGTACTTGAGTTGAACGCTGCTGAGCGCAAAGCACTCAACGACGCACCGTTTAACCTCGACGAATACAAAAAAGAACTTGACATTGACGATGTTAGGGGAGAAGCTAGTTACACAACACTTGAGCGTACCGGTATCAGACCAACGCTTGATGTGAACGGTATTTGGGGTGGTTACACCGGCGAAGGTGCTAAAACTGTATTGCCTTCAAAGGCTTATGCTAAAATCTCTATGAGGTTGGTACCAAACCAAATCTCTGACGAGATTTCTGATATGTTTGCAAACCATTTCAGGAGCATTGCACCGGCAGGCGTTAAAGTAAACGTAACTGCACACCACGGTGGAGAGCCAGTTGTTACTCCTACTGATTCTCACGCTTATAAAGCTGCTGAAAAAGCAATCATCACTACTTTCGGCAAAACGCCAATTCCAACACGTGGCGGCGGTAGTATTCCGATAGTTGCATTGTTTGAGCGCGTACTTGGATTGAAAACTGTGTTGTTGGGCTTCGGCTTAGACAATGACAATATCCACTCACCAAACGAGAAATATGATGTATTCAACTACTTCAAGGGTATTGAAACTATTCCTTACTTCCACAAGTATTTTTCTGAGAAATAATTGATTTTCAACAATCATAGAATAGTCCGGGCAACACACCCGGACTATTTTTTTGCGGTTGATTATTTTTTTGCTTTTGCAGCAGGAGCGGCTGCAGGTGCAGTAGTCGAATCACCTTCATGGAAACAATGACAACAACAGTCGTGTGGCAATTGGCGCTCAAGAATACTCAACTCTGACTTAAAATCTTCAATTTGATTAAAGTGCTTTGATTTGCCAATGTCCAAATGAAAACCATCAAGGTTCATAGCTCCAATTTCTTCCCGAATTCCAACTTCATCTGTGCTGCTTATAGAAATGTCTATTAGTGTCTTCTTTTCAATTTTAAACTGCCTTTTTCCAAAAGTGAGTTTGCCTGACTTTTCTCCAAATGCTATGAGGTATGCCAATGTGCCCGGTTTGAACTTCATTTCACCATTGAACAAACGAACAGTACTATCGTTAATGTTTGATCCATAAACTACTACAAAAGCTTTTTCTTCCGGTAATATGAGATACATATCGGTAGTGTAATCTGAGTCACGATGGACTTTCACATCTATTTCAACAGCTTGTGCTCCCGGCAAATTGCTCGTTGGAATATCTAAATTATACCATCCTTCGGACTTGATTGATAAGTTATAGCCGATCGGGGCTTCGAGGTAAGAAATAGTCGAATTCAAATTCCTTGGAGGCGCATATTGGCTATCTACAATTCTATATCCGAGGGCTTTTAATGAATCATTGATGTCATCCATCTCTTGAATCATCAGTTTTGCTTGCTTTTTACTAATGTTGGCTATTTCAGCATTAATCCTCTCACAACTATCTAAAGTAGCAGCCCAATTTGGAATCTTATCTTTTGAAATTCCTTTTCTTGTGGCTTCCCTATCAATGTACTCAAATATGCCGTTGACTTCATCGTCAGAGAGTTCAGGGTAGGCATTCATCACTGCATGATTATATCTATTGAAAGCAAAACAGGCATATTTTTCATTCTGCTTTCTAAGCACTTCATTGTTTTTTGTAAATGTTGTTAGCCATTGCCAGCTCCTTCTTTCTCTAACAAACGCCAACGGCGGTGCCTTCCCATCTTTTTCAATATCGTGGCACGAAGCACATTTTTGATTGAAAATCATTTTGCCATTAGCAATTTCGCTATTCTGATTTTGTTCAGGCAGTGGTACGGGGTTTACCCAGTCTATTTGTCCTTTGTCATTGACATTGCCGGTGTACAGTTGCATGCCCTCGACTTTTTGATTGGTAGGAACAGAAATATCAACGGGGGCGTTAAACTTAAGCTTTTGACCGTCAGCACCATTAATCATGAACATACCGCCACTTGAAAGTGCCTTATTACCCGACATTGTTGTTAGCCCGGCTTTAAGAATGTCGTGCATGCTGTATGCCTCTTTAAAAGCAATTTTTGCTTTTGCACCCGCGTTGGCTTCAATAGATCCTTTCGGAATTTTGATGATAGCCCCCGCTAGTGATTTTAAAACTGTATCGCGCGTAGGGTCAACCTCAAAAAGTTGTGTAGGCAATTTGGCTGCCGTCATAAACTTAGACACAAACAGTGGGGGAGTATCGCCTGAGCGCAGCAACTTTGAAAGTGTATGATTAGAACACCTGATGAAAAACAAGGAAATTATGATTATGAATATACCAAGTGTTACTTTCTTCATGTTTTGTGTTGAGTTAGACTGATTAGAAACGAGTTAAATGTCTTTTTATTTCATTAGGGCATTTCCCCAGGATTTTATAAAGTTGCCCTCGTTGCATTATAGATTCATAATTTTAAATATTCCATAGAATTGGCTCGAACAAAAAGAGAAAATTCTTATTTGGAATTGGGTTTTGACTAACTTTAATTCCATAAAATATTTACATGCTCAGATATACCTTTTTTAGTTTGCTCGTAGTTTTTTATTTTCTTCCTTTCAACGTTATTGGGAAAGTCGATTCTTTGAAATCGCAAAAAGGTGGTAAGAACGAGCTTTGTCTATTTAATTACTACAGGAATTTTGGAGATGATTTTTACAAGTTAAGGCATATTCCTATTTTATTTATAGAAACGAATGGTTCACTAAATTTTGGGGATGGATTTGGTGTGGGATACAATCGAAGGATTTATCGCAACTTTTGGTTTGGTGCGTCGTATTTAAAATGGGACTATAGCGGAATCTTTGGGGGACCAACAAAATATATTGTTTGGGGAGGCAAGTGGTATGAAGATGGGAATATTTACATGCGATTTAGATATGAGTATTTAGATTTGAATATTGTAAAAAAAATTCCGTATAATAGATGGTCTATTGATATAGGGGGCGGTATTTCTAAAATTTGGGGAGATAATGTTGTTCGAGACTCGACACTTGATGAATTTGGGTTTCATGACATTATCTACACACACTACGAACCTCAAGTACAATATTTGGGAGTTATTGGGTTTGTAAAAGTTGAACATAATATTTGGAAACAGTACATAACATGTGGTTGGGAATTTCGGTTTCGAAAGTACGTTGGATTGGAGTCGTATGAATACGATTACATGTATAGCTTAGATTTCCACTTATGAAACTCAAAAACAGCATTTGAGCCTTTTGCAACAATATGAATTTGCATTTTCATTGAAAAGATCAGAAATAAAAAAACGCCGCATTTGCGGCGTTTTCTGTTGAAATATCATAAGTGATTATGCAATTTTTTCTACCTGGCTGTAGTTGAGTTCCACCGGAGTAGCGCGACCGAAGATTTTTACAACTACTTTGAGTTTTTTCTTCTCTTCGTTCACCTCTTCTACTGTACCATTGAAGTCGTTGAAAGGACCATCAACAATCTTAACTGTTTCACCAACGATGTAAGGTTCTGCGTAAACTGCACCTTGCTCGCTGACTTCGTCCATTTTACCGAACATTTTATTAACTTCTGATTTACGGAGTGCAATTGGATTGTCTTTTCCGAGGAAGTGAATAACGTTGGTAATGTTTCTAATGCCCTGAACGATATCATCTGTTAATTTACCGTCAACAGCTTCAAGCATTAAGTAACCCGGATACATTGTTTTCTCGCGGAGTACTTTTTTGCCGTTCTGAACTTTGTATATTTTTTCGATTGGGCAAAGCACCTGCATTACAGACCTGGTCCAATTGTTTATTTTTACTTCTTTATCGATATATTCTTTAATCTTACGCTCTTTGCCGCTTACGACCCTTAGAACATACCATTTTGTTTCAGCTTGAGTGCCTGTGGCATCCGGAGCTTTTACCAATTCTTCTGACATTTGTTGGTATTACTATTTTGCTAAGATTCCGTAAATGATGGTGAGTATAAGTTTAGAACCACCGTCCATTAAAGATACTACACCTGTAACGATAGCCAAAGCAGCCAAAACGATTGCAGTTGTTTGTTGCAATTCATCCCATGATGGCCAGTTTACTTTGTGGAGGAGCTCGTCGTAAGCCTCCTGAATGTATGATCCTATTTTGTTCATGACAAATAGATTAACGGGTTGTGACAATTTAATATAGGTACAGGCATAACCTGTACCTGGTTGTTTGCACGGGCACGCGGATTCGAACCACGATCAAAGGTTTTGGAGACCTCTATTCTACCGTTGAACTATGCCCGTAGAATCTTTCTTTGTTTTACTCCAAACTAAAAAGCCAAAAGAACTGCGCTTTTGACTTTCAAAGAAGGAATGCAAAGGTAGGTAAAAGTTTCAAATAAACACGCCTTTGCCATTTTATTTTTTAACACAGTTATTCACGTAATAAAACTCAGGTATTTGAGCCACACAAAAATAGCCAAAATCATGAACAAGGGACCTAAAATGTTGATAGAAAGGGGAATAACTCTATAAAACATCAAGCTGTCGAATTTGTTTTATTGTGTTCGATGCTTTCAGTAATTACATTTGCATAAATCAATCAAAAAACATGAAGAGGTACAATACATCATCGGGCAAAGTGTCAAATATCGTTTCTTACGATTTGGGTAATGATTATGTAATAGTTGAGTTCAATGACGGTGTACGTCACAAATTTTCATACCGAACTGCTACGGCTGCACACGTTGAAAAAATGAAAATACTGGCTAAAAACAACAACGGTTTGACTACTTATATTGAAACACACCAACCAAAATTTGAGATTTGGTACAAGTAGTACAACAAAAGTTCAACAGACAAATAGATTCTCCGCTGCATCATCTAAGTGTAGCGGATTTTTTTTGTTGCTTTTCACCAATAATTTTATATAAATTTATGCTTTCGAATTTAATCAGTTTAAATCAGACTAAATTATTATAATGAAAATTGTAAAAAGTGTTTCGTTGCTACTAATGCTCATGCTTACATCAGCTATGGTATTCGCTGACCCTGCAAGTAATGGTGTTGAAAAAATGGAAGATAAATTTGTGTTCTTCCACACTAACATTCATGTAATTGAAGGGATAGTAATTGTCGGGTTTCTGGCTTTTAGTCTTTGGTTCTTTTTCAAGTACTCAAGGGGTAACGAATTTATGCGTGATGAAATCACAGACATGAACGCTTTTAAAGCCGCTGCAGCCAAGGATGGAATTGCTAACCCTAAAGCGCCATTTTCGCTATCACGCACACAAATGGCGGTTTGGACAATAGTTATTGCCAACACAATGTTCTTCTATTTTTTTGCCGGAGTGGAAGGATTTTCAAAAATTCAACTCGACCAAAGTTTATTAATACTATTGGGTATCAGTGCCGGCACTACGTTGTTTGCTAACGGCATGGATGGCGCTCAACAAAATTATATTCGCCACCAAAACAGTTATTCTGAAGGTTTCTGGACTGACCTTGTTTCTGATCAGCACGGTATTTGTGTACACCGTTTTCAAAATGTTTTATTCAATATTATTGGACTTATTGGCTTTATTTTTGCTGCATTTCACATTGACGAAATTTACTCTGCTGCTAAAATGAACGAATACTGGAGTCATATTCCAACAGTAAATACGCAGCTATTACTGTTGATGGGTATTAGTTCGTCCGCATACCTAACAATGAGGGTTTCTGAAAATAAGACATGTGGTTACGTAGAAATAAAGGTAGCTGACGCAAAAAGTAATTCTTCAATAAGTCTGAATGTTGATTCTTTATCTCAAGTTAACATACCGATTGACACAGGTTATTTATTGCTCAATAACATTTTACCCGGTCCTCATACATTTACAATCACCAAAACCCCATTGCCAACACCTCCGGCACCACAACCACAACCTGTTGACAACATTGGCGGTAATACAGCTCCAACTGACGGTACTGCTACAGCCCCAGTTCCTGCCGTTCAACAAGCACCAGTGGCACCAGTTACTCCGCCGACACCAGTTACAAGTAGTCAAACAGTGACAGTAATTGTTGGGCAAATTTCTTATGTCAATTTCTAAGGAACTTAATTTTTGAGACAAATAAAAAAATCGCGGGAGACCGCGATTTTTTTTGTCTTATAGTTCTTAACTACCTTACTCAACCACCAATTTCTTCACAACCCCTTCAAAGCCAGGACCTTGAATTGATACAAGGTAAATTCCTTTTTTAAGCTCTGGCAATGGCAACATAATGTGGTTGTTACCTCCATTTAATGCCTGATTGATGTTTAAGATTACTTTACCGCTGGCATCGGTAAGTGAAATATTTGCATCACTTATCAATGAAACAGGCAATTTAATATCAAAAAAGCACTGGTCGAAAGCAGGGTTAGGGTAGATGTCAGAAACAGTAACTTGAGCCCTGTTGATATTTTCTACCCCTGTGTTGAAGTAAGTGGTGTCATTGCTCACAACAACATATTGACTGCTGAAATGATTGATGCCTGCGATTTGTTTCCATTGAAGCGAACTACCACTTGTGGCATAATTGAAACGTACTGCACTATCCAATTCTGAACCCCATGTGTTTCCAAACTCACAAGTACCTCTACTGAATAATTTGAAATTACCGGCAGCAAACGCTGAACGACCAATTGGCATAGCACTCAATAGCATACTATCAGGTGGGGTAATAGTTGTGTTAATTCCATAATTGTTCACGATGTAGTAACCATTTACAACTGGTCTTGTATCAGGCTTGGTATCAGGTTTACAATTCAGGTGAAATGCAACCACTTCGCCGTCAGGGTATGTGCCTGTTGATGGTAAATTAAGGCGTACATCAGCCGGTGCAAAATCTGTTACACCACCGGTGCTCACGCTTGGTAAACGAAGTACTTTACCTATGCCAACCGGTGCAGTTGAACGTACAATATTGGCCGCAGGTACGCCTGTCCCGAAGTTATTGACAACATCGTACAGTGTACCGCTCTGCTGATCGTATTGGTTAAACTGGAAATACTTAATTAATCCTGTCTCGCTCGAAGGATTAGTGATCAGGTGCATTTTCTCTCTAACCTCTTCTTGCGTTAATGCGTAATTGTAAAATTTCACTTCTTCTATTTTACCGTTGTATTTCGAGCCTTGACCCGAATGGTTGTCAAGGTTTACAACAAATGGACTTTGAGATAAGTCAATGACAGGCATGGGACCACTATTCAAAGTATCTGCAACACCATTCAAGTACATTACTACTCTTTCAGGACTATACGTGAGCACAACGTAATTCCACTTTGTGCTGTCGCAATAGAGGTTGCTGTAATTTCTATAAGTAGTAATACTATCAGTGTAACACAATCTAAGGTTAGGCGTGTATCCGCTGAATGTAAAACCAAAGCCAAAGCCTGAGCCAGCCGATCCCGGATATACATCATGCGAAATGAGCTGAGAGAAGCTACTCTGCAACCCCTTTGGTTGAGCCCAACAACTAATAGAAAAGTTGTTGCTGTTGATATTGGCAATACCCAAATTCACTGTTTGGTTAGTACCGTTGAGTTGCAAGCAGGTACCAGGTAAAGTGTCGGGTGCGCAATGGTCGTCGCTCACATAAATCATACTGTCAATGGTTTTAGTGTCATTTGCGCCTGAAGCATTGGTTACCTTCAGCGTTACGCTATAGTATCCCGGACCAGGATAAACGACTTTCGGAGTTCTTACGGAAGTACTGCTTACAAACGACGCTCCAGGGAAAGTCCACAACCATGTTGCACCTGTGTAGTTCACCATAGAGTAGTCGTAAAATCGAACTGTATCTCTAGCGCAACCAACATATTGTTTATCGCACATTGGTTGAGCCACTGGTGCTCCTGTACTATTGAGTGGTGTTTCCCAAATGCTGGAATTACCTACCAAGCGCATTTTACTATCCCTGTAAAATATCAACGCACCTTCTCTTGCTTCAATGCTGGCTGTCAAACCATTGCTGTAGTCAGTCCAGTCGCTCATTGTGCTGTTTCTATAAAACACTTTTGAGGGCCTGTTGTTGGTAATGGCATAAATATCGCCATTTGTTCCACCCTGATATTGTATGAAAGCCACTTTCTGATTATTTAATGTTGAACCGGTTATGTTAGTCCATGTGCTTCCGCCATCTGTTGATTTGAATACTTTATTGCCTGCTGAACCATTACCCATACACACATATACTTCGTTTTCATTCAATGGATTTGTAGCAACATCAGAATTGTAGTAGCTCCAAGTAGCAGGTAAAGTAAGTGAAGACCATGTTGTGCCACCATCAGTTGTTTTTTTGATGCCTGTGGTAGTTAAAACATAAATAACTGATGGCTTTTTGCGGCACACTTCAAAGCGCCAAACTTTATTACCAAGTCCGAAACTATGTAGAGAAGTGTATGACGCACCCGAATTTGTAGACTTCCATAAAATACTATCCTTACCTACATAGAATACATTTGAATAACGTGGGTCAACCACCAATTTAGAAGAAAACAAACCATAGAAATCGTCCTGAGGCCATTTAGTATTGGGGACTTCAGGGTCGTTGTAGGTGATAATGCCTGAAAGCGTCGCGGGTATTCTGATATTTCCAATATCCCTGAAACCTGTAAGGCGGGTGCGACCATGGTAAACATGCCCTGTAGCATCTTCTCCGCCACCTAGTGACAAAGAACCTCCATCGGCATAATATTCTGAAATGGCTGCATCGCCATTGTGGTATCTACCACCAACAACAATATCTTCATCCCAGCCTTGTCCAAATCCCCAAAAATCGCCACTCCTGATTCCGTAATTCCTTACCGACCAGTTGCTCGTGTTGGTAAAAAAGTCACTTGAATAGTTGATGCCTCCATCGGTTGCTATATAACAATCGCCGCCAATAGCGCAAGCCTGTTGCATATCGGGGTGTAACGCAAAAGGACCTCGATAGCCACCCAATGGTCTGAAATTAGAACCGCCGTCAACCGATTTATAACATGTTGTAGTACCTACAATCAACTGATTGACATTTGAAGGGTTCACTACAATACCAAGGTCGTAATAGCCTTGTCCATTAGACATACCTAATCCTGTTGTATCACCCGCTCCTGTTAGACCCGATGCTGTTGATGTGACCATAACAAACCAGCTTGCCCCACGGTCAGTACTTTTGATGATACAAGGAAATGAAGTGCCTAGATTTACACAATACACTACATTACTTCCATTGGGGGAAACTCCTAACCTTGCGCCGTTACATCCCAACGATAACGAACCTGTTACATTCGTAAAAGACGCGCCTGCATTAACCGATCTAAGCAACACAAGTCCATTTGCAGCCGTAGAACCAACTGCATAAACAGTATCTCCATTGGTAGGGTTGAGCACAACGTCGTAAAGTGAACCAGTTACGGTGTCGTTGGTCGATGCTGTCCAGGTAGTACCGCCATTATCAGAATAATACACTTTTGTGTCGCCGGCAACTAAAATTCTTCCGGTGGTGGGATTGATCGCAATGGCATTACCACCACCATATCTATATGATGAAAGGACAGTCCAACCTGCTCCACCTGTGGTGGTTTTCATGAGTGCATTGCCACCGTCGTAATATGTATAAACAGTATTTTCATTAGTTGGGTCGATTGCAAGTGAAAGGTTACCTGATGCAAACAATGTATCACTTACTGATGTCCAGTGCAGGCCTTTATCGCTTGATCGATAAAATGTGCCCGGTTCGCTTGCACCATACAGCACATTGGGGTTGGAACGGGAAACACCAACGAGGTACATATTTGACTGTTCATTTTTCTTTGCTCCACCTTCTTCAAAAGTCTCTTTCGGACCAAGTAAGGTCCAATTAGCACCAGTAGTCGTTTTATTTCTTGAAGTTTCTTTGCCCTGATTTTCCAGCGACTTCATCAATTGCTCGCGGTGGTAGTTTTTATCAACTTTCACCGAACCATCGGGCTGAATAAATGGAGCAATGTGGTTACGCCACCTGATGTAGGCGGTAGTGTATGGATTTTCTTCAAACTCTTCTTTTTCAAGGAGGCTTCTTCTTTCGCGCTCTTCTTCTTTGTGCGATGCTTTCACTATAGAATCAAGCACAAAAACATTTGGATTTGCCCAATCAGTTATCTCAACCCATTCAGGAGTAGGAATACTTTTAGGCAAATGGAAAGGATTAGTGGTTTTGTTTTGGGCTTTTAAAGAAGTAGCCAGAACAATACTGGCACAAATAAAGAGTAGACTTTTTTTCATACAAACAGACATAGAACAAATCTAATCAACTATTCATATTTTACCAATGACAATCAATCTGCTGTGGAAAACTCGCACATTTTCCATTAGACCATCAGTGCAGAGTGCCGCAAACGAATTAACGAAAACCAATACCTGAAACTCACACTTTGAAGTTACATTTGTGCAAAATTTTGCACAGCAAAAGTGAGTGAAAAATCGTTACATGATGTCCATTCCAGTGTCGACCCATCAAAGGCAGGCACAAAACTAAAAAAGGCTTTTGCTTTTTTCGGTCCGGCATACCTTGTAAGTGTTGGTTACATGGACCCCGGCAACTGGGCAACAGATATTGCTGGTGGCAGTCATTTTGGGTACAAGCTTATATGGGTACTACTGCTCAGTAATATAATTGCATTGTTGTTGCAGTCGTTGAGTGCACGATTGGGAATAGTGCAGGGCAGAGACCTTGCTCAATGTAGCCGAGACTTGTATCCTCCGTTTGTAAACGTTACACTGTACATTCTTGCAGAAATTGCGATAGCAGCCTGCGACCTGGCAGAGGTTTTGGGAATGGCTATAGGGCTTAATCTGTTACTTCATATTCCGCTGTTGTGGGGTGTACTCATCACCATTCTCGACACTTTTGTGCTATTGTACTTGCAGAAGTTGGGTATGCGCAAAATGGAGGCATTTATTATTTCTCTGATAGCCATCATTGGAGTGTGTTTAGTCACTGAATTGTTCTTTTCTCACCCTGACCTACATGCTGTTGTGGGGGGATTTTCTCCATCTTTGCCCAATCACGCTGCATTATACATAGCAGTTGGTATAATCGGAGCAACTGTGATGCCACACAACCTTTATCTGCACTCAGCATTGGTGCAAACCCGTAAAATCAATCGCGACCCAAAGTCTGTAAAAACAGCCATTCGTTTCAATATTTTAGATAGCACAATAGCTTTGAATCTGGCGTTTTTTGTGAATGCCGCCATTCTTGTCTTGGCGGGGTCGGTGTTTTTTACCAGTGGTAATAACAACGTTTCTTCTATACAGGATGCACATAAATTTTTAGCACCGTTACTGGGCACCAAATGGGCTTCTGTTTTGTTTGCTGTGGCCCTTATAGCCTCGGGGCAGAGTTCAACAATCACAGGCACGCTAGCCGGGCAGATAGTGATGGAAGGCTACCTGCAATTGAGGCTCAACCCAATGGCACGCCGATTACTAACTAGGTTGTTAGCCATTGTGCCTGCAGTTATTGTTATCGTTATTTCAGGAGATAGCAGGGTAGATGATATGCTGGTATTTAGTCAGGTATTGCTGAGTATGCAGTTGGCGTTTGCGGTTATCCCGCTCATTCATTTCGTGAGTGATAAGTCGAAGATGGGAGAATTTGCCATTGGCAATATTACTAAAGTTGTGTCGTGGGTATTTGCAGGAATTATCTTGTTTTTGAACATCAAGTTCTTTGGCGAAACGGTTTTGAGCTGGATGTCGGGCACGAGTTCCATTGCGATTAAGGCGTTGATTCTTTTGATGGTGTTGTTTTTGACTGCTATCTTAGTTGTTACAATCATTTATCCGTTTGTTTTGAACAAAATGGCTTCGGGCAAAAGCATACACACCAACTACGATTTATCAGGCATAGACGTGAATGAATCGCTGGCTTTTGGAACAATTGGGCTTGCACTTGAATTCAGCGAAAAGGACAAGAAAGTGGTTGAATATGCATTGCGAATTTCAAAGGAGCACACCAAATTTGTATTGATACACATCGTAGAAAGCGCATCGGCAGCAGCACTTGGTAAGGAAGCTGATGACTTTGAGACCATCGAAGACAAACGAATCATGGCTGAATATGTGGCATTCTTCAATCAGAGAGGCTTTGACGCTAGGGGTGAGTTAGGGTTCAAAAACCGCGTTACCGAAATTGCTCGCATTGTACAAGACAACAATTGCGAACTGTTGATACTCGGTAGCCACGGACACAAAACAGCGAAAGACTGGCTGCTTGGAGAAACCATTAATTCTGTCCGCCACCATGTCGAAATACCGGTGTTTATTGCACGGTAGTTAATCCATAAATTTCCCCGTATAACTCTCTTTCACTTTTTTAAGTCCTGCTGGTGGACCTTCGTAGAGAATGTAACCTCCACCGCTACCGCCTTCGGGGCCAAGGTCAATGACATGGTCAGCAGAACGAATAACATCGGTGTTGTGTTCAATTACTAAAATAGAATGCCCTTGTTCAATAAGCGCATCGAACGACCCCAATAGTTTCTTGATGTCATGCATGTGCAAACCCGTAGTAGGTTCATCGAATATGAACAATACCTTTCCACTGTGTTTACCCTTACCCAAGAAAGAAGCCAGTTTTACCCTTTGTGCTTCGCCACCACTTAATGTATCGCTGCTTTGCCCCAATTTCACATACCCTAAACCCACATCACTCAAAGGTTGAATTGCTTTCGCTAGTTTGGTCTCATCCTGAAAAAACGTAATGGCTTCATCAACACTTAGTTCAAGAATATCGTAGATGCTTTTACCTCTATAGGTTACCTCCAGTACTTCATCTTTAAAACGCTTACCCTTGCATTGCTCGCACAACAAGTGCACATCAGCAAGGAATTGCATTTCTACTACAACTTCACCTTCACCTTTGCAAGTATCGCAGCGTCCTCCATCGGTATTAAACGAAAAGTGTTTTTCTGCGAAGCCCCTCATTTGTGAAAGCTTTTGTTTGGCGTATAGTTTTCTTATTTCATCGTAAGCCTTGATGTAAGTAATTGGGTTGCTTCGCGACGATTTACCAATAGGGTTTTGGTCAACCATTTCAATATGTGTGAGTGTATCGATATCTCCATGCAACGACCTGAAAGTTCCAGGACGGTCGGCACCTTCACCCAAATGTTTCATGAGGGCAGGGTAGAGCGTGTTTTTGATAAGCGTTGTTTTACCGCTTCCGCTCACACCAGTAATAACACACATTACACCCAATGGTATTTTGGCATCTACGTTTTTAAGGTTGTTTTGTTTACATCCTTCAATATGAATGAAACCTGTTGGCATTCGTAAATCTGAGGGTGGCTCAAGCTTTAATTCACCAGAAAGGTATCTGCCAGTTAGGCTGTTTGGTTGTTGAATGAGCTCTTTCCAGTTACCCATGCCCACCACTTCGCCGCCGAGGTGACTCGCCAGTGGACCCATATCAATGATGTAATCAGCTTCATGCATCATCATTTCATCGTGCTCAACAACTACAACTGTGTTGCCGAGGTCGCGCAAATTCTTGAGTACTTTAATCAATCGCTCAGTATCTCTGCTGTGCAATCCAATCGAAGGCTCGTCAAGAATGTAAAGGGAATCAGTTAGGTTACTACCCAGAAAACGAGTGAGTTGTATGCGCTGACTTTCACCTCCACTTAAAGTATTTGCGGTTCGGCTGAGTGTCAGATACCCCAATCCTACATCCAGCATCGTTTTAAGACGTTGGTTTATTTCCTGTAGTATTCGTTTTGCGATGACGCTATCATGTTCATTCAATTTCAATTCGTCAAACCACTTTGTAAGAGACTCAACGGGCAAAAACATCAATTGCGAGATATCAGTGTTTTGAATCTTTACATACAATGCCTCCTTCCTGAGTCTTGAACCTTTACAATCGGGGCAGGTAGTTCTTCCTCTGTACCTTGCCTGCAAAACCCTGTATTGTACTTTATAAAGGTTTTGTTCCACCATCGAAAAAAAATCTCTGATACCCTGCACCGTGCGATTTCCTTCCCATAATAGTTGTAATTCCTGGTCGTCAAGATCGTGAATAGGTTTGTGTATCGGGAAACCAATTTTTCCAGCTTTATAGATAAAATCATCTTTCCATTCACCCATTTTCTCTCCGCGCCAGCAAGCTACAGCACCATCGTACACGCTCAGGCCTTTATCTGGAATCACCAATTCGTCATCAATACCCAATACCTGCCCATAGCCCTCGCACGTAGAACATGCTCCGTATGGATTATTGTAGGAAAACATGTTGGGCGACGGTTCATCGAACATGATCCCATCTGCCTCAAAACGATTGCTGAATGATACCAATTCTTTGCCATTGATTTCCAGCATACAATTCCCGTCACCTTCATAAAACGCAGTCTGTACACTGTCGCCTAACCTGTGCAGTCCGTCTTCATCAATTGGGTGTTGAACGACAATACGATCTACCAGCAGGTAAATAACATCATGTTCCAAAACAACAGTACCCTCTAAAACATCTTCAATTCTTATGGGGCGTTCACCAACCGCAGGGGCATATACACGGCTGAAACCTTTTTGCATTAAGATGTTCAACTCTTCAATCACTGATCGCTGGTATCGCGTTACCAACGGCACAATTATTTGCACCTTAGTGCTTTGTTCAAGACGGGAAATATAATCAACCACATCTGAAACTGAGTCTTTCTTAACTTCTCTACCGCTTATTGGGCTGAAGGTTTTGCCGATTCGGGCGAATAAAAGACGCATATAGTCGGTTATCTCCGTCATGCTACCAACAGTACTGCGTGGAGTGCGAGTAGTTACTTTTTGTTCAATCGCAATCGCCGGACAAATGCCCCTTATGTAATCTACATCAGGTTTATCCATGCGCATCAGGAACTGGCGGGCATAGCTGCTCAGGCTTTCAGCATACCTGCGTTGGCCTTCAGCAAAAAGCGTATCCATTGTAAGTGAAGATTTCCCACTACCTGAGACACCGGTTACCACTACCAACTTATTTCTTGGAATAGCAACATCGACATTTTTCAGGTTGTGCATGCGCGCACCTTTAATGAAGATGGCATCTTCAAGTAAATTTGCCTCTGCAATATCACTTTGATTTTCAATTGGAACAACAACTTTTTTCTTTCCCGCCATACTGCAAATTTACGGTAGATTAGGTATTGAGGTATTGGATATTTCGAATTGTGGTATTTGGGTTTATGGCGTAGTAATTAATTTTTGCCTGAACTGAGTTAGGGAATGATTGAATGAATACTATGATTATCTACTTCCACCACAATCAAAGTATATCAAAAATCAGTAAAATCTGGTTCGAAACTTTGGTCAGAATAGATTGATTGAGTACAAGGAATTAATAACTTCGTAAAATGCACAGATATTCAAAATGGTTGTCGCTTTTTTCGTTGCTGCTTTGCTTTATTACTTCTACTGCCCAGCAAGTAAAGGAGCCTCGAATTGATGAAAAATGGATAAAAGAGGTTGAGCCTTTTCGAATAGCAGGCAACTTTTATTTTGTGGGTACTCAAGATTTGGGGTGTTATCTTATTACTACTCCCAACGGACATGTACTTATAAATACGGGAGTGGCGTCATCGTTTCAAACCATAACAAAAAATATCAGCAAACTCGGTTTTAAGCCAACGGATGTCAAAATCTTGTTGTGCTCTCAAGCACACTACGACCACTTAGGTGCTATGGCTGCTATCAAGAAAATGAGTGGTGCCAAGTTATATATTGAAGAACATGATGCACAAGTAGTGCGCGATGGTGGCACTTCTGATTACGATATGTCCATGTATGGAAAAATGTTTGAACCAATTGAACCCGATGGGCTGCTACACGACGGTAGTGTTGTTTCTATTGGAGGAATGAATATCACAGTATTGCATCACCCGGGGCATACCAAGGGTTCATGCAGTTTTTCATTTACGGTGCATGATAGCGCTAAATCATATAAAGTACTTATTGCAAATATGCCAACAGTCATAGTTGAATGTAAGCTGCATGAGGTTAAAACATACCCTAATATTACTGATGACTACAAAAAGACGTTCAAGTCGTTGAAAAAGCAAAAATTTGACTTATGGTTTGCTGCGCATAACAGTCAGTGCCACATTAATGAAAAGCATCTTCTGGGTGGCACTTATAATCCTGAAGCATTTCGGGATGATAAAGGATTTAGAAAAGAAGTAGCTGATTTAGAGATAGCATTTATGAAGCAGTTGTAGCCAAAACCAACAAATGCAATGCAAAAACGGTGAAGAACAATCGTCCTTCACCGTTGAATTATAAGCAGTTATATAATTATACTTTAAGTGCTTCAGCAACCAATTCGTTTTGTTCAGCAACGTGGCGCTTAGCAAAACCGGTTGCAGGGCTTGCACTTGCGGGGCGACTTCTGAATTTAATATCAAAGTCTTCAAGGTTGCAAGCAAGGTAGGGTAGTGCGCCCATGTTTCTTGGCTCTTCTTGCACCCATTCCCAACGTGCTTTTGGGTATTTAGCCCTAAGTGCATTCAGTTGCTCAACCGGGGTCGGATAAATTTGTTCCAACCTTACAACTGCAACATCTTTCCGCTGTTCAGCAATTTGTTTTTCGCTGATATCGAAGTAAATCTTACCGGAGCACAACACTACTTTTTTTACCTTTTTAGGGTCAGTGATGTAAGGATCGTCAATTACTTCCTTGAAGCCTCCTTCAATGAACTCCTTCATCTCAGAAGCGGCTCTGGCGTGGCGCAAGTTGGCTTTAGGAGAAAAGTTAACCAGTGGCTTTCTGAAATCCCACGCCATCTGCCTTCTCAATGCATGGAAGAAGTTAGCTGATGTTGTGATATTTGTAATGATTAGGTTGAGCTCAGCACACATTTGTAGGAAGCGTTCCATTCTTGCACTTGAGTGTTCAGGTCCGCCACCTTCATAGCCGTGTGGTAGCAACATCACTAAGCCATTCATTTTAGCCCATTTTTGTTCACCACTGCTAATGTATTGATCAATAATAGTTTGAGCACCATTAGAGAAATCACCATACTGGGCTTCCCAAATTACGAGGTTGTTAGGGTTTGCCATTGCATAACCATATTCAAAACCAAGTACAGCAAACTCACTCAATAGACTGTTATAGATATAATGCAGCCCCTGTTTATCTGCCAATCGGGATAAACGACTATATGGTGCATTAGTATTTTGGTCGTAAAGAACGGCATGACGATGACTGAAAGTACCTCGTTTTACGTCTTCACCGCTCAATCTTACCTCATGACCGGCAACCAGCAAACTTGCATAAGCCATCAATTCACCTGTAGCCCAATCTACTTTTTGCTCGTTTTCAAACAGTTTCACCTTATCTAAAAGCAGCTTTTCTACTTTCTTCAACGGACTGAATCCATCCGGCCATTTCATGAGTGCAAAAAAGCACTGCTCAAAGGTTTCTTTCGAAATAGCTGTAACAGGTGATTGTATAAAATCGTTAGATGTTGCTTTTCTTAAATTTTGCCACCACTCTTCAGGCTTCTGGTAAACATAAGGCAATGGCTTTTGTTTCACCTCTTCAAGGCGGCTTTGCAATTCTGCCCAGAATTCGGCTTCCATTTCTTTCGCAAGTTCTTTCGCCTCAGAATCACCATTTGTGAGTAAGAAGTTAGTGTATACCTCTCGAGGATTGGGGTGCTTTTCAATGAGCGCATACAACGAAGGTTGGGTGAATTTTGGTTCGTCACCTTCATTATGCCCATGTTTACGATAGCACACCATATCAATGAAAATATCTTCGTTGAATTCCTGACGGTACGCAACAGCCAGCATTGCACATTTCACAACGGCTTCAGCATCATCACCATTCACATGTAATACAGGGCAATGCAGCATAGATGCAATACTTGTGCAGTAATCGGCTGAGCGCGCGTCATCAAAATCGGTAGTAAATCCAATTTGGTTATTGATTACATAGTGAATAGTTCCGCCTGTCTGGTAGCCTTCAAGGCGCGACATTTGTAACAATTCATAGCCAATTCCCTGACCCGCAATAGCAGCATCACCGTGAATTAATATCGGAAGTACTTTATCGTATTCGTTGTTGTAAAGAATGTCAGCCTTTGCTCGCGCATACCCTTCAACAACAGGGTTAACAGCTTCAAGGTGACTTGGGTTTGGTGCAAGTTGAATATTAATTTCTTTCCCAGAGTGCGTTGTAATGTTAGAAGAAAAACCAAGGTGGTATTTCACATCACCACTACCCATGGTCATATCTTCAGGCATGTTGCCTTCAAACTCTGAGAAAATTTGTTCGTAAGTTTTCTTAAGTGTGTTCGCAAGTACATTCAACCTACCCCTATGTGCCATACCAATTACTACTTCTGCTACACCAGCATCAGCAGCATCATTGATAATTGCATCTAGTGCAGCTATTGTACTTTCTCCGCCTTCAAGTCCAAAACGTTTTTGACCAATGAATTTCGTATTGAGGAATTTTTCAAAAATCACGCCTTCATTCAACTTCCTTAAAATCTTTCTGCGTGTTTCCGTAGAGAATGGAGTCTTCATGAGCTCCTCATAGTTTTTCTGTACCCAATGAACTTTGTTGGTTTCATTGATGTACGTGAATTCTATTCCGATATTTCCTACATACAGAAATTTTAATTTCTCTAGTATCTCTTTTAATGTTTTGTCTTTTAAACCAATGAATCTACCTGCAAAAAAAGGAACATCCATATCATTTTCTGTAAGATTGAAACGATCCAGTTCTAGCTGCGGATTACGATTCTTACGGCTTCTGATTGGATTAGTTGTAGCAGCAAGGTGTCCGCGTTTGCGATACGCTCTGATCAATTCAAATACACCCATTTCCTTAACCAAATGTTCAGGGGTAACTCCACCTGTTGGGAAGTTTTTATCTATTTTAACTCCCGAAGCAGTGGCAGCCATTCCACCTGCGAAATCGAAACCTTCAAAGAATTTTTTCCAATCCTGGTCTATTGAAGAAGGGTCTTTTTGATAATCTAAATAAAGCGATTCAATATAAGCTGAAGTAGGTCCTGTTACGTACGAATAATCTTTCATCTCTTACCTGAAAATGTGGGCATTAAATGCACCTGAGTTGAGTTGTTTTTAATGAAGTACAAAGTTATCCATCCAAAAGTTAACGTTTCCCCAATGGTTATTTCATTTTTTAATGAACGCATTGCAAGCAAAAAAAACTTTTTTCAAGAGTCTCAAAAAATAAAATCAGTGTTGCCCGGATATTGACCTACAGGGCGACCATTTAAGTGACTTACAGTTTCTGAATCTTAATAACTGCCGCTTCTTTTGCGCTCGAAATTTTTATAAAATAAACCCCGTTACTGAGCCCTTCTAAATCAATTGATGGATTATCAACGCTGAGGGGACCTGACAATTTCACTTTACCAGTCATATCTACAATTGTGTAATCGGCATTCAATGGTACATTAGAAAGTTGTAGGATGTTTGAAACAGGATTTGGGGCGAGTGTAATTTTAGAATTAACGTCAACTGTTGGAACAGCAGTTGTATTAGGCATTCGCAGTGGTTTGGTGGCAGATACACAATCTGATGCCAGACGCATGAGGTCAAAATAATCGCCGTATGTAAAACTTTTAGCGTGCCTTCTTTCAACTAATCCGGTGACAAGGGATACGCCAATTAATTCAGCGCCATTACTAAAATAGTACAATCTATTATCCGGGTCAATGGTTGCACCTGAGTTAACACTATAACCACCATTCATGATTGAGATAGGAGAGACCAATGTTACTAAACCACTCGATGGATTGATTTTTCCTAAAAACACATTTGTTGAATCAAGTGTTATTATCATATTGGTTGAGTCGTGCGGATCAGGGTAAAGTGTATCAATAAAGTTCTTTCTAATTAAACCATAAATACCTGTATCAACGCAACTATAAGCTAAATTATCAAATACATCACCATCGGGAATATTCATTAAGGTATCAGACATAATGAAACCGGTATACATATCGAGTCCAATGAATTTCCTTCCCGAAGAGAAATAATATATTTTTTGAAAAGGGTCAATTGCACTGCCACCAAGAGTATAATTTTGTCCAACTGAAGAAGGAGAAATCTGTGTTATTTCACCTGAGGATGTGTTGATTTTGGCGAGGAACATTTCTCCACGTGACATCATTGTGCTAGAATCGTAGAATGTTCTTCTGGCTAATCCATATAAAGACGTGTCGGAATTATTGAACCTGAAGTTTTCGAAATAACTATCTGCGATTGGGTTGTATATAGCCACACTTCTAGCCATTGCACCTGTATAAGTGTTTATGCTATTGATGTTGTTTCCGCTAATGAAATGATAGAAATTATTGTATGGGTCAAGTGCAGCACCGGTTAGATTTATGGAAGAAGCAAGACTTGATGAACTTAAGTTTGTTACTTCACCTGACGTTGGATTGATGGTTGAAAGGAAAATTTCATTAGTGGCAACTTTTCTAGCCAATCCATAAAAGTTTGTTTGTGCGAATGAATGTGCTGCAAAGAGTGTGAGCAGCAACGCGAGCTTTGTTCTTTGTTTCATTTTTATCGGGTTTTGCTAAACAAATTTAAGGATATAGGGATCAAAGTATTCGAACGTGGTATAGGTATAATTTATCGGAACATTGGTCGTCTAATTTGGCACAAGTATTTGACAAGCTTTATTAAACACATAAAATGAAATACTAAACCAATGAGCTTTATCGGCATTAATACCGTACGGTAGAATCGTGAAAATGATGCCTCATCAAATGAGAAAAGCCCTCGAATAATCGAAGGCTTTTCAAGAATATCTGGAAAATAAAATCTATTCCTTTATCAACTTTTCAGTTTTTATTAGGCGATCTTCCGCATCGTAAATGTTGATGAAGTAAACACCAGGTGCAAAGTTGCTGATGTCAATTCTGCCTGATTTGTTTTTAGCTGAAACTACTTTTCCATCCATGCTTAAAATTGAAGCAGAAATTGCGAATGGAGCATTAATATCAACAAAGTTGTTAGCAGGGTTAGGACTAACAGTGATTCTTCCTTTCAATTGAGTGTTTTCAACATCAAGCATTGCATCAGTAACAAACAATGAGTCAACGTTGTCGCAACCAAATGTATCAACAACATGAACTACATAGTTACCTGAGAAAAATGCAGCTACAGTTGAATCAATAGCACCTGGAATCAAAGCACCATTTCTGTACCATTGATAACTTACATACCACGGATGCGTACCCAATGTACCTGTACCTACGTTAAACAAAACAGTTGGGCGAGGAAGTGGGTGAATAGTAACTGGCTTAGTTGAATAACAACCTGTACCAAGTGTGTAAGAAACATTAATACTACCACCAGTTACACCTCTCAACAAACCAGTTGATGGGTTAACTGTTGCTACCGATGTATTGCTTGAAGAGAATACACCTCCTGTGGTTAAGTTGGCAAGTGTATCAAAATCAAACTGGCAAAGCGCTGGGCGACCTGTGATATAAGTTGGATTTGGATTTACAACAAATGGAGTGTCAACAAAACAACCGGTCGTAGGATAAGTGTAAGAAATATAAGCAGTTCCCGCAACTCTACCTCTTACAACACCTGTTGTAGAACCAACTGTTGCAATTGTATTGTCACTACTTGACCAAAGACCGCCGTGAGCAGTATCAATCAATGTTTGAGTGCCATTTTCGCAAATAACGAACGTACCACGAATTGGAGTTGGAATTGGATTAACAGTGATACCGTAAGTAGTGCGGCATCCGATTGATGTAGTGTACGTAATAGTTACTGAACCAGGAACTATACCGGTTACGGTACCGAACCCTGGTGCAGCGTATGCTATTGCAGCATTGCTACTACTCCATAATCCACCCGAAACAGCATTGCTCAAAGTGTCCTGTGCCCTTACACACACTGATGAACTACCGGTGATAGGTGGCATTGTTTGTGCAACTCGAAGAGTATGATAAGATGTATCTGCACCGCAACTGCCTGTTGACACTGAATACCATATTGAAGTTACCCCGGTATCAACCGCTGTTACATTACCAGAACCATCAACAGTTGCAACCCTTGATGTGCTTGTATGCCATACACCTCCTGTTGAACCTAAAGAATCAATAATTCTAAAACGTCCACCTAAGCAAAGCGTATCGAGACCCACCAGGTAACCAGCCGCAGTAGATGCAGAGTTTGAAACTGTAACAACGTAAGTAGCAACAGCTGTACCACAACTTCCAACAACCGTGTATTTTATAGTATCGACACCAGAAGCTGAAGAACCAGTTGTCAAAACACCAGATGAAGACAATGTACCTATCGCAGTGTTGGTGTGACTCCAAGTACCTGCCAACACTGAATCAGTGTAAGTAGAAGTAGCGCCTGCACAAACAAAGGATGAGCCAGAAATTGATCCTGCAGTAGTATATGGTATTACGTTTACTGATCTTGTTGCCGCAACAACACCACATGAAGAAGTCAAAGTGTAGCTAACTGTAGTTAAGCCAGGTGAAAGAGCACTTAGAGAACCAGTACTACTAATAGTTGCAACAGTTGTATTTGAACTGCTCCAAGTTCCACCAGTCAAAGTCTCAGTGTATGTTGAAGTTGTACCAGGACAAACAGCAGCAGAACCACTGATTGTGCCTGTTGAAGGTGGCATACTTACTGTTAGCATTACAAAACGCCCTGTACTAGCAGTATGCGAACCACACGGTGCAGTTACAGTGTAATCAATCATTGTTGTGCCAGCAGTAATTGCATGAACCCTGCCACCAGCTGTAATTGTAGCAACTGATGTATTACTTGAAGCCCAAACTCCACCTGCGGTTGTATCTGTATATGTCGTATCTGTTCCTGCACACATTGACGTTGAACCAACAATTGGTCCAGGGGCTGGAGGAGGGGCTTGAACAGTAATTGGAAATGTAGCAGATGTTGTTCCCACTGTGTAGGAAACAGTGGCAGATCCACCCGAAACGCCGAAAAGTCTACCATTACTTCTAATAGTTGCTACCGAAGTAGGAGTTACACTCCAAGAACCACCTGTAGTAGAATCAGTATAAAGTGTAGAATCACCTACGCAAATATTCGAAGCACCATGAATGCCTGCAACTGTTGTTGTTGAAGCAGTTAATTCTACAACGGTATCAACGTCAGTATTCCACTTATCCCCTGCATCATCAGTACTATTATTATTTATTGCATTCAAAATTCCATATAGTTTTACTGCTCCAGTACCAGCAGAAGGTGCCGTCCAAGGCATACGTACAGTATATGTAGTTGCACCACCTCCGCCACCTGATCCGGTAGACGGCGAAAGACGTGTACTTTGCTCAATAATATGGCGTGAGCCTACAGTCAAGTTTCTATAGCCCGACGGCAAAGTTCCCCAAGTTCCGGCGTCAGTAACAGTTGATGAACCTGAACCGGCTAACCTAACGGCCGCTAATTCAAATCCAAAATTTGGCAGACTTCCGCTGGTGTTATTCACAGCCGAAATGATAATCGTATAAGATCTGCCTGGCACATAGTGTGTTACCCGAGTACCCGCTGAATCCAGATAAACGGTTGTCGCAATCGCACTTGTTGCTGCAGTACCATGGCAACCTGAGCCACAACCAGATGTTGCACCCGTTGCTCCAGTTACATCACTTGAATAACCACTACTGCTACTCGTTAATAACGCATAAGCAAAACATAGGATGACAGGAAGGAGTAAAAATGATTTTTTCATATTGTACTAATGTCTATAGTCGTAATCTAATTTGGGCTAAAAATATGATTAATTATCTAATTACACAACTCGAAACAAGTTTTTCCACACTATATTCCCATAGAGTTTTGCAGAAAAACGTGCCTTTGGCAATTGAACTAGATACTAAATCTTTAAGGTAGACGAAACTTTTTCGTGTTTCGTTAGATAAAAGGCAAAAAAAATGCGGTGATTTCCTCAAAAACACCCAATTCGGTTAATAAACGTTAAACGCTGCCGTAATTTGTTTGTCTACAATGTTTTTGAATCAGTTAGTGCAATAATTTCGCAACTTGTACTCCGGTTTAAAATCAAACTGTTTCATAAACCGGAACTTTAATTATTTTTGTCCGAAGACTAATAAAATATTATGAACTATCGTAAAGTCAACAACATTTTCGGATGGGTGGCATTCGGCATTGCCTTATTCACCTATGTGAAAACTATGGAACCCACCGTGAGCTTCTGGGATTGTGGCGAGTTTCTCTCTTGCGCCTATAAACTAGAAGTTGGTCACTCACCAGGTGCACCTTTATTTATGCTTATTCAGCGTTTATTTGCCATTTTCAGTGGCGGTGGCGCAATGACCGGGCAGGCCTCTGAACATGCAGCATGGGCAATTAACTTCCTTTCTGCATTGAACAGTGCTCTTACCGGATTGTTCCTTTTCTGGACGATTACGCACTTCGCTAAAAAAATGTTGGTTGGTAAAGAAACGCCTACTGCTTCTCAAATCGCATTGATAATGGGAGCGGGCATGGTTGGTTCATTGGCTAATACATGGAGCGATACTTTCTGGTTCAGTGCCGTTGAAGCGGAAGTTTATGCAACTTCTTCATTCTTTACTGCTATAACACTTTGGGCTGCCCTTAAATGGGAAGAAAGAGCTGACGAAAAATATGCTGACAGGTGGTTGGTTTTAATTGCTTACCTCATTGGTTTGTCAGTTTGCGTCCACTTGCTCAACTTGTTGACCATTCCTACTGTTGCGATGATATACTACTATCGCAAGTTCCCGGTAACTATTAAAGGTACAATTATAGCATTCATGGGTGGCGTTGTAGCCCTTGCATTTGTGCAGTTTGGAGTAATACAATACATACCTAAAATCGCATCCTGGTTCGATGTATTCTTCACAAATAGCCTTGGATTACCGTTTGACGTAGGTTCTATTTTCTTCCTGTTGGTGATAATCGGACTGTTGGTTTACGGCATTATGTGGGCAAAAAAGAATGGAAAATACCATATTCACCTCGGTTTGTTGTGCATTGTTTTTATCATTATTGGTTACTCTAGTTACATGGTGGCAATCATTAGAAGCCGCGCCGATGTACCTATTGACATGACGAACCCTGATAATCCGTTGAGCTTCCTTGACTATGTAAACCGTGAGCAATTTGGTCAACAGCCTATTTTCTTTGGACAGTATTACAACAGCAAAATGTCTGAAATTGACACAAGTGGTGTTAATTATATGCAGACAAAAGATGCTTCAGGTAAAGACAAGTATGTAAAAGTAGGGGTGAAGCATAACCCTAAATATGATGGTGATCAAATCCATTTCTTCCCTCGTATCTGGTCTTCACAAGACAACCATGCTAATTTCTATCGCAACATGTGCAATCTGGCGGCAGCCGATGAGCCAACTTTTGGCGATAACATGACCTATTTCTTCGGTTATCAAATGAACTGGATGTGGTGGAGATTCTTCATGTGGAACTTCGCAGGAAGGCAAAATGATATGGAAGGTCAATTAGAGCCGCATAAAGGCAACTGGATTACAGGTATTACTTTCCTTGATAAAATGCGTGGTTTGGGTGATACCGATGCTATGGGTGAAGGGTATACTAGAAACGGAGCACACAATAAACTTTACTTGTTACCTTTCATTTTAGGCGTAATCGGTATCGTTTACCAGTATAAAAAACACAGGAACGACTTCTGGATTGTAATGGTAACATTCTTCTTTACGGGTATTGCAATTGGCATATTCCTTAATATGACCCCAATGCAGCCAAGGGAGCGTGACTATGCGTTTGCGGGTTGTACCTTTACTTTTACTATCTGGATTGGGCTTGCAGTATTAATGATTGCTGATTGGTTGAATAAAGCAACTAAATCTTCAGCAGGCGTTTACGGTAGTATCGCTATCGCTATGTTGGCTGGACCTGTATTGATGGTGAAGGAAGAGTGGGATGACCACGACCGTTCTCACAAAACATTGGCTCGTGATGTTGCCTATAACACTTTGATGAACTGTGCGCCAAATGCGATTTTATTCACCTTCGGTGATAACCAAACTTATCCTTTGTGGTATGCACAGGAAATTGAAGGTTTCCGTAAAGACGTACGTATCATCAACACAAGCTTGTTGGGTATCGATTGGTACATTGACCAGTTGAAATATAAAACAAATGATGCTGATGCGTTACCAATGTTGTGGAAACGTGATGCATATATGGGCGACAGAGGTCAGTATGTTCAGTATTACGACAATCCATCTTTGGGATTGGGTAAGAATACTTATATCAACCTGATTGAAGTGTGTGACTTCATGAACAGCGACAATAACTCACAAAAAGTTCCTTTGAGCCACGGTGGTTATTCAAACTACATGCCTACTAAAAACTTCTTTGTTCCCGTTCCTTCGAAAGAAGATTTGGTTAAAAATGGTGTCGCTGAAGTTTCTGATACAGCTCGAATTATTCCTGAAATGAAGTTCACTTACCCTAAAGACATCGCTTATAAAGGTGAGTTGGCAATCTTAAACATTATCGCTGGTGTTGCGAAAGATGGCTGGAAACGCCCTATTTACTTCGATGCTGGTTTGCGTCAAGGCGACTATGCCGGTACGGGTGACTATTTAAGGCTAGAAGGTACGGTGTATAGGTTGTTACCTTATAAAATTGCAGATTCTAATGCTGCTAAAAACCGTAATCAAATTCTTGGTACTATCAATACTGAAAAGAGCTATGAAATGTTCATGAAGTATAAGTACGGAGGTGGCGAATCAAACAACGTTTATTTCGATGAACCTAACCGCCATGAGTTTGTAACGCTTCGTATGGATGCATCATCAGTTGCGAATGCATTGATAGCTGAAGGTAAAAAAGACAAAGCCATTAAATTGCTTGACAAAGTAATGGAAGGTATTACCGAGCATTCTTATTATTACGATTTCACTTCTTACTACATCGCTTCGGCTTATTTCCAGGCTGGCGCAATGGACAAGGGTAAAAAGCTAAGTGATAAGTACTTTAAAAACTGCGAAAACTTCGTAAGCTGGGTTGCAACTCTTGACCCTGAAAGGCGGTCATCATGCGCTTATGATGTGAAGCAAGAATTCCAGGTAATGCAAAGTCTTGCCGCTTTTGCTTACATGAATGGCGACACAACTTACGCTCAAAATTCCATTAGCAGAATGAAGAAAATGGAAGCCAGCGTTAAAGACATCGTAAACATGAAAGAAAGTCCGGTGCCTGCGGGCGACGACCAATAGTCTTTATAAAAAAGCAAAATATCAAGGAGCGACCTCAAACCTGGGGTCGCTCCTTTTTTTGTAATTAAATGTTATATTTATTTCAACAGATATTGCCATTGATTTTGAGTTAACTGTATATACACGAATGGCATTAATTTGCCGCCCGTTATGATTACTATTATCTCAGGCACCAACAGAAAAGACAGTATGTCGCTGAGGGTTGCTAATATTTATGCACGATTGCTTCGTGATTTGGGAGCGGATGTAAAAGTGTTGTCACTCGAAAATGTGCAGGTTTGGACCCGGGGCGAAGAGATGATTTTTATTGAAAAGAACTTCCTGCTGGCAGCCGATAAATACATTTTTGTAATGCCAGAATACAATGCCAGCTTCCCCGGAATTTTGAAGTGCATGATCGATAATTCTGACGTTAGAAATGTATGGTGGAACAAAAAGGCACTTTTAGCAGGTATTTCTGACGGTAGAGCCGGTAACCTGCGCGGGCTTGAACACATGACAGCCATATTACATTATTTAAAAGTGACTGTTTGGCACAACAAACTTATTCTTTCTAAAATCAAAGAAGAAGTAAGCCTTGGCGGTGAAATATTAAAACCCGAAACTGAATCACTGATTTTACAACAAATCAAAGAGTTCCTTTCTTTCTAAGTTTATGCAAACTCGTTTTATTATTATTCTGGTATTACTCGCTCTTGCTGAGTACTACGGCTATGTTTTGG
The DNA here is from genome assembly GCA_947454235.1 of Chitinophagaceae bacterium. Classification (GTDB taxonomy): domain Bacteria; phylum Bacteroidota; class Bacteroidia; order Chitinophagales; family Chitinophagaceae; genus Flavipsychrobacter. Next base: position 200,333 of record CANGIY010000002.1, read on the forward strand.
TGCGCTCAATGGTGAAAAATATGAGCAATGTACCCCGCCTTTCAATACTTGGGGTGTATATAACCTTAACAGTATTTACATGGTTTAGTTTTATTCTGTTCCGTCAGATCCATTGGGCGAATTTGCCCCACATGATTCGCAATATTTATGTTGCTTTTGGTATGGGATGGGTGGTTGCGAAACTAGTGGTAATGTTAGTAATGCTGATTGACGATATCAGGCGGTTACTTACTTGGCTGGTTACAACCATGACGCTTTCAAACTCACCGAATACTGATGTGATTTCAAACCCCATTGAACGTTCTTTGTTCTTGAAGAGAACAGCAGTCTTATTGGGAGGTCTGACGCTCACTGGCTTTTTTGCGGGTGTATCAAACAGATACCGCTACAGGGTACGTACCGTAAAAATGAACTTTAAATCTTTGCCTGCGTCGTTCAAAGGTTTGAAAATTGTTCAAATTTCTGATGTCCATACAGGTAGCTTTGATAACCACCATGCCGTTGCACATGGCATTGACCGAATTCTGGATCAAAAACCGGATATCATATTTTTTACGGGCGACCTCGTTAATAATGTTGCGACGGAAGTAACCGAAAAATTTCAGGAGATTTTTTCAAGGCTCAAGGCTCCTTTGGGTGTATATTCGGTATTGGGCAACCACGACTACGGCGACTATGTACAGTGGGAAAGCAAGGAAGATAAAATAAGAAATTTAGAAGATTTGAAAGGTATTCATCATAAAATGGGCTGGCGACTAATGATGAATGAACACATTGTGTTTGAGAGAAACAATGAGAAAATTGCAGTTGTTGGTATTGAAAACTGGGGAGCTAAAGCAAACTTTCCTAAGTACGGCGACCTCAATAAAGCTGTCGATGGTCTAAAAGAGAAGAATGTGCCATTTAGCATTTTACTGTCTCACGACCCATCGCATTGGGATGCGCAAATACGTCCTAAGTTTCCGGAAATAAACCTAACACTGAGTGGGCACACCCATGGTATGCAGTTTGGCGTTGACTCAAAATGGCTAAAGTGGAGCCCTGTACAATATATATATAAACAGTGGGCAGGTCACTATAGCGAAGGCGAACAATCGTTGTACGTCAATCGTGGATTCGGTTTTTTAGGGTATCCTGGTCGTTTGGGCATTCTTCCTGAAATAACTGTTATAGAACTAGTCTAGTTTTCCGATTGTTACTTGTCTACTACAAGTTTAAAACTCTGTTGCCCTTTTGTGGTGACTACTTGTACTATGTACATTCCCGGTGAAAGCGACTCTACAGAAAATTCAGTGATGGCTATTTTGCCGGGTTGAGATTCGAATACTCTCGATTCAATGACCCTACCCGAAACGTCAGTCAAACGCACTGTTGCCTGCCCTTCGTTTTCCCAAAACACCTTAACGGATTCATTAGCAGGGTTGGGGTAAATACCACCGTCGTTAATGTTTACATTAACTGAAGGTGTCTCCAACGAAAATGAGTACACATTGCAATTGAGGATGGTGCTATCAGAACGGTCAATTAAAAGTACTACAGCCTTCAAGGTGCCATGCATCCACGAAGGATCAATAGTGGCAGATAGTGTACGAGTATAATCAGTATTTGCAATCATGAGGCTTGGCAACAAACCGCCAACTCCACCTACAGGACCAGGAGTTATTAAACGGGCGATATTATCATAAGTCATTCTAGAGAATGGTACCGGGTCGGGCATTGTGTCAAAACCAGGCATCACACCATTCCTCCCTCCGGAAAAATTGTTGACCTGAGAATAGGTAGTGTCGTCGCCATGAATACCGCTTTGGGTAATAACCATAGCCAGGCTATAGTCTCCACTTAAATCGATTGCAGGAGTAACCGTTGCGTCAATAGTTAATGCGTTCGCCTCCAATGCTCCTACCAGTGATACATTTGCAAAACCAAAATAGTTTGATTGCTTGTAAAACTCAGGTATAAAATGGCTTGGTTGTACTTTTTGCCTGCGGTCAAACAACATGAATGGTACATAATTGTAATGATAGTTGAACAGAAAATCGAAATAAGGGGTGTCTGTAAGCACATCGAAATTATGTACTGAAATTAATCCCGCTGAAAGATCGTGAGCAGGTATATAATTAAAGAAGTTGATGTTTTGCGGACTCCACCCGTTCCAAATTCCGTCGCCACATTCAAGTGCCAATCTCTTTAGAGGCATAAATTCAGCACCATTCAGTTCGGTGCGGGCCGAATCATTGAAACTTATTGTGTCGCTATCAAGAGTAGCCCAAGCGTTTACAATAAAACTACTAACAGATATCATTGTATCAGGTACTGAATGAACCAGCGTATCAAACGAAAACCGGGGAATATTCAATCCTCTCACTGTATCACGGGCAATAGGTCCTGAACCTTTTTGATAATTTAAAACCAAAGTATGAATTGTGTCAAGGCCAGCATTGTAAACTGAGAATTTGTGGTTGTAAGACCTGCCTCTGGCTACAAAACTTGATAGGTAATTGTCAGGCGTTACGTGATTTAAAACTACATCATGATGAATAGGTATAAACACCTGAACATTATCTATCGCCCAACCGTATTTTCTGCCCCCGCCATCAGAATATCTAAAACCAATTCTTATGTCAGCCACATTGTCATATGCGCTTAAATCAATGAAATGGGTTTCAAATGCATCAAACGAACTATTTTGGTGAGTGGTTTCCAAAATAGTCCATGTTCTTCCTGTGTCTGTTGATATTTCAACCGTAGCTCGCTCCCTAAAACCATCGGAGGTGTCTTCATAAAAATAGCTATCATATTTTAACCAAGCACCTGTTCTATGTGTTAATGAAACACCCGGTGTGTAGGAAAATACGTTGATGTTATTGTAGTCAAACATACCGCAGTCGGGTATACACGCTACCAAATTAGTACCTGTTCTTACGCTCATTGGTTCGCCGGGCATGCAACCACCCACATTTGCAGCCAATCCATTTTGCCACGGTACGGCACCCGTAAAACTATTTGTCCATCGGGGTATGATATAACTCGAAGAACTATCGAAATTCTGATTGTAAATTACAGTTTGAGCACCGGAATTAAAACCCAAGCCTAAAAAGACCAAAAATAAAAATGCAAATACGTAAGTTGTTCTTTTCATGGCAATTCAGTGTTTTAATCTTAATAAGAATTTCTAAAATAAAACTGAGCTTAAAAGTAACTCAGGTACTCGATAATAAAAAAACGGCAGGTTAATGCCGTTTTGGGGTGGGGTATAATTCAAATTCATCACAATTAAACAAGAAGGTACTATCAATAAAGACGTAGTATAAAAACAGAACCTTGGGTAGAAATGAAAATTTTTCTAGATTTTTCTGATTTGGTTATTACTGAGTATTCAATTGAATTATTGGTGGTCTATTGTGGAAACTTTATATTTTTGCAGCCCATTTTAATACTACATAATGAATCGCATATATTTCGACAACGCTGCTACTACAGCCCTTGACCCAAAGGTGGTAGAAGCTATGATGCCATACCTTACTGAAAAATTTGGTAATCCTTCTTCGGTTTATAGCTATGGACGCGAAACCAGACTTGGAATTGAGAATGCCCGCAAGTCGGTAGCAAAGATTTTAGGTTGTAGCCCCGGTGAAATATTTTTTACATCAGGTGGTACAGAAAGTACAAATACTGCTGTTACAACTTCAGTTCGTGACCTCGGTTGCAAGCACATGGTTACGTCTCCATTAGAACACCATGCAACGCTGCATACAGTTGAAGCGTTAGCTCACCAAGGCTTGGCAACACTCGATTACGTTAAAATAACTTCTGACGGTCACATCGATTTGGCTGATTTGGAACGTATTTTGACTAAAAACGAAGGGCGCACTGTTGTTACCTTGATGCATGCCAACAATGAAATTGGCAACCTCACTAAAATCAAGGAAATAGGGGAGTTATGTCTTAAATATGATGCTATTTTCCATTCTGACACAGTTCAAACTGTTGGACATTATCCTTTTGATATCAAAAGCCTGAATGTTCATTTTATGAACGGTGCAGGTCATAAATTTCATGGTCCCAAGGGTATAGGTATCATGTATGTGAATGAAAGTATTCATATCAAGCCGTTTTTAAATGGAGGCAGTCAGGAACGTAACATGAGGGCAGGTACTGAAAATGTATATGGCATTATCGGTTTCGCGAAAGCACTTGAACTCGCTACGGAAAATTACCTAAAAGATTCGGAGCACATTCAAAGTGTTAAGTCATACATGGCTGAACAATTGAAGGCAAACTTTGAAGGCATTGCTTTCAACGGCGATACTTTCGGAAGTAGCCTATATACTGTGCTCAATGTATCATTCCCTCGCACTGAAAAATCGGAAATGTTATTATTCGCGCTCGACATGGCGGGTATTTGTGTGAGTGGCGGAAGTGCTTGTACGAGTGGCGCCAATTCAGTAAGCCATGTTATTACAGCATTGTATAATGGCAATCCGCCAGACATGGTGCCAATCCGTTTTTCATTTTGTAAACACAATACAACTACAGAAGTGGATACTGTTGTGGCCAAGTTGAAAGAACTCGTGTAGTGCTGTTCATACTTACTAATTATTAGTGCAAATAAAAAGCAATATCTAAGGAATTTCCCTGAATTAAAGTACTTTTGTTCAGGGTTCGCCCTTTCTACATTTTAAATAAAATTTATGCAACAAGTAAAAAATGGTGACACGGTAAGTGTTCACTACACAGGCAAGCTGACAAATGGTAACGTATTTGATAGTTCAGCAGGTCGCGAACCCCTTCAATTTACTGCAGGTAGCGGTCAGGTTATCAAAGGTTTTGATAACGCAGTAGTTGATATGATTGTGGGAGACAAGAAAACAGTAAACATCCCTGTTCATGAAGCATACGGTGCAAGAAATGAAGATATGATTATCACTTATCCTTTGGAGCAGTTTCCGCAAGACATGAACCCACAAGTGGGCATGGAATTGCACATGAGCGATAATATGGGTAATCATTTTCCTGTTGTGATCGTTGAAATTGAGAACGACATGGCAATCCTCGATGCAAACCATCCTTTGGCTGGCGAAGATCTTATTTTCGACATCGAATTGGTTCAGATCGGTTAATTTTTATCTACATAATGATTTTCAAAATGCGCTCGCGAAAACGGGCGCATTTTTATTTATGCGTTTTCCAATACTTCATTTTAGATTTGTGCGTTCTTTCAGGTGAGTGAATATGAAATACTTTGTGCCATTAATTAGTTGTCTGTGCCTTTTTGCCACTGCATGCAATAAAACGCCTACAGTTAATCCTGTTTCTGGCACTATCAATGGAACGCCTACAATAACTGTCTACGGTTCAAGCAATAAACCATCTGACTACGTACTTATTAGTACTGATTCTTCTAAAAACATAATGGCTTATGGCAGCCAGGTATTGCCATTTCAAATATCTAATCCCGACACTATTATTTTTATCACGTTACCGAGCACTAAAATTGCCCGTGCCACTTTAATTAGAACCAAGACTTCCGCAATACTCAAAATTGCCACTTCAGCCCCAGCATACTTCATAAGCGACACTTACAAATCACAGTGACATTTTTTCAGTGGCAGATTGTAAAAATGTCAGAAGTTATAATGTATTGTTAAGGAGGTCTTAAGGAAGTATTTAAATTTTCTTTAGAAATTGTTATTGTCCTTGTGAAGCGTATCTTTCGGAAACTCTTTTAACAAAATCATTAAACGAAGAGGTAATAAATTTGAGTTAGAGAAATCGAACAAAACAAATCTGACAAATTATGAAGTCGAAACTATTGCCCGTTGTTTTAACTGCAGCAGTGACATCGTTCACTACTTTTTTAATCGCGAACCATTTCAATAGGTCTGTCCCTTATTTCGCAGAAAAACCATCTAATTCATCCAATAGCAGGTTAGTAAGCTATTCGGGAGATGTTGCGAATGGAACTGCAGCATTGCCCAACCTTGAAAATGCTGCTGAGGTTTCAGTGAAAGCTGTTGTTCATATTAAAACGGTGACTAAGGCAAAAATGGTGACCGACAACAATATGAACGACGTTTGGTCACAAATGTTTGGTCAGCATCAATACCTGATTCAACCTACTATAGAAAGCGGCTCAGGTGTTGTTATTTCTGCCGATGGTTACATTGTTACCAATAACCACGTAGTTGCAAACGGCGATGAAGTGACAGTTACCTACAACGACCGTATGAGTGCAAAGGCTAAAGTGGTGGCAAAAGATCCTAACACCGACCTGGCAGTGTTGAAAGTTGACGACGTGAAAGATCTTCCTTATCTCGATATGGGTAACTCCGACGATGTAAAGGTAGGGCAGTGGGTACTGGCGATTGGTTACCCGTTGTCGCTTGATGCTACAGTTACCGCAGGTATTGTGAGTGCAAAAAGCCGCTCAATTGGTATCAACAAGCAACACTCGGCCAATGCCATTGAATCTTTCATACAGACTGATGCTGCTGTAAACCCCGGCAACAGTGGTGGTGCGTTGGTGAATAGTGCCGGACAGCTTATTGGCATTAACTCAGCCATTGCTTCCCCAACCGGTTCTTACGCTGGCTATTCTTACGCTATACCTGTGAATATTGTGCGTAAAGTGGTGAACGACCTCATGAAATTTGGTACAGTACAAAGGGCGTACCTTGGTGTTTCATTCGTTGATTACAAATCGGCAACAACAGACCAGATTAAAAAATTCGGTCTCGATAAAAATGAAGGTATTTATGTGATGGATGTACTTTCTGATGGTGCTGCTGCAAAAGCAGGCATTGCAAAAGGAGATATTATCACACACATTAATAAAATTGCTGTAAAAGATCAACCTGGAGTTGAGGAACAAATGGCGCGTTACCGCCCTGGTGATGAAATCAGCATTACATATCTAAGGAATGAAAAGTCAACTACCGCGTCGGTTAAACTGGACAACAAGAAAATATCTTACAGCCTCATGGGGGCTTCATTCAGGGCATTGACCGACAAAGAAAAGTCAGACTATGGTCTTGAATATGGTTTAGTGATTACCGACCCCGGCACCGGACTATTAGCGCGCAGAACGAATGTAAGGAAGGGATTCATTTTATTGACTGTGAATGACAAACCAGTACATACCATCAATGAATTAAATGATATGTTTGGTGCACATGGCAATGTACAGATATCAGGTATATTCCCCGGCTTACAAGGCAGATACTATTTTAACTTCGACACCGATGGGGGTGACCGAAGCGGCAATTAATACAGGCATAATTAACACGAAGGAAAGCCACATCGATTGATGTGGCTTTTTTCGTTTATGTTTGTGACACATTCTATCATTGATTTGCAATGACCACAAAAAAATACAAACACCTCTTCTTTGACCTTGACCATACACTTTGGGATTTTGATGGAAATTCCGAAGCGACGATGCAACAATTGTATCGGGAGTTTGAACTGGAGGCTCAGGGTGTTGATAATTTCAATGAGATGTTTTCGCGTTTCAATGAGCACAACGATCGCTTGTGGGAAAAATACCGCACAGGTATTATAAAACGCGATGAGCTTCGCTGGAAGCGGATGCACTACATGCTGCTCGATTACAAAATAGGCGACACGGCACTTGCACATGAAATGAGCAGTGCTTTCTTAGAGATTCTACCAACACGAACTTTATTGATGCCTTTTGCGAAAGAAATACTTGAATACTGTCGGGCGCAGGGGTACGAAATGCACTTAATCACCAACGGTTTTGAAACCACCCAAAGAATGAAGTTGCAATATTCAGGAATAGCGCGTTATTTCGACCAACTGGTAACTTCTGAACGGTGCAATGCGATGAAGCCGCATAAAGACATATTTGATTTTGCCCTGGGTACCACACGCGCCAAAAAGCACGAGAGCATTATGATTGGTGATGCTATTGATGTCGATATTTTTGGAGCTATTAATGCTGGATGGGATACTGTATTCTACAATCCTAAAAATGTAACGCACAATAGAATCCCGACTTACGAAGTGGAGTCATTGGAGGAGTTACTGACTATTTTCTAGCGTTCACTTAGTTTTCGCCGCGATACATTCTATTTCTATCAGCGAATTTTTAGGCAATGCTGCTACTTGCACAGTTGCGCGTGCCGGCTTTAAATCGGGGAAGTAGTCTTTGTAGATGTCGTTGACTTTCGAGAAATCGCCCATATTGGTGATGTAAATATTTACCTTCAGAACATGTTTCATGTCAGATCCAGAAGTTTCAACCACTGCCTTTAGATTGTCTAATGCTTGTTTTGTTTGTACTTCAATTGACTCACCTACCAACGTCCCCGTAGCCGGATTCAAACCTATTTGTCCCGAACAATAAACTGTGTTACCATGAACAACTGCCTGCGAATAAGGACCTATAGCCTTAGGTGCTTTATCTGAGGTTACGGCGTAGGGATGCATCGACAACTTGCAAGATGCCAATAGAACAATGGGTGCACACAACAGTAGTTTCATTCCATTCATGCTATAAATATAATCAAGATCATTTTTAGTTGTTGGTGGTGGCTGCATTTCACCCTTTTAGTATTTCCATTTACCGACAAATTCAGGCACTTTATCGACATTAAAACATGCTTGGTCGAAAACGGGTTTCAGGTTGGCACTTTTTTATCTACTTTCATGCTGTAATTGAAACAAAGATGGTAATTAATCTCAGTGAAAAAAACTCGTTAGTGTCGCTCTGGGTGCGTGAACTCAGAGATATGGATGTTCAAAAAGATAGTATGCGTTTCCGCAGAAATCTGGAAAGAATAGGAGAAGTAGTCGCTTACGAAATTTCAAAAACACTGGAGTACAAACCTGTAGAAACTCAAACAGTTTTAGGTACTGCTGATTGTGTGGAGCTTGAAAGTCAGCCAGTATTGGCGACAATAATGAGGGCAGGTTTACCATTGTACCAAGGATTACTCAATTTTTATGACAAAGCGGATAGTGCTTTTATTGGTGCTTACCGGAAACACAGCAGGGACGAATCGTTTGAAATTGACCAAACATACATGACCAGTCCTGAACTGGAAGGAAGGACTCTTATTGTAGCTGACCCTATGCTGGCGACAGGTTCTTCATTGGTATTGGCGGTGAAATCATTGATTGATTACGACAAGCCTAAAACAATTCACATTGTTTCGGTAATAGCAAGTGCAATTGGTATTGAACTCCTGAGGCGCCAGTTTCCTGAGGCTTATGTTTGGGTAGCCGCGGTTGATGAAGAACTGACAGCAAAAAGCTACATTGTGCCGGGGTTGGGTGACGCCGGAGACCTTTGCTTTGGGCCTAAAAGGCAGTCATAATTAAAAACCGCACTTTATGAAAATAGCTATTGACGATCGTCGTTTGCAAGCAACATACCGGGCAGCATTTATTTCAGGGTTCGGAATTGGTATACCGCGAGCGATTGAGCACAAAGCCTATTTAATGGCTGCTGCATTTGTTGTGATTGGTTTATTGAATAATCCTTTTACCGAACGAAATATCAAGTGGCGGTATCGCCCAAACTGGGAAAAAGGCGTCTTGCTGACTATGGCGGTGCTAGTGATTGTCTCAATTATTTTCGGATTGTAAACAGGATATTATCTACCCCAAAAATTCACCCACGAAAAATGTAACTTTTTATGCACTTTTACGATTGTAAAATGGCATGTTATTTGAAACAAGCTTTTTATTCAAAAATTCAATAAAAAATGAGAACAATTAAAATCGCAATCATGGCCGCAGCAGTGGCATGCGTGTCATCATTCAGCACTTTCGCTCAAACTGCTGAAGAGGTTATCAAAAAACACATCGATGCTATTGGTGGTGAAGCTGCCTGGAAAAAAGTAAACTCGATTAAAATGGAGGGCTCTATCAACTATAGCGGCACAGAAGTTCCGGTTACAGTTTATATGAAGCATAAAAAAGCCATGAAAGCTGAATTTTCGTATGCTGGTATGACGGGGTACACCATTCTTACTGATAAAGCAGGTTGGGTTTATTTGCCTTTTGGTGGTCAAACCAAGCCTGAACCAATGACTGAAGACGACGTTAAAAAAAGTCAGGAAGACCTTGATGTTCAAGGAAAATTGATTGACTACAAAGCTAAAGGCTTCACAGTGACTTTCTTAGGTAAAGACGACGTAGAAGGAACTGAGTGTTTCAAAATTAAAGTCGTTTCTCCTGCTAAAAAAGAAGAAACAATGTACTTTGACGCTACGAACTTCTACCATATTCGATCTACTTCAAAAGTTGATATGAACGGTAAAGAAGTTGAGATGACTCAAACTTATTCAAACTTCAAAAAATTACCGGAAGGTATTGTTTGGGCTATGAACCAAGATTCAGGTAATGGTCCTATGACAGTAAAAAGCGTAGAGATCAACAAAACAATCGAAGACGCAGTTTTTGCTCCTAAGAACTAATTAATTATCTTTAAAATAAAAGCCCGGTGTAAGCCGGGCTTTTTAATAGAAACTCAACCGTAATTTTATGAAAAAAGTCGTACTTCTTTCATTATCAGCAATATGCGCTATTGCAGTTCAAGCGCAGACAAAAATCAACTCTTACACCTTTGGTGCAAAAGAGGCGCGTTGGTTAGGGCCAGGCACTATGAGCGGTCGTATTACCGCCATTGAAGGTGTAGCCAACGATGGTAAAACACTGTACATAGGTACTGCCGGTGGTGGTATTTGGAAAAGCACCAATGCCGGAGCATCGTTCAAACCAATTTTTGACAAGTACTGCATGAGTATTGGCTGCATAGCTGTAGATCAGTCGAACCCGGCAACGGTATTTGCTGGAACTGGAGAGAGCAACATGCGTAACTCTGTTTCAATTGGTGATGGACTGTACATGTCGAGCGATGCCGGAGACAACTGGACGAAGGTGGGACTGGATAGCACTGAACATATTGCCAAAATTGCGATTGACCCTCAAAACAGCCAGAACATTTTTGTAGCGGTCCCGGGACCACTATGGAGCGATTCCAAACACCGTGGTTTGTACAAGAGCACCGACGGCGGCAAAACATGGAATAAGATTCTTTACGTAAACGAGAAAACAGGTTGCGCCGATGTATTGGTTGACCCTAGCGACCCACAAACAATTTTTGCAAGTATGTGGGAGTTCAGGCGTTTCCCTTACGCATTCAGCTCAGGCGGTAAAAGCTCGGGTATGTACAAAAGTACCGACGGCGGCAGAACATGGAAAGAGATTAAAGAAGGTTTGCCTGCTAAACCATTCGGCAGAATAGCGATGGCACTGGCTCCTTCTGCTCCTAAAAATATGCTGGCAATCGTTGAATCGAAAGAAACAGGTCTTTATATTTCATCAGACGGCGGTGAAACATGGAAATCACAGAGTGCAACTATGAACGTTGTTTCTCGTCCTTTCTATTTTTCATGTTTGGTTGTTGACCCTAAAGACCCTAAACGTGTGTATCGCCCGGGGTACGGTTTTTCTTACAGCGACGATGGCGGACATTCATTCTCTGATGCATCATACGAAGGTGGTTGGGTACATAGCGACCACCATGCGCTTTGGATCAACCCAAAATACACCAACCAAATGTACCTGGGTACAGATGGAGGTGTGTATCATAGTTTAGATAGGGGTGCAACATGGATGTTTGCATACAACCTGCCGGTTGGGCAGTTTTATCACGTGGCTTGCGACAATAAAACGCCTTACAACATGTATGGTGGCTTGCAGGACAATGGTAGCTGGATGGCACCTTCAGAAGCACCGGGAGGCGTGAACAACTCAAACTGGACTTCATTGTATGGTGGCGATGGCTTCTGGACTGTACCTGATGGGGCAGATAACAATGTCGCTTATGCCGAATCACAAGGGGGTAACATTGGCAGAATTGATTTGAAAAACTTTAAATCGGTAGATGTTGCGCCACAGAAAGTAGCAGGCGATGAAAAACTGCGCTGGAACTGGAACACACCTATAGTAGTAGGACAAAGCAATAAACACAACCTTTATACCGGTGCGCAATACTTGTATAAAACAACCAACCAAGGCCGCACCTGGAACAAGATTTCAGGCGACCTGACCACCAATGACAAGAAAAAACAACAACAGGAAGAGTCGGGGGGATTGAGTGAAGACAATACAAGTGCAGAAAACCACTGTACTATATTTACTATTTGCGAATCACCACTTGATGAAAACATTGTTTGGGTGGGTACTGATGACGGCAATCTGCAAGTAACCTTTGATGGTGGTAAAACATGGACCAACTGTGCTAAAAACTGCGCTGCGGCAGGTATTGCCAATCAGGCTTGGGTGAGCAGCATTGAGGCTTCATTGTACGACAAAAACACCGCCTACGCTACTTTTGATAACCACATGTACGGCGACATGGCTACCTACCTCGCTGTAACACACGATGGTGGTAAAACATGGCAACGCATTAATAGCACTGAATTTACCGGGTTTGCGCACAAAATCAAGGAAGATGTCAAGAACAGGAATTTGTTGTTTCTCGGTACTGAACGCGGTTTGTTTTGCACGATAGATGGTGGCGAAAGCTGGTTCAGGATGAAAAACCACGTACCAGATTACTCAATTGTGCGTGACATTCAAATTCAACCTCAAACCAACGACTTAGTATTCGCTACGCACGGCAGGGGAATTATGGTCATCAATGACATTTCTTCAATTAGGGCAATCACAAAAGACATTGCTGACAAGGAAGTATATGTATTTGAACACCCACCAATGCCAATTACTACGGGTAAGTATGGCGGTGGCGGCTCTCCGGTGAGCGGTGGCTGGTGGGGTGGTAACCCTGACGATATTGCACCTATTGAGTACTATTTAAAAGACCGTGCCAATGAAGATGTTAAAGTGGAAATCTACGATGCCAATAAAAACCTCGTTCAATCGTTCCCGGGTTCAAAACGCAAGGGCTTAAACAGAGTATATTGGAACATGCGCATGAAACCACCTAAAACTGCAACAGGTGGCACTAAGGCCGACTATGGCTCTTTCATTGCACCTATGGTGTTGCCGGGCAACTATGTAGTGAAGGTGAAAGTCGGCGAAAAAGAATACACAACGCCATTGAAAATGGTGCATGATGAATCAAACAAACTGTTCAATGAAGACGACAGAAAAACACAGTTTGATGCAGGTATGAAAATTTACCACATGCACGAAGAGCTTGCTGCACTGGTTGATAAAATCAATACCGACCAGAAAATGATAAAAACTGCGCTCGATTCTACAGTAGGTGCGAAGTCAAAAAAATGGCTCAATGACTATTACAACAAATTGGAAGAATTGAGAAATACACTGCTTGCATCGAAACATAAGTCAATTTTTGCTGATGAAAAGAAACTACGTGAAGAAATCACAGAACTTTATTCTGCGGTAGTGAATGTTGAAAGCCGCCCATCTAACTTACAACTTCAAAAACTGGACGTACTAACCGACGACCTTAAAAAAGGCAAGGACTCGTACGAAAAAATCGACGGCGAGTACAAAGCTGCCGCGCCTAAGGTAATTAGCGATGGCAAAGGCAACAAGGGCACCCAGCGCGTAGGTGGGCAATAATCAAATTGCAATAAAATTACTTTTTGAAGGGCTGTCCGCTTGGGCAGCTCTTTTTTTATTCCCCTGTTCGAGGCAGCTTGACCCCAACTTGTTGGTGGTTCTCGCCTCGTCCTAATAATAGGAAAGCATCCGCTTGCAAGCCACATCTGTTTGTCTAAAGTTAAGGCGCAGGAGTTAGCGTATCGCTACTATGTCTATGAATCCCAAGTTTACCTCGGAAGAGCGGGACTCCTATCCCGGACTCGACCACATAAGTATAAAAACAAAGTCTACTTTAGAATCTTCTACGGTTATAGGTGGTTCCACATATGCTTTGAAGTGCGTTATCTGAACATCTTTTCGCGCTTTTTTCTTGACAAAAAAGCGCGGCAAAAAGTCAAGCCGTACATAATGGGCTCCGCCCCGCAAGTCCGGCAGGGCCCACGCACTTATGGTCGAGTTTTGGGAAGGTAGCTGTCAATGAATTGAAGGGAAGCTGCAAATCATAGTATTCAATTAATCATGATGAATCAAAGTTCAAGACGCGTCCCAAACTTCGGTCTATAGTTCAGACAACTTTGAACGACAAACAACCAACCCACGTTTTTCATATTTTTGATGCCAGTCAAAGTTGTTGTTGATGGCGCGAAAGGCATTAATACTTTATATTTCGGTTATTATGTGCTGCATGGTATTGGTCGCAACAATATTGCACCAAGGCAGCGCATTGACTGTAAAAAATCTGGCGCAAATTAGTGGTGCCATCAATCCGCAATTAACCGGCGCAACTAAGAATGTATTTCTATCAAACCTGCAACACCCTTTAAGCCTGTTTTTACTGGAGGTAACAATAATAGTTGTTCTGTCACAGTGCCTCGGTTTTCTGTCAAAGAAGATTTACCAACCTGTAATAGTAGGGGAGATAATGGCAGGTATATTACTTGGTCCTACCTTCCTTGGTAAGTATTTCCCCGAAGCGTTTGAGTTCCTGTTCAATAAAAACTCATTGGGCGGGTTGCAGATTTTCAGTCAGTTTGGCCTAATGCTGTTCATGTTTATAGTAGGCATGGAGGTTGATATGAAAAGCCTGAGAGCCGTATCGGGCAAGGCAACCATCATCAGCCATGTGAGCATTTTATTGCCTTTCGTTATGGGTATGTTCCTGGCTTATTTCATTTACGATGGCTATGCACCGCATGGCGTTCACTTTTCATCGTTCGCGCTTTTTTGCGGAATGTCATTAAGTGTTACTGCCTTTCCTGTTTTAGCACGCATTATCAAAGAAAACAAATTGTCGGGTACGCCCGCCGGAGATGTGTCAATCACGGGAGCAGCAATCGGCGATATTACTGTTTGGTGCATTCTTCCTCTGGTGATAGCAATCGGTAAATCCGCTGATTTCAACACAGCTTTTATCACAATTGGGCTGGCAATTGTATATGTGTTGTTCATGCTGTTTGTCATGAAACCCGTATTCAACAAGTTATTTAAGCAAGTAAACCGCGAGGGCGCCATCAAGAAAAGATACATTTCACTTGTGTTTATCGCCCTGTTTATATCTTCATACTTATCGGACCTTATGGGTATTCATCTGCTGTTTGGGGCTTTTTTGGCGGGCGTTATTATTCCCGATAACGTAAAGTTTCGCAAGCTGCTTACTGGAAAAATTGAAGACCTGAGCTTGGTTATTTTGTTGCCCGTATTTTTCGCACTCACCGGACTGAAAACAGAAATTGGCTTCCTGAACAATGGCGGCATGTTTCAGTTATTCCTAATCATTTCGGCACTGGCGATTATAGGAAAGTTTGTAGGGGCGGGTGTAGCAGCCAAGGTGACTGGTTTTACCAACAAGCAATCGGTGATTGTAGGCATATTAATGAATACCCGCGGACTAATGGAAGTGGTGATACTGAACATAGGTCTAGAACTCAACATCATTACCCGCGAATTGTTCACGGTAATGGTATTGATGGCCATCATAACTACTATTATGGCAGGTCCATTACTTACATTGGTACAAAAGAAAATGAAGGATTAAGCCATTCCCTTGGCTTCCATCCATTTTTGACGACCTTCACCTTTAAATACGTGGCGTTCGCTGTGGTATGATGAACGCACCAATGGACCGCTTTCAACGAAGTCTAAGCCCATTTCGTAACCCGCATCTCTGAATTCAGCAAACTCATCGGGGTGAACAAAACGTGCAACAGGCAGGTGTTTAGGCGTTGGTTGCAGGTACTGACCAATAGTTACAACATCAACATTGTTATCAGCGAAATCCTGCAATGTTTGCAGCACTTCTTCCTTGGTTTCTCCTAAGCCCAACATAATTCCGCTCTTGGTGCGCATTCCGCCATCCTTCAAACGACGCAATACTTCCATACTTCGGTGGTACTTAGCCTGAATCCTTACCTTTTTAGTGAGTCGCTCAACCGTTTCAATGTTATGAGAAACGACTTCAGGAGCGACATCAATAATACGTTGCAGATTGTGCCATTCGCCCTTAAAATCAGGAATTAGCGTTTCGAGTGTTGTTTCAGGATTCAATGCCCTAACCGCTTTAATGGTATTTGCCCAAATGGTTGAACCGCCGTCTTCCATTTCGTCCCGGTCAACCGATGTAATTACCGCGTGCTTCACCTTCATGAGGTAAATTGCCTCAGCAACACGTTGTGGTTCATTCCAGTCAGCAGGCTCAGGGCGACCTGTTGCTACTGCGCAGAAACCGCAGGAGCGGGTGCAAATATTGCCCAGAATCATAAATGTAGCTGTACCTTCTCCCCAGCATTCACCCATGTTAGGGCAATTGCCGCTTTCACAAATTGTATGAAGCTTGTGTTCTGTCACCAAGCCCCTTACATGCCTGTAATTTTCGCCAATAGGTAACTTAACTTTCAACCACGATGGCTTCTTCACGCGCTCTTCTTGTTGCGGGCGATTGGCATTGCTGTTTATGATTGGTAATTCCTGCAT
This sequence comes from Chitinophagaceae bacterium, assembly GCA_947454235.1. Lineage (GTDB taxonomy): Bacteria > Bacteroidota > Bacteroidia > Chitinophagales > Chitinophagaceae > Flavipsychrobacter. The sequence goes on from CANGIY010000002.1 coordinate 216,872, forward strand.
AACGACCGCAAATTATATCAAATCTACTAATTCAGACTATTGATTTTATTCAGAGGTGGTGAGAAATCAGACCTTTTTCAAAAATAATTTGTCAAACTAAAAAGTTAGTTTTAACTTTGAACTAAGTTTTTAGTTTTAATGAAACAGTTAACTCGCGCAGAAGAATCGGTCATGCAAGTTTTGTGGAAACTTGAACAGGCACTATTGATGGAAATCGTTGATAACATGCCTGAACCAAAACCCCACAAAAACACAGTTGCCACCATTTTAAAAATACTCACCGATAAAGAATTCGTGAGGGTAGAAGTACTTGGTCGAATTCACGAATACCATCCACTTGTTACAAAAGAAGATTATTCGGCTGCCAGCCTAAAAGGGATGGCACAAGGATATTTTGAAGGCTCGTACAAAAACATCGTTTCTTTCATGGTTGAAGACAACAAACTTTCTGTGGAAGACCTGGAATTATTGCTCAACCAACTAAAAGGGAAATAATATGACACCATTCATTCTATTCGCCATCAAATCACTAGTTGTAAGTGGTGCAATGCTATTGTATTATGGAATTGTCCTTAAAAACAAGAAGATGTATTCGTTCAACCGATACTTTCTGTTGTTCACCGCATTATTGAGCGTTGTATTGCCTTTTGTGTCATTTTCAATTGCTTCGATGCCTGCGGGTTTTAATATCCCCCTTCCGGGTCCTTCAAATGTAATAATTGACAACACAGAATTTGAGCCCACTTCAATTGCCCCATCAGGTGGAATTGGTACAATTAACTATTGGCTTGTTGGGTATCTGGTGATAGTCGCTGGCATGCTCACTCGATTGATAATGTCGGTATGGAAAATTTCAAAGCTCAATAGATCCACTATTCTTAAAGTTGTTGATGGCATAGAAGTTGTTGAAACCAGTGCAGAAGGTGCGCCGTTTACATTTTTCAAAACAGTTTACTGGCACAGTGCAGTTGATATCAATTCCCAGCATGGAACAACCATTTTGGAACACGAGCTTGTTCATGCTGAACAATTACATAGTATAGACCTGCTATTTCTGGAATCAATGAAATCGATTCTTTGGTTCAACCCATTTTATTACCTCCTATCTAAAGAGCTTAAAATGGTACACGAGTTTATTGCCGATGATGCAATAGTTCAACTCAAGGGTGTACCCACATTAGCCGCAACACTCATATTTCAAAAGACAGGATTTACTACTCCTCAATTAACGAACTCATTTTTTCACTCACCTATAAAACGAAGAATTAAAATGGCGAATGCAGTAACTACAGTTAAACAAATGATATTCAGCAAATTAATGGTTGTTCCATTATTAGCTATCGTATTCCTGATTACTTCTTTTACGGTAGGTAAATCTGCATCGCGAAATGGAGATGGCACACTGACAATTGTCGTTGATGCCGGGCATGGAGGCAATGATGCCGGTGCAGTATCAAAAAGTGGTTTGAAAGAAAAAGATATTACCCTGCGAATCGCACAGATGTTTGAAAAAATTGCACCAGAAATGAATGTGAAAGTAAAACTCATTCGCACCGATGATGTAAGCATTGCATTGAACGACAGACTTAAGATTGCAAATGATGTCAACGGAGATGTATTCGTATCAGTACATATAGCAAAAAGAGCCACAACGAGCACTGAAGCAGTTCCCATTCAAATCATACAATCGTCGCGCCCAAAGCAGCATAAAGCAGAAAACGCGAGCATGGCAAACGCAATAGACATGAAAATGAAGTCTGATGGTTACAAGCCCGTACAACTTGCAAAACCACTATTAATGCTCAACGACAACAACAAACCTTCTGTAATTATTGAATGTGGCGACATTGACGAAGCAAACGACTTACAACGTATGACCAACAACGCGGAAACTGAGCGTTTTTGCAAATCAATTGTAAAAGGTATCGTTAATTATCAGCACCAACAAACTAAGAAGTAAGCAATTTAAGTTTTGATGAATGGTAAGTCATTGATTGTTAAATCGCTATTTTTGTTACTTATGATCCGTTCCTTACTCACATTTGTTGCAGCACTTGCTGTCTCAGTATTCTTTACTGCTTGTAACAACCAGTCAGCACCAAAGGGGCAGGAGGGTGGAAATTATAGCAGCCAACAACATGCACTCATCTCAAACCCATCGCCATCAAAACTGGTTTTTAAAAACTCAGAAGGAGAAACAGGGCAAGCGACGGGCAGTGTTGAGGTTGGCGAAATAGTAGCTTTTGTAACCGGGAAATTCAATTCTAAAGACAAAGTAGATACTGCCTACATCATTAAAACCAAGGCAGGTTACGGTAATCCGGTTGAAGATGGCGTACCAGATGAATATGCTTTGCGCTTCACAGGAAATGCAACGGCAGTTAAAATTGGTTTTTGTGATGCGCGCATACTCAATGAGGGCGATTTAAACGGAGACGGGTTTGAAGAGCTTTCTATTTTTCAATACCCTGAAAATGGTACTGTTTGCAAATTCGAGACCTTCTTCAACAAAGAAGGACTGTGGACACCCATTTTTGACTCCCGCCTTATTCCCACCGGCGGCGATCCGGTTCCCGATGCTGATCTGCAAGACAAAGTAATGCGCGGTGATGGAAATGTCTACTACTACGAAACCAAGGATACCACCTGGAATGGTGTTGATACTTTTATGGAGGTGAAAGTGAAGGTGAATTAACATTTAAAATCCCCAGCAACATTTCCCAATTTTCCAACTTTTTCATAACTTCGGAAAAAATTCCAACTCATGAAAAAATTTGTTGTTTTTGTTTCTGTTTTGTCATTGGGCTGCTTGCTAAGCTTCGGACAAGATAAGCAAGAAACAGTAGGTGGCCTAAGCGTAAAGCAAGATAAACACCTTGCTAAACAATTGAGAAAGCAAGAAAAAATGAACCTGCGTCAGACAAGAAAAAGCATGGCTGGTACTCATTTGAATCGTAAAATTAATAAGACAACTGCTAAGTCTTATTCTACTTCAACTGAGAACAACGTTTCTACCGACGCTCGTAAGTTCAATTAATTATTTTGTCATCTTCACTTACATCAATGCTGCGCTTACGTGCGGCATTGATTTTTATTTTTATAACAATCCCAAGGTGCTAAGTTGTTGGTGTTTATTAACTTGCGCTATATTTCATTTAAGTCAATTATGTTCAATAAGGTAAGCTCTGTGTTGTTACCGTGCCTTGCAGGTTCGGTGCTTTTTATCGCTTGTAATTCTGTAAACCCTGGTACGTTAAACGGTACACCAAGCAATGAAAAAGCTGTCTCAAAAGACATTCACACTCAAAGCAATGCCGATTCAGTGCTCGTAAAACACCTAGGGCTGAACATCAAAGTCAACTTTGATACACGTCGCATCAGTGGGGTAGCAACATGGGATATTGACAATACCATGCACCAAAGCGAATTGGTACTTGACACCTACGACCTTACCATTGATAGCATCAAAAACGATAACACAGCTACAACATTTAAGTTAGGCGAGAAAGTGCAACATTTGGGAAAAGCGCTGCATATTGCAATTGCTGCCAATACAAAACAAGTTCAAGTTTATTACCACACCTGCGATAGCTCCAGGGCGTTACGCTGGCTGACTCCTCAACAAACACACGATAAAAAATATCCGTTCCTCTTTACGCAGTCTGAATCTATCTATGCGCGATCATGGGTGCCTTGTCCTGATGGGCCTGGTATCAGGTTTAGTTACGATGCTCGCGTCGAAGTGCCAAAAGATTTATTGGCTTTGATGAGTGCTACCAATCCTCAACAAACCAATGATTCGGGAATCTACCATTTCCAGATGGAGATACCGGTTCCTGCTTACTTACTGGCACTGGCTGTGGGAAAGATAGAGTTTAAACCGCTGGGCGAAAAAACAGGCGTTTATGCCGAACCGGGTATGCTGGCCAAATCAGCCTATGAACTGGCACCGGTAAATGACATGGTCGCCAATGCAGGTAAATTGTATGGCGAATACAAGTGGGGTAGGTACGACGTTATAGTACTGCCACCAGCTTTTCCTATTGGTGGTATGGAAAACCCACGTCTTACCTTTGCCACCCCAACTATTATTGCCGGCGACCGTTCATTGGTGAGCTTGATTGCACACGAGCTGGCTCATAGCTGGAGCGGCAATCTGGTAACTAATGCTACATGGAACGATTTCTGGCTAAATGAAGGATTTACTAACTACTTCGAGCGCCGTATTATGGAAAGCATCTATGGCAGCGACTATTCTGATATGTTGTGGGAATTGGGTTACCAAACATTGAAAGACAATGTGCGTGACCTAGGCGAAAAAAGCCCTGATACGCACCTCTTTTTAAACCTTAAAGACCGTGACCCCGATGATGGACTCACTGATATTCCGTACGAAAAAGGTTCGTTGTTCCTTCAGTTGATTGAGAAAACAGTAGGTCGTGAAAAATTCGACGTATTCCTGAAACAGTATTTTGAAGAGCATTCATTCAAAACAATCACTACAACGGCATTCCTTGACTACCTCGATAAGAACCTATTGCACGGCGATACTTCGCTTACCAACAAAATAAGAATCAACGATTGGGTTTATGGTCCAGGAATACCAACTAACTGCCCAAGAGCAGGTGGAAAACTGTTTGCAGCAGTTGACACTGCACGAAATCACTTTCTGGCAGGCGCGGCTCCAACTACTTTGGCAACCCAAAAATGGAGCACACATGAATGGTTGTATTTTTTACACAACATGCCGGCAAAACTCACTGTTGATCAAATGTATTCACTCGACAAACAATTCAGTTTTACCAATAGCGGTAACTGCGAAATTGCCGACTTATGGTACGTTGTTGCAATTAGGAATGGTTATAAAGTTGCAAACACCAAAATCGATGAGTTTTTGAGTACTGTAGGTAGACGCAAGTTTTTAGAACCAATTTACTCTGAACTCATGAAAAGCACTGACGGTGCTGCATTTGCTAAATCTCTCTATAATAAATACAGAGATAACTACCACCCATTGGCTCAGGAGAGCTTAGATAGGATAGTTATGGGAAAAGCAAAATAAAAGAAAAGAGTTACTAAGCGTTTAGATTCACAAATTCAGTATCGAACCACATTTTACCCCTATCAGACAGGAACGGAACACCTGTTCCTGTAACATCAGCAACTAACATAGTAAACGTAATACAATCGTTTATTGTGTCATACACTTGCGAACCGTAGTTGTACAATACTGATAAAGAAATTTTGTAGTCTCCTGGTAACAGATTAGGCTTCTTAACTGTAATGCGTGTTGAATTGTAACCTTTCTTTAGTTTCAAATCAGTACCAAAATCAAGGCTGAATAAAGAAGTAATCAGTTGTTCGTTAGAGTCATGCAGCATGATTCGTAACATCACCCCTTGAATATCATCTGTCAGTGTAACTCCGATATTCAATACAATATCATCACCCATTTGGATGTTATTATCAAACTGCGAATGCAATGAGATATCACTAAAGTATGCAAGTTTTCCTGCCACTTCAGCTTCACTACGTCCATTCCATTTTACTGCATCACCACCTTTATTTTTCTTGAGATAGTCTGCAATTACATCGGCGGTGTCACCCTCCATTCGCTTTTGCCCAAACTCCAAAGAAATTGCCCTGTTACAAAGCGCCTGAACTGAAGGTAAATTATGGCTCACAAACAGCACAGTACGTCCGTCGTTGTGAGAGATATCATTCATTTTAGAAAGGCACTTCTTCTGAAACTCCATATCGCCCACCGCAAGTACCTCATCAACAATTAAAATTTCACTTTCCAAATGTGCAGCAACTGCAAAAGCCAATCGCACATACATACCACTGCTGTATCTTTTTACCGGCGTCTCAGTGTATTTGGCAATTCCGGCAAATTCTACAATATCATCAAACTTGCGTTTGATTTCATGCCTTGACATGCCTAAAATAGCACCGTTCATATATATATTTTCGCGCCCTGTCATTTCAGGGTGAAATCCTGTACCAACTTCCAGCAAAGATGCAATACGCCCTTTAACTTTAACTCTACCTTCAGTCGGGCTAGTTACACGACTCAATAATTTCAGTAACGTAGATTTTCCGGCACCGTTGCTTCCAACAATACCCAAAACATCACCTTGATTTACCTGAAAAGAAATATCTTTTAATGCCCAGGTATATTGACTATCTCCTTTTTCTGAACGTTTATTTACCTGACCGATTTTCAAATAGGGATCTTCCTTTCCGCGAGTAAGGGCCCACCATCTTTTCAGGTCATGACTGAGTGTTCCTGTGCCTACCTGGCCCAAACGGTACATTTTACTCAGATTTTCAACTTTAATTGCAATCGATGAACTCATTTCGTAAAAATTATACCGTATCTATAAATTTCTTTTCAATCTTATTAAATACTGCCATTCCGTAAACAGTAACCACTAACGTAAATAGAGCAGTATAGCCCAACCACATAATGTTGAACTCACCCTTACCAAGGAAACCGTATTTGAAAGTTTCAAATATTGAAGTAAGCGGATTTAAGTTTAAAATGTACCTGTAATTAGCAAACTTTGAAGCAGGATAAATAACTGGTGTCAAATACATAAACAGACTAATACCAAAAGTGATTAAGAACGTCAGATCCCTGTATTTGGTTGTCATTGAAGTTATAATCAATCCGATTCCAAAGCTCATAAATGCCATCAACAACAAAAGAACTGGCAATAACAGCACTGCAGCATTGGGATGGACATTGCCTTTTACTATAAAATTGTACGCTAAAACAATAAGGAAAAGCGCAAACTGAATAAGATATTTAATTAAGCCCGAGATAATTTTAGACAAAGGGATGATTACCCTTGGGAAGTATACCTTGCCAAAAATAGAAGCATTCTCTATAAACGTTTTCGATGTTACATTAAGAGTCTCAGAAAAATAGTTCCACATTGTTACACCAGCAAGATAAAACAAAATAGGGCTTATCTCATCAGTTCCAATCTTTGCCATCCTTGTAAAGATGATCATGTAGGTTAAAGATGTAAAAATTGGCTGGATGACGAACCAAATTGGTCCGAGTATTGTTTGTTTGTAAACCGTAACAATATCACGTTTAACGAACATCACCAAAAGATCTCTGAATCGCCAGATATCACGAAGGTTTAGGCTGAAGAACTTCCCTTGTTCGCCAATTATCAGGTCCCACTTTTGTTCTTCAGCAGCGCTGCGTTCAGTCATACTTAATCTTCTTTATCTGATTTTTTGCGTTTCTTACTTTTCAACCAAGTCTTGGCGTTCTTCTTGTTATCGTCTATGTAGTAGCCATTTCCGTAGGCTCCATAACCGTAACCATATCCATACCCGTAACCATATCCATAACCATATCCACTTCCATAACCGTAACCATAGTTCTCTTCGTAACCATAGCCATATGCAAAGCCCCTGTTCGCCAAAACGTCATTTACAATCAAAGCAATTTTCGGCATTCTTCCTGAAACATAAAGCTCATTTGGAATATTCAGTTGCTGTTTATGTGTATGCCCCTGCCTTACTATATATAGAGTTTGGTCGCTGTATTGTTGCAATAACTGGGCATCTGTTACCAGACCAATAGGCGAGGTGTCAATCATAATATAATCGAAATCTCTTCTCAGCCTTTCAAACAATTCTCCAGTTTGCGGCAACATCAATAATTCCGCTGGATTTGGAGGAATAGGACCAGATGGTAATATGAATAGATTTTCCTCAAAACCTGATGGCACAATCATGTCGTGATAGCCGATTTTACCAATGATATAATTTGAGAAACCATTCGAATTATCTAAGCCCAACATTCTAGAAACCCTTGGTTTTCTAAGGTCAAACTCAAGAAGTACCACTTTCTTACCTGAAAGTGCTAGAGTAATAGCAAGGTTTACAGTAATAAACGACTTACCCTCATTACTCATACTTGAAGTTACCATAAGTACTTTCTGATTAGGATCGGTTAATAAGAACTGTAGATTGGTTCTCAATGCCCTAAACTGTTCTGAAATTAGTGTCCTACTGTTTTTCTCAACTGCAATTGCCTCACCTGATACATTATTACCAATTTCACCAATAATTGGCACCTTAGTAACTTTCATGATATCGCTCTTAGAGATAATCTTAATGTTCAATCCACGACGAATCAAAATCACGGCGAACGGAATAATAAGACCCACTAGTATAGCCATAGTAAGAATCCTACTATGGTTAGGTTTGAATGGATATGCCTCTGATATTGCAGAATCAATAACTACGGCGTCTGCCACTGTTGATTCTTTTTCTATCGCTGTTTCTTCGCGTTTTTTCAAAAGGAAGACGAACAAATCCTGCTTAATTTGTTGTTTCCTTGAATACTCAAGCGACATGCGCTCTAACGATGGAACTTCATTGACTTTCCTATCAATAATTCCCAATTCTTCTTTAATCTTTTTAACCTGAGACTCAAATTCACGCTTTGTTGTTTTGAGTGTATTTAAGATGTCACTTTTCAATGCATCTCGCTGGTTTATGAGTGCTTTGGTTGTAGGGTTGTCTTTTGTATTTACAATTAAATTATTTTCAATGCTATTTTGAAGGGTATTATAATTTACCATCAATTCACTAAGTCCCTGGTTATCAAGTAAAGAAGCAGGTAATATGATCGATTTGCCATCGTTATAGCTCTTTATTACATCATAAACATCATTGATTGTTTGAAGACGAATTTCCATATCGCTTAACTTCTCAATTGTTGAAGATTTAGCACCGATGAGAGCAGAAGACTCCTCGGCCATGTTTGCGATATTGTACTCTTTTTTAAACCCTTCGATATCTAGCTCTACACCTGTGAGTTCTTTTCCGACCCTATCCAAACGTTGGTCAATAAACTCCATCGTTCTTTCAGCAATCGTGGTTCTTGAATTGATATTGTTTTGTTTATACTTCTTCATCAAAGTATTCAAAACATCAACAGCACGTTCCGGAATGTCATCTTGCAAAGCCAAGTACAAACAACTTGCACCTTTACTTGAAGGGCTAATTTCCATAGCCATCATAAACCTTGAAACAGTAGAAAGAATCGGACTAACTTTTACAGAGAATTGTTTATAATCTCCCCCAAAATTTGCTGTTTTATACAACACAACCCGTCCGTGTTGCGTCATTATCGTATCGCCCCAATTTCCTCTAATTACTTTCTGATTCATTTCAATCAGAGCAAAGCCTTTTGCATCTATAATTCTAACAGTATTGAAAAAAGGAACACTAACTGTATCACACATGTAAAATTCGAAAGGCTTATTCGTATAAACATTTACACGTTTAAATCTTCCAACAATTTCATAAGTGACACATAAATTCAAATCGCGTACAACTGACGACATCAAATTTCTACTCTTCAAAATTTCAATCTCATTCTCAACATTAATTCTGTTCGTATTAATCTTGAGTGCCTGCATGATATCGTCGGTATTAGTGGCACCACCTTTTTTAGAATCATTAATTAACAACTCTGCTGAAGTACGATAAATAGGAGTTGTGAAACGTAAATAAACGTTACCTATTACCAAAGAAACAATAACACTTGAAAGCAGCCATGGCCAAATTGCAAGTACAGTGGTCAAAAACCACTTTAGATTGAATGAACTTTCCTCAATCTTATTTTTATCCTGTAACGCAGAGTCCAGTTTTTTCTCTTCCATCGAGTATTAAAAGTCTGAGGTAGTTTAAAATTTGTAGTTGCGGTATGCTAATGTCAACGTTGCCAAAGACAATATGCTACTTATTATACTAATATTTCTCAGTAAAGTTTGGTCAGCCTGTCTTATTTTAAAATCAAATGGCTCAACGTAAACCAAGTCACGTTGCCGCATGTATAAGTATGGCGACCTAAAGGTCTCGCTTGAAGACAAGTTAAACCTTATAAATTTTTTATTTTGACCTTCAGTTCTTACTAATAAGATGTTGTCCCTTCTGCCGGTAATTGCAATATCGTGACCTGCTGCAATTGCTTCAAAAATATTTACTTTTTCACTCGGGAAACTATATGTTCCCGGAGCACTGATATCGCCTAGTATTGTTACATCGAAATTTGCAATTCTAACAGAAACAATCGGGTCTTTATAAAATTCTTTTGCTTTTTGTTTAATCAATTCTCGTGCTTCAAGTGTAGTTAATCCACCCAATTTTACATAACCAATTAATGCAATTTCAACATTTCCGTTTTTATCAACCAGTGTACCACTTAATGGATTGAAAGTAGCCACAGTTGGTGTGTTAATCGGTGTATTTGATTCACCCTGAGCTGAAGTTTGAAGTGTAATCAACAATACATCATTAGGTAGAATTCTAGGATCTTCGTATGGAGTGGCTTGCAATACCACTGGTTGTTCAGCTTTAATAGTATCGGGTAAATCTGTAAAATATTTAATCTTTTGTGGCGAAATACAAGAAGGAAAAAATACACTGATGGCAACCATTGTTATCAAACAATGAACAAGATACTTCCCTGATATTTTAATTGCACCTGACATAAATTCAGATTGATTGAATTTTAATAAATAATCTGTTAAACGTACTTTACTAATTTTGATTGATATTATAAGCGCGCATCAACAACTTCTTTACCTAGAATGCTTTTAACATCATAAATAACACCGTTTGATTTTACATAATCGCGCCAATTAATATTAACGAACTCACGATGTGCAACCGCTAAGACTACAGCATCATAGTCAGTTTTTGCAGGTAAAACTGTTACCGTTTTAACACCATACTCATGCCATACTTCTTCAGGTGCCGCCCAAGGATCGTAAACAGTAATGTTGATTCCATAAGACGCGAGTTCATTGTAGATATCAATTACTTTTGTATTTCTTACATCGGTACAGTTCTCTTTGAAAGTAATGCCCAATATCATAACATTGGCATTTTTAATGGTGATGTCTTTTTTTATCATCAATTTCACCGTCTCATTTGCTACGTATGCACCCATACCATCATTCATTCTTCTACCTGCGAGTATAATTTCAGGGTGGTAACCTGCAGAAGAAGCTTTTAACGCCAGATAATACGGATCAACGCCAATACAGTGACCACCCACCAATCCGGGACGGAAAGGAAGGAAGTTCCACTTAGTACCAGCTGCTTCCAACACTTCGGTTGTATCAATTCCAAGCTTATTAAAAATCTTAGCTAGTTCGTTTACAAACGCAATGTTTATATCCCTCTGAGAATTTTCAATCACTTTTGCAGCCTCAGCTACTTTAATAGAAGAAGCTTTGAAAGTACCTGCAACAATAATTTTTGCATAAAGGTCATTCACGACAGTCGCAGCTTCAGGTGTTGAACCGGCAGTAATTTTTCTGATGTTCGCTACAGTATGCTGTTTGTCACCCGGGTTAATACGTTCAGGTGAATATCCACAGAAGAAATCAACGTTAAACTTCAGACCCGAGTGCCTCTCCAAAACAGGTACACATTCATCTTCTGTTACACCAGGATATACGGTAGATTCGTACACTACGTAATCGCCTTTTTTGAGCACTTTACCTACAGTTTCACTCGCTTTATATAATGGAGTGAGGTCAGGGTGGTTATTTAAATCTACTGGAGTAGGAACGGTCACAATGTATACGTTGCATTCTGCAATATCAGGCATAACACAACCACAAAAGAGACCTTTTGCCCTCGACATGTCATTACTTTTAACAATCACACTTTTCAAAGCATCTGATGCAACTTCGAGTGTAACATCATTACCTTCCTGCAAATCTGCTACCCGTTTTTGATTGATATCAAAACCAACCACTGGAAAGTATTTACTAAATTCTACGGCAAGTGGTAAACCAACATAACCTAATCCAATCACGGCAATTCTAAACGAGGAATTTCCCATCAACTTCAATGTTTTTAACTAATAGTTTCAGTTCCGACTGTACATAGTCGGACTAATTTCCACAAAAATATACTTTTCGGGTGGTTTAAGCAAAATAGGCTTAAAAAGTTAATGTATTGTTTCTAAAAGGATACCCTGATAGTGTTAGAAATGCACTTGTTTTAAGCATAGATTGAATTGTATCCGCATGTCTTTCGTGGTGCATGTCTGTGCCACAATAGTCATACATACCGCGTCGCAAAAGTTTGTGCGCAACCTCTGCCACGTTTCGCCCATAGTACCCATGCAACGAAAGAAGATTCAGTTGGAACAAACAACCCTTGTCTTTCAATTGTTGGTAACGCTCAAAATTTTGATGTAACGAATTATACCTCTCTGGGTGGGCTAAAATTGGCTTATAACCCAATGTTTGCATGTTAAAAATGGTTGTATCAAGCATCGGGGGTTCGTAAAGCATAGAGAACTCAACCAAAACTTCATTTTTGGTAACAGTCAGAAGTGGCTCCTTTCCAATGAGTGAGAAAAAATATTCGTCTATATAGTATTCAGCTGCCGCTTTAATAGGAATATTGATTCCTTCCTTTTGTAATGCATCTTTTAAAATCTCCAGACCATTATTGATTGTTTCAGGGGTATTCCTGTACATATCAATCATCACATGCGGAGTTGTTACAATTTGCCTATATCCCATCGACACCAATTTTTTGATCATTGCAACACTATCCTCTACTGTTTTTGCGCCATCGTCAATACCTGGCACCAAATGAGAGTGAATATCGGTTCCTATGAACGAAAAACTTGCATTTTCGGGTATGGGCAACTCGTAAATATCTTCATCGCGTTTCTTATTTCTCCTGAAAAAATTCAAAAACATAGGGGCAAGTTAAAATATTTTCTGTAACTTGTCGAAAATGGAGACACTGTTAAAAAAATATGTCTCCATTACGCCTAACAATAAAGTTCCATGACATAGTTTTACACTCTGTTGAGAATTTCTACCCAATTCCAATGTATGTTATTCAACATTTTTTGGTAATTCTATCATTCTGAACCTTGATTCATGATTAGAAAGTTTTTGGTAATCAATTTCTTACTCGTTTCATTCCTGTCATTGGGGCAGGAGCGAAGACTTGGTATCATTGATTCGTTAAATGTAGAGCTTTCAAAAAGAGGTGTTGCCGATACTTCAAAGGCACTTTTATACTCTGAAATATCTCACGAGCTAAGCCATATCAATCCTGATTCAGGTATTCATTTTGCTAATTTAGGACTGGAATTATCACAACAAATAAATCTAAAAGTGGGTATAGCTAAGGCTTATAACTCACTGGGAACCAACTATGAAACTAAATCTGATTTTGTAAAGTCAGTTAACTATTACCTTGATGCCAATAAGCTATATAAAGAGTTGGGAAATCGGCTTAGAGAAGCAATAACTCTAGGGAATGTTGGCAATGTTTACCTTAAACAAAAAGACTGGTTAAAAGCCATCGAATATGATTCAGCAAGTATTGGCATTATTAGTTCTTTAAAGGATGAGCGTAAACTTGCTGCTGCAATTGGCAACCTTGGTTGTGTTTATAACGATTATGCCGACCACTTCCTTGAAAAACAAGATTCGATTTCGGCGATCAGATATTTCGACTTAGCATTAAAAATGTACTCCCAGGCACTTAGTATGGCACGTAAATCGGGCTATGATAGGGAAGTAGCCAATAACCTTGGACGTATCGCAGGTTTATATTGCGAATATACGTTACTCGAAAACCACCTCGAAAAAGCTTTCAAATATCAGGATAGTGCCATTAAAATGTTGCAAAGTATTCCGGGGGAAGAAAACAGCCTTGCAATAAATCAGGTTAACCTTGCTGAAATTTTACTTGATATTGCCAGTGACTCATCCCATCAATATTCAGCACGAAGCAGAATAGGCGACCGTAGCAAATTGTTGAGTATGGCAATTTCAAGTCTGCAAAACAGTATCAATTATTTTAAAAAAATCAACGACTATTCTTCGCTGTATCAAAGCTATCAGGCACTTGCATCAGCCTATGAATTAAACTATGATTTCAAAAACGCGTTTATTGCTTACAAACTTTACGATGCCGCCAAACAAGTTGTATTCAATGAAAGCAGAGAAAAAGAAATTGCAAAGCTCGACCATAAGCACAGGCTCGAACTGAAAGAAAAGGAAAAAGAACTGGAGATTATCAAACAACGGACGGAAAAATTCGCTTATATTGGTGGTATTGTCTTGCTATTGGCTGTTATTATAGTTGTCATTAGAAAATTTAAACAGTCGATTCAAAGAAACAGGCAACTTGCAATTGAGAAAAAGAAACACCTCGAGCGTATCAAAGCACAAAGCACAGTTTTAGAGGAAGTTTCTTTTACTAACTCGCATGAATTAAGGGGACCGCTTTCAACAATTATGGGACTTCTTGAATTATATAATCATGACGACCCTGCTGACCCAAACAACAAGGAACTGATTGATGGTATCGATGAAACTGCAAAACGCTTAGATAAAAAAATTACAGAACTCGTACAAAAAGAAAACCTGATACTTAGGGAAACAGAAGACGAAGGCACTAATTCTTAGTGCTTGAGGTTTGCGTTCTGAACTGATTGAACAAAATAAGCGCAGCAAAAAATCCCAATATCCCCACTAACACTGCTAGTACACATGCACCGGTCGCATATTGCAAAAAGTTTTTGTGAATATACTCGAGGTTCAAACCATGGGTATCGCGTAGTGTGACACCATTTTTTACGAACAAACCACCTACCTCATAACTCGTAAAAATGATAATAGGTATCATTGGTGGAATGGATATGTGGGACGAACCTATAAAAATGACTTTATTGAGCCTGAAGAGAATTGCCAGCGGTATACCAACCATAAGTTGAAAGCCCCATATTGGAACTATTCCCATAAACAATCCAAACCCAACAGAGGCAGATTTCCTTAAATTCGTTTCATCTCTTTTTTGCGCTTCTTCACGTATGATGTTCCAAAGACCTTTTTTTTTAATGTTCCTAAACACCCTCACGTGCATGTAGTACAGGAATGTGAGCGTTACCAAGTAGGTATTTAGAACAGAAATTCTTGAAAAATCACGAAACGGCCTAAAGTGCGAAACGCGTGTAGCCTTATCGTACAACACCTTAACCGGAACCGACTGAACCGCCACCCCGCGCCATGCTAATTTGACTATCACTTCAATTTCAAGCTCAAATTTATTGGTGTAGAGTTTTATGCTTTTGAGTGGCTGAAGAGGGTAGATCCTATAACCCGTTTGTGTGTCGGGCAGTTTTATGCCTGTCTCAACCCAAAACCAAAAATTGGAAAACTTATTGCCAAATGAACTTTTTCCCGGTACACCTTCTTGTTCCATGTTTCTGGCTCCCATTAATAAAGCACCTGGTTTAGCCTTAGCTGCCATTACAAACTGAGGAATATCGTCGGGGTAGTGTTGCCCATCAGAATCAATAGTCAAGGCATATTCAAAACCATTTTCAATAGCATACGCAAACCCTTTCCGAAGTGAGTAACCTTTACCTTTATTTGATTCGTTTTTAAGGATCGAAATTTGATTCCCAAACCTTGCTAAAATTTCATTTGTTGTATCTGTAGCACCATCGTTGATAACTATTACATGGTCAGCAAAATTCAACACGCCTTCAATTACCTGCCCCAAAGTTTTTTCATTGTTGTAGGTAGGTATCAGTACGCACGCGTTTATTTCTGAAAGTAGTTTCAACGGTATTTTGAGCTGAGTTTTAAAAATATTGTTTCACCCGCACTAATGGTAGCATTGACCTTTATAATCCCTTCTATTTCTTGAATTTGCAACTTAATAAAAATTTCCTGAAACGTCCTCGGATCAAGTATATTTAGGTACTTACAACGATGAATAGACACTAACGAAACCTGACTGCCCAACACAATGCCGGTAAGTTCTTTTACCATTTCTAGCTGCACCACACCAGGTGTTATAGGCTGCCCCGGAAAGTGCGCTTTGAATATTTCATGGTCCTCATTCAGCCTTATTCTAAAACTATGTTCCTGCCCTAACAAGTCAGGTCCCGAAGTAATTTGATAAAAATCGCCCTGAAACATGCCTAGAAATTTTCAAAAAGTTTGTCTTCAAGAGCCACGTTTACAACATCGTTGTAAAATTTCATTTCCGATTTGTCTCCGTTTTTTTCAAAAAAGTCCATTTCCTTCAAGCGCATCGTTTCACCCGAAAATGTGAGGAAAACATAGTCGAATACTTTAGCCATGCGCTTGTTTTTCGGGAACAATTTTATTTGATAGTTCTTACCGTTCTTGTAGCATTCAGTCCTGAACATTTTGTTGTCCTGAAACTCACCATTCACAAGAATGAGCATCAAATCTTTGATTTTACCCACCGACTCATTGAAGGAAGAGATGTTTTTCTCTTTACCGTCTTCTTTAATCCTTGCTTTGTCTCCGCTTACTAAAAAGATGAACTGCACAGGTTTAATTTTCTCCCAACGCAACTTTTTGTCCTTTTTGTAGTAGAACATTCCGGTAGATTTGATGGGCTCCTTTACGTCACTTGAAAATTTCTCTTCGGTAAATGATGCTTTGATTGTCTGGGTGTTCTTTGACGTTTCTTTGAGCTTACCAAAAAGTTCTTTCGGGTCGTTCAGTTTTTGAGATTGGGAAAAAGCCTGACTAACGCTAAGGCATAAAAACAAACAAAATGATACTAAAATGCGGTGCATGCTATAAAACAAGTGAACTTTATTGGCAAAGAAACATATTTTAGCCTAATTTGCCGACGCTTCAATCATCTAAAATGTTTATTTAACATGATATTGATTGAGTTAAATCAGATTACCCGGTTCAATGAATAAATCAAATACAATTGTTCTGGATGGTTCAGGGGAATTGACCATCAACGACGCTTATAAAATTGTAACACTTCACAACAAGGTTGCGTTGAGTGAAAAAGCAATGGCACAGTCGTATGCATCGTTTTATTTTTTGAAAGAATTCATTAAAGACAAACTGATTTACGGTATTAACACCGGCTTTGGACCGATGGCTCAGTACAAAGTGAGCAATGAAGACCAAATACAATTACAATTCAACCTGATACGCAGCCATTGTAGTGGTTCAGGGCAACCTATAGCACCAGAAAATGTAAGAGGTTTGGTTTTGGCACGTCTCAACACTTTATCGCAAGGTTTTTCTGGTATACATCCTGATGCATTGGTTTTGCTCACTGAGCTTTTGAATCGTGACATCACACCGGTTATTTATGAGCATGGCGGACTTGGTGCCAGTGGAGATTTAGTACAATTGGCGCACTTGGCGTTGACTTTAATTGGAGAGGGAGATGTTTGGTACAAGGGGACGATTACAACTACAGAAGCAGCCTTTCAGCAAGAAAAACTGTCGCCAATTGGTGTACATATAAGGGAAGGTCTTTCTGTTATGAATGGTACTTCTGCCATGTGTGGAATAGGTATAGTAAACCTGCTACATGCTGAAAACCTTTTGAATCTGGCTACTGTTGCAACATCGATGATTGTTGAAATGGTTGAATCATACGACGACCATTTTTCCGAACAATTGAATGCCGTTAAACATCATGCTGGGCAACAAGCCATTGCAGCATCAATGCGTTCCTTTTTACAAGACAGTGGGCTTATTAAAAACCGAGAACAACACCTTTACGATAAAAAAGTAAAAGAGAACATACTCAAAGACAAGGTTCAGGAGTATTACTCGATAAGGTGTGTACCGCAGATTTTGGGGCCTGTATTAGATACTTTGGAGAACGCCAAAACAGTTATTGGTCATGAAATTAACTCGGTGAGTGATAACCCTGTGATTGACTACAACAACAAAAATGTGTACCACGGCGGCAATTTCCATGGCGATTATGCTGCTCTTGAAATGGATAAAATAAAGATGTCAATCACAAGATTATCAATGCTTTGCGAGCGACAACTTAATTTTTTATTCAACGACAGGTTAAATGGCAAGCTCACTCCTTTTATCAATAAAGGTACATTAGGGCTTAACCTTGGTATGCAAGGTATGCAGTTCCCTGCTACCTCGACTACTGCTGAAAATCAAACCCTCAGCTTCCCGATGTATGTGCACAGCATTCCCAGCAACAACGACAATCAGGATATAGTAAGTATGGGTGCAAATGCCGCTATAATTGCCCAAAAAGTGATTATGAATACCTACGAAGTACTGGCAATTGAGTTTATGGCCATCGTACAGGCTGTCGAATTTCTTGGTATTTTCGAAAAACTCTCTTCAGCGGGTAAAAAATGGATTTCAGAATTACAACCTATTGTTGGTGATTTTACAACCGACAAAGTACGCTACAAAGATCAGGCTAGGGTAGTAACGTTTTTGAAACGGAAAGCCTCAGAAATGGCATCAAAAGGCTAATAAATTCCCATGTATTCCTGGAGGATGATGACGGCAGCAACGGCATCGATTAACTCCTTTTTTTCGCGGTCTTTCTTTGAAAGCCCCATTTGGGCAATGGCCTTACTCGCCATTCTGGACGTCATTCGTTCGTCCACTTTTTCAACCGGTAGATTTGGAAACACATTGCCAAATTTCACAATAAACTTCTCTACCAAGGGCGTCGCATCGGTAGGGGAGTCATCCATGTTAAGAGGGTAGCCAATGATGATTTTTTCGACTTGTTCAGTTGCCATGTACTTTTTCAAAAAACCAATCAATTCGCCCGTTTCAACTGTTGTCAATGCCGTTGCAATAATTTTCAAAGGGTCGGTAACGGCGACTCCTGTACGTTTTTTACCGTAATCAAGTGCTAAGATGCGAGCCAATATTATTTGAATTTGAGTGATTTAAAAACCACAGGTTCATGCTTTTGTAAAATTTCGCGCTCCAGTTTCTTCAATTCCAGAAATTTCATCTGTAAACGCAGCATTTCCCTCGGGTCAGTTTCAGTTTCAAGCTTTTTAATTGTGTCGTTGATGAAAATCATGACCTTCTGGTTTTCATAATACGAAAGTGAACTTTCAACATCAGCCATATATGGAAGACGGTCGTTGATGCTCTTAATGCCATATTTAAGACTCCAGTTTTCGCTAATGTGCGGTTCAGCGTGCAGCAATGCTGAAAGTTTATTTCGAACCACAGGGTCGGGGTAGTTGGTGAAAATGTGTATTTCGGGCGTATTCCCAAACTTCTCGTAGTGGCTGGCGTATTCGTTAAACAATTTTCCCACGGTTACATCTTCAAGTAGCGCCGGATCAACACGTTGAAATATCAGTTGTGCCACTGTTTGTTCTTCAGTATACGCCAAATGCCCAAACTCAATCAAAATGCGCAAAATCTGCCATTCATGTTCGAGGTTAGTGGCTGTTGTACTGGGTGCAGCTTCAAACTCATCAGGATGATCAAAATCGGGTGGGAGTTGTTCCACCTCTTCACGTGCAGCCTGCCTGTCGCGGTCTCTCGACTCTGTTTCAACCCTGTCGCGAATGTACTTATTAACCAGATTGACTAAACCTGACTCATCAACTTTCAGCTTTTGCGACGCCTCCCGAATATAGTGGTCTTGCAAAGAAAAGTCTTCAGCCTTGTTGATTTTTGAAATGCTTTCGGCAATTTCATTCACCAATTTCGACTTTTTCATTGGGTCGTCGCCGACCTCACCCATACCAATTTGCAGCCTGAAACTGATTACACCTTGTTTATGTTGTTTAACATAATCTAAAAATCCTTGTGCACCGGTTTTCTGGATAAAACTATCCGGGTCATCGCCATCGGGCAGCAGAACAAGCTGAACGTTAAAGCTTTGCGACAAAGCCATATCGAGCCCACGCAATGCAGCCTTAATGCCGGCAGAGTCGCCATCATACAAAATGGTTAGATTGCGGGTAAGTTGCCCAATAACCCTTAATTGGTCTTCGGTAAGGGAAGTACCACTTGATGCCACTACGTTTTCAACACCTCCCTGATGCATAGAGATAACATCGGTATAACCTTCTACCAGAAAGCACTCGTCATGCTTACCAATAGACTGGCGCGCCTGGTACATGCCATAGAGAATTTTGCTTTTGATATAAAGCTCATTCTCGGGGGTATTGATGTACTTGGGTGCCTTATCAGATGTTTTGAGGATACGCGCGCCAAAACCAACGACACGGCCCGTCATGCCATGAATAGGGAAAATAACCCTACCACGGTACACATCGTGGTAAATGCCGTTGCGATTCTTAACTAATCCGGCTTTTTCGAGCAAATCGTGCTGATAACCCTTGGCAAGCGCAGCCCCCAAAAAAACATCATGGTATTCGGCATTATATCCCAGCTTGAATTTCTCGATCGTCTCTTTCCTGAACCCGCGTTGCTTGAAATAGGAAAGACCTACAATTTCGCCTTCCTCAGTCTTGAACAGGGTATCATGGAAATAGTTGGCAGCGAATTCATTAATGATACGCAACGATTCACCCGTTTGCTGTTGCTGTTGTACTTCCGGACTTTTCTCTGTTTCTTCAAATGGAATTTTGTAGAAGTCAGCGAGCCAGCGCATCGCTTCAGGATACGAGAGTTTCTCGTGTTCCTGAATGAATGAAACCGAGTTTCCTGCCTTACCACAGCCAAAGCACTTATAAATGCCCTTAGATGGTGAAACGTTGAAAGATGGTGTTTTTTCGTTATGGAAAGGGCAGTTAGCGATATAATTAATACCTCGTTTGCGCAATTTCAAAAATTGCCCAACGACATCTACGATGTCTGCGCGATGCATTATTTCATTAACCGTTTCCTGCTTTATCATTTGGTGTCACAAAGGTAATGAAAAGCAGGGGCGTAGTTTCTGTTTTTGTCTTTGTGGATATATAGAGTGTTTTAATCAGGTTGTTTAGGCTATTCGGTAGGGGTGTTATTTTTCGCTTTTCTACTTAACATAATGTAAATTATAGAACAAAATCTCTTTTTATTTAGCCCACGCTTCTCACTGCATGGTTACTTAATTATAGGGAGAGATAAAGATTTCACTGATAATTAAGCTTCCCCTACAATAGTGCTAACGGGAATACTCTTTGTTGTATTTGGATTTAACCAGTTTTCAAATTCTTGTCTATTACTACCAATTGTACGTAAATTGCTTTTAATAATAAATTCAGGAATTGGATTCTCATGCGTTTGTATTACAACAGGTCTAGTTAAATCTTTCCTAGCCCAAGTTTCGTGCCCTCCTTTAGTCCTTATTTTCTTTAGCCCTTTATAACTCAGAAAATGTCTGAAAACTTTTAACGGAATGTTTTTTAACGACATTATGCAAATACAGGTATTTGAACTGCTCTATTTACTTTTTTAATAGAGGGATTCGATAAAAGGATATTATTGAAATTTTCGTTTGTTTCTCTTACTTGCTC
This sequence comes from Chitinophagaceae bacterium, assembly GCA_947454235.1. GTDB lineage: Bacteria > Bacteroidota > Bacteroidia > Chitinophagales > Chitinophagaceae > Flavipsychrobacter. Next base: position 238,179 of record CANGIY010000002.1, read on the forward strand.
ATCAGAAGGGGCTTTCATTTTCTTGTGTAGTGATTTCTTTAATTGCCACCCCATTTTCTTTAAATCTTCTCTGATTGTATTTTTATGCATAGTATAGGTGAAATATTCAGAAAGAACAACTTTAAAATCCTCGTCAGCTTCGCTCTCTGTTGCTCCATACCCCGATAAATCTAATGCAGGGCAATAAGCAATTACATAATCATCTTCGTTAAAAAAATATAACGAAAGTTGCATTTCGATTGTCTCATTTTCCGAGTATTTAAAAGAACCCTTGACAAGATATGACTTCGTAGGTTTATCCATCGATTTTTTATTAAAAGTTACAAGCGTAGTTGAATGGGTTAAGTACCCAACATATTGGAATACAAAAGTAGTCCAAATGAAACAAAAATGAAACTTTTTAGAAACTTTTATGTTAATTCCATTTTTTGCAAAGGTAGCGCGCATTAATAAACAAAATGAAAAACATTTGATAATGCCCACGCTTCCAACCCTGCGGGGCTAAGGTAGTTTGTTCCATAATTGACGTTATCGTTAAATAGTCCGTGCCGTTCGTGAAAAACTTACGGCACTCCCTATTCGAAGCCTTCGGTAACATAACGCTAAATTATAGAACAAAAAGATAATAAACAACAGCGATAAAAATAAATATATTGAAAGATCTATCTTGAATCCTAATAAGAGATTACAATTTGAGCTACAAGCGTCGTGATAATCAACCCTTTTTTGACTTCAAATACTGAGAAGTAAACGCAATTAATCTCTCAACTAAAAAAGCATAAAAAACCCAAATTGCACAAACCAAAACGACGTTAAAATTTTCAAATATCAGTATACGCCTGAAAGGTGAAAAGAATACCTTAAAATAGAGATCGATTGGATAAACATAGTGTGGGTCTGCGGAACACCCGAGAGACATAAATGCAGTAACGATACAAATAACTAATTGAATTAAAGTGATTACAAGAATTGTCTTTTTCTCAACCGGAGGTGCATTTTTAAAAAGGTGAAACCCTTTTTGGAAATTTGATACACCAAAAATAGCGAATAAATAAATTCCTTTAACTTCGTTATATCCACAATGAAAAAACTCCTTCAAATATTCCTTTTGTTCATTGCTGTACCTGTGTATGGGCAGGATTCGTTAACACTTGAAAAAATTACACCGGTAGTTGTAAGACTCGCTGATTCAGTCAGAGTTTATGAATCGATATTTGAAATGATGGACAGTACAGATACCAGTACAATAATTCATTTGATACCTTCCAAAGTTGGATTAAAATTTCAACTTCAATTAGACAGCATTTTCATAACCATAAATCAAGTTTACAACAACGAACTATCAGAGCTTGAAAATCATTTGAACAATTGCGTAAATGATACTTCCGCGAATTTTGAAAAACATGCCCAAGCCGCGTTTGATATTCTAACAAATTCATCGTTTTTTCAAGTACCGAAATTCAAAACAGAAAAATGGAATAGGATTCCGGTCACGCATTTGGTAACTCTAAACCTAGATACTGCTTCAATTTCAACGATTTGTGACCTAATGTACACCCATCATTTCAACCATGGGGAGCGAAATTTCAACCTACAAGTTTCACGTTTTTTGTGGGTATATTTGAACTACGGTACAACTAAAAATAACAATACTTCCAGATCTGACCTTGGTGAGTTTTTTTATAGCCTTGCAGAACATTACTACTACCGTCACGACTTTTCCAATTGTTTGAAAATCAATTCGTTTGCTTTAGGTTTTATTTACCGTACCGATTGCGCAAACGGCATTTATAGTAGTTTGGCACGCAAAAAATTACTCAATGCAAAATGCTACGTTGCCAATGGAGATACTACCCGGGCGCTCGATGAACTTTTGCCATTTTTAATGAACAACGACTTTTGGCAAGTATTCAAACGTGACGCTCAAATACTAGGAATGCTCCACAAAAAATATGGTCCTACAAACCAAATGAAAGTTGAATACGAAAAAGCAGCGCAGAGGTTTTTAAATGGCAATATCTTCAAACATTTAAATGCTATTCGGTGCTTCAATCACCTAATTTTTATTGACATTCGTGCTCAGGTTATTGAAAATCTATCAAAAAAAGAGTTAACAGAGAAATATAAAAACGTCTTATACAACAACAGTTTTTACAACTATCTTCAAGGTCGAAAATAAACGTTCTCCCCCACTCCACACAAATAATCACACCCCTCACTTTAATTGTTCTTGAATAAGGCGCTCAACTGAATCAGCAAATGGTTTTGCTGCGTAATAGTTGATATGAACCAAATCAGTGAAGCAAGTGTCGGGAAACGGCATGTTTCTGCAATCAATAAATGGAACTGTTGAAAAGTCATTGTGTAGCAAATCCATGAATATTTTTTCATTCTTAGCTTCCCATGTTGGGTGTTCAGGTGTTCTAAGGAATATAATCTTGACATTCCTTTCCTTACAAAAATCGACAATTTTGCGCAAGTATTCTATTTGCCAATCTGACACAGGCATCGGGTCGGCTGCATACATGTCGGCTATATCTTGCCTATTTTTTTTAGCAGCCGGTGTTTCTTCTGTTTGAGTTCTCCTATTTTTCAGTGCAACGATATTTGCCTTCTCCACTTCATAGCCTCCAAGTTGCAAGTCTTGTATTGTAACATTTTTATGCTTCAAAATGTCCACACAAAGGCCTGATTTCGCTTTTGGTATGCTTACAAAGTCTTTAATAACTTGTTCCGGGTTATGAACAAAAGAAAAACCTAGTTGTTTAAGGTCCACTAAATGAAAATAGCTAAGGCTTTTAATATTCACGAAATTCTCATTGCGAAGCCACAAATCCGCAAGGCGTTTTGTTATTAATTGCTCACTTACTGATAGTACTACTGTTTTTATTTGTGGGTTCAGTGGTAGCACTTTCCTCAGTTTGAAATAAGTATAAACAAATGCATCGCCCGGACTGGAGAGATTATAAATATTGTGCACGAAACTATCATTTACACCATAGGCAGTTTGTGATGCGCCTATTAATAAAATAGGTCTATCGGGTGGTGTTTTGTAGATTGAATCATTACTGAGAATAGAACCAATACCTGATAGTAAAATTGTAAAACAGACAATGACAACAACTGCATATATAGTAAGTAACCTAAACGCTTTCCTCATATTTAGAATTGAAAATAAATGAATGATGATGGATTGCTCACCGAATAAATTAAAACACTCATACCCATTATTACGTACAAAGCCCAACGAACTGGTGCACTTCCAAACGACAATACACGCCTTTCTGACTCTCGCTGAAACCAGTCAAGCAAGAATAATATCGCAACATAAATCAGACCCAATCTACTGCCTGTACTTTGTGTAACTCCATTGCCCATGCCTCGAATATAGTCTAGGGCAACATGGATATTGGGCGCTCGAAAGAATATATATGCAAAGCATACAAATGTAAATGTCAAAACAGTTCCAATTATGCTGCCCATTATCTTAGGCATTCTTTCAAATAATTGCCCCCTCCATTGTTTTGTGATAATTTCATAAGTGAGACCTACAGCATGCAGCACCCCCCACATAATAAATGTCCAGTTTGCTCCGTGCCAGAAGCCACTTATTAAGAAAATAATAAACGTATTTCTGATTACCTTTATTCTACTTACGCGTGCCCCGCCCAGTGGTATGTAAATGTAATCGCGGAACCATGAAGAAAGAGAAATATGCCAACGACGCCAGAAATCAGATAAGTTGGAAGCGAAATACGGATAACGGAAATTAGACAAGAGTTCAAATCCAAATAGCTTTGCAACGCCAATTGCGATACTCGTATAACCACAAAAATCACCGTAAATCTGTACAGAGAAATAAAGGGCTCCTAGTATTAAAGTTGATCCCGGATAGCTCTTATAGTTACCAAAAATCTCATTTACCGTAACTGCAAGCGTATCAGCAATTACTACTTTTAAGAAAAAGCCCCATAAGATTAACCGGAAACCGTCTAAAGCCTGTTCATAATTAAATGTTCTTTTGACCTTAATTTGAGGTAATAGGTTAGATCCTCTTTCAATTGGACCAGCTACTAAAAGGGGAAAGAAACAAACAAAATCGGCATAGGCTACAAAATCCCTTGTTGGTTCAATACGTTTCTTGTAAATATCAAACACATAAGACATGCCGTGGAAGGTATAAAATGAAATTCCGACTGGAGCAACGATGCTTAATAACCACGGTGAAAAATGTATCCCTATTGCGTCAAAAGCCTCCTGAATATTGACAGCGAAAAAATTATAATACTTAAAAAAGCCAAGCACAGCCAAATTATTGACAATACTCAACCAATAAAACAATTTCCGGTATTTAACTGAATTATGGACAAGTAATCCGAATACGTAATCTATAAGTGTAGAAAGCACCAGTAAAAACAAAAATTTCCAGTTCCAGCAAGCATAAAAGAAATAACTAGAAAATAGCAAAAGTGCATTCTGGACTTTCAAATTCTTATTGAATACGTGCCAGTATAATAGAAACACTACTAGCAGAAAAACCACGAATTCGAAGGAATTGAAAAGCATTTTTTACGGTAAAAATAAAAAACATTACGAATCTCTTTAGTCAAAATCCACTAAACTAGCTTCCCTACAATTAGGTATTTTTTTTTGCAATATTTAAAATTTGACTTACCGGGTTTTACTCCACCGATTTCTGACCAAAAACGATTTTTTTGGGAAGCTTCACAAAAACTCCTACTTTTGCTACGCATTGGTTTCCGCCGTTGGCGGGATTAAAAGGGAACCGTGGTGAAAATCCCGGGCATTACCCGATGCTGTAAGCTTCATTTACAATACTGTTTTAACTCCTACGCCACTGTTCGGCAAACAACGAATGGGAAGGCTTTGAAACAGCGAAGCGAGCCAGAAGACCTGCCGTTGCATATTACTTATCGCTGCTTTCGGGAAAAAAAGCACAGGTAGGAGAAAGGTCTCTGACAAGTCTCTTTTCTTTTATTCTGACTCAATCCGTAGCTGCATGTATGTGAGATTTTAAACTTGCTGATATGCGCAGAATTTTATTTTTATTTGCCGGCCTGCTCGCCGGTGCCACAGTTGCCAAAGCGCAAACTGTAGCCACATTCGATACCCTTACACTACCGGGTACCGATACATGTTATGTTAACTACAGCCACCCCGGTACTGATGTTGGTTTTGCTGATGGGCATGCCTGGTTCCCATGTGTGTACGACACTGGTTTTGGCTCTTCTTATTGGAGCTCAGGGTTTGTGTATTCTAACAAAATCGATACTACCACCAGTGGTTTTACCAATCAGTATTCAGTGAAAAATGGGCACGACTACAGCGGTACCGGAAAATATGTGGTTGAGTACGGACAACAAACGAAGTTGATGCTCACAGGTGCTGCTCTTGGACACCCCGTTTCGGGCTTTTACATCACTAATTCAACGTACACTTATAACAGTATGCGCGATGGTGATGGGTTTGCTAAGAAATTTGGCGATACTACCCACTCTGGTATTACAACCGGGCAAGGCACTGCGCCCGATTGGTTTAAAGTAACCATAAAAGGTATGTACCATGGTAGTTTTGCCACCGACTCGGTTGATTATTATCTTGCCGACTACCGCCCAGCAGGTACTGCTAACGATTCAATTGTGCGTGGCTGGAACTGGGTGAACTTACTTCCTTTGGGCAATGTAGATTCTATCTTTTTCTATCTTTCTTCGTCAGACAATGGTAGTTTTGGTATGAACACCCCTGCTTACTTTTGCATGGATCAGTTTACTACGCTCGACCATAATTTGAGTGTATCTACAACCAACCAATCTAAAATTGCGGTGTACCCTAACCCTGCTACTAACGAAATACACTTTGCAGGTATTAACAGTGATACTTACAATGTAACTATCAAAGACATTACAGGTAAAACATTGAATATCTTTGAATTAAATGCAGGCAATACTACTATTGATGTAAGTAACTTAAAATCGGGTATGTATTTAATAGAGTTCGAAAATCAAGAAACCCGCTTCACTGAAAAACTCATCAAAAATTAATTTTGAGATACCTGTATTCCATATTACTTGTATTAACAACAAGCAGTGTGTTCGCCCAATATGCACCACAGGTGGGTATGTCGGGCTGCGACGCCATCCCCGATAGCTCCCATTTGTTTGTGGGTTGGGCGAACACTTGCATAGTACACCGAGGATACCTGAACATTGACTTCCCTGCCCTAGGCACCACAACATCCGGCGATTCATCGTTGAGCTTGGGTGTACCTGATAGAATGGTGGTTAGTTTGGGTGATTCAGGGTATGCGACTCTTACTTTTGACGGGTATCTATACAACGGGCCGGGTGCTGACTTCGCAGTTTTTGAAAACGGCTTCGCTAACCCCACCAACGATTCTCAGGCATTCCTTGAGCTGGCGTTCGTGGAAGTGAGTTCTGACGGTGAGAACTTCTTTAGATTTCCGGCACAATCACTCACAAATACACAAACTCAAATTCCAGGTTCAGGAGTGTACATGTATGCCAACCTGATTCATAACCTGGCCGGTAAATACATTGCAAATTGGGGTACTCCGTTTGATTTAGAGGACTTGGCAGGTATTTCGGGGCTCGATATCAATCGCATAACACATGTTAGATTGGTAGATGTTGTTGGTGATGTCAATGCCCGTCATGCATGTTTCGATAGCGCAGGCAGAACCATCAACGACCCCTTCCCTACCCAATTCCCAACCGGGGGCTTCGACCTCGATGCTGTTGGCGCTATTCATGTACATGGTAGTACAGGAATTACTTCAGTGCAACAATCATCAAGTACTTTCATTTACCCCCAGCCTGCCGGCGATGTTGTATCACTAATCCAACAAGACTGCACCAACGGGTTTCAGTACTTAGTTGTATCACTCGATGGTCGTTTGATGCTGGAAGGTACAGCAACAACTACAACAACTCAGGTGAATATAAGTAACTTGCAGAGCTGTGTATATAGCATCATCGTCAAAGATTCAAAGGGCAAAAAATGGGTGGAAAAACTAGTGCATTACTAGCATTTTTATGGCTGCTGGCGGGTTGTGTAAAAGACACACCTAATCCGGCTACATCAACCATTCCTCTATCTGAACAAGGCATTTATACCATTTGCGAAGGGCTGAACAATACTACAACAGGCGGTTTATATTTTATTGCCGCCAATAACGACAGCACTTACGGCGATTTGTTTCAGTCCGCCAACAGCACCAATGCAGGAGAACTGTTTCAAAGCATGGCTTCGATAAACAACCATCTGTATATGGTGATGAATGAATCGAATAAAATCGTAGTCATTGACCGTAAGACATACCTCAAAACCCTGGAGATATCTGTTCCTGCACCGCGGTATATTTGTCAGGTGTCTGATTCTGTTGCGTATATTTCTTCCTATTTACTGAAACGCACACAGGTCTATGTGTACAGGCTCAACATAACAACCAACACCATTACTGACTCTATTCAATTTCCATTTAATAATACTGACGGCATGTGTGTAGCACAGGGCAGGCTTTTGGTGGCCTGTTGGGACACAATGTGCAACCATGTGTATGTAATTGACCCTAACTCAAATCAAATCACCGATTCTATGTCGGTTGCGGGGCGTGCTCCCAATTCCATTTTTACCGATGCTAATCAAAATATTTGGGTGTTATCTGGTAATCCGGTCAATAGATACCAGGCCTACTTCACACAAATTGACCCTATTACACACGCTCAATTAAAAGTACTGCCTTTTTCAACCGAGGCCATCCCCTTCCGCCCCACCCTCAATAAAACGAAGGATACCATTTACTACATCAATGCCGACTATTTTTTCAATGGTGCACCAAATGGTGTTTTCCGATTTGGCATCAATGAAACTGAGCTACCGACTACGCCGTTAATCCCTGCCGATAAATACCATTACTTCTATGCACTGGGAATACACCCAATTTCAGGGCACATTTATATAGGCGACCCAATGGGCTGGCAACAATCAGGGGTTGTTCAGGAATACAATACTTTAGGGCAAAAACTAAAAACCTACAAAGTGGGTATTGGTCCAAACTCTTTTATCTTCAATTTCTGATGCAATTGTCATCAATTTTTGTGACCTTTGTCTGAAGCACTTAAACCACAACCATTAATTATTTCTGAATGATATTCTCTTCAAAACTCATTGAAGATGCTGTGGCAGAATTTTCAAAACTGCCGGGAATTGGAAAGAAAACCGCGTTACGCATGGTTTTACATTTGCTCAATGCCAATGTGAATGAAGTAGATGTTTTTTCCAGTACCATAGCCAGAATGCGCCATGAAATAAAGTTTTGTAAATCGTGCCACAATGTTTCTGACACCGATGAATGTACGGTATGCAGCAATCCCGGTCGCAATCGAAGTCAGGTATGTGTAGTTGAAAACTTCAGAGATATTATTGCTATTGAAAGTACCCAGCAGTACAGCGGTTTATACCATGTTTTGGGTGGGCTTATCGCTCCGCTTGATGGCATTGGACCCGAACAACTGAAAATAGATACACTGGTAGAACGTGTAAAAAAAGACGAGATCAAAGAACTGATTATGGCAATTTCACCAAATGTTGAAGGAGATACTACCATATACTATATTGCAAAAAAGCTCAAAGAGATGCCTGTTTCAATAACAACTATTGCACGCGGTATATCTTTTGGCGGCGAACTTGAATATGCTGATGAAATGACACTTGCTAAGTCCATTTCAAAGAGGCTACCGGTTGAAAACTACGTTAATGTGAGATAAACGAAACAAACAATGAACAGTTGGGTAGCCCGAATATTTATCACCATTTTCTTTCTCTCTTGTGTATTGATGACCACGAAAATTGTCTCAATACCCAAGGTGAATTTCTATTCGGGTCCGGCAATATTTTTGGTGTTGTACATGCCGTTGCTGATTGTTCACCTGTTTTTGTTTGTCGTTTCGTGGGTTATTGAAAAACAAGCCCGCGCACCGTACCGCCGTCTGTTCATTTCCAGCCTGCTTATAATGTTGTTCTTTGTGGTGGTGCTGATTTACTATTCTGGTATTAACCACAAGTAGAATTGAAAGTTATCTAGAATTAATAAAGGCAATACCCAACCACTAAAAATGAAAATTCAGGCTGTAACATAGGTCGTATTCATACGAATCTAACCCAAAGAACTTCCTGTTCCGCCATTCAAAGCCCGCTGTAATATATTGCTGCCAAATATTGTATTCTACCTTAACGAATGCAGAAACACCATAATAGTGTTGGTTTGTTTCAAGGTGTTCGTAGTACTTTGGGTATTCAAGGTATGCTTGAACAATAGAGTCCAGCATTAAATTGTCTCCCCAAGCTCTGGAGACTCCAGCCCCTAAGTTAAATGTCCACTTATTAACTGATATCCTATCAGAAAGTGTCAAATCTGCATAATGATACTTCCTGCGATATTCTATATTTCCCGGAGTGTTCCATTTGGGGCCTCGCACCTCTAGTATATCATTCAAGTAACTATCTGGAAAAGCCCTTTTTTCTTCCCACCTTAAATATGACCCACCTAACCAAAAATTCCTATAAATACGCTTGGAATACCCCACTCCAAAACCATCGCCCGGATTCCATGGATTGTAATACGAATAAAACAAAACCGGAAAATTCTTGTAATTTTCTTTATTATAAGGAAAGAAGAAAAAGTAATTGAAGACAGTCACTTCATTATTAATACGAGTTACTTTTTTCGCTGTATCAGCTTTTTCAGCAGCATTGCACGTCGCAAAAAACAACATGAGCGCACAGCAAATGGGAATAAATTTTGGCATAAAGGAGTTTTAGATTGTTAAATATACATAACTCTTAAATAGACAGGTTGCATATTTGAAAAGGTTGGAAAACTATTACAATCTACACACTGGCGCAGGAGTTATCGTAGCGCTCCTGTGTCTATGAATCCCGAGTTTACCTCGGGAGAGCGGGACTCCTGTCCCGAACTCGACCATATTAAATATTAAATAAAGTTTACCGTAGAATCTTCTACGGTAGAAAGGTAGCAAGAATCAGTCTTGCCGCCTTGCAATGGCAGGTCGGTAACCTGCGTCCACCCAAACTTAGGAGATTTTAACCTTAACTTTAAGGCAATATGCAAATCATAGTTTTCAGTTAATCATTTTCAATCATGCGTACCCCAATCACAGGTCAGGAGTTCAATACAAGTCGAAGTGGTTTGCATGCGGATGCTTCCCCAGTGTGAAGACGAGACGAGAAGCGACTTCCAGAAATGTTATCATAGTTTTCATTCAATCAATAATAATCATAGTTCAGACAACGACCTATCATAGTTCAAACACCCCCCCCCACAAAAAAACAACCCGGTGAAAACACCGGGCTGTTAGTATAAACTCTATGAGGTTTTACTCTTTGATAAGCCTTTGAACGACTTTTTCTTTACCGGCAGTCACTTCAACCATGTACACGCCTGATGCATACTTATCAAGTGGAATAGCCAAAGCACCGTTCGCAGTTGCACCAAGATCTTTTTCAAATACGCATACTCCAGTAACGTCCATCACTTTCACAGTTACATGCTCTTGTTGTGTGCAAGCAAAGCTTATTTTCACATCTTCTGTAGCAGGGTTAGGAATAACTGAAACATGTACTCCCTTGCTGCTTGTGCCAGAGTTTTTACCTGTTACAAGTTCGAAGCGGGCTTCTCCTTGTGTTTTCTCATCAGCAGTAATAGAGAAACGATATTCAGCACCCGGAGCTACTAATGTGTATTTTTCAAGCAATTTATCGTGCAAGAACAATGAAGCATCAGGAGCCATTTCTTGACCCACAACTTTGATAATAAAGTCCTGTGTATAAGCTGAAGTAATACCTAATGGAATCACTTTACCGGCTTTGTAGTCACGAACATCAATAGCCAGTTTTTGGTTGTCAGAAGACAAACTGTAGAATTTGAAATCAGTTCCTGATGGTTTTGTCGCATCTACGTCTTCTTCCTTATCGCTCGCAGCATCATCAAACTTAATGTTGAAGATATCCCAAGGGTGATAATTTGCATCATACACAACCATTGAAATATAATCAGGGTTTGCTTTAAACAAGTTCGTCGTAGCTGATGATGATTTATTAGATTCGGTAAAGTTCAATGAATCACCATTATGCGCCGCCCTCACCTGGAATGCATTATATGCTTGCAGGTAATAAGGAGTATTAGCAATGGTAATAGCCTGGAATTGTCCTGCCGCACCCATTGATGTATTCCAAACATAGAATGCAGAACCTACCAGATTACCATTCATTTTAGCATTATAAATGACAGTACCAATGTCAACCGGAGAAGCATAAGGGTTACCCACCATGTTATATTCCTGACCTGAAACTGCTGCACCTTTTCGCAATGTAACTGTATGCGGACCAACATTCAATTGTCCCCACATAGAAATATTCACAGAATCAGGAGTGTAAGATGCATAGCCAAGTCCCTGACCTTTTGAGCCACGAATGAATAACCTGATACCCTGATCTTTTTGAAGTCTGTTACTGTCAGCAGTACCATAACAATCAGTGAATGGCATCCAACCCGGGTCTGAAGCTCTTGCGCTATTTGCGCGAGTTGGGTCATACCTGAATGCAGAAGGAGCATTTGAACCTGTAGTTACAAATCCATGAACTGAACCGCTATCACCAGTAACATCAATGTAGTTTTGAATTTGCATTAACGGAATTGAGTTACTGAATGCGTGACTCCAGAACCTATATCTTCTGTAACCACCCTCTACATATTGCATAGTTTTCACATTACCAGAGATATTAGCACCACTAGCTGTTATAGATGCCACCCTTGCAGTTCCGGCTGATGTTGATGCCAACACTACGCTGTCGCCGGTATGAAGCACACCGTTAGTAACAGAAAGCACTTTATTAATCGTCATCAACGAACCTGAAGAAACAGTTGCACCCGCTGTATTGTTCAAATCAAAATTATTCACTACACCAAATCCCGAAATAGTTTGCGCACTTGTTCCATTCATCGTGAGCGTACCTAAATCTCCAATTGTTCCATTATTAGAAAGGTCACCTGCAACGCTTAATACGCCGCCTGATCCAATATGTAATGTTACTCCTGATGCAATTGTAATACCCTTCGTAGATCCACTTCCTGAAGCAGCGATATAAGGAGCGTATGTTGTGCCAGATGGAATGATAACATCATCAGTAGAGCCTGGTACAAATCCGCATGACCAGTTTGCTGCGTTATTCCAATCTGTATCTGTAATGCCTGTCCATGACATTTGCAAAGGAGAAATAAGTATAACTGTGTCAATATAGTCAACACAAGTTCCATTGTCTACATTTACCAATGTCACATAATGCCCTGTTGACATTGCACTCAAAGTAACTGTATATGTTCCACCTGTAAGTGTTGTTGTAAGCAGCGTAGCACTATCAACCATATAGCCAATTGTTGCCCCTGTTGTACCGGTTATTGTAACCAACCCGTCGTAACCCATACATGGGGTTGTTGAAGCTGTAATAGCGGCAGTTGCGTGGTTAATCACATTCAAGCTAAATGAATAGCTCGTACTGGTACATGAACCATTGCTCACAGTAATAGTACCTGCATAAGAACCTGCGGCCACTGCTCCCGGAACGGTTAATCCAATTGAACCTACAGAAAGAGTAGCACCAGTGACGTTTGCAAACCCTGCTGTAATCGCCGCCGAACTCCAATCTATCGAATAATTCGTAGGGCTATTTACAGCTCCCGAATACGAAATACTTGCTGAAGTTGCACCCGAACAAACAGATGGTGAACCGCCCAAAGTGATTCCCGGACGACCGTTCATGTCTACAGTTGCTGTTGCAGCCGTTGCAGTTGTACAACCTGTACCTGAATATGCAACTGAAACACTGTAAGAACCACTAGACACAGTTGGTGTAAATGCAGGAGAAATATTAGAACTACCCGTTGTTGTCGTAATTCCAGGCCCTGACCAAGTATATAAAACACTTCCTACACCACCAGTTGTAGTTGTTTCTGTAAGCGTCAAAGTATCACCTGAACACAATGTAGTTGCCGAAGGAGTTACGGTAACAACTGGTTGCGGTGCAATAGTATCGGTAGTTGAAGAAGCTGTTGCTGTTGTACAACCTGATGCCGCATACGATACGCTTACAGAGTATGCTCCAATTGTTGTTGAAACTACTGAAGGATAAAATGCTGCAGGTGTTGGTGTAGAACCTGTTGTGGTTGTAATACCAGGTCCTGACCAAGTGTATGTTGGAGTTCCAACGCCACCTGAAGAGGATGCGGTCAACGTCATTGCAGATCCCACACACATTGATGTAGCAGAAGATGTCATTGAAATTGAAGGTACTGGCGATACACTAATAGTCGTATTTGAAGATGCACCACTCGTACAACTACTGTAAGCATCTACAACTGAAACACTATATACTTGAGTAGAAGACAAACCTGTTGAAGTTGGATTCGACACGGCGGTGCTACTTAATGCAGTAGCCGGAGACCATGAATAGCTATAGCTTGGAGTTGCAAAACGCCATCCTTGATAACCAACACCAGTCACTGAGTAAGCAACGTTGTTTTGTCCGGGAGGAGTTAAAGCTTGAGTACCGCCACTGTTTTGAACACCGCAAGTTTTGGTGCCAGTGTTCGTGTGACTAACCATCATATCAATCACATTAGAACCCTCATAAAGTATAATCTGACCTGAGTTAACATCAGTTGCATCAGGTACTGCATTATAGCTGATAATGAATTTCCGGTTAGGAATAGTTCCGGTTGAACCATAAGTAATGCTACCTGCCGATAAGTTCATGTCGTGCCAGAACAATGCCACCATTCTCGAAGGAGCCGTCGCCGAAGGTAAAGTCAACGGAGTGGCACTGCCACTAGATACACCCGAACCAAACGTGATATAACCATTCGCATTTATATACACTGTAGAGTATGAAGTGCCATAGAAATTGAAAGAAAATCCTGATGGCAGAGATACAGCATAATAGCCATCATCATAAGTTGAAGTAAATGTCGATGCACTTGTCAATGTACCAGTTGGAGTAAACGAAGGCACAGAATAAGGAATCGAATAAACTGAATATGCTGACGGACTCAAAGTAGGTAATGTAAGATATGAAGTACCACCACTACAAATTGCCGATGGAGAAGCTGTAGCTGTAACCGAAGGAGTTACACCTACAACAACGTTCATTGTAGTATAAGTAGTACAACCACCTGCAACTGCAGTGAATGTGTAAGTTCCCGCTGCATTCGATGTAACTGATCCGATTGACGGAGTTAATGACGACGACGAACTGTATGAGTTAGGTCCGTTCCAACTGTAAGAAGTCAATGATGTTGACGGAGTTGCTGTCATGTTTAAAGTACTTCCTGTACACGCAGGTCCGCTGTTTGATAACGCCACCGTTGCGCCATTTACTGTTACTGTAGTGGTAGCGTGCGGAGTACAGCCAGTAATGTAAGAAATTGTTACAGTACCTGCTGACACACCTGTTACATCACCTGTAGAAGCGTTTACAGTAGCGATTGTTGTATCAGCACTGCTCCATACACCACCTGTAGTAGCATCTGCCAACGTAGTAACACCACCTGAACATATTGATGAACCACCTGTAATAGCAGAAGGCCCGGTATTATTAACGTTCAAGGTTGTAGTTAAATAACAACCTGATGTAGTAGTGTACGAAATATTTGCAGTACCTACCGACATACTCGTTAAAGTACCCGAACTAGAACCAATAACAGCAACTGAAAGTGGAGATGCACTCCATGAACCTGTAGATGAGCCGTCAACTGTCACAGAATAAGTTGGGTAACCTGCAGTTACACAAATTGTAGAAGGACCCGTGATTGCTGTTGGTGTAGGGTTAACTGTAAATGATTGTGTTGCAGTCAATCCGCATGGGCTGAGGTAACTGATTGTCGCCGTACCTGCATGAACACCTGTAACAACTCCTGTTGTGGCATCAACCGTTGCAACACTCGTGTTTGAACTACTCCATGTGCCGCCTGTTGGTGTTACCGACAATGTTTGTGAAGCAGCAACGCAAGCACTGAATGTACCTGTTATAGTAGGCGTAGTTGCAGTGTTCACAGTTACATAAGTTGAAACCGGAATACTAGTACAACCTGTTCCAGGATATGTTACTGTGAGACTATAATAACCACTTACTGGTGTCACAGTTACACTACCTACTGAGGTGGCCGTGGCCGATGACGAATAACCTGAAGGACCAGTCCAAGAATATGAACTCATTGTAGCACCGATATATGGAGGCACAACAGAACCTGATTCAGACAATACAGTTGTACTACCAGAGCAAATTGATGCCGGAGTTGCGCTTACAGCACCAGCATCAGGAACAGAGTAAACTGTTGCAGTAACTGCCACTCTTGGCGAACTCATGACAGGAGAAATAACGCTCCAATTATAGAATATTTCATAATAGTTGCTTACCTGCGGTCCAGTTATAGAAATAGTATTCGGTACAACTGTATAAGGGTACGAAGTGAAGAAAGTATTCATCCACATAAAGTTACCCGAAGCTAGAGAGCTGAATCCAATCTTATAATTTCCAGGAGGTAAGGAGAAGTTCACCGGTACCGTTTGAGCTGTACCCGGCGTTGAAGTATTACTAACAGTTGTCGTTCCTGAATAAGTTGTTACCAATGAAGATGTTGAAGCATCCCAAATTGCTATGGTGAATGCTAATCCTGATAAGTAAGGATAGATATTTACACTATTGATTTTAATATCCTTATTCGCAGTAAAGAACAAACCATCACCAGCAGAACCAGTAGTTATAGAATAAAGGTTGTTTGTACCTGATGACAAGATGTCGGCTTTACCAATGGTTTGTGCTCCATAAGTACCGAATGAGTCAGACACATAGAATGTAGTTGTTGCTGACACAGTAGGACTGTAAGATGCACCAGCCGCTAATGCTGAACCACCAGTTGCATTTGCATACCAGTAATAGTTACTTCCGGTAGAACCTGTAGCAGACAATGTAACTGCACCCGTACCACACCTTGAACCACCAGTTGTAGAAAGTATCTGTGGAGTATAATCAGTTACTGAAGTTGCAGTAACAGTTGAAACCACACTCAAGTTACATGTCAATAGTGCCTGGAACGAAACGTTGTTTGAGGTTCCCGGTGAAGCCAATGCTGGTGAAGACGTAATATCAGGCATTGTAGCACTGTACCCGTTCGTAGTAGCGCCTGAAATACTAGCATAAGGTGTTGTACCCGAAGTTGCTACATAGCTCATCTGCCACTGTAAACCTAAATCACTGTTTGATGGCGACAAGGTTAATGTTGCAGGATTTGACGAGCCATAATAGTTACTTGGTGAAACCGAAATTGTAAATGATGGTAATGACGAGATATTGTAGCTATTTACAGTCGGGCTTGCAGTGGTAGGGAATGCTCCGCTACCTAAAGCCACGCTTGAAGGACAATATCCTAACTGGAAACCAGCCGAACTGTAACCTACTAATGGCGAGCCACTATTGTCCTGAGCAATTACGAAATAATAAATTGTTGTGCCAGCCGAAACAGTGTGATTGAGTAATGTATAATCAGGTTGGAAAGTGAATGGAGAAGAACTGTTTGATGCTTCAACATACTTCCAGCCATCTGTTGTATTGTCATTGGTTGCACCCAACGCATTCGCATCACCACTACCTCGGTAGTACATCCTTGGTTTAGTACCCGATGTTACATTAATTCCCGCTGATGAAGTTATAACAGCCGACAAAGTAGGTGCGTTTGCTATACAATAGCTTGTAGCTAAAATTGGCGTATATGACAGCACAGGAGGTGCACCTGATGACGGAGCACTGCCACTGAATTCTTTTGCACCACGACATGGAGGAGACAAACGTGTTGTACCTGATTGGTCGGTTGTGATTGAAGGACTAGTGATCGCAATACCATTGTTATAAGCAAATGAAGAACCACTAGGACCACAAGAACCCGTTGCAAAACCAGAAGATGTAAGGTTACACTCCGAATAGCTGTAAGTCTCATTACCACCACCTATAAAGGTTTTATAAGAGGTAGCATAGGTTGAACCTGGGCAAGAGTTGAAATTGGCATCATTCACAATATTATCAGTACCCGATGCTGTCAATCCGTTTGTTGCATAACCATTTCTGATTGTGCCTGCACCACCTGTAAAATCATCAACATAAATGAAGTTATTTGGTGTTGCACCAGCTGAAGCACCTGAATTAGTGTAGTAAATATTGTAGTTAGGTATAAACAAAGAACTAGAAGGTGCAGTACCTGCAGTACCTGTTGTATTCCTCTGTAAACAAGCAGCGATACCTGTCCCAGAAGGGTTGGCATTCACATACAGAATGTTATCAGTTAATGTAAGTACCGATGTAGTTGCAGGAGGGAATAACAAAGCTGCTACACCGAAGTTTGTACCTGAACTAGATAAAGCTGTACCCGGACTTCCAACTCCCAAACCACCAAAAGCAATAGTGTTATGGTACAAGTTCCAGTAGTTGTTTGCCAAACTTTGCATTCTGATACCATAAATACTATTCGGGTTATTCGCTGCAGGAGCAGTAAAATCCGTCATCGTATTATTGTAGATATTGAAATAACCTGCTGTATCAATACTTGATGCATTCTTACTTACCAGGTTGATACCGGTTACATTTGAAGATGTGCCCGTTGCGCTACCAGTTGATAAATTATAGAATAGATTATTCGAAACAGTCGCTGAGTCTACCCAAGTGTAATAAAGACCGGTAATCGTAGCATTGGCAGTTGAATTGGTACATGTGAAGTCATGAAAAATTGAGTTTCTCACATTCGTAATCAGTTTGTACAAATTCTGAGTTTTATACTCATACATACCATATATTGCTGGAGAAGTGCCACCAGTTACAGTTAAGTTGTAAGCTGTATCCTGATAGAAATCGAAAGTAGAAGTTGCTGTTGTTGTGTTGTACCACAGGTAATAAGGATAAATAACACCGGAAGCATTGCTGTTGGTAAAGTCGTTTACTTTATTGCCTTGGAAAGTTCCACCAAATGCTGTACCGGTTACTGCGCTACCTGGTGCAGTACCTGTACCACCACTACCTACAGTCGAAATACATATGCCGTAAAGACCTGTTCCTGCACCTGTTACATTCGACATTCTGTTGTAGTTGAAGAGAGAACCAGATCCATAAGTCGAAGTCTGAATCATCACTGACGGGTTAGTGCCGCAAGTGATACTATCAAATGTGTTATAACTGATGTTTTCAGGAATACCTGTGTTCCAACCAGCAATAATACCCCAGAAACTAACAGCATTGGTACTACCAACATTGATGTTTTTAAATGAGTTGTTCGTGATTGTAGTATAACCAGTAGCCAATGTAATCGAACGGCTGTAGATACCATAAAACGCACCTCCATTTCCTGTTTTTGTGATAGCACCGGTAGTGTAGTTGTTCGTTATATTATTCGTAGAACCCGAATAGTTCAGATTCTCAATCATGTACAAGTTTCCGGTATTATTAGGAAAACCGGACGCCGATTTGAAATTATTGAAATTTATATTTTGAGTACCACCGGTTGCTGGTGCCGCAGAAGGACCATAGTAAATATAGTTGATAGCTGAAGCTGATGCTCCACTCATAGATAAGTCAATCGTATTATAATTGATGTTCGGAGTGAGCATGCTTGCATCGAAACTTGTGTAAATACCATTTACTGAACCGGTTGTTGTCGAAGCTGTAATTGTATTGTAACTGATTGTTCCGGTAGCAACCGCACCTGAAATTGATGCAATACCATATGCCGCACCACCACCAGTATATGTATTCAAAGTAACAGTGTTGTTGCTAATAGACTGCGTAGTCATCAATCCATTGTTGTTGTATATACCAATTGCCTGACCTGTACCAGCGGCTGTCATATTCACATTAATGACATTATAGTTGAATGAACCGGTCGCAGAGTTGGTTGTGTTAGCATTATAAATACCTGCCCCACTTGCATTATTAGCAGAGACGCTTATGGTATCGTAATTCGCAGACAAACTCGTTGTTGCACCACCAATATTATAAATACCAGCAGGCGTACCACTATTCAACGAACTTGCTGTGATTGTGAAATTATTGTTGTTCGATTCTTGCACTCCGTTAATACCTGAATTGGCAACACCTGAAATAATGGTACCTGTACTGGCAATACACGTAATGTTTGCTGTGTTGTTATTGATTTTCAACGTTGTTGCATTGGTAGTATTACCGTAGCCGGCAAGGTTGTTTGTGGTATTTATGTTTGTACCTGTTGCAGTATTATAGTTCATTGTCAACGTACCGCCCGAACTTCCTGTTGTACGATAGAAAGTTGTAATACATGAATTTGCTGTACCGGAGTTAGTAATTGTTACCGTATTTGATTGAAACAATACAACCCCTGTTGAATTGCTGTAAATACCACTCAGATCATTTGAACCGCTGAGGCTCATGGTGATATTGATAATATTATTTTTTGCAGTCAGGTTATTTCCTACACTTGTGGCTGAAAAGATACCGTTCGTTGTTACGTTGCTACCTGATGTTTCATTAATGGTAATCGTGTTATTATTAGCGGTAAGGTTTGAACCGGCTGATTCAGCGTGAATGCCATTACAGTAGTTAGATGTTGAACCACTCTGTTCATTCAAGGTAATAGTATTCCTATTTGCTGTAAATGTTGAATTGACACCTGAACAGTAAACGCCATAAAGCGAATTAATGTTTGTTGCACCACTACTCGCATTATCTAAAGTATTGTAAGAAGCGTTAGCATTGTTCTGGAAAATCAAAGTTACACCAGCTCCCATACCTGAAGGTCCGCCGGTTGCACCCCAGTTAGTTGCGTTGTTACCGGTACCAATGGCACTACCTCCAACATCATTATTTTGGTCATATAGTGAATACGGCGTGCTTGCATTATAACCAGCCAAATAAATTGGATACTGGCAATTTGAAATTGTATTCGTGTAAAACTTGTTGTTACTGTGTAAGTCAATCGTATCAGTTATTGTTGCTGTAGTACCGTTGGTGTCTTTATGTACCGAAGCAATACCGTATGTACTGTTCGTATTTGTGCGATCAAGAGAGATAATACAATTCTTCACCTGATCATAACGACAACCATCAGCAGGTGTTGAAGTACGCAAGTTGAAGAAAGCATAACCATACTCCATTTTAGTTGTTGCAGTAGTATTTGATCCAGATTCCTGCAAATCAATACCGTTAATCGTAACATAGTCGGAACCCAATACAGAGAATATACAGTCATTTGAACCAGTACCTGTAGGAGCAGTAATAACAGTATGAGCACCACCAGGGTAACCATTAATTGTAAGTGTATTAACAGCATTCAACGATGAGTTCATGAGTGCACTACCAAGTCTGTAACCACCGGCTGGTGCAGTCTCTGTCCAACCAGAAACAGCTGCATTCAAAATAATCGGACCACCAAAGTAAATTGTATCTAAAGCGGTGATGGCATCGGCCAATGTAGCAAACGTACCACCTGTTCCATACGTAAATGTGCCGTAAGGATAAGGAATATTAAACGTATTCGAAACTACTGAAGTGAAACCGGAAGCACTGAAAGTAATAGTGGCACCTGTAGTGTAAACCGAAGCGGCACCAGTTAAATCAGTATACGTTGCTACCCCACCACTCGTTGCTGCTGAAGTAGTGCCACCTAATGTCCAGGTTGCGCCTGAAGCTGCCGCAGAAATTGTTGATGATGAAGTTGAAGCCAGATTCTCATACTGGTCTTTTAATGAAACAACAGGTTGAGTATTCAGGTTACCCGGATTCGTCAAAGGTGCTGTTGGTTGTGTAGTAATTGCCAAATGTGTAGCCACACCCGGACCAATGTATTGAACAACCGGATCAGCGCCATAAGTTGTCGCTATAACAGTTATGGTATAAGTACCTGCAGTTTGTAAAAATGCTGATGCAGAAGGATCAAGTGTTATTGTACCCGCACTGATTGAATATGCAGCACCAGGAAGCGTATTTGTACCAATTTTAATGGCAGTAATAGCTGAACGCCATGTTGCATCATCAGTAAATGTGATCGAGAAAGGATTATCGACAGTTGCTCCACTCGCCGCAGTCAGCACCGGTGAAGGTGCAGGAACGTTGAATGACGCTGATGTAACAGGAGTCAACGACCCGCTTGAGAATGTAATTGTTGCACCAGTAACATAGGAAGCTGCGGTTGCGGTCAAACCAGAATAAGTTGCAACACCTGCAACACCTGCAACACCCGTTGTACCTCCAATAGTCCATGAACCTGCTCCAACAGTCGCTGTTACAGTTGCCGTACTAGTTGTTACATTATTGTATTGGTCAAGTATTGAAACCACCGGTTGCGTACTCAAAGGCCCACCGCCATAAACAGCGTCACCCGGGTTAGTTACCATTGCTAAATGGGTTGCAACACCCGCAGCAATAGTTTGAGAAACTGTTGCATCAGCATAACCCGTTGCCAAAACTGTAATTACAAATGTACCTGCTGTTTGCAAATAAACTGATGCAGCCGGAGTGAGTGTGATTTGACCAGCCGTCGACACAGAATATGCGGCACCAGGCAATACATTGGTTCCTACTTTAACTGTAGTAATTGCCGAACGCCAAGTAGCATCGTCAGTGAATGTGATATTGAACGGATTATCAACTGTTGCACCAGCCGCTGCAGTCAAACTTGGCGATACTTTTAATCCAACAATATAATCGCCTGCAAAAGCACCAGAAGTAATGCCTGAAGGCATTGAAGTGTAAGGTGAAGCTGTATTAGTTGTAGAAAGAGCAGAACCCAACCAAGAACCAGTGAAATATTTTTGCGTAGAGAAACCGGTATTGCTACCACCAATGATATCAGCTAAATTATATGTAAACGTTGGAGTGATACCTGTAAGAGTTGCTCCGCCATTCGCCAACGTCCAATAATGAGAAGTATAATTTGACGTAGTGACACCAGATGTAGCTATTTGAGGGTGAGCACCTGTAGTTGATTTTGCAACAATGTAACCAGCAGAAGCACCAGTCAAAGCAAGTGAAACAGGTGCGTAAGTAGCATCACCAACCTCAAAAACAACAGTTGATAAACCGGAAATAGTTTTTGCAAAATTACCGTTCACATAAGAAGATGATCCGGCACCTGTAACAGTTCCGCTACCCGACATTGCAAGTGTATAAGAACTAGTATTCAGAACTCCAGATGTAAGTGTCAATGTACCCGACAATGTATCATTCTGTGAAAGCGTCACTCCCGCTGAGTTACTGATAGTGAGTGAACCGGTATTTACTGGCATATATGTGCCAGTAACTTGCGCCGAACTGCCATTGAAAATAAAGTTAGCGTTTGATGCAATTGTTCTTACTGTGGTTGTTACAGAACCATTAACACCGGCAGTATTTGCCGTAGCCAAAGTACCATTCAACTGCAAACCGGTTGTACCTGATGCAGCACCACCGCTCACGGTGTATGTTGAACAATCTAATGTACCACCTGAATTAACAGTCATGATTGAATATGGCGATGTATTGATAGGCAAAGCAATATTTGATTGCAACTTCACATAAGTACCTGAGTTCACTACATAAATAGGTCCCCAGCTAGGCGTTACAGTTGATGAATATGACAAGAACTGTGGTGCACCAGAAGTGCCGGAACCATTAAATACAAAACCTAAGGGTTGAGTTGTACCTGATGTCATGGTACCGCCACCAGAAAACGACAAGTTGCCGGTAACCCCAAAATAGTCACCCGTTGTAGTACCAGTACCCCAGTTCATATAAGTTCCTGAAGTACAGTTAAAAGTGGCATTTCCATTAACCTGGAAAACTGAAACGCCACTTGCGCTACCTCCCGACTCCATATTTATAGAAGTACCTGTACTTGTAGAACTGAAACTTCCTGCGCATGTAAAAGTTACATTTCCTGAGTTTACACTTGACATCAATGACATGGCAGATGTACCACTCATAGAAAGGCAGGAAGCAGAAGTATTATTAAAATTAACACACTGTACTCCAAAACCGGCACCTCCATTAAATGTACCGCCAGATATAGTGGCCGTACCAGTAATGTTCATAGTATCATTTATTGTACCTGTTACCGAAGCTGAACTCATTCTGAACGTACCGGCGGACATCAAAAATCCTCCTGCCAGATTCAATTTATTCACCAAAGTTGGTGTGGCTGTAGTTGAGGCACAAACATTGAATACAGCAGTGCCACTTAATGTCATACATGGCGATGCTGCCGAATTAATGAACATTCCGTTTGTTGCTCCCCCGCCAGTATTTGCACATATCGAGTTAGTACCTGCCGATTGTGCGTAGGTTCCACCAATAATAAGGGTATTATTCGATGACGGGCAGTTGTTGGCACTTACAACCATGTGAGTAGCCGATGTTCCGGTTAATACAACATTACCTGTAATAACCAAGGAGTCTGTAGCACTGCTTGTAGCACTTGTTACATTACAAACGCGCACACTACCAGTACTGGTGTTGGTGTAGTTTCCTCCAATTGTAATTTTCGCCCTTGGTGTTGTTGCTCCCGCCGCAGCGTTTACATTCATTTGTCCAGAACTGGTCATGTTTACATTTCCACCTATTGCAATTAATGCTGTTGGAGTTCCTGCAGTAGCTGCGGAAGAAATACCGTTCATTTGCCCGGTAGTAATACCAACATTAGTAGCTATATTTAATGTAGATGTAGTCGTACCACCGGTAGCTGTAATCGCATTCAACGTACCTGATGCTAACGCTACTGAATCGCCAACACTCATATAAGAAGTAGCAGTACCATTTGTACCGGAGTTCAAAGTAATAGAACCTGTACTGGTATATGTTAGACGACGACCAATCAAAAATGCAGCATTCGAAGTATTTGTTGACGATGGTTTATTGAGTGAAAATACACACGTACTTATTGAAACGTCACCTGTTGCAGAAGTTACACTGATGGTATCGTTAAAAGTACCGGAAGTAGCAGAAGCAAATCCACCATTGAATGTTCCGGAAGTAAGTGTCATTGCTGTACCACCCGAACCGTTAATCGTTAGATAGTTATTTGAACTTCCCGCCGTTTGGTTACACATATTAAATGTACCTGTCGAAAAAGTAAATGTTGTGCCACAAATAAAACGGTTGATTGCCGATGTGCCGGTACCTGTGCCAATATTTGTGGTTGTATTACTAATCGCAACTGCACCAGCCACATCAATGGTATCAGCAGGCGTAGTAGCTGTACTATTACCAATTGAAACAGCCACAGAACCACTTGTAGTATACGTACTCAAACAACGTAGTCTTCCCACAGGAGAAGTACCCCCTGACGCTCCATTAATTGTAAGAGTACCCAACGAAGCTGAAAACGCTCCGGTAACATCGAGCCGAGCGTAGTTATTACTACCGCCTGATGCAACTTGAATTGCTAAAGTTCCCGATGACGTAAGACCGTAAGTTGTACCAACAGACATAACTGTTGTTGTTGTACCAGCACTGGCAGAGTTCAGCCTTACAGTAGTGGTAGTATGTGATACCGCACCTGCTACCGAAATAGTATTTGTATTTGTACCGCCCGTTGCTGCTCCACCATTAAAAGAGCCGGAAGTAAAGGTTAAAGCATTTACAGACATGACGTTTGAACCTGTTCCTGCTGAGTTTGAACCAACATTTAGGGTACCGGTACTTAATGTCAATGTAGCTGATGTTGCAGTAAATACGTTTGTATTGTTGGTTGCTCCGCTGGCACCTATATTAAATGTACCACCTGTTATGCCAACGGTAGCACCTGCTACACTCAACGTATCATACGCGTTTGTCGTCACTCCCGATGTTGCTGATCCAACTGTTACAGTACCGGCGCTCATAGAGTAAGTACTACTAAAAGTTAACCTGCCTACAGGGGTACCGCCTGTTGCTTTATTCACATTAATGAACGCAGCAGTAGTCATACTAAATGCAGGAGTTACAGTTAATCTTGCATACGTTGTACCACCTGAACAGTTGTTGATATTTAAAGTACCCGTACTCGAGAATGAAGTTGTTCCCGTTACCGCCATAACAGCATTAGCCGTACCTCCGCTACTTGCATTCACGTTGAATGTACCTGTACTTGAGATTGAAAATGTACCGGTAACATTTAATGTTGCATTGGCTGTGCCAGTGCTTACATTACAAACATTGACCGTACCCGCAGACGAAAACAACAGATTTCCAGCAACAGCCCACGTTGAAGTGGCTGCGGAATTCATAAACGTAGTTGTACCTGTACTTGAAATTGTAAGATTGCCATAAGTGGCTGCCGGAATTACATGGTTAATACTTGTACCGGCAAAATTTACAGTTGTGGTACTGGCTATCGTATTAAAGGTAGGATACCCGGTAGCAACATTGTACACCAATGAGGCGGTACCTGTCATATTAAAAGTGCCCGAAATAGCAGCATTGGCAGTTACTGTTGAAGCTGTACTCATGGAAATAGTAGGCGCTGATAATGCAGCATTTACAGTCAATGCAACTGTCGTACCATTACCAATTGTAAGTGTACTACCCGATCCAGAAATATTCAATGTACTGGAAACAACAAAAGATGTTGCATTTTGGACTATAAACGCATCACCTGCCGTTGTGAAATTGGACGGCGAAGTTCCTCCTGATCCCGAGGCTGCCGTTGTCCAGTTGGCTGTGTTACTCAAGTCTAATCCGGCAGTGTTCCGGGAATAGTAGGTCGTGGCAAAAACGACATTCGTAGCGAAAAGTAAGGCTAAGGTTTGGATAATTCTTCTCATAAAAAAAGAGTTTAGTTTAGTTTAGTTTAGTATGATATTATTTTGTTTTAAGCAGAACAGGGTCGACCTTGACCAATAATTCTCAGAAAAACGATCAACGTAGTTAACTTTCGAAGCGACAAAAAATGAAACAATTAATGTTGAATATTTTCACTCAAAAAATTAACAAACAACTAAAAATGCAGTACACAATCATAATAGTTGATTAATATATTCCCTATTTCTAGTGGTTAGGTCACATTAAATTTAAGGCATTTTGAACCATTTATCAAATTTTTCTACATTTTTTTAGATATCCCTAACTTATAGAAATGCAACTTTTGTTTGCTTTAGGTCGATCATTTGAGTCTGTCATAAAATTGCAATATTGCTAATCTATTAGCTATCGTCGCATTACATATTGTATTTTTTTAAAACATTTAAACAAAAACTGTGGGTTATGTGTTAAAAAAATATTTTTCAACTGATTAAACTTTTCGTGAAAAATATCGACTACAATGTGTCCATTTGTAGAGATGCAAAAATTTGACTTCTACTAGTCATGTCAGTTCAGTCAAAAAAAGTGCTGCGATTTTTTAACAAATACCAATAAAAAAATCCGAAGCACCTGCTCCGGATTTTTGAATATCGTAGGTTAAACTAAACTAAAGACTTTCAAAGTAAATGTGATATCTCAAACTGTCGTCTCTGTAAATCGGATGGTTTTGGTTGCCACCAGTTGTATCAGCATAAACAGCTTTATGTGCAAAGAATAATTCAAAACCTGTAGTGGTCGGGTTTACTACCCTGCCATTATAAATATTCAATGTATTACTCCTGTACGCATTAAATTTCATAGGCCATACCGTATCTAACACCAATGGGCTCACAGAAATCGTATCAAGTTGTGGAGGGTCAAAATAATTCCACAAAGAGTCAATCAGATAGAATCCATTGTAAATATCCATGTTCTGCTCGTTGTTATACAACTTCCAAACAAAACCTGTAGAGTCAGGTTCTCCGAAATTACATTTGGTTGAAGCACCATACACATAACCCCTCAACAAAGAATCGAAACGCAGATAGTCATCAACATGGCATGAGGGTATGTAGTTGAAATAATCTAATGTTGTATCGCGGAGTTTATTTGGCAGCCTTACAGAAATAGTTGCAGACTTAATTTTCCATCTGCCTGTTTTCAAAATACTGGTTACAGACACTGAGTCGCTTGATTTGGTACAAGATGCAACAAACAGAGCCATGGCTGCAAGGGCGTATAACAATTTTTTCATCTTCGATCAGAAGGTTTGGTTCTTTGGGATAAAACTACAATAAATTTCGATGTTACAAAGGTATAAGATTTCCCCTTTGGCTGAGTACAACTAAAGAAAATACGCTCCTTTTTCTAAAAGTCTGGCTGCTATTCTGCGTCTTGTATCCTTCGTATTTACCGGTTCTGTCTTCGTGAATCGCTTCATACCCATCAGCATCATGCGTTGTTCGTCGCCTTCTGCAAATGAATTGATGGCTGTTTTTCCCGCATGATTGATTCTATCGGCAGCATCGTAAATGAAGGTTTTCGCAATATCTGTAGCAACACCTGCCTCTTCATGACCCGTACTTACCATTTTCATGGCCCTCATTAAAACACACTCACACTGGAAGGTGTCAATCACCATATCGGCTAAATTCATCAGCACCTCCTGTTCGTGTTCCAGGCGCATCATTAGTTTTTGTACAGCACCGCCCGCACACATCAAAATGGCTTTCTTGAAATTAGCGATATACTTCAATTCAGCCGCAAACGGAGCATCATCAGTACTGAAGTCAGGAATGCTCATGAGTTCTTTTTGAACCGCCATTGCCGGCCCCATCAGGTTAATCCTTCCCTTCATGCCGCGTTTGAGGTACATATCCATTATCAGCAAACGGTTGATTTCGTTCGTACCCTCAAATATCCTGTTAATACGGCTATCACGGTACGACCTTGAAATGTTGTATTCGTCGCTGTAACCGTTACCACCATGCACCTGTACGCCTTCATCAACCACATAATCAAGGCATTCTGAACCCAACACTTTGAGCATTGCACACTCAATAGCATATTCTTCCGCTGCACCGAGCAATGCATTTTCACCTTCACCCTTCGCCTCTAGTTGTTTTTCCTTGGTATCAATCCAGTGCGCAGTACGATAAAGTGCGGCATCTGATGCAAACAGCCTGATCACCATTTCGCCCAGTTTGTGTTGTATTGCACCGAACTTAGCAATTGGTGTTTTGAACTGCTCGCGGGTACGGGCATATTCAACCGTAGTTTTGATGGCGAGTTTTGCGCCGCCATTTGCTGCTGCACAAAGTTTGAGCCTGCCTATGTTCAGAATATTGAAAGCGATAATATGCCCCTTACCAGCCTCACCCAGCAAATTTTCTTTAGGGATTGCGCAGTTTTCAAAAAAGAGCTGGCGCGTGCTGGAACCTTTGATACCCATTTTATGTTCTTCTTCACCAAAGCTCAGCCCTGGCGTGCCACGCTCAACAATAAAACCGGTAAAATGTTGTCCATCGATTTTAGCAAATACTGTAAACACATCAGCAAATCCGGCATTCGTGATCCAAATCTTCTGTCCGTTCAAAATCCATTGAGTACCGTCGGCACTTAATGTTGCAGTAGTCTTCGCACCCAGCGCATCACTTCCTGAACCCGGTTCTGTAAGTGCATAAGCACCCTTCATTTCACCCGTCGCAAGTTTAGGAATGTATTTTTCTTTTTGTGCTTCAGTGCCAAAGTATAAAATTGGCAAGCTGCCAATACCATTATGTGCAGCCATAGCCACCGCAAACGAATGCCCTGCACCCAATGACTCATTCACCAATGTTGCAGTCACAAAGTCTTTGCCCAATCCACCATATTGTTCAGGGAACGCAGCACCCAGCAAACCCAGTTCACCCGCTTTATTGAGCAACGAGGGCATGATATTGTCCTCCTGCCTGTCAATAGCAGCAAGATGTGGATGAACGTCTTTTTGTAAGAAATCGCGGCACATATCCGCAATCATGTGATGCTCTTCTGTGAAGTCCTCAGGAGTAAAAGTGTTTTCAGGCACCGACGCCTCAATAAGAAATCCCCCACCCTGAATAGTATGATCGTTTGCTGTAGTTTCCATACAATAATTTGTATAAAGTTAATCGGAAAAAGAAAACGGAGTACTGACCGCACTCCGTTTTTTAAAAAAATAAGGAACGTTGAATCAAAAAAGGGAATCAAATTACGCAGTTATTTGCCTTTTTTGCAAGGCGAAAAATCTGCCAATAGTGGGCTATTTAAAGACTTTTTCAACAAAGCAGAAATGGGGAAAGAACAAGTAAGATGGTTTACTTTATTTATTCATCGTTCCTAACAAGGTTGTTATGAAACTAGTCTTTTACTATTTTGTAGATGTATTCGCCATTCACAGTAATGTTATATATACCATGCTGCAAACCCGAAACATCAACTCTTTCTTTATTCGAATTCAATTGTTTCCTCAGCACTTCCTTACCCGAAGGGTCGGTGATAACCACAACCGGCTTAGCTGCCTGCGGTGGGCACTCCACTTCAAACTCTTCTGATTGTGGTATAGGTGTCACTTTAATTTTTTGAATCTCTTCTTTAGCTTCAGGTATATTTTCAGCAATTATATTTTTCTTACTCACTTCAATTTCCTGCACCACCTTACGGTTGACAGCCGGAAAAAGCACATTGTTCAAAATCAACCGATAGCCAGGGGAAGCATTGTAAAAGCCAAGATTAGTAGGTGGTGCACCCACTGCATGTTGATAAGATTCAGGGTCGTGACCGCCATAAAAAGTCCAGGTGCCCTTGCCTAAATCTCCGTGGATATACCTTGCTTCCTTAAGGTCTTTGTTTTCAGCCAGCACCAATACCGATGGTTTTAAAAACTCATTCCTGAAGGCAGTCGTCTGCCCCATAAAGCCCTTTACGGTTTCAGTATGGTTTTGCACCAACATGGTAGGAACCGGGTCAACACTCACCGAAAAATGATTGAGCGTAAAAACGTCATGCGCCTGATCTATCTTCCTGAAATTGGTGTTATCGATATCAGAATACTCATATTCATAAGGACTTGTCGATAATTTAAAATTCCTGAACGCAAGGCATTTGTTGAATTTCAGTTTCGATTGCGCTTCCGCATCCATTGGGTCATTGTCAAATTGGGTCTCACAAATATCAATACTATCTGCTGCAAGTGCAATATCGTAAGTATCTGTAGCAGAACACATTGCAAACATATTTCCACCCGACTTTACAAACTCCCTTATTTTCTTCACCACCGCCACCTGCATTTGCTGCACCTTCTTAAATCCCGTTTTTCTTGCAAGCCTTTCAGCCGATGCCTGGTCTTTCTGGTACCAATCTGCTGTACGGAACTGCGCCCAAAACTTACCATACTGACCCGTAAAATCTTCGTGGTGCAAGTGCAGCCAGTCGTACTTATCGAGCGCACCATTCAGCACCTCTTCAGCATAAATTTTATCAAAAGGTATTTCGGCATAAGTGAGTGCCAGCGTTACGGCATCATCCCACGGTTCTTTATTAAGGGGCGTATAGACTGCAATGCGAGGAGCTTTTTCCAGCTTCACCACCTTGCCGTCATACTTCAGTCCGCTTACCTCCTTGGTTATGTCTTTGTATTCGCCGTCCTTAAGTTTTTGGTACTTGACACCACGCTCGTCACAAGCTGCTGCCACCGTTTTATTGAACTCCATCCCAAATGAACCGCCTTTATAGTTCAGCATCCAGTCAACACCCACGCCACTTTTCAATGCCATGAATGCAATACCGTATGCCTTCAAATGGTTTGGCTGCCCTTCCGCATCCATGGGTATGAACATCTTGGTCGCAAACACACTTGGTACCACCAAGGCAAACGCCACCACAAGCACCCACACCTTTGTTTTAAAACCCTTCATTTTCGTTCTGTTATGAACAACGAAAGTAGATTGTTTCAGTGGAAGTGGCAAGGGGAATAACTATAAATACCCTTCAAAATAAGGATCTGTCGTTGAGCGCAGTCGAAACGAAAACAACAATGGCTTAGGCTTCGCTCGCCAGCGGAGGGCAGCCTTTTCGTCCACCTCTTCCCCAACCCTTCTCCGCCAGCGGAGAAGGGTGCATTGATGCCTGCGGCATCAATGACGTTGAGTTCAAGTAACTGGCGCAGGAGTTAGCGCAGCGCTCCTGTGTCTAAGAATCCCGAGTTTACCTCGGGAGAACGGGACTCCTGTCCCGAACTCGACCATATTAAGTAAGAATCAGTATTTTCAGGATTCAATTTGAACACTAACGCAGGTTTGGGGCGTGAGCCATGTGCGCTGCAACCTGCGTTGGGCAGTTTCATCGGTTTGCAACCGAATATAGCCCAAAGTGTCTTAAATTTTAGATGGTTGAGACACAGGGCGAAAGCCATTCGCCTCTACTACTTGGTATATAATTTGATTGTTAACTGTAGAATCTTCTACAGTTGCGCGGCGGCAAGAATCCGTCTTGCTGCTGCGCATTAGCAGGTCAGATACCCACAACCACCCATGTGTAGAAGATTCAATGCTTAGCTACTTTTGTGACCAGCAAGCGAGACGCTTGCACAGTATTAGGACGAGGCGGGACGCCTCGACCAGAGTTGAAATTGCATATTATTATTGATGCCAACGGCATAAATACACCCTTCTCCATTCATGGAGAAGGGCCGGGGATGAGGTTAATCCTTAAGCCACTTCCTCACTATACAACCATTAATGCGCAACAAGTACATTCCTTTTGGTAGGTCGCCAATCGTGATTTCAGTTTGTTTTGCTTGTGGGGTTGTATTTCTTAGCTGCTGCCCTACAACATTCAATATCTCCAGTTGATCTATTGGGTAGTTACTTGTAACGCCTAGTGTACTTTGAGCAGGGTTAGGATATATTTCTACGTCAGGCATTGTAACAGTTGCTATGCCTAAAACGGAATCACGTACCACAATTCTATTACTTGTTGCAGAATCTGTACAATCGGTGTGGTTATAGATGAGCGTTGCCGCTATTGTATCTATACCCGCAGCCTTTATGTAGGTGTAGCGCGGTATGGCTGTTGTTGTGGCATAAACACTGTGGTTATACCATTTATAAGTACAACTAGCAGTGTCGCTGCCTGTTATTGTTGCAATAGCTGTAACGTTTGTACCTACAATACCCCATGGTGGCGCAGCGATGGTAATACCTAGGTTACGAGGCACCATGTGCACCACATTGCTACTGACCACAGGCGGCACAGCGCAGGGCGAACTACTGGTGAGCACACACCAAACACTATCACCTGCTGTAGGTATATACGTAAAACGGCTGCTGCCGCTATCGCGGGCTATACCATTAACATACCATCTATAACCGGGTGTAGCACCACCCAGCGCTATTGTGGCATCAAAAAGCACAGGCATACCGGGGCATACAGTATCGCTGGGGCTGGCTGTGATGCTTATTGTGGCATTTGTAGTACCGGGGTAGGTGACTTTGCGGATGCGGTAATTGCTGTTATCACAAATAAAAACATTACCACATTGATCGACTGCAACTCCCCTTGGCACACTAAAGGTGGCAGAATCCGATCTGCCACCATCTCCACTAAAACCCAAACTTCCAGTGCCTGCTATGGAATGCATTATTTGGAAAGTGTCAACCATTCTTACATTGTTGTATTGCATGTCGCATATATATAGGTTGCCAATTGCATCAAATGCCAAAGCAACAGGAGTACCCAAACCAGCAGTATCAGCTCGACCTCCATCTCCTCTTAAACCACCAATGGTGTCACCGGCAAATGCACTAATTATCCCAGTTGATAAATTCACTTTCCTAACTCGCCCACTGATACAAGCAAATAAGTTGTCATGCATGTCTATTCCTAGACCTGTTGGTTCGATTACACATGCTGAAGTAGAAGGTCCTCCATCTCCTGAAAAACTCGTATAACTTCCTGTACCTGCTATTGTTGAAATAATTCCATTTGTATCGACTTTTCGAATTCTATTATTGCCGTAGTCAGAAAAATACATATTATTATGACTATCAAAAACGATTCCATAAGGGGCATAAATCTGAGCAGCAGTTGCGGCTCCTCCGTCACCACCAAATCCTGCGGTTCCTGTCCCAACTACAGTTTCTATTACGCTCGTAATCCTATTTATTCGTCTGATTCTGTTGTTGTTTAAATCTCCAATGTATATATTCTGTCGCCTGTCAAACGCAATATGGCTTGTATTATGAAAAATTGCTGAAGATGCGGGACCGCCATCGCCGCTAAAACCAGAAACAAGTCCTCCAGTTACCCTGGAAATAATTCCAGTAGGCGAAACTTTTCGTACGGCACTGTAAGCTGAAAAATAATAATCTCCTAAAGAATCAAAAACAACAAATGCATTTGCGCCTATTGATGCTGCAGTTGCTAAACCACCATCTCCTGCAATTCCGGGGCTGCCAGTACCTGCAACTGTGTACACGATACCAACTTGAGCTTGGGAACAAAAATGAAAAAATAATATTGATAAAAATATTAACCTCATATAGCAACTACACTATCATTAAAAATTTGCAGGCATTGTAAGGTGAGGGCAAGACTGACACGGTTTGAAAATAAACAGTGCCAAATGGAAGACCGGCTGAACAAGGGCCACACATCATATTAGCCCACAGCCCATTGATGTGTAGCGCATTTGGTATCGCAGCTGCAATACCATTACCCGCAATCATAACAGACGACAATCCAGCATCGTTATTAAATGAGCCACCTAAAATAGCGTTATCACCTGTACCTGGATTTATCACGTTGTTGGTACCCCCACCAATGGTGGCAATTTTGAACAAAGAAAAAGCGACTGAATATATTATGACTCGTCTCATAGAGATATTTACCAGAACAAATATACTCTTTTTTTAGTGAATGTAATTTGTGCAAGCACCAACCACAAAAATTAAATCACTGAAGAAAGAAAAAGTCACATTTCACGGTCGTTGAGAGGAGTCGAAACGACAACCAACTACTTATAAAATGTCTTAGTACTATCAACAGTACTCCCGTGGGTGTACTCTACTATGTATTTTACTTTGCCAGGCTCAATAGGTAACTGCATTGTACTCAACAAATTCACCGCATTGTCTTGCGGATTTTTGTTCAACCAATACGACTTTTCGAGGTAGTCTTTTTGCGGGAAATAGATAAACAAACACGTACCACCCTGAATGGCATTTATGATTGGTATCTTTAGTTTATCGGGCACAGCAGGGCAACCCCAGCTTCTACCCAACCTGATGTTACCAGTCACAAAATCTTCGTTCACATAACTAGCACCGTGTACCACAATACCCCGCGGACGGGCAGCGCTGTTAAAGCCCTCATCAACACCTTCAAGCCTTAACGATAAACCATGCTCACCGTTGTAGGTATCTCCTGTCACATAAAACCCAACACTGCTTTGGTGCGAATTGAATTTATTACTGAATTTTTCAGCACAGTCTTCACCTGTCCCCTGCCCATGCGCAACGTAAGTATTAAACAAAACCTTGTGCGTGGCAAGGTCTATTATCCACATGCGGTTTTCAGTTGAAGGAAGATCGAAATCACACACCGTAAGTGTTTCATTTTCAGCATTCAATCTACCTTCACTTTTCAGGTTGTAATACCCCCTGTATGCCTTCTCAAATACGTAAAATGGCAGCCTGTCAACGTTTTTAAAGTCAATGGAATTATAAATAACCCTAACTTGTTTGTTCCATTGCCTTTCATCCTGCGATGCTTTTGATCCATCGGGCAAGGCAAACACTGTCATGCTCATGATGCACAACCCAATTGCCGTTAAAATGATATTTTTTGCCCTTAAAAACATGCTCAGTCCTGAAAAACGCTGCGAAATTAGGAAATTAAATTCCACCACAATCGTTAGACTCAAGATTTAACGAAAAATGACACACGAAAAATAAATTTACCGCAAATAGATGATTTACAATAAATTAGAGCAATCAACTAAATAATCTATTGAAATTATCGCTCAGTTTTCAAGTATTCCAGCACCCATTTTATCTGGCTGTAAGATATATTATCACCCACCAGATCTTTAATTGGTTTGAGGGCATTGGGGTTTTTCAACATACCAACTGCATTCTTAATGGCTTCGTAGTTTTCCAGACTCACCAGATTGAAAATGTCAATCTCACCCGTTGTAATAAAATACGTCAGGTGCCCCTCAATCGTTTGTTCCGACATGCCCCTCATTTCTGCAATAGCTGCCAACGAGTAACCATCTTTAAACAATTTAAACGAAGCCGTTTTAGTATCCGACAGCTTAGGCGCCGATGGTGTTACTTCCTTCTTGGTTCGCTTTTGGTTGATTTTCGAAACGAGATTATACCTGCGGCAATGCTCCCTGATGTCCTTCAAAAACTCCGCCCCAAACTTCTCTACCTTGTAATCACCAAAGCCCGATATCATCCTCAATTCACTGTTATTTGATGGCAGATAGGTCGCCATTTCAAGCAAGGTGTTATCTGATACAATGTTATAGGCAGGCACATGCTCGAGTTCGGCGTAGTACTGACGGGTAGCCTTTAACAATTTCAGCAAATCAGCATCAAATGGCATTTCTTCAGTCACCTGCGGTGCTTTTGGTTTTTGCTTCACCAGCATTATCTCGGTTTGCCCCCTGAGTACCGCATGGCTTTTTTCGTTCAACCTCAATTGGGGAAACTTATCATCGGTACGGTCAATAAAACCATGTACCAGCAGTTGATTAGCAATCCACTCCCATTCTTCCTTTTTATGGTGTTTGCCAACACCGTAAGTTTTTAGTTGCTTGTGCTCAGGTAATATCTTTTCACTCGCCGACCCACGCAACAAATCAATCAGGTAACCAACTCCATATCGCTCGCCAGTGCGCACCACTGCTGAAAGGAACATTTGCGCATCGATGGTGGCATTTGTTTGCTCAAGCTCACTTTGGCAATAGTCGCAACTACCACAGTATGGAGGAAACTGCTCACCAAAGTAATTCATTAAAAACTGACGGCGACAGGTATCAGCTTCGCAAAACTGCTGCATCATTTTCAGCTTGCTCATATTGATGCTGGTTTGCTCGGGGTTGCCGTCAACCTGTGCAAAGTTGCGCAGCTTCATAAAGTCGCCCGCCGAATAGAATAGAATCGCCTCACTAGGCAAACCATCCCTGCCTGCCCTACCCGTTTCCTGGTAATATCCTTCAATGTTTTTAGGCATATCGTGGTGAATCACAAATCGCACATTCGATTTATCAATCCCCATACCAAATGCAATGGTCGCCACAATCACCTGCACTTCATCTTTCTGGAAAGCCTCCTGCACCTTCGCCCTTTTCACAGGGTCGAGTCCCGCGTGGTAGTGCGCCGCTTTTATTCCTGCCTTCAGTAATTTCCCGGCTATTTCTTCGGTAGAATTGCGCGAAAGCGTATAGATGATACCCGAGCTTTCACGGTTCTTGATAATATAGTTGGTGATATGAAATATCGGATTGTCCTTCGGGCGAATGAAGTAAGAAATATTAGGTCTGTTGAAACTCGAAATAAATTGCTGACACCCTCTTATAGCGAGTTTATCTACAATATCGTTTCGGGTAGTTACATCGGCACTGGCAGTAAGTGCCAGCACAGGTATGTTCGGAAATGCCTGTTTGAAAACTGCCAGTTTCAAATAATCGGGTCTAAAATCGTGTCCCCACGATGATATACAGTGCGCCTCATCGATGGCAAACAACGATGGGTTGAGCGTTTTCAGAAAATCGATGAATGGCTGCGGGTTAGCAGGAATGCGCTCGGGAGCCACATATACAATCTTAATATTACCTGCCCTTATGTCACCAATAATCTCCCGTTGCTCATCTGGCGTTTGGGTTGAATTCAGAAACGCAGCATAAATACCATTCGCTTTCAACGAATCAACCTGATCCTTCATCAAAGCTATAAGCGGAGAAATAACAACAGTGAGCCCCGGCAACAGCATTGCAGGCAACTGGAAACATATACTTTTTCCACCACCTGTAGGCATAATAGCCAACACGTCCCTACCCGCAAGCACTTGCTCAATAATGGGTAGCTGATTCATGCGGAACTGGCTGTACCCGAAAAAATGATTCAGCGCACCTTCCAGGTTTTCCCGGGTGTATTCCATTTGTTAAACTGCGCTCGCTGCTACTTTTTTGCTTGATGAGTTTTTAAGTTCCTGCGCTTCCTTGGCAGCCTTTACAAATGCAACAAACAATGGGTGCGGGTTCTCTACTGTACTCTTATATTCTGGGTGGAATTGAACACCAATGAAGAACGGATGATTTTCAAGCTCAACTACTTCAACCAATCCGGTAGTAGGGTTTTTACCAACAGGTACTAAACCATTATCTCGGAAGGCATCATGGAAATCACTATTGAATTCATAACGGTGCCTGTGGCGTTCCTGAATAAAGTTAGACTGATATATTTCGTATGCCTTTGATTTTTCATCGAGCGTACAATCATAAGTACCAAGACGCATTGTACCACCCTTTTTCGTGATGGTTTTTTGTGCCTCCATCATACATATTACCGCATCTTCAGTATCAGGGTCCATTTCTGTAGAATGCGCCGTTTTATGTCCGAGTACGTTTCGGGCAAACTCAACACAAGCCATTTGCATACCCAGGCAAATACCTAAGAATGGAATCTTTTGTGTTCTAACTATTTTAATAGCTTCTATTTTACCTTCAATACCCCTGCTGCCAAAACCCGGTGCCACCAAAACTGCATCCAGATTTTTAAGTTTTTCATCAACATTCTGAGGAGTAAGGTCTTCACTGTGAATATCTTTCACCTCAACCTTGCACTCGTTCACTGCTCCGGCATGAATCAAGGCTTCAAGTATCGATTTGTAAGCGTCTTGTAATTCAACATATTTGCCTACCAAACCTATAGTTACTTTACCCTTAGGGAAACTCAGTTTATTCAGGAATTCTTTCCACTTAGTGAGTTCCGGCTCCTTACCTCTACCCATTTTGAGTTTAGTCAAACAAATCTGGTCGAGTTTCTCACGCATCATTTCCAATGGAACCCTATAAATACTTTCGGCATCCTTTGCTTCAATAACCGCATCCATCGTTACGTTGCAGAACAAAGCAATTTTACGCTTAATATCGTCGTTCAAAGAATGCTCAGTACGGCAAACCAATACATCAGGTGAGAGTCCGTTTTCTGAAAGTAATTTTACCGAGTGTTGTGTAGGTTTTGTTTTCAATTCTTTTGCCGCACTCAGGTAAGGTATCAACGTAAGATGCACGACAAGGCAATCATCAGGCATTTCCCATTTCAACTGACGTACAGCCTCAATGTATGGCAACGACTCAATATCGCCCACAGTACCGCCTAATTCAGTAATAATAATATCAAACTTATTATCCTCACCCAGCAACAACATTCTGCGCTTAATCTCATCAGTAATGTGCGGAATGACCTGAACCGTTTTTCCTAAGTAAGCACCTTCGCGTTCGCGGGTAATTACATATTCATATATTTTACCGGTAGTAACGTTATTGGCCTGAGAAGTAGGAGTGTTCAGGTAACGCTCGTAGTGCCCTAAATCCAAATCTGTTTCAGCACCGTCATCGGTAACATAACATTCACCGTGTTCGTACGGGTTCAAAGTACCCGGGTCGACATTGATGTACGGATCAAATTTTTGGATTGTTGTTTTGTAGCCCCTCTCCTGTAGCAATTTTGCCAAAGAAGCTGCAATAATTCCCTTTCCGAGAGAAGAGGTAACACCACCGGTAACAAATATGTATTTACTCATAAAATATTCAATTTGCCGACCGTCCACTGACATAAAATACCGCAGCGGTCAAACAAAGTTAAGTGAAAAAGATCTAATTAAAAACGGTTGATTTTGCCTAATTATTAAGGTATAACAGCGATACACTTCAACTCAATAGCAATGGCAGTGGGCAACGAATCGATACCTACTGTAGTGCGACAAGGCTGATTATCCTTAAAATATTCGGCATAGATTTTATTGTAGGTGTGAAAATCCCTCTGCATATTGGTGAGGAATACAGTCACATCAACCAGGTGATCCCAACTGCTGCCACTTTCTTCTAATATCGTTTTCACATTCTGAAATACACTATGACACTGTGCGGCGAAGTCGTAACTCAAGTGGTTGCCGTGTTTATCGGCTACCAGTCCGGGAATTTCGTCAGTACCTGCTTTGCGTGGCCCAACACCCGACAAGAACAACAAGTTGCCTACTTTCCTGGCATGCGGATACAAACCGACCGGTTTGGGAGCTTTATCAGTGGAAATCTGCGACATGGCGACAAAGGTAGGCAATAAACCCCTTTCAATTATTTTAAAAATAACCACCTGCCAATGATTGATAACATCAAAACCCATTTTATGCACATAGTTATCACCCACTGCACCCTACCCCAAAAGGGATATCGTAAAAAATGTACCTTTGTAGCCCTCAATTTAATAACATGAAATTTTTTATTGATACCGCCAACCTCGCTCAAATTCAAGAGGCTAACGAATTAGGTATTCTTGATGGTGTAACTACCAACCCTAGCCTGATGGCAAAAGAAGGCATCAAGGGCACTGATGCTATTATGAAACACTACCGCACCATTTGCGAAATGGTTGATGGGCCTGTGAGTGCAGAAGTATTAAGCACTACTTTTCGTGAAATGGTTGAGGAGGGCGAACAACTCGCTTCTATCCACGAGAATATTGTTGTGAAAATACCAATGATTAAAGATGGTATCAAAGCAATCAAATGGTTTTCTGATAACGGTATTGCAACAAACTGCACATTGGTATTCTCTGCTGGTCAGGCAATTTTGGCAGCAAAAGCTGGTGCTACATTCGTTTCTCCGTTCATTGGTCGCATCGATGACAGCAGTTGGGATGGAGTTACTTTGATTGAGCAAATTGTAAACATCTACAATGCACAAGCATTCGATACAGAAGTATTGGCAGCATCAATCAGAAACCCATTGCACATTGTTCGTTGTGCTGAAGCCGGTGCCGATGTATGCACGTGCCCACTCCCTTCAATCCTTGGTTTGTTGAAACACCCACTCACCGACCTCGGTCTTGAACAATTCCTTAAAGACGCAAAATCAATGCAATAGCATTTTTTCAAAATCATAGAAAAAGCCTTGGTAGTTGCGACTGTCAAGGCTTTTTTGTTTCTAGTGTGGTAAGTTAAAATCAAGATTTTCAGCATTACAGAATTTTCAAGATAGAAGTTTGATAGAACCACTGGCGCGGGGAGTTAGCGAAGCGCCTTTTGCCTGAATCAAGATTTACAGAATTACAGAATTTTCAAGATAGAAGTTTGGTAGAATCTTACAAGTCCTTCCAAAAATCACAGTTTTCATTGAATCAGACAAAATCATAGTTCAAGACAACCCCACCAACAAAAAAGGCTTAGCGGTTTCAAACCTACTAAGCCTTTTCTTCAGCGTTATAAAACGCCAAAAAATTATTCAACTATAAATTTTACAAATCCGGTGCTATTTTCTCCGCACAATTTAGCAATGTGCATGCCGGGTGTGAGATTTTGATTCTCTAATATGTAGTTATTGAAACCAGTTTTGGTATCAATGTTTGTAACTGTCTCTTCCCTACCCAGCAGGTCGGTAACCACCAGTTTGTATTGTCCGGGGTCAATAATATTAAAATTAAAGCGCACTCTATCAGAAGTAGGTGAACCAATAACAGTGACAGGAATAGTTTCTTTCACCGCATCGTTAATACCCTCACCCCAAGGTGTCGTATAAACATTATCAATAGTCCATGTTCCGCCAACGCTGGTTGAAGACACGAATTTGAAAGCAACGTAAAGTGGAGTTGTTTTAAAAGCAGTCAAATCAATCCAGTGTGTTACCCATACAGCCGAATCACCTGAATTATCAATAACCGGTGCCGAAGAAGCTGTTCTGTCATCCCATTCAATACCTATTGAATCAGGATTGCCATTGCGAACAAAATTGCTGGAAACCAACACACGCAATCTATTGGCAGCATGTTGATATTTCGCATCAAACCTAACGTAAACAGTACCGGGATATCCAACCAAATTAAGTTGAGGCGTAAATAACCACGCAGTATCTAAATAGTTCCTTCCATCATGAAAGCTGGAAACCTCCATGCCTGTTGTTCCGAAACGCCCCTCGTTGGGTGCGCAATACCAACCCAAAGAACCTATTGGCTCAATGTTGTTGTATTCCGACCAGTTGGTTGGGTATGCGTAGCCTATTGTAGTGCATGTTGACTCAAATTGCTCAGTCAATGTAGTCACTTGAGCTGATGCACTACCGCCAACCACTACAGCAAGTAAAAATGTAAAAGCAAATTTCATGGACAGCAGCTAAATATTTTAATATCAATCAATATATTAGTGGCGTACAAAAGTGGTATCTTTGTAACATCCCACATCACTATTTGACGAGTACAAAACACAAAATGTTAGAAAAGAAAAAAAATTTTTTTTGACTCTAACATTTTGAACTCACTGTGCGTCAATAGTTGAGAGGTTTACTCTACTTTGTTAAAGGTAATCATTTTTTTGAACAATTGACAGAATCGTTGGACATAAGAAAGTTCATATCTTACTCAGATAGCAACGCATCAAAAGATGGTGAGTTGCATCTATTGATTAAGGACTGCCTTGCCAACTCACGCACCGCTCAAAAGAAACTGTACGAGAAATATTCACCCGCTGCATACGGCACCATTAAGCGCTATATGTTCAATGACGAGAACGCAGCAATGGAAATTCTCAACGATTCGTTTTACAAGGTTTTTACAAAACTGGGGCAGTACACTTTCCAGGGCGCATTTGAAGGTTGGATTAGGAGAATTGTCGTAAACACCATTACCGACTACCTGAGGAAGAACATTAAAGATGCACCACACATTAAAGAAGTGCAGCCCGATGACGGTTTTGTGGAAAATGACACTGTAGGCAACCTCAACTATAAAGAATTGATGCAGTTGGTACAGTCATTACCCGAAGGGCAATTAGCTGTATTCAACTTATTCGTGTTTGAAAATTATTCGCATAAAGAAATAGGAACCTTAC
The DNA here is from genome assembly GCA_947454235.1 of Chitinophagaceae bacterium. Taxonomy (GTDB): domain Bacteria; phylum Bacteroidota; class Bacteroidia; order Chitinophagales; family Chitinophagaceae; genus Flavipsychrobacter. Next base: position 280,227 of record CANGIY010000002.1, read on the forward strand.
TCAATATCACGGAAAATAACAGCAGATGGTATCTCAACGATGCCAGAAGGAGACTTAAAGAAAAAATAAACAGCATGTCCAAACACTAAGAAAAACAATGGGAGACAATTTAAAACATATTGATAACGTATTCAGGGAAGGGCTGGGTGACTACACCGAGCTTCCACCTCCTGCCGTATGGGAGGCCCTGGAAAAAAGGCTTGACGACGACAAGCGAAAGGGCGGGTTCTTGTTCCGCAAAAGCTGGGTGCTCCTGCTTTTACTTGCATTTATTACTACCACAGGCGGGGTAACTTACTTCCGCATGCACAATAGCGGTAATGCAAGCCTTGCAAACAACACCAACGAAAATACAACTACCAAAGGCATTGCTGAAAATACGGACCATCAGAATGCAACACCTGAAACTTCTACTTCAACAGTTCAACAACCTGTTGCTCAAAACAAAACATCAGTAAAACAACCTGCAAATACCGGCGCCTCCCATAGCCGCGTTCACCATGTTGCTACTTCGCATAACGCTATCAAACATGCTGCAAATACCCACTCAGAAACTGTAAAAGCAACTGAGCCAAACTCCCAAAATTACAACGCCTCTGCTGTTGAAGAAAAAACTGTAACTCCTATCGCTGCATCTTCTGAAACCCCTACCAATTACAAACAACCTGAATTGCTTTCTGACCCTACCGATGGCGAAACAGTTGTTGCTACAAAGAAAAATCAAGAGAAAGCAACAAAACACCCAATTCAGACAAATAGATATGCAATTGTAGAACGTTCAGGAGCTAACAAACCTGCTGCACACCGTTCAAGAACCAATGGTTCAAAACATGTAAAGGCTACAAAAACTGCAATTGCTAAAGCCAACAATATCAATTTCAACCCTAACATTCCGGTTGAAGAAAGAAAGAAAAACGCAACCCAATCGGCAGCCAACAATACCAATGTTGCTTCAACTAAAAAAACTGAAACACCTAAGCCTACTACCAATAAAACTAGTGGAACACGAACGGCGACAACGGTATTAGCATCTAACAGTACGAGTGCATCAGGTAATAAAAAACCTGTTGCAGCAACCGGCAAACCGGAAACTACTGCAAAAGCAACTGTAGTTGATACAAAAACTACTACTACAGAACCAGCGCAGGCAATTGCTTCTAGCTCAACAAACAATACTTCTAGTCCGGTAAACGCAGCCGGTGCGCCAAAAAGTACAAGGCACCCACGCAATAGAAAACCGGTAATAGCAACTGCTTCAACTAGTACGACAACATCAGCATCATCTAGCGTAGAAAATTCAAACAACCCTACACAAATTGGTGCAACTAAAACTATAGGGCAGCAAGAAGCTCCTAATGTTGCTACTGCGCCAACACATGCTAAATCTGGTGCTAAACACACTGGCGTCGCATCGACAAACGGAGGCACAAAAACCACTGTTGCTGCAATTGCAAATTCTGTAGCTACCAATAACCAAAAAGGCACTACTACCCACCAATCAACCGCTGCAAAAGCCACTAACACAACCTCTACTGTTGGGAAAGGTGATGCGATTGCTTCAACAAAACATGTGGGTATTAAAACAAATACTACATCTAACAAAAGTGGAATTTCAACTAAAACAGTTGCGGCTACTTCTAATTCTGTTGCAGCGAGCAATAAAGTAGAAAATACTTCAAACGCCATTTCTAAAACAAAAGCTACAAATACCCCTACCAACCGCGCCCTTGCGTTAAACAGTGCGCCTTCAAAAAACAATGCTTCGGCTCCAAAAAAAGCAGAAAGTACACAATCAAAAGAAGCAAAAGAAGTGGCTACAAATCAGCCAAAATCTGCTAAAAGCGATACAAAAATTGCTGTAGCTGCTTTCAAAGGCAACACAACCAATACAATCAAAAAGGCTTCCCTTTCTTCTGTAACAAAATCAACTGTTGCCACAGAAACAGGAACACCTAAAACAGCTTCAAGCATTAAAAAGCCATCACAACAAAGCGCAAAAACTATTGACAAAAATAAGGGTATCGCAGCTACTGCGGCTTCGCCAAAACCAGTAAAAGCAACTGGCATTTCAAGCCGTCGCAGAAAACACAATCAGCCAGCCGCTGGTTCAAAAGTAGCAGAACAAACTGCTACCGATGTTGCCATCAATGCACAAAAAAATAAACCTTCTAAAACAACTAACAAACAAACTTCAGGAACAGGAAATGCTTCAACAGCACCTACTACCAACACCAATGTATTTGCTAGCAAAACAGGAGCATCAAGCACTCCAATAGCTACAACAGCAACAAATCCGGTAACACCAAACGCAAGTACCACTGCTAAAGCTGACCCATTGAAACCAATGGAGACTTTCAAAAAAATAGATACAGTCGCTAAATCTGCTACTGCACAACAAACTCCTGCTGTTGCAACAACCGACTCAAGTAAGAAGAAACCTAAATTCCACCTCAACCTTGGCAATAACAATACAGTGGGCGTGAAGGTTGGTTTTGAAAGTGGCTTTAGCGCAACTGCTGCTAACAAAATGGTGTTCTCTCCGTTTATCGAACATTTATTCAATGATAAGTTCTCGGTTATGTTCCAGCCTGCAATAAAATCTTCGCGGTTTGGCACACAACACCTTTCCGGTAGTCAAAGTTTCTATGGCACCGATAAAGGCGTTATTGATACATCTAATGTTTACATTTTGTTGGTTCCAAACTCCAATGGCGGCATGGATACTTACAATCGTGTGAACTACATCTGTACTCAAAGCCACGACAGTATCTCAAAAACTTACGCTATTGGCGGTCAATACTGGGAGTATGAATTCCCGATTATGGTGAAATACAAAGTGCACAAAAATCTCTCAATTCTGGGCGGTGTAAGTATCAACTATAGTAAATACCTCGCTATTCAGGAATTGACTTATAACTCAGCATGGACACCAGAAACGAAGAGTACAATGGTGGTATTCCAAAAAGGTGCTGCAATACCTCCAATGCCGGTTGCCTGGAATAAATTGTTCAACTACGGCAATAATCCTATTACTGGCTACCAAGGTCCTTTGTATCGCAACAAAGAAGGAGCTTCTATGAGGTATGGTATTACTTTAGGTGCCAGCTACGAATACAAAAGCAAGTATCTGTTTGACATATCAATGCAGCAGTCTTTCACCGACAAAAACGTTTTGGGTGGTGTAGACGTTAATAAGCCTTTCAGCAGCACCTATTTCAGGGTATCGCTGGGGTACAAATTGTTCCAGTAAAAACTTTAGAAAACATAAAGAAAACGGGCGGTGACCACATTATTGTGTTCATCGCCTATTTCGTTAAAAGAACCGTAAGGAATGCGTGTTATTGGTCTAATCGTAGTAAATGAATACTGATACCGCATGTTGATAAACAAGTTCATGTACAGTTTTTTAGTTACCCCCACGAACCAGTCGACATCTACCTTTTCAAATCGGTTCCGATCTTCGTCAATATATACCGGGTAATCAGCAGCCATTGATTCGTATGTTCTTACAAGATATGCCGCCGAAAGCCCTGCTTCTAGGTCATACTTATCCAATACTATATAATGAAAAGCCACAGGTACTTCCACGTAATTGAGCCTGAGCAGGTAAGTAAGAAAGTAAGTACCCACAGTTACCGAATTAGCTGTGGTAACTGCATTACTCCCCTTTTGGGTATATAGCAACTCCATACTCGCACCTATTTTATCAGAGAAATGAGCATAGCTAAAAAGCCCAGCTTGCAACCCTAATTTGTGGTAACCCGCATAGCTATCGCCATCAACCTGAGTGAAATTAGCACCAATTGCAAGCCCGCCGTCAAAGGTCTTGCGATCTCTGTTCCCAATTTGGTACATGTTTGTTTGCGCACACACCAATCCCGTCGATAGTGCACAGCCAATTGCAAAAAATGATGTCTTGAAAAATCTCACGCTATCAAAACAACGATAAAAACATGAAAAAATTTTGCCTCCTTGTAAAACTGCAACATAAGCCTTGCAGTTGCAGCAAAAACTAGTACTGCCTAGTGCTTAGCATCACTAGTGTGCAGGCTTCAATGCAACTTATACCATTTTGAGAAGCAAGCAGTTCCAATTCCTCATTTTCAGTACCAGGATTAAAAATGATTCTACGAGGGTGAAGCGAAATAATATAATCGTAGTAAGGGCGTTGGTTCAGTGGATTCAGATAAAGCGTAACAGTATCAACTTCGTCGGTGGCTATGTTGTTTTTCACAATTGGTACCTGCCCAACTGCTCCTTCCTTGTTGCCAATCGCCAGTACTTCATGGCTGTATAGCCCCAACTTTTTAATTGCCAAATTGCTATAACGAGCCGGGTTTTCAGACGCACCAAGTACCAACGTTTTGTTCTTCATACCTACTAATTATTTAAATAGACAATGCGATCATCTCAGCAATATCCATCACTTTAACCTGATCTTCTTTCTCTTTATTCTTGATACCGTCGGTGAGCATTGTTGTACAGAACGGACAGTTGGCTGCAACCACAGTTGCACCTGTTTCCAGCGCTTGCTCTGCCCTATCAAAGTTCACGCGGTTCGTGCCTTTTTCTTCTTCCTTAAACATTTGCGCTCCGCCTGCACCGCAACACATACCGTTGGTACGGCATTTCTTCATTTCTACCAGTTCAGCATCCAATAGCTGAAGCACTTCACGAGGTGCTTCATAGATATTATTACCACGACCAAGGTAGCAGCTATCGTGATAAGTTATTTTTTTACCCTTGAACGCACCACCATCTTTGAGTTTAATTTTTCCCTCATTAATCATTTGTTGAAGGAAAGTGGTGTGGTGAATCACTTCATAATTACCACCCAATGCAGGATATTCATTTTTTAAAACATTGAAACAATGCGGACAAGCTGTTACAATTTTCTTCACTCCATAGGCATTCATCAGGCTGATGTTGTTATATGCCATCATCTGGAACAAAAACTCGTTACCTGCCCTGCGTGCAGGGTCGCCTGTACATGTTTCTTCTTTACCTAAAATGGCAAATGACACATTAAGCTTATTCAGGATTTCGGCAAATGCACGCGTCACTTTTTGGGCGCGTTGGTCAAAACTACCTGCGCATCCTACCCAAAACAAAACTTCCGGACTAGTACCTTCTGCGGCAAACTCCGCCATTGTCTTTACTTGCATAATCGGCTATTGGAAAGTAAAAGTACATATTTGCACCTGAACGAAAAAACGCAGATTCCTTGATTGGTATGTTGTGTGAACAAAAAAAGGCGTAGGTTGACCCTACGCCCTTATAAATTGATAAAAATGAAATCAATTAGTCTTTAGTGAACTCAGCGTTAGCTACAATTTCAACTTCTTCACCAAGCATAGCACCACCTGCGCCACCAACGTTGAAATCAGTACGCTTGATTTTACCAGTAATTTTGAAACCGGCAGTTTCTTTCTTAGTGTAAGGGTTAGTACCTGTTTTAGCAACTGCATTCAATGTAACGGTTTTCTTAACACCGTGCATTGTAAGTTCACCGGTTACAGTGTAGTTATCGCCTTTACCTTTTTTGAAAGATGTGCTTTTAAAAGTGATTTTCGGATATTTCTCAGCATCAAAGAAATCACCTGTTTTCAAATGCGCATCGCGTTTTTCATTGTCAGTATTTACACTCGCAACATCAGCAGTCATTTCAACTGAAGCGTTAGCAAAATCTTTACCGTTTGTATTGATTGAAGCATCAAAGTTTTTGAAGCTACCGTCAACGTCAGAAACCATCATGTGCGTGATGGTGAAACCCAATTTAGCATGAGCTTTGTCTAAAGACCATTTTGCAGCTTGCGCGTTAGCGTTCATACCAGAAAGCAATGCAGCAGCCAACGAAGCGATTACCGTAATTTTTTTCATTGTAGTTTTATTTTTTAAAAAATCTATTTTGTTGTACAGGGCAAAAGTACATAACTTTGCTATACAAAAGATACCACTATACTTTTGTATAGCAAAAACAGCGTAAAAAACTATAGAATGATAGATAAAAAAAATCACGGCAGGTGTCTTAAAGCATTGATTCCCATTCGCGATGCGCTTGATGTCATTAATGGCAAATGGAAATTACAGATCATCATCGCACTTTCAGCGGGCAATAGCCGCTTCAAAGATATAGAGCGCCAAATACCTAAAATCACAGCCCGTATGCTTTCAAAAGAGCTCAAAGAGCTCGAAAACCACCATTTGGTAAAGCGTACTGTTTACGATTCACAGCCGGTAACGGTTGAGTACACTTTAACGCCCTACGCCGATACGCTCGATGATGTCATAAAAGCCCTTCACGACTGGGGTGCCCAACACCGCAAAAAAATGAACGTCGACCCCGCCGAAAAAGTAACTGAACTGCTGTAAAGAATAAAGATCTTTTGCCACAACCGTTCAGGCAGAAAATCTTCCGCTCAACACCTAAAAAACTCAAATTAACCCCCTAACTTCATCCCCTTCAAAACCAACAACCATGACCTACAATTTTTCAATCGATCTAGAAAACCAAACCGTACACATAACCCGAGAATTTAAAGCTACTCTAGAACTTGTTTGGGATGCCTGGACAAAAGCCGAAATCCTGGACAAATGGTGGGCTCCAAAGCCATTTGCATCTGTTACAAAAGTGATGAACTTCAAGGTGGGTGACCGCAGATTTTATGCCATGGTGGGCACTGAAGGATTTGAACGTTGGGCTATTCAAAAATACACTTCTATTACACCTAAAACCAACTTTAAATTCACCAGCGTTTTTGCCGATAAAGACGAAAACCCCGACATGTATGGTTCTGATTGGGATTTATCATTCACTGAACAAAATGGCTGTACAACATTGAGTATTTCTATCAGAAACGAATCACGCGAACGAATGGAAAAAATGCTGGAAATGGGCTTCAAAGAAGGGTTTGAATTTTGTCTTCAACAACTCGATGAACTGTTAGCTTTGGGTAAATAATTACTACGGCTAAGAAAGATAACTATTCACTTTGTTGGATATTGAACTCACGAAAAACTTTGTCGAATTTACTGACATCGTAGTTGTGTTCTTTATATAAACCAATGTAAAACTGAAATACTTTAATCCAGTTACTTTCGGTGCCTATTTTGTCATTGATATGGGCTTTGAAAATTGTAAACGCTTTATCATACTCATCGTTAAATACGTACATATTAGCCAAATTCAAAAGCATCTCCCTATCCTCCGGGTACAATTTTACAGCCGCCTGTAAGTACTTGATCGCTTCAGAATACTTTTTATTATCGAGTAAAAACAAGCTTATTTCATGCAAACTCATCGCCGAAAGATCTAGCCCTTCCGGTTCATATACCTTTTTCGCAGGCGGGTAGTTTGTACCATCAACAGTACGTGTGTAACCATTTATGTTACCTGTCTTATCGTAGGTAAACTCTTTTATTGCTGCAAATTCTTCATTAAAAAAGCATTTTGGGCTGGTGAAGTACATCTTTACACTGTTGCCATCTAAGTAAAAATTATACTCATTTCCGTTTTTATAAACTGCTGCCCATTTCTGTTCATAAACATAAATACCTTCATATTTCATCATGCTACTATCGGGTACAGTAACACACTTTTTTCTTTTTGGGGCCTGATAGTAGTTTTTCCAGTTGTATGCTTTCGCAACACTGTTGATTATTTCTTGTAAAAGTTTCGGGTCTTCACTGTTCATAAACACCACACATCCATAACCTCCAACCATACTTGCGACAAAATCCCCACAGAATCCGTCGTTCCCTGCCCCATGTTCAAAATATTGAGCTCCATTTTTATCAATTAAAAACAAACCCATGGAGGTGGGCCCATCTTTATATTGCGTCAAGTGCAGCTTAATCATATCGCTGTTCAACACCTTTGAATGACCGCCACGGCCTGCTCGCTGCAAATCAATGATGTATTTACTTAAATCAGTCGGATTCGTCCATAGCCCTGCTGCTGCTTGTTCGGGGTAAACATGAAACTTCCCTGGAATCTCTACCCCATTTTTTGTGTAACCTGCTGCACAAAGCGCGCGTTTATCTAATGGTGGTGGCTGGCTAAAAAAACTGTTTGCCATACCAAGTGGTTTCAATACATTATTCTGCATCCAAACATCGTACTTTTCATGTGTAACATCTGTAAGCAGCAATTGAGATATGGTTACTCCTCCACCCGAATACATATACCCTAAATCAGGCTCCATCATGCTACGTACCGGAAGTGTAAGTGCGGGCTTTTTACCATCTAAAACATCAGTGACGCAGGGGATTTTTCCATTAATATTATGACCGGGAAAGCCATGAACACTTAGACCAGCATAATGACTTAAAATATTCGCCAAACTAATCTTCTTCCCTTGTGCCACAGAATCATAAGGAAACTTCCAGCTAGTGAGGTAGTTATTTACATCTTCATTCATTTTTACCTTACCCTCCTGTGCCAACTTCAATATACCAACTGCATTCAATGCCTTACTTATTGACCCCGGTTCGAACAACGTTTCAGGAGTTACAGGTCGTTTTTCTCCTTCATCAGCCCATCCGTACCCTTTTGCCCAAGCAACTTTATAATTTTCAATAACGGCAATACTCACTCCTTTGACCTTGTAGTATTTCATTCTCTCCAAAATACTGTAAGGACGCTCATCGTTTACAAGAATATTGCCGCAAATATTACCCTCAACTTGTTTTATCTTTTTGAGTACCTCAGGAGCATACTTTACCTGGCTGATAGCAATATCTCCCGTTAGAGTTAATGCAATAAGCAAAAATGAAAAAAACTTCACTGGTGCATTGGCGATAGACATAGAACTCATTTTACTTATCAAGCAACTGCAAATTAATCCTATTTCATTACTTGTTAGTACTAATAACTCATCGTATTTTTTGTTTTTACATTCTGCTTTCAAATTGAGGGAGTACTTAAATACCGGGGAGCGAATCCAAGATTCACTAATTAACTTTTTTGTTATTTTTTTACTATTTGTAGTGATACATAGGGACTTAGCTACCTCTACCTTGCGCCACTATTTCGAAAAGTGAGAGTTAACTGTACAATAAGACAAGTATTAGCGATGATATTGTGTCTGCAATTATTGGGATGCCAATGGTTGCAAAAAGACGGGCCTTTAACCGGCAATTATTATAAAAATATAAACCAGACTCTGGATAGTGTCAGGATAAAATACAATCATGACAGCGCAAAATTCATTTACGAAATCAATAAACTTGCTGATGGCAAGCCGATTTCCGATGATGAAAAATATGCCATTTGCAGAGCAAAGTTTCGGCTGTATACAAACAGTTTTAATAATTCAGACAAGGCACTACTATACGTTGATACATTATTACAGCTTTCAAAATTACATGGAATAACAGACAGAGTTAATAAAGAGTTTGAAGCATTTAATAGCCGGGCAAATATCTTGTATAAAACTGACAGATTTGATGAAGCGTTTAAAAATTACGGTAAAGCACAACTGATAGCCGATACAACTAAAACACCGCACATAAAATCGCGTTTTTTCCATACGCTCGCAATGGCTTGTTATTCAGGGGAAGATTACCTACAGGCGGCTCGTTTGTTTAAATCGGCATACAAAGCAATAGAGCACGATTCAAACATTCAAACTAATCGTCGTCATGCTTATGTGCAGGAAGTATTAGATAATACTGGGCTTTCATACTACAAATGTGGAATGTTTGATAGCGCAATGTTCTACTACAGATCGGCTAGAAACAAAGTAATTGAATGGGGAAGCGAGAAAAACAATACCGACAGTATTGGCCTCGTAATTGACCGGTCTATAATTGAAGGCAATCTGGGGGCACTATTTGCTGAAACCGGAAAGCTCGATTCCGCAGAACACTACTTCAAATCCTCCATTCAACTTAACCACGATTACATGCTTCGCGACAAGGAGTTTAACGAGATAAAACTCTCTGCCCTGCTTATAAAAATGGGAAGAACGAAGGAGGCATTCAGCATTTTAGAAAATACACGACAACTAAAAAGTTTAGAATCAAGCAATAATCGCCACGGAGATAGTTTGGAATTAGTCAACCGCCTCGCTGAGGTTATGTATCAATACTATGAATCTATTGGCGATTACAAGAGTGCGATGAAAGAAATGGAAACTCACCATTTACTGGAGGAGTCAAAATGGAAACAAAATGCAAAATTAAAATTACATACCGTTGAAAACGGATTGGAACATGCCCTGAATGAAGTTCAAATTGATGAGCTTCAGCAAAATAAGAAAATTCAAAATTTGCAAATCATCATACTTGTGCTTGTAGGCGTTTTAGGTTTTGGAATTTCTTATTCACTGAACAAGCGTAAGAAAAGAAAAATTAAGCAGTTGGTCGATGCCCACGATGAAGTTGTAACACAAAGCTCGGCGAAAGAACAAGAACTCATACAAAAAAACAAACGGGACCGGGACAATTATCTGTCGCTACTCGAAAATACTGACGCATGTTTATGGTCTATCGACAAAGACTTAAATCTACTTGCATTTAATAAAATGTACAGAAAGCACATGGCAGCTCTTACCGATATTTCACCTGCTGTCGGGCAAAAAGATTTGATTTTGAATCTCCCGAAAAGCTTTTCAGAGAAAGTAATCGAAGGATATAAAGTCGCCATGGGCGGTGTAACGACACAACTATTGGATAAAGGATTTGAAGAAAACGGCGAACAAACAGACATAGCGATGGTATTTATTCCTTTTTTTGATGCACAGGGAAATGTCGTTTCGGTATCTTGTTCAAGAAGAGATATATCGCAGTTTACCAAGCTGAAACAATCACTAGAACAGAATAACGAGCAATTTAAAAATATTGCATGGCTTCAGTCGCATAAACTCAGGGGGCCATTATCTACTGCAATGGGCATCGTACAGTTACTCTCAGAGCCTCAGGCACTCATCATTGAAAAAAACTGGGACGAACTAATAACTGGACTTAAATTAAAACTAACAGAACTAGATGCAATTATTCATGAAATCGTCGGACAAACTTATACCAGCAAACACGACTTATAGACACATCACTACAACTTTCCCCCACCACAAAACAACATTCTCAATTTGCTATAAAAGTAAAAATCGCACCCATGTCAGGCTTGACCATTAACAACCTACATCCATAAACTATCGCCGTTCAATCTCACCATGAAACCGGGATGAACGCTCAACCATTTATAACCATCATCTAAAACACAAAAAATCGCGTTTTAAAACCACAACAAAAACCACCCTGTGTGTTTCAAAACAATCTATTTCAAACATGCTTCTGCTTTTTATTTTTATCATTTTCATTACCCGCTACGATTTCAAAAAATTCCCAAAAACAGAAAACCCAAAAGAAAAACTGAATTGATTACGAAATATTAGATACCCACAACTAACGCAGTTTGAGGCGCAGGCCATGTGCGCAGCAACCTGTGTCAGTGGGAAATCTCGACCATAAGCGCGTGGCCTCGGCGACCTTGGCGCGGCGGAGCCGAAATTATGGGCGCCTTGTCCCGAACTTGCTTCGGGATTGCCGCGCTTTTTTGTCAAGAAAAAAGCGCGAACAGATGTTCAGATAACACTCGTCAAAGTGCTTATGAGGCCCAATTATACTCTTCATTCAGTTATTAAAATCAAATACATCCCTACGGTAGATAGTTCAAGACAAATAGGCAAACCGCCCGAACTCGACCATATCAACCAACATACACCTCTCTTAATCCCTCACACAACGAATTCAAACCACCCTCTCTTGCCAATCCACTAATTTCCTTTACTTTAGCGTTATGGCGAGAACAAAAAAGAAAAAGTCAGCTTTACCCAAAATAATACTGGTTACAATTGTACTATTGGCTGCAATTGTGGGTTTTCTGGCTTTCGGACCCAATACAACGCGCGACAAATACATATTTGTTCATACAGGCAGTACTTACGATAAACTCATCGAAGAACTCAAAGACGAAGGCGTAATTACAAGCACTTTCACCTTCAATATACTAGCAAATGTTGCCCAATTACCTAGCCACATCAAGCCGGGCAGGTATCAGGTAAAACGCTTCATGAGCAATTACGAACTCGTAAAAATGTTACGCCAGGGCAGGCAGACGGAAGTAAAACTCGTGCTCAATAAATACCGACTCAAACGCGATTTAGCACATTTCATGGGTACAAACCTTGAAATCGACAGCACCGAATTACTCACAAAACTCAACGACCCTACATTTTGCGCGCAATACAACCTTGACACCAACACTATTCTGGCATTGTTCATCCCCAATAGCTATGAATTTTACTGGAACACCAATATCGAAAACGTACTCAAAAAAATCTCTAAAAACTACCAGCATTACTGGAGCGAAGAGCGCAAACAAAAAGCACAAAAATTGGGTCTAAAACCCGAAGAAGTAATTACTGTTGCGTCTATTATAGAAGAAGAAACCAACTCCAGCGAAGACAAACCCAACATAGCCAGTGTGTACCTCAACCGACTGAAAAAAGGCATGAAGCTACAAGCCGACCCAACCGTAAAATATGCGGTGGGTGACTTTAACATTCGCAGAATTGGTGGCGCAATGTTGGGTAACCAGTCGCCATACAACACTTACCAACATCAGGGATTACCTCCGGGACCCATTTGTACTCCCTCTCCGGCAACCATCGATGCGGTTTTAGATGCACCACAAACTAAATACATCTTCTTTTGTGCGGCCCCCGACTTAAAAGGAGGTAGCGTATTTGCCGCAACCGATGCCGAGCACCTCAAAAATGCACGCGCCTATCAAAAAGCCCTCAATGAACGCGGTATTCACTAACCATTACCCACAAGTGTGAATCACTCATAACCAATATCATTAGTTTCTAAAAGATGCGGGCATTACCTTTGCATCGAATTTCAAAGCTATGTTACCACAATTCGACAATACTGAAATCGCATTCAAATACAGGTCAAATGCCGAAATGAAACGTGCTAATTTCCTGTTTTCTTCTATGAGCTCCCCAACCATTACCAGTGTTGGCATGAAGCTCACTCAGTTTGCAATTTCCTTTAAGTTACCGGTGAAAGGCGTAATCAAAAAGACCCTCTTCCAACATTTTTGTGGTGGTGAAACTATGGATGAAGCCGCACAAACTGCCGCAAACATCGGTCGTTTTGGTGTAGGTACAATCCTTGATTATGGCGTTGAAGGCAAGGAATCGGAAGCTGAATTTGACAAAGCTGTTCCTGAATTCATTAAAGCCATTAAGTACGCGGCAGGCAATAAAAACATTCCATTCATTTCTATGAAAGTGACGGGTTTTTCGAGATTCGCACTTTTAGAGAAAATGCATGCCAAAATTGAGCTTAGCGAAACTGAAAAAGCTGAATGGCAACGCATATATAATCGCATTGATCAGGTGTGTAAAGCCGCATCTGATAACAACATTATGGTATTGGTTGATGCCGAAGAAAGCTGGATCCAACAGCCGGTTGACGACCTTACCGATGCCATGATGGAGAAATACAATACTTCAAAAGTCATTGTTTTCAATACATTCCAGTTATACAGGCACGACCGTTACGAGTTCCTCAAAGTGTCTTCCGACAGGGCAAAATCAAAAGGCTACTTGTTGGGCGCAAAACTGGTACGTGGTGCATACATGGAAAAAGAACGCACTCGTGCAGCCGAACTCGGTTATCGTGACCCAATTCAACCTACTAAAGAAGCGACCGACAAGGACTACGATGCTGCTGCACTGTATTGCTTACAAAACCTCGACCATCTTACCGTGTTTATAGGCACCCACAACGAAAACAGTTGTTTGAAAGCTGCTAAATACATGATTGACAATAACATCGATGCCAAAACCGACAAGGTTTATTTCTCTCAGCTTTTCGGCATGAGCGATAATATCTCTTTTAATCTGGCACACGAAGGCTACCATGTGGCTAAGTACTTACCTTATGGTCCGGTGTACGATGTAATTCCATATCTCATGCGCAGGGCTCAGGAAAATACTTCTGTAGCAGGTCAAACAGGCCGGGAATTAGGCTTGATTCAAAAAGAACTTAAACGCAGGGGCATTTAATCAAAGTGCAAAAAACGGTTTCAGGCAGGCTCATAGATGTTCATAGCAGGACAATTTATCCTGCCACCATATCTATTGAGCAAGGCAAAATAACATCTATTGTGCCATGTGACAATGCACCTGAAACATACATTTGCCCCGGCTTTGTTGATGCCCATATACACATCGAAAGTTCAATGTTGCTGCCTGCAGCATTTGCACATAAAGCGGTGCAACATGGCACTATCGCCACCATCTCTGACCCGCACGAAATAGCCAACGTGTGTGGTATAGAAGGCGTGCAGTACATGATTGACAACAGCAAGAAAGCACCACTAAAAATATTCTTTGGAGCACCTTCATGTGTGCCTGCCACCAGCTTTGAGACCGCAGGTGCCACACTCAATGCCGCCGACACTGCCCAAATGCTGTCTAATAAAGACATCTGGTATCTTTCAGAAATGATGAATTACCCTGGTGTATTGTTCAACGATAGCGAAGTAATGGCAAAAATCGCGGCAGCGCAAAATGTAGGCAAACCCGTTGATGGACATGCGCCTGGCTTACGTGGCGCCGACGCTCAAAAATATTGCAGCGCCGGTATCACTACTGACCATGAGTGTTTTACCCTGGAAGAAGCAGAAGAAAAAATAGCCTTGGGGATGCACATTCTTATTAGGGAAGGAAGTGCTGCAAAAAACTACAATGCCCTACACCCGCTTATTGCAAAACACCCTGAAAAAGTAATGTTTTGCAGCGACGACAAACACCCTGATGAGTTAATGTTGCACCACATCAACGAGACTGTAAAACGCTCGCTGAAACTGGGCTACGATTTATTTGATGTCCTTAGAATTGCTTCTTGTAACCCCATCAACCATTATAAAGTTCCGGTTGGGCAATTGCGCGTGGGCGACCCTGCCGACTTCTTGATTATCAACAATACTACCGATTTTCAAGTTCGTGAAAACTGGATTAACGGTACATGCGTTTTCAGCAAAGGAGAAACGCATTTCGAAATTCCAACAGAACAAGCCATCAATAGTTTTAAAGTACAACCTTTAGATGTCACTCAGTTTAAAGTCTTTTCCAATCAAAATACCACTTCAATTAATGTAATTGAAGCCATTGAAGGTCAGTTAATTACTAATAAAATAGCAGCAACGCCGCTTGTAAAAAATGGGGAAATTGTAAGTGATACCGAAAACGACATTCTAAAAATTGTAGTCGTAAACCGTTATACCCCAAACCCTACTCCAGCCGTTGCTTTCATTAAAAATTTCGGACTGAAACATGGCGCAATCGCTTCAACTGTTGGTCACGACTGCCACAATATCATTTGTGTTGGTGTCGACGATGATGCTATTTGCAAAGCTGTCAATTTACTCATTGCACACCAGGGAGGTATCTCAGTAGTGGGCAACCAAAACAAAGTGCTCCCCTTGCCAGTTGCCGGACTGATGTCTTTAGAAAGATGCGAAACAGTGGGTTCCCTCTACGCAGAAGTGGATGCTGAGGCAAAAGCATTAGGCTGTACCTTACACGCGCCATTCATGACTTTGTCGTTTATGGCATTGCTTGTAATACCTTCCCTCAAACTCAGCGACCTTGGGCTTTTTGATGGTTCAGCATTCAAATTCGTTGATGTTCAGGCATAATCTTGTGTCAATCTATTCATAGGCACATTTATTTCAAGAATCGCCACCCCATTGATTTGTAACTCGTATTTTTGCGCCCTATTGGTGAATTAAACGCATGATGTTACTATATCCTTCCAATGCCGAAGAAGCTTTGGAATTCAATAAGGTAAAACAGTTACTTGTTGGTAAATGCCGCACAGATATTGCCCGTGAAAAGGCAGCTTCTATCCGCATACATACCAATAAAGACCACATGCAGCGCGAACTGGAACAAACCCATGAATTCAAAATGGTGTTACAATCCGGCGACCAATTCCCCAACGATTTTACCCGCAACATAACGCGTGAAATAAAGCTATTGGGCATAGCAGGTAGCGTACTTTCGGCCGACCAGCTTTTAGACATGATGAAGCTGTCATTGAACATGCGCGACATTCTCGTATGGTTCAAAAAGCAAAACGACCTGTTCCCGCACTTGCAGGGCATCTGCAATAAAATTGTGTATGAAAAAGCCATCGTTGAACTCATCAGCAGCGTAATTGACGACACCGGAACCATCAAAGACACTGCTTCAAAAGACTTGATGGCGATTCGCACCGAACTAGGAAGAGCGCGCCATGCATGCAGAAGGATATTTGAAAACGTTTTAAAAAAATTAGGTAAGGCTGGCTACCTCGCTGATATAGGCGAAAGCTTTTTTAACGGGCGCCGTACAGCGGCAGTACTTGCCGAATACAAACGCATTGTAAAGGGTATACACCATGGTGAAAGTGACACTCAAAAAACGGTGTTCATTGAACCAGAGGAAACAATAGACCTCAACAACGAAATTTTCTCACTCGAGCGTGAAGAGCAACGCGAAATTCACCGCATACTGGTACAAACAACAGCATCGCTTTCAGCATACCAACACCACCTCGACGGCTACTATTACATCAGCGGTATTTTCGATTTCATTAGGGCAAAAGGCTTACTGGCAATAGACATGGATGCCAATATGCCTGCGATCAGCCCCCACCCCGGCACTCAGTTAATTAAGGCATATCACCCGCTGCTGTACCTTAAAAATAAATCGCTGCAAAAACCAATTGTTCCCCTCAACCTTTTGCTCGACCGAGCCAACAGAATACTCATCATCAGCGGCCCAAATGCCGGTGGTAAGACAGTATCCATGAAAACTGTGGGTTTGCTGCAACTGATGGCACAAGCCGGCATGCTGATACCTGCTGCTCCAAATTCTGAGGTAGGTATTTTCAAGCAAATCATGGTGCAGATAGGTGATACACAATCTATTGAACATGAATTAAGTACCTACAGTGCCCACCTGCGCGACATGAAGTATTTCATGGATTTTGCGAACGGTAAAACACTGTTTTTTATCGATGAACTAGGTAGCGGCTCTGACCCTAACTTAGGAGGCGCATTCGCGGAAGCGATCGTTGAAGACCTGGCTGCAAAACACGCCTTGGGTATCATCACCACACACTACCTCAACCTAAAAGTAATGGCAGGCAAAGTACGTGGTATTTTCAATGGTGCTATGGCATTTGATGAAGATAAACTCGAACCATTGTACCAACTGACTGTAGGTAAGCCTGGTAGCTCGTACACATTTGCTATTGCACAAAGAAGTGGACTGCCCAATAAAGTAATTGAAAGAGCGAAGGAACTAACTCAAAGGGAGCACTTCAAACTCGATAAAATGTTGCTGCAAACCGAACAACAATCTGTTCGTTTGTCAGATAAAGAAAAAGAACTCGATAGACTTTTAAAGGAAAACGAGCGACTTAAAAAGCAGTTTGAAGAACTCACCGACAAAGAAAAATTGCGCCAACAACGCACTACCCTTCAACTTCAAAACAAAATCAAGAAGGAAGAACTGGACTATTTGCGCGACACTGAGCGCAAGTTCAAACAGATTATACACGACTGGAAAAAGGCTGAAAACAAACAGGAAGTGATTAAAACCGCTGAAAACTTGCTGTTCAAACGCAAACAAATTGACCAGAACGTTGCTGCAGCTAAAAAGGCCGATAAACTCTATGAAACCTCTGCAGGCATACCAAAAGTAGGCGACCTTGTACGACATAAATCCAATCATCAGGTAGGCACACTCACCGAATTAAAAGACAAAAAAGCGGTGGTTAAAATCGGCAACCTTCCGTTTACATTTAACCTCGATGATTTGGTTTTGGTTCATATTAAGAATGCAAACGACGGAAAAGGCAAACAAAAAAAGTAGGCATCCTTCGTTCGCTTTTTTCCTAAAAATTGAAATTGCCACTCGCCGCCTAATTTTGAGTAACTTAGTACCAAACAACAATTGTCCCGAGTAATGCAGGGCTTACATATTTTCTGCTTTCCGTCGTTTTATCCATACGAATATCCCGGCATGTCGGGAGCCGGAATATTCATGCACAGGCAGTTTAAGGCATTGCAGGAATTAGGTGCTAAAATCACTGTCGTTGTTCCTGTGGAAGATCACCCACCATTTCCTCTTTCAATACTACATGCCGATTGGAGTCAGGCACAAAAAATGAACTACCCCGCCGAGCGAGAGTATGACACTGTTCTTGTACTGCATCCTCGTATCAGCAACCCCAAGCCGGGCAAAATATTCAGGAAAAACTACGAACAGCGGTTCATTGATGACTTAGCGCGATACTTCACCGATAAAAAGCTAATCACCACACCAAATAAAACTATATTCTTCGCTCAGTGGATGCCTTCGGCATACAAGGTGACAAAACTCGCAAAACGCCTAAATGTAAAGACAGCAACAATGCTAATTGGCGACGATGTCAACGTGTGGCCATTCGCATCCGATACTAACAAGCAACAGTTTGTAGAAGGTTGGCGTTCTACCGATTTAAGACTATCAGTAGCCAATTACCTGGCAGAACAAGCCAATAAAATTGTTGGCGATGCGCTCCCATACCATAGCATCTACCGCGGTACAGATACCAGTATTTTCAAACCCGTGGGCGCTATTGAAAAACAGGCGCTTAGAAGTAAATTAGGTTTCAACACTGAGACACCTCTGATACTATGTATAGGCACTGCAATTGTAGCCAAGGGTTGGCTCAATTTATTGGAGGCTTTAAAAGACATAGCGGCACAAGGCATAGCTTTTAAGCTTGTTTGCATTTATTCTGGAGAAAATAATATTAACATTATTGAAGAAGCAACAACAAGAAATGCCAACGAATACATTATAGATATTGGCGAAGTGCCCAGCAAAGATATAGCCCAGTACATGCAAGCGGCTGATGTTTTTTGCCTTCCTTCTCATCGTGAGGGAATAGCCAACGCAGTTGTTGAGGCTATGGCATGTGGACTGCCCGTTGTCACGACCAACATTTGCGGACACCCGGAGCTAGTTGCAAATGAAGAAATAGGGCTGCTGATACCCATGCAAAATATCGAAGCACTTACGGATAAAATTAAGATTTTACTCAAAGATAAAAACCTTCGTGCATCCATTGGGGCTAATGCCGCCAACTATATCAAAAACGTTTGGGGGAATACACTTACGAACAACCGGAAACTCCTAGACTTGTTTGAAAGGCTGTGCAGCGACTAGTTATCGCCAAAACAGCCGAGGAATACCAATGCATAAATAATATCGCTCCTATACCCTGAAAGGTTACCGGATATTTTAGTAATCATTTCTTCATTCAAATACGGTATTCGCCCCGCTTTTACCAATTGGGCTCTCACATAACTAATTGATTTTTCATCACTTTCAAGCCACGACTTAAGCGGCGAGTTAAAGCCGGTTTTCTTTCTGTAAGCGAGTTCTTTTCCAAGTTTCTTTTCAAGCAAATCACGAACAATTAATTTACCAACTCCATTTTGTCTTTTTAATGCGCCGGGCACTCTGAATGCGAACTCAACCATTCTGTGATCTAAAAATGGCACCCTACCCTCTATTCCATTCATCATGGTCATGCGATCGGCCTTGGTAAGCATCTCATTAATCAATGTCGTTTTCATATCAACATACAACAACTGATTAAGGCGATCAATGTCGCTCCTGGAATCAAACAGACGATCTACATTTCTAATGTATCGCTGCATTTCAACTTTGCTTTTAAACTCATTTGAAAACAACGACTGAACATCAAAGCTGGCATCAAATGCTACTTTTGAACTAAAAATCTGCCCCTTTGTCTTCAATAATTCCTTGCGCAATGTTTCCAGCCCTTTATTACCGGTTGCTATTGCTCCAATTTTTAGAACAGTGTTTTGTAATAGTTGAGGAATTAATTTAAAAAATCCTGGATACTGCGCAAAATCGTGTCTGTTGTAACCACCAAAAAGTTCATCACTGCCATCACCGCTTAATACAACCTTTACATGCTGTCGCGCCATTTTAGATATACGCCCAAGCGACAAAGAACTTTTGTCGGCATAAGGTTGATCCATATTGACGAACTGATTTTCAAAATCATCAAAGAAATTGCTGGTGAGTTGGTACGAATGGTGCGTCGTTTTAAGTCGTGCAGCCGTCATTGACGCAATAATATCTTCATCTTCATCAGCACCCGGAAACGCAGCAGTAAATGTATTTATACCGGGGTGGCTCTCGACAGCAAATGCTGTAATGAGCGAAGAGTCAACTCCTGCAGATAAGAAAGTACCAACCGGAACATCTGCTATCAGATGGTCTTTTACAACGGTCGCAAACAATGCTTCCAGTTCCTCGTCAAATTTCTTTTTATCGTACGAGTAGTTGGTGCATAGCGGTATATCATAATATCGGCTGAATTTTGCTTTTCCTTGTTGATATTCAAGATAATGCCCTGGCTCCAAACATTTTATTTCATTGTAGTATGAATCAGGACCGGGAATTGTACCGTATGTAAAATACTCAAATACCGATGTTAAATCACGAGTATAACTACCGAAACCTGAATGAGTCAAAGGCTTTACCTCCGAAGCAAACAGGAAACAATTGTTTTGAATGGTATAATAAAGTGGTTTAATGCCTATTCTGTCTCTTGCAACTATTAACTTATCTCGTGAAGAATCGTAAATAGCAAAAGCAAACATACCAGTAAGGCGTTCGAGCACTTTACCAATATTATCTCTGTTCTCTTCGTATAAATGTAAAATTACCTCGCAATCAGAATGGCTTGCAAACTGGTGCCTTTTCTCCAAATCGGCTCTAACTTCAAGGTAATTATAAATTTCGCCGTTGCACACCAACACAACAGTGTTATCTTCGTTGTACATAGGCTGGTTGCCGGCAGCACTTAAATCAATAATCGATAATCTGGCATGTGTTAACCCTACATTGTCGCCTACATAAAACCCTTTACCGTCTGGTCCTCTATGGGTCAAAGCCCCTACCAGATTCTCAAGTATCAAACGTCGCTTTTCAACTTCAAAACCTCCACCAATAAAACCGGCAATTCCACACATAACTTTTCACTTTAATTTAAATGAGCAACCGCAATCAGCTGGCTTAGCTATTTTCGCCTGTTGTTATAGGCAAAACTAAACGATTTAGCCAAGGTTTTTGAGTAAAACTAAAACATAGAAACGACGACAAATTCAGTTAGATATTTCCAAACCCGTTTACATTTAAATCAAAAGCAGCTACCCCGAAAACGAAATAGCTGCTTTCAAAAACAAAATTTTCCTTATATTTTCTCAAATCGAATTGAGGTAATATTTTGTCCGTTTTGTGCTTTTAAGATATAGATTCCTGGTGCATAGTTCGCCATATTTACGTGGAAACTATTTTCTCCCTGATGTACGTCTTTAACCGATTCAGCAAATACTTTACCATCAACACCCACGATGCTTAGGGTTATTTGCCCGTCTGCAATTGTAGTTAAATTGATATTCAAATCGGTTTGTACTGGATTTGGAAAAACGTTTAACGCCTTCACCAATACTACCTGTGGCACATCTAAATGCGAATAAGTTACGGTAGCACTATCAGAAATACCAAGACCTTGATTGTAGTAGGCGCCCGATGGTGTACTTTGTAGTTTCACAGGGCGAACCATATAAAATTTCAGACCATCAGCACCTGTAGTATCCTGATAAGTTGTACCTGTTACGTACGTCCGATTCAATATTTTGTATTCACCATATTCGCCTGTATCGCTGCGATAAACATAGTAGCCTATTACTCCGGCATCAGGCGAAGCAGTCCATGAAATAGTAGCACCATGACGAGAAGTTGGGGTAATTACTAAGTTAGAAGCGCGTTTAATATAATCTTGACGTAACGATAAGTCGCCCATAAGTGCTTGGTGAACCCATTGTTGCATACCATAAATATTAGGCGGTCCATAAAGGTTTCCATCGTTATTTTGAGACAACCACGCACCGTAGCCAATGTTTTCACCTAATGCCATGTGGTGAAAGAACCAGTAAGGACGACCAGCCCAACAGTTAGTAAGAATAGGCGTAGGCGAACATAACGGAGCTCTTAAGAAGCTGTTTGTAACATTCCAGTCTCCAAAATAACTGCCAAAAAGCATGGTGAATATACCATCAACTCCTGCCGCTGCGAAAGAATCGGTAGTACCAACACCACCCGCGCCTTGGTACCACCCACCACCGCAGCCGTACGACCATAAATAACTACCTGTGTACAACGATCTGAAATACGGAGCAACTGCAAAACTATCCCGACTCAATAATGGCGGGAAATTCCTCCAGCCGCATGATGCAAAAGCTTCATAATATGTTGCTGTGCCCGAAGTCTGGCTCAATACTCCAAAATTATCATTGATGATAGCACGACGCCTGATGTTCAATGAATCCATTTTAAACTGATGGGCACGATCGAAATAATTGATCATTCTTGTGGCCTCAGAAGTTGAGAATGCAGGCATGTTCGACAAATCAATTCTGCTTATTTGCAATGGAGCAAAAGACGTAATCACTTTCTGATCCCATTTCCCATCTCCAATTCTGTTCTTGTTAAGATCTGAACTGGCAACAGTATCATTAATAGTAACATCGGTAAATGTTGCAGTAATCTGAGCGTAGTAAACATCAGCCGGCCAAGCACCTAAATGGTCGGGGTGGCCATCGGGGTTGAGATCACCGCTGTACGGAACCGCAACATGCCCAACAATTTGTACTGCTTTCAAATTAGGGTAACGATTGTAATCTCTTATCACAAGCCCACGAACACCTGTATCTTTCATACTTGGGCTAATATCGTGGCGCAACACCTGCCAGCCATCAGCACTTAAATCTTTCATGTAGGTGTGTAATGCCGCTGAACATGAATCGGCAATCATACTATCAACCATCAACACAATGGCACCTTTAGTAAATGTAGCCGGACACTTAATGCCCGCATATATATAGCCATGGCCTACCCAGCGGCTTGCTCCATTTTGATACTGACTTACAATTCGATATTCATACGCTGAATCTGCAATCACTGCGTTGTCAATGTAAGTACTGTCACTGGCATGCAACACCGCCAAAGAACCCGATGTCCAATAGAGTTGATTCTTGGGCTTTTTATACAAAAAGAAAGTAGTTGTATCAGGTCGCTTTTTCCATTCCAGCGTAATACGAGGAGGGGAAACTTGAACTCTTGCTGAAAGTTCTACAGCAAAATCTTCGCATACTTGAGCTTTTGTTTCAGCGAAACCCAATAACGCTAATGCAAGTGTAAAAAGTTTTCTCAATGTCTGAATATTTGGTTTAAAGGTAGCAAAATGACTTCAAAAAAATACCGACTATTACATAAATAAAATTGGTATAAATTATTTTTCAAACACAATAAGTCTTACTCCCTCTTTAAAAGCCATGCTAGTTCAGGTTTAAACTTACTGAGCGTCTGATAATAGTGTAACTCCCCCATTTTTATTTGCGAAATTCTGGTGGGCATTGGTCTATTGAGAATGGATTCTGGAATACCATACCCTCATAGATATTCGCTTCTACGGGCAAATCACTCATTGGAGGCTTTCCAATTACAATTTCTGGTTTCTCATCTTCTTTATTTGTGGTCTTCGTCAGGTCGCCTGCAGTTTTCTGAATTTCGAAGCTTTTTGTCACGCTTCTTAGTTGCTCAAATGCTTTAATAATTTTTAAAAGCTGTGGCAACAGTTTTAATCGTTTTTCCGGTGTGCTTAGCTGAATTTCCTGTTGCAACTCAACAATGTTTTTTTCCACAAACTTGGTTGCATTGAGCGTTGAAACACCCGACTCAGGGGAATTGACGGCGTTCAAATCGCTGATCTTTTGTAACAAGGCTTCAAAAAAGGGCTTGTAAAAATGTAACAAATACTCCTGTTCATTGTCATTTTCTAAGCCTATTTCCTTACAATATTCAATGATGTGTTCGGCAATAAATTCTAGTTGTTTCGTAGCCAATTTTGATTGCTCAACAAAAGATTCATATTGCTCCAAAAACGAAAAAAACCGCGATTTATGCGTTTCAATGAAGCCACACACAGTACTGAAGATGCGCATGGCATCATAATCTTGCTCGAAAATTCCAGCAGTTTTATTGTCTAGAAAAACTTTGAAGCAATGTTCGTTTAATTTGTCGTTGGCTGACGTAATCAGCGCGTTCATTTCAGATAGATGATTCATAGGATATATTTTGAAACACAAAGCTACACCCGAACCTTCCCATTTGATTCATACAGGTGGATAAGTCGCATTTCAACAAAATAAAACAAACCAAAAATGCGTTAAACTGTAAATATTTTATGAACCGCACCATAACCCTCACCATAGCCCTATCAGCTATTATTTTCACTGTTAGTTGTAGCAAGAAACACACAACTCCCCTTGTTGTAACATCCGATTCAGTGCATTTAGATAAACTACACAATCAGCTTTACGGAACCGATTCGGTGTACCAGATTATGGATATTTTATATCACCCTAATTCCGACAATTCCAGACCATTGATTATTCTAATTCATGGTGGCTCGTGGGTAAGGGGCAGTAAAGATGATTTTAGCTACACCGGCGTAGATACTTTCTTTGCACAAAACGGCTATGTTGTTGCGTCAATCAATTTTAGACTTTTTAATACTTTTACATACACCAATGAAATTGAAGATATTGGTAATGCTATTAATTACCTGATAACTAATGCTGCTACGTGGCATATTGACACTAATAGAATAAGTTTACTAGGCAGAAGTTCCGGCGCTCATTTGGCAATGCTGTATGGGTACAAAATGAACGTGGGAATGAAAATAAAATCAATTGTTGACTGCTACGGACCGACAGACCTCACTGACACTTCAATACGCAAACGCTCATTTGACTCAAGTGTCTCCTACGTTTTTGGCGACTACACCGCAAACCAATTAAATTGGCGCAACAACAGCCCATCGTATTTTGCAGGTGCAGCGATTCCCACTTTAATTATGCATGGAACTACCGATACCTTAGTACCATTTACACAAGCTAAGTTATTGGCCGATTCATTAATTGCAAAAAACGTACCCTGTACCTTCATACCCTGGGAAAACAGCGGGCATAACTGGAACGCCGATTACTGGACCCGGGACCGAAATACTGTGCTTGCTTTCGTAAATAAATACGGCAAATAGTAGCAAAAAAAGGTGGGCAATCTCACCTTCGAGACGCCCACTCTTTGCACTTCAACACATACTTAATTATTTCTTCATCATTTGCTTTTGCACTTTACCTGAAATATTAACAAACGCAGAATCGTCCATATTCAAATTCAAATCAGGAATAAATGTATTAAGTATCAACACATTGTTTTTTGACAACCGAATATCAGCCCCGGCAATTTGATTGTCTTCAGAAATTTGAACTTCAGCGTCATAGCCATGTAAGTTTTCTGAATTTAATTTCAGATACTTGAATTTATTACCCTCTAGCTGAATATTTGACCTGTTTCTTAAATTCAATGAAACAGTGTCGTCAGAAAAACCAGAAAGAAAATAACTGCCATTAAAATTTAATTTGTCGTCCATTGATTTTACGGTATCAGCAACCTCAATTGACGCAATGGTTGGGCAATGAACAACAGTTCTTCCACCAAAATAATTGTCTCCCGATTTAGAAAAATCAATAATCAAGGTATTGTCTTTCACTTCGTAAGATAAATAATCTTTATAGTTATCATCGAAGAACAACGCAGGACTACCCTTGATAATTTTCAAATTACCATAGAAGTTATTTATAATCCTAATCTGTTTGAAAGACCCGCAGGATATTTGTGTTAGTCCCGCTTCTTCGGTGGCGGGTACTCTATTTGAATATGCTTTTTTTACACCCACAACCGACATAAACGATGAAAGTGTGGCGACTAAAAATGCCGTTGCTACAACTATATTACTCTTTTTCATTGTATTATTTTTTATTGATGAATAGGTTATACTTTTCCTGAATTTCCTTAAGCTCTATGCGTAACAACGCAATCTCTTTAAACAGTTCGGGAAGTTTCACTTCAAAAAAATGTGCTTTTCTATTTTCTAACACTTTTTCCAACCCATCGGGTGCAACAAAGAAACCCAGACCTCTTTTATTGTAAATGATTTCCAGCTTTTGCAAATGCTCATATGAGCGCATCACCGTATTGGGATTTACTTGTAGGTCGACTGCCATGTCGCGAACTGACGGAATTTTCTGTTCGGCTTCCCATTTGCCCGACAAAATGTAATCGCTTACGTGGTCGGCAATTTGTATGTATATCGCTTCGTTTTCTCTGAATTCCATTATTTACCTCACTTGTTTTTCCTGCAACCTGAAATAAGCTGCTACCCATAATAAAATTGTAACTATTACACCCGCAAACAGCATCTGATGGAAGTAAAACGGATCCATTTTATAAAAGAAATTCCCATCAGACCTTGTATTAAACAGTTGTAAACCATCCCTGATTTCCGGCACCATAATGTGTTCCGCCACCTCGGTAATCTTTTCAATAATAATCATGAAACCAAGAACGGCAAATGCTGTTTTAATAAAATGCACCTTATTACTGAAGTAAATAGCACCGTAAAAGAAAACCGAATGAATGAGCAAGAACAGCATATAAACGTATGTTGGTAAATCCAACAGATTCAATACCCCTTCATATTGCCCAGAATAGCTTTTCGGGTGATAAGACTTAACGAAAACACCATAGGTAAGGTAAAATTCGGCCACCATTACGACCAGAAAAATCACAAAAGAATACATCCACTTAACAAAATATTTTTCAAACTGTGTTGCCGGTAGCGAGATTGCATAACTGCAGGTGCGCGGCTTTGCATATTCTGAAAATATTGTGCTTGTGAAAATTGCACCACCCGCAAATAGGAAGAAAATAAATTCTGAAATCTGTTCTGTTAGAGAAATTGGGGAATGCTCCATGATATGGATGAAGAAGATAAACAGCTCAGACCCAACAATTATAGACAAAGACATCAGATATATCTTGTAGTTTTCTATGAACTGCTTCTTGAACAGTTGCTCGACACGTGCTAAACTAAATGATGTGTTCATAGTTATTTTTTCGTTTTAAGGTTTTCTAATATTGTTTGGTTACCTGTAGTAAGGGCGTTGAAGAGTAATTCTAACTCTACTTTTGAGTAAGCGCCTGTCTTGTTTTTGATGATTGCATTGCGCCCTATCATACCCTCTTCTTTATAAAGAATATCATGGGCACTGTAATCGTCGGCGTTTGCAAAAATCAATTGTTCAGAAAGCGAATCGACTGATTCATTCATAACAATGTTGCTGTTGTGCAACACCAACACCGTGTCTATCAGGGAGTCAAGGTCGCGTACCTGATGCGTGGATATAATGATGCAACGATCTTCAGTAAGTACTGATGCCATCAATTTTCTGAACTGAACTTTCGAAGGAATATCCAATCCATTAGTTGGCTCATCAAGAACCAGCAACGAAGTGTTGGTTGCAAGTGCAAAGGCAATCATCGATTTTTTTTGTTGTCCGTGCGATTGCTTGTTCAGCGTAACATCCTTTTCTATTTCCAACATTTCCAGGTATTTGAAATACTGGTCGCGATTGAATTTAGGATAAAAAACGCCCGTACCTGCTGCATAAGCCGACGCAGTAATAGAAGGCAAATAAATGTCTTCAGGCAAGAAATAGATGTCTGCCATTGATGCAACCGAACGTTTTGAAACGTCGATATTTTTAAACAGGCATTTTCCTGAATTTGGAATTGCCAGCCCAGTCATATTGCGCAGCAGAGTTGATTTGCCTGCTCCGTTTTTGCCAAGCAGTCCATAAATATGCCCTTGCTTGAGGTTCAGACTTAGGCTGGTGAACAGCGGCTTTTTAGGCTTGTAGCTGTAGCTGAGTGATTGAATGTCTACCATAACAGTGTATTAGTTAATTAGTACACTACAAATGTAGAAGTATTTTTTTGAAAACACCAAATATTTTTGAAAAAATTTGGGATTTGTGAATCAGGATTACTGAATTGTGTGTTTTGGAAATACATGCTTCCAAAACGCAAACCCGCTCTCAAGCGTAGCGCCGCTCTCGCTCTCTTTCCCGCTCCTTAATTTGCTCCCAAGCGTAGCGCCGCTCTCGCTCCCTTTCCCGCTCTCTTATTTGCAACCCTGTAAAAAATACCGTTTAAAAAAGGGTGTTTTCAACGTACCACAGGTTAAATATTATCGCTACTTTTCAGGCGCGAATTTTTCAAATTTTAAGGAAGTAATTTGCTTGCAAAAACAAAGCCTCCTACACCCCGCAAGTGAACGATAGGTTTCTGTTTTAATAAATTGATGCATCAAAATTGCGCAACCCAACGATCAATTAAAGAATGGCAAAAACAGCTAAAGAAAAGAACACAAAAAGCATCGAAGTAACTCTTTGGGATGCTGCAAATAAATTGAGAGGTAGCGTTGAGCCTGCTGAGTACAAGCACGTGGTTCTGGGGTTGATTTTCTTAAAGTTTGCCAGTGATAAATTTGAAGATCACCGTGAAAAACTCATTGCTGAAGGCAAGCAAAAGTATATAGAAATGCCTGAGTTCTACAATATGAACAATGTGTTCTTTTTGGAAGAAACCAGCCGTTGGAATTACCTCATTAAAAAATCTAAACAGAATGATATCGCACTACTCATTGATACCGCTCTTCATACCATTGAAAAAAACAACAAAGCGCTAAAAGGGGCTTTGCCTGACAACTACTTTTCCCGTATCGGTTTAGATGTCACCAAACTGGCTTCTTTGTTGGATACCATCAATGATATTGATACCATCAAAGACCCCAAACAAGATGTAGTAGGCAAAGTGTATGAATACTTCCTCTCAAAATTTGCATTAGCGGAAGGTAAAGGCAAAGGAGAATTTTATACACCGAAAAGTATTGTTAATCTTATTGCTGAAATGATAGAGCCATACAAGGGCATTATCTATGACCCTGCGTGTGGTTCAGGCGGTATGTTTGTGCAGAGTATTAAGTTTATTGAAGCGCACCACGGCAATAAAAAAGAAGTCTCTATTTACGGACAAGAATACACCAATACCACCTACAAGCTGGCAAAGATGAACCTTGCCATCAGGGGGATAAGTGGCAACCTTGGAGAGAAAGCAGCCGATACTTTTCTTGACGACCAGCACAAAGACCTAAAGGCAGATTTTATAATGGCAAACCCTCCTTTTAACCAAAAGGATTGGCGAGCCGAAAACGAATTGATCGATGATGCACGCTGGAGGGGTTACGACGTGCCACCCAAAAGCAACGCCAACTACGGTTGGATTTTGAACATGGTAAGTAAACTTTCAGAAAATGGTATTGCAGGGTTTATCCTCGCAAATGGAGCATTAAGTGGCGGCGGAGAAGAATATAAAATACGCAGAAAGTTGATTGAAAATAACTTGGTAGAGGCAATTTTAGTATTGCCGCAAGATATGTTCTATACCACGAATATTAGTGTGACTGTCTGGATATTGAATAAAAACAAAAAGGCACATAGCCGAAGAATTGGAGACCAGGAACGCCATTACCGTGACCGTGACAAGGAAATCCTTTTTATGGATTTGCGACAAATGGGAGAGCCATTTGAGAAAAAATACGTACAGTTTTCGGAAGAAGATATATCCAAGATAACAAGCACATACCACCAGTGGCAGACCAAAGAAATTGAAAACGTCCCTGAGTTCTGTTATTCAGCGTTGCGTGATGATGTGGCTAAAAAAGACTTTTCGTTAGTCCCAAGCAAATACATTGAATTTGTAAACCGAGACGAGAATATAGATTTTGACGAGAAAATGCAAACTCTGAAAAATGAGTTTGCAGATCTTTTGAAAGCAGAATCGAAAAGCAAAAATGATTTACTTAATGTATTCAAAGAACTGGGTTATGAAATCGAATTATAAAACCATTGGAGAGTATATCAGGCTTGTTGACGAGCGAAATAAAGGTCTAAGAGTGCAACAACTCTTAGGTTTAAGCATTTCAAAACAATTTATTCCATCAGTAGCCAATATTATTGGAGCAGATATGGAAAACTATAAAATAATTCGCAAAAATCAATTTGCATGTAGCACAATGCAAGTTAGGCGAGATAAAAAGATGCCGGTTGCGTTATTGAGAGATATTGATGAAGCTATAATTTCTCAAGCCTACCCTATTTTTGAGGTAAAAGATGAAAATGCACTCTTGCCTGATTATTTAATGATGTGGTTTGAACGGTCAGAATTTGATCGGGAAGCATGTTTTCATGCAGTTGGTGGAGTTAGGGGGAGCCTAGAATGGGAAGATTTTGAAAATTTGCAATTACCCATCCCCCACATCGACAAACAACGTGAAATAGTAAAGGAATACAACACCATACAAAACCGCATAGACCTTAACCAACAACTGATTCAAAAACTTGAAGAAACCGCGCAAGCGATTTATAGGGAGTGGTTTGTGGAGAGAATTGATATTGAAAATTTGCCTGATGGGTGGAAGGTTGGAAAACTATCTGATGTTTCAAAAATCATTATGGGACAATCACCAGAAGGTGAAAGCTACAATGGTATTGGAGAAGGTTGTCCATTGATTAATGGGCCCGTTGAGTTTGGTGAATATTTTGCATTAAAAACAAAATGGACCGTCGACCCGAAGAAATATTGTAAGAAAGGAGATTTGATATTTTGTGTTAGGGGCAGTACAGTTGGGAAACATGTAATTGCTGATGACAAATATGCCATAGGAAGAGGCGTTTGCGCAATTAGTTCCAAGTATCAGAACCATTTAGTTCAACTGGTTAAAACAAATCTGGGCGAAATACTCAAAGATGTTACAGGTTCTACTTTCCCAAATATTGATAGAGTAACATTAGAGAATTTTCCTGTTGTTATTGGCAATGATGAAATACTGTACGAATTTGAAAAGACAGCAACGCCAATCAGTGAATTGATATGGATTAAATCAAAAGAAAACCAAAAACTAACCGAACTAAAAGAATTGCTTCTTTCTAAATTAGCGACTGTAGAAAATTAAGGATATGAAAAAAAACATTAACGAAAAGACTTTTGAATTAAATATCACAAATGAACTATTAAATCTTAGTAAGTCGTTCATCTGGTATTTAGACCATTCTCCTTTATTTTGGTTACTACCTAGAACTACATGGTCGCAATTTCTGAATCAATCAACTTTATTTGCTGTTGGCTTAACGCAAGACGAGGAAAGTAACCCATTAACGGGAGGCTATGATGTATCTATTAATTATTCACTACCCAACGGACAAGATGGGCGATTGATGTTTTTACAGTATAAGGCGGGTGTCAGAAAAAATTATTGCAATGCTAATGTTTCACAATTTTATGGACAAACCGCACGAAATAATAAACGATCTTCTGAGCACGTCTCATTCACTTTTAATGATGCGGCTAATGGCACTCAGCATTCTACGCTACGATTCTTGGCAAATAATATTGACATACAGTCTCAGTCGGTGATGTATGTTTTTCCTCGCATTACTGAAAAAGCTGAACTTAAGAGCAAAATTGGCAGTCTTAGTTTTAATTCATCATTTGTGCCTGTTTTGGAATTGGACAGGCAGGCATCCAATCAAACTCCGCCACTTTCAATTAACAATGGCGTTAGCCATAAATATAGAACCTCTTACGATGGGTTAATTAGCGAAGTGAATTATTACTACTATTACTTTTATTATGAACCAGATATTATTTCAAGGTTACTTTCAGAATTAGTCTGCATTCAAATAGAACGATTAGCTAAAAGCCTGAGAAAAAAGGAGCCACTTTTTTTCGATATATTTATTGAAGGTGTTTCCGATGCCGTTGCTCGATTTATTGATGCTGAGCTAAAAGCATTTTCTTCAAACTACGCAATAGGGGAAAATGTGAGATCGTATATTGAAAGAATTAGGAAGGAGGTTACAGTTGACAAAGAAATCCCTTTGGCTCCCAGCGTTTTTACAACAATTATCCCTAAGGACGGATTAAGGCTGCGGTTTGACAATAAAAATGATCTATCCCTAATTAATTACCAACTATTTTGATGTGACGGCCGAAAACCAAAAAGACACTTACATTGAGCTAATTAATTATGCTGGCTTAAACAAACACAGGCAACCAGAAAAGGAACAATTACTTTCTAAATTGGCAACAATAAATGATTGAAAATGGAAACCGGTGAAATACTGATCTACCAGAACCCTGACGGCAACATCAAAATAGATGTGCGGCTGGAGGAGGAAACTGTCTGGCTCTCACAGGAGCAAATGGCTTTACTTTTTGGTAAGGGGCGCAGCACTATTGCCGAACATATTAGCAATGTATATGGAGAAGGCGAACTAGCATTAGAGCGAACTTGTCGGAAATTCCGACAAGTTCGTAAAGAAGGTGTGCGCGAAGTTGAAAGAGATATTGATTTTTACAATCTCGACGTCATAATTTCAGTAGGTTACCGCGTAAAATCGCCACAGGGCACACAGTTCCGTATATGGGCAACTCAAAGGCTTCGGGAGTATATTATTAAAGGATTTACCCTGAACGATGAACGGTTTAAAACCGGTAATTCCATGAATTATTTCAGCGAATTGCAGGAACGCATAAGAGAAATAAGAATTTCAGAGCGTTTTTTTTATCAGAAAATTAAAGATATTTATACCACAAGCATAGACTATGACCCGAAGGACGAAAAAACAATAGAGTTTTTTAAAATTGTGCAGAATAAATTATTGTGGGCTATAAGCACCCAAACGGCAGCAGAGCTTGTTTATAGAAGGGTCGATGCCACGTTGCCCCTTTTGGGTATGCAATCTTATGATAAAAAAACGGCTGGCAACATCACCAAAGCTGATATTTCTATTGCTAAAAACTACCTCAATGAAGACGAAATAAAACTGTTGGGCTTGCTGGTTGAGCAGTATCTGGCTTTTGCAGAAACAATGGCACAGCAACGCACACCCATGTATATGAAAGATTGGATCAACAGGTTGGACAGTATTTTACAACTGAACGGCAGGGAGTTATTGACACATGCAGGAGTAATAAGCCATAAAATGGCCCAGGAAAAGTCGGAAGCCGAATTTGAAAAATACAAAATAGTGGAACGCCAGGTTCAAAAAGAACAGAGCCTGAAAGAAATTGAAAATGACATTGCAAATCTCAAGAAGAAGAATGCAAAATGAAATTCACCGAAGAAAAATTAGAAATAGCTTTTACTGAGTTGTTGGGGCAGCAAGGTTTTGCACACTATTTGGGCATTTCTGTTTCCCGTAAACCTGACGAAGTATTGATTGAAGAAGATTTGAGCAATTTTCTTTTATCGCAATACTCATCGCATAAAATCACCCGCAATGAAATCGGCTCCATTATTCTACAGCTAAAATCCTTACCGGCATCTGACCTCTATGAAAGCAACAAAACATTCTTAAGAATGCTTTCTGATGGTTTCATTTTGAAGCGTGAAGACCGAAATCAAAAAGACATTTACGTTCAGCTAATTAATTATGCAGGGCTAAACAAACAGCGCCAGCCAAAAAAAGAACAGCTCGTTTCAATAGTAGCGGAAGACCCGGCAGAATACGGTGCCGACAACAATATTTACAAATTTGTTACCCAGTTAGAGATTACCGGAACTGAAAAACGCATTCCCGATGGTATTTTGTACATCAACGGCTTGCCATTAGTGGTCTTTGAATTCAAAAGTGCAATAAGGGAGGAAGCCACTATTTTTGATGCTTTTAACCAGCTAACCATCCGTTACCGTAGAGATATTCCAGAACTATTTAAGTACAATGCGTTCTGTGTTATTAGCGATGGTGTAAACAACAAATCAGGTTCATTTTTTGCGCCTTATGAATTTTTCTATGCCTGGCGCAGGGTTGCTGGCTTGGCTAAGGAGGTGGACGGCATTGATAGCATGTTCACGCTTATTCAAGGAATGTTCAATAAAGACCGCTTACGTGATATTATCCGTAACTTCATTTATCTCCCGGATACTTCAACGAAAAACGAGAAAATTGTTTGCCGCTATCCGCAATATTATGCGGCTAGAGCCTTGTACGACAACATAAGGAAAGCCCAAAAACCACAAGGAAATGGCAAGGGCGGAACCTATTTTGGTGCCACAGGTTGCGGTAAAAGTTTTACTATGCTTTACCTCACACGGTTGTTGATGAAAAGCGAATATTTTGAAAGCCCTACCATTGTACTGATAACCGACCGCACCGACCTTGACGACCAGCTTTCGGGGCAATTTACTAATGCCAAAAGTTTCATTGGAGACAATACCGTAATAAGCGTAGAAAGCAGAGCAAACCTGAGAGAGCTTTTACAGGGGAGACAGAGCGGGGGCGTTTTCTTAACTACAATTCATAAGTTCACCGAAGATACCGAACTGCTTACAAACAGAACCAACGTAATATGTATTTCCGATGAGGCGCACCGTAGTCAGGTAAACCTTGACCAAAAAGTGAAAGTGACCGACAAAGGTGTTACCAAAACATTTGGCTTCGCTAAATATCTGCATGATTCATTACCTAAAGCAACTTTCATAGGTTTTACCGGCACGCCTATTGATGCCACGCTCGATGTATTCGGCAAAGTAGTTGATGCCTATACTATGACGGAATCTGTGAAAGATGAAATCACCGTAAGAATAGTTTATGAAGGCAGAGCCGCCAAAGTTTTGTTGAATAATACTAAACTCAAGGAAATAGAGGACTACTACGCCAAATGTGCTGAGGTAGGAAGCAACGAAAATCAGATAGAGCAAAGTAAAAAGGAAATGGCACAGATGCATGCCATTATTGGAGACCCCGACCGCCTGAAAGAAGTTGCCGCCGATTTTGTGAAGCATTATGAGAAAAGAATTTCGGAGGGTTCAACAGTTAAAGGTAAGGCGATGTTTGTGTGCAGCACCCGTGAAATTGCTTACGAGTTGTATAAGAACATAATAGCCATAAAACCCAAATGGAACGAAATATTAGCTGCCGAAGAAGGTGCAGTGCTGACTGATAATGACAAAAGGGAACTGAAACCGATAGAGCGTATAAAAATGATAATGACACGAGGGCAGGACGATGACAAAGCCCTTTACGATCTTTTAGGCACCAAGGAATACCGCAAAGAATTAGACCGCCAATTCAAAAATGAAAAGTCTAATTTCAAAATCGCCATTGTGGTAGATATGTGGCTTACAGGCTTCGATGTGCCATTCCTGGACAGCATTTACATTGATAAACCAATACAACGACATAATCTAATTCAAACCATATCAAGAGTAAACCGAAAGTTTGAAGGCAAGAACAAAGGACTGGTTGTAGATTACATAGGCATTAAAACGCAGATGAACCTTGCTTTGAAGCAATACAGCGAAGGTGATAAAGATAATTTTGAAGATATTGCTGAGTCCTTAATCATTGTCAGAAATCATTTAGACCTGTTGGCTAAATTGTTTCACACTTTCGACAGCTCCAAGTACTTTAATGGCACAACCATACAACAGTTAAACACTTTAAACTTAGCGGCTGAATATGTGCAACAAACCAAAGACTTTGAAACACGGTTTATGGGTTTGGTAAAGCGACTGAAAGCAGCCTACGATATTTGCGCTGGAAGCGAGCAATTAACGCAGTCAGAACGAGACTATACCCATTTTTATTTGGCTGTTCGCTCCATTGTTTTTAAGATCACCAAGGGTAATGCCCCTGATACTGCACAAATGAATGCACGAGTGCGAGAGATGATAAAAGAAGCCCTGCAAAGTGATGGAGTTGAAGAAATATTCAAACTCGGTGACACCGAAGAAACTGAGCAAGATATTTTTGATGAAGATTATTTGGCAAAAATTGACAAAATCAAACTGCCGAACACCAAAATCAAACTACTGCAACAGTTACTAGCAAAAGTAATTGGAGAAATTAGAAAAGTTAACCGTGTAAAAGGAATTGATTTTTCAAAGAAAATGCAGGCTCTTGTTGAGCGTTATAACAACCGAGATGCTAATGACATTTTAAGAAGCGAAGTTTATGAGGAAATGGCAAATGCTCTGACAGATCTTATCTGGGAAGTTCACAGAGAATTCTCAGCAGGTGATGAATTAGGTATCGATTTCCAGGAGAAAGCATTTTATGATATTCTCAAAGAATTGTGCATCAAGTACGACTTCAAATATCCTGATGATAAAATGATTGAATTGGCAAAAGCCGTTAAAGACCTTGTAGATGGCCAAGCTAAATTCCCCGACTGGAATAAACGAGAAGACATAAAATCAGCTTTAAAAGTTGGACTTATACTTCTACTTGATGAATTTGGATATCCACCTGTGGAACGAGATGAAGTATATGTAGAGATTTTTGAACAAGCAGAGAATTTTAAGAAGAATTCGGTGAAATGAGAAACACCATTAAAACAAGCTGAAACTTTGGCTGATTATTTCACCATCTAAATCCCCCCCCATGCAACAACTCATCACTAATTACAGCGCATTTAACCTTTGGGCGAACCAAAAAATAGTGGAATGGCTGGGTGCGCTGGACGCGGCTACCTTGCAGGCTGAGGTGCAGTCGAGTTTTACGAGTATTGACTTTACACTGCAACACATGCTGCGGACAGAACGGTTTTGGCTGGCGTTCATTTCGGGTGGTGATGTTCAGGGGTTCGACTGGTCGGTGAGAACTGCCAACCCCGCAATAACCATGCAACAATTGCTGGAGAAATCGGAAGAGCTCAAAAGTGTTTTCAGCAACTATACCAGCCAGCAACTTATTGAGGTGTTACACCTCAATATGCCGTGGGCCAACAATGCACTACCCCGCTACGAGTACATCATGCACGTCATCAACCACTCTACCTACCACCGCGGGCAAATAGTGACCATTGCACGCATGTTGGGCATCAACGACGGCATCCCTGCCACCGATTACAATATTTACAATTGCCGGTAACAGCTAAAAAGTAGTAGTACTAAAAAAGGAAAACTAGCCCTTGTACTCACCCCACACGTCACGCAGACAGTTGGAGATTTCACCCAGGGTACAAAGCTTTTCAACCGCATCAATAACGTATGGCATCAGGTTTTCCGTGCCGCGCGCTTTCTCTTGAATGGTTGCAAGGCATTGAGCCACCGCAGCATTGTCACGCTTATCACGCAAACGCTTCAGTTTTTCAGTCTGCACAAGCCTTATCGAGTCGTCAATTTTCAACAAAGGAGTATCATTGTTCTCCTTCATCGTAAACTTATTCACCCCTACAATAATCTTAGAACCGTCTTCAATGGCTTTGTTGTATGCATACGCCGAGCGACCAATCTCATCTTGCATAAACCTGTTCTCAATGGCTTTTACAGCGCCACCCATTGCATCAATTTTACCAATCAATGCCATAGCAGCGTCTTCAAGTTCCTTGGTCAATGCCTCAACGTAATAAGAACCCGCCAATGGGTCAACCGTATCGGTAGCACCGCTTTCAAAAGCAATAATTTGTTGTGTGCGCAATGCAATTGAAGCCGCCTCTTCGGTAGGTAATGAAAGTGCCTCGTCATAGCCATTGGTGTGCAAACTCTGTGTGCCACCTAATACCGCCGAAAGCCCTTGTAGTGCTACTCTAACAATATTGTTTTTTGGCTGCTGTGCTGTTAGTGTACTTCCACCCGTCTGCGTATGGAAACGCAACATTTGAGCACGTGAGTCGGTAGCCCCAAGGTCTTTGGTAATATTTGCCCAAATCCTTCTCGCAGCCCTAAACTTAGCTACTTCTTCAAAAATGTTATTGTGGGCATTGAAGAAAAATGAAAGCCTTTGTGCAAACACATTGATATCTAAGCCCTTAGCAATAGCTGCTTGTAGATAAGCTTTACCATTCGCCAATGTAAACGCCAGTTCCTGTACAGCATTAGAACCCGCCTCGCGAATATGATACCCCGAAATAGAAATGGTATTCCACTTAGGTACTTCCTTGCTGCAGTACTCAAAAATATCGGTGATTATACGCATTGAAGGTGCCGGTGGGTAAATATATGTACCCCTCGCTGCGTACTCCTTCAAAATATCGTTCTGTATGGTTCCTGAGATTTTCTTAATATCGGCACCCTGCTTTTTAGCAAGCGCAATGTACAATGCCAATAAAATGAACCCGGTAGCATTGATGGTCATTGAAGTAGAAATATCGCTGAGCTTAATGCCCTGAAACAATATTTCCATGTCTTCCAGTGAATCGACCGCTACTCCTACTTTACCCACTTCACCCTCTGCCATTGCGTGGTCAGAATCATAACCAATCTGAGTAGGCAAATCGAATGCGATCGACAAACCACTCACACCCTGACTCAACAAAAAGTGATAACGTTTGTTCGACTCTTCAGCCGTACTGAACCCCGCATATTGACGCATGGTCCATAGCCTGTCGCGGTACATCGCGTCATGAACGCCACGGGTAAACGGAAAATGCCCCGGTTTTTCGTCCATCACAATAGGTGTGCAATACAATTGTTTTATCTCAATTCCTGAATCGGAAATTACTTTCTTAGGTTCCATCTTAATCTGTCAAATCAATTAATAACTTCCGTACGACATTACGCGACGCACTTCAGTGTTGATAATATTTACTGCCACATCGGTTGGTATTTCACCATCAGCCTGCAGAACGATATCAAGTATCTTAGTGTACAATTCTTTAGCGGGAGCAGCAGGGTCGAACTTTGCTGCGAGCTTATTCACCATGTTTATCTCCTGCTCTTTTACGTTTCTAATCGTTTCCCAAACGTTTTTAGAAACATAAATCTGTTGCGACAAGTTGTATTCGTACTCCGACATTATTGTCATTGTAATCAGTTGGCGCAAGTCGGCAACCGTGAGTGACGAATCATATACCCTTGGCAGCATCTGGCGCGGACTAATACGCTCAACGAACAAAATCAGACGTTCGTAAGCCTGTAGCCTGAGCTTAATAGTTGTGTCTTGCACCCCTTCAAAAATAGCCATCTGCTGTCTTTGAGTCTGAGCCACCAAAAACTTATTAATGATGATGTACGTTACCGCTAATACGGTGAGAGAAGGAATTGTGAATTTTAGAATTTCAAGTAGTTGCTGGGAAGTATCCATATACCGCAAATTTATATCGTTTAATTCAGTTCAGAAAGATGTTACAAAATAATCGTTGATGTGCCGACATAGCAAATGCGCCATTCATTTAAAAACGACGCATTTTCGATAATAGTATAAACTCACCTTAAAGCTCTTTGCTCAACATTTTAATGTCTTTTACCTCTAAAATCTTATTGTCACTGCCCTTAACTGTCACAGCTATCATCGCTCTACCCAAATCGGCCAAAGTTGACGTAGAATTTGGCATTAAGTGTTTCAGCAGCGGGTACATCCATGTAATATATTTGTAGCCCTTCAATGTATTTTTTGCTCCGGGTGTCGGGTGCATATATCCGGGTCTGAACATAAATCCCTTCAATTGAGAATGTTGAAGTAAATAGTTCTCAATTTTTCCTTTCACTCTGGCCCACATGGTTTTACCCTTTTCGGTGCTATCAGTACCAGCCCCCGATACATAGCAAAACACCATTCCGGTATTTTGAGCTGCCATTACATCAGCACAATGGCGAGTTAGTTCGTAACTCATCTTGTGAAATTCAGGCTCCTTCATGCCAATTGAAGAAACACCCAAACAAAAATAACAAGCATCATACCCTTTCAGTTGTCCGGCTATCGGGCCGATATCAAAGAAATTGCTGTGTACAATTTCCTTCACCTTAGGGTGCGCTACCCCACTCGGTTTACGCACAATTAATAATATTTCTTTGATATAGTCATTGGCAATACACTCCAGCATTACGCCTTCACCAACCATACCGGTAGCACCAGTAATAATAACCTTTAATCCCATCATTTTGCTTGATTGCAACGAAAGTAAGTACATAATGGTTAAAAGAAATATAAAGTGAAAATTAGCTAGTAATACATGAATTCACCTCAGATTTTGTCCTTTTTTACCCGGAATAAAAAGGGTGAAAATTGGCGCATATACACTTTTAACTTTTTGCAATTCTCGGAAACTATTACCTTTCACTAGTAATCTTTTTTGATTTGTTGCGCACATTTATACTTAGCATCATTTTACTGTTTGGCATACAGCTCAGCTTCGGGCAAATACTCGATGGTACTATATTGGACAAAGAGTCCCAGCAGCCTGTTCCCGGAGTAAACATCTATAATACCCACCTGGGGGTAAGTACTATCAGCGATGAAAATGGTGTCTTTTCTATTCAAATACGTACAGGCGACACATTGTTTTTCAGACACTTAGCCTTTCAGACAATCATCTATAAATCACCCTATGTACTGGGCAAGGCGTATCAAACCATTATCATGACTTCAAAGGCTGTAAAGCTTAAAGATGCCACCATTATTGGTAAAACCAGATTTCAGGAAGACTCAGAAAAAAGAGAACAGGTATTCCACCATGATTTAGTTAAAGAACCTGTTCCTACTCCCAAGTTCAACGGACTCGGAGCTTCAGGAATATTCGGCTGGATGGCGGATAAAATCACGGGCAACAGCAAGAAGCTCAAAGAATTTCAGAAGACATTCAAAAACGACGATAAATCACGATTCATAGAAACCAAGTACAATGCTGATGTGGTTTCAAAGCTCACTGGCATGAAGGATGCCGACTCGTTGGCGCGCTTCATCAATTACTACCCTATGGACTACGACTTCGCCCGCTCTGCTACCGAACTCGAGCTCAAATCGTGGATTAAGCTGAATTTCAAGCAGTACATGATTAACAGGAAGAAAGAGGAAAGTCATAAGTAAAGCACTTTAATCAGTATTTCCACATGCGCTGGAATTAGCGCAGTGCTCCTGCGTATACAGCAATAAAAGCGGTCTCCGGCAAGCACTCGAACAAATTTCGTCTGAATCAGGATTCGCGGATTTACAGGATACAATTTGAAAACAAACGAAGGCTTGAGGTGTAAGCAATGAGCTCGACAACTGGCGTTTGGTTAGTTTCATTGGTTTGCAACCGAAAAAACCTGCATATTCGATAAGCATGCCCCCCCAAAAAAAACCGCCAACTGTTCACGACAATTGGCGGATAAAATATTATTGATTGTGAAAGCTTACAGGTTATTTTCAGCCCTGAATTCTTTCATTATTTTCATACTAGAAGAACAACCAATTCTTGTTGCACCAGCATCTATCAATTCCTTGGCGAATGAGTAGTTATTAATGCCTCCGGATGCTTTGATACCTATTCTAGGAGCAGTATGCTTCCTGATTAATTTCACTATTGAGGCATTGGCACCAATATCCGCAAAACCTGTTGATGTTTTGATGAAATCGATTTTAAAGTTACTATACAATTCACAACACCTAATAATCTCATTATCAGTAAGTATTCCGGTTTCAATAATTACCTTAATAACTTTACCTGCTTCCTGAATTGGTTTGATACATGCCGCCATTTCTTCTTCAAGCAGGCGCCAATTGTTATTCTTTAAAGCGCACAAGTCATGCACCATATCAAGCTCATCAGCACCCATATCAATCGCATCATTGATCTCGCGCAACTTAACATCGGTAACATTGTAACCCAAAGGGAAACCAATAACCGTTGCTATTTTCACCCTTGAACCGTCGAGTAGTTTTTTTGCATCGGCAACATATTTAGGAGGAATACACACTGCTGCGAAATTCTCCATAGACGCCTCAACACAAACCCTGTCAACGTCGGCCAACGTTGTGGTTTGCTTAAGAATGGTGTGGTCGATATAGGATGCGAAATTGACTGACATTATCTAACAGAATGATAGTTAGGAATTTAAACCTTTATGCTACTTGCTGAACAGGAACAAAATTAAACGAAGATTTTAATTTTATACTCACGTTAACAATCTCATTAACATAAAAATAAATGACTCCCTAGCACTTACAGGTTCTTTATAATTTCAAGTGCAAACTCGCTAGTCTTCAATAAGGTAGCATCATGCATCAGGTTATAGAAGTCAACCGTAACTCTTTTACGCATAATTGCCTCAGCCATTGCTTTTTCGATTGCTCTTGCAGCCTCTGTCCAGCCCATGTATTCGAGCATCATTACACCACTCAACAACAACGAAGAAGGATTCATTGTGTCGGTATTTGCAAAACGTGGAGCTGTACCATGTGTCGCTTCAAACACAGCATGACCAGTTTTGTAGTTGATGTTTGCACCCGGAGAGATACCTATACCACCTACAGCAGCAGCAGCAGCATCAGAGATATAGTCACCATTCAGGTTCAAAGTAGCAATCACAGAATAATCTTGAGGAGCCAACAAAATTTGTTGCAGGAAGTTATCAGCAATTACATCGTTGATGATGAGTTTACCAGCGGCTTGCGCATTTTTAAGCAAAGTATTCGCATGTTCTTCGCCGGAAGCTTTTTTCGCTGCTTCCCACTGCCCCCATGTGAATATTTTATCACCAAACTCACGCTCAGCCATTTCGTAACCCCAAATCTTGAAGCCACCTTCGGTGAACTTCATAATGTTGCCTTTATGAACGATAGAAACTGTAGGTAGTTTGTGTTCGAGTGCATACTCAATTGCACTTCTCACCAATCTTTCAGAACCTTCTTTTGATACAGGCTTAATACCAAATGCACTTGTTTCAGGGAATCTTACTTTCTTTCCCTGCCCCATTTCATTAGCAATGAATTCGTACATTTTTTTAGCCTTATCGGAACCGGCTTCAAATTCGATACCTGCATAAATATCTTCTGTGTTTTCACGGAAAATCACAAAATTCACATTCTCAGGTTTAACCACCGGAGAAGGAACACCCTTATACCATTTTACAGGGCGCAAGCACACATATAAGTCAAGTTCCTGGCGCATAGCAACGTTCAAAGAACGGATACCACCACCTACAGGAGTAGTTAAAGGACCTTTTATAGAAACTAAATATTCTGACGCTGTTTTTAATGTATCAGCAGGCAGCCACTCACCAGTTGCATTAAATGCTTTTTCGCCGGCAAGCATTTCTTTCCATTCTATTTTTCTGGTGCCATTGTATACTTTTTCTACAGCAGCATCAATTACCATTTTGGAAGCGCTCCATACATCAGGGCCAATTCCGTCTCCTTCAATAAAAGGGATAATAGGACAGTCAGGCACATTGAGCTTGCCATTGTCCATTGTTATTTTAGTGGGTGTCATCTGAAAAATTTGAGTGCGAATATATATCTATTTCATTTACTGAAACAAGTATTGAGCAAGGTTTTCAACTGAATTTCGTCAGGTAGAATTTCCTGTTGAATTATATACAAAAAATAACCCGCTCGACACCAAAGACATACGCTTGAACATCAATAAATTCGCATGTCCAATTTTTAGCTGCTAAAAGTGAAAAATGAACCGAACCAAATGTTTTGGAAGAGTTACTTACCTAAGTGCCTGGTAACCATTTTCTTACTCACGACTTTATCAAGCAACATTTGCCTGAATGTGGGACTAAGTGGTAGCGTGT
The DNA here is from genome assembly GCA_947454235.1 of Chitinophagaceae bacterium. Classification (GTDB taxonomy): domain Bacteria; phylum Bacteroidota; class Bacteroidia; order Chitinophagales; family Chitinophagaceae; genus Flavipsychrobacter. Next base: position 323,859 of record CANGIY010000002.1, read on the forward strand.
ACTTTTGATTCAAGACCAGTTCATCAACGCTTATTGCGCTAATGTGATTATGGTTAATAATATACTGTTTGTGCGTTCTTGAAAATACTTCGGTTGGCAACTGCATTTCAAGGTTTTTTAAACTCACCAGCGTAATGTGTTTTTTGTCGGCAACCGTAAATATCTTCGAAAAATCGCCCATACTTTCTATGTATGCCACATCTTCAAAATGCAATTTAACGAGGTCATTCGACTCTTTTATGAAGAAGTACTCATCCTTTTCAAGCGTATTGTTGACTTGTTTACTTTCCTGATTGTATTTTAGATTGATGTATTCTTCGGCCTTTGATACAGATTTCAACAATCGTTCGAATGTAACGGGCTTTACCAAAAAATCGATTACATCGAGGTTGTAGCTTTCAACAGCATACTCTGAATGGGCTGTTACAAAAATGAAAACAGGTGACTTTTTTAGGGTTTTCAATAAACCAAAACCATTCAATAACGGCATGTCTATATCAGAGAAAACAATGTCAATTTCATTGCTATTGATAGCTTCTCTTGCCTCCATGCCGTTTTCACAAGAAGCTACAATTTTCACTTGTGGCATCTTACTGAGGTAAAGCTCCAGCAAGTCCCGGTCAAGGATGCTATCATCGGCAATTACACAATTCAAAGGTTGCATTTTCTCTGTATTATATTTACAAAACTAAAGTTTTTTAAACGACATTTTGATTTGCTTTGTCCTCCCGGTTTCTATGCTGAAAAACGAATTTTCTAATTAAGTTACCAACTCCCGACAATAACCGATATTTTTACATTGTTTCGCTGAAACTAGGGATAAAATGAGTGATAGTATCTTACAGGCACTGATGCAATTGTTTGCGATTGTTGCTAACACCGATGAAGTAGGTGTTGGAGGCAGAGAAATCGTGGAACGATTCCTGAGAAGGCAAATTAGCAATGTATTTGTTGAAAGATACCTCACTGTTTACGATGCATTTCTTGATAAGCTTTCCGGCAAAACCGAAGAAGGTAAGACACGCAAACGAACTTCGGTCAACTCAGTTAAAGTTCTTAGAATCTGCCATGAAATTAATAAAGAACTCGATCAGAAACAGAAAATAGTAGTATTTGTAAGGCTGGTAGAATTCGTGAATATTGCCACAGTTTCAATCACTGAACAACATATCGAATTCCTCAATACCGTAGCGGAAACATTCACCATTTCCTACATAGACCGTGATAACTGCTATACATTAGTAAAGGGTGCAAGTTCGGTTTTAAGGGCACAAGAAGAATACTTTTTATTCATTGACAGGGTACACCAACCGGCGGGTGCTAAAAACCATATTCATAGAGATGGCATTAATGGCGAGATTATTTTTCTGAGTATTACCGACCCTAACATTTACCTGTTTTTATACACCGGCACCGACCAGCTTTTACTAGATGGCAGGGCAATACTTCCGCAATCGGTGCATGTTTTTGAGACCGGCTCAGTAATAAGAAGCTCAAAATCAAACCCTATTTACTACAACGATATTGTCCACAAATTCATGGGCTTTGACTTGGCTGAAGAATTGGTGTTCGATGTCAAAAACCTGACGTACAAGTTTGATGATGCAAAGTTTGGACTGCATCCGCTCAATTTCAGCACATCGTCAAAAAACATGGTCGGTATAATGGGTAACAGTGGTGCTGGCAAAACCACATTACTCAACCTACTGAACGGAACACTAACACCATCAAGTGGCGAAATATTAGTCAACGGGGTGAACCTGGTTGCAGGAAGTAAAAAGACAACCGGTTTAATAGGTAATATACCCCAGGACGATTTGTTGATTGAGGATTTGACTGTATTTGAAAACCTCTTTTACAGCTCTAAACTATATTTCGGAAACGATACCGATGAAGAGATAACCCAGAAAGTCAATGAATGTCTGAAATCGCTGCAACTATTCGAAATCAGGGATCTGCCTGTTGGCGACGCCTTGAATAAATTCATTAGTGGTGGGCAGCGAAAACGTTTGAATATCGCACTGGAACTCATACGTGAACCAGAAATTCTGTTTGTTGATGAACCAACCTCCGGGCTTTCATCAAACGACGCCGAGAACGTGATGGACTTGCTTAAGTTGCTCACACTTTCAGGTAAACTTATTTTCGTAGTTATACACCAACCTTCATCGGAAATTTTTAAACTGTTTGATCAACTACTCATTTTAGATAAAGGTGGCTACCCAATATATTTTGGCAATCCACTCGATTCGGTTCGTTACTTTAAAAAGCAGATGAACTTCGTTGACTATGAAAGCAGCGAATGCCCTGAGTGTGGTAACATTAACCCGGAAGAAATTTTTAGAATTGTCGAGGCTCGTACGGTCGATGAGTTCGGAAAATCAACAGGTAACAGAAAAATGGAGCCTGATGAGTGGGCTGAGTTATATAACGAACATTTTGGCTCAAGCAACGACACTAGTGAATCGGATGGAGGAACGCAGCATAAATTCAAGCATGTTACACTGTCATCACGTATTGGTCAGTTTCTTGTTTATTTTAAAAGAAACTTCTTTGCCAAGCTCAATAACAAGCAGTATCTGGCTATAACCCTTTCTGAGGGGCCGGTGCTGGCATTGGTGTTGTCTATAGCATTAAGAAGCCACCCCCACGACCAACCCTACTCTTTCGGTGCGAACCCTAACATTCCGGTGTACATATTTATTTGCACCATTGTGGCATTATTTCTGGGGCTAATTTCCAGTGCCGAGGAAATTATTTCTGACAAGAAAATACTTAAACGTGAGTCATTTTTAAGGCTTAGCCGGTCCAGCTACCTTATTTCTAAAGTCAGTTATCTTTTTTTAGTTTCAGCATTGCAGGCGGGTACATTCTTTAGTGTCAGCTACTTCATATTAGGGTTCCCTGGGCTTTTCTGGCAATACTTTTTAGTGCTATTTTCAGTGGCTTGTTTCGGTAATATGCTGGGGCTCAATATTTCTTCAGGACTTAAAACCAGGGTCGCTGTTTACATACTTATCCCGTTCCTCATCATTCCGCAAATAATGCTGAGTGGTGTTATGGTAAAATTCGATGACCTCAATCCGTTAGAAAAGATTCCGATGTTCAGCACTACACATTCAAAGGTGCCGTTCATTGGCAATATGATGGCATCGCGATGGGCTTACGAAGGATTGGCTACCTACCAATATTGCAACAACGAATATGAGCAACCACTTTTTTATGCCCATTGCCAAAAAAGCGAAGCACGGTTTATTGAAGATTGGTGCGCCAAAATGAGCGACCAGTTAGATTCAATGATATTTTGGAGTAAAAATGCAGCCGCGAACACTGAAAAAATAAATAACACCAGGGAACTGATTCAAAAAGAAATGGGTCAAATGGTGGCGCAATACCCAAAAGTCACCATTTCAGGCATTACCCAAAAACTTTCAAACCCATCCGAGTTTGCCGCAAATGCAGCCAACATTAAAAAGGACATTGAAGTTATCAGAAAATACTCATTCGAACTAGGCGAACATGCAAACGCACAAAAAAACAAAGTAATGCGGAAGTTTGAAAACAGCCACAGAGATGTTGATGAATGGAAAAAACAACATCAGAATGAGCGGCTTGAAGATTTCGTAAAATCAAACGACCAAAACATTATTGAGTGTGACAGAATTATACGCAAAGACCAACCAATTTTTATTGGTGCGAATTGTGCTTCTGCGCCATTCTTTGTGCATTCCAAAAAGCTATTCGGAATAACGCTAGATACCATTTGGTTCAATGTTATTGTAATTTGGATGATGACTTTAGGGCTTTATGCGACATTATATTTTGACTTATTAGGCAAATGGTTGAGTCGTAAACACCGTTAATTTTGCAGTACGCTAACTTATTGAAATGGACGTAAAAATTGAATCTAGCTGGAAGGAGGTACTAAAACCAGAGTTTGACAAACCTTACTTTGAGCAAATTGTTTCATTTTTAAAAGCTGAGAAAAACGCGGGTAAAACTATTTACCCTGCAGGTGGAAATATTTTTAATGCTTTCGGCTTTACTCCATTCAACGATGTTAAAGTGGTGATATTGGGGCAAGACCCCTACCATAACCCCAATCAAGCGCATGGCCTGTCTTTTTCGGTGCCTGATGGTGTAAAGCCCCCTCCTTCTTTGGTAAATATTTTTAAAGAAATTGAAACCGATTTAGGAATACCAATACCCGTGAGCGGCAATCTTGAGCGTTGGGCTAAACAAGGTGTTTTATTACTAAATGCCGCCCTCACAGTTGAAGCGAATACGCCAATGTCGCATGCACAAATAGGTTGGCATTTTTTTACAGATGAAGTGATTCGGGTAATTTCAAATCAGAAGGAAAATGTTGTGTTTATGTTGTGGGGGCGATTTGCACAAAACAAAAGTGTACTTATCGACGATTCCAGGCATTTGCTTTTGACAGCCGCCCACCCTTCGCCGTTTTCGGCATACAGTGGATTTATGGGCTGTAAACACTTCAGTAAAGCCAACAATTGGTTAGCTGCAAAAGGCATACAACAAATACAGTGGTAACACTAAATAAATTGCTTGATTGTATCTAATAAATACTGCGATGAAACCGGTTTTGTGAGATATAAGTCGGCATGATGGCTATACCCCGCCTTAATATCATCAGTATCAGAAAGTGCTGAAAGAATAAGAAAAGGCACTGACTTTAACTTACCGTTGCTCTTGGTGGATTTCAAAATTTCAAGCCCGTTCATATCCTGTAAATTGATATCACATAGTACTAAGTCAATTTCATCTTCATTTAAATACTTCAATCCACTTTCCCCCGACTGTGCCAACAGCGGAAAGTATCCATTTAGTTGAATCAAAAGTCCTAGTGATTCCAATAATACTTCTTCGTCCTCAATGATTAAAATCCGTTTCATGCACTCAGTTTTTTAGGAATGAATATTGTAAATGTTGTTTCTTGATTGGGTACACTTTTCAATTCTATTCGTCCGCCGTGTTTACTTACTGCATAGTCAACAATAGTTAAACCAATACCTGTGCCTTGAATCACACCGACATTAGAAGCCCTGAAAAACGATTTGAACATATTCTTCATTTCTTCTTCCGGAATACCAATTCCAAAATCTCTAACTGCAAATATGACATCGGTTTCACTTTCACTGATGTATAAAATAGGTGCAGGTTTATTAGGAGAATATTTAAAAGCGTTGTCTAATAGATTCATAATTGAGTATCGCAACATTCTTATGTCACAAACCAATTTCAGATTAGGCTTACATATTTCTACCGCAAGAGTGCGACCATCTTTATAAGGTGAATAGACATCGTCTATCAAATTTGCGATAAATTCGTTGATGTCATATTCGTGCATTTCCAATTCAATACGTCCATCTTCGATTTTACTTACCAGAATCAATTGATTCAAAATCTCAGTCATATGGTTTACCTCCCGCACTATCCGATTCACCAGTTTCGACTGCATTTCCGGTGGTACTTTGTCAGGGTTTTTACTCACCATTTCCAATAATTCTGCATTTGACAAGATAATTGAAAGCGGCGTTCTTAGCTCGTGCGAAGTAATTCTAATAAATTGAGTTTTGGTTTTATTGAGGGCTTTTTCCTTTTCAATAACCAATTCCAGGTTTTTTTCTTTGTTGACTATATCAGTAATGTCGGTAATCCTTCCGGTAATAGTATCGAGGTCATTAGCAATTGGTAAAGAGAAATTAAACTCAAAATGTCGTTCGTTATCAGACCCTTCATTGACTACCATTTTACCTACTTGCGCAGCCTTTATATATTGCAGTACTTCAATTCGCTCTTTTACCGCTTCCAACTGTTTCGGAGTAAGCAAATCAAAAAAATTGACTTCTTTTTTTTCTCGCGCATGCCCCCCAATCTTCATTAAATCTAAAAAAGACTGGTTGTACAAAGTAATTTCACCATTTGCATGAAACCTGAAAACCCCATCATTGATTACATTTAAAAGGTTCCGAACGTTATTTTCCTGCAGTTCTGCATTTTTTTGATGCAAAATCTGTTCGGTAATATCTAAACCGACAACAAATACGTATTCTACATCACCACTTTTATTGATGTATGGATATAATTTCCTTAATACGTATTGTGTATTACCATCGGGCAATTTAAAATCTTCAGTAACATTAAATTCTTCACGCCCATCATATGCCTTATAAAAGAACTTATGTCGTCTATCGGCAATTTCTGTACCTATACCTTTTATTCGGCAGTATTCGTACATGTCATTTCCAATGAGTTTTTGGCGCAATTCATCGTTCTTTATGGCTTTTTTATTGATGAATTTGAATTTATTGTCTCTATCTAAAACAACAACATCAACCGGGAGTGTGTTCAATATCAAATTGTAGTACTCCCTTTCTTCCATCAGGCTTCGCTCATATAATTTTTGCTGAGTTACATCGACACCATAACCAACAATAAATTGAACTTCGCCACCGTCATCTAACATAGGAGCAAAAACGCGAAGGACATATTCTACTCCATCGGGTGTTTGGTTTTCCTCAACATATTGTCGCATCTTTTTTGAACGCAATGCTGCTTTAAATACTTTATTTCTTGCTTCGGCACGTTGGGTTCCCATACCTTTAAGAATAAAATAATCGAAGTCAGTTTTTCCAATCATCCATTCTCTGGTCTCATTGTTTTTAATTGCATTCTTATTGATGAATGTATACTTATGGTCTCGGGAAAACAAAACTAAATCGGCAGGGATGTCGTTCAATATTTTTTCATAAAACTGTTTTACCCTTTCTGTTTCTTTCTGAACATCATAAGATACAGTAATATCTTGAACTTTCCAGATATAGCCTTTGAAAGCAGTATCAATTAGCACAGGTATTACATCAATACTGATAGTTTTGTTATTAGTTAGTTCAAATATTCTTCCCAGAAGGGCCTTATGATTGTCCTTAGCTTCAATCACCATTTGTTGGAAACCCACTTTATCATGCACCAAATGGAGCACTCTGGCAGAAATATCACAAACATGATTACCAAAAAACGACTGAGCATTATCTTCAAAACCAAAAATTAAACAGAATGCCTGATTGGCAAGGACTACATTCTCAAGTTCGTCTTCCGCTAAAATACCCTCGTTGAGGTGTGATAAAATGGACGATAACTGTTCGGTATGAAGCCTGAATGCTATATCTTTTTGTGTTTTATCATTGATGTCAACTAGGGTACCCACCATTTTGAGTGGTTTTCCATCATCGGTAAATGACAATACCTGACTTCTTTTGAAAAAATACCTGTATTGACCATCTTTACACCTTAACCGAACTTCGTAGTTGTATTGATCATTTTCAGGGCTGAGATTACCAAGTATATTTTGCTGAAAATCTAATGCATCTTCAGGATGCATTAATGCCCTTAGCCCCTGCAAAGAAATATCATCATCTGGTCCATATCCAATCAACATTTTAAAAATAGTTGAAGCAGTAAATATACCAGTCGTATAATCAACTTCCCAAACCCCTATCGAGCTTCCTTCTAATGCAAAACGCCACAACTCTTCTGATTTCAGTACGGCAGCCTCTTTTGCTTTTCGTTCTGAAATATCTCTTAATGAAATTACCCTACCAATAAATTTGGAATCAGAATTAAAAACCGGTTGAACTAAACTATGGAACCAGAACTTTTGATTTGATTTTGTATATCCAATGCTTTCAAATTCAAAAGGTGTCTGATATTTCAATTGTTCGTCGACATATTTTATTGACAAATTAATTGCTTCAGGTCCACCCATAAATTGTCTAGGCTTTTTTCCTCTTATTTCTTCAAGAGTATAGCCAGAATGCGACAAGTAGGCACCATTAGCCCATTCAATATAACCATTCGGGTCAGCAATTAAGATACAATCAGCATTGTTGTGCGTAATATGCCTGAAAAATACATCTAAATTCTCTATGGTAGTCTTTGCGCCGTTACCGTGCCCGTAATAACTATCTGCGTCTGTTGGTTCACAAACAAAAAGCAATGCATTGCCTTGACTAATCGTTTCAAATGTCCCGGAAAAAAACTGCGGTGATTTATCTTTTAAGCGTAGACATATCTTATTTCCGTCCAGCTTTGATAAAAATTCAAAATCACAACCAGTTTCCGGTTTAATATTCACTTCAAATACGTCGGAAAAAGTACAAGGCATTAGATAGCCTGTTGCAAGTTTCATTTGTTCACTGACACTTACAATAACCAACCCTCTGTTTAATACCATGTAAAACGGAAACAGCCGTTCCAATTGACGGAACCCGAGGGATATTTCTCCGGTTGAAGTTAACATCAATTAGCCTTCGAATCCTTTTTGAGGAACTTGGAAATCAGCTCCCCTTTCGAATTGACATCTAATTTAAGATAAATATTCTTAAGATGGTGATTTACGGTATGATAACTGATATTTAGTTTGGCAGCTATTTCCTTGTAACTCAAACCTTCAATAATTAAGTTCATTACAATCTCTTCCTTATCAGTCAATCTGAACTTATGTTTTGATTGAGGCAACTTGGGTCCATCCTTCTTTCCAGCTATCAGATTTAATAAGCTAGTAAGAGTTTGAGGTTCAATAAAGCTGCCTGTTGTTTGAATTTGTTCTATAGCTTTATCTAGTTCAGCCATAGTAAACGGCTTGTAAATAAAACTATTTACGCCTTGTTTAAAGGCATCAATAATATATTGCTCTTCTTCCGTATCTCCACTTATGACTATGATGTTAACATTAGGAAATAAATCCTTAATAGCACCAATCATATCCATTCCATTCTCCGCTTTTAAATGTATGTCTAACAAAATAAAGTCGGGACTTTCCTTGATTCCTTTTTTGCGCAGCTCGCTAAATGAATCCTCAGCAAAGATTACTTTCCGGTTTGTGAGTGAGAAATGGTCAACTAGGGTATTTCTCATAACAGGGTTGTCTTCCAGAATGCCAATCTTCATTAATTTTAAATTTATTTTGTTTTACAATACCACAATTTAAATTGCTTTTTAAGAGTTTTTTATTTGATGCCGATGCGTTTTTGTTCAACTTTAAAGACAATTAATTGTCATCAAATTAAACAAGCGAATGTTTCTTATTTGCCTGCAAATTTACAAAAAATCAAAACAGACTGTATTTAAAATAGTGCTCAAATATCTGACAACAAAACACTTTCAGTATCCCTATTCTTAGGGATACTGAAAGTCAAGTCTTTACGCTTCGCGTAAATGTAACATACGTGAAATAAAAATAATTTAATGCATTTATTTTACTAAGATTTGACATAATGGCATGCTTAAATTAAACAAATATTCTTTCACTACCTATTTACTTATCAACGTTGCAATTGTAAAAGCCGCCCCAGCTGCAATTGAGCCGATAAGCGCTACTCTAAGCGCCCCTTTTATTGGCGGCTGCCCGGTAATCTTTGATTTAAAATAGCCAAAAATGAATAAACAAACCAGCGTAATAATAGCAGAGACCATTAATCCGCCGCGAGGAGTATTAGCAAAAAAATAGGGTATCAATGGCACTAGTCCACCTGCAATATATGACGAACCGATATTTAACGCACTTTTCGTTGCTCTCTTCTCATCTGGTTTTTCCAAACCTAGCTCGTATTTCATCATGAAATCCACCCACTTTTGCTTGTCTTTAATCATTTCATTCAGTGCCAACTCCTGGGTATTTTCGCTCAAACCCATTTCAGCAAATATCTCTTTGACTTCCTGTTTTTCCCTTTCGGGCAAATGGTCTACCTCCCAAAACTCGCGTTTCAGCTCAGAATTGTAATGATCTACTTCTGTTTTACCTGCGAGAAAACCACCCAAACCCATGGCAATTGAACCGGCCGCAATTTCAGCAAGACCAGCAATAACAATCATGTGCGTAGTAATGCCGCCGGCACCTGAAAGCCCGGCTGCCAAAGCAAACGGAACAGTAAGCCCATCGCTCATACCAATAACTATATCTGTAACAACTTCCGAACTTGTAAAATGTTCTTCTACATGTGGTGTATGTTCATGATGCATTGAGGACAATTTAGTTATTGCAAATATCCCCTTTTAGCATCACTTTTTTTCGAGAACAGCAATAAACATTGAATCTGCGTTCTGACTAATGCCGTTGATGATTTGAGCTGAATTACACTCCAGTGAAAAGTCCTGCAACAATTCTTTTACAACACATTCATTTTCAGCCTCAAAAACTGAACAAGTGATATAATATAGTTTGCCGCCCTTCTTCAACAACTTCGTGGCATTCTTTGCAATTGCCGCCTGCAACGGAGGAAATTTTTCAAGTTGCTTTGATTCAAAAAAATACAATTGTTCGGGTGTTCGAGACCAAGTGCCTGAACCGCTGCAGGGCACATCGCAAATGATTTGATCGTAACATGGTTGTCCTGACTGAGAAAGCACATTAATGCCTTTACTTACATCAATACATACTGCCCGGCTTACTTTATAGTTGTATTGCGAAAACCGCTGCTTTAAATTATGCAAAATAGTATCTCTGATGTCGGCAACGGTAAGGTCTATCTTAACACCTTTGTCCAAAAGCAATAGTGACTTACCTCCAGCACCTGAACATGTATCAAGCCATTTTTCTCCTGCTTTTGGTGTAAAAAAACTACCCGTAGCTTGCGATGATGCATCTTGAATTACGTACCAATCTTGCGGCAACAATGCATCTATTTTTGCTGAATTTGGCAATTTTAAGCAATCAGGTGCCACTTCCTGCCATTCGATATCACTTGCCTTTAGGCGCGAAAGAACCTCCGCTTTTTGTTTTCTTACCCTGATAAAAAGTGAAGGCTGCACCAGCATCGATTGTAACCAAGCTTGCTTCGATATACCTTCAGATAGCTTCAATTCAAAGGGAAACAGCTTTTCAATTTCTATTTCCTGATTCAATGGTAGAACATCAGCAAACAGTTTTGCATGCGGTGTTGCATGTACGCTATTTAAACAACTCATTGCCAGCGACTTAAAATCACTCGTCCCGGCACTGAATCCTTTTGAAGTCCTGAAATAGGCATAACAGATTTCAGCAATCATTTTCCTGTCCCGGCTACCAAGTTTGGGATTTGCAGAACAGTATTTTTTGGAATACAAATGAAATGGCAACTCGCCTTTATAAGCCGATAATATTTGGGTTACGTGTTGCCAGATGTAGAACATGCCATGCAAAGAAACGAAAATCCCCTAAACGATACTACGATCAATCTTCAAGCCCCTTGCCAGCTAGTATTTTTTCAATACTGTTGGCTACCCTGCTCACCCTTGTTGTTGATAACTTGGGTTGAGAAAAGTAAAACAAATAGGCTCTTTGCCTACCCGGCGTCAACTTGCCAAAAGCGACTTTCAGTGCCTCATCTTCTGCCAAAACTGCACTGAATTCTTCCGGCACTTTGTAGTCTTCCGTTTTCTTCATCTCTACCTTAAGACCGGCACGTTCCACCTCAATCGCTTCAAAAATATAAGCTTTAATAGTGGCTGCCTTTTGTATAATCTCTTCGTTTGATGTAAAACGTAATTGCCTTGCTGATTGTACGTTTTCCGTCTGCTGAATCAGTATTTTCTCCGGGCCACTAAGCAATGCACCCTTGTGAAACAATAATGCACAGTATTCTTTAAAGCCATGAATGAGCACCACGTTTGCTTTATTTAAAGTATAGCAGGGCACACCCCATTTAAGCTCTTCCTTTATACCACATTCCAATACCAATGTGCGTAAGGTTGAATATGCCTCAGCCCATTTTCCGTCTTTACTAAAAAAGAAATCAACTTTTGGATTCGTCATTGTTTTTGCAAATTTATACAATCAAAGCACACCTGAAACCACGGGCAGCATAATACGACTCAGCTCCATTGTGGTACAAAAACACTGTATCATAACGCCTGTCGCAAAACACCGCTCCTCCCAACTTCCTGATTGCATCGGGTGTTTTCACCCAACTAGAAGTTTTCAAATCGAATTTACCCAGCGTCTGCAAAAAACGATATTGCGTTTCGTCTAAAAGCCGGGCACCCATTTCACGAGCAGCATCCAACACGTTATTAGCAGGTTTATGTTCTTTGCGCGAATCAAGGGCTTCCCGGTCATAGCAATAGCTACGCCTACCTTTAGGGCTTTCATCAGCACAATCGAAGAAAATAAATCCACCGGTTGCATCGTCAACGCCCACTACATCAGGTTCACCACCCGATTGCTCCATGGCATACAACGATGCCGCCTTTGTTGGATTGTTCCTTATTTTAGATACAACATTCGCCCATTCAATTCCTTCGTGGCGTTTCTTATGCTTTGCAAATCGTGCTGACAGCGTGCCAATCAACTCTGACAATTGTATGTCGTTCAATTGAATTGTTCCCATGTAGTTTTATGCGGTTTTTAGGTTTTTCATGCAGGCTTCAAGACGTTCATGTGCCCAATTTAGGCCCTGAGCAAACGGCAGTTTCAGCATGTTATCTCTATCTGTAACCGACTTATATACTATTTGAATCGTCAGGTTGCTTGTATCGGCTGTTAATGGTTCAAAGGTCATAAATTCCAGTTGTGGCGGGAAACTTGTACCCTCCATTTCAAAAGTCCTTATAATGCTTTGATTACAAGTACATTCATGAATGGCCCCACTGAAAAAATGGCTTTGCCCTCTAGGGTCGGTGGTTTCAAACCTATAACTACCGTGGTTTTCGCTGGTAAGTTTCAGCACTTTGGTATTCATCCATTGTTCAAGAAACTCAGCTTCGGTATAGGCTTTATACAGAAGTGCCACCGGGATATCGAAATTTCGGGTGATGAAAATCTGTTGTTCTCCCTGTTCTGCCTTGATTTGAGTCTTTAAATCCATTAACTGTTATTTTTGAAATTCTTCATTACGTCTTCCAATTTTGAAAAACGTTCTTCCCACATTGCCCGAAACGGAGCGATAAACTCTTCAATCTCCCAAATCTTCTGAAGATTTACTGCATAATAAATTTCGCGCCCTTCCTGAGTTTTATTCAGCAAATCACATTCAGTAAGTATTTGCAAATGTTTTGAAACTGTTGGTCGGGCCGTGTCGAAGTTGGCAGCAATAGCACCCGCCGTCATAGCCTGAGTTGCCAATAGTGTAAGTATTGCTCTTCTGGTGGGGTCAGCTATTGCCTGGAAAACATCACGTCTCAAATTCATTACGTAGCCATTTGACTACAAAAATAAGTGTAGCCATTTAACTACGCAAATTTTTCTATAAAGTTTCTATTGCAAAACGAAAACAGCCTGTAGTCACCAACGACTACAGGCTGTTTATAGCTAAAATTTAATGTACTTATTTTTTACCTGCTGTTTGCTCGATAACTGCGTTGCGGATGTCGTTAACGAAATCGGTAGTAGCAACTGCTCCTTTATCGCCTTCGCCGTGTTTACGAACTGACACTTTATTTTCTGCCATTTCTTTCTCACCAACAATCAGCATGTAAGGCACTTTCATTACCTCAGTATCCCTGATTTTACGACCAATTTTCTCGCTCCTGTCATCTACTTCACAACGTATATCTGCTTTCCTGAGCATTGCAGCTACTTGTTCAGCATATTCGTTGAATTTATCAGAGATTGGCAACACTTTCACTTGCATTGGCGCCAACCACAAAGGCAGGTTACCACCGCAGTGTTCCAACAATACCGCAATGAAACGCTCCATGCTACCAAATGGTGCACGGTGAATCATTACAGGGCGTTTACGAGTGTTATCGCTATCTACGTACTCAAGTTCAAAGCGCTCAGGCAAGTTATAGTCCACCTGAATGGTGCCCAACTGCCACCTGCGACCAATTGCATCGCGCACCATGAAGTCGAGCTTAGGACCGTAGAATGCAGCTTCCCCATATTCAATGACAGTCTTAAGTCCTTTTTCGTTTGCCGAATCGATAATTGCTTGTTCTGCAATGGTCCAATTCTCTTCGCTACCTATGTACTTGCTACGGTCTTCTTTGTCGCGCAAAGAAACCTGTGCAGTGTACTCAGTAAAACCCAACGAATTGAACACATACAATACGAGATCAATTACTTTCTTGAATTCATCACGTACTTGCTCAGGCATACAGAACAAGTGAGCATCATCTTGAGTAAATCCACGTACACGGGTTAAGCCGTGCAACTCCCCACTTTGCTCGTAACGATAAACTGTACCAAACTCTGCCAAACGCAAAGGAAGGTCTTTATACGAACGAGGAGATGATTTATAGATTTCGCAGTGGTGCGGGCAGTTCATTGGTTTAAGCATGAACTCTTCACCTTCTTGCGGAGTTGTAATTGGGCGGAAACTGTCTTTACCGTATTTCTCCCAGTGACCTGAAGTGATATACAATTGTTTACTTCCAATATGCGGAGTAATTACAGGCAAGTAACCCGTTTCAATTTGCGCTTTCTGCAAAAACTGTTGTAAACGCTCGCGAAGCATTGCACCTTTAGGCAACCAAAGAGCCAAACCGCTGCCTACTTTCTCAGAGAAAGTGAAAAGTTCGAGCTCTTTACCCAATTTCCTGTGGTCGCGTTTTTTCGCTTCCTCAAGCAATGCCAAATACTCGTCAAGTTCTTTTTGAGCAGGGTATGTTACGCCATAAATACGCGTAAGCATTTTATTTTTCTCGTTACCCCTCCAGTATGCACCGGCAATGTTCATGAGTTTAACCGCCTTCACAAAACCCGTATTCGGGATGTGTGGGCCACGGCATAAATCGGTGAAATTACCTTGTGTATAGAACGTGATGTTTCCATCATCGAGTCCTTCAATCAATTCTAGTTTGTACTGGTCGCCTTTTTCAGTGAAGTATGCAACTGCATCGGCTTTTGATACATCTTTACGAACGTATGTAGAATTAGCTTTCGCCAGTTCTTTCATTTTTGCTTCCAGTTTCGGAAGATCTTCTTCGCTGATGGTTCTATCGCCGAGGTCAATGTCATAGTAAAAACCCGTTTCAATTGGCGGGCCAATACCAAGTTTAACACCTGGGAAAAGGGCTTCAAGCGCTTCCGCCATCAAGTGAGCAGAAGAGTGCCAAAACGTCGATTTACCATTTTTATCGTCCCACGTCAGCAGTTTTAATGAGGCGTCGGTGTTTATAGGGCGAGATGAATCCCAAACTTCTCCATTTACTTCGGCAGCAAGTACTTTGCGCGCCAGTCCTTCACTGATGGATTTAGCAATATCTGCAGCAGATACTCCTGCTTCATACTGCCTCACCGCACCATCGGGCAATGTAATCTGTATCATAATGTTACAAAAATATAAGTCTACAAAAGTAGCAATTAATTGCGTGTTAGGGAAACACCTCTTTATGAGTGTGATAATGGAGTGAGAAAGTGAGTGTTAGGTAGGTCGGAAAAAAGCATTTTGGCACCAGAAGCCCATTCAATTCTCTGAATAGCAACCATGTTTCATTTACATTTCAGACTTTATGCACAAACATTGTTTGTGTATAAACCATATTTTAGTGTTCGCATGTAAAGAAGTACCTTTACTAAGTTAATATGGCAAACAGAATTGAAAAATTACTGGGATTTTTGCAAGAAACACCAAACGATTGTTTCCTCAATCATGCTTTGGCTCTTGAATTCGTGAAGCTTGATGATGATGGAACAGCGCGTGGCTATTTCGAAAAAAACCTTGAGTACGACCCTACTTACATTGCGACTTACTACCATTTGGCAAAACTATATGAGCGCCAAAACGAAATAGATGACGCTGTTACCACCTACGAGCAAGGTATGGACTATGCCCGCAAGGCAGGCGACAACCATTCTTATTCTGAACTACAAAATGCACTTGAAGAACTTACCGATTAATGAGTCATTTACAACAACGGTTCGTTGAACACTTCAGTAAGTTTGGTCAAAAAACACAAAGTGCTCATTTCCTTTTAGCGGTGAGTGGTGGTGTAGATTCAATGGTGCTTGCGCATTTGTTCAACGCATCCGGTATCCGTTTTGCAGTAGCCCATTGCAATTTCAAGTTGCGAAATAATGAAGCTGATTTGGATGAAAAATTGGTAAAAGACTGGTGCCTGGAAAATAGTATTACATTCCACAGAACAGAATTTGCAACAGGGACTATTGCTGAAGACTGGAAAAAAGGAATTCAGGAAACAGCCCGTATTTTACGCTACAATTGGTTCAATGAACTAATAACAGAGTATAAATATGACTTTATAGCTACTGCCCACCACCTTGATGACAATGTAGAAACGTTGCTCTTGAACCTATTTAGGGGAACAGGGTTAGCGGGGTTGCACGGCATTCAACCAATCAATGGCAATATTATAAGACCGCTGTTGTTTGCCAACAAAAAAGAAATAGAGTTGTACAGTGAGGAACAAAAAATACCTTACCGTACCGACGCATCTAACCTCACTGACGACTACTCCCGTAACGCAATCAGGCGCAATATTGTACCTGCAATTGAACAATGGTTTCCCGATGCTACCAAAAGATTGAGTGAAAATATAGATAGATTCAAAGAAGCTGAATTGCTCTATGAAAAAGGATTGAAACAGTACCGCAAGAAACTAATTGAGCAACGCGGTAAAGATTTTTACATCCCCGTAAGAAAACTGGCGCATTGTCACCCGCTCAATACAATTATATATGAACTGACGAAGGATTACGGGTTCACTCCAAACCAAGCACCACAAATTGCGCAGTTGATGAATGCCGAAAGCGGCCACGCAATCAGTTCTCTCTCGCATAGAATCATTAAAAACAGGGATTTCTTCATCGTTACTAGTTTACCAGGTGCCGAAACTGATTTCATTTTAATTGAATCGCTACCTGCCGAGGTAACTACTGAAAAAAGCATTATTCAATACTCGATTGTTGATGCTCCAAAATCGTTTTCGAACGACAAAAACGTCGCTTACTTTGATATTTCAGAGTTGCAGTTTCCTTTCATACTGCGCAAATGGAAGATTGGCGACTACTTCTACCCTTTTGGTATGGGAATGAAAAAGAAAAAAGTGGCGCGGGTGCTTATCAATGAAAAAGTGCCAATTCACGAAAAGGAATACATTTTTGTATTAGAGCACCAAAAGAAAATACTATGGTTGGCGGGCATCAGGACTGATGAACGATTCAAAATAAAACCCTCTACATTAAAAGTAATGAAGGTGGTAATGAAACCAAATTCGGAATAATCACCTTGCATCTGTACTATTTTGACGGCTTGGTTTCGGCTCAACACTTTATCTTTATCAAAAATAAAACAATGCATCGGTTCATATCTTTATGCGCGTTTTTTTGCCTGTTCGCTACTTTATGTATGGCAAAATCGAATATAAAATCACCCGCACCCGGCGAAGCAGATACAGCAGCGTACTACAACATGCTGCGCGGCAAAAAAATCGGTTTGCTTATCAATCAGTCTGCGACTTATAACGACACATTATTGCTCGATAGGCTGATGCAGCAACAAATAATGGTGGTAAAAATTTTTGTACCTGAGCATGGGTTCAGGGGCACAGAAGATGCCGGCACCGAGTTTGGTAATTCTACCGATAAGAAAACAGGCCTGCCGATTATTTCACTATATGGCAAGCACAAAAAACCGACACAAGAAGATCTTCAAGGCATTGATATACTGGTGTATGACTTGCAGGATGTAGGAGTGCGCTTCTATACTTACGTTTCTACATTACAATATTGCATGGAAGCATGCGCTGAAAACAAGGTTTCGTTGGTGGTGATGGACCGCCTTAACCCCAATGGATTTTATGTTGATGGTCCTGTGCTGGATACTGAAAACAGGTCGTTTGTGGGTATGCAGCCCGTACCTATCGTGTATGGCATGACGGCAGGTGAATATGCTCTAATGCTCAAAGGAGAACAGTGGAGTAAAAACACTGACGGGCTCGATTTAAAAGTAATTAAATGCCTGAACTATACCCACAAAACTACAGTACCGGGCTATTTGCCACCTTCGCCCAATTTAAGAACCTGGGCTTCGTTGATTGGCTACCCTTCCATGTGTTTGTTTGAAGGCACGAAGCTGAGTGTTGGCAGGGGCACCGACAGTCCGTTTTTACAATTTGGCGCACCCGAACTAAAGGGAAGTTACAAATACTCATTCACTCCAACGGTAAAAAAAGGTGCTACTAAGCCTCTGTACGAAAACAAAACATGTTACGGTTTTTATATTGGCAACAATGAAAAAGACCTCATAAAAAAAATGAGCAGTGGCATGTACCTGCAATGGATTTTAAACGCCTACAACAAATACCCCGATAAAGAACACTTCTTCAACGACTTCTTTATAAAACTTGCCGGCAGCAAAACGCTGGAACAACAAATAAAAGCCGGTAAAACAGATAAAGAAATCAAAGCCTCATGGCAGCCCAAACTCAACACATTCAAAGTCATTCGTAAAAAATACTTGCTGTATAGCGATTTTTGATGGGGTTGTGTGATTCTCAAAAACAGGTTTGGGGCGTTAGCATTGTGCGTTGCAACCTACATTGTGTAGTTTCATTGGTATGCAACCGAAACAAAAACTTGAATGCTGGGATTAGCATAGCTCTCCTGTGTCTACGAATCCCGAATTTACCTCGGGAGAGCGGGACTCCTGTCCCCAACTCTACCATAACAAGTTTGAATCAGAATTTTTAGAATTGTGTGCTTCGGAAGCACATGCTTCCTGAATGTTCGGTCGAAGGAAACTTCGACCAGATGTACCTACCGTAAGGGCGGAAGATCTTCCGCCCCTACCCCCCCCTGTCAATCAATACCCATAAAAAACTAAAACCCTCCCGAAGGAAGGTTTTAGCTTTTTTATTAAAACAAAATTTTGTTTATTGCTGTTCAGGATAAAGGATAGCAGTAAACTGATTGTTGCCGCTGAAAAGCTTGTTAGCTGTTTCTTTGATGTCGGCAGGAGTTAACTTGTTAACATACTGTTCGTAGTTCAACACCCTGTCTTGTTCGCGACCCCAGAAAAGAACACTGATCATTTTATCAGCCCAGTATTTGTTTTCTTTAACGTCAGTTCTGTATTTCTCAATCCATTGGCTTTTTACTTTGTCGAGGTCTTTTGCGTCAGGACCGTTAGCTTTCAACTTAGCAATTTCTTCTGCTGCACCAGTCAATAGTTTATCAACGTTTTCAGGACCGCAAGGTAAAGCCAATTGCAAAGTGTAACGAGCATAAGGTTCTTTGCTGAAATTAGCATTGAAACCGCCACCATAGATAGCACCCATTTTCTCACGCAATTCTTCAATTACTTTGATGTTCAACACTTCAGCAACTGCTTTAGTTTTCAATGCCAACTCTTCAGAATAAGGTAACTCGTTGTAGTACATTGAAATAATCAAGCTCTTTTTCTCTTTGCCCTTGTTGAATTTGAATGTGTTAGTTCCTTTTACCGGACGAACGCCATTGTCTTTGTATTCGTGTGTAACGCCTTTTGAAGGAATGCTACCTACGTAAGTTTCCAACAAAGGAAGCATAGTTGCTTCGTCGAAATTACCAGTAATGAAGAATTTGTAACCATCAGCACCACTAAACTCGTTGTTGTAGATTTCGATAGCCCTGTCAAGGTTTACTTTTTCGAAGTCAGCAGCAGTTGGAATCGCCATTCTAGCGTTCGGGTTGTTACCGTAAAGTGTTTTAACGAAGGTATCAGTGAAAGCAGCTTGAGGGTTTGCGCTGATGAATTTAACCATAGAAAGGTTTTTATCCATATACGCTTTATACAAATCAGCATCTTTACGCGGCGACATAATTTGAACGTAAAGTAATTGAAGCATTGATTCAAAATCAGCTTTAGTGCTGCTACAGTTAATTTCGTCGTTCACATCACCAATAACCATTGATGCCTCGATTTTCTTACCTGCAAGAATTTTCTCAATCTCAGTTGGGTTATACTTACCGTAACCCATTGCGTCCATAATCTCTGTAGCAAATTTCACATTGCTACGGTCTTTAGCATCATAAGAGTTGCTACCGCCTTTTCTTACGCCTTTCATCAAAATCTCGTCGCTCTTGAAATCAGTTTTCTTAACTGTTACTTCAATACCATTTGAGAATTTGTAAGTAGTAGCGTTGAAACCATCAACTTTAGTTGTGTTGGTTACTTTGCCGGCAGTTGGTTTAGAATCAAGCAATGAAGAAGCAACTGTTTTCTCTTCTTCTTTAGTTACTTTTTGCTCAAAACCTTTCTTAGTAAGTTCCAAGAGTTCTTTGTCAGAAGGCAATTTCATTCCTTCTTTCTCAGGACCAGTGTACAGCGTGAAAGTGTTTTTGCTTTCGAGCATTTTTTTAATGATCGCATTCGCTTCAGATAATTTAATACCCGGAAGCATTTGCTTGTAGTATTTGTATTCGTTTTCAATACCCGGGAATGCTTCGTTATCGAGGAAAGCCCTGATGTATTCTTCAACGTAATCGCGGCTTTCAGTAGTCGCTTTTTCGTTGTGGTACTTCTCGATGTTGCTCATCATGTCTTTGCGCGCAAGCTCAAGTTCAGTTTCAGTGAAACCATATTCTTTAGCTTTTGTCAAAAACCCTGTCATTGCATTCAAAGGCTTTTCAACGCCTTCGTCACCAGCAACAGCCACCATTTCAAACGATTGGTAGCCATGAATCAAATCATCGCTAGAAACCTGACCGAACGCAAATGGAGGATTACTGCTTTGAGTCAATTCAGAAATTCTTCTGTTCATCATTGACATTACCATGTTCTCAATCAAACCTTCGCGGTAGTCGCCAACAGTAACGTGGTCTTTCTTCTTAGTATAAGGATACTTCAGGAAGATAAGGCTGTTAGTAGCTTCTTTATCAGTAACAACCATCGCATCAGGCGCAGTGCGCGACTTAACAGTTTGGTAGGTGCGTGGTTTTTCGTTTGTTGGGTTTTTGATACCTGCAAAGTGTTTTTCAATCATTTTCTTCGCAGTAGCAACATCAATGTCACCAACTACAATCACAGATTGCAAATCGGGCCTGTACCAATCGTGGTAGAAGCTACGCACTTTGTCGTAAGTGAAATGTTTCAGGATATCGTCCTTACCAATTGGTAGACGGTCAGCGTATAAGCTACCTTCAGCCAATTTAGGGAAGTATTTTTTCATCATCCTGTCGTTGGCACCTTTACCAAGACGGCTTTCTTCAAGAACAACCCCTCTTTCTTCGTCGATGTCTTTATCGGTAAGCAAGGCGTTGTGTGCCCAATCTTCGATAATCTGGAAACCTTTTTCGAGGTTGCCCGGCTTATCTGTAGGAATAGGAAGAATATAAACAGTTTGATCGAAAGCAGTGTATGCGTTCAAGTCAGCACCAAATTGAACACCAATTGATTGCAAGTAGCTTACAAGGTCGTTTTTAGGGAAGTTTTTAGAACCGTTGAAGTTCATGTGTTCCATAAAGTGCGCCAAACCCAATTGCTCGTTTGTCTCCAGAATTGCACCCGCTTTCACAGCCAGCCTCAATTCAACCTTATTACCCGGCTTCTTGTTGGTTCTGATGTAATAAGTGAGTCCGTTTGACAATTTTCCCGTAACCACATCAGGGTCAGTTGGGAGTTTTGCTTTAAGGTCCTGAGCGTTTACAGCAACAGCGCCCAGTACCGACATACCGATGCATACCAACGAGGTGCGCAACGAATATTTAAGTAATTTCATATTGAATAATGATGTTTGCCCAAAAGTACTTTAAAAAATTCAAGTGTTAATGTGACTCCCTGCCCTACCCCCATTTTTCACCCTAAGACGACTGTATTTAACAGAATTGGTTGAATAAACGGTGGATAATTTTACGTTGGCAGCAATTTATTACAGGTGTTTTCTATTTTTTGGTTTGCGTTTTACTCCATGCAGCCAGCTTGTCATGGAGTACGTTCAATGGTACACAACCATCTTTCAGCACTTCGTCGTGGAATGAAGCCATATTGAAGTCTTTACCAAGTTGTTCCTCATAAAATTTACGCTCATTCAAAATGCCCATCTGACCGATTTTGTATGAAAGTGCCTGCCCCGGAATTGCCATGTAACGCTCAATTTCGGCAGTGGCGTCATGTTCGGTTATCGACTCATGTGCCATCATGTACTTAATCGCATCTTCACGGCTCATGTTCTTTTGATGCAAACCAATGTCAACTACCAACCTTATAGCACGGTGCATGGCATCACTCAGGTGACCGAAGTATTGATAAGGGTCGTCATACAAGCCAAATGCCGTTCCGAATGTTTCGCAATAATGCGCCCAGCCCTCACCGTAGGCACCATACCATACAAAACGCCTGAATGCAGGTAAGCCTTTATTTTCTTGTGCCAGTGAAATTTGGTAGTGGTGCCCAGGAATAGCTTCATGCAAGAACAAAGTTGCCATGCCAGTTGCACCAAATTCTTTAGGGTTCAGGATAGGCACATAAAAAATACCAGGTCTTGTGCCATCTTCAGATCCCTGATTGTATTCAGCACTTGCCGAAGCAGCCCTGAACTCTTCTGTTTGCCTGATTTCAAACTGTGTTTTTGGTACTTTGTTGAAGTACTTCTTCAAGTACGGCTCTTCAATTTTCTTGATTGCCCAGAAACTATCTAAAACCTGTTTTGCTGTAGTAAACGGACAGAATTTCTTGTCTTTCGAAACGTATTCGAAAAATGCGTGTAAATCGCCCTTGAAGCCTACTTTCTCTTTCACTTTTACCATCTCGGCTTCTATGCGCGCCACTTCATTCAAACCGGTTTTATAGATACTATCTGCGCTAAGATTGGTGGTTGTCCAGTACTTGATACAATACTTATAATATTCATCGCCACCCGGCACGCCACTCAATCCCGAAGTTGCACGCGATTTTGGTAAATATTCTTTTTCAAAAAAGTCAGCGAGTTTTGAGTAAGAAACGTTGATTTGTTTTTGAATGCCGTCTTTTAGTGCAGCAGTCAGTCGGTCTTTATCAGCCTGGCTAAATTCTTTCGGAAACATTTTAGCCGGTCCGTAGAAGATGCTGGCAGTGTCATCAGTTTTCACCACCGACCTCAACTGAGGAAGTACTTTAACAACGAGTGAATGCGGCAATACCCATCCTTTTTCCATGCCTTGCTTCATGTTATAAATGGCTGTATCGACCCAGGCAGGAAATTGTGCCATTCTTTTCAACCAATCGTCGTAATCCTTGACAGTTTTAAAAGGTTGGTTACCAGTACCCGATCCCAATTGTGGAAATTCAAGTGTGAATGACCAGAACTGGGTAATAGGCATTAGATGGTTAGGGTATTTAAGTCCTTCGATGTTCATATTCATATCATACTTAAATAGGCGATAGCTAATTACATCATTACCAGTGAGTTTAGAACTATCAATAGCATTTATTTTATCAAGATATTTTTTATAAAACCTACCCAGGCTATCTCTGAACGATTGAGCGATAGTGATAGTAAGTTTGTCGTTGAACCTGTTATCACCAATTGATGTTGCCTCGGTGGGGAACAACATCAGGTGCTCCTCCCAATAGTCAGAACAAAGGTGCTGCAGGTCATAGCCCGGAGTGTTGCCAGTGTTATTGCCTGCATTGTTACAGGACGAAATAACTGCGGCAGCCGAAAGCAGTAACAACCATTTTTTCATGCTTTTATTTTTTTGTAAAGGAACTATTTTTTTTAGTTCTGTTGTTCACCCTTTTGACGGTATTTAATATCGGTTATGACATCTGTCACCCTTGCCATGATTAAAGCAGATAACTATATTATGATTTCCTATGTAAACAGTGGTTGGTGAATGGCGTAAATGAGTAATTTTACACCCTAAAAAAGTACTTACATGTATCCTGAACAACTCGTAAGGCCAATGAAGGCCGAACTTACGCAACACGGTTTTGAAGAATTGTTGACTCCCGCTGACGTAGACCGGGTTTTACCGCAATCGGGTACCACTTTGGTAATGATCAATAGTGTGTGCGGCTGCTCTGCGGGCACTGCAAGGCCGGGTGTATTGATGGCAGTTCTTAACTCTGCTAAAAAACCTGACCATATCACAACAACATTTGCCGGTTTTGACTTAGACGCCGTAAAACGCGTACGTGAATATTTGTTGCCTTACCCACCATCTTCACCAGCGGTAGCGTTGTTGAAAGACGGTAAAGTAGTGCACATGATTGAAAGACACATGATTGAAGGTCGCCCTGCACAAATGATAGCAGCTAACCTCATGCAAGCTTTCGAAAACTACTGCAACTAGAATTTTATTGGTTCAATACAGCAGCCTCGGTGAAAGCCGGGGCTGTTTTAGTTTTTACCTCCTATAAAACGAGTAATCCAATAAAAACGACGTAAGGAAGGCAACGAAAATGAATACATTCATGATTTTGAGCCACTTGTCGCGTTTTTTGATGAAGAAGAATACTTGCAGCCCGACTAAAATAACGAATAGTACAATCCACAAGTACGAATACACTACCCCACGAACGCCATCGAGTTCAGCTTTCATTTGAAGGAATGAGAGAATGCCTTTCTGACGATTGTATAATTCAGCGCCATGAATATAAAGCATGCAAAATGATACCAGCCAGGCAAGGTATGAAAGCACGCGTTCGTTTTTGTTCTTTTTGTCTGTCATCTACCGCAGTGATTTTCGTTGGTGGCTGGTTAAAGTGTAAAAGAACATTACTGATGTAAAAAAAGCATAAAACAACAAACCCTGCTGCCGCACTAAAAGGCTTTCTGTGAAGAACGTAATCCCAAACAACAGCAGCAAGTATGCATAAAATTTATTACCCGATTTGAGGGCACGGATAATATGCGTTCCAAAACCAATAAGCAAGAAAACCACTCCCAGAACGCCGAATGAAATACATTCGTAAAAATACTGGCTATGGGGGTCAAATAAACCGATGTTGGTTTTGTAGGTCATTGAATTGAAAAAATACCTCAGCTTCAATTCGTACATCAACTTACCGGGACCGCAACCTGTTTTCCAAAACTGGCTCAATGCCGATTTATCTACCTCCCAAATTAATTTGCGCTCATTGAGCGAATTATCAGCGACGGGGTTGTGCGACTTTCCGCCCCCCACGGTTATCAATTCGTTCACCCTCTGACTCACAAAAGGGACAAATAAATATGACATTGCAATAACAGCTACTAGACCTACTATCGCCCATTTATACTGTGCGATCTTCCCTCTTTGCTCCCATGCAAAATGTAGTGCAGCGATACCCACAGCCAATACAGGCGACTTCGCTAAAATGGCAAGCAGAAACGCAAGTAACAGATAACCTAATAAACTTGATACCAATTTATTGAGTTGAGTGATACCAGTTAGCAGCATAAAAATCGCAGCACTTATATACATACTTATGTATGTAGGGTGTGTTTGAGTTACCGTTTCGAAAAATATACGGTATGTTACGTGGTTAATTACCTGACCTTGGTCGTGATGTAACAAATAAAAATGCGTTACAAACCACGTGTTGGCATAAATACACGTTGCCACAGCAGCAAAAACAAAAAAACGAAATTCACTTACCAACACATTAATATACTTGCGTGCTGTTAGCCCTACCAGTATCGGGAACAACAAATATGATAACCGCCCTTCAACGACAAGGTGCATTTTATCAGAAAATGCCTGCGGTGTTAGTGGTAAAGCAATTAGGTACAAAAAGAAACCGCTACCCATTACCAAAGCCCACTTTATGTGAGACATTGAAATAGGATGCCGCTCGAAAATGGACTTGAAGAAAAAATAGCCAATACATGCTACTACGCCTATCGCCTGCCCTTTAATGCCTAGAAAAAAAGAAACCATGAGCAGGCGCGCTACCCACTTATCAACTTGCGTTGTGCTTTGATGGGTATTAATGGCCGTAAAACTCATGATGACATTTATTGACAAAATCTTTTATTTCACGCTTAAACCTTTCTGACGAGAACTTTTCAGCGTGGCGGCTAATTGCGGCAGCATCGTTGAGGTAATTGGCTTCCAGCTTTTTAACGGCACCAATCACAGCCTCTTCAGTTTGATCGGGGAAATGATAGCCAGTTACTCCGTTTACTACCGTTTCCTGATAGCCACCATAGTCGAGTGCTATCACAGGTGTACCACACGCCTGTACCTCAACACACTGAATACCAAAATCTTCCTTCGCGGCGAAAATACATGCCTTTGCTTGCTGAATATACCTTATCATTTCATCATCGGGCTGGTAACCTAGCCATTCAATGTTGGTTGCACCCTGTATGAGGTCGGCGAATTTTCGGGAACCATACCCCTCCCCTATGAGCACCAACTTTTTGTCAGGCATTTTGAGGAACGATTTTACAATAAGGTCTATTTTTTTGTATGGAACAAATCGCCCTAGCGCCAGATAATAATCTTGCCTAGCTCCTTCATACAATTCAAATTTCTCAACCCGCACCGGCGGATAAATAACAGTTGCATCTCGACCATAACAGTTTTTGATTCTGTTTTTGATGTGATGCGAATTGGCGATGAAGTAATGTACTTTTTCTGCCGTGCGTTTATCCCAATCCCTCATACGCTTCATAAACGCATTGTACAAAAACGAATTGGTGAACTTATGTTGCTCTTTGTAGTCGTCCATCATGTCCCAGGCAAAACGCATGGGGGTATGACAGTAACAGATATTCAGTATGTTTTTATCGCAACCAATTGATTTGGCGACAGCATGAGAAGTAGAAATAATGGCATCGTAACCCTTTAAATTGAAACGCTCAATCAACCACGGCATCAATGGCAAAGTACCCTGATACACTTTTTCAATCATGGGTAGGTTTTGCAATAACGATGTGTTTACGGGCAAATTCCTTAAAATCGATTTCCTGTCTTTGTCTTTGAACTTATCAAACAAAGAATACAAGTCTGGGTTTTCGGCAAGGTAGACATCAATGATGTCGCCTGCTACTTTTTCAGCACCACCATTTGCCTTAAACCAATCATGTATAATCGCTACTTTCATTCCAGATTTTAACGCGCTCTGTTGTCAATTGTCTTAATACTTTCAATGACCACCTTAGCAGCGCGCCCAAAAGTATATTTTTGAATGATTGACTTATAATCTTGTGTTGCTTCTAAATCAACTGATTTAAGCCGATTAAGTTGCTCCACAACTTTTTCAACAGAACTTATATTGCAAAAGTCCGCAAATCCGTCAAATAATTCTCGGTAAACAAGAATATCAGAGCATATTATTTTACAGCCGAAATTCATACCCTCAAGAATGGGTATACCAAACCCCTCATACAACGACAAACTCGCAACTACCGCAGCCTTACTGTATGCCTCAACAAGGTCGGAATCGCTGAACTGCTCAACAAACTGGATATTGTGTTTTTGCAACTCATTAAAATCAATGCCTGTATCAGAAAACAAACTACTTTTATTTCCGTAAAGCATTAATTTCCATTCTGTTGCTAAGTCTGACTTCAAAAAAGCTTCTATCAACGTTTTTTGATTCTTGCGTTGATTGATAGTACCTACAGCCAGAATAATTTTTTCCTTACCATATTTTTTAGACGGTTCGTAACTCGTAAAAATACCACCAAGCCCATTGCATGTTACTGAAACGGTATTGGAGTTTACTTTCAGATATTTTACCAATTCACTTTTAACGGTCCCGCTTACAGTAAAAATATGCTTTGCGTTAGCAGCAATTTTAGGAATCATAAAATTGTACCATGCTGCAAATGTCTTTGAATTCCACTCGGGGTGCAATAGGTAAGCAATGTCATGTATCGTTATCAGGTTATTGTTGTAACCTATTGGGGCGGTATTTGCCAGATTGAGCAGCAACGGATTGCCTTGTTTCTTCAAAAAACGGGGTAAAGTCCATTGTTCCCACAAGTGTCCTTTTAAACCTTTGACAACTTGAGCGTTCAATATTTGTGCAATGTCGGTGTGTAACACTTCTGCCGGGGTCAAAAAGACCGTGTCAGGGAGCATTCTTTGTATTTGAAGACAACACTCTATTGCATACCTTTGCACGCCCGTAACGGGTTGGGTCAGGAAACGGGCATTTACAAATAGCTTCATGTATCTTCAGCGACTCAATTCTAAATCGGCGGGAAAATTACAACTATAAGATCAAGTGCAAAATATCTCGCGGATATATTCATTAAGTAAAAGGAACATCATACTGAGGTATAAAAATTCAGTCATTGGTTTCTTTTGGGGCTTTTTTAAGCCCTTGCTCTACTTGTTGATTATTATCGTTGTATTTAAATCGCAGTCGAATATCGACAATTACGTGCTTTATGCGACCAGCGGACTTATTTTCTGGATTTTCTTTGCCAACGTTACCAATCAATCTATCGCTTCCATTATCAACTCCTCGGGTATCATCAAGGCATTGAATGTGCCTACCGTGTTTTTCCCATTGTCTGAGATGATAAGCGAATTGTTCAACTTTATTTTGACACTGTTTGTATTTGCCATTGCAATGCATTGGTTTGGTATTCAGTATTCGTTCAACTTATTGACTATTATTCCAATCACAATATTATTTGCTGTTTTTACATTTGGCATTACGCTCATTTTCTGTTCATTGAATGTATTTTTTAGGGACGTAGGCATTCTATGGACAACTATTCAACCCGCAATATTTTACCTCACACCTATCCCATACCCTGAAAAAGTATTGACCGATAGATACCCCTTAGTAGTTCAGTTGAACCCTATATACTACTTCATAAAGCTTGAAAGAGAAGTAATTTATAAAGGCGTATTCCCATCGGGTGAATTGTGGCTGCAATGTACTGTGTTGGCTACAGGAATGCTTTGTATTGGTTACTTCATATTTTCAAGGTTAAAAAACCAGTTTATTTCATCGCTATAGTATGGCAAATGATGCACTCATAGAATTTAAAGGTGTTACTGTCGCTTATTGGCAGAACAACATGGGTGTATTTTCCATTAAAGACCTTATTACACATCGCAAAAACCCGTTTACAACAAAAACGATTCTACACGACATCAGTTTTGAAGTAAAACGCGGAGAATGCATGGGTGTACTGGGGCGCAACGGAAGTGGCAAAAGCACGCTTTTACGCGCCATTGCAGGTGTGGTAAAACCTCAGGTGGGTTCCATACATATTAATGGTTCCATTGCACCTATTCTGGCTATTGGTGCCGGACTAGAAACTGAACTGACCGGATACGAGAATATTGAATTGTTGCTATCTTTATATGGTAAACCACGTAAAGATGTAGACGCCATTAAGAGCATCAAAGACTTTTCGGGATTGAGCGACGATGTTTTGCGAACTCCAACTAAAACCTATTCTTCGGGTATGTTGGCGCGTTTGACTTTTTCAATTTCTGTAGCCAACGATTCTGATATCCTGATTATTGATGAGGTGCTTGCCGTTGGAGACCAAGGCTTCCAGCACAAGTGCATGGACAAAATTTATCAGGTAAAAAAGGAAGGTAAAACAATTCTGTTTGTATCGCATTTCCCTGAAGACGTGAAAAAATTGTGTGATACCGCAATTTTGCTTGACGGTGGTGTAATAACCCACAGAGGCGGCGCCCCTGAAATTTGTGACTTATACCAAAAATTGTTCTAACATAAATTCAAACCGGGTTTATGAAGAACTATCTGCACAAATTAAAAAAGCCGGGGGAACCACTACTACTCTCCATTTTCAATCTGTTGGTTTTCTTTTGCTCGGTGCCGGGGGCAAGGTATTTGTATAAAAAGCTTTTCAAAAACCGTTCACCCAAAGTAGTAATTGTCGACTATAACGATTGGGTCATTGAGAAAATTAGTGACCGCCAGCTCACGAAAAAATTAGCGTCTGTTGAAAACCCTGCTGAATTGGAAAAAATTGGGGTTGCTTTGATATGCAATAATGCAACTCCGGCAGCCATACAAAAATGGATTATAGATTTTTACAACACTTCACCAATACAGCATTTAATTATTTTAGTTACTGACAATAAAGAAGTTACATCATTTATTTATAGCGTTGATACCGGTTTAAAAAATAAATCAACTATTCAAGTCGTTTCTGTTTCAGAGTTTAACTCGGGTGCGTACGAAACTGAATTAACGGTAATAGTACTTGCAACTGTGCAGGTAAAACTGGACAATGATTGTTTTATATCAGTAATCAATTCGCTCTATCGTGGAGATGGGAATTGGGATTTAGCGTACTACCATAATGGCAAAGTAGATAATGACGGTACGTTTTCAGCACCCAATTTCAAGCCGTCATTTTCACCACATCACTTGCTAAACACTAATTATATTGGAAATTCGTTCGCAGTGAAAGTAGACCACTGTAAACAACACCCCATTGATTTTCAAGGTGCCGACAACGAGTTATTGCATAAATATGCGCTAGAATGGAGCATTGGGCACAAAACTAAGGTTATTGATGCCATTCTTTACCACGAAGCCAAAACTGCCGACAATTTGAAAGCTTCTACTTTAAAAGCTTCCATTGACTACCTGAGGAAAAAAGGCTTTGAAAGTGACACTACCAACAAAAACAATAACCTTAGAATTTCAGTTCCACCTAGTCAACCATTAGTCAGTATTATCATTCCGACAAAGGATCAGGCCGGACGACTAAAAGTAGCTGTGGAATCGCTCATTAGGTTGACGGAATATAAAAACTACGAAATCATTATCCTTGACAATAATTCTGAGACTCCCGAGTTTTTTGCACTGATTGAAGAATGGAAAGTGAAGCAGGCGAAGTTGATAAAGTGTATTGAAGCAAAATTCCCTTTCAACTTTTCAAAACTTATGAATCTCGGTGCTGCAAATGCACGAGGCGAGTACTTGTTGTTGTTAAATAATGACGTTGAGATAATTGAGCCCAACTGGTTACGTGAGATGTTAGGTTATGCCGCCCTACCTTTTAGTGGTGCTGCAGGTGCTAAGTTGCTGTTTGAAGACAAGAGCATACAACATGCTGGAATAATATTGGAAAATACAGAAGAGCTAACCGGGCATGCTTTTATAAACATCCCCAATGAAGCAACCGATGGCGCCATTGCCCCATTTGATAAAGTGATGAACTACCCTGCTATTACTGCAGCATGTTTGCTAATAAGCAAAGAAAAGTGGGATTTCGTGGGAGGCATGGATGAATCGCTGCCTGTTGAATACAACGATGTGGCTTTTTGTTTATCATTGAAAGAACAAGGCTTTTTCAATGTTTACTTGCCCGACAGTGTTTTGATTCATTATGAATCTGCTACTCGTGGACACCCCTTCCGAAGCTTAAAATCATACCAACGTCATGAAAAAGACCTCAAAATTTTCAAGGAAAAATGGGGCAACTACATTAACAAGGAGATGAACAAAGTTTCAGGCAGCCAATTGTTACTAAATGAACCTGATACCAATACCGAGGTCGTGGTCATTTAGCATCATTTCGCAGGTTAATATTAGCATTGCTTAAACCTATGCTTAAAGAAACAATCCAATAAAATCGGTTATTATACGTTAATTTTGTAGTGAACCTCTGAAAATTGAAAAGTAAGATTTTATTCATACTGCTGTTTGCTATCTTAGGAGTTGGTATAAAGGCTCAGGCAACACACATTGTTGGTGCGGAGATGACGTATACTTATGTAAGTACCTATATCAATCAAAATAACTACAGAATCAATTTGTCTATTTATGAAGATTGCCTTAACGGTAATGCTGATGCAATAAGACAAGATGATTCTGCGCTAATTGTAGTGTTCGATGACAAGGGTAAAGCCGTTAAATATGATTTGCAAAAATTTGATGCTGTACAAACTGTAAATACGGAATCTGCAAATATGACATGCATCGTGCATCCACCTAAAATTTGCATCACTAAAAAATCTTATACCTTCAATATTACTTTACCAATAACTGATGTTCGCTACTTTGTTACATATCAAAGGTGTTGCCGAACCAATGCACTTACCAATGTAGTTTCCCCCGGAAGCTCTGGCACCAACATATTTTGCGAAATACCGCCTTCGTCGGTGGCACCCCAAAATACAAGTGCTGTTTTTAAAAATTTCCCTCCGGTAATTATTTGCAACAACATTGAAATGACTTACGACAATTCAGCGAGGGATGCCGATGGCGATTCCTTGTCATATGAATTGTGCCAGTCATACAATTGCCCTGACACTAAAAGAGATGAATACGTTGCGCCACCATTTTCTAGTCGCGTCACGATATACCAATCTCCATTTTCCTATTCTAATCCGCTCATAGGCGACCCCGGTATTATAATTAATCCCGTTACTGGTGAATTACGTTGTAAACCTTCCAATCAAGGTATTTATTTAGTTTCTGTTTGCTGTAATGAATGGAGGAACGGAAAAATCATCAATACCATACACCGTGAGTTCCAGTTCTTCGTTTCAAATTGTTCCCGTTCGGTTGTGGCATCCATCCCTCATATACCAACAAACGATGCAATTTATACTGTTGAATGTCGGGACTTTAATGTGTTATTTAAGAATGAAAGTAAGGGTGCATCTACTTACACATGGGATTTTGGAGACAATACACCAGTGTCGAATGATTTTGAACCGTACCACAATTATAGAGATACCGGCATCTACCTCGTGAAATTAATCGCAAACCCGGGTTTGCCATGTAACGACTCTATTGCCAAGTACGCTTATGTATTTCCCTATTTATCTGCCGCAGTTACTCAAAATGGTAAAATATGCGCAGACTCGATGATTAATTTTAAGAACGCCTCAACTTCTACTACTTCGCCCATTTCGTATTCAAAATGGTGGTTTGGTGATGGCAGTTACGATACAGGCATATCTGTAAACCACAGTTATAGTAAGGCTGGAGCATATAATGTATTACTCGCTACCAGCAATACGCGTTATTGTACCGACACTACTATTTATCCAATCGTCATAAGTGCATTCAGACCAAAATTAATAGACGATACTATAATTGTAAAAGGCGAAACATTGTCATTAGATTGCAGAGGCGGCTACGAATATGAATGGGAACCGGGATATGGCATTGAAAACTACACTGCTCAACAACAAACAATCACATTTAACGACCTAGGCAAATACACATATGTTGTTGCTGCTAAAAGTGCTGAGGGCTGCCCCGGTAAAGACACCACAAGTGTTTGGGTAGTCAATCAGTTAGAGTTTTTTGTACCAACCGCATTTACGCCTAACAATGACGGCAGAAATGATTTTATCCGACCTATAGCAGTTGGTTATTCAACATTGAATTACTTCAAGATATTCGACCGCTGGGGAACACTTGTGTACGCAACAACTGATTTTGAACCTGGATGGGATGGTTCGTTTCAGGGAAAACCTTGCGAAGTAGGTGTTTATTATTACGAGATTTCAGCAAAAAGCATTAAGGGTAACACCCTTTTTCAGAAGGGCGATTTCACATTGATTAGGTAAAGATTTTTACTTCTTTTCTTTATGAAAGGTAACATCACTTGTATGGCCTGCCTCAATGAATTTCATTTTAAGCATTGAATCAGTAACAGTGAGTATTTTAGCCGTTATCTCTTGTCCTTTTGTATCGCCATCCTTATCAATCAGTCGAAGTGTACTAGATGAATCTACTGTCCAAGAGCTTGTATTCTTCTTTCCGTTGAAATCTAATTCGGCAACTCCGTTTGACTTGAATGAAAATATAGTATTGTGCAGTGCATTTGAACGTACTTGCTTCAAAGAATTCATCTCATTGCGCAGATAATTCTTGATACTATCAATATTGGTGGTGCCGTAAATAGAAAGATTCACCATAGGATCTTTGCTAGAGCCAAGAGTGTCAATGTATATTTTCATTTGCTGGGTAGCGCTGTCGTCTTGTGGGTCAAAAGCCTCCACGCCACGCCATTTACCAACAATCATATCTTTAGTAGTGTGCTTACAAGCACCCAATAAAATTACACAAGCAGTTATGGTGAGAATCTGGAATTTATGCACTATTTGTCTTTTTTGTCGGGTGTAAATATATAACCCGTTTTTAAATCTTTAAGTATAAAGTTTTCCCCTTGTTTTTGTAGGTACAATGCGCGGGCATCGCCATTGTGTATGGTGATGGTATAAAAAACTGAAGGGTAAGTTCGTTGCTGAAATAGTATCTCAATTTGGGTATTACCCTCGCCTAGCCCGGTAATTAATGAATAGTTCTTACCGTAACGAGGGCACATAGTTTTCCCAATCCTTACGTAAAAAGGGATGCTTTTATCGCCTTGTATATAAATGTAAGCATTCGCAGAATCAGCGGTGACGATTGGGGGAAGTGCAAGAGCAGTCTTTGCCACACCCAACGAGCAAAAGAATACCAATAAAAGTACTTTAGCAAAGCGCATGTTCTTATTCCATTTCAATGAGCACAGCACCTTTTTCTACTGCAGTTTTCTCAACCGCCTTAATTCCCTTCACTTTGCCTGGTCCGGCTGCTTTAATGATATTTTCCATTTTCATGGCTTCCAAAACAAGCAACCCATCGCCTTTGTTTACTTGCTGACCCACCTCAACCAAAACCTTCAAAATCATGCCTGGCATGGGTGCTTTAACCGGTTCAGCTTTTTGCATTGCTTTAAGGTCAAGGCCCATATTTGCCAACAACTGATCGATTGGTTCTTTAATTGCCAGAGTATGCGCCTGTCCGTTGACCCTAATCACCATTTCTTTGTTCTTCCTGTCAACCTTCTCAACAATAGCTGTATAGCTGGTGCCATCTATCAACATACTGTACATGCCATTTGCAAGCATTTTGATATCAGATACAACTTCATTGGTTCCTAACCTGAAACCTGAATCAGATTGTTCAACTTCAAAAACATTTTTATTGTTGGCAGTAATTTGCAGCATTTGTATTGATTTGTTGCACAAATGTAATCAAATTGTGTGTGGGGGTAAAACCCATTTTTTTCACGTTAGTGATAGGAGTTAGGGACTTGAATTTTCAACTTTTTGTTTTACTTTGTTCACCTATTAAGCGGTTGTGAATTTTGAACGTTTGGTATAATTTCTTTGGAAGGAAATTTACTATGTGTTCTTTTTTTTACGACAAACACATTGAATTGAAAATTAAGACTCTACAAAATCAAAAACATGAACTATTTCAGTAACTTCATTATAGTAGACGACGAGAAAATCAACAACCAGATTTGCAGAAAAGTAATTGAGAAGGCGTTCAAAGATGCAAACATCAAGGATTTCACTGACCCTGAAGAGGGATTTGCCTACATTCTTGAACAATATGCATTGACAGATGTAACTGGCAGAGCTATTCTCCTTCTGGATATTAACATGCCTAAAATGAATGCATGGGATTTCCTTGAACGTTTTGAGAATTTGGACGAATCGCTCAAATCAAGAATTAAAATTTACATTCTTTCTTCTTCGGTCGATAAGAACGATATGCAACGTGCCAACGCCAACAAGAATGTTGAATATTACCTCATTAAACCTCTTACAGAAGAATCGGTGAGGTTAATTGTACACGTACTCAATAAGAGATTAGGGATTAAGAACTAGGCATCCTCTTAACTGATATATATCAGCGAACAAAGTGCCTTACGTCATAATTAAGGGTGTGTTTCGGGTGTAGTTTTACATTACAATTTTAAACAAGCACTTCTAATAATATTCTGATTATCACGTCAAAAACAGCTTCTTAGGAGTTATTGCTCCTGTCCTACCTGAAAGGGATTTTCGAATGACGAGAATCCCTTTCTTTTTGTAGTAAATCAGTATTTTGTAGTTGAAATTGGTATTACAACAGTTGTTTTAAAACATTGTAAATCATTCCCGGCTTGGTCAAGGTATAAAAGTGCAATACAGGGCAATTATTGCGCAACAAATCACGGCATTGCTCCAGCAACCATTCCGTGCCAACTTGCTCTATGGCCTTTTCGTTTTTGCATTTAGTTATTTCATTGTAAAGTTCTACAGGTATTTCAACATTGAACACCCGAGGAATAACACTTAATTGTTTTGTGCTTGAAATAGGTTTCAAACCCGGTAAAATAGGCACATTGATTCCATGTTTCCTGCACGTTTCTATGTAGTTATAAAAATGCTGATTTTTGAAGAACATCTGGCATGTTACATAGTTTGCACCCAACTCTATTTTACGCTTCAGAAACTCCACATCTACGTCAATGTTGGGTGATTCCATGTGTTTTTCAGGGTAGCCAGCAACACCAATACAAAAATCAGTTTTAACTCCATCCAGAATTTCATCTTCCATGTAAACACCATTGTTCAATGAGATGATTTGCTTAACTAAGTCTTCAGCGTACCTATGCCCTTGAGGGTGTGGCACAAAAAACTTTTCATTTGCAGCAGCATCACCACGCAAAGCCAGCACATTCTTGATGCCCAGGTAATGGAGGTCAATCAGAGCATTTTCAGTCTCTTCTTTACTGAAACCGCCACATATTAAATGCGGGATGGCTTCCACGTTGTATTTATGCATGATAGACGCACAAATACCTACAGTACCCGGACGTTTGCGAATTTCTACACGCTCGAATGTATTGTCAGGTCTTTTCTTGTACACCTGTTCAGCACGGTGATAAGTAACATTTACAAACGATGGTTTGAATTCCATCAACGGGTCTAAAGTCTCGTACAAAGAGTCGATGCTTTTGCCTTTGTTGGGAGGTAAAACTTCAAAAGATATGATGGGTCTGGTTGAATTTGATAAGTGTTCTGTTAATTTCATAATTGGCTCAAAATTAGCACAAAGTGCACCATTTCATTTTGTTAAAAAAAAAGCTGCCCGTAGGCAGCTCTTAATATAGTAGCAAAGAATTAATCTTTAATAGATACTTTTTCGTTGAGATCAGAATCAACCAGAATTCTACCGCAATGTTCGCACACAATGATTTTTTTGTGTTGACGAATTTCACTTTGGCGTTGAGGAGGGATAACGTTGAAGCAACCACCGCAAGAATCGCGATGAATAGGCACTACTGACAAACCATTTTTGTAGCTTTTACGAATACGCTCGTATGCCAAAAGCAACCTTGCATCAACTTTTTCTTTAGCTGCAACTGATTTTTCAACAAGTACTTTTTCTTCTTTATCAGTTTCAACAGTAATCCTTTCAAGCTCAGCACGTTTTTGATTCAATGCTTCTTCAACATCTTTGATCTTCTCTTCAGTCTTAATACGCACATTCATGCGGTCTTTAAGATCGTAACCTGAATCTTTGATGTGTTTATCGCAAAGTCTCACTTCAAGCTCCTGCATTTCCATCTCTTTGTTGATGGCTTCAAACTCGCGGGAGTTTTTCACGTTTTCCTGTTGCTTTTCGTACTTTTTAATCAAAGCCTGAGCATCACGTTTTGCATCGTTCTTAGCATCAATAAAAGTATTGATGTTAGCGATTTCATTGTCAATGTTCATCAACCTTGTTTTAAGGCCTTGAATTTCATCTTCAAGGTCGTTTACTTCCATTGGAAGCTCACCTTTCAAAGTGTGAATCTCATCGATTTTTGAATCGATTTTTTGGAGTGCAAGTACCGCAACCAGCTTTTCTTCGATTGAAAAGTCTTTTACATTTGCCATATTATTGGAAATATTTTACGGGATTAGTATTAATGTTGGTTAAAAGGACTGCAAAATTAGGAAATTTTTTCTTTAAAACACTCCTAAATATTTCTGGGGTGAAATGCTCGGTTTCATAGTGTCCGATATCGGCAATAACGATGCGATTTTCGGCATCAAAAAACTGATGGTACTTGAAATCAGCTGTCACAAACACATCAGCACCGGCAGAAATTGCACTCTTTAAAAGGAAACTACCCGACCCGCCACAAACAGCGATTTTCTTAACTTGGGTACCTAGCAAATCAGTGTGCCTAATTACATCAGCATACATTGTTTTCTTAATGTGGCTGAGACATTCTGTTTCAGACATTGGCTTAGTTAGTTCACCCACCATTCCGGCACCTAAGCCTTGGTTAAGGTTGTTTATTGGTATCAACTCGTAAGCCACTTCTTCGTAAGGATGCGAAGACAACAAAGCTTTCAGCACCTTGTTTTCCAAGTGTTTTTCTACGAGCAATTCAATGCGTTCTTCCTTAACTTGTTCCCGGGCACCACCGGCCTGCCCTATTGCCGGATTTGCTTGTGCTGATGGTTTAAAAGTTCCATTGCCTTCAGTGTTGAAACTGCACTCGCTGTACGCTCCGATTGCACCTCCACCCGCTGAAAACATAGCAGAACGAACTTTTTCAGCAACGTCTACAGGTGCATACGTCACCAACTTTGAAAGGTTCCCCTTCATAGGTGACAATATCTTGCAGTTTGTAAGCCCCAATTTCTCAGCTATTAAAGCGTTCACTCCATCTCGTACATTATCTACATTGGTATGAGCTGCATAAATCGCAATGTCATTTTTAATTGCTTTCAATACTATTCGCTCCACATAGTTAGCCCCCGTAATGCGCTTCAAACCTGAGAAAATAACAGGGTGATGTGCTACAATAAGATTGCAATTTCGTTCCAATGCTTCATCGATCACGGCTTCTGTTACATCAAGCGTCAATAACGCACCTGTAATTTCAGCATTTGGATTACCAACCTGTATGCCGCAATTATCATAGCTTTCCTGATATGCTAATGGAGCAAACTCCTCAATTGCCGCAGCAATTTCAAACAATTTCATGCTATTTCTTTTCTTCTTTGTTTACCGGAACTGAACCATTGTACTCAAGACCCATATTGTAGAACATAAATGCCCATTTGTCGGCTTGTTCAGCAATCAGCATGTCAGTTGGTTTACCCGCACCGTGTCCGGCATTGGTTTCAATCCTAATCAATGTTGGGTTATCGCATTTTTGTGCATTTTGCAAAGCAGCAGCAAATTTAAATGAGTGTGCAGGTACTACCCTATCGTCATGATCGCCTGTAATGACCATAGTTGCAGGGTAACAGGTACCTTCTTTAACATTGTGAACAGGAGAATATTTGTACAAATAGTCAAACATTTCTTTATTATCCTGCGCAGTACCGTAGTCGAAAGCCCAGCCAGCTCCCGCAGTAAATTTGTTGTAGCGCAACATATCGAGCACTCCCACTGCCGGGAAACAAACTTTAAACAAATCAGGGCGTTGCGTCATACATGCACCTACCAACAATCCACCATTTGAACCACCCGAAATAGCCAGGTATTCTTTTGATGTGTAGTTTTCTTTAATTAGATACTCGGCAGCAGCAATAAAGTCGTTGAACACATTTTGCTTTTGCATTTTAGTACCCGCTACGTGCCAGTTATCGCCATATTCACCACCACCTCTGATGTTGGCTACACAATAAATACCTCCTGCTTCCATGAACACCAGATTGCTCACACTGAAGCTTGGTGTCATAGATATATTAAACCCACCGTAACCGTATAACATGGTAGGGTTCTTACCGTCGAGCTTCAATCCCTTTTTATTGGTAATAATCATTGGCACCTTAGTACCATCTTTCGAAGTATAGAAAATTTGTTTGCTTTCGTATTCGGCGGGATTGAAGTTTACATTTGATTTCTTGTATTCCTCTGATTTGTGATCACCTAACGTGTATTTAAATATTGTTGGCGGATACAGGTAAGAGGTAAACGTGTAGTAAGTCTCGTTTTCATCTTGTTTGCCTGAAAAACCACTTACAGTACCCAAGCCCGGCAGCTGCACTGTATTCTCAAGTTTACCTTCTAAATTGTATTGAACAACTTCGGCTACAGCATCTTTCAAATAGTGAGCAAACAATTTCTTTCCGCATGTAGAAACGTTCAATGGAAATTTCGTTTCAGGTATTACATCGCGCCAACTATCAGTTTGCGGATTGCTGGCGTCGGCCATAACTAAACGACGATTAGGTGCTCCCAGATTGGTTTCAATCCATAAAATATCGTTTTCTTCATACACCACATTGTGCTCGTTTTCGAAGCCTGTGATAATCGGCTTAATGGGTGAATTAGGTACTGTTAAATCTTTGATATACAACTCGTTGCCGTAGGTTGCATTGGCGGCTGTAATAATCAGATACTTTTGATCTTCTGTAACACTGGCGCCAACGTAACGGCGCGGAGTTTGTTCACCGCCGAAAATCAGTTTATCGTCGCTTTGTGGCGTGCCTTTCTTATGATAATACAGCTTGTGTATCTGCGTCATTTCAGAAAGCTCGCTACCCTTTGGTTTGTCGTAGCTGGAATAGTAAAATCCTTCATTTTTGTACCATGCCAATCCGCTGAACTTCACATCGAGAAGTGTGTCGTCGAGTAACTTCATATTTTTTGTTTCCAGGATGAACACCCTACGCCAGTCGCTACCGCCGTCAGACACCTGATATGCAGCGAACGAACCGTCTTTGGTAAACTCAATTCCCTGCAACGAAGAAGTGCCATCCGGCGAGAATCTGTTGGGATCTAAAAACACGTGAGCTTTTTCCCCTTCTTCCTGCCTGTATAAAACATACTGGTTTTGTAAACCATTGT
The DNA here is from genome assembly GCA_947454235.1 of Chitinophagaceae bacterium. Lineage (GTDB taxonomy): Bacteria > Bacteroidota > Bacteroidia > Chitinophagales > Chitinophagaceae > Flavipsychrobacter. The sequence goes on from CANGIY010000002.1 coordinate 364,301, forward strand.
TGCGGTAGTAATATGTAAAATCACCTTCTTTAAAAGGAGCGGTGAATTTCTCGTAATTCCACAGTTCTTTTAAACGGGCTTTGATGTCTTTCCTGAATGGTATTTTGGCTAAAAAAGCGTTGGTTACGATATTCTGGTATTCAACCCATTTCTTGGTATCGTCACTGCGATCGTCTTCAAGCCACCTGTACGGGTCTTCAACGGTTTTCCCGAAATAGACATCGGTTTGTGAGTTTCTTTTTGACTCCGGGTACCTTATTGGGGCTTTTTTTGTTTGTGCGTTTACTGACATACTTGATAATAGAAAAATGACTCCTGCTACTGTTGATTTTTGCATCACCGGTTGGTTTATGTATTATTCACCTCAAAGTACGTTCATTTTCAGGAAAAAATGTTGTTGCGAGTGTTTTTGTGGAGTTGTATTTTTAAGAAGGTAAGTGCGTTTCGGAAGCACTTGCTTCCTGAATGCTAGGACGAAGGGAATCCTTTGACCAGAGGTAATTGTTACCGTTGGTTCGGTTACTGAGCGGAGTCGAAGTAACTGGGGGCGAGACAAATAGATGTTGTTTGCAAGCAGAAGCTTGCTCAGTATGAGGACGAGGCGAGACGCCACGACCAGGGTCGTTCTGTAACGAAAAAATAAAGACAGTTTTTCTTTACATTTTTACCAACCTGAAAACATGATAACCCTCGCATTTGATGTAGTAGACACCTGCAGACCAATTACGCAGATTTATGTTTTGTTCATCACCTGTAGGGATACTTTCGTACACTTGTATGCCTGTGGCATTGTAAATGGTGATGCGTGGCGGAAGCTGAGAACCCCAACTAAGAGTAACAGTGTGGGTGGCTGGGTTAGGGTGGCAGGTAAGTTGCAACTGCCCAATTGCAGGTACAGGAGTAATACCCAGGATGTTTTGAGTACCACTTGATACTGAATCGTAGCAAGTGCGTGCAAGGCTCACCAGCGTAGCTGTGAGCGTATCGTTGCCCGCTGCTTTTATGTAAGATAATGCAGGGGTGGTAGTAGTAGCAAACCAAGTGCCTCTGTTGCGCCAGTGTATCTCATACACACCCGCGGCACCACTTATTGTAGCAGTAACATGAACTGTATCGCCTACACGGGCGGTTACAACACCACCGGTTAGCGATATGGTGGGTGCTGCAAGGCTATCTACTAACATGATAAGTATATTACTGATAGCCCCCGTAGTGGTATCGCATACCCAACGGCGCGATATGCTACAACGTACAGTGTCACCATTGATGGGACTGTACCTGAATTGGGTTGAATTGCTGCCTACGGTTACACCATTTACCGTCCATTGGTAAATGCCACAATAAGAAGGGTTGCCCAACGTGGCTGTAAACGTAATAGGCATGCCGTAACACAGCTTTTCTACTGCACTCGAGGGTAGTATTGTAATACCCTGTGGACCTGTCTGTGATACACTTATCTTGCGTACCCGATAATTAGGTACATCACTGAAATACACATTATCGCATGAGTCAACTGTAACAGCCTGTGCGTCTTGTATTTTGGCTGCTGTCGCAGGACCACCATCGCCGCTGAAACCTGCAACCCCGGTTCCTGCTAGCGTATAAACTCGATTATCGGATTTCCTGATGCATAATACCCTTCTTAGGTTACCCAAATCACCCATGACCAAATTGCCGTGTTTATCAAATTGAATATCGTGAGGGTTCATGGCAGTGGCTGTAGGTGCGCAACCATCACCCGAATACGTCCTGCCAATGGTATCGTTGCCTGCTATACAAGTAACTATGTGCGTAGCGGGGTCAATGGTGCGTATGTAAGTCAAATTATCAAAGTACACCATGCCTGATGAATCAATCTGAATACCTACAGAACCAACTCCTGCGGCAGTAGCGGCTCCACCATCCCCACCATATACTCTTCGTCCATTTCCGGCATATTTCGTTAATATCTGCGTAGTTCTATCAACCCGAAGAATGTGACCCGGACTTGTCGTAATGAACAAATTATCATCCTTATCAAATGTAATACCGATGGGTACAAAAGATGCATTGGTAGCCAAGTCCCCAAAACCTGTATCTATCCACCCGGAATAACGCCCACCTGCATATGTACTTATAACACCCGTATGCATATCTATTTTACGTATTCTATTACCACGAGTCTCAGAAACATAAAAATCTCCATGTGAATCAAATGCAATTCTTGAAGGACGACTGATGGATGCCGCACTGGCTGGACCACCGTCACCACCACCGGCAATAGAACTGCCATTACCGGCAAAAGGTAAGTAACGCCCGTCAGGCGTTACCTTGCGGACAAAATTTTCATCACTTAATGCCACGTATAAATTACCATCTGGTCCAACTTCACACAACGAAGCCCCCCCAATCGAAGCAGCAGTAGCCACACCTCCGACTCCCGTATCAACTGTCCCGCCATTCCCTAAAATAGTTGTGATAATCCCTGATTGGGCATAACAGAAAGTATTGCAGCAGGATACGAGGATGAGGAAAAAGATGCGTTTCATGGGGGAATTTTTGGTTGGGGAAATTTTTACAAGTATACGGTATAAAGTTAAAATAAAAAAATTATGTGGGGTTACTTCGGCTGCGCTCAGTAAGCGATTTTTTCAGAACTCTTATTATTCATGATTGAATGAAGACTATGATTGTTGTGACGGTTACTGAGCGGAGTCGAAGGAACTGGGAGCGAGACAAATAGATGTTGTTTGCAAGGCTGCATCGACCAGAGTTTGTTTTTTGCTTCGGAAGCACATGCTTCCTAAATGTACGGACGAAGGGAATCTTTCAACAAGATGTAAGTTTGTTTTCTGTTTCGGAAGCACATGCTTCCTGAATGTTAGGTCGAAGGAAATCCTTCGACCAGATGTTAGAAATTACCCACCACTCATTTTTCTCCCTGAAACAATCGGGCAAATTCATAATTTTACCGTGCTCCCAAAATACTATCAATGGCGAATACAATCAGTTGCCCGAACTGCAATCATCAATTTGAACTTAACCGCGTGCTTGAGTCATCAATACGCGAAGAAATGCGTCAGGAATTCAACCAGAAATGGGTGAAGGAAAAGAATGAACAAGAACAGAAATACCAAAAGCGTGAAGAATTGGTGCGCCTGCAGGAAGAAAAACTGAAGTCGCTCGATGAACAAGTGAAGAGCCAAAAGGCAGCCATGGAACGCGAACTGGCTGAGCGCCTCGATGCATCTAAAAAGCAAATGGAGCTGGAACTGAACCGCCAGTTGCAGGAAAAAATAAAAGGCGACTTCGAGCACAAGCTCAAGCTGATGGAAGAAGACCGCAAAAACAATGAAGCTAAACTGGCTGAAGCCCGCAATAAAGAACTCGACTTCCTGAAGCAATTGCAGAAACTTGAAACCCGTGAGCAGGAAATAGAACTTGAAATTCAACGCAAGCTGATTGATGAAAGAAGCAAAATTTCAGAAACAGTAAAACGAGAAGAAGAAGAACGCAACAAGATTAAGGAAGCAGAATTCCAGATGCGTTTGAAAGAGAAAGAAAAACAACTTGAAGATCAACGCAAACTAGTGGAAGAGATGCAACGCAAAGCTGAACAAGGCTCGATGCAATTGCAAGGAGAAGTGCAAGAATTGATATTGGAGCAGTTATTAAAAACTGCGTTCCCGTTTGATGTGGTGAATGAGGTGGGTAAGGGCGTGCGTGGTGCCGACTGTGTGCTCACTGTGCGCAACAGCTACGGACAGGAGTGCGGTAAAATCATATTTGAAAGCAAGCGCACCAAGGACTTCAGCGAAGAATGGATCGAGAAACTAAAAACCGATATGCGCGCATTGGGTGCTGACATGGCGGTACTTGTAACCAAGGCGATGCCAAAAGATATTGAAGATGGTTTTGGTGAAAAAAACGGGGTTTGGGTATGTAGCTTTAGCGATGTAAAACCAATTGTTCACATCTTGCGTGATATGGTTATTAAAGTACACAGTGCAGGGAAGAGCCGCGAAAATATGGGTGATAAAATGGCACTGCTCTATCAATACCTAGTGAGTACCGAATTTGCGGAACAATGGCGTGCTATAAGAGAAGGTTTCATGAGCATGAAAATTTCGATACAAAGAGAGCGCGACCAAATGGAAAAACTTTGGAAAGCCCGCGAAAAACAACTCGAAAAAGTATTGCTCAACGCGGCCCACATCAGGGGCTCCATTGAAGGTATTGCAGGCATGGATGTGGACCTGGACTTATTAGGTGACGGCAAAAACCTGATGATTGAGGGAGAATAGTTTTCTACTTCAATCATTAATATACTATCTGTTGCTGCTGTACCCTATTCCTACATAGAAACTACGTGCCTGCCCTGGGATAATACCCGGACCAGGGTACTCGTCGGTACGCTTAGTGAAATAACGCTCATCGGTAAGGTTGTTGATACCTGCTTTCAAACGCCATTTGCTTTTGAGTGTATATTGCACTGCGACATCCATTACAGTGTAAGATGGTATGATACCTGCAACCGGGTCGCTGCTTGCAACAATGTTTGAGGCATCGCCGTAAGATAAATCGGTGAAGCTGATGTTGTACGCCACTCCGAAATTTTTGTAGTTATAGTTAACACCCAGGCGCTCAATTGTTTTTGGGGCGTAAGGCACCATTTTGCCATTGAAATCACCGGAAACAAAACGGGCATCAATCATTGAAAATGAGTTATATAGGCTGATGTTTGCCCATTTTGGCATACCCTTGAAACAACGTACCGGGAAGAACTCTAGATAGCTCTCCAATCCTTTGTGGGCACTATTGGCAATGTTAGTACGAAGAGTGTACACATTGCCTTGCGCATCGGTTTTTTCTACCACACCTATTCGGTTATCGTAAGCCATGTAAAATGCACTTACATCGAATTGAAAACAGTTTTTAAACACACCACGTATACCAAGATCTGCATTGTACCCCTTTGAGTCTTTCATGTTGGGGTCAATCTTAGATGTTACGGCGAATGGCGTTAACTGGTCATACGTTACCGGGCTATATGCCTGAGAAATATTGGCATATAAGTTTACTTTCTTATACACCTCATATTGAGAACCGATTCCTAACAATGGAATCCAACGGTTTTTAGTGCCGTCAAATACAACCAGTTCGGTATCTTCTGTGGTAAAACCTTTGGCGGTGTTGCGAATGTACTCCATCCTAAAACCGGGAGTTACACTCCATTTTTCATTCAGCTTAAAAATTTGCTCTGCGAACAATGCCACATTGGTAGTCGAAAAATCGATGTCGTACTCGTAGCCTGGCACTGCCAAATTCAAATCGAAATCGGTACCTGTTGTACCTGTTCCCCCTCCCTGACGTTTAAACTGTCCGTAGAAATAACGAGTACCTACAGAAAGCGTGCTTCTAATACCTCCTAAAGAATATTTTTTCATCAACCGCAGCTCTCCTGCAATGTGTTTCATTTTTTCACTCTCTACTTCCCTGTTTACGTACGTGCCTGTAGCTCTGTCAATTGTGTCTAGTTCGCCGGGGCCACCGTCTTCATTGCGCCATACAAGTGCCCTTGCTGAACTCATGCCCGATAGCGTAAAGAACAATTTTGTATCGTCGTTCCACTCATACTTAGCCTTGAAAGCCAATATGTTCCAAGGGCTATTTAACCAATTGCGCGACCTGTAAGAAGTGTCGGGGTTTTGTTTGAACTGAGCATCATCAAAGCCGCCCGGCATGTGAATAGTATTTCTGAATAGCGTGTATTCCAAGCCAAGTGTGAGTTTACTATTTACGGCATAGCTCATCTTTCCATAGGCTGAAACTTGTTTGTAATCAGAATTAGGTCTCCAGCCGGCAGATTGTTGCAACTGCGCGAAACCGAAATAGTTGAGCTTACCAACCTGACCACCGATGCCTGTATATGAATTTAAGAAACCATAACTACCTGCAGTCATATCTTCGGTAATGGCAAACTTTTTGTCTTTACCACCATCACGGGTAATAAAATTGATCACTCCACCGAATTGAGGCCCAAACTGCAACGATGCTGCACCCCTTGTCACCTCTACTCGTTCAACCGCCTCCATGGGTGTTGTATAATACGATTCAGCATACCCAAAAATATCAGCAGCAGTGTTGTAGCCATTCTGGCGCACATTGGTTTCTATTGATTGCGAAGGGTTCAAGCCCCTGAATCCAATACCATTAGACGGGAATCCGCTTCCTTGTGTTTCAGAATAGTTGGCACCGGGAATGCGCCCAAGTACTTGGCGTGGGTTATTTTGTGCTGTATTAGCAACAATGCTGTCAGGCACAATCACCTCGCTTTTTTTGCCGCTGTAAATAATGCCGTTCTGGGTTTCATCCATGTGCCCCATACCTTTAAAAATCTTTACACCCTTAATAGTAAACTCCTTTAGAGTGTCATTTCTTTGAGCAAAGCCAGAGGTAACTGAAATAAAAACAAGACTAGATAAAACAACTAAAATGCGCACTTTCTGATTTGGTTTTTGTACGCAAAAATGAAACTAATGGCATTTCCTGCGTTTCAGAAAAGGGAAAATGCAGTTTTGAAAGTCGGAAAAAAACTAGAAAGGCCATGTAAATTTAAAACAGCAACCACCTAGGTGGCTATCTTCGCACCATATTTTACCGCCATTGCTATTAACGATTTCCTGAACAATCGAAAGCCCTAAACCATGAGATGCATCCCTCTTTTTGTTCAAGCGCACTGTAAGATTGAAAATGCGTAGCTTGTGTTCGTCGGGCACGGTTATCCCATTATCATCAAATGAGAATAAGTACATCTTCCCTTGTTTTTGTACGTCAATTTCCAGTAAACCTTTTTTCTTGTTGTTATAAATTACTGAATTGGCAATGAAATTATTAAAGATTTGCAGCATCATAGTTGAGTCGCCTTTAACAACCGGTAACTTTGTTTTCAAGTCAACTTTAAAAGTTGCGGGTATATTAATCATAGCAATCGACTGAGCAAATGTCACATTCAAGTTTACTTTTGTTTTAGCCTTTTTGGGCGAAAGTTTCGCATCGAAATAGCCTAATACACCATGTATAAGCCCTTCCATTCCATTCACACTTTGTAGAAGGTAGTTTAATAATGTATGTATTTCATTGCCGTCTTGGGAAGCAATCCCCTGATCAATCAACTGACTCAAAAGCTTAATTCGGTAGAGCGGTGCCTTGAGGTCGTGAGTTAAGATAAAAGCAAAACGCTCCAGCTCGTTCTTGATGTTTTCAGCCTGATTGAGCTGACTAATCATATTCAGTTTCTCACTTAAGTCTCGCACAACAGCTAAAGCGTAAATTTCCTCACCTATAGGAATAATTGACAATGCAATATCTATGTCTATTTCATGTCCTTTTTTGTGTACACCCCGCAGCGATGCGCCATCACCCATTTTTCTAATACCTGACTCAGCAAAAAAGCCTCGTACGAGCATTTCATGTTTGTCTCGGGAGCGCTCAGGTAGCAAAATAGAAAGACTTTGCTCTTTTAGTTCAAGTTCTTCGTATCCAAAAACGTTCAGTACCTGCTTATTGGTGTTTTTAATAACCCCACTTTTGTCAACAACAAGAATAGCATCGGGGAATACGTCAAATGCACCCGAGACTAGCAGGGTGGCATCATTAAGGTTCATCATAGCTGTTTGATGTTCGAGGTTAATACAAACAAATGTATCTATTTTAAAACAAAGTGCTAAGCAATCATTATGCCTCAATGTAAATCACAACGACTATCTATCTCAACTTAATATTCATTTATTTTTAAAAAATAAATTTCATCAAATTTATAGTGACATCCAAACTGACAGACTATATTTGGCTGCATAAACGAAAACACTATGACATTGAACAATAACACCATTCAAGAATTTCCATTGCTTTGGAAAAAAGTAGTCAGAGCAAATAATCTTCCACCATGCGATTGTGCGAAAAACTGTGTTGGCTCTACCCATGAACTAATTATAACCGATGACTTTGTTTTTGTAACGGGTCAAAGTATGTATCAGGTTGCTAAATTCAACCATCAGGGAGAAAAACTGGCTGACTATGTAATGCCACATTGCAGTGGTCCACATGGGCTTCAAGTTGATAATGATGGTGCTTTATGGGTTTCACTGGAATTTTTAGGGTTTGTTGTTAGACTTGATAAAGGAGGAAACATTGATAAAGCCATCGATGTAAACATGTATCCCAATGGAAACAAAATTGCGATAAACCCTGCTCCGCATTGCATTTGTTTTGATCCTTCAACTGGTATTATGTGGTTTACCGGAAAAAGAACGAGCACGATTGGCAAAATCAATCCTGATGGTAGTGTCGAACACTTTGAACTTAAATCACTTGGTGCAACGCCCATCTACCTTTCTGTTGGACCCGATGGCAATATTTGGGGTACTGAACTTACATCAAGCAAAATATTGAAAATCAACACTCAAATAGTAAAAACTGAAGAGAAAAAAGCGGGTTGCTGCTGCAGTACCGCAACTGACGAAGTAACCAACAAAGCCCTTAAACGCATTGCTGACAAGCAACAAGCTGATATTATTGATGAATACACCATACCTACTGCTAACGCCCGACCAATAGCTATTATTCCCGACCCAAGCCAGCGAATGATGTGGTTTACCGAAGAAGCGGGCAAAAAAGTAGGCAGAATTGAAATTGATGTACTAGACCCAGAAACAGGTGCTCCAAAAATTACCGAGTTTGCAGTGCCGGTATTGCAACCCAACGATGTACTTGCTTCATTGGCTTTCGACTGCAACAACAACCTATGGGTAGAAGTATATGTTGACCAAAACAATCCGAATCCCGAAGGCAAAGACTATATCGTTCAATTTGATGCTTCGATTCGGGATACCAACAATACCGGTACGCTTCAAATACCTTTCACATTGCATGAGGTGCCAACTCCGAAAACAGTGATGCATCGAATTAGGGCTGATAAGTCGGGGAAAGCACTTTGGTTCACCGAACTAAATACCGATCAACTTGGAAAAATCACGATAGGATAAATTGCCTGAACGGGTGTTTGATTCTTATTGGTATGGGTCAAACACCTCTTTACTTTCTAAAGTAGTAAAGAGGTTAAAACAAAGTATCCTCAGCCAGCTTCACCTCGAAATCTTTGAGATGGCGTGTGGTATCGCCTTGAATTTTCACAAGTCCGGTTTCGGCAAGCTTACGCAATCGCCAGGCGAGGTACAAATCGCCGGGAGTAGGCACATCTTTGGTAAGTACCTGATTGATGACCTTACTTGCTCGTTGAAATTGTTGGGTGCATTGTTCTAAAATCAGGCTGTCGTAGTATTTTTCGGGTACGCCTTTAAACTTAGAATGACCTTCCTTGATGCGCACAGGTGCATTCTCTTCAACCATTTTTTCCCATTCAGGTACTAATATTTCAAATTCTGAAGGCGTTACAGGTCGGGCAAGCTTTGAAGCTTTGGCCATTTCAGCAGGGCTTACTTCTGAAAAACTCTTGGGGAAATAAAGTTTTTTATCGGCATCTAAAAAAGGTAACCCGCCAATATTCACCACATAAACCCTACCTTGGTATTTAACAAGGTATTTTAACGCCCACAAATACACTAAGTAATCAGTAGGCCACGGTGACACCCAAATCCAAATCTGGTCTTGTTCCTTTTTTGAAAGTTCGTTTGCTGCCATCAACAGACTTTCCAAATCACCTACTTCAGGCAAGTCTTTTTCGTGTGACAATACTTCGCGCCAAAATTCTGTTCTTAGTGCTGAAAATTTTTGTCCTTCTGCCCTTTTAAGCGGTCCTACAGTTAAAACATCTTTTATTGGCAGCACCACCCCAGTTACTTTATCGGTAGTTGCAATTGCTTCTTTAAGCGGATTGGCAGCAAAATCGCCAGTGATCACATGATGAATCAAAGTCTTTGAATATTAATGGTTTGTAACCTTTATTTAACCTGATAAGTAATAACCATTTCTTTCTTAGAACCCATGAGAGGCTTGTCGTACTGCTGAATTTGAATGGTATTCATGGGCAGGTAAACCAATTTTTGTTCGCGCTCATTCCAGAATGTCTTCTCGAGTGTTTCTGCGAAAATACCCGTCACTTTCCCTGTTCTGTTATCGACAGTTACCAATAATTGCTGGGTGTGCTGTTTTTTTGAAATGGCCTTATAAAGCAAGTTGTGGCTTTGCGTATAGTCATCATCAAACTGACTGAATGTATAACGTCTGATGGTTTCAGAGTCACTGATATCAGCATCGGCAAATTCCTTTACAATTGGGCGCCAGTCAAGCACATCGACGTTGGTGTATGAAGTATCGGTTTTATCGTTTATCCTTACAATCTTGCGGAAAGAAATAGGTTCACCCGCATGGGTTGTCCACTGGTCCAAAATAAATTGCTTCAGACTAAAGTTGTAGTAATTGTTACTTTCAAATTTGCGTAACGGATCATCTTCTTTACAAGAAGCCATAGACAACAGTGCAGCACAAAATGCACCAACAGACAAGAACGATTTAAGACTTTTGTTCACCATGCGAAAATAAGTAAAATTCAACGAGGTCAGTTCATTTGTGGATCTATAGGGATATGAGCCAGAAAAGAATATTCCTTACCCAAATCTTCAATTGCGGTTTTCCATACTTCGTCGCAATCAGTATCGAAAATGATGTTCTTTTTACCCGGTCCTACAAACCAAGTTCCTTCATTCATTTCCCTTGCCAACTGCCCTTCTGACCAACCACTATAGCCAAGAAAAACCCGGATATTTTTTTCGGAGATTAGCGAGCCTCGTACCAAATCTTTGAATAATTCGAAACTACCTCCCCAGTAAATACCGGGAATAACCTCTACCCCACCTAACTGTGCAGGTATTGTATGCAAAAAATGAAGCGTATCGGGTTGCACAGGGCCGCCTTTATAAACGACAATTTCACTTTGATATGGCTCAAGCTCCTGAATCAAATCGCCAATAGTAATGTTTAACGGTTGATTGATGGTATAGCCCACACTACCCTCTTCGCCATGTTCACACATAAAAACAACGGTTCGTGCAAACTCAGAATCATTCAAAAATGGACCGGCAATTAAAAGCTTACCCTTTTCAGGTGGCTGCGGCTTCAGGTTTTCAGCTATATTGATAAATTCCATCACAATGTCAGTTTTGCTGTAGGTGCAAAGAAAATGGTTTATTTAAAAATAATGCAATTGAATGATGTAATTCTATTGTTTTACTGCAACAAAGTTCAACCCAAAAAAGAAATACTCTCTCTTCCAACCTGGTTTAGACTGAATAAGCTGCTCTTTTTGAAGTAGTTCATGCGGATCAGCATTTTTGTAGTGCATAGGCAAAAAGTATCTTACATAATTCACCGAATCTGCAGCTACTTTAAAACCTGCTTTTTCAAACAATCCACTCCATTTTTTAAGGCTTCTGATATTTTCATTACCTAGCAAAATATCCTTTTTCAACTTTTCGTCATAAAAAGTAATGATGCGCTTGTTACCCCTGTACTTATATAACTTAATAGACTGTATAATATTGTTGCCGTTTTCTTCAATGCTCACTACCCTGCCACCTTTTTTCAACGACTGATTAAAGATCCTTAGTGCATCGTCAATGGGTTCAAGATGGTGCAGCGTATCCTGTACGAGTATTACGTCATACACCTCTTTTGCCGGAGGCTGGTCGAACAAATTTTCATACGAACAAGTAAACAAATCGGTGTTCCCGAACTGGGCGTAATACTGTTTTCGCTTATTGATTGACTCGAAATAAAACTCAAGCGTAGTACCGTGTGCCTTGATACCGTTTAAAGCCAGGAAAATACAGGTTGTGCCATAGCCACAACCAACGTCAAGTATATTAAGGTTATGCCCGTCTTTTACTTGTTGGAAAATGTACTTGAGCCTTTGAACAAAGTAGTTTCTCCTGAAATGAAACGAACCTTGCTCTCCCAAAAACTTGTAGTAAGACTGCATCTCCTGATGCACTTCTAATTCTTTCAGTAAAAGCTCAAAAAACTGCTCAGGAGTCACCATTAATCGTTCGAAAATACTTTAATTATTTATTTGCAACGCTGTTACTAGCTTCTTTCAACTGGCGGAATAATTTCATACCATGTTTGATGAAAGAAAACGTCTTTACGCTTGGCGAACCACCCATCCTGTCTCTAAAATGAATGTTCGTCCATGTGATGCCGGCAAGTTTTTGCGATAAAACAGACACATAAATATTCGCCAGATGGAAATCAGAGGGCACTTTATATGCTATTTGTTCCATCACCGACTTATGTATGAACCTGTAAGGCACGTTAGCATCTGGCACCCATACACCTGTTGCTGCAAGGGTGAACATTGTTACGAACCTGGATATTACGAAACGCTTAAAGCCATCATCGCGTGTTTTACGGTAGCCGTAAACTGCTTTTGATTTTTCTGATAAACGAACAACTTCAGGAAAATATTGTGGATCGCATTGACCGTCAGAATCAATTTGAAAAATCCAGTCGGCACCTGCTTCTAATGCAAGCTTGTAGCCATATACACACGATTGCCCGTGCCCTGAGTTGGGCTTATCGATAATCTTTATTCTATTGTGCTTTTGCGCAATATTTGTAAGAATTTCGAGGGTTTTATCTTTTGAACCATCGTTCAAAATGCAAAGAGTATAATTGAGTCCTGATGTATCTAGTGCCTTCACCCATTCTTCACAAACCGGCGATATAGCTTCTTCCTCATTGTATACAGGCATTATTACCCATAGGTTATTAATTGTCATATTTACTTTTAATAAGGTAAAAAGTATTCATGGCTCTATCAATCACCTCATCGGTGTTAAAATACTTGTATTCAGCGAGCCTGCCACAAAAATATACATTATTGTTTAAGGTTTCCTGTTCTGCAAGTGATTTGTATTGTTTATAGATAGCGTCATTTTTTTCGCGCGGCACCGGATAATATGGATCGCCTTCAGCCCTTGGGTATTCGTAAGAAATGACTGTATGCGGGTGTTTTTGACCCGTAACGTGTTTAATTTCTACGGTACGTGTGTAATCGTGCTCCTTTGGATAGTTGATTTGCACACAAGGCTGTATATATTCCTGGTCGTATTCCTTGAATTCAAATTCAAGGGAACGCCATTCAAGTTGACCGTGTGAATGACCAAAGTATTCATCAATCTGACCCGTATATATCGTAAGCCTGCCTTTGGGTATTGAATTTCTGATTGATCCAAAGTCTGCCTCCAGCAAAATATCAATGTTTTCGTGCGTCACCATGTTACCGAACATTGCAGTAAAACCTTTATCGGGTGTCAACTGAAACTTATGGTCAACATAGCGTTCGTCGGTGTTCAGACGCACAGGGATACGACCACAAACAGACGCTGCCAAATCTTTAGGGTGAATGCTCCATTGCTTGAGCGTATACCCTAAGTAAAAGGTTTCGTACATGTCTTTACCTACCCTGCTAAGTACAAACTCTTCAGAATTGGTTGGGTTTTCACACTTAATTCTTTTTGATTCTAACAGTGCCTCAACTCCATCAGCATCAAGGGTTTCATCGTTGAAAAACTTGCGCAATGTGAGCAAATTGATCGGGAAAGGATATAGTTCACCATTGACGCTTGACTTCACTATGTAATTGCCCGGTATCCATCCGGTAAATTTACTGAGGTACTGCACCATTTCTTCACTGTTGGTTCTGAAATAGTGTGGGCCATAACGGTGAATCATGACTCCTGACTGGTGATAGGTATCAAAGCAGTTTCCGGCAACGTGGTTCCTTTTTTCAACAATTAGCACTTTTAAATTAAGTTCTGAAGCTAAACGCTCGGCTAAAACGCACCCTACCGGGCCCGCGCCAATGATATAAGCGTCATAATCGGCTCTGAACTCCTTGACTATGTTCATTATGAAAAAATTCGGTTTTCGATGAGTAAGGCGGTAAAAATACAAAACTTATTAAAATAGGGCGAAGATGAATTCCACTGATATTGAATTAGAAAGTATTTTTGCAATATCAATGAAGAACTGTAGACAAATATTTACCCTTTCATTCCTATTTTCGGCATTCATTTTGATGAATGGCTGCAAAAAGGACCCTGACCAAACTCCCCAATCAATTACTTGTAAAATAAACGGCGTTCCATTTACAAGCAACAATTGTGTGGGCACTCAATATACATTCAGGTCAATGGGAATTATTGGAGGGCAAGACAGTGTGGGTAAGCCTGAAATTACTTTTTCGTTGTATGTAATGGGTGGTGGCATAACAACACCGGGCACATTTTCGGTTTACCCCTACCAAACAGTTTTTGAAATTGATTCAGGTGATGGAAAATTGCACAGATCTGTTTATGGAATTGTTCACATCGAACAGCTAAATCCTTTAAAAGGCACATTCGAATTCACCTGTCAGGATTCGTTGAAAATCACTGATGGCGTGTTCACCGGGCGGTATGTTGACGCCACTCACTAAAAAGGTATCTCGGTAAAATAGCGTATCTTTGAATCATATTTTTCATGGCAGAGATGTCATGCGGATTTTTATTTTTCAAAGTTTTTGTGTGCATGAAATTTAGATTTATTCGAATCATAGTAACCCTTTCAGTACTTTTTGCTTTCTCACAGGTTGAAGGTCAGATTGTGTGGCAGACTGCTATTGGCTCTGCATGGCTCAATTCCAATAGCTGGACCGGCGGTGCCCTTCCGGGCTCTACTGACATCGTTCAATTTGACTCTCTTCCTACATCTGCGACAATAGGTGTAGGTATTAAATTCGATAGCGTTTCAGGAACTACTCTTGAAATTGGCTCTATTCTCATGTCCAATTACCGCAATAACAATTTGATTATTGGTAATAGTTCAAGCGTTACATCAGGAACATTGAACCTGAATGGAAATTCAATTGGCTCAATTAGCAATGTCAAAGTTGCAAACCTTTCTGGCACTACATCTAAACTCACGATTCAAAACACACAAAGCAGCGGCAATAAATCAATGCTATTGAATTTAGGCTCGGGCGGTACCATAGTTGCACAAAGGGGAACATCTTCGGCTGTCGGTTCAGGTATTGATTTAAATTGTGAGGTGGCAGCGACGGGTGGCATTTCTTTTAACGGTGGCGGCACCGTTAATGGCTGGCTGGATACAGGTGTAAATGGAGGGATAATCTATTTAAGTGACACCAATAGTTTTAACGGTGGTATCAGTGTTGGAAACGCAGATGGTTCCGGTTCTGGAGTTTTGCAATTGAGCAATGCGTACGCAATACTCAACAGTTCAGGGAATGATATCAACATCCATAGAAACAGTCAATTATTAATGGCCGGCCCTACAGGTTGTACTTACTATTTGCCAAGTCAATCGTTGCACCTTGCCGGCAATGGCAATACCGTAACTAGCACAGGTAACGGTGCATTGGTAAACAAAACCAACGGTAATTACTCATGGGGCAGCCCAATAGTACTTGATGAAGACGCTTCGATTTATTGCAATGGCTCATCATCAACATTTATGAACCTGATGAACAATGTGAGCGGTTCGGGCAAACTCGTTTTTGGAGGTGTTGGTACTATTTACCTTGGTGGCAGCACACACTCCTATACAGGGGGTACGTTTGTAAACGGAGGTCATGTACAAGTAAACACGCCTACTGGCTTGCCATTTGGAGATTTGAGTATGGCTGCCCCAACCGGAACAGCTTCAATAACCCTTTCAAGTTCCGTACAAAACGTTCGCAGTCTTTACACTATTACAGATACCAGCGCAACTGGAACTATAACAATAGGACTTGGCACCACTCAATTATACATTAATCAGGATACCAACACAGTTTTTGGAAGTGGTAGCAGTCGTCAGAACACATATATCAACGGTATTGGCAGTTTATATAAAGCGGGAACCGGGCGTCTCTCATTGGCAACTACAGCACTGACATTGCCTGGGGGGTTTAATATTGCAGCGGGAGAATTAAATCTTTGCCCTAAAAACGGTTCCAGTTCAACGCTAGGCGGCGCTGATACGCTTTCGGGTGGTAATTTGACGACTACTGGTACAAAAGCACGCCAGTCTTTCAATATGGGTACGTTGGTTGTAGCAAATGATGCGACAATCGATTTAGGCACCGACAGCACACATTCACTAAAGTTCAGCAATTCTTCGTCTATGACCTGGACGACAGGAAAAACACTCACGATTCGTCATTGGGTGGGCTTGTACAATGGAACAGCAGGCACAGTTGGAAGGATATTTTTCGGTACTAATGCCTCTGGTTTAACTACTGCTCAACTCGCTCAAATTTCATTTATCGACACATCGGGCAATGTGTATCAAGCAAAGTTATTAAGTAATGGCGAGCTTGTACCATTAGCACCAACACTAACCACAACATCAGCACTTTATGGCCCTTATTGCAACAATGTTGCTAACACGATATCAGTTTCTTACACAGCAGTAGGTCCTTTTACTGATACTTTTAAAGTGCAAATCTCAAATGCAAGCGGCGTTTTCCCAACCGATTTTACAACGGGCATTATAGGAAGTGGTCTTACATCGCCAATAACTGCGGTAATTCCTTCTGGCATGGCGGCTGGCACGGCTTATAGAGTGCGCGTTATTAATGCGCGTCCTACTGCTACTTTTGGCACAAACAATGGAAGCAATATTAGTATTATCGGTTATCCTGTTGTGCCTGCAATATCTGTAGCACCAATTATAGGAGTAAACGCAAGTTTTGTTGCTTCTAATGGAGTTTCTGGAGGTGTATGGTCAGTTACCGACACAACTGTTGCATCGGTGAACGCATCCGGCATTTTAAAAGGACTACGCACAGGTGTAGATACGATCATTTATCAAGTAACCAATACTTGTAGTCTTTCAACTACAGTGCAGGCACCGTTTTCAGTTGCTCAAGGTCCAGCAATAACTTCCATCAACCCGACAACAGCAATTCCCGGTACTTCATTAACTATTTCAGGCAGCCGCTTCAACAGTTCCACCAGTGGAAATGTTGTTTTATTTGGCGATGTTAGGGCTACTGTAACAGCAGCGTCTGCCACTAGCCTTACCGTCACAGTGCCTTCTGCAGCGAGTTTGGGACAGGTAGTTATTTTAGACACTTTTACAAAACTGATGGCGACATCGGCACAAGTTTTCAAGCCTGCCTATGACACTACGGGATTAATGGCCGATTCTGTTTACTTCAAAAACGCAACCACTTTTGCAGCTTCCGGCACACCGGTTGGACTCACATCAGGTGACTTGGATGGCGATGGCAAACCTGATATGGTGGTTGTAAATTCAGGACCAAACAATATTTATATTTACCTGAACAATGCTACAGGACATACAATTGGGGGTAGCTCTTATGCGGCTCCATTGATTTTATCAACAGGTTTAGGACCACATTATGCTGTTATTTCAGATTTGGACAATGATGGCAAACAAGACATTGTTGTAACGAGTTCGGTTGCAGCAGGTAAAATTTCTGTATTTAGGAATACTTCAACACCGGGCACACTTTCATTTGCGACGAGGGTTGATTACAGCACAGGCGGTGCAAATCCATTTGATGTTGCAATTGCTGACCTCGATTTTGACGGCAAGGCAGATATTGCGGTAACCAACCAAGGTTCTGACAAAGTGGGAATTTTGAAAAACCAGTCGACGCCGGGGGTATTGAATGCCTCTTCGTTCGCTAATGCAGTCAACTATACAACAGGCTCAAACCCCACGAAACTTACCATTACAGATTTAAATAATGATGCCAAACCAGATATTGCAGTCGTTTGTTTTGGTTCAAACGTTGTCAATATCTTCAAAAACACCACCAATCAGGGCATCATAAACTCAGGGTCTTTTTCTACGGGAACCTCTTTGACTTCAGGTAACTCTCCATTTGGCATCGCATCCGGCGACGTTGATGGCGATGGATTTTCAGATCTGGCAATTACGGATATTGCCGATAACGATGTGATGGTTTTCCGTAACATTTCAACAACGGGAAGTGCAATCACTTGTAGTTCAGGCATCAGATTTGCTGCTGGTACCTACCCTAGCGACGTCATATTTACCGACGTAAACGCCGATAAACGACTTGATATTGCAGCTACGAACTATACTGAAAATCAAGTAACATTTTTGCTGAACAATGCTGCAAGTGGCAGTATATCCACTTCATCATTCAATCATAAAACAGCTATTTCCTGTGGAGATGCTCCGGGAGCAATCGTTGCAGTAGATGTTGATATTGATAACAAAACCGACATCGCAGTAACTAATCAAACATCGGGTAATTTCACTGCGCTTAAAAATTACCCTTTGCCATACAACAGTGCTGTATCGGGACCTGATTCTGTTTGTTTGGGTACTAACCCAACCTTAACTAACACTACAACAGGTGGAACGTGGCAATCTACAAATTCACACCTTGCAACTGTTTCCGGCACAGGAAATGTAACTACTTTGAACGGCGGTTTAGACACAATTTCATATTACACTGTTGCTCAGGGAGATACTAACTTTTCGATACACCCATTGATGGTAGATGTTTATACGCCTACTACACCAATTTACAGTTCTACAGGTAGTAATTCAGTGTGCCTTGGTGCGGTATTGTTACTTGCTGATTCTGTAACCGGTGGCAGATGGACGATAGCAAGTGGTGGACGAGGCTCTATCAACGCTTCAGGGGTTTTCACGGGTACTTCTACTGGTTCCGCTATTGTGACTTATACAGTTTCAAATACCTGCGGAACTACTTCCGATACATTCAATGTCAACATAAACCCATCTTCAGGATATTCAATTGGTAGAATCAGCGGCACTAGAAATATATGCCGTGGCGGCATCAATATGTATTGCGATACTTCTTTTGGTGGTGTTTGGAGCATTGGCAATAGTGCAATTGCAACAGTCAGCCATTCGTCGTTTGATAGCTGTGAACTAGTTACTGGACTGTCTTACGGCACTACTACCCTCACTTATAGTTTTTCAGGAAGTTGTGGTGTTTACCTTGATACAATCTCGGTGAATGTTGATACCTCAGTTATACTTGATAGCATTTCGGGTAGCAGCTATTTATGCGAAGGAACTTCGACAACTTTTAGAAACAGAGTGAGTGGAAACTGGAGCGGCACTACCGGCAGATTGACAATAACATCAGCAGGAGTTGCAACAGGAGTTAGTCAAGGGGCTGATACAGTAGTGTTTACCACATCAAATGCCTGCGGGTCGTTCAGCATTTCAAAACCTGTTTTTGTGATTGGTTTACCGCATGCAGGTACAATTACAGGACCAACAACTGTATGTCCCGGCGACACCATTCAGCTAATTGACACTAATGTTGGTGGGTTATGGACAGTGAGCAATTCAAGAGCTATATCATTAGGGCTTGGGAAAATTAAGGGTGTAACAACAGGACTCGATACTATAAGGTATGTGATGGCAAATGTGTGTGGTGTAGATACTGCTAAATATACCATTCAGGTAACAAGTAAACCTATCGTTGGTGCGATTACAGGACCAACAACATTGTGTGTTGGTGGCACAGCAATAGTATCAGATACCACAGCGGGCGGAGTTTGGGCATTTACAAATGCGAGTGCTATCATCAGTGATTCAGTAATTACAGGCGTGAGCACTGGAACAGATACGCTCGTTTATGCTGTAACCAATGTATGTGGCACTACCTATACAACTAAGGTTATAACGGTCGTGCAAGGTAGAAGTGTTGGAGCTATCACAGGCCCGGCCATTGTATGCGTAGGTGGAAAAATTACTTTGAGCGACACAACAACCAGCGGCACATGGTCGGTTACCAACCGCAATGCATCCATTACTACAACAGGAGTTCTAACAGGATTGATTGCAGGGCTTGATACTGTGAAATTTACAACCACCGGAACATGCCCGGGTATTGCTACACACGAAGTAAACATTCAACCTGCCCCTGCAACGGGAACTATTATTATGCCGTCAATTGTTTGTGTAGGAGATACAATTGTATTAAAAGATTCAGTGACAGGTGGTACTTGGGTAACTACAGGTCGCTACAGCAGTTTAACTGATTCTAATCTGGCGATTACAGCACTGGGCACTGATACAGTATATTATACTGTTACCGCTGCATGTGGTTCTGTAACCATATCTAAGAAATTCACGTCAACAATGCCACCAAAACAGGACACCATAACGGGGCCTGACAAGTTGTATGTTGGTGAAATTGTCTATTATCAGACAACAAATCGAGGTGGAACCTGGACTACATCTGGCAATGACATTATCGTCACCGGTTCAGGAAAACTGGGAGCACTCGTAGAAGGAACTGATACACTTTTCTATACAAACTCAAACAGTTGTGGCACAACGATTGCCTATTTGCCAATCACCATTTCTGCAACGCAAAGTGCTGATGCTATTAAAAGCATGACACTTACCCCTAATCCGAATCAGGGTATATTTAAATTGAGGATGGAAGCCAACCTTGACGAGAGCATAACAGTTTTGGTGTATGATGTCACATTTAGAGTGATGAGCCTAACAACAATGAAGACGAACGAAGATAATAACCTTGATTGTAGTGATTTACAAAGTGGAGTGTACTTCGTTTCAGCAATCACAAGGCACGGCTGGACAAATGTAAAATTCGTAGTAGCAAAATAAATTAGTGAAGTTGACAAAATAAATTTCATCAAGTTTAATTATTATGTTTCTTTTGTGCTAGGCGCAAAATCAGAGTTCCGAAAGAATTCGGAATAAGGACTTTTGCAACAACGCAAAAATGGAACAGAATGTTTGAAATGGTGACATTTATTTTGTCATCTTCACTTACCTGAAATAATAATACTTATGTCTAAACTAACTTTAAAACGCCCTATCGTATTTTTCGATTTAGAAACAACCGGCACCGACAACGCCAAAGACCGTATTGTGGAATTGGCGTTCATTAAAATAATGCCCGACGGCAAAAGGGAAAAATACGTAAAACGTATTAATCCCGGCATGCCTATTCCACCGGAATCAACCAAGTTTCACGGCATTACAGATGAAGACATCGTCAATGCGCCTACTTTCAAACAAATAGCCAAGGAGCTATATGAATGGATGAAGGGCTGCGACCTGGGTGGGTACAGTTCGAGTAAGTTCGACCTTCCGTTGCTTGCTGAAGAGTTTTTGAGAGCAGGAGTGAATGTTGACTTTACTGAACGTCAGATGGTTGATGTGCAACAGATTTTCTTTAAGATGGAAAGCAGGACATTGAGTGCTGCTTATAATTTCTATTGCCATAAAGATCTTGATAATGCGCATACAGCGGAAGCTGATATTACTGCAACTATTGAAGTATTGGAAGCACAACTGGAAAAATACCCTGAACTGGCAAACGACGTTCCGGGATTGCATAAGGTTTCTAATACTGATGAGTATGTTGACTATGCCCGCCGAATGGTGATGAAGGACGGTCAACCTGTATTTAATTTCGGGAAATACAAAGGAAGAAAAGTAGAGGAAGTATTTACTCAGGAACCTCAATATTACGACTGGATGATGCAGGCAGATTTTGCTTTGCATACCAAACAAAAAATATCGGAAATATTAAATAAAATGAAATTGAAAAAGTCGGGGTTAAAACTTTGATTCTTTTTTCTGTTTTTCTACAGATTATCTTTACTTTGCCAAACTTATAGCGTACCTAGTTGGAAAAAATTGTAATCATACCGACCTATAACGAGAAAGAAAACATTGAAAAAATCGTAAGAAAGGTGTTTTCGTTGTCAGGTGGTTTTCATCTTTTAATTGTTGATGACGGGTCACCCGATGGCACCGGAGCTATTGTAAAATCGTTGCAGAATGAATTTACAGGGCAGTTACACCTCATGGAGCGTAAGGGTAAACTCGGACTTGGAACTGCTTATATCGCTGGTTTCAAGTGGGCACTTGAAAAAGGCTACGAGTACATTTTTGAAATGGACGCTGACTTCTCCCACAATCCTGATGACCTGATTAGATTATACGAAGCGTGTAAAAACGGTGCCGACGTATCAGTTGGTTCAAGGTATATTTCGGGTGGTGCTGTTGTGAACTGGCCATTCGACCGTAAGTTCATTTCAAAAGGTGGTGCTTTCTACACTAAAATGATTACCTGGATGCCTGTAAACGACCCTACTGCGGGTTTTGTTTGTTACAAGGCAGCAGTATTACGCCGCATTCCACTCGATCAGGTACATTTTATTGGCTATGCTTTCCAGATTGAAATGAAATACCGCGCATGGAAATCAGGATTTAAAATCAAAGAAGTGCCTATCACTTTCGTAGACAGAACCGAGGGCGTTTCTAAAATGAGTAAAAACATTATTAAAGAAGCGATGTACGGTGTATGGAAAATGAGGTCAATCAAACACTAATTCAAACGAAACATCAAGACATAAAAATAGCTGCCGAATTCAACCATCGGCAGCTATTTTGTTTATGATAGTTGCAATTAAAGTTTACCGTACAATGCCCTTAATCTTTCGCCGGTCATTTGTTCTTTCCATGTTGGGCCCAAAGCATTTTCCCACAACGGCGCCATACCGAGAGAGACATTAATCATAATATCAAACTGCTCTTCAGTTAGCCCTTTAGTGATGCCTTCAGGAATGAAAATGTTGTGCTTTTGAACCATTTTATGGAACACTTCAACGCCTTCAGGATAAAACTCCTGCAAATGGTTGAATACAATACAGTTGCCGATGCCATGTTTTGTACCCAACAAGTAGCTGAGACCATAACTAACTGCGTGCGCCACACCCACTTGAGAATATGCAATGCTCATACCGCCGGCGTAAGAAGCCATCATTAATTGCTCGTCACTTTCTTCGTTCCACTCATCTTTGTGCAAGAACACTTCTTCGCAAAGGGCTTGTGCTTTTTCACCATAAGAACGGCTGAATTCATTGATGAATGTACCTTTCAACGACTCAACACAATGGATAAAGCAATCCATACCAGTGTAGAATCTTTGATTCATTGGTGCATTCTTAATCAATTCAGGATCTAACACTATTTGATTGAATGGAGTAAAGTCTGAGTTCATACCCAGCTTTTTAGTAGGACCAGTTAGCACTGTTGTCCTCGACACTTCAGCGCCTGTACCGGAAAGTGTTGGAATGCCCACTTTGTAAACTGCCGGATTTTTAACCAAATCCCAACCCTGATAGTCTTGAGCTTTGCCGGGGTTGTTCATCATAATGGCAACAGCTTTAGCCATATCCATAGCCGAACCACCACCGATACCAATAACACCCGAAACAGTACCAAACTCAGCTTTCAGCTTGTCTGCAATTTCATCAATTAATGAAGTTTTAGGCTCATGCGTCACATCGGCACTTATCAGTACATCTTTGCCTTTGAGAGGAATACGCGACTTGAAAGCTTCATCGTTTTCGAAATGGTGGTCGAGCAAGAACACCATAGGCGCATCGCCTTTGCGGTGTGGAGCCAGTATTTCATCGAGCTGCGCGAAACAGCCCCTGCCATACACTACATAGTCGACCATCTTGAAATTGCGGAACTTCATATTGAGTTGTTTTTTGGAACGCAAAAGTAAGGCTAATTACGTTCTGTAGAATATGATTGAATGATAGGTTGAAAAACAATTCTACGTTGTTCGTTGTGAATAACAAGCGTTACCTAATTAGTTATCAACCCACCTTAAAACTATCGAAAGATGAAAATCAAAAAATAGGACTATCTTAACCTGAAATTTGAACCATGTCTGAATTAAACAGCGGCAGAGCGTCTTCTAACAAAGGGGCATTGTCTACACTGATAACCGTGTATTTTTTCTGGGGATTTTTTGCCGCCGGTAATGGCGTTTTTATCCCTTTTTGCAAGCAATATTTCAACCTCGATCAGTTTCAGTCACAGTTGATTGACTTTGCATTTTATCTGGCATATTATGTTGGAGCATTGCTGCTTTATTTGCTTGCTTCCGGATTTAGCTATGATGTAATCGCGCGTTTGGGGTACAAAAAGAGTATTGTTTTCGGACTCATTTTCTCTGCGTTTGGCGCAGGAATTATGATATTGGCTGTGAACGCGAAAACCTTCCCTGGTATGCTTTTGGGGTGGTTTACAGTAGCCTTGGGCTTTTCACTGCAACAAACTGCCGCCAATCCGTTTACTGCCATGTTAGGTAGTCCTGAAACTGGTGCACACCGAATTACTCTGGGTGGCGGCGTCAATTCATTCGGAACTGCAATTGGACCAATAGTAGTAGCATCGGCACTGTTTGGAGTCGCAAAATTTGACGACTCTCAAATCAAAACTTTGGGTCTCGATAAAGTATCAATGTTATATGGTCTTGTTTGTGCATTGTTTGTTGTAGTCGCAGTGATGTTCCAGATGTCGAAAAAACTACCTGATGGTAAATACACAGCAGTTACCGAAAAATCACCAAAAGCAATTGCAGCTTTGTTGATAATGACATTATTACTGGTCGCAGTTTTCGTACCCGTTTTTTATAGTTACACAATCGATACAACTACCGAAGCAATGAAACAATCGGTGGATATGACGCGGATGAAATGGCTGAGCCTGGGTCTGGTTTCAATTGTAGGAACCCTACTCTATTCGTTGACATCGGCAAAGAAAAACCCTACGGGATGGGGTGCCATGCGCTACCCGCAGTTGGTGTTGGGTATGTTGGCAATCTTCACATACGTAGGTGTCGAAGTAACCATACAAAGCAATCTAGGCGAATTATTGAAACAACCTGACTTTGGTGGGTTTAAATCGTCAGAGGTGGCACCATATATTTCGTTGTATTGGGGCAGCCTGATGATTGGACGCTGGACTGGTTCTATCAAAGTTTTTGAGCCGGGCGACACATTAAAAAATGTTCTTTTATTTATTGTTCCATTGGTGGCATTTGGTGTTGTTTTGGCGGTAAACCAAGTAACAGGATATGAAGTTGGGCATCTTTATGCTTATGTGGTTTGTGTTGCTGTTCAGGGTATTGCGTTCTATGTAAGTAAAGATAAGCCTGCAACTACACTCATCATTTTCTCTGTATTAGGTGTTGCCGCAATGGTTGTGGGGTTGTTGACCAAGGGCACTATTTCTACATACGCATTCTTAAGTGGTGGTTTGTTCTGCTCTATTATGTGGCCAAGTATTTTTGCATTGTCAATTGCAGGTTTAGGCAACCTGACATCTCAAGGTTCAGCATTCCTTATTATGATGATTTTGGGAGGCGCAATTATTCCACCGCTACAAGGTAAACTTGCGGATCTACCTGCTATCGGCATCCACCAATCATATTGGATTCCAGCAATAGGATTCCTTTACCTTGCCTGGTTTGGCATGGCGGTGAAAAAAATATTACTTAAACAAGGAATCAATTATGACGCAGACAATGGTGCTGGGCATTGATATAGGCGGAACAAATACAAAGTACGGACTGGTTGATAACAACGGGCAAATTCATATACAAGGCAGCATTTCAACCATTGGACATGCTGGCCCGGGAGCGTTTGTAACTGCTCTTCATGCTGAAATTCAAAAAGTAGCCGGCGGTATTAAAATCACTGGAATAGGAGTAGGTGCACCCAATGGGAACATCAATACCGGTGAAATTATTTTCGCACCCAACATGCCCTGGCGAGGAATCATACCGTTGGCGAAACTGCTGGAAACTGCTTTTGGGGTACCTACAATCTTGACCAACGACGCAAATGCAGCAGCAATAGGTGAAATGAAATTCGGAGCTGCAAAAGGCATTAAAGACTTTATTCTGGTGACCTTGGGAACCGGTGTTGGTAGTGGTTTTGTTGCCAACGGTCAGCTTATATACGGGCACGATGGTTTTGCAGGTGAACTTGGGCATATGATTGCAATCAGAAATGGCAGGATTTGTGGTTGCGGCAGAAAAGGTTGTCTGGAAGCCTACACTTCGGCTACTGGCATAGTAAAGACTGCGCACGAATGGCTGGAAGCAGGCAAGGAAAGTACTTTAAGTAAAAGCGCCACTATTACATCAGAAGGGATATACAAAGCTGCAGTAGCCGGAGATGCGATGGCGATTGATTTGCTGGGATATACCGGATCTATTTTAGGGATGACTTTAGCTGATGCTGTTGCTGTCACGTCACCGGAAGCCATCATATTCTTTGGAGGTTTAGCACAAGCGGGCGACTTGCTTCTTGGTCATGTAAAAAACCATTTAGAGGCTAATTTGCTCAATATTTATCAGAACAAAATCAAAATTCTGCCGTCTGCGCTGCCGGGCAGCGACTCAGCAATTTTGGGCGCCGCAGCATTGGTCAACAATTAATATGGTAGCTAACCTATGTCAGGTTTTGAATTGTCGCATTTATTTTAGACTTTTGTTACTTGCAGTGTAATTTAAACATTAACTTACCCGCTATTTATGTCAAAATATCTTTACATATTCGTTCTAGGTTTATTGAGTGTATTTTCTGTTCAAGGAAAACCAATTTTAGATAAAATTAAAGGCAAACCATACCATTTTGCATTTATGATCACCAATCCGTTGAGTGGTTATTCTAAATTTGGTGGTATGCTGGAAATAAGGGCAAAACAGAACAGTGTTGTTCTTGGTGCAACCGATTACTATGGCGGATATAACGGCCTAAAATACAATCTTGAGTATCAGCACTATATTCCTACAATTTATAGAAACGAGTCGTTTTGGTACCTCAAAGTTATCGGCGGTAGCGCTCAGTACAATGCTGAAAAATTAAGCCTTATAACCAACGACCAAAGTAAAGAGATATTTGGTCCTTACGACTTCGTGGGTGCAGGCTTCGGTTATGGTCGTCGCTGGAACTTCAATAAGACATTTATTATGTGCAATATTGGCTTGAAATACACAAAAATTACATCTGACATATCAGACGAAGTTTATGACAGGTTCAGGGTGTTTTATATGACGGGTCCTGGTTCAGTTTTCGAACTTAACTTCCGATTCGGTTTCCAACGCTAATTCAAAATTTTTAATAGTAAAAACACTCGCCCGCGCGGGTGTTTTTTTTATGGTCGAAATGAGTGCTCGTACATGACTTCTATCATGACCATCGAAAGCAGAAATCATGTACGGCAAATGGGGCGTTGAGTACATTTAATGTGTAGTATTCGAAAAAGATAAAATCAAAAGAATCAATTGACAGTAGGAGGTTTTATAAAGAAATTGTTGGTGGGTAATGGCGGTCAAATGATATCCAAACACCCAAGAAACCCAATTCAAGATCAAATTGTTCATCTTCAAAGAGTTTGGAACAACAAGCATTACTATGATTTTGGCATCGAAAGACTTATCAGGCTTACTTTAGCTTTATCTCTTTTTTTGTTTCCCGGCATTTATATTAAGTCTTTATTCAATCGGTTTGGTATTGTAGCTCGTAAACTATCAATTGATTTTTATGTGCTTTTCAAGTTCTTCCTGCCATTGATTTTCTTTTACTTCCACCTTACGAAATACACTTTCACTGTTTTTATGGCAGTGTACATGGGGCTTGAAACAATGGTTTATCTGGCTTCGCTCATTTACCTTTCTAACGAATACCCTCAGCCTATTTCATACAGGCGTTCGCTCACCGCATTGTTCATTAACTATATTGAAATCTGCTTTGACTATGGAGTTATTTATAGCTATTGTAACCACAATTTGCCACACTTTTTCAAGGAAAAACTGATTTCAGGCATGCAGTTGGTCTATTTTAGTTTTGCCACTTCTGCAACTGTAGGATATGGCGATATTACGCCGGTGCACAAATTGGGGCAAATGTTGGTGATTACTCAAATCATCATCTTCATGATTTTTGTGGGTCTCTTTATCAATTTCTTCGCATCAAGAATTCACAACACAAAGTACCACAACAACGAGCGCGACTTTTTGTAGAGGGGGTGCATATTACTACTTCTCTGTTGTAATGATTTGTAAGATTAGTGGTTAAATCATTTCAAAAACCCTGATTTTCGTCAACCTGTTCGTCAGAAAAAAGTCAGTTTTAACTGACAATTCTATTGCATTGTTATTACAATTCTATTACCACACTCAGGGCCTAGGTGGGATAATTTTGCACCAGAAAATCAAATCAAAGGATGAAAAAACTTTTACTATCCACTTCACTTCTTTTAGGTTGCACATTTGGCAACGCACAATCAGTAACAGACACAGTTTATATAGGTGCCGGCTACGCAAATCAAACATGGTACAGCCTACCTAACGACGAGCAAGGACATGCACCAAATGCAGAATGGCATTTAGCATTTGACGTCACAGGATTTGGCTCTACAGTACTTATCAACTCGGTTGCAGGTTTAAATATTTGGACTTACCCTAGTTCGGGTATTAGTGGCTGGAGCTCAGTTGACACAACAGGATTGAGCAGTTGGTCGATGAGATACAACAGTGATACATCTTGGTCTTACGGTGCGCTGGGAAGGTACCTCAACTCTTCTAATCCATACGATGTGGGTTGGGGCGAATACAATATGACTACACACCAAATTGTTGGTGACTCGATTTACATTGTAAAAACTCCTGCTGGTGCATTTAAAAAATTCGCCATTACTTCATTGAATTCAGGTATTTACAACTTTAAATATGCCAACCTTGACGGCAGCGGTTTAATGACAAAAACGCTCGACAAATCGAACTTCGCAAACAAGAACTTCGGTTATTTCTCCTTCTCAACCGATACTTCTTTTAACCGTGAACCAGACAATACAAACTGGGATTTGTTGTTCACTCAATACACAGGTTTCATTCCGCAAGCCTACACATTAACAGGTGTACTTACCAATAAAGGAATGACGGTTGCTAAATGCAGCAATATCATTGGTAAAGATACTTTTGTAACATGGGGTGCGGGTACATATATGCCAGAAATCAACACGATTGGTTATGACTGGAAACACTTCAATGGCACATCTTATACTATTCAAGATTCGTTAGTGTATTTCGTTGCACGAACTAATGGCGAAATCTGGAAAATGATATTTACAGGTTACACAGGCAGCACAAACGGTGGATTTATTTTCTCAAAAGAAAAACTGTACACACCTACATCTGTTGCCAATGTGAATGAGCTCAATGTGGGTTTGGCTGTGTACCCTAACCCAACGGTAGGTGGCAGAACAAACTTAGTTATCAATGCCCTGGAAAACTCTAACGGAATGAACGTGACAATTACCGACCTGAAAGGTAGCGTAATTTTCAGTCAAACGATGGAAGGAACGACTGGTTTACATCAAATTGCATTGAACACTACAACGTGGGCGCAAGGCATGTACGTTGTTCGTGTTGCTGACGAAAAATCAGCAAAGACAACAATGCTTGAAGTTCGCTAATCGTTAGTACATAACTCCCAACAATGAAACAATTACTTTCAATAAGCTGCCTCACGATTATGTCGTGGGGCAGTGTTTTTGCCCAACAGAAAACAGATACCACCAGCATACCTCTGACTGATTTTGTAATCACGGGTCAATATTCAGGCAAATCAAAAGAAAACTCGGTTCAACGTATTAAGGTGATAGACCGGGCGGCAATAGATGCCATGAATGCACAAAACCTTACCGATGTACTTTCAAACCGCCTAAACATCAGGATTTCACAAGATGATATTTTAGGTTCATCTATGAGCATGCAAGGTATTTCAGGTGAGAATGTCAAAATATTGATAGATGGTATTCCGATGATTGGCAGGCAAAGCGGCAATTTAGATTTGTCACAAATTAATCTGTCATCTATTGAACGTATTGAAGTAATTGAGGGCCCAATGTCAGTAAATTTCGGCACAAATGCACTGGCTGGAACCATTAACCTGATTACTAAAAAAGACATTAAGGGCAATATTGAAGGGCTTGTTTCAGGGTATTACGAATCAATTGGTACGTACAACCTCAATGCACGAGTAGCGTTCAAGTCTGGCAATTCAAAATGGATTGTATCGGGGTTTAGGAATTTCTTTGATGGCTGGAGTCCCGGAGAAAAACCAACTTTTGACTTTGGCAAGAAAGTAGCTGATTCTACCCGTTATCAAATTTGGAAGCCTAGAGAACAATACCAAGGGTCGGTGCAATGGATCTATAATTACAAAAAATGGAAGCTAAATTACCAATTGAATGCCTACCGGGAAACTATTTTGAATCCGGGAAAACCAGAGCTACCCTACTACGAAAGTGCATTTGATGATGCCTACTACACTACCCGCCTCGACAATGCTTTGTTTGCTGACTACAGCTTTAGTGATGCAAAAAAAATTCATATCATTGCTGCATACAACTATTACAACCGCATTAAAAACACTTGGTTCGATGACTTAACGACCTTGACAAAAACACTCACGAACAACGAAGGCGATCAGGATACAAGTTCATTTCGTAACCTCAACTTGCGTGGCAACTATACAAATGGTTTTTCGTTTGACAAACTCAGTTATGAGTTAGGTTACGACATCAATATTCAAGACGCATCAGGTGTTAGAATTTCGAACGGCAAGAAATCAATGGGAGACTACGCATTGTACGCAAGTGCCGAGTACAAACCCGTAAATAAAGTAACCGTAAGACCGGGTTTAAGGGTAGCATACAATACCGAATACGCATCGCCACTGATCCCATCTATCAATGTGTTGTATAAACCTGACAATCACTTGTCGGTAAGAACTTCTTATTCTAAAGGATTCAGGGCACCCGATTTGAAAGAGCTTTACTTTTACTTTGTTGACATCAATCACGACATCATAGGCAATTCAAGTTTAAAAGCTGAATATTCTGATAACTACGGTGCGTCGACAACTTACAAAAACACTATTAACGATGTAAAGTATTCAGTTGAGTGCGCCACTTTTTATAATAACATCACAAACCTCATTACGCTTGCACAAACTTCAGGCACTGAATATACCTACATAAATCTGGGAAAATTCAAAACAAAGGGAGTTCAAGTGAATGGAGAAATCAGGTTCGAACAGTTTATAGCTACGCTTGGTTACAGTTATATAGGCAGTTTCAACCAATTGTCAGAATCTGAAGGCGTTCCTTCT
The DNA here is from genome assembly GCA_947454235.1 of Chitinophagaceae bacterium. GTDB lineage: Bacteria > Bacteroidota > Bacteroidia > Chitinophagales > Chitinophagaceae > Flavipsychrobacter. The sequence continues at coordinate 395,353 of CANGIY010000002.1, forward strand.
TACAGTTATTCAAATGAATTTCAGGTCAACCTGAGTTACGAACTTACCAAACTAGGTTTGACAGCCAATGTGTTTTATAAATACAATGGCAAATTGCCTTCTTACACGATTGAAAACAACGTCATTCAGCAAAACTTCATTTCAGCATACCAGATGGCTGATGCTAGTATTTCAAAGAATTTCTTCAAAAAGAAGCTTGTTATTGCTGTTGGCTGCAAAAACCTTTTTGATGTTAAAAGCATAACCGCCAACTATATTTCTAATGTTGCACACACCGGAGCTGAAAGCAGTATACCAATGGCTTGCGGCAGGCTTTATTTCCTAAAAACAACGTTAAGTTTATCAAAGTAATCTTATGATAACCAGTTACATAAAACATCTATTTCCGGTACTTTTCATACTTAGTCTCTCATCTTGCTTTAAGAGCGAATTACCTGTACCTGAACATAACCCCGGCAATACAATTACACAGACTGTAAACATGGGTAAAGACTACCGAACTTGCTACTATTATTCGTTACAAAACAATGTGGTTGTTTCGCAAAATTTGAAAACCGACTGGGATATCGCTTTTGAGGCCTCGACAAACGGTTTTCATATCTTTCTGAATACAGGCAAGTCTATGTTTGCGATGCGCACAGGTAAGACGTCAATGAGTGCTATTACCATCGATGATACAACCGGGTTTGGAGCCAACAAGCATTGGGACAGCCCCAAAGGTGAGATTGACAGCACTGCAATTGGTGACTGGCGCAGTGGTACAGGAATTTACATTCTCGACAGAGGATATGATGTTACAGGGTTGCCTTTGGGTTTTGAAATGCTGAACATTAAGTCGGTTTCAGATTCAGGATATTGGGTTGAATTTGGTGCGATTGGTGGTGGCAGTACGAGTCAATTATTCATAAAAAAAGATACAACTTACAATGCCATGTACCTATCGTTTGAAGGAGACGGAAGCATTAAGTCAATTGAACCACCTAAACACAATTGGGATATCGTGTTCACTCAATACACCGAAGTATTTTATGATCCGATTATGCCTTATGAAGTAACCGGGGTGCTAATGAACAAATGCGGTATAACCGTGGCGGTTGATTCGTTACATTCGTTTGAAGACTTAAAATCGAACAACATTTCTTCGCTTAAATTCAGTACGAACATTGATGCCATTGGTTATTCTTGGAAGGCATACAACGGCACAAAGTACACCGTTAACCCGCGCAAATGTTATGTGATCAAGAATGCTGAAAATGTGTTATACAAACTGCACTTCATCGATTTCTACGACAATGCGGGTAATAAGGGTAACCCTAAGTGGGAAATGGTGAGGTTGTAGATAGCGTTAAAAGTTCTTGATTTCGTTTTCAAATGTTGCTTTATCGATTCCCATAGTCACTAAATTGGTGTGAATATGAAATAGGGGCACATCTTTGTCTTTCGACCTCACTACAACATTTCTCGACAAACGGCGGGTATCACCCTCAGGGTAATTGTATTGATCATGCGATGCCGTAGTTCTAATATACACTAGCCCTCTAAATTTGAGCCAATTCAAGAATTTCCTCAAAGGAACTGATTTAATTCCCATTTTTACTTAGAAGCTAATTGGACTAGGGAATTTTACTGGCTCAAAGTATTGGTATTGTAACAGCCCACCAGGGAGCTCTAAACCAGTTAAATTTATTTCACGTGGAGGATTGAGTTTGTACGTTTTTTGTTCCCCATCATCAAATCGCCAACCTAATTTTTCTAAATCTTCAAATAGTGAATTGTTCTTGGTGCAATCTTCTATATAAGATGCAATCAAATCGTCAAAAGCGGTTTTCACATCTCCAACGGTATCGCCGTATGTGCTTAAATTGAGGGCCGGACAAAACGCTATAAAAAAATCGCCATCCTTAAAAATCAAAACATATAGTTCCAAATCCTGAAAATTGGCTGAACTAATTTGAAATTTACTTTGAACCCCCATTTGAAAAACTGTTGCATTACAAATATCGCATTTTTTTCGCAATAAATCACAGTCTCTATTCATGAAGGTTTTGGCTGAAATCGCCCTTTTCCTAGGGTAATCCACGAAATCTGAATGATGGCGCAAATTACTTCATCACCCCGAAAAAGAACATCACAACACACAACAGCAACGCAAAAGCAATGATAGCATAAGGCAATATTGTTTTGCGAATGTGGTGTCGCTCACGCGTTTTTCTGATTTGTTCGAGTTGTGCCAGATTCTTTTCTTGCTTGTTGATGAGTTGCTTGAGTGTAGGCAAAACCTCTGCAAAAACAGGATAATGGAGAAAATTACTTGCTGTCAATAACTCGTAGTATAATTCTGTGCTCTTTTGAGGATTTTTTTCGAGCATCACAATACCAAGGTGCGCATCAGATAGTATGTGTAAGATGTAGTTTTTCAGCGCCTCATGATCCATGCGGTACAAGTCCATTTTTTGCAGGTGCATATTCAGCTCTTTCGCCTTACCAATCAACCAATCGGTATTTACGGCTACCTGTGTTTTGCGTTCGCGGGCATACCCCGAGTAAACCCGCTCTTCATCATACCGGCGACGTTTATCGGCATTTGAAATAACGTGGTACGCTTCCTGTATTTCCTTGAACTGGGCTTCTGCAAACTTGTTGTCGGGGTTCTTATCGGGGTGGTACTTCAATGCCAAAGCACGGTATGCTTTCTTCACCTCAGTTTCGGTGGCATTTGAGGATACCCCCAATATTTTGTAGTAATCTTTCAAAAAAAGCCCGTCTTATAAATCGATGCCCAAAATTACTTTGAATCTTTATAATTCCACAAGTAAAAACAAGCCCATGTTCTGTAAGGCGACCAAGAAGCTGAAATACTGAGCATTTCGTTCCTTAATTGCTTCTTATCTAGTGTTTCCAAACCGTACAACTTAATCATACCTTGCTGAATACCCAGGTCGTCAACAGCAAAAACGTCTTCCCTACCTAGCGTAAACATCAATAACATTTCCACTGTCCACTTGCCTACACCTTTAATAGGTAACAAAAGGTCCATCACTTCTTCGTTAGAAAGAGGCTTAAAAGTCGCGTCATTTAGTTGATGTTCTTCAAAATACCTGGCTACATTTTGTACATAATTCACCTTTGCATTTGAAAGCCCTATTGCCCTTAATACGTCAAAAGCTGTGTCAACAACCTGCTGTGGCTTGGGGTACCCACCATAAATGGCAATAAATCTGTTCTTAATTACATCAGCCACTTTTGTTGAAAGTTGCTGACTCATGATAGAAGCACACAAATGAAAAAACACATCTTCCTTGTGTTCAATAGTCCTCGTTATTTCCTTTTCAAGCGCAGGTTTGAGCTTGCTGTCGTTTGAAAGGTGGGCGATATGAGCTGGTATCTGATGCATGGCAATGGAGCGTTTGAACGTTGCAAACAACAAATGTAAGCCCTGCATCACAATTTCAGATGACGCACCTAAAATTCGCCTTTACCAAATCGTTTAACTATTTTTGCACCTGAATTAAGACTAGTCAAAAAAAATATAATACAACAAAAATGAGCTTCAGCAATTTCAATTTCAAAGGATTTAAAGCCCTTGTGAGGGTTGACTTCAACGTACCTATTAAAAAAGGAGTTATTACCGACGATACTCGTATGACCGCTGCATTGCCTACAATCAAGAAAATTCTTGCTGATGGTGGTTCTGTTGTTTTGATGAGTCACTGGGGACGCCCGCTTAAGGATATTGAGAAAAAACCGGAACTTACCTTGGCTGATTTCTCATTGAAACCAGTTGCCGCACATCTTGCAACATTATTGGGTCAGGAGGTGATTTTCGCTGATGATTGCATTAGCGAAGATGCTGCACAAAAAGCTGCGGCATTGCAGCCCGGACAAGTTTTATTGTTGGAAAACTTGCGTTACTACAAACAAGAAGAAAAAGGGGATGCTGAATTTGCTAAAAAACTTGCTTCTTATGGCGATGTATATGTTAATGACGCATTTGGTACGGCACACAGGGCACACGCTTCTACTGCCGTGATCGCTGATAATTTTGCTGCCGGCAAAAAAATGTTTGGTTTGTTGATGGAAGGCGAAGTTTCAGCAGCAGAAAAAGTAATGCACAATAGCCAAAAACCTTTCGTAGCTATTATTGGAGGTGCTAAGGTTTCTGATAAAATATTGATTATCGAAAACTTGTTGGAGAAAGCAACCGACATCATCATAGGTGGTGGTATGGCTTACACGTTTTTCAAAGCAATGGGTGGACAAATCGGAAAATCTCTGTGCGAAGACGACCGTTTACAAATGGCTTCTGATTTGTTGGAAAAAGCAAAAGCAAAAGGTGTTTGTATTCACTTGCCAGGCGACAGCATTATTGCTGACAACTTTTCAAATGAAGCAAATACATCATCAGCACTGAGCAACGAAATCCCTGAAGGTTGGATGGGACTTGATATTTCAGGAATGGCGGTTGACCAATTCAGCAAAGTAGTTGGTGCTGCCAAAACTATTTTGTGGAATGGTCCTATGGGTGTGTTTGAAATGGATAAATTCCAGCATGGTACTAAATCTATCGCGCTTGCAGTTGCTGCTGCAACTAAAAATGGTGCTTTTTCACTAGTAGGTGGTGGCGATAGCGTTGCTGCTGTAAATAAGTTCAAATTGGGCGACCAAGTGAGTTATGTTTCTACAGGTGGTGGCGCAATGCTTGAATATTTTGAAGGTAAATCTTTGCCGGGTATCGCAGCTATTAAAGGCTAATTTTAAAATAGAAAATAGTGTGAGGGCTACCGGAGACGGTGGCCCTTATTTTTTAAGGTTAAAAAATCTGTACTGGCTTAAAATTCGTTTTCTGTATCTGTATCGGTAATTTGGTGACACATAACTTTGAACAATAAACACAAAACAATGGAATTCAATAAAACCAAAAGAGGCAGCATAAGAGAACGGAATGATGAACAAACGGTGTATGACATTTTAGATGCAGGTTTTCTTTGCCATGTGGCATTTCAATTTGAAGGCAAGGCAATGATTATACCAACAGCGTACGGAAGATTTGAAGACAAAATTTATTTTCATGGCTCTAAGAACAATTTTACTTTCAATCAGATGTGCAATGGGCAGGTATCATGTGTTTCTGTGACGCACCTCGATGGTATTGTTTTTGCGCGCAATATGTTTCACTCTTCTGCCAATTACAGGTCGGTGGTGCTGTTTGGGAAATCGGAAATAGTTACCGACAACGATGAACGCCTACATGCGCTTAACGTAATCTCTGAACATATTGCTCCCGGCAGGTTAAATGATGTGCCACTTGGTACAGCTACAGAAATTGCCGGAACCATGGTGATACGATTTACTATTGACTCGGCTACCGCCAAAGTACGTGATTGCATGCCTATGAAAGATGAAGACGTACCCGTAGAAGTATGGAGCGGCATTTTACCATTGAAGCTGGTTGCCGGCGAACCCATTCAAGATGAGAAATTCGGGAAACAATTTCCGATAACTGATGCAATTAAAACAAGCAAAAAGCGGTTTAAGTAGTAACATGAAAATTTCAAAAATTAGAAATATCATTTTAGTTGGGTTCTCATTCGCTTTTTTGAACGGATGCATTTCTGGAGGGACTCACGGGTATATTAGCGCATATGACTTCAATGTTAGCAAGTACACTTTAGAAAAAGCTGTCGATCAAGTTATAAAAGACAATTCCAACATAAAAAGAAGCACAATCAAAGATCATTTTAACGATGATACTGGATATGTAACTATTCAAATATCAAGAGGTACCACAACAGATGAATATGTATTTCGATATTATGCTGATAAGTCTTATTGGGATACTTCAAAGTCATCAGAAATTTTCATAGCTTATGCTAATGCGGGTAGCGAAGGAGGAGGAATTACCAAACAAAAGAAGAAATATCTAAAAGCTCTGATTGCACCATTTAGAGAAGAGTTAATCAATAAGATAGATAGCATTCTAGGGACGAAATGTGTTGAAGATGATAATTTTTAGTTGAAACGATACTTATGTTAAAATCACTTTTGGTTGTATTGTTACAAGGATTTGTCCATTAAATAGTTCATCAAACTCAAAACATGGAAGATAAAAAAATAGAGTTCTTTTGCGCGACACCAGCCGACTACAAGCTGATTACTGAATTGAGACTGGAATTTTCTGCTGAACTACTCGGTCCGCAAAGTGTTGAAAAGGAAGCATTAGTTCGTGACTCACTGGAAAATTACTTCAAAGCTGAAATTGGCAAAAACTACATTAGTTGGTATGCAACTGTGAATGATGTACCGGCTGCTGCTGGAGGGCTTGTAATAAGAGTTCAGCCCGGCAATTTTAAAAACCCTAGCGGCATTTGGGGCTATATAATGAGTGTGTACACTCGCCCACAATTCAGGCGCATGGGGTTAAGCTCGGGCATTATGAAAAGGCTGGTAGAAAGTGGCAGGGAACGTAACACTACCGCTTTCGAACTACACGCCACGAAGATGGGAGAACCAGTTTATATTAACGAAGGATTTGAAAAGTTCCACGAACCCACTTACAGAAAGTTTTTCTAAAATAATTACCGTGCAATTGCCCCTATCTTTCGTGAATTGCATCTAAATTGCTGATTGAAAATTCCATCATTTCTTCACAACTATGAAACGATTGCCCAGTCTCGATGTATTGAGGTGTATTGCCATCATCCTGGTGCTGGTCTTTCATTATTCTATACTATTCCCCCACCCCGAGTGGCTGGAACCGTACGGCAAATTTGGCTGGACCGGCGTTGATTTGTTTTTTGTATTGAGTGGCTACCTTATTGCTTCACAGTTGTTCCAACAAATTAAGGAAACAGAAAAAATAGATGTAACCGGGTTTTATGTCAAACGTGCGTTTCGCATTCTACCTATTTACTTTACGATACTGACTGCTTATTTCCTCTTTCCTGTTGTAAGAGAAAAAGAAGCGCTGCCCCCACTTTGGAAATTTCTCACCTTTACCCAAAACCTTGGTCTAAACCCCGCCACCTCGGGCACATTCTCACATGCATGGTCCTTGTGCATAGAAGAGCAATTTTACCTTGTTGTACCCGTTGTGCTATTGTTTCTGAACCCCCATAAAATCAACAGAAAGATTCCATTTTATTTGATTGCCCTACTCGGTTTGTCACTCGTTTTTCGAATACTCATGTTCAATTATAAGGTTGTGAATCAAGATGGTGAGGTAGATGGTTTGGCATGGTATCGACTCATTTATTACCCCACGTATTGTAGATTGGATGGCATCTCAGTAGGAATGCTTTTGGCATGGATGAGAATTTACAAACCTGACTTCATCCAAAAATGGAATACAAAACCTATCAAAGCTGCCCTTATTGCGACGGCAGTCATTGCATTTTCTTTCTACATCTGCCGAGACCAATTATCAATATTTGCGTCAACCTTAGGTTTTACGTTGGTTGCAATCGGTTATGGATTGTTGGTTGCATTTTCACTTCAATTCAAGCCCGACATTAAAAATCGCACATTGGCAGCCGCTCGATGGTTGGCTGATATTTCTTATGCTGCATACTTATGCCACAAAATAGTATTTCATTTATCCCAAAAGCTATTATCAGATAACGGCATCGATGAAACAAGTACCGTAGTTTTTGTCGCGAGCATCACTGCAACCCTTTTGGTTGCGACCGCTCTTCACTTAACCATTGAGAAAGCAGCATTCAAAATAAGAGACCGGGTACTTTTGAGGTTATCTACTTCCAAAAGTCAATGGAACTGAGCACATCACACTAAAGTTTCGTCCCATATTGTAAATACCCATTCTGCCTGTTGCGTAGTTTTCAGGGGCGTAGCGCAAGCGGTTCAGGAAATTTTGATAGGCTACATCGGTTAAGTTTTGCCCTGCGATGGTGAGCGTGAGTATAGTTTTATGTTGTTTATTGCAAATATCGGCTCCAATACCCGCATCAAGCAATGTATAACCCGGTGTTGATGTTTCAGTGTTATAGGCAGAAAACACATTGTTTTGTTCAGCATTGAATTCGAGCCCTACTTTGGCGTAAGCGTTTTTGAGGTACTTACCTATGTTTCTCCTTTGTGCACGCAATTCGGTCAACCATTTAAACGGTGGCATGTACGGCAAATTGCTGTTTCCATCAACTGCATTCAATAGCTTACCCCTTACATAAGAAAACGTATTCTCGAAGTGAATCCAATCAAACGGGTGTTGGTGGTAATCGATATACAATTCGCCACCATACAAATTAGCTTCGCCTTGTGAATAAGTAAAAGCATCAAAATTATCAGGGTTGTTGGCAGCAATTGATGCAGGAGCAATTGCCATTTTTCGCACAAATATGTAGTGATTGATATAGTTATCAAACAATGCAACATTCACAAACAAGTGCTCTGAACTCCACTGATATCCAAGGTCAGCCTGTACACTATTTTCAGGTTTCAAACCCGGGTTACCAATTTCGTACCTAAAAGTTCCCTCATGCACTCCATTCGAAGCAAGTTCAGCAATATTAGGCGCACGGTATCCGCTTGATAAATTGGCCTTAAAAATGTTTGATTTATTCGCTTCATAGCTCACTCCTAAGCTACCTGATACTCCCGGAAAGTTATTTCTAATAGTATGAAAGATTTCATAATGCTGTATAGTTGGCATCTGCCCAAGAACAATATCTTTGGAATATACTTCCATGTTTCTGATATCATACCTCAATCCACCAGCAACGCTCCATTTGTTGATTTCCTTCTTGCCCATTATAAACAAGCCTCCATCGAACAAACGATAGTCAGGAATGAGGTATTCAGTGCCTTCATTGTTGTTCCATTGGCTCATGCCATTTAAACCAGTGGTCACATTCCAGCCTTTCACCTGTGGCAAATAATATTTTAAATCGTAGGTGGCAGTTTGTAACAACAACGACAAACCCGGCTCATCAGGTGCAAGAACATCGCCAAATTCTTTCCTTTCATTGCGCTGATACCCTACTACAAGCCCAATTCTACCGCCATTATTGAGGTAGTAACTGTTTTCAAGTACTAGCTTCCGATGAACTATGTCTTGGTAAGGCACCGACATTGCATAGCTCTTTGCATCTGAAGCATTCACGATTGCGTCTGTAGCAACACCATTAATGTTCTCGGTTTTAATAAAACTACCTGTAGCTGAGTCTCTGTCACCTTCCGGCAAACCAGTCTTCAATTCATAGGAAGTAACATAGGCTTTCAAAAAGCCCCATTTTTTATTTATGCCCCAACTTGCCCCAAAATTGGTATTCTGGAACCTTGAATTAAATACGGCACCATCATATTTATTAGAAAAATCGTGCGCTATTTTTTGTGTTCCGTACACCTGCCAGCTCACCCCGTTTTTATTACCACCAATCTCGGCATGTAAAGCCGATAACCCGGAATTGGTTTGATAGTTGGCGGCAACATTACCGGTCATTTTCCCTTCAGGAATATTAGGCGTCGAGATAATATTGACCACACCAGCCATAGCATCTGAGCCATAGGCTAATGAGGCCGGTCCCTTAAGCACTTCGACACGGGTAACGTTATAATCGTCTATTTCAATACCATGTTCATCGCCCCATTGCTGCCCTTCCTGCCTTACACCATCGTTTAAGGTAATTACCCTGTTATAACCCAAACCACGAATGACCGGTTTTGAAATTGATGCACCTGTTGAAATAGCAGAAACGCCAGGAATAGATGTGATAGCATCAATGATATTAGAAGATGCATTCTCACGCATTTCCTTCAATGTCATACTTTGAATGGGTGTAATGCTCTTTCTCTCCTCAGTTGCAAGACTAGTACCTGTGATTACAATTTCGTTTTTTTCCAATACACTTTCATGCATCACAAAATCAAGAATCGTAACATATTCAATCTTTACCATTCTATGAATGGTTGCAAAACCCAACTCATGTACCTCTATCGTGTAATTTCCGCCCGGTAAATCTTTAATACTATAGTAGCCGCCCGTGTCTGTTACTACTCCTGTTTTGAGATCAGGAATTTCAACTATGGCACCTTGAATAGCAACTCCGAATGAATCCATCACTTTACCCTTAATTGTATTAGCCATTGTAGTTGTAGACAACAAAAAAACTATGACTAAGGAGGAAAGCTTTGACATTATATTACCGATTTGCATTATTTGCAGCAAAAATTATGCCGAAACTTTACAAAAGGTCAGAGAAGACCATGACTTTACAAATAGCTGACGTGATAAACATTGTATTAATATTGTTTAAGAGTGCCTGAGGCTATTAATTTTAGGTGTAACTTTATAAAATGGAAAACACCTCGTTTTCAACCATACAGCATCAATTTTGGTCAAAACCAATCGCAACCGTACTGCAATCGCTACAATCAACCAAAGCAGGTTTACCAACAGATGAAGCCAAAAGGCGGCTTTCTACTTTCGGTAAAAACACAATTGCTAATAAGAAGAAATCAGGCGCAATTTTATTGTTCCTCACTCAATTTAAGAGTCCAATCACGCTTCTTTTGATATTTACTGCAGTGCTCTCGTTTACCCTAGGCGACCGGACTGACACCATTATTATTATGGTAATCATTCTGATAAGTAGTTTGTTGGGCTATTTTCAGGAGCGGGGTGCGCAAAATGCGGTACAGGAATTATTAAAGCTCGTCCAGCTTAAATGCCATGTAATACGAGATGGAATAGAACACGAAATTTCAGTTGAAGATGTAGTACCGGGCGACCTTATTTCATTTTCAGCCGGCGACATCATTCCTGCCGATTGTTTGATTATCAGTTCTCAGGAATTGTATATTGATGAGGCGGCATTTACCGGAGAAACGTACCCGGTGGAAAAAATACCCGGAGTTGTTGAAGCGAACGCCGGCATTTCGAAACGCACCAACTCACTTTTCATGGGTTCGCATGTTATCTCCGGGAAAGGAGCTGCGGTCGCTGTTTCGACTGGTTCGGCAACAGAATTTGGAGCGATATCTCAGGAACTGGCTTCAAAGCAACCAGAAACAGAATTTGAACGCGGCATCAGAAAATTTGGATACTTGTTGATGGAAATTACGCTGATGCTGGTTATCGTCATTTTTGCCATCAATGTGTACCTGCATAAACCAGTACTGGAATCATTTTTGTTTTCGCTAGCGTTAGCTGTCGGACTTACACCTCAATTGTTGCCCGCCATCATTACCATCAATCTTTCGAAGGGTGCCAAATCGATGGCAGGAGAAAAAGTAATTGTAAAGCGCCTCTCGTCCATTGAGAATATTGGCAGCATGAATATTCTTTGCTCTGATAAAACTGGTACCATCACCGAAGGAAAAGTAACCCTCAAAGACACCGTTGACTTAAATGGCAATCACAATGACGAGCTTTTGAAATATGCATGGCTCAACGCGTCGATGCAAAAAGATTTCAGGAACCCGATTGATGAAGCCATTAGTTGCGCAAAATGCAACAGTACTGAAGCCTACAATTTCATTAGCGAAATACCGTATGACTTTATCAGAAAACGCCTTTCGATATTGGTTGACGGGCCTGAGGGAGCTTTGTTGATTACCAAGGGTGCGGTGAACAATGTACTTGAAGTATGTTCTTTTTCGGGCAGCCTTTCAGACCCACTCGATATTCAAAACACACGAGAGCAAATAATAACGCAATACAAAGTGCTGAGTGAACAGGGATTGCGTACTCTCGCATTGGCTGCGAAAAAAATGCCGGGTGCAACAGATATTACTAAAGACCAAGAATCGGGATTGGTGTTTTTAGGGTTCATTACGCTATTCGACCCTCCTAAAAAAGATGCACGGGAAACAATAGAACAACTAAATAAACTAGGCGTTCAGCTCAAGGTAATAACGGGCGACAATGCACTGGTTGCCAGAAGTTTAGCTTTGCAAATGGGCTTCCAAAACCCGGTAATACTTACGGGCAAAGACCTGCATGAGATGTCAGAGACTGCACTTAAATTCAGGCTACCTAAAACGCATATATTTGCTGAAGTTGAACCCAATCAAAAAGAGAAAATCATTACACTTTTAAAAAGTGCTGGTAATGTGGTTGGCTTTATGGGTGATGGCATCAATGACGCACCTGCATTACACGCTGCCGATGTGGGTATCTCGGTTGATACTGCTGTAGACGTTGCTAAAGAAGCTGCCGACATCGTTCTTTTAAGCAATCAATTAGAGGTATTAATACAAGGTATCATTTCAGGGCGAAAGACCTTTGCCAATACTATGAAGTACATTTTTATGGCAACAAGTGCCAACTTTGGCAATATGTTCTCAATGGCTGGAGCTTCTTTATTTCTTCCGTTCTTACCCCTTTTACCCAAACAAATTTTACTAACAAATATACTTACCGACCTACCTGAAATGACGATAGCCACTGATTCGGTAGATAAAGAGTCTATCACTCAACCCAAAAGGTGGGATATCAAATTCATTCAAAAGTTCATGGTGGTTTTCGGGCTCATCAGTTCGGTGTTTGATTACCTTACATTCTTTGTTTTGATGTGGCTTTTTAAAGCTGGTGAACAGAGTTTTCAAACAGGTTGGTTCACTGAATCGGTCATATCAGCTTCGTTGATTGTACTGGTGGTAAGAACAAGGAAACCGTTTCTAAAAAGTCTACCAGGAAAACTGTTGGCGGGTACTACCCTTTTAGTTGTATTGGCGGTGCTTGCCTTACCTTATACTCCAGTTGCGGGTTTGTTTGGCTTTAGTGCTATGCCATTGAATTTCTATCTGGCGAACTTGGGAATTGTTACAGCTTACATTTTCAGTGCTGAAATGGCCAAAAAGTGGTTTTACAAAAAGGTAAAGTATTAAGCTACCACTTTTTAAAAATCACGAAAACCGCAGCAATAATCAACATGAACCCAACCACATGGTTCCATGCCAATTTCTGATCTTTAAAGAAAATGATGGAAAAAGCCATAAACACAGTGAGTGTGATGGCTTCCTGAAGCGTCTTTAATTCAACGAGTGTAAAAGGACCACCGTTTTCTTTGAACCCAAGCTTATTGGCAGGCACCTGAAAAATGTACTCAAACAAAGCTAGCCCCCAGCTTATACCAATTACAGCAATTAAACCCAGGTTTTTACCCCAATCGTATTCTTTAAACTTTAGGTGACCATACCATGCGAAAGTCATGAAAGTATTAGAAACCAGCAGGAGTAAGATTGTTTTAAGCCCTTTCATTGATTCAAATTTGGCATAAAAAAAGCCGGTTTTGCAACCGGCTCAAATATATTCACGATACTTAATTAAGCACCCAACATTTTTTCAATTTTCTTTTCAAAAGCAGCTTTTGGAGCAGCACCAATTTGTTTATCAACGATTTTACCGTCTTTGATGAACAGAATGCAAGGGATGCTGGTGATACCAAAGTTAACAGAAACATTAGGGTTCTCGTCAACGTTTACTTTACCAATGTTTACACGTCCTTCATATTGAGTTGCCAACGCATCAATCGTTGGGCCGATTTGAAGGCATGGTCCGCACCATGGAGCCCAAAAGTCTACAACAGTTGGTTGACTTGCTTTCAAAACTTCTTGTTCGAAATTTCCATCGTGGAATACTTTTGCCATATTATTTGATTGCTTTTATTTTGCTGACACAAAGTTAAGAGATTATTACCCCCAACAAACATTGTAGGTTGTAATAGCATTATTTAAATTTCACATGATGTGCATAAATGCCGGTATTCATTACCATTTTTCAATTTCAACACGTTCATTCATTAACTAACAGTAAATAATATAATACCTCCCTAAGAAAAACCAGTTCTTTCAACCTAAAAGTTCGCATTTTTCGATTACTTTTATCACGAATTTGTGTCTTTTTTCATGCGTTCAACCGTAATAAGTTGAATATAAATGAGTCACGAAAACCTTACACCTCATGACTTTACCCACCAAAAGATTTAAGAAAAACTATTCACAATAAACGAACCTAAATTTTATTCAAAATGACCAGAGTAAAATTACTAAACCTTGTCTTTATCACTTTTGCTTTAATTGGCTTTAAGCCTTCTTTTGCTCAGCTAGACAGTTCAAATCTATTTTTAAAAGGTGCCTATCTTGAAATTGGGAGCCAACCAAATGGTACTTTAGGAAGTGGTGTAACAGTCCCGTCCTCTAGTTATCATCCGCATTTAGGTGGCACTACTTCGGCATACATCTGTAGTCTTTCAAGTCCTCGCTTTTTAGGGGCGGTGTACGATTACGGACATGACGGCTGGACTACAGGTGCTCCTCCATTTATGGGTGATTATACTCTAATGGGCTCGCCAATGGAATTCTGGAGTTTAAAAACCAGCACATTTTTTGGAGCTGCAAACGCTACCACATGTAATTATACAGGCTCAATGTCTGGAGGCTTTACCTCTTATTCAAACATTGGAGGTTCAGCACATGGTACCTGGGTAGGCACTGCCGACAGCGGAAGAATAGGAATTACCAAAGATTACCGCATTGATACGTTCGGTTCGGCGTTGGTAGTTACAGTTAAGCTGGTCAACAATACATCTTCAACCATTTCCGACGTTTATTACATGCGTGGTGTTGACCCTGATGCGAATGTATCGTGGGCAGGTGGAACATACACTACAAGCAACGTAGTTGACTACCAAAATGACGCTTTGCATCGCTCAATGGCGAGGGCAACTTGTATTGGTGGTGATTCGGCAACAGGTCGACCTGCGGCTTCTATGTGTATTGGGGCAAAAGACTGTCGTGCACGCGTATCTGTTTATACCAACTGGTACACACCGGCCCGCGCCATTGACTCGATATGGAATGGGTATTCGTTCGCAGCAATTGGTACAAACTATGCGACTGCAGGCTCTACGGTTTCAGGCGATTATGCAATCGGAGTTTCTTTTAAATTAGGGTCATTAGCACCTTATGATAGCGTATTTTTCGCTTATGCTTACATATTTGACGGTAATGACTCGGCAAGTGCTGTAGATGGAGCTTTTCCAAATCCAGTTATGCAGATAGCGCATATAGATACCTTCCATGGTAGCCATACCGTTTACCCATGCGATTATGCTTATGCTTCTACTGTAAATGCTTACGTTGAACACGGAGATAATGGTATTTGGGCAGGTAGTACTTGGAGCTGGGCTCCTTCTACAGCTTTATCTTCAACATCAGGAGTGAATGTGAACATCGATCGAGGTAGCCTTTCTTCACCAGTTACTTATACGATTACCGGAGTTGACACTGCCTATGCTGGCTGTACAGGTGGTATTCAAACATATTACCTTACAGTGTACCCTATTCCACATGTTGGGGTAATTTCAGGTGCATCAACTGTTTGTCGTGGTGCGTCAATTACTTTGAGTGATACATCAGCAGGTGGTACGTGGTCATGTTCAAACACAACTGTAGCAACTGTTACAGGACTAGGTGTTGTTTATGGCATTTCTACCGGAATTGATACAGTATATTATACAAAAACAGACTCTTGCGGTTCATATAGTACTTATAAAGTAATAACCGTAACCGGCTCTGCATCTGCTGGCACTATCACTGGTCCAGATAGGATTTGTGTGGGGGCAACGGGTACTTTCTCTGATACAGTATCAGGTGGTACATGGAGTATAGCACACCCATCAATGGCTACAGTAAGTAGCTCGGGTGTTGTAACAGCTATTAGTGCAGGAGTAGATACTATTAGATATACAGTAACCACTTGTGGTACTGTGACAGTTTCCCGAGCATTTACCATTATGCCTCTGCCTACGGTGAGTGCTATAAGTGGTCCTACTTCGCTTTGTATGGGTACTGGTACCATCACATTGATCGACACTACGAGTGGTGGTGTTTGGTCGTCACTTTCTCCCACAATTGCCACAGTAAGCGCGACAGGTGTCGTTACGGGAGTTAGCTCAGGTATCGTAACTATCAGATATTCAGTAACTAATTCTTGCGGAACTACTAATGTTGATTACACGATTACTATAGCAACAGCACCTTCTGCACCGGCATCTATTACCGGACCTACTTCTGTCTGCCAGGGTGCAACAATTACTTTGGCTGATGCTACTACCGGTGGTGTTTGGAGTAGCTCAAATGCTTCGGTTGCGACAGTAAATTCTTCGACTGGAGTAGTAACCGGAGTTGCAGCAGGTACAGTAACAATTACATATTCAATATCTAATGCTTGCGGCTCTACTTATGCAACTTATAGTGTAACGGTTAACCCACTTCCTGCAACACCGAGCGCAATTACGGGTATCAGTTCTGTTTGTGCAGGTGCTACTGGTACTTTAAGCGACGCAACAGTTGGTGGAGTCTGGTCTTCAAGCAATACATCAATTGCGACAGTTTCCGCTTCAGGTGTTGTTACAGGTGTTGCTGCCGGTTCGGTGACGATAACATATACTGTTTCAAATTCTTGTGGTTCTCGTTATGTAACTAAAGCCATTACTGTAAATAGTACCTCTAGTGTTTCTGCCATTTCTGGTCCAACATCGGTGTGTACAGGTGCAACAATTACACTTTCTGATGCGACTCCGGGTGGAGTTTGGTCATCAAGTGCTACATCAGTTGCAACAATAAGCACCTCTGGCGTTGTGACAGGTTTAACGACTGGCGTTGTTACAATTTCATACACAGTGACAGGCACTTGCGGAAGCGCTGTTGCTACCTATACAGTCAACGTAAATACCGTTCCATCCGTTAATGCAATTTCAGGTTCTTCAACTATGTGTGTAGGTACTTCGGCAGCTTTTACCGATGCTACAGTTGGCGGCATATGGAGCAGCACTAATACTTCAGTTGCTACAGTAGGTGCAGGTGGCATGGTCACTGCTGTGGCTATTGGATCAACTACTATATCTTATACAGTAACTAATTCTTGCGGCGCGGCAGCGGCAACTAAAGCCGTAACAGTAAGTGCGATACCAACAGCGGGTACGATTTCAGGCGCAACATCTGTTTGTGCTGGTTTAAATACAACTCTTACTAGTACTGTAACCGGCGGTGTGTGGAGCAGCGGTACAACCGCCGTAGCCACAGTTAGTACCGGTGGTGTTGTTACGGGTATGGCGGCTGGCTCAACCACAATTACATACACAGTTACTACTTCTTGCGGTTCTGCTACTTCTACTTGGGGCATGACTGTTAATCCGGCGCCAAACGCTGGAATAATTTCTGGTTCTACAACCGTATGTGTTGGTGCAACTACACCATATACATCTACAGTTACGGGCGGAACATGGAGCAGTGCAGCTCCAACAATCGCTTCTGTAACAACTGCGGGCATTGTTCGTGGTTTAGTTGCAGGTACTTCAGTTATTTCGTACGTTGTAACTAATACTTGTGGCTCTAATACGGCAACAAAAACAATAACAGTTAATCCGGCTCCTGCTGCTGGTACAATATCGGGCCCTACGACTGTTTGTACAGGATCTTCAATTACTCTAACCGATGCTACATCAGGTGGTGTGTGGACGAGCAGTAATACTGCAATTGCGACTATAAGTGCTATTGGAGTTGTGACAGGTGTAGCTGCTGGTTCTGCAAGTATTTCTTATACAGTTTCAAATTCTTGTGGTACAGCAACTGCCGGTTATGTAATAACTGTGAGCGCTTCACCAACGGTTAAGCCTATCGTAGGTTCAACGGCGGTATGCATTGGCTCAACAACTACACTCACCGATTCTACTACCGGTGGAACATGGAGCAGCAGCAATACTGCTTTAGCTACGGTTACAACTGGTGGCGTTGTTAGAGGCGTTGCAGCAGGTACCGTTACTATTTCTTATACTGTAACAACTGCATGTGCAACTGTTACAGTTACTAAGACACTTACTGTAAGTGCATCTTCTACGGCAGGCTCAATTAGTGGACTTTCAAGCGTTTGCGTTGGTGCAACTATTACACTCACCAGCAGTGGCACTGCAGGTGGTTCATGGTCAAGCAGTAACACTTCAGTCGCGACCGTTACTTCCGGCGGTGTTGTAAGGGGTGTGGCTGCGGGCACTATTAATATTACTTACTCAGTTACTTCTGCTTGTGGTACAGTTTCTGCTTATAAGACAATCATTGTTTCAGCAGCACCTACAGTTTCTTCAATTACAGGTTCTTCAAGTATTTGTACAGGAACTTCTTCTACATATACTGACGCTTCAACAGGTGGTGGCTGGATAAGCAGCAACACAGCAATTGCGACTGTAAACTCATCAGGTGTACTTACTGGCATTTCAGCCGGAACAATAACGCTCACTTACTTCATTACTAACAGTTGCGGAACAGCTACTACAACCAAATCGGTAACAGTATCATCGCTTTCTGCGGGTGTAATTTCAGGAGCATCTTCACTATCTCGTGGAGCAAGCACTACTTATACTAACACTGTTACTGGTGGAACATGGAGTAGCTCTAATACTGCTCTTGCAACCATTGTTTCAACAAGTGGTTTAGCGACAGGAGTTGCTGCTGGCATTGACACCATTAAGTATTCAGTTACGAATGTATGTGGTACTGCTGTTGCCCGTAAAGTAGTTACGATCACGGCAGCTAAACCAGGCGGTAATGGCACTACAACTACCAGTGAATCTGGTATTGAAGTGTACCCTAACCCATCAACAGGTATTATTAATATCAAACTTCCATGCGAAAACTGTACTGCAGTAACTGTCGTAACCGACATTACAGGTCGTATCATAGTTGCTCAAACATCTGAACAACAATTGATGCAAATGGATATTTCTCAATACCCTTCAGGAATGTATTTCGTTCAGGTAAATATTGATGGTGAGTTATACACTGCTAAGGTGCAACTCAAGTAATTATTTTTCTTTTTTTCTTTTTTAGCTACCCTTCGGGGTAGCTTTTTTTTATCACTTACAGAACCATTTTTATACTTTTACTCAAAACTTTTATACTATGAAATGCATTTTATCACTGGCTATAGCGTTACTTTCCGGCTCTTTTGCATTCGGCTCAACTGCTGATAGTTTGTGGGTGAGAGAACACTACACAAAAAAGGAAGTGTACGTAGAAATGCGCGATGGTAAAAAGCTCTTTACATCAGTTTATATACCTAACGACGGTGCATCAAAGCACCCGTTCCTGATGACACGTACTCCATATTCCATTGGTCCATACGGCGAGCAGAATTTCCGTGGCTTTTGGAATAACTACTACATCAAGTACCTGAAACGCAATTATATAATGGTGGTACAAGATGTAAGAGGCAGATACATGAGTGAGGGCAATTTTGTAGATGTACGTCCCTTCAATGAAAACAATGACAGAAGCAAAATAGATGAGGCTACAGACACCTATGACACCATTGAATGGCTGCTCAAAAACATTAAAAACAACAATGGAAATGTTGGTGTGTTTGGAATATCATACCCAGGTTTTTATGCCACCGAGGCTGCACTTAGCGGGCACCCGGCATTAAAAGCTGTGAGCCCTCAGGCACCAGTAACAGAATGGTTTATAGGAGATGATTTTCACCATAATGGTGCTTTTATGATGATGGATGCCTTCAATTTCTATTCAGGTTTCGGGAAACCACGCCCAAAACCTACAACACAATCAGCGAGGGGTTATAGTTTTGAAATAAGTGACAAATACCAGTTTTATATGGCACACCCAACTTTTCAGAACCTCAAATCGTTGATGGGAGATAGTGTGGAATTTTGGAAAGACCTTGAAAACCACCCTAACTATGACGACTTTTGGCAGACGAGAAATACAAGAAACTATGTACAACACATCAGCAAAAATGTAGCAACGCTGGTTACAGGCGGTTTGTATGATGCTGAAGACTGTTACGGCGCATGGAATTTGTATAAAGCCATAGAAGGGAAAAGCCAGAATAAAAACAAAATTGTGATGGGTCCGTGGTCTCACGGCGGCTGGGCGCGTTCGACAGGAGAATTTTTAGGAAATGTGCGATTTGGCAAAAAAAACTCAGAATATTATCAGGACAGTGTTGAAATACCGTTTTTTGAATACTACCTTGAAGGAAAAGGAAGTGCGAAGAAAATAAGCGAAGCAACCATATTTTTTAGCGGCGCTAACAAGTGGAAACACTACAATTCATGGCCGCCGGCGTACACCGAAAACACAACCTACTATTTCGGGAATGACGGTTCGCTTTCCACCAATAAGCCGCAAAACAATGGCGATAAATACGCCAAATCATACACCAGCAAAGTTGACAAACCAGTGCCTTTTGCTGAAAACCCCGGTCATAACCGCACCAATGAGTACATGACCGATGACCAACGTTTTGCGGCCAACAGACCCGATGTGCTCGTGTACCAAACAGAAGAACTTAATAAAGATGTATCACTTGCAGGACCGTTGGTGGCTGATATTTTCACTAAAATATCTACGACAGATGCTGATTTTATAGTAAAGCTTATTGATGTTTTTCCTGAACAATTCAAGTACGATACAGGTATTGATGGTGCAGGAAACGGTACTAACTACCCTATGGGTGGCTATCAGATGCTTGTGCGCGGTGAAGTATTCAGAGGGCGCTACCGCAATAGTTTTACCGAGCCACAAGCATTTATTCCGAACCAGCCTACCGAGGTGAAGTTTGCATTGCCTGATGTTGCACACGTATTTAAGAAAGGACACAAAATAATGGTGCAGGTACAAAGCAGTTGGTTCCCACTGGTTGATAGAAACCCTCAGCAGTTTGTTGATATTTACACATGTACTAAGGCCGATTACAAAGACTGTGATATTACTGTGATGTCGGAAAAAGAACATCCTTCAAATATTGTTTTACCGGTAATTGCTGAGCACTAATGGCTAAAATTAGTTTCGACAACAATACTGCTCTACCTTTTCTCGCAACAACTTTAGGGCGCAGAGATGAAGTTCCAAATCAGCAATTGGCGGAACGAATAATTAAAGATGGAAAAATTGACTTACTTGCTGATGTTGCGAAATTGCTCCAGCACCCCAAGAAGGAAATTCAATTTGATGCGATTAAGACAATGTACGAGGTGGCTACGCAACAACCTGATTGGGTTGCACCTTATGTAGACACATTTATTCAGTTACTTGAAAGCAAACACAATAGAATGGTATGGGGAGCGATGACAGCCCTCAGCGCCATAGCCACTAACTGTACAGGGAAACTATTTGAACATATTTTACTCATTGTAGATAAAGCAGACTCAGGCAGTGTAATAACCCGCGACCATGCGGTGAACATATTGATTGAATTAGCCCGCCACACTGAATACAATGAAATAGCAGCACCTCTTTTGCTGGAACAAATTTTAAAAAGCCCTGAAAACCAATTTCCCACTTATGCCGAAAAGTCAATACCATTATTTGATGGCGAGCATAAACAGAGCTTGCTGCACGTATTAACCCTACGTAAACAGGAGATGGTTACTCCCTCTAAAATAAAAAGGGTAACGGCATTGATTCAAAAACTGGAACGGAACAAATAATCGGTGATAATTCATAAGTTTGGCGAAGCAATGAACGAGAACAATTATGTACAACAAGGGCCAATAGGCATTTTTGACTCAGGGTATGGTGGTTTGACGGTTTTTCGTTCAATCGTGAGTCACCTACCAGCCTATGACTATGTGTATATCGGCGACAATGCCCGTGCACCCTATGGCAACCGTTCGTTTGAAACAATACATCAATACACTTTAGAGTGCATAAAGGCATTTTTCAAATTGGGTTGTCCGCTTGTTATTTTAGCGTGCAATACGGCCAGTGCAAAAGCTTTAAGAACCATTCAACAGCTTGATTTACCTGGCCTCGCCCCCGATAACAGGGTTTTGGGTGTCATTAGACCAACGGCTGAAATTATTGGGCAATATACCCTTACAGGGCATGTGGGTGTATTGGGAACCAAGGGAACTGTTGCTTCAAAATCGTATGAAATAGAAATACACAAATTGTACCCAGGGGTAACTGTTCATTCGAAAGCATGCCCAATGTGGGTACCAATTATTGAAAATGGCGAATATAACAACGCCGGTGCTGACTATTTTGTAGCTAAATACCTTGATGAGTTATTTACCGAAACGCCCGAAATAGATACTCTTTTACTTGGTTGTACGCACTACCCTTTGCTGTTGGACAAAATCAAAAAACAGGTTCCGGAACATGTAAAAATTGTAGCACAAGGCGATATTGTTGCTACCAGCCTGAGTGACTACCTGACACGCCACCCTGAAATGGAAACAAGATTGAGTAAAAAAGGACAACGATTGTTTTACACCACCGACGACACTGTAGATTTTGACTTACACGGAAAAAACTTCTTCGGAGAAGCAATTCAATCAAAACAAATTCACGTTTAAAAGACTACTTACCTGTTTCGGTACCAATTTTTTCGTAAGCAACATTATTAGGAACAAACTCAGGCACTAATTCCTTCATCAAACGAACTGTGTCAAGCGTGTAATGCTGGCGCGCACTTGATATCAACTTTTCGATGCGTTTGTTGACATCTTCAAAATTGTACGTACGAACTTCAGCTATCAATATCTTTTCGTGGTAAGTAGGCTTTGTGTTTTCAGCATTGTTCAACAACTCTTCATAGAGCTTTTCACCCGGCCTTAAGCCTGTGTAAACGACACGTATGTCAACATCAGGTTCTTTACCAGATAGGCGTATCACTTTCTTGGCAAGGTCGGCGATTTTAACCGGCTTACCCATATCGAATACAAAAATCTCACCACCTTCGCCCATAACTCCTGCTTCAAGTACCAGCATACACGCTTCAGGAATGGTCATGAAGTAACGGGTAATCTCAGGGTGTGTTACAGTAAGTGGTCCACCTGCTTCAAGTTGTTTCTTAAACCTAGGTATAACAGAACCGTTTGAGCCCAATACATTACCAAAACGTGTGGTTACAAATTTGGTGAACTTCCGCTCTGTATCTTCTTTAGCTTCTCCAGCTATAGAATTGAAGTAGCTTTGAGTGAATATTTCAGCAATACGTTTTGAAGCGCCCATCACATTAGTTGGGTTAACTGCCTTATCGGTAGAGACCATTACAAACTTCTCAACGTTATTCAGTACAGCAAGCTCTGCCAGATTCTTTGTACCAAGAACATTATTAAGTACTGCAACCGATGGGTTGTCTTCCATCAATGGCACGTGCTTGTAGGCCGCTGCATGGAATACTATTTGTGGTTCAAATACCTCAAATAAATGCTCCATACGACCTCTATCCTTGATATCGCCTAAATATGCTTTGATATTGGCGTTTTTATGCTTTTCCAAAAGTTCAAGCATAATCTCATGCATTGGCGTTTCAGCCTGATCGCACAGAATCACTAAAGAAGGCCTGAAATTAAGGAGTTGACGCACTAGCTCGCTGCCAATTGAGCCGGCAGAACCCGTAACCAAAATCTTTTTGCCTTTCAGTTCAGAATAAATGGCTTCGTTGTGCAGTTTAATTACCTCACGCTCCAACAAATCTTCGATATTGATGTTTTGTAACTGTTGAGTATCTAGTTTACCATTTAACCAATCGCGCATTGTTGGTACTTGCTGAATGCGAATACCATGTGTAAGGCATGCATCAACAATTATATTGAATGTGTTTTTCTCCTGAATCTTGTTTACAAAAATTAGTAGCTCTATGCCTTCAGCCTTCAACTTTGCAATTGAAGCTTCTGATAGATTGTAAATAGGAATACCCTCTATCAGTTTGCCGCTACCAGCCATGTTATCATCCAGGAACGCAGCAACCTGCATGTCGCCGTTAGGTAAGTTGTTCAGTACATTTTTAATGTGTAAGCCGTTTGCCGACGCATTGTAAACTGCAACTTTCTTCCTCGGTACAATTTCACCTTCGCTGAAAGCTTTGTAAATGTGGAAGAAATACCTCACTGCCAGTCTATAGGAAATAATAACAAAACTGGTAATGAAGAAGTTAATGAGGATAACCGATAATGTAAAGTAATTATTACCCTTGAAATAAAACGTATTAATGGCCTGATAAATAAACCCAGCAACAGCGTTTACCAGCACAAGTCTGGTAGCATCTTCAAGATTTGTATAGCGAACGATACCTGCATAACTCTTGAATGAATAAAAAAGCACCATGTTTACGCAAAACACGACAACCAGCATGGTTCTGATACCGGAAAAAATATATTCCCAGTGAAAACCAAGTTTTAATGAACGTGTTAGGAACAGGCAAAAACACACCAGCACCAAATCCAGACAAAAAACCAACCACCTCGGCAGAATGCGCAACTTATATGCCAACATAATCCTTCATTTGCGTTGATTTGCACCAACGATTAACAATCATCTTCACCCTACAAAGTTAATGGAAATCCCCATTTCTAAGCAATTCCAAAACGAAATATGCTGAAAAACAATGAATTCAACCAAAATAAATGCCAATGTAGATGTTACAATATTACAAAAGCTACGCGAATAATGCAAGCATTAACCATAAATTAAAACTTGCTCCCTAACTGTAAAATGAACAAACATTGTCGTAATTTTGTGAACATACTCAATCGAACCGACCAAAATTCACATTCATTGCTCAACGGAAAGAATATACTAGTTGCTGACGACAACAAGTTAAATATAAAAATACTTTTATTTATTTTAAATAAAGCCGGTGCTACTACCCACATTGCTGAAACCGGCAAACAAGCTCTTGACCTTATTCAATCGACACCAATCGATGCCATACTGATGGACGTTCACATGCCTGAAATGGATGGACTTGAAGCAACTCAATTCATCAGACTGCAACTGAAAAGCAATGTTCCAATTATTGGACTGACAGCTACCACATTGGAGTCGGAGATGGGCAAATGTATAGATATGGGAATGAACCGTTGCATTTCGAAACCATTCGACCCGCCGAAATTACTTGAAATGATTTCAGAATTAATTGACGGTAACTAGTTCATTTTCAAAGCAATAGCAAATAAACCTGTATTCTTCTTTTACAATTTCGTTACAATACTTGCATTTATTTTTTATTCTTACTAACTTTGAGAATATTTAATACTTAACCAATTCATTCTACACAACCTATGCCATTAGTCGATTTAAGTTACCTTGCTGAAATCTCGGGAAATGATTCGTTCTATATAGCGGAAGTAGTGGGTATTTTTATTGATACCATGAACAAGGGTTTACCGGAATTGGAAGAGTTGGTATTTTCCCCTACACCCGATTACGACAAAATCCATCAACAAGCTCACTTTCTAAAATCAAGTGCGGGCATTGTTAAGGTAGGAGGTAATTATGAGAATTTCGTAAAAATGAACACCACCTCACTCACCCATTCAGGCATTGAGGAACTACGTAGTTGTATGGTTTCGATTAAGAACACATACGCCGAAGCCCTAACGGAATTGGAAAGTCTACGTAACCCCGGATAGGTTTAACATTACATACCAATTTATCAACTGTAAAGTCGTACTTTAAAGCTACCTTTGCAGACTTAATATTATTATTTTAGTGAAAAACGAGAAAAAGGAATTCGGTAAACCACGCTCAGCTGGATTTTCAAAATCTAAAACGAACGGAGAGTTCGGCGATGGTGACCGCAGTTTCAAAAAAAGGTCTGACAATTTCAAAAGTGACGGACCTAAAAGTGACAGGCCTTTCAACAAAAGATCTGAAGGTAATTCAGGTAAATTTTCAGATAGAAAAGAAGGTGGCTTCAAAAGAAGTTTTGATGGCGACAAGCCTTCATTCAAACGCAAATCAGAAGGCGACTTCGGAGATAAAAGAGAAAGAAAATCCTTTGGTGACGGCGACAGACCTGCATTCAAACGTAAGTCTGACGGTGACTTCGGAGATAAAAGAGAAAGAAAATCTTTTGGTGAAGGCGACAGACCTGCTTTCAAACGTAAGTCTGACGGTGATTTCGGTGAAAAAAGAGAAAGGAAATCTTTCGGTGACGGCGATAGACCTGCATTCAAACG
>CANGIY010000003.1 GCA_947454235.1 Chitinophagaceae bacterium
TGTTGTTGCAGCAATGGTAGCAACTGATGGATTGCTTGAGCTCCAAGTACCACCGAAGTAAGAATCGCTGTAAGTATAAGATGTTGAAGTACACAATGCACTTGAACCTGTGATTGCACTCAACATTGGTGCCGGAAGCACGCTGATAGCAACGGTAGATGTATTAGTGCCGCAGCTGTTGCTCACTGTGTAAGAGATAGTAGCTGAACCACCTGAGTAAGAAACGCCTGTGATGTTACCGCTAGCATCAACCGTAGCAATTGATGGGTTGCTTGATGACCATGTACCACCGCTTGTAGTATCTGTAACACTCAACGTTGCACCAGCACAAACAGATGTGCCTGAGGTCGCATCGATAGTACCTGATGATGAACTGCGGTTAACCGTAATGGTTGTATCAACAAACAAAGCACCACATGCATTTGAAACCATGTAAGTGATTGTAGCTGTTCCTGCTGAAACACCGTACACACCACCTGTTGCACTTACTGTTGCAACTGCACTGTTTGAAGAACTCCAAACACCACCTGCAACAGTATCAACCATTGTAAGGCTATCACCAGGGCAAACTGTTGAACCCGAAACTGTGATACGACCTGCACGTGTAGGAGCAGATAATACATTCAAAGTATCGTCAGTAATAGTCGTACCGCAAGCATTTGTTTGTGTATATCTTAAAATTGTAGCACCTGTTGCCACAGGAGTCACTACACCCGTTGAACTTACAGTCGCTACTGAAGTATTTGTACTGCTCCATGTACCACCTGACATTGATTCAGTATACGTTGATGTGCTACCCAGGCAAAGATTAGCAGAACCTGAAATTGTACCTGCAGCAGGGAATGGATTTACTGTAACCATTGCTGTAGCTACACCCATTCCGCAAGTATTAGTAACTGTATAAGAAATAATAGCTGTACCACCTGCAACACCAGTTACCACACCTGTAGCAGAAACTGTTGCTGTTGTTGTATCGCCGCTGCTCCAAACACCACCACTTACTGTTTCGCCAAGAGCAGTTGTAGCTGCACGGCAAACCGAAGTTGTACCTGTGATGATACCTTCGTAAGGAGTTGAAGAAACGTTCATCAACTTAGTAGCATATTGAGTACCGCAAGTACCTGTAACTGCATAAGAAATTGTCACAGCACCTGTATCAACACCAAACACCATACCTGAAGTGTTTACTGTAGCCCTTGCAGTGTTGCTGCTGCTCCATGTACCACCTGAAATAGTATCAGCCAATGTTGTAGTGAAACCACGACAAACAATGCTGCTGCCCGTAATTGCACCAGGATTTGTAACCGGATTAACTGTCACTAACGCTCTTGCACTAGTATAACCACAGCTACCAGATACAGAGTAAGAGATAGCTACAGAACCGGCAGTGAGACCGAAGACAACACCCGTAGAATTTACAGTAGCAATTGAAGGGTTGCTACTGCTCCATGTACCACCAGGAACTGTTTCTGTCATTGTAATGCTTGAATCAAGTGCACAAACACTTGAAGGACCACCTACTGTACCCGGATCAGGACCAGGAGCTACTGTCATATTAAATGTAGCATATGATGTACCGCATGATGTAGATAATGCGTAAGATATAACTGTTGAACCGGTTGCTAACGCTGTAGTGAAACCTGAAGAAGCATCTATGGTTGCAACAGAAGGTGTGCTGCTGCTCCACGTGCCGCCTGAAATTGATTCAGTAAGTGCCTGAGTACTTGTGATACACATTGAAGATGCACCGCTGATTGTACCAATAGACGCACCAGGAGTGATATGAATTGAAATTGTAACGTTAGTAGATCCGCACGCGTTTGTAACTACATAGTAGATATTCACCGCGCCTGTATCTACGCCGGTAACAACACCGGTTGAGCTAACTCTTGCTTTTGTTGTATCAGAACTCACCCAAACACCACCGGCAGCAGTATCGGTATACGCTACACTAGAACCAACACACAATGATGAAGGACCAACAATTGTACCAGCGTTTGGATAATAACCTGAAGCAACTGCATGTGTCGCAATTGCAGAACCGCAACTAGAAGTAACAGAATATGTGATAGTTGCCGAACCTGTACCTACTCCGGTAACAACTCCGGTAGAAGAAACAGTTGCGATACTTGTATTGCTTGATGACCATGTACCACCAGTAACAGTTTCAGTTAATGAAACCGGAGTACCGATACACAAAGAACCGGCACCAGAAATTACACCGCCTGTTGGTGAAGTAATAACTGAAATATTAAAGCTTGTCATCCATGAACCACAAGCATTTGTAACTGTATAATAAATAGTATCAACACCTGTAGCAACGCCTGTTACTACACCTGTAGATGAATTAACTGTAGCTATTGAAGTATTATAACTTGACCATGTACCACCTGAAACACCATCAGCGAGCGTAACGTTAGTACCCACACAAACTGAAGCCATACCAGTGATTGTACCGGCAGATGATGGTGTACTCACTGTTACCGGATGAGTAGAATAACCAGTACCGCAAGTACCTGTAGTTGCATAAGTAATAGTAGCAACACCAGTACTAACCGGGTGAACTGTTCCAGCTCCATCAACAGTTGCTATAGATGAAGAACTGCTTATCCAAGCACCACCTGAAAGCGTTTCTGTCAATGAAATAGTTGAACCAATACAAACATCTGAAGGACCTGAAATTGTACCGGCATCAGGAACCGTAATCAAAGTAACCGGATAAGTCGTAGAAGATGAACCACAAGCATTGGTTAAAGTATAAACAACGTTTGCAGATCCTGCAGCCACGCCTGTCGCTGTACCTGTAGAACCATCAATTGTAAATATTGATGTGTTGCTACTGCTCCATGTACCACCTGAAATAGATTCAGTGTAAGAAGAAGTTGCACCAGAACAGAATGTTGAAGCTCCAGATATTGAGCCAGTAGCAGGTACTGTAATTATGTTGACAACTGTAGTTGTAGTGGCAGCGCCGCAAACATCAACATAGGTGAAAGAGATAATTGCAGAACCCGCAGCAACACCGCGATAGTTACCTGAAGCGTCGATTGTTGCAATTGACGGACTGGCACTTGTCCATGTGCCTGCACCTGATCCATCACTTAATGTTTGAGTGGAGCCAACACAAGTTGTTGTTACACCTGAGATAGGTGCAACTGAAGGTGTCGACGTAATAGTCATTGGGAAAGTTGAAGTACCGCTTCCGCAAACAGTAGTCGCTGTATATGAAATGGTTACAGAACCACCAGTTGTTGAAACGCCTGTCACTGCACCTGTTGAAGGATCAACAGTAGCCATTGAAGCATCGCTTGATGCCCATGTACCTCCACTGATTGTAGAAGAAAGTGTTGTTGTAGCTCCAGGACACACACTCGGCGCACCAGAAATTGTACCCGCCGAAGGAGATGTCGTATTTACTGTAATTGGAGCTGAAGTATTTGCTGTACCACATGATGTAGTAACAGAATAAGAGATTGTAGTTGTACCAACACCTGTACCGGTTAAAACACCAGATGCAGGATCAATAGTAGCAATTGATGTGTTATCACTTGTCCATATACCACCTGTAACGCCATTTGTCCAAGTAGTGGAAGCACCGTTACAAACTGTAGAAGCACCAACAATTGTGCCGGCAGTAGGTAATGCAGTTACGGTTAAAAGGAATGGAGCATTATTTGTACCGCAGCTGTTTGTATAAGAATAGTAAACAGTCACTGTATCCGCCACCAATCCGGTTACGCTACCAGATGCGGAGTTGATTGTTGCAATAGAAGGATTTACGCTTACCCACGTACCACCAGAACCGGTAGTTGACATTGAAGCTGAAGTACCAAGACAAATTGAAGATGGCCCGGTAACTGTACCGGCATCAGGTAACGGATTAACGGTCACTGTAGCATTTACTGAAGTCGCACCGCATACATTTGAAACAGTATAAGTAATATTTGAAGAACCTGCCGCAACACCGGTAACAACACCTGTTGAAGGATCGATTGTTGCAAAGCTTGGTGAGCCTGATGACCATGTACCACCTAAAGTATCATCAGTAAGAGTAGTAGTTGCACCTGGGCAAACGGTAAGTGTTCCGCCAATTGGTGCGGGGCTTGGATTAGGAATTACCTCTACACTGTGTACAGAATCTACTGTACCACATGTATTAGTAACCGAGTAGCTAATTCTTGCACTACCGGCTGAAACACCGCCAACCGTACCTGTGCCACCAACTGTTGCTAGAGCAACACTGCTAGATGACCATGTACCACCCGTACTTGTTTCATTCAATGGAATTGTAGCACCAACGCAAACCGAACTAGCCCCGGTGATTGGACCTAATGTAGCAAGCACCTCTGATGTAACAGGGAGAGTTGAGTACACTGTTCCGCAGCCATTGGTTAATCCATAGCTGATAGTCGCACTACCGGCAACAAGACCTGTAGCGTTACCACCTGCTGTTATTGTTACCGTAGCAGGTGCAGAACTAGACCAAACTCCACCCGCAGGTGAGCAAGTCATAGTGTTAACCGTTCCTGCACAGAAAGTAGAAGTACCGGTAATTGCGCCCGGTGCCGGTAAAGGATTAATTGTTACACCGGTACTTGTAGAAACTGAACTACAAGAGTTTGTAACGGTGTAAGAAATAACAGATGCACCACCGGTTACACCTGTAACAACACCTGTTGTTGCGCCAACCGTCGCTACTCCAAGTATTGTACTTGTCCAGGTACCACCCGGAGCAGTTGAAGTAAGTGTTGATGTTGTACCCTGGCAGAATGTAGTTGTACCAGAAATAGTACCTGCAACCGGAGTAGTTTGTACTCTTAATGTCATTGTAGTATCGCAACCTGTAGATGCGATTGTGTAATGTATAACTGAGTTACCTACTGTAACACCTCTTGCTACACCACCTGCTGTTATTGTTGCAACAGTAGTTGTAGTGCTAGACCATGTACCACCTGCTGTTGCTGAACCCAATGTTGTTGTTGAACCAACGCAAACAGAGTCACTACCGGTAATGTGAGAAGGACGAGCGTTTACAGTTAATATAGTAGTATCGTTTGCAGAGCAGTTGCTGATTGTTTCAGTAAGTGTATAAATACCGGCAGCTGCCGTTGTTGGAGCAGTCACTGTAGCATTTTGAGTAGCAGCAGTATATGAATTAGGACCAGCCCAAGAATATGAAGCACCCGCTGTCGCATTACCCGTTAAAGATGCATTTACACCTGAACAAACGGCACCGCCATTGGAAGCAGTAACCGAAATGTTACGCGGACACCAGTGGTAAATAATACCATTTGCCGGAGGTGTTGTAAGTGTTGTGGTAAATGTAGTAGTAGAAAAAGGAGGAAATGGAGCAACGGAAGTCACTACTTTATAATCGGTAGTAGAGTTGGCAATACCAATTGTAGCTCCCATACCCGCAAAAGTGTTAGAACCGTAGCAGAATTCAATCGCGTTTGTTGTTTCATATAACTTCAACTCGAAAGAACCGCAACCTGAAGCACCAGTGGTAGGAGCACCGTTGTATACACCCCAATTTGACCACTCGACTGTGAATACGCGATTGGGAGTAGTACCTGTAGTCGCATAACGCACTGTTGCACCGGTACATGCCGTACTGTTTGCCGCACCTACCGCACCATTCAAGTCATCCCAATATGGCATCAATAGACCCGCACCACCAATAACGGCTATTTCAGCAGTCGTATTTTGGTAGGTGGTACCACCTGTAGCCGTGGAATTCGCCAAAGAAACGTACCCGTTTGAACTAACAGAAATTGTTGTGCGCGCAGTGCCGCAATAAGTGAAACTGAACGGCAAAGTGACACCTGTTGCAGTAACGTCATCGCCAGCCAACGTCGATAGAGTCGTACCACCGGAAACCGCCGTATAGGTGCCCGTTAATGTTGATAAGGCATAGGTCGCGGCAGTCGTTGACTGTGCAAATCCCGAATAATAAAAACAAGACAGGAGGATGAATAAAATTGTTTTTTTCATATTCTTGATTGAATAGCGAATTACACTAGTTTGTTAAATTTATTTACCTAGAATAAGGTATTACCTGAAATACAGACAAAAGCACACCAAACCGACACAAAATCAAACACTTACATAAAGCACTTGTTTCTATACATACAAATAACATACCCCTACTCTGTACAAAGTACAATTAGGCAGGCTAAAAGTAAGAAAATTCGGGAAGTATTAAAATATTTTGGGGAAATATAAAAAATAATCCCCACGTAAAATGGGGATTACTTCTTATAAAAAACTATTTAAACCTTTAAGCTAATTCGCAGTCGAGCCGAACTGGCGAAGATGGTGTGTGCTGTGCTTGTACAGCAATTGCACCTGTTGGTCGAAGCTCAAAGGACCAAAAAACGGATTCATGATTTTTTGATCGGGATGGGCATTAAAAACATCAAAAAGATGGTTGATTTCTCCCTGTAATTCTATCAATGCTGTAGCCTTAGAGTCACTTTTTACCGCAGGCGGCGTGTCGGACATGAGGGAATTGGGTGTATTTTCTTTGAACGGTTTTTCACTCTCTAAAAACGCTACCATTTTTGGTAGTACATCTTCGGGTGTTACCAGATTAAGGGCTGTGCGTCCGTTCGCAATGCGTACATAATCGCTCATGTGCTCAATCATTTGCATTACATTCATCTTACCCCATTGTGCTGGTGCATTAATATCCAATTGCTGTAATGCAACTACGTACCTGAACCGCAAAAAGTCGCGTTTTGTTCCAATATTTTCCATTATTATAGAGTTTATTATAGTAATTGCCTGATGAGTTCGTCTTGTTGAATACCTTCTGCTTCTGCCTTGTAGTTGCGTAGAATCCTGTGGCGCAAAACGCATGGTGCCATTGCTTTAACGTCTTCAATATCAGGCGAGTATTTACCGCGCAACAACGCATGGCACTTAGCACCCAATATCAAAAACTGCGAAGCCCTCGGGCCTGCACCGTATGCCAGAAACTGATTGGCCTGGCTGGCTGCACCTTGTTTACCGGGGCGTGTTTTTTGCACCAAACCCACCGCATATTCCAGCACATTATCAGGAACCGGGACACGCCTAACCAATGCCTGGAAATTCAGGATTTCTTCGGCACCCAACAATTTTGAAAGCTCTACTGATGCGGCACCCGTGGTGTTGCGCACAATACGTACTTCCTCGTCGAAACTTGGGTAATCGAGTGTTACCATGAACATAAACCTATCGAGCTGCGCCTCAGGCAAGGGGTATGTACCCTCCTGCTCTATCGGGTTTTGTGTTGCAAGCACGAAAAATGGTGACGGCAGTTTATAGTTGACACCGCCGGCAGTGATGTTGCGCTCCTGCATGGCTTCCAGCAAGGCAGCTTGTGTTTTTGGCGGAGTACGGTTAATCTCATCGGCGAGGATGATATTGGCGAAAATAGGTCCTTTCAGGAATTGAAACTGACGTTGTTCGTTCAATATCTCAGCACCTGTGATATCGCTCGGCATAAGATCGGGGGTAAACTGGATGCGCTTGAAAGAAAGTTGCAATGCATCAGAGATTGTTTTTACCAACAAAGTTTTTGCAAGCCCCGGTACGCCCACCAGCAACGTGTGCCCGTTACAGAGAATAGAAATAATCAATTTCTCTACTACATCGTCCTGACCAACGATAATTGTACCTATGGCCTTTTTGATTTCATCAACACTATCTCTCAAGGCGTTTGCCGCCTCAATGTCATTTGCGTATAATTGCATTTTAAAATCTCTGTTTTAAGAAGGGGTGAAAGTTCTGATTTTTTGTCGGTAATAACAAATACTTTAACGTGGATATAACTATTCAACAAGCACAAGACGCAGTTCACGAGTGGATTACAACCGTGGGGGTACGCTATTTCAATGAGTTAACCAATCTTGGCATTTTAATGGAAGAGATGGGCGAACTTTCCCGCCTTATGGTGCGCAAGTACGGCGAACAATCGTTCAAAGAAAGCGACAAAAACAAGGAACTTGCCGATGAAATGGCGGACGTGCTATGGGTGCTTATGTGCCTCGCCAACCAAACCGGCGTGAACCTCACCGATGCCCTCCAAAAAAACTTCGAAAAGAAAAATATCAGGGACGCAGATAGGCATAAAGAAAACCCGAAGTTGATGTAAGTAGGACTATTTATTCAAGGAGTTTATTGAGCTGACGACTTAACACAGCTTTATCGGGTAGATATAATTGGTACTTACTCAACAAAACTTGATTTGTTATCGACGATGTAGCGTATTCAACCAATATGTGGTCTTTATACGCCCCTAGCAGTATTCCAACAGGTTCATTGTCGCCTTCAGTCGCCTCTTCTTTTTTGAAATAATTCAGGTACAGGTTCATTTGACCAATATCCTGATGGTCTATTTCGCCTCGTTTAAGGTCAATTAACACAAAGCACTTGAGAATTCTATGATAAAAAAGCAAGTCAACATAAAAATGACGCCCACCAATACTCATTCTGTACTGTCGTCCAATGAATGCAAACCCCTTCCCCAGTTCCAACAAAAAATGTTGTAGATTTTCAATCAACTTCTGTTCGAGCTCTGTTTCAAGGTAATGATGGCTTTCTGGTATCTGTAAAAATTCAAGCACAAAAGGTTCCCTTGTGAGGTCTTCGATAGATTGCACTTCATGTCCTTCATTAGCCAGCCTTAATATTCCTTCTTTATCTTTACTCAAAGCTATTCTATGAAAAAGCATACTTTTCATTTGCCTTTTCAATTCGCGCACACTCCACTTTTCAATCTCTGCTTGTTTGCAATAAAAACTAATCTCGAGGTCGTTGTCCGCCTTTAATATCTCATAATAATGGCTCCATGTCAATTTGTGGGACAGTGTCCCACTATTTTGAAATTTTAAATACAACTTCCTAATATACAATAAATTTGACCGACCAAATCCTTTACCGTAAGCAACAGTGAGGTCAGAAGACAGGCGGTCAAAAAGCTGCGAGCCATATTCAGCTTTTTCTTTGCCTTTTTGTTCAAACTCCACAATATGGCGCCCGATCTCCCAATACGTCTGCACAAGTATCGTATTTACAGAATAGGCGGCTTTTTCCCGCCCCTGCGCTAACAACGAGCCAATTTGACTAACTAGTAAATTATATGTGGATGGTTGCGCCATGATACTCCTGCAATGTTCGTTATTTTTATGGAAACATGCAAAATTTTAAACTGTAGACTTCGCTCCCTAATTTCAAATCGAGCTAAAGTTCATTTATAATCTCTATTCCAAAATGAGGAAATGCTGGCAGGCATAAGGAGAATTAGAAGTTGATGTAGAGAGTTATTTGCTTTGACTATCTAAGAATTTCGCGACCATGTCAATTAGTGAGACAGTGTCTCACCAATTGGGAATGACAAGATATAAGAATCTGCATTGGGGTGTCGCTTGCCCCTTACCTACAATACGGTGATTGAGCGAAGCCGAAATCACCGTATTGTAGCTTCTAAGTGAAACGAATTTGAAGATTCAATTTAAAAAATAACTGTCCGTCTTCTTCATACAACCACCCATACCTGTATTTTTTTGAATCTGCTTCTTTAGCTGAACCAGGGTTATGTTCATCCTCCCCTGTCGATGCTTGTTCCAGTTTAGTATTATTCAGCAAATACTCCTGAAATTCATTGCGATTATAAATGTGGTAACAAACGACATCTCCATTTTCTTTAACAATGATAATACCTCCTGTGGCATCGTATTTACCTGTCCACACTTTTTCAGGGGTCATACCAAGAGCCACTTCCGTGAGAAAATTTTTCACTTTATACTCGTAAAACGGGTGGTTATTTGTCAAATTAAAGCCGAGTGGGTTTTCATCCTTGACTTTCTCGACCACCTCTTTCAATTTAGATTTCCCAGTTCTAAATTTGTAATACAACAATCTTGAAATAATAATAGGTAACTGACTGTCAATAAGTTGTAAATTCATTTCTAAGGTCGGTGACTGAACTTTTGCAAATCGAATTTCAAAACCAAAATTCTCAAGAGCTTCAAGGCGAGTCAAAATTTTAGATTTCTTTTTAGATGTATTATGCTCCGATTCAACTGGCATAGCATAAGTATCTGCGTTAAATTTGGCTACGTCAATTCTTTGATCATTTTTTGGAAGCACTTTAAATATAAAATTAGTTCCAGCACCTGGATTAAATAAAGTTGAATCTTTCCCTAACATCGACTTAATGCTAAATCCAAGAGTTGGCTTTTGACCTGTATTTAAATCATGAACCTTAATTCTTATATCAGCTTTTTCTTTACTTCCTGCCTTTAGTGTAGTAACTTCTATTTTACGCAAAAAATCTTCAATATCAGGAAAGGATGTACTCGAACCTTTGGACTTTTTTAGCAAGTGAAAAAGTTGAATTGACCTCTCAATAAATTCTTCAATTTCAAAAGACACGATTAATTTGCCATCGTTTCCATCTATTATGTCAATTTTTTCACCTACTACAAACTCTCTTTTTGAATCTTTCTCCTCCCTGAGAATTTTAATAATTGGATAAAACACATTTTCTATTTTCTCTAATTCAGCATTTGCGGCAACTAATTTACCTTCTGCTAATAGCTTCAATAAGACATACATTTCGCTCCATTCACCTTTATTTCCCTTCAACATTTTTCAAAAAATTTATTTTTTTTAAAATCTCCAAGGCTGTTGCCTGTATTGCAGGAACTGCCACAGAATTACCAAATTGCTTGTATGCCGATGCATCTGCAACAGGAATAATAAATTTATTAGGAAACCCTTGTAAACGCGCCCATTCCCTAGGTGTCATTTTCCTAATACCTTCACGGTTTACTTCACCTTGAATTTTTGTTTCCGGTTTAAAATCAGTTATCCTGTTATCAATAACCAAATTTCGTTCTCTTCCCATTCCACCGACAACAATCGCGTTCGCAATTTCATCATCTTTGACAATGTTATATCCAAAGCCGTTTCCTTTACTTTCGTGCCTTGCCTTATGATTGTAAAGAGTTTGGAGGTATTTTGTTGAAAGATAATATCTAGTTCCAACCGTTTTTTCTTCTTTTATATCAGAAAATGAAACTTTCTTCCCCAGAGGTTCAGGATACTTGAATTCATCGATTCCAAGGTCTGCTCGAAATCCAACTATGTAAATACGTTCACGATTTTGTGGAACTCCAAAGTTTTTAGCATTAACGATTTGAGGTTCAGGGACGTAATAACCCAAATCACTCCTTAGAACATTTAAAATTGTAGATAATGTCTTTCCCTTATCATGGCTAGCTAAGCCTTTAACATTTTCAAGAAAAAATGCTTTCGGCATTTTCCTTTTTATAATTTCAGCTACATCAAAAAAAAGGGTTCCACGGGTATCTTCAAATCCGCCACGTCTTCCTGCGATTGAAAACGCTTGACACGGGAATCCCCCACATAAAATGTCAAATCCGTCTGGTATGAATCTTTTTGTTTCTTCTTTTGTAATATCGCCGAATGGAACTTCACCGAAATTTGCCCTATAGGTTTTCTTAGCCTCTTTATCCCATTCACTTGTAAATACACATTTGCCCCCCAAATTTTGCATCGCTACACGAAATCCTCCAATTCCGGCAAATAAATCTATAAATGTAAATTGTGGATTTTGCGGTGTCGGAAAAGGGACATCGTGAACCTCGAACAGATATTGTTGTAAAGCTTCTTCAACCACTGAATTAGGCATATCGCCATCTTCTGAGTCAATTGAATATGACTTTATTGCTGAGAACGCAGCTTCTTCAAAATACTTAGCTTCCTTTTTTCCGAAGTTATTTAAATAATGAGTGATTACAGCTTTACTTCTGTCGACTACCTCGGCTTCTAAAGTATTCCTCTTAACCGTTTTGTAGCCGAAATCATCGATTCGCTTTTTCGTTTTTGCGTTCATCTATTTTGAGCAAAATTTTTTCAGTGCAATTTCGTAAATTTTCTCGCACTTCTTTGCCCCAAAATCGCAAAACTATCCACCCTTGTTGAATTAAAGTATCATTTACTTCAATATCTCTCGCTATATTCCGTTCTATTTTCGTATGCCAAAAATCTCTATTAGATTTTATTTCGTTTTTTTTGACTTCCCAATTAAAGCCGTGCCAAAATTCGCTATCAATAAAAACCGCCACTTTAAATCGCTTAAAGGTCAAATCGGGCTTTCCAAAAACTGTCTTATCATTTTTCCTATATCTAATACCATTTGCCCAAAGTGCCTTTGCCACCATTACTTCAATTTTCGAACCCTTAGAACGAACGGCCTGCATATTTCTGCGCCTTTGTTCTTTAGTATGTTTATCCATTCTTCGAATGCGTCAGTGCTACCGTTGCGCTAAATTTGCGAACCCTACCCTTTCGTAAAATATATCGCACATAATCTCGTAAATATCAACTCCAAAATCATCACAGACTTCAAAACAACGGCTCATCAAATGATTTCTAAACTGAGCTTCTTCCGCACTGTAGCAAGGCAAATGTGTCTTAGAGTCGATGTAATTTTCAAAACTCTCATCGGGGTGAAAATTTAGTTTCTCATCTAAAAGTTGATGGGCAAACATCTTTACATCATCAATGGTATTTATTTCTGCGACCATAAGTATTTCTTCGTTTTTATGAGTTTTGTACTTCAAACACAAAACTGATTCAAGCCATATAAAAATACAAAAACCTCGGTAGAAATCAAAGGAAAATGCAAAGAAATTTCATTAAAAATTCCACTACAAGCAAGTTAGTTTCAGGTCGTTGGTAGATTAAGTTTATACAAAAAAATCACTTCAAACCAGATTGTCCTCAATACTGATGGCTATGGTAAAATGACCGAACGCAATTGCGCAACAAGCTGTTGCGTAAATGTTTCTGACTTTCAACAGCCCCCCACCACAACGCGTGAGGGATAGTAGCGGATACCCCACAGCGAAGCGAGGAGTAGCAGCGGATAGCCCGACCCGCAGGGGCACGCCCACCCTCCCCGCATTAACATCAATTAACCTTTTCTCACTCCAATTAACCTAAAAAGCTGGGGGGCTTGGTGGTGGGTGTGTACTTTTGTCGGGAACAAACAAATGAAGGTTTTGAAACAGTGTATCCTTATAATTACCATGGCGTTGGGGGCTGTGGCAGCAGAGGCGCAAACAGATTCTACAAAGGCGTTGAAAGAGGTGTCGGTGAGTGGTGCGAAGAAAACAATTGAGATGGAGACCGGTAAAACGGTGCTCAATGTGCAGACAAACCCTGCCTTTGCTGGCAAAACAGCGTGGGACTTATTGAAAAATCTGCCGGGTGTGAACACTGACGCGAGCGGCAATATTTCTATTTCGGGCAAACAAGGGGCATTGGTAACCATTGAAGACCGCCCACTCAGCCTCACGGGTGAAGACTTGATGAATTACCTGAAAGGGATTACGGCGGAGTCGGTGAACCAGATCGAGTTGATTACGCAACCCGGTGCGCGCTATGAGGCAGAGGGCAACAACGGCATCATTAACTTGAAATTACTGAAAATAAAACGCAGGGGCTGGAACGGCAGTCTCAACGCCACGGGCTACCAACACCAGTATAACGGCATGGTCTCAACGCTCAACCTCAACAGGCGCACCGACAAATGGAATGTGTTTGGGAGTGTAAATGTGATAAAGGCTAAAAACTCGGTGGACTACCGCAACGATTTGCAGTTCAGGGACTCGAATCAATCGGTTATAGGACTTAGTACAATACGCTCAAAGCCCACCGAAAACTTCACTAAGTGGAATGCCACTGCAGGCTTCGACTATACCCCCAATGCCAAAAACAGCCTTGGGTGCCTTTTGACAGGTGCTTACTACCTCAATATCATGAATACAACGCTCGCTGAAACAGATGCTATGAGCGCGACTACTCCTTCCTCTTTTGGACGATACACAGTTGAAAATTCGATTCGCAGGAATGGCTCTGTTAACTTTTATTGGAAAAAGACAATTGACAGCACCCACAATTGGAACAATAATTTTGACTTCCTTACGCTCACCCGCACCATGGACCAGTCGGTAGCGACGGAGGTCAATTCAGGGTTCACGGGCCCTACCCCACTGTATTTATTAGGTAGCGTACCCGTAAACATCAGGATTGGGTCGTTTAGAAGCGATTACAGTGCTACCCTGAAAAATGGCGTGTCACTGAATTTGGGCGGGAAGTACAGTTACAATGCAACGAATAATTCCGGAGATTTTTCGGTATTGGACGGTACGTATTGGGTACATGACTCTACGCGCAGCAATATTTTTGAGTACGACGAACAGATTTCAGCGTTATACGGAGAGGCATCGGGCTATTTAGACACTGCCGGCAAATGGGCGTGGAAACTAGGGCTGAGAGCTGAATATACCAGCGGCTCCGGCGACCAGAAAACAACCGAACAACACTTTGACCGTTCGTTCCTGTCGCTGTTCCCAACTGCATTTTTAAGCTACTCGCCTTCACAAAACAATTACTACGAAATTAACTTTGGTAGAAGAACTGACCGACCAAAGTACTTGCAGCTAAATCCGTTCAGGTACTATACTTTCTATAACTCGTACCAAGTTGGCAACCCATTGCTTTTGCCTGAATTCACCTACAACACCGAATTAAAACATAGTTATAAGAGCAAACTGACCACATCGCTGAGTTTCTCCTACACCGAAAACAGCATGAATGACGTGATAGGTTCTGATGCTGCTACAGCAACTACTTTTGGTATGCCCGCCAATGTTGGCAGCGCAAAATCAACGATTTTATCGGTGTACTATATGAGTCGGTTCTTCAATGTATGGGACCTGGTGCTGTACGGATATGGAAACTATAGCGAGTTCGATGGTGTGGTTTTAGGCAACCCCGCACATGGTGGTGGCTTGAGCGGCGGACTGTGGTGGAGCAATACTTTTACCTATAAAAAGTGGACTACCGAGGCTAGTGCCAATTATTCCAGCCGCACCTATACCAGTCCTGTCACACAAACGGAGGAAATGTTGTTTATTAATTTTGGTGTGAGTCGCAAGCTGGCACACGACATGCTGATAGTGAAAGCCGGTATCGATGATCCTTTCTTCATTTACAGAAACAACAGCATCATTGACCAGAAATCGCTGCTCAGCAAAACCTACCTTATGCCCAACAGCAGAGTCGGTAGTTTATCGGTAACCTGGAATTTTGGTAAAAACAAAGACAGTTACAAAGCCAGAGCTAATTCAACTGAGGAGTCGAAAAGGTTGTAGGTGGCGGGTGTGGTTTGCTGCCTTGAACTCCCGACCTCCAGTTGGGACG
This sequence comes from Chitinophagaceae bacterium, assembly GCA_947454235.1. GTDB lineage: Bacteria > Bacteroidota > Bacteroidia > Chitinophagales > Chitinophagaceae > Flavipsychrobacter. The sequence goes on from CANGIY010000003.1 coordinate 15,286, forward strand.
CGTATGATTAAAAAAGATTCAATGAAAACTCCCGACCTGCGGTTGGGACACGTACAATTCTGTACTTCCCAAAAAATCATAGCCCATCGAAACAATCATTGGAATCATGGTTCAAGACAAAATGTATTGTCCTGAAATAGGTTTACGAATTTTGTAAATCATGATTCAGACAAAAGGAACTAACTATCTTTTCCCCATAAACTCTCTCGTAAAACGGAAGAGATTGAAGTCGGGATTTTGTAAAGCTGTTTCCAATTGGGATTTAAGGTCGCGGAGGTTATAGGGTGACATGCGCAGTTTTTGAATGTACTGCCAGCTTTTTTCAGTGAGCAGGTCAAGGCGCTTGGAAGGGGTGTTTTTAAGCCCTTCAATCACACTTTCAACGGCCGTTGCCATTTCATCAACACCCTGATTTGATGTTGCTATGGTTTTCACTACGGGTAACTCCCGACCGCCATTGGCTTTTTCATGAACCATCATGCGCAGGTTCCGATAGAGCGCTTCAGCATTCTCGCGGTCTGACTTGTTAACCACAAACACATCGGCAATCTCCATAATGCCAGCCTTGAGCGTCTGCACCTCATCGCCGGCCTCCGGCACCAAAACAACAACAGTGCAGTCAGCCAGACCGGCAATCTCAACTTCACTTTGCCCCACCCCCACGGTTTCTACCAGTATGATATCAAAAGGTGCCTGACGCACCAGTCCGGTAATCTCAATGATTTTTGAATTTAACCCACCCAGTGCCCCGCGCGATGCCAAAGAACGGATGTAAATATTTGGATTGGCATAGAAATCACTCATCCTGATGCGGTCGCCTAAAATAGCGCCATAGTTAAACGGAGATGATGGGTCAACTGCCAATACAGCCACCTTTTTATTCTGCCCCAACCAATGGTGCAACAGGCTGTTCACCAAAGAACTCTTACCAGCGCCGGGAGGACCTGTGATACCTATCACCGGGGGGCCTTGAGTATCGTTGTAGTGCTCCAGCAACCATTCGTAACCCGGCAACTCATTTTCAACGGTTGTGATGCCGCGCGCAATGGAACGGAAATCGCCTTTCTGAATACCCTCGAAAAGTTGTTGCATGAATTGTTATTTACCCTATTGAAGCCTGATTGACTGCAAAAATAGACAGAAGCCCCCGAAAATCGGGAGCTTCTGATATTTAGCATTTTTAAATGTTAATTACCTATTGGCGAGCATTCTTTTGTTACTCCTTGGTAAATCTGCCCGTACTTAATTTTAGGCTTTACAATTATCTAATCTCCTCAATTTTAAAGTCATCAAACCATAAAGTCCCCTTTGTTTTAGGTCTAATTTCAACTTTCAGGCGCGGCATCCCTGCACAAATTTCTTTATCAATCGAGTATTGCGTCCAGCCACTTAAAACCCCACCTCCGTTTACAATAGTTACCGGGCAAGGCTGCGGATCGTTGATGGTAACACAACTCGCAACAGCATCAAAACGAGCACCGTCACTCTTAACCCAAAATGTAATTCTGTACTTTTGCCCCGGCACCTTCACATACTCATTGAAAAACGAAGGGTAAAAATGATTGTATCCATTACTTTCAATTTCCCGAACAGTTATTTTCAACGAACGTTTACCCTCATGCGCTGTTTCGGAATCAGAGGTAAAATCATAGCTAGGCACAGCTTGATTGGGCGGACATTTCTTTGCGATAAATTCACTCTTCAGAAACATCCAGTTAGCCGGAATTCCATCTTTTACAAACTCAAAGCCAAGGTTATCTCCTGCCTCGGGCACATTTTTAACATCAGCTATTTTACAACCCGTGTAAATAAAAAAGCAGACAAGTATTAAAATCGAGTTTGGTTTAAGCATGATAAATCAATTGATGCTGCAAAAATACCATGGCAAATCCGGTTACCGTTTGACATAAATCAAAATCTTGGGCTCAATGAGTGTATTGATTAAAATCAGCCTAAACCTATGATACCCTAATTAGTTTTCAACTAAATTTGCGAAATAATATCGTTGTTGTTGAAGGCAGTTTTCATTCGATTCGTCATTGTATTCACCATGCTCAACATGGTGACCCTCGACCAGTTTGCAAAATTGCCGCTGTTCTTTACTCACTTTATAGAGCATTCTAAAAAAGACCATTCAATAACATTGACTGATTTCCTGCGCATGCATTACACAGGAAAAGACATCAATGACAACGACGATGAAAAAGATAAACAACTGCCGTTCAAGAACATCAATGCTCAGTCTATTCAACACCAATATATGCCCGTTGCGAGATTTGAGTTTGAACCTTTAAAAACGGCATATTTCCCACCGAAAGAAGTAAAAATGAGTGGGCACAGGGAATACATTCTCCAAGGCGCTTCCACTGATTTGTTCAGACCCCCACGGGTGTAAATCGAAATAACAACTCGGCTGTGCGCCGAATACCATTTCTTTTTACTCAAACTGAACTAAATGCTGAATAAAGTCATTGAATTTTCAGTCAAAAACAAATTGATAATTGCACTTTTTGTTTTTGCTATTGCAATATGGGGCGGATATGAAGTAACCCGCCTACCTATTGACGCAGTACCTGATATTACCGATAATCAGGTGCAAATCATTACCGTTTCTCCAGCATTGGGTGCTCCCGATGTTGAACGCCTTATTACATTCCCACTTGAACAGGCATGTAGTAATATTCCAGGGCTAAAAAACCTGCGCAGCTTCTCCCGTTTCGGACTGTCACTGGTAACTGTTGTATTTAACGATGAAACCGACCTTTACTGGGCGCGGCAACAAATAGCAGAACGCATCAATTCCGTAAAACAAGACTTGCCACAAGGTGTCGGCAACCCAGAAATGGCACCTGTAACTACAGGATTGGGAGAGATATACCAATACGTATTACGCCCCAAAAAAGGCTATGAAGTAAAGTATGATGCCATGCAATTGCGCACTTTGCAAGATTGGATTGTTCGCCGGGGGCTGCTAGGCACACCCGGCGTTGCTGAGGTTGCCAGCTTTGGCGGTAAGCTCAAGCAATATGAAGTAGCCATTAACCAAGATAGACTAAAAGCACATGGATTAACCATTACAGATGTATTCGACGCACTGGAAAAAAATAACCAAAACACCGGAGGCGCATACATTGAAAAAGGCCCATCGGTGCTGTATATTAGAAGCGAAGGCCTTACAGGCAGCCTTGAAGACATTGGGCAGATTGTTGTCAAAACCACAGGTTCCGGCATTCCGATATTGGTGCGAGATGTAGCCACTATCAAGTATGGAAACGCAGTTCGTTACGGCGCAATGACTTACAACGACCAGGGCGAAGTAGCAGGTGCTGTTGTGATGATGCTCAAAGGCGAAAACTCTTCGGCAGTCATAAAACGGGTAAAAGAGCGCATAGAAGCTATACAAAAAATGCTGCCGGAAGGCGTTGTGATTGAGCCATTCCTCGACCGGACTAAAATGGTGAACAACGCCATAAGCACCGTTAAAAACAACCTGATTGAAGGCGCACTCATTGTCATTTTTGTACTCATTTTCTTTCTAAGCAACGTAAGAGCAGGTCTTATCGTAGCATCAGTTATCCCCCTTTCTATGCTGTTTGCCATCATACTCATGAACAAATTTGGCGTTGGTGGTAACTTAATGTCTCTCGGAGCCATTGACTTTGGACTAATCGTTGATGGTTCAGTGATAGTGATTGAGGCAATTTTGCATCGGTTCTCGCACTCCAAACACTTTAAGGGTATAGCCAGCATCGACCAAAATAAGATGGACTATGAGGTATCTACCTCTACCGGAAAAATGATTACTTCGGCTGTTTTCAGTCAAATTATCATACTCATTGTTTACCTGCCAATTATGTCGTTACAGGGCATTGAAGGTAAGATGTTCAAACCAATGGCGCTCACCATTGCGTTTGCTATTCTTGGGGCGTTCCTGCTATCTATTACCTATGTACCAATGATGGCGGCACTTACTTTGAGTAAAAAGCTAAACCACAAACAAACCATCACCGACCGATTTATTATATGGATTGAACGCAAGTACACTCCGTTCCTGCGTATTATGATGGAACACCCGCGCAAGGTGATAGGAGGAACGATTTTACTTTTCGCTGCTTCTGTTGCGATTTTGATGGGGCTGGGCGGAGAGTTTTTGCCACAACTTGAAGAAGGTGATTTCGCAGTAGAAACTCGCTTATTGACAGGTAGCAACCTTGGAAATACAATTGATTACACCCAAAAAGCAGCAAAACTATTGTTGCAGAAATTCCCGGAAGTAGAAAAAGTAGTAACTAAAATAGGTAGCTCTGAGATACCTACCGACCCAATGCCATTTGAAGCGGGTGACATGATTATAGTACTTAAAGACAAAAAAGAATGGACTTCAGCACACACCTTCCCCGACCTCAGTCAGAAAATGACCAAGGAACTGTCAGAGATTCCGGGTATTACAGTGGGCTTTCAATTTCCGGTTCAGATGCGCTTTAATGAACTGATGACAGGTGCAAGACAAGACGTGGTTTGTAAAATATTTGGAGAAAATCTTGATACACTTACTGAATATGCGCACCGCCTCAATGACATTATTAAAACCATTGACGGCTCTATGAATATCTATGAAGAAACCGTGACAGGTATGCCTCAGGTGGTCATTAAATACAACCGAGAAGCCATGGCAACTTATGGGCTTAATGTGACAGACATCAACAAAATAGTGAACACTGCCTTCGCTGGGCAAAGCGCAGGCATGGTATACGAGGGCGAAAAAAGGTTTGACATGGTAGTTAGGCTCGATGGCGAATCGAGGAAAAATATAAGCGATATCCAAAATTTACTCATCCACACCCCTACAGGCACACAAATACCACTAGGCAAAGTAGCGAGCATCGAAGAAACCGATGGCGTTAACCAGGTACAACGCGAAAACACAAAACGTAGAATAATAGTAGGCTTCAACATACATGGTCGCGATGTACAGTCTATTGTTGAAGAGTTGCAAAAGAAAGTCGATCAAAAATTGCACCTCCCACGTGCCTACAATATTGTCTATGGAGGCTCGTTTGAGAATATGACTGCAGCCAAAGAACGACTTACACTGGTTGTACCCATTGCCTTGTTGCTCATTTTCATACTACTCTACTTTGCTTTTTCATCCATTCGGCAGGGCTTACTGATTTACTCAGCTATACCGTTATCGGCTATGGGAGGCATTTTTGCACTGCAAATCAGGGGTATGCCATTCAGTATTTCTGCCGGAGTAGGATTTATAGCATTGTTTGGTGTTGCTGTACTTAACGGCATATTGCTGGTATCAGAATTTAATCGGTTAAAGAATGATGGCTGGACTGATGTAAAACGAATTGTGATTCATGCAACACGCTCAAAAATGCGCGCGATTTTAATGACTGCTTTGGTGCCATCGCTTGGATTTATACCAATGGCTGTAAGTGCCGGAGCTGGCGGAGAAGTCCAGAAACCACTTGCCACAGTTGTAATTGGCGGGCTCATTATTTCTACTATGTTGAGCCTTTTTGTGTTACCCATACTTTATATAATCATGGAGCGCAACAAAAAAACAAATTTGAAACCAATAGCCGCATCAATTATACTAGTGTTGCTGTCTGTTGGTAGCCTGAACGCACAACAAAAAATATCGCTGAGCGACGCACTTGATACTGCGTTCAAGAACAATGTTTCAATGAAGCTGGCTAAAAACAATTCAGACTATTGGAAAGCCATGAAAAACACAGCGTTCGATATTGATAAAATGAATCTGGGTTATGAATACGGGCAAATCAACACCTATATCAACGATAACAAATTCACGGCATCGCAATCGTTTCAGTTCCCCACAGTCTATAAACGCCAATTGAATGCTGCCAAAACCCAAATTGAAATTGCAGATAATGATTTCAGACTTAGGTGGCACGACATTGAATTGAATGTAAAAAGAACCTACTTCAGGCTACTGTTGCTCAGACAAAAGAAAGCAATGCTGCTTCATGCAGACTCGGTTTTTGAAGATTTCTTAGCGAAAGCACGCACCCGACTAAAGCTGGGAGAAACAGATAATATTGAAGCAGCATCGGCAGAAAACTTACGCATGCAGGTAGCAAGGCAATTGCGACAAGTTGAAACAGACGAATCACTGTATATCAATGAATTTAAATTGCTGCTCAACGTCAATCAACCAATTTTGCCTGCTGACGATTCGTTGAATTATGGAAATTACACCTCGCCCAGCGATGAGCGCGCTCCATTGTTACTCACCAACTACAAATCAAGGATTGCACTCACTCTACAAAATGCCAGGGTTGAATCAGCCAAATTACTACCGACTATTAATCTTGGCTTTAGTAGCGCAACCATCATTGGGTGGCAAACAACAACATCGGGCGCTGATGTGTACTACAACAATGGATACAGGTTCAATACTTACACCGTTGGAATAGGAGTGCCACTTTTTTATAGTGGCCAAAAAGCACGGATACAGGCTGCAAAAATCAACGCTACACAAGCCCAGTATGAATATGAGCTGGCGAAGATGCAATTAGAGGCCAACAAGTCTAATTTACTAACAGCGTATGCGCAGCAGTTAACAACGGTACAGCAGTATAAAAACACCATGCTCCCCAATGCGCAATCCATTATATCGGCTGCCAATCAGAAATACTATTCAGGCGACATCAACTATCTGGAATGGGTGATGCTGATGAATCAGGCGTGGCAAACCAAAACAGAATACCTAGACGCTGCACAACAATTGAACGAAACCACTTTTGAATTGGAAAGAATTTCCGCTACCCGTTAAAACATAAAGACAATGCACAAAATAAAATTAATATATATATTGATACTGGCAATGCTTTTTGAATCTTGCCACAATAAACCGGGAGCACCAGCCAAAATACATCAAGAAGAACAAACACTCCCCGATTCAGTAATTTCACTCACTGAAAAACAAATCAAAAACGCTGGCATAGAGACCGGATTACCCGAACAGAAACACATCAATACAACTGTAAAAGTTTCGGGAACCATCGATGTACCACCCGAGGCAATGGTTTCTGTAAGCATGCCAATGCCTGGCTATATTAAAAAGACGACTTTGCTACCGGGGCAACAAGTCAAAAAAGGAGAAGTACTAGCGGTGCTGGAAGACATGCAGTACATACAATTGCAGGAAGATTATCTGACTGCTAAAAGCAGGCTTGCCATTTTAAAAGAAGAATACGAACGTCAACAAAAACTAAATGCCACTAAAGCAACATCAGAGAAAATTTACCGGCAGGCACAGGGCGACTACGAGCGCCAGAGAATACAATTGAAATCACTTTCTGAAAAGCTGTTGCTTATTAATATAAACCCCGATCGGCTGACTGAAAACAACCTTTCGCGCACAGTAAATCTATTGGCACCAATAACAGGGTATGTAACGAAAGTGAATGTAAATATGGGTAAGTATGTCAACCCCACCGATGTTCTTTACGAATTGGCCAATAACAGCGAACTGCACCTGAGCCTGACTGTTTTTGAAAATGACGCTCCGTATATTAAGGAAGGTCAAAAGGTGGTTTGTTATACAAATAACGGCAAAAAACACGAAGCCGAAGTGCACTTTATAAATCTGGGATTGGATAAAGACCGTTCTACCGAAGTGCATTGTCACTTTAAAGGCGATACCCGCGACCTTCTTCCCGGCATGTACATGAAGGCTGAAATTGCAGTGAACGACGCGCAATCAAACTGCTTACCCGAAGGTGCGATAGTGCGTTGGAACAATCAAACGTATGTATTTACTGCAGAAGCTGACAATAAATTCATCATGCACAAAATTGAACCCGGTGTAACTAAGGATGGTATTGTATCCTTATTGGGTGAAATACCAAAGGGTAAATTGGTTACTAAGAACGCCTATGCCATTTTGATGAAAATGAAAAACAACGGTGAAGGCGAATAAAGTGAGCTAGGTGCAACTGTTTTTGTTTATTTGCATTTCAAATCAAGTAGCGGCATGAGCACTCAGGAACCAATCAAATTGACCCAATTTTCGCGCGGCGCAGGCTGTGGTTGTAAAATAGCCCCGGCTGTATTGCAGGAAATCATAAAATCAGATAGCCCGGTATTTTCCGACCAAAAATTATTGGTCGGCAATTCGAGCAATGATGATGCGGCAGTGTATGATTTGGGGAATGATCAGTTGCTCATTGCCACCACAGATTTTTTTATGCCTATTGTCGATGATGCTTACGACTTCGGCTGTATAGCTGCTGCAAATGCAATAAGCGATGTATATGCCATGGGCGGCAAACCAATTTTAGCACTGGCTATTCTAGGTTGGCCAATAGATAAAATACCCGCTGCCGAGGCGCAACGTGCGCTGGACGGAGCAAGGTCGGTATGCACCAAGGCAGGGATTGCGCTGGCTGGTGGGCATAGCATCGATTCCGCTGAACCTTTTCTAGGTTTGGCAGTGAACGGCATTGTTGGCAAAAAACAACTGAAACAAAACAACACCGCCAAGGCGGGTGATGTGCTGTTTTTGACTGCACCGCTGGGTACAGGCATACTTGCGACAGCCCAAAAGAGAGCGTTGATAGCACAGGAACATTATAGTCAATTACTCACGCACCTCACCCGTGTAAATACCATTGGTGCGCAATTAAGCGCTTGTGAAGGCATAAACGCTATGACCGATGTAACCGGATTTGGGCTTGCGGGGCATCTCACTGAAATGGCGCAAGGCAGCGGACTTTCGGCGGAAATCAACTATTCTGCTTTAAGACTTTTGGACGGCGTAAAAGGGTATCTGGCGCAACGCAGTATCCCTGATGCTACCTATAGGAATTGGAATGCATATTCTAATGGCATTCAGTTTGCTGATGATGTAGATATTATGGAAGCTTTCAGCCTGCTACCCGACCCACAAACCAATGGAGGTTTATTGATTGCTGTAAGCCCAGATAGAGTTGATGAAGTGCAAACTATATTGAAGGAAAACGGTTTTTCTGGCTATTGTACCCCAATAGGTAAAATGATTGAAAAGAATGACAAAGTAATTTGGGTCAATAAGTAGGCAGAATTTCTATGCGAACTTCTGTTCGTTGGCAACCATTTTTTGGAGTAACTGTATTCCCAGTCCACAAAAAACACAAAGTACACCCACTACCCACCAAAGCACATCGAACCCTAGGTGGTCGGCGATGAGTGTGCCTGTAGATGGGCCTATAACCTGCGCAATGCTCCAACCAATGGTATAGAGCCCTGAATACTGCCCACGATTTTCGTCATTGGTACGGCTCACCATGAATGTGTTCATAAATGGGATTGCTATCATTTCAGCGGCAGTAACCACAAGAATTGCAAAAATTGCCTTGGAGGCAGTACCCGGTAAAACATTCAAAGAAACGAATGCAGCAGCCATACACAACGCACCGGCAAACATGAACATCATATTCTTTCGCTTGGTTTCGAGATGGTACACTAGTGCCATTTCAATGAGTGCTATTATAAGTCCATTCATGGACATGATAGACCCAATGACATCGGAAGTGAGATTGAGCTTAATTTTAAAATAAACCGGAACAGTAGAGAAAAGCTGATAAAACGCATATGAAAACAGTGTGACATTGGCTATAAAAACCAAGTACACCTTATCGCGGTAAGGCGAACCTACATCTGTCTTTTTTTCTACTTTTTTAGAAAATGCCGGGGTTGCTGCATTTTTAGATGGTGCAAGTACGAGTGTTAGAAGCAAAGCGGCTGCAATGTTTGATATACCATCAATCCAAAACAACAATTCGTAATTGTGCAGTGCGACAAAACCACCAATTGCGCTACCTACCGACCAACCCAAATTGATTGCCAACCGATTCAAGGAAAAGCAACGTGACCTGTTTTCGGTAGTCGAATATTGCGCTATAGCCGTAGAATTTGCCGGGCGAAAGGACTCATTTAATACAGCAAGCACGTATGTAAAACAGCACAACAGCGGGAAATTTTCCAGTTGCCCCAGCACGATGAACATAACCCCACCGCACAACAATGCAGCAACCTGAACGTAATAAAACCCAAATTTGTCGGTGAGCTTGCCTCCCAGGAAACCGCCGCTAATAGCACCTAAACCAAAACATGCAACCACCGCGCCTGAATGCGAAATAGAGTAATGGCGTTTTTGTGTGAGGTACAAGGTCATAAAAGGTACAACCATTGTCCCGGCCCTATTGATGAGCATCACCAGCGACAACCACCACGATGCAGGAGAGATTCCCTTGTATGCATTGCGGTATAATTGTACTACATAACCCATTTTAAATGACGCCAAATCTATTTGAAGTGCAAATATTGTAAATTTAGCACCGAAAGACGTTAAGAGTATTTAATACCGTTATGTTCAGGTACTATAAACATACCCCATAATTCACTGAATGACATTCGATAACATCGCAGCTACAATAGAACAACTGACAAGAAAAAGATTTTTTCTTGCGGTCGTTTGTATTGTATTTGTTGTATTGAAAATACCTGCTCTTTCCTACCCTTTTTACTGGGATGAGGCTTGGTCTTATGCCCCTGCCATCAAAGAAATGTACCAAAGAGGCCCGGGATTGCTACCCAGCGCTCTTCCCCCTGAAATATCGCGCGGACACCCGTTGCTGTTTTATTTTTTGGCATCGGGATGGATGAAAATATTCGGGACGTCACTCGTTGCGGAACACAGCTTTAGTCTGTTAATCGCTACCCTATTTTTAATAGTGGTTCATGAAGCAGGTCTACGCATTTTCAATTTCAGAGTTGCTATCATGGCTACCCTTGGCTGTGCGGGTCAGTTAATATTCTTCGTGCAGTCTACCTTCATGTTGCCCGAAGTGCTTATCGCGTTGTTTTCGCTGTTAAGCTTGTATTGCTACTCAATAAAGTCGGCATGGGGAACATTTATTTCGCTTACCCTGCTCCTATTCACCAAAGAAAGTGGCTTTGCTCTTGGGGCTGTGTTAGGTGTTTTTTCCTTGGCTGCAATCATCAACCGCTGGACAAGAAATGATCAATCTATCCGCCTGTTCATCGCAATATGTGCTGGTTTTGGAATGATTGCATGTTTTTTCGTCGTCCAAAAAACACAACGAGGCTGGATACTTTTCCCTGAACACACAGGTTACATTTCCCTCAACTGGCTTGAATTCAAACGCAAATGCCTGGATAGCTTCGATGTGATGTTCAATCAACAAAACAGAGCGTTTTTATATTGGGCTTTAGGTACAGTTATGGTAGTTTATGGCTACGCCAAGAGAAACTTTAAGCTCATTGGTTTAGTTGCTTTGTTCGGGTTTGCAGCCATCTTCATTTCCGACACTATGGGCTATATACCCAGGCGCGTGATGGTTCCAATATTGCTGGGAGCACTGGCATTGATTCCTTTAATAATTATGAAGGAATGTGATTCACTGAAAAAAAACTGGTCGCCATTCGTACAAACAAGCTCAACGTTTATAGTCGCTTATATTGTATTCTCTTGCATCAACTTCTATACCGAAAGGTATATGCTTTGCACCACTCAACTAGCCATTCTGCTCGCCATGTTTTGTATTGACACTTTGATGTGTCAGTTAAAGGCAAATTCATCGTTATTTATTGTTCCTGTAATTGCCATTCAGGTAGCGACATCATTTGCTAAGTCTTATCCTCCGGGAGATACCAATAAAGGCGCATTTGATGCGATGACGGTACAAAAACAAACAGTTGATTTTTTACAACACCAGCAATTTCAAGATAGTTCAATGGTAGTGAGCAGTCACCTATTCAAATTTTTGCTCACGAACCCTTCCTGCGGCTTCGTTGATGAGCACGCACCACAATTCAATAAAATCGCTACTCGCTTTATCGGAAACGAGAACATAGTCGTCGTAGACAAATCATCGGTTGATTCTTCTTTTCACCCTAATGAGCTTAAACAGAATTACACGATTCTAAAAGAATTCAAACAAGGCAATTCCCGCATCGAAATCTGGGTAAGAAAATAGCACTTGTACTTAGTACACTATTTCAGTTTGAAATTGTTCAGGCGTTTGTTGCCACAATTTCCAAAACTCATTGGCTATCAAATCAGGATTGTACTTCGGGTCAGTCTCTTTCACAAATCCGCACACAGTAACTGTAGCTACGTGCACCGATTTAGGCTTTGCTGCCAAAGCCGACGACATCACCAGATTCCTCAAAGCAGCCTTACCCATCGACAAACCAACAAGAGTCGTTTGCGGATACATACTCAGTCCGCCACCTGTGAAGAAAAATTTGCCTTTGCCGCTTTTCATGGCAGCGGGTAAAAAGTTTTTAAGCACGGCAAATGCCCCACCAACATTTACGTTCATTTGTGCCTGAATATTTTCCCAGGTTTCCTGCTCCAGCTTTTTGAAATTTGGAGCATAGGCATTGTATAAAATCACATCAGGGGTACCGTGTTGCTGCACATCATCATTCAAAACTGCTATCAACTGTTGTTCGTTGCCTGCGTCGGCAACTTTATACCTTGCAACTATATTCATTGAAGCAAGCGCGCTTACTTCCTGCTGTAATTTATCTTCGTTTCTTGCGACCAAACATACATTGAAACCATTTTGACCAAACAGTTTCGCTACCGAGCTGCTAATACCTTTTCCTGCACCTATTATGATAATGTTCATGAGAAATTTTGTTTCAGGCAAAATTAGAACGGCTGTAACATCGAGCAATAATTGGCAACATTGATTCAATTAATGAAACCATTGCTCAAAACCGAAAATTAAACAAAATGCATACACACGTTTTGCACGTCGATGTTTAAAATTGCAAGAAAGAGATATAAAAACAGGTATTAACTTGATTAGTGTCATTTTTTCCCATAAATTTGCGCTCCCTGTTTAGAATTTACTTAATTGAACCTGAATTAAATGGCTGTAATACAGAAGATTAGAAACCAATATGGAAAAATTGCAGGCGGCATTATCGCAGTTTCGCTTGTAGCATTCATTGTTTCAGACGCCCGTAATGGCGCTATCAAAAGTGTTTTTGGTGGCGACGATAATTATGTAGTAAGCATTAATGGCAAAAAAATTGATGCTAAAACATATCAACAACGCGTACATGAGTATGAAACACTCATGGAAATTTACCAACCTAATCAGCCATTAAACGAGGCTTCTAAGGCGCAAATTCGCGAGCAAGTGCTTCAGCAAATGGAGTATGAGACTGTTGTAAATGACATTTGTGATAAAATGGGTATCGTGATTCCTGCTAGCGAGGAAAACGATATGATATATGGCGACAACGCACACCCAATGGTGCGTCAGTTCACATATAGCGGACAACAAGTGTTCAACGACCCTAACACCAAGCAGTTTGATAAAAACAGGGTGAAAGGTATCGAAGACCAAATGAAGAAAGATCCAAAATCTGACCCGTACGGCAAGTACATGGATTCTTGGAATTCTGTAAAAGCATTTGTTACCCGTAACCTTAAGATGGATAAGTTCAATACGTTGATGGCAGCATCAGCTATTGTTCCGAATTATGTGGTGAAAAGGAATATGGAATTAGGTAATTCGTTGGTTTCTGCCCGTTACGTAAAAGTTCCGTACACTGCTATTCCTGATGCTGAAGTTAAGATATCAGAAGATGATTTGAAAGCATACGTTGATAAGCATAAGAAGATGTTCCTCGCTGACCAAGCGGCACGTAGCATTGAGTATGTTTCTTTCGATATCGTTCCTTCTGTTCAAGATACTCAAGCTTGTCTTACCTTCTTAAACGGAGCTAAAGAAGAGTTTGCAACTGCTAAAGACCTCAAAAACTTTGTAAGTGCAAAATCAGAAGAAAACGGTATTAACCCTGATGTTTACATCGCTAAAAAGATGTTCCCATCACGTTATGCTGATACTTTGTATTCCCTCCCTGTAGGTTCAGTATATGGCCCTTATCAGGAAAATGGAGCTTACTATGTTGCTAAAGTAGCTGACAAGAAAACGCTTCCTGATAGTGTAAAATTCAGAGAAATAATCGTTGTTGTTAACACTGGTAAAGACCAGGTAATGACTGACGAAGCTGCCAACAAAAAGATGGACAGCATCATTACTGCAATGTCTAGCGGTGTTCCTTACGATTCTTTGAACAAACTTTCTAGTAACTACGACCCTAACAATCCGAAAGGTGAAGTAAATATCACTTTGGCGCAAAAACCACAAATCTCTGAAGGTCTTTCTAAAGACATTGCTGATTTCGTGTTTGACGGCAAAGCGGGTGAGAAAAAGAAAATTAAATGCGACAAGAGCAAAGATAATGGACCTACTTTCTACTCTTATGTAGAAATCATGGAACAAAAAGACGTTCAACCTTGCGCTCAAATTGCTTTAATCTCTAAAAAATTGCTCTCTAGCGACAGTACTAACAAGGCTATCTATTCAAAAGCAATTGAGTTTGGCAACAAAGCAACAAATGGCAAAGCTTTTGATGAAGCTTGCAAAGCAATGAACCTCCAAAAAAGAAATGGTGACTTCCTTAAAGAAACCAGCCAATCAATTGAAGGTTTAGGTGCTGCTCGTGAAGTAGTTAGATGGGCTTACGAAGCTAAACTTGATGAGGTTAAACAACAACCTTTCACTATTGGTGATCAACGTTTCGTAGTAGCTAAACTTTCTGCAATTGTTGAAAAAAACACAACACCTGTTACTCCTTCAATGAAACCACAATTGGAACAAATTGTAAGGGAAGAAAAGAAAGCAGAGAAATTGAAAGCTAAATATGGTAAAGCTGCTCTTGAACAAATTGCTCAGGAAAACGGACAAGCGGTTGAACAAGCCGACTCAATCAGGTACACTGAAGACAGGCATCCAAAACTTGGTTTCGAACCAAAAGTAATGGGCTATCTGTTCAACAGTGCTACTCAACCAAATGCGGTTTCTACAGGTATCCAATCACAAGGTGGTGTATACTTCGTATCTCTTGCTAACAAAACTCCGATTACTGCTGACCCAGTTGCAATGCAAAATGAAATGATGCAAAAAAGGCAACAAGAAGAAGGTCAGTTGAGGAACTTCATGACTCAAATGTTGCAACAAACATTGACAAAATCAGACAACAAGAAGTACTTGATGAAGAACTTCTAATGTCTAACAGATATACTAAAAAAGACCGCTTCGGCGGTCTTTTTTAGTTATGTACTTATTGAGTTTATATTGCTTTGGCTACCGGAATGACTTCTATTCGGTCAGATAAACAGCATTAATTGACTTGTCTGAAATTTCAACTTCAATATGCTCCTGTATAGTTGTAGCCAGTGTCTGCCCAACAATATCACAAGCAATAGGGAATGATTTGTGCTTCCTATCTACAAGTACAGCTACCATCACTTTTCTCAAATCGTATGAAAGCAAGGCATGTAACGAGTAAGCCAGCGTTTTGCCCGAATTAGCAACATCGTCAACTATCACGACTGCTCTATCAGTGAGGTTATCTTCGAAAGTAAGCGCATGATTCAGCGGGTTTCTTTTGTTGATAGACACCGACAGCACTTCTATTTTCAACGGGCTTATTTCTTGTAAAATGCCTCCTAAAACATCAGCAACAGTTTTACCACCTTTCTCTACACCTACAAGCGTAATAGCATCTTCGTTGGCATTGAGCTCCCAAATCTCAAAGGCCATGCGCCTTAGCTTGTGGGCAATTTTTTCTTTATCTAAAATCAGCAGTTTTTTCTTTTTCATTGTACTCTACTTTAGTGTGTACGTATTGCCACTACCGGGTCAAGTTTTGACGCTCTGCGGGCAGGAATAAACCCGGAAATAACGCCAACAAAGATAGAAACACTCAACCCTACAATGAAATTTTCAAACGACAATTCTATCTGGGCATCAATCAATTTGCTTACCAACATACTGAGCAATTCAACCAATACTATACCAATAAGCCCACCTATTACGCACAACACTATTGACTCTAAAAGAAACTCCAACAAAATAGAAGAACGTCTGGCACCAATGGCTTTTTTCAGCCCTATTATTTTAGTTCTCTCCTTCACGGTAACAAACATGATATTGGCAATTCCAAAGGCTCCCACGAGCAATGAAAACAAGCCAATGCACCACCCTGCCACTTTAATTTTTGAGAACATGTCATCAATCATCTTAGCGATGCCGTTTAGCTGATTGACCGCGAAATCATCTTTTTGATCGGGTTTTATTTTATGCACCCTGCGCAGTACGCCACGCACCTCGTCTTTCACTTCAGGTACATTAACAGGGTTGTATGACTTTACTATTAGGCGCGGGTTGTATTGTAGTGACTTGACATCAACTAACCCTGTAACCGACTCGTAAGGCGTTAGAATGCCATTGTCAAAGTCGAAGTCGGCCATGTTTTGCCCGGTTTTCTTCAGTACACCAATAACTATGTATTGTCTACCCAAAAAGGAAATGCTTTTGCCTACCGGGGTAACTCCACCATTGAATAAAGACTTAGCTATTTCACTGCCTATAACCACATTGTTGTTACCGCCTTCTAATTCTGAAGTAGAAAAGTAACGACCATTAACTACTTCAATGTTTTGTACTTTTTCAAATCCGGTATTAATTGCATAAGCCCTTACACTAGATACTTCTTGATTGGCATACTTAACATTGATTTGATTGAGTGGCAGGCAAAGCGTAACAAGTGCCATATCGTGCAACTGCGCATCTAACGCCCTTACTTCAAAATTGGTCATACTAGGGCGACGCCAGTACTCCCACCATTTGTACTCGCCTTGCTCCTCTCCCGGCCACGGCCAACGACCAATATAAAGCACATCAGAACCGAGTGTCTCTACCTTGGTACGAATCATTTTACGGGCACTATCAAGCGAGGTAAGTACAGCTATAATGCAAAATATACCGATCGTAATACCCAGCAAAGAAAGGAATGTACGCAACTTATTTGCCTTCAATTCCTGTAAAGATTGAACGACACTGTTTGAAACTATTTGTAAGCCGCGAGCCATGGTACAACACAAAAATAGCGGTAATAGTTGGTATTCATGCGAACGGAAAAGTTATTTTGGGCTATGGGCCAAAAAACAACAAACCGATTCTTTCAGTTTTATGATATTAATGAATGTCATTTGCTATTTTCGCAATACGATGGCCGTCCAAAGACTTGTACAATCTTTTTTTGCTTTCTTTTTCCTGCTCTGTTCATTCAGCAATCAGGCGCAGGAAATACACTTTAGCGACTCACTGAAATCGTACAATAAGATTCGATTGTTCACCGATGCCAAAGGGATGAATAAACTCACCATTTGGGGCGGCGTAAACGTAGCTACCGGCCTGGGAGGAATGCTGCTATCAAAAGATGAGCAGTTTCAATATTTTTCAGGTATGAACCTGGCTTGGGGCGCTGTGAATAGCACCATAGGCTTGTTGGTGATGCAAAAACTGAAGCGCCAGTCGCTTTCGCCATACGATGGAAGAAAGTATTACCTCGACTACAAAACCGGGAAGAAAGCCTATGTCATCAATATTGGGCTCGATGGAGTTTATATGCTTTCAGGGGCATTGATGATGGCGCATTCAAAAAATGACCTAACCCACGAGAATATGTGGCAAGGGTTTGGGAAATCAGTGATTATACAAGGTATTTTCCTGCTGGTATTTGACAATGTAATGTACTATAGCCACGACAAGTACAACCGCAAGTGGCTGCGTATTCTTTCAGAAATGGAGTTTACCGGAAACGGAATTGGTATTCCAATTAAGTAAATTATTTACTACCCGAGTGGAAGAACTCCTGAAGTTTAGAAAACACATCGCGAGCGAATGGGAGTATATGCCCGATGTAACCAAAGAGTTTAGGCGTAAGCCCTTTAAAAAGTCCGTAGGTTTTTGACGCTGCAATTTGTTCGGGGGTAATCATTTTCATTTCGGTTGAAAGCCACAATATAGAACTAAACACCACACACCCCACAATGGCATAAAGCACGCCGCCAATGGCTTTGTTTACTGTTCCCAGCATCAACCCTTCTACAGCGCCTTGAAGCAATTTTGCCAACATCCGCACTCCAATCACCACACCCGCAAAAAGAATGATGTAAGCCAATAATGGTGCCCACGTAAGTGTTGTGTACCCATGTTCCAACAACCAGCTGGCAAAAGATTGCGACATTTTCATTGCGCAGAGCACCCCTAGCAGGATGGCCACGAACGAAAATGCCGCAACAATAAATCCGCGGCTGTAACCGCGATAAAAAAACAATGCTATTACTACGAGCGCAGTAAAATCAATGGCCATGCTCTAGCCTTTCAGTAATTGCTTAAGGGCCTCAGAAATGGTTTTACCATCTGCCTTTCCTGCAAGTTCTTTCGATGCTACACCCATCACTTTACCCATATCGGCAGGCGAAGCAGCACCAACGCGCGCAATGATTTCTTTCAATACCGCATTCAACTCATCAGCCGACATTGGTTGTGGAAGGAAGCGTTCAATAACTTTCAACTCTTCTCTTTCCTTTTCAGCCAAATCAGCACGATTTTGTTTCTCGAAAATGTCGAGTGAATCGCGACGTTGTTTCGCCATCTTCTGCAACATTTTCATTTCGGTAGCTTCTGAAAGCACATCACTTGCACCCTCAGCAGTTTTTTCGATAATGATGGCAGCTTTAATAGCCCTTAACGAGCGCAATCCGGCTTCATCCTTAGCCTTCATGGCTACCTTTATTTCTTCATTTACTTTTGCTTCTAAAGACATAACTTGGTATAAATGGATTTAAAAATTATTGATTGTTTTGCAAAGCGTCCATTGACTTCTGATAGAACTTATCGGCAAATTCTTTCAGCTCTTTAGCCAATTCGGCATTGTTGGTAGCGCGCTGGTATGTTTGCGACATACCAATGAGCGATTGATAAAAGAAGTCGTTCATCTCATCAACCATCATATTGGTAGTCCAAAGGTCAATTCTAAGTGCTTCTTTTGCTTTACCATCCCACAAGCCAAGCAAAAGCCCTTTTGCTGCATTGAGGTCATCAATACCGGCACCAGGAGCCTTCCATTCTATTTTGGCAGGCATTTTATCATCGCCTAAGGTTACTGCAATTGAAATTTCAGATGTCATTTTTTGATTGTCTGTTTTTTGAAAAACGGGTAAAATTAAAGGTATAAATTGATAGTTGCGCCCCCCTGGCTATTTTCTGCGGCGGGTGTTGAAAAAATAGTCGTAACCCGTAATTTTACGAGGTTATGAGAGTAGTTATTCAAAGGGTTTCAAGTGCTTCGGTAACTATTGATGGAGTAATTAAATCGGCTATTGAGCGTGGTTTTTTAATTCTGTTGGGTGTAGAGACCGAAGACACCAAGGAAGATGCAGAATGGCTTTGCGGAAAAATAAGTCAGCTTAGGGTGTTTTCAGATGACGCCGGACTCATGAACCTGGATATTAATTCCATAGTGGGCGATGTGATTGTCGTGAGCCAGTTTACACTGCACGCTATGACCAAAAAGGGCAACAGACCTTCGTTTATTAAAGCCGCCCGCCCCGACCAGGCAATACCGCTGTACGAGTATTTTGTTGCAACGTTGCAATCTAAAATATCAGGGAAAGTACTCACCGGGCAGTTTGGTGCTGACATGAAAGTTGCCCTGGTAAATGACGGCCCCGTAACAATAACAATGGATACCAAGAACAAAGAATAAACCACTGAACCATGAACAAAAAGAAACTCGTTGTATTAAGCGGTGCAGGCATAAGTGCTGAAAGCGGACTGAAAACTTTCAGGGACAGCGACGGACTGTGGGAGGGATATAAAATAACAGACGTAGCAACCCCAGCGGCATTTATCAAAAACCCTAAACTGGTACTGGATTTTTACAATTTCAGGCGCAAAGCAGTAGCCGAGGCACAGCCAAATATTGCACATCACATTTTAGCAGAACTGGAACAACACTTTGACGTACACATTGTTACGCAAAATATTGATGACCTGCACGAAAGAGCAGGAAGTACCAAGGTACTGCATCTGCATGGTGAAATCTTTAAAATGCGCAGTGTCAATAACCAAACGAAGACTTTTGAGATTAGAGGCGATATTCAACTTGGCGACCGCTCCCCTATCGATGGCGGTCAAATGCGACCGCATATTGTGTGGTTTGGTGAAGCTGTACCCATGATCGAGACTGCAGTGCCCATTATGCGTTCGGCTGACTATTTTATACTGGTTGGCACCTCACTAGTGGTGTACCCAGCGGCAGGTTTGGTTGATTATGTAAACGATGATGTTAAGAAATTCATTGTCGACAAAAAAATACCGCCGGTAACCGACTACATCAACATAGTGCCTATTGAATTACCTGCTACAGAAGGCATGGTAAGGGTGAAAGAACTACTGATGCGTGAAAAGTAAATAAGAGCTACTTAAAACGCCTTAAATGCCCAAACCGGGAAGCTTTCACCGGCTAAAAACTGTGTTCTGTCTTCAGGTAATTGCATGAAGGCATGGGTATTTAATAAATTGGCAAGGTCACCCGAACCGTGACCTTCAAGTGGAGTTGCCATCAACACTCCGGTAGCAGTATAAGAAAGCTGCACCTGAACAAAGTATATTAGCGCAGGCTTAAATTGAATATCGCAGGTAAGCACTGCATATGGAACCTGAACAATCTCTTGTTGCATTGACTTTTTCAGCCACGGCAGAAAATACCTGTGCAGGCACATGAAAGAACTCACAGGGTTACCCGGAAAAGCAAAAATGGTACAGCCATTTTCCTGCACTCCAAAGTAAAAAGGTTTACCCGGGCGCTGCCTGATTTTATGAAAGACACACTTTACACCAAGCTGCTCTAAGACTTTTGGCAAGTGGTCGAACTTACCCATTGACACACCACCTGTAAGCAACAAAGCGTCGTTTGAATTTAAGAGGCGGCCCATTTCCGTTTTCAAACTTTCCTCATCGTCACTAATGTGCAAGTAGCCCGGTTTTATGCCCCGTTGTTCAACAACCGCCCCCAACATAAAAGGATTTGACCTGCGAACTTGCCAATCGGTAGCGGGCATATCAGGTTCTACCAGTTCATTGCCTGTTGAGATAATAGTTATTCGGGGCTGACGAAATACTTTTAATTGCGTCTTGCCTACCGTTGCGCAGGCAGCAATAACAGCGGCATCAACTACGGTGCCTGATTCCACCAAACAAGCTCCGGCATTGCGGTCGGCACCACGCTTATGAATTGCCAACCCTTGTTTTAATTCATTGATATTAATGGTAGCTTTTCCATTGGCTATTGAAATGTCTTCATAACGCACCACAGTATCAAAAGACGCATGAACACCCGCACCTGTCATCACTTCCACGCACTCACATTTGTTACCTGCTATAGGCTCGTGTCCCGCAGGCTGCACCCCAACAATATCAAAAGTCCTGACACCTGCTTCGAAATCGGCATATTTTACAGCAATACCATCCATTGTGCTCCTGTCACAGGCGGGGAAAGGTCTATCTGCATAAATTGTTTCAGCCAATACCCTACCCGAGGTGTTCATGAACAATACTTCTTCAGTACCTAAATCAATTGCGGCAGCGAGCACTTTTTCTTCAGCTTCCTGAACAGATATCATTTTCATTATTTATTGTCGTGTTTGAGTACAGGCAGCCTGACTAAAAATTTAGTTCCACCGCCACTTGGTAATTCAGCCTTTATTTTTCCGTGCATTAATTGAACAAAATTCTTACACAGCATAAGCCCTAGCCCTGAACCCTTTTCATTAGATGTTCCGATTGTGCTTTCCGATGGCCTAAATACATCAACACTGTTGAAATTACTCACTTTATCAGGCTCCATCCCGGCACCGGAATCTTTAATCGATAAAACCGCATACTCAAATTCAGCATAGCATGAAACATAAACTGTTCCTCCATTGGGCGTATACTTAATGGCATTGCTCAGCAAATTACGAGTAACAAGTGCTGTCATATTCATATCAGCATAAACCGATAAATTGGGAAGTAAGTCGCTTACAATTGTGATGTTTTTACGGCTTGCCTCTGTGTTCATTAAATTTATAACTGACAAAGTATGATCTTTCAAATCGAAGTATTCAAATACAGGATTGTATCCTTGCATTTGGGTACGAGCCCAGCTTAACAAGTTTTCCATAAGTGCCGATGTATAACTCAGCGAGCCTTGCAATGCTTTTACATAGGCCGAAAGCTTTTCAGCAGACAGCTTGTTGGATTCCAATAACTGAGAAAAAGCAATCAGAGAATTCACGGGTGTACGCAAATCATGACTTATGACACTAAATATCCAGTTTTTTACGTCGCTTAATTGCTCTACCTCTTTCTTTTGCAGCGTAATCTGTTTGTTGAGGTGCGCCGTGCGTCTTTGGCTTAAAAATGCCAGCACTCCTATCACCAGTAAAAGTACACTCACGAAACCCAAGTAAAGATTTATCTTTTTTTGGTCTTTGAGCTGTTCTTTCGCTACCTGATGCTGTACCACTTCAACTTTCTCTTGCAGTTTCGCGAATGTGAGCGTATTATTTTTTACATTCACCGAGTCTTTTGCTGCCATAGCACTATCGGCGTACATAGTCGCAGAATCACTTCTGTGCAGACCTTTCATAATCTTGAATAAGTCGGTAAAGAAACCTTCACGCATCTCGTAATCGTTCCAAAAACCTTTTTCGCGGGCATATTTCAATGCCATATTGAACCATTTTAACGCTGCATCATAGTTTCCCACCTTAATTTCCATTTGCCCCAGAATCTGCAAACTGCCTACCGCATTTCTTATAATTTTACGTTTGAGGCATTTTTCTACATTTTCCTCCAGTTGTTTTTTTGCAAAATCAGTCTTGCCTTGCATGTACAAAACGGCACCAATGTTGCCCTCTGAAATAATTGCCCACACAGTATCGCCCTTAGCTGTCGCTGCCCTGTTCACTTCCTTAAAGTAGTGCATTGCAGAATCTAACATACCAAGATTGCGGAAACATGATCCGATAGTATTGTAAGTTGTAAGGTTTTCTGATAACTTAAATTCACGAATTCTCGCCGCCTCTAAAACATATTTGAGTGCGTTTTCATTATCCCCATAACGGTAGTAGGTACTGCCTAACGTAAAAAGGTACCTCAATTTGGGAGGGAATTGCTCGGCATCGTATTTTGAATACAGTTGGTATGCATCAAGAAAATATTCAAACCCATGAATGAAGCGGCGGTTACCTGTATAGTTTTCTCCTATTGCATGAAGCACATCAATTTCATAAAAACTAAATTTTGACTCACGGGCAAAATTGAGTTCGGTAAACAAGTACTGCTGGAAGGCTTCAAATGAGAGAGAATCAATCGACTGATACTTTTTCATGAGCAATAACCGCAATTCGTGCTCGTACTCATAATCGCCTTTTTCATTAGCCTTTCTTGCCTGCCCATCAATAAATTTGAAGATTTCAGTCCTTTGGTCAAGTTGAAAAGCAACACTGATTGAGTCAATGAACTTTGATTGCTCCGGATATTTAGCGTTTAACTTTGAATACCCCAGAAATGGCAAAAGCAATGCAACAATTAAGTATAAAAATATCTTGTAGAAAGGTTGCATTACTCAGTCTTTAGAATTTAAAGTAAGGTACTCAAGTTTATCAGATGAACATCGGTAGCTTACTTTTTAATCATGTCCCGGGAAATGACTTTGTTGCGTGCCAATTCCTCCAGAAGTGCCTTGATATCATCGGGTCTTTGTGTGCCAAACAGTACTTTTTTGCCTGTTTTTAATTCTAGTTGCAACCCAATATTACCCGAAACATTGTACGCCTTTCCTATTCCACCCAAACCTACGCGCAATCCCCATCCACCGTATTCTTTAATTGGGCTGTATTCTCTAATGTATGCCTTATTAATTTCGTTCCAGTCAATTTCAAACTGGCGGAAATGGAAACCAACAAACCTGTATTTAATGCCTGTAGCATCTATATCAACGTCAAGGCGCATCAATAGCACCCAAACGAAAATTGAAATTGGCAGAGATATCCCAATCAACAAGTCCTTCATTTCCGGCTTTTGATGTGTACTTGAAATACCAACATAGGTCAAAATAAGCGGAACGATTAATGCTAAAGCCAAAATTACCCAAAGCCACCACTGTCTAAATCTCTGTGATTCGCTAAAAGTTGCCATATCGGTTAGTTGTTTTATTGTTTGTTGAAGGTCGTGATTGATGAATACAAAAAACGACCCTAAAAATGTTGCTTGCCCGCTACTTAAATGATTTGGTAGAAATAAGACAACGCAACGTTCAGTTTGCACAAAAGTAGTTAGTATAAGCATCAATACAAAAGAGTAGAAGTACCCTAAGTGCGCTGCGGCACCCAAAATATTTTTTTTCAGCCAGACAACCCTAAGTTCCTTATGTGCATATATTTATGTGTAGGGCAACACATGAACGAACTAAGCGCCATAACACTAGCCAAAAAGAATGACCGTAAAGGGCAGCAATGGGTGTTTTATACCCACGGCGAGCAAATGCTGGTTATTGCACTCAGGTATGTTAGAGACGTTCAGGTGGCAGAAGAAATGATGCAAAATGGCTTTCTAAAGTTCTTTCAACAAATTGAACGATTTGAGTACTCCGGCACTGGAAGCCTGGTGGCATGGCTGAAAAAAATTGTTATCAATGAGTGTTTAATGCACTTGAGGAAGAAGACAATTTTTATAGTTGAAAATGGGATTGACAGTGTTGACGAAGTAGAAGAAAACAACATTTTTGCCCGAATAGATGCCCGGGATATCATGAACATGATTGTAGCACTGCCAGATGGCTATCGCACAGTTTTTAACCTATACGCAGTAGAAGGGTTTGGACACAAGGAAATAAGCGAAATGCTTGGTATTTCAGAAGGAACATCAAAATCGCAATTGAGCAAGGCAAAAAATATGCTCAGGGAAAAAATTAAGAAAGAACATCTATATGAATAACAAAGGCGAAATTTTAAAAGACAGACTCGATTCGTTGAGTGCACTTGATGCCGGCATTGTTTACAGCCGGGAAACAAGCTGGGATAAGCTTGCTGATAAAATGGAGCAGAAGAAAAAGCATGTGATATGGCCCTATTACACAGGTATGGCTGCTGCTCTTTTAATCGTGATTGTGTTCTTAAAAATAAATCTTCAACAACAAAAAAATCAGATTCCTGTCGTTCAAACTCAAAGCGGTACAAAACAACCTACAAATCCCGCAAGCGCAATAATAGAAACATTTCAAAATCAGGCGAACGAGGCTCGGGAAGTAAACGATGCTCATATTAAAACAGCTTCTTCGAACACTAAAAAATCAGTAAGTTCCCCAAAAGCAGCATTGAACGGAAGCGATGTTAATAGTAATATTGGCTTTGAAGAGCCAATAATCAATTGTGCATTACCTATAAAAGAAAATTTTCCACCTGCACCTGAGGAGCCCAAATTCTCGATGAGGCTTAAACATATTGACCATTTAAATGACACACCAATTAGCTCACAGTGGCAAACTCCGAAAGCTGGGAATGTGCGCTACAATAGCAATTGGGTAGTTCATACCAATGTTTTAAAAGAACAGGAAGAAAACGAAGCGTTCAAACCTCGCAAAGAGAATAATTCCTTTTTCAACTTCGTGAGTGCACACAACAAACACGCCGCACAACAAGAAGAAGAATCAAATACGAACAACAATTTATCCTTTCAAATACTTCAAATAAAATGAGCAAACACATCAGTTTATTAGCTGCTATGATATTCATGGCATGGCATTCATTTGCCCAATCAAAAGATTCGAGGACAGAAAAAACGTTTAACCCGCACCACAACTGGAGGTCGTACAATGGCTGTATTATAATAACACATCCTGATGCAAATATGGAAATAAGGCTGGTGAATAAGGAGAACTTTGAATTGTTCCATAACATGGATTCTATTTTGGCAAATTGTATCAATGACCTCAGTTTCTTTAAAGACTCACTCAATGGCGACAAGCGCATTTGTGTGGATTACTATTGCGAAGCCGCCGGGAAAGGAACTAAAATCAGAATTAAGCGCTATGCCCAAAATGGTGACATTTTCTGGAAAAAGAACGACGATATAGGCAAGCTGAAAATGGAAAAAGATACGCTCAACATACTCCTTGAAATCCAACCAAGCGAGCTACAACTAAAAAACAACAAAATTTCATGGCATTACACCGTTAGCGTTCAAATAATAATTGATGACATCAATGAACTACCGGCTCTTATGCGCAAGGGATTTTCTTACAACAAAGCAATTGATTCGTGTTTGAATTATTTAAGCACAGCCTGGATGAAGGATAAAAAAATAAATTACGAACACCCTTTCACCATCACTTACAACAAAGAAAAAAACGGTAAAATTAAAGTCGAGTACTTTGCAAATTGTATTGACGATTCAGTATTTGGGCAGAGCGCAAATGTATTCAATGCCACACATAAGCCAAGAACAGACTTTTTAACTATCGGCGGCAATGTAGGTGCCGGACTTATTCAAAATACTATTTCTCCCTACGCAGAGGTAGGACTCACCATTTGTCATGATTACAGACGGGGTGAAAGAACATTCTACGGAAATTTGTTTACCAGTGCCTATTTTACTTTCAATCAGCAAGGCGACCAAACGTATATTCACAAAAACCTTTTTGCGAATATGGAGTTTGGCGTGAATCAAAATAAAAACTTTTATAACTGGTCAGGCTGTAATCTTTCACTGGGTTTGGGCTACCTTTACAAAAAAGAAGGTAATTATTTTGGAGACAATACCTTTAAACTATTTACCTCAATAAAATTCAAAAAGAATGGTGTGACTCTTGAACCGAGCCTCATTATGACAGACAACTTTAAAAGATACTACCCAAGCCTTACACTCAAAATATTTTAATTTACATCGATTGCGCAAAAGCCGAACCATAAAACAAATTATATTAGCGGGTATCCTTTTTTTAGGACTCGCTAATAGTTCTTTTAGCCGTGAACGATGGAACCGAAAACTAAAAGAAGACTACCCTCCTGTATTTTTCGGTGGTTGGGCTTTTCGCGGTTATAGCCAGGGGGATGCTGTTTTTGGAGGGAGCTTTTTATATGGCGAGAATCTGGGACATGGTTTTTGCATTGGAGGTAACATGGGTATTTATGGCGGCGTAGGAAACGACCATTGGAATTACTTCAACGATGGTAGCACAGTAGCTTATTCCGATATTGAATTCGGCGTCAATTTCTCGAAGATTCTGATGATCACTGAACGGAGTCAGTTGGCGGCACACGTTTTGGCTGACCCTGAATTTATGATTGTAACTGATGGTCATGGGTATGGAGGAAGCTCAATGCTGGAAAGTACATGCCACGCGAATATCAAACCGGGGCTCTCCTACTTCACTATTAGTCATGGATTTTTAACAGTGTTCGCAATTGGTATTTTCTACAATATCAATTTACCAGAACAACCCATAAAACTATCAAAACAATACAGAATTCCCTCATCTTACTACAACGGACCTGAGTTAGTATTGCTATTCGATTTCAGAAAGCACCACCCAAGGTATTAGTTCAATTGAAAGTTCTTTGCTACTACCACAAATCCAATGCCTGATATTTTTGACCTGCTGCTGTATCACCACTGAAAAAATAGTTGGCTGTTGCCGCACAAACAGGTGTAGTCCCAAAGTCAACTAACCGCTCGTTTCCATCGGGCAACGAAAATAGCACATTTCCTTGCTCAAATTGCTTGCAAAAAGGCGAACTTTCCAGTGCCGTTTTTGCATCTATATAGTTAAATATGACACCAGTAAATCCTTCACTTCCTGTACGTGTTGCGGTGCCTGATCCTGAGTATGTGTATATATTATCTTCATTGGAACTCGTTCTATCACCAATTAGGCAAATGCGCGTTCGCGTCCAGTCAATTACAGTAGAAGCTCCCGAAGAAAATGTAACTATGCATTTGTAAGTTAAGCCATAGTAATTCAATCCACTTATTGTTGTGCCCAAATTATGCACTTCTATTGTTCCGCTAAATCGATTATTATCTACATAAAAGTCATCGAATTTAATGGTATGAGTGGCAAAAATTCGTAGAAAATCAACGGTAGATCCATAAACCTTTATTACCCCCCTCCGGAATCTATCATCTTTACCAAGACAATTTGTTGCACCAAAGTTGATGTAGGTAGAATCGCCCATAGTATCTATTACGGCACATTTCCCGTGGCTGAGTTTATATTGAATTTGCTCGTGGTTAATTTGATAGTTATAAACCTGATCTGTTATTTCTAAAATATCGGCGAGCGACTTTTCAATAAAAATATGTTCCCGAGCAAAAGAAAGTGATTCGGGTGCATTGTTTTTCCGGCATCCAAGGAATGTAACGGCCAATAAAAAAATAACGACTGCATGCCTATAGTATTGACTACTCATTTTACCAAAAACTAACTTAGGTTATAAATTACAAAAAAACGGCGACACCTCGAAGGAAGTGCCGCCGCATATATTTTCAAAAGAATAACTATTCTTCGTCGTCGAATTGAAGCACATCGCGGCTAGCCATGAGCAAGTCGAATTCTTCTTTAGAACCAACAATCATGTCATCGAAATCGCGTTGACCTGTACCCGCAGGAATCAAGTTACCAGTGATAACGTTTTCTTTCAGACCAGAAAGTCCGTCAGATTTACCATTGATAGCTGCCTGAGACAATACTTTCGTTGTTTCCTGGAACGACGCAGCTGAAATCCAGCTTTGTGTACCCAAAGAAGCCTTGGTGATACCCAACAACATTGGAGATGAAGTTGCAGGATGAGCTTCGCGGTATTGAACCACTTTCTTATCTGCCCTTCTCAACGAGCTGTTTTCTTCACGCAATTCACGAACAGTAACAATTTGACCTGGGTGTAACCTGTCAGAATCACCTGCATCGGTAACTACTTTCTTGTCGAAAATCCAATCGTTTTCGTCCATGAAGTCGAATTTGTCGATTGTATCGTCTTCGAGGAATTTAGTATCACCCGGATCAACGATATTCACCTTACGCATCATTTGACGAACGATTACTTCGATGTGTTTATCGTTGATTTTTACACCTTGTAAACGATATACTTCCTGAATTTCATTCACCAAGTATTCTTGTACCGCGAAAGGACCTTTAATTGCGAGGATATCGCTAGGTGTGGTAGCACCATCAGAAAGCGAAGTACCTGCTTTTACGAAGTCACCATCTTGCACCATGATGTGACGAGTCAATGGAACGAGGTATTTTTTAACCAATCCTTCTTTAGACTCAACCATGATTTCACGGTTACCGCGTTTTACTGCGCCGAACGCAACTACACCGTCGATTTCAGCAACGATTGCCGGGTTACTTGGGTTACGAGCTTCAAACAATTCAGTTACACGTGGAAGACCACCCGTGATATCTCGCGAACGACCCATGATACGTGGAATCTTAACAAGAACTTGTCCGTTGTGCACTGATTCGTCAGGAACAACAACGATGTGTGAACCTACCGGTAAGTTATATGTCTTAACATCCTTGCCTTCAACAATGATTGCAGGGATCTTAGTTTTATCTTTTGTTTCGATAACCACTTTCTCGCGGTGACCAGTTTGTTCGTCGAGCTCTTCACGGAAGGTTACACCTTCAATGATGTTTTCGAATTTAACGTGACCACTTACTTCAGAAATGATAACGGCGTTGAACGGATCCCAAGTACAAATCGCATCGCCTTTAGCAATTTTCTTACCATTTCCAACTTTCAGAATTGAACCGTAAGGAACGTTGTTTGTAATCAACAAACGGTCGTTAGCTACGTCAACAATCCTAAGTTCACCAGTACGTCCAATAACTACGATTACTTCTTCACCTTCAGCGTCTTTGTATTTTGTAGTCCTCAGACCATCGAATTGAGTAGTACCGTCGAAACGAGCGAGCAATTGCGACTCAGTAGAAGAAGAGTTCGCAACACCACCAACGTGGAACGTACGGAGTGTCAACTGTGTACCCGGTTCACCGATTGACTGAGCGGCGATGATACCTACCGCGTCACCTTTTTGTGCGAAGTAACCTGTTGCAAGGTTCTTGCCGTAACATTTACCGCACACACCACGACGGCTTTCGCAAGTAAGAACCGAACGGATTTCAACTGAATCGATACCGCTTTCTTCGATGCGTTTAGCAACGTCCTCAGTGATTTCTTCACCTGCGTTAGCAAGTAATTCATCAGTGATTGGATCATAAATATTGTGCAGAGAAGTACGCCCGAGGATACGATCATACAATGGCTCAACAATTTCTTCATTGTCTTTCAACGCTGAAGTTGCAATTCCACGCAATGTACCGCAGTCTTCTTCGTTAATTACCACATCTTGAGCAACGTCAACGAGACGACGAGTGAGGTAACCCGCATCCGCCGTTTTCAACGCCGTATCCGCAAGACCTTTACGCGCACCGTGCGTTGAGATGAAGTATTCCAATACCGAAAGACCCACTTTGAAGTTTGACAAGATCGGGTTTTCGATGATCTCAGAACCAGATGAACCACTACGACGCGGTTTAGCCATCAGACCCCTTAAACCAGCGAGCTGCTTAACCTGCTGTTTAGAACCCCTCGCACCACTATCAAGCATCATGTAAACCGAATTGAACCCTTGTTTGTCTGATGCCATCTCTTTGATAAGCGTTTCAGTCACCTTGGTATCAACGCGCGACCAGATATCGATGATTTGGTTATAACGTTCGTTGTTTGTGATGAGACCCATGTTATAGTTGTCCCATACTTCATCAACTTCAACCTGAGCGGCATCAACCAATTGTTGTTTGATATCCGGAACTGTAAGGTCGTTGATGTTGAACGATAAACCACCTCTGAACGCCGTACGGAATCCAAGTGTTTTAATATCGTCAAGGAACTGAACTGTTTTAGGGATGTTTGTGTTTTTAAGGATGCTACCAATGATTTCCCTCAAAGATTTCTTCGTCAACAATTGGTTTACGAAGCCATTTTCTTTAGGTACAAACTGGTTGAAGATAACACGACCCACAGTAGTTTCGATGAACTTGTGTTCCATGGTACCATCAGCATTCCTAACG
Source organism: Chitinophagaceae bacterium (assembly GCA_947454235.1). Classification (GTDB taxonomy): domain Bacteria; phylum Bacteroidota; class Bacteroidia; order Chitinophagales; family Chitinophagaceae; genus Flavipsychrobacter. The sequence goes on from CANGIY010000003.1 coordinate 46,387, forward strand.
TTTACTTTAATTTTAATAAATGCGTGCAGGTCTGCTCTACCTTCATTGTTTGCAATCAGTACTTCTTCAGTACTGTAGAATGCTTTTCCTTCACCTTTAACTTTTTCAGTTTCAGTAGAACGCTTACCCTTAGAGATGTAGTACAAACCAAGAACCATGTCCTGAGAAGGAAGGGTGATTGGCGTACCATTTTGAGGGTTAAGAATGTTGTGAGAAGAAAGCATCAACAACTGAGCTTCAAGAATTGCAGCACTGCTCAAAGGAACGTGCACCGCCATCTGGTCACCATCGAAGTCGGCGTTGAACGCAGAACACACGAGCGGGTGAAGTTGGATTGCCTTACCTTCAATCAGTTTAGGCTGGAATGCCTGAATAGAAAGACGGTGAAGCGTAGGGGCACGGTTAAGGAGAATTGGGTGACCTTTAAGTATGTTTTCGAGGATATCCCAAACAACAGCTTCTTTGCGCTCAACAAGTTTCTTGGCACTCTTAACTGTTTTTACAATACCCCTTTCAATCAATTTACGAATGATAAATGGCTTGAACAATTCAGCAGCCATGTCTTTTGGAAGACCGCACTCGTGCAATTTCATTTCAGGGCCTACCACGATTACAGAACGACCAGAGTAGTCAACCCTTTTACCGAGGAGGTTTTGACGGAAACGACCTTGTTTACCTTTCAGTACATCAGAAAGTGATTTCAATGCACGTCCGCCTTCAGCCTTCACCGCATTTGACTTACGGCTGTTATCGAACAATGAATCAACCGCTTCCTGCAACATACGTTTTTCGTTACGTAAGATTACTTCAGGTGCTTTAATTTCTATCAACCTTTTCAAACGGTTGTTACGGATGATAACACGACGATAAAGGTCATTAAGGTCAGAAGATGCGAAACGACCGCCATCCAACGGAACGAGTGGTCTCAATTCAGGTGGAATAACCGGAAGATATTGCATCACCATCCACTCAAGACGGTTTTCGATACGTGTATTAGCATCACGGAACGCCTCAACAACACTCAAGCGCTTCAACGCTTCTTGTTTACGTTGTTGTGAAGTCTCGGTAGCTGCTGAGTTACGAAGATCGTAAGAAAGTTTATCGAGGTCAATTTGTGCAAGCAATTGGTGAATTGCTTCAGCACCCATTTTCGCTACGAATTTATTCGGATCTTCGTCAGGCAAGTATTGGTTTTCTTTCGAAATTGAATCCAGAATCTCCAAATACTCGTCTTCAGTAAGTAACTGCTGGAACGTATCTTCAGAATCTCTGAGGTTCAATTTTTGTCTGATGATGTCATCAGCTTCACCGGCGTTTACAACTACATATCTTTCGTAGTAAACGATGCTTTCCATTTTCTTAGAGCTGATACCTAACAGGTAACCGATTTTATTCGGTAAGCTCTTGAAGTACCAAATGTGAACGATAGGCACCACAAGTTTAATGTGCCCCAAGCGCTCTCTACGCACTTTCTTTTCAGTTACTTCAACACCGCAGCGGTCGCAAACGATGCCTTTGTAACGAATACGCTTATATTTTCCGCAAAAACATTCGTAGTCCTTTACAGGGCCGAATATTTTTTCGCAGAACAAACCATCGCGTTCTGGTTTGTATGTACGATAGTTAATTGTTTCTGGTTTTAAAACTTCACCGTATGAACGGTCAAGAATTGCATCAGGCGAGGCAAGGCTAATCGTGATTTTGTTAAATCCTGCCCTTGGTCTGTTGTCTTTTTTTATTGCCATTTTTTGGATTGTTTTCTTTGTTTTTACTAAAACAATTTAGTTTAGGTACTCCTGCAAATGCCGTTAGACGTTTGCTTGTTTCCCTCCCGTTACCGGGTCTTTTGGTTTTCGTTGGAGAGGCTTTTGCACTGCAGCCGCCTCTTCAACGCAGCGTTTTTATAGACTATAAACCAATGTTTATTCGAATTTCAATTCGAGACCCAGACCGCGAAGTTCATTCACCAATACGTTGAATGATTCAGGGATACCGGCTTTAGGAACGTTGTCACCTTTAACGATGGCCTCATAAGTCTTAGCACGACCGATGATATCATCTGATTTAAGGGTAAGCAATTCCTGAAGGATGTTAGATGCACCGTATGCTTCGAGTGCCCACACCTCCATCTCACCAAACCTCTGACCACCGAACTGAGCTTTACCACCCAATGGCTGTTGTGTAATGAGACTGTATGGACCGATAGAACGGGCGTGCATTTTGTCATCAACCATGTGGTGCAGTTTAATCATATAAATGATACCAACTGTTGCCTTTTGGTGGAAGCGTTCGCCTGTTTCACCGTCGTACAAGTATGTGTGACCGAATTTAGGAAGACCTGCGTGGTCGATGATTGTTTCAATTTCTGATACAGAAGCACCGTCGAAGATTGGTGTCGCGAATTTGAGACCCAATTTTTCACCTGCCCAACCAAGAATTGTTTCATAGATCTGACCAAGGTTCATCCTTGAAGGTACACCCAGTGGGTTAAGTACTACGTCAACCGGAGTACCGTCTTCGAGGAATGGCATATCTTCAGCACGAACGATTCTTGCTACGATACCTTTGTTACCGTGGCGACCCGCCATTTTATCACCCACTTTCAGTTTACGTTTGCTCGCCAAGTAAACTTTAGCAAGTTTCAACACGCCTGTAGGTAACTCATCACCAATACTAAGGTTGAATTTCTCCCTTTTGTAACGGCCGATTTCTTCGTTGTATTTAATGTTGTAGTTATGGAGCAATTGGTTAATCAAGCCATCAGTTTCAGCCTCACCTGTCCAACCCAATGGGTTAACGTTAGCGAAGTCGATAGAACCGAGGGTTTTTGAATTGAATTTACCGCCCTTGCTCATCACTGTTTCACCGTAAGTATTTGTGATACCCATTGAAGATTTGTCTTTCAACAAAATCATCAATTTATCGAACAACAGTGCTTTAAGGTCTTCTCTGTTTTTCTCGTGCGTTTTTTCGATTTTCTCAATGGCCACTTTTTCGCGGGCCTTTGAGTTTTTATCTTTTTTCGCGCGTTGGAACAATTGTTTAGAGATAACGATACCTTCAGTACCACTTGGTGCTTTTAAAGAAGCATCTTTCGCATCACCGGCTTTATCACCGAAGATAGCGCGAAGGAGTTTTTCTTCCGGAGTTGGGTCAGTTTCACCTTTTGGAGTGATTTTACCAATCAGGATATCACCTTCTTTAACGTGTGCACCAATTCTGATGATACCATGTTCGTCTAGGTCTTTAGTAGCCTCTTCTGAAACGTTCGGGATATCAGAAGTCAATTCTTCTTCACCCAATTTAGTATCACGCACTTCAAGTTCGTACTCGTCGATGTGAACTGAAGTAAACCAGTCGTCGCGAGCTACTTTCTCATTAATTACAATCGCATCCTCGAAGTTGTAACCTTTCCAAGGCATGAACGCAACTTTAAGGTTACGTCCGAGTGCCAACTCACCACCTTGTGTTGCATATCCTTCGGTGAGGAAGTCGCCCTGAACTACTTTTTGTCCTTTCCTTACGGCAGGGCGCAAAGTGATGCTGGTACTTTGGTTGGTTTTCTTGTACTTCGTGAGTTTGTATATTTTCAAATCGTCTTCGAACGATACCAAACGCTCTTTCTCATCACGGTCGTAGCGAACGTAGATGTGTTCTGCATCTACATATTCTACAACGCCGTCGCGTTCAGCATGAATCTGGATACGTGCATCGCGGGCAGCTTTAGCCTCGATACCTGTACCTACGATAGGAACTTGTGGTTTAATCAACGGAACAGCCTGACGTTGCATGTTCGATCCCATGAGCGCACGGTTGGCGTCATCATGCTCAAGGAACGGAATCATAGAAGCACTCAAACCAACAATCTGGTTAGGAGCCACGTCCATGAATTCTACCTCTTCGCGGTCAAGAATCGGGAAGTCACCTGTTTGACGAGATTTTACTTTATCTTCAATGAATGCACCTTTCTCGTCGAGTGGCACGTTCGCCTGCGCGATTTTTGCCAAATCTTCTTCTTCTGCACTCAAATAGTTATAGCTACTCAAATCAACCCTACCACTTCTTACTTTACGATAAGGCGTTTCGATGAAGCCCATATCGTTGATTTGCGCGTGTACGCAAAGTGTAGAGATAAGACCGATGTTCGGACCTTCCGGCGTTTCGATTGTACAAAGACGACCATAGTGACTATAGTGTACGTCACGCACCTCAAAGCCTGCGCGCTCACGACTCAAACCACCGGGGCCTAACGCAGAAATACGACGCTTGTGCGTGATTTCAGAAAGCGGGTTCGTTTGGTCAAGGAACTGAGACAACTGAGAAGTACCGAAGAACGAGTTAATTACAGAAGAAAGGGTACGTGCATTGATCAGGTCGATTGGAGTGAACACCTCGTTGTCACGAACGTTCATCCTTTCACGAATGGTACGGGCCATACGCGCCAAACCAACACCAAACTGAGCAAACAATTGCTCACCTACTGTACGTACACGACGGTTGCTCAAGTGGTCGATATCATCAATCTCAGCTTTACCGTTGGTAAGGCGTACAAGGTATTTAATGATTGAAATAATATCTTCTTTGCTTAACACCTTTGTTTTCAAAGGAATATCGAGACCAAGCTTACGGTTGATTTTGTAACGACCTACTTCGCCTAAGTCATAACGCTTATCAGAGAAGAACAATTTCTCGATGATACCACGAGCGGTTTCATCATCCGGAGCGTCAGAACCACGCAATTGGCGGTAGATGTGTTGAACCGCTTCCAACTCAGAGTTAGAAGTATCTTTATTCAACGTGTTGTAGATAATAGAGTAATCGCCACTCACTTCTTCTTTTTGCAAGAAGATGGTTTTGATACCCATTTCAAGAATCATTTCAGCGTTGTCTTCGTCGAGTACGCTGTCACGGTCTAATACAACATCGTTCCTTTCGATGGTTACAACTTCACCGGTATCCTCATCAACGAAGTCTTCAGTCCATGTTCTAAGAACGCGTGCTGCAAGACGACGGTTAAGGTTAGCTGTCAATGAATCGCGGTCAGCGTTCACCTGGTCAGCCATACCGAAGAGGTCAAGGATGTCTTTATCTGTTTCGTAACCGATAGCGCGTAACAAAGTAGTTACAGGGAACTTCTTCTTACGGTCGATGTACGCATACATTACGTTGTTGATGTCGGTAGCAAACTCCATCCATGCGCCCTTGAAAGGAATCACGCGCGCACTGTAGATTTTAGTACCGTTAGGGTGAACACTTTGACCGAAGAATACGCCCGGTGAACGGTGTAACTGAGACACTACTACGCGCTCAGCACCATTGATTACGAACGTACCGCGAGGGGTCATATATGGGATGTTACCCAAGAACACGTCCTGAACGATTGTCTCGAAGTCAACGTGCTCTTCATCGTTACAGCTCAATTTCAATTTCGCTTTCAGCGGAACTGAGTAAGTGAGTCCGCGCTCCATACACTCGTCGATGGTGTAGCGTGGTGGATCGATGAAGTAATCCAAAAATTCCAGCACGAAGATGTTACGTGTGTCAGTAATTGGGAAGTTCTCTTTGAACACCCTGAACAGACCTTCGTTGTCACGCTTGTCTGGTGTAGTTTCCAATTGGAAAAAATCCTGGAATGACTGTAACTGGATCGCCAGGAGGTCAGGTGTACCGGCAACATCATGTAGTTTGCCGAAATTCAACCTGCCGGATGCGGTCTTTTTTTGTGGTATCGCCATATATAGATTTAAGTCGTTTTTCTATAAATAAAAAATCCTGTAAAGCAGTGCAGTACCGCAATACAGTCAATTATGGTTGCTAAAAAACTTTCAGTATTTGTTTAAACACGTAATACTCCCTAAAAAAAGGACTGCAAAAATAGAGATTTGCTACCTATTTATGTAAAAAATTTTGAACTTTTTTATGATTTGGTACGATTTTTGCGAAACGCTAACAAAAAGCCCATTTTTTGACCGATTTTAACATTTTATTATCTATAAACTTTGTTAAATCACGTCAAAATAAACCCAATGGTTTGTTAAAGTTTTGATTTTACACCTTCCACCTGCCCTTCTCCATGAATCAAAAGGGTGCAAAGATGCCTGCGGCATCTTTGATTTTTGGTGCTTTTTGTCTGAATCAAGATTTACAGAATTATAGGATTTTCAGGAATCAATTTAATACTGAGAAACTGTCATAGTTTTCATTTAATCATGATTAATCAAAGTTCAAAACAAGTCGATGTGGCTTGCAAGAGGATGCTTACCCTGTATTAGGACGAGGCGAGAAGCCTCGACCAGGGGCAAGATGAACAGGCAGGTCGGATACCTGCCGCCACCCAAGCTTAGATGATTCTAAGCTTATCCTTAGTGCGTATTTGCGCAATGTTATTGGTGCCAACGGCACCAATACACCCTTCTCCATTCATGGAGAAGGGCCGGGGATGAGGTTATTCTTTCACCACCCTAATAACCCTATACCTGTCAATTTTGAGGAAATAAACACCCGGTACCCAGTCGCTGGTGGTGAGTGAGTGAGATTTTGTAGGGGTTTCAAGGTGTGTGCTGTAAACAATTTTACCCAACGCATCGCTTATTTCCAACTGATTCCAATATTGTTCTGATTCAATGGTTAGGTTTTTTCTAACCGGATTTGGGTAACAGTTGATTGTACCCTCATTGTAGTAGGTTACTTCAGGTATACTCACAGGACTATCAATATACTTATTGTTACTTGTTACAGAGTCGTAGCAAGTACGGGCAGTGCTTACCAGAGTGGCTGTAATTGTATCGTTGCCTGCTGTTTTTATGTAACTCACTGATGGTGTAGTTGTGGTAGTAAACCAGCTACCACGGTTGCGCCAATGAATTTCATAGCTACCTGCTGTGCCCGTAATGGAGGCTGTAAGCCGCACTGTATCGCCAACATGTGCAGTTACACTACCTGTGGGTAGCGTAATTACAGGCGCAGGGAGACCGCTTACTGTCATTATGATTGCATTGCTGTAGGCAGGTGTTGTTGTATCGCAAACCCACCTTCTATATACACGACACCTGATGGTATCGCCATTGGCAGGACTGTATGTAAATACCCGGGCATCAGGACCTGTAGGAACACCATTAACACTCCATTCAATATGCCCCTCATACAAAGGGTTTCCAAGTGTCGCAGTGTAGGTAATAGCCATGCCGTAACATAACCAATCAACTGAACTTGAGGAACTAATAGAAACACTAAGAGGCCCAGTTTGTGGGTACGACACCTTTCTGATTAAATTGTAGTAATTGTCGCTGAAATAAACATTATCACACGAGTCGAGTGTAACCCCTTGTGTATATGTTACTTGTGCATTTGTGGCAGGACCGCCATCGCCAGAATGCCCCCTTACGCCTGTGCCGGCAACCGTCTCCACTCTATGGTCGGATGCTCTTATTTTTAATAACCTGTTATAGGTGTTAAGTTCTGCAACAAATAAATTGCCATGTTTGTCAAATTGTAAATCATTTGGGTTCATATTAGTTGCAGTGGCAGGAAATCCATCGCCAACGTAAGTGAGCGACATTGTATCAACCCCTCCGTACCGGGTTATAATATGTGTTATTGGATCTATTACCCTTATACGAGCATGGTTCGAAATATACACTTTGTTATTTGAGTCAATGGCAACACCTACGAGATAATCGCCAAGCCCAGCAGAAGTTGCTTGCCCGCCATCTCCTGATTCAATTGTTGAGCCACTTCCAGCATAGTTGATAATTATTCCTGTCGAGCGTTCTATTCGTCTGAGGTGAGCCCCCACCGTTGTGATATAAAGATTGTCGTATCTATCAAACCAAAGCACCAACGGATTATTAATAGATGCCAAGGTTGCTGGACCTCCATCGCCACTATCTATGGCTCTGCCATTGCCACAAATGGTGCTTATAATGCCTGTGTGCATATCAACCTTCCTAATTCTATTTCCCCAAGCAGAACAGATAAACATATCGCCATTTGAGTCAAAAGCAATCTCATCAGGACCTTGAATAGACGCGCTCGATGCAGGACCACCATCACCAAGGGTTGTATCTCTTCCAGTACCACAAAAAGGCAAGAATATGCCTGTCGGCGTTATTTTTCGTATATAATTGGCGTACGGCTCACAAATATAAAGTGTTCCATCGGGGCCCATTTTTATGAGACTTGTTTGTATACTCACAGCCGTTGCCGGCCAGCCATATACATCTGTCTCGCGAACTGACGTGTCTGTCCGTCCCGCTATGGTAGTAATAATCCCTGCTTGACCGAACGCATTCCCCTCTATAAAGAACGAAATCAACACCAAAATTTTCAGGAATCTTCTCATGGGGCGGTATTTAATACAAAGAGTAAAGTTAAGATTTTTTGTGAGTATGAAATGGAGTGCGGTGTTTTTAAAGTCCACCTCTTCCCCAGCCCATCTCCGCCAGCGGAGATGGGAGCAAAGATGCCGGTGGCATCTCTTTTTATCTGAATCAAGATTCTCAGGAATCAATTTGATACCGAGAAACTGTCATAGTTTTCATTTGATCATGATTAATCAAAGTTCAAGACAAGTCGATGTGGCTTGCAAGCGGATGCTTACCCAGTATTAGGACGAGGCGAGAAGCCTCGACCAGGGGCAAGATAAACAGGCAGATCGGATACCTGCCGCCACCCAAGCTTAGATGATTCTAAGCTTAACCTTAGTGCGTATTTGCGCAATGTTATTGGTGCCAACGGCACCAATACACCCTTCTCCATTCATGGAGAAGGGTCGGGGATGAGGCCGACGAAAAAATTATTTTACCTTAGCTGCGGTGATACATTTTGATACACAGGGGCTTGATATAAGGGTGAGAACCGTAGAGGGGAAGGCTCAGGTTTTTGACCCTGCTCGTAAAAAATGGGTAGTGCTAACGCCGGAAGAGCATGTGCGCCAGTTGCTGCTGCAGTTCCTGATACAGAAAATGCGCTACCCTGTTTCTTTGATGGCAGTTGAAAAGCAGATCAATGTTGGGGCGATGAAGAAACGGTTTGATGCGGTTATATTTACCCCAAACCACACCCCTTGGCTACTGGCAGAATGTAAAGCACCCGATGTACCCATCACCGAACTGGCATTCCAGCAATTATTGAATTATAACAGGGTGATTCAATGCAGGTTTTGGCTGGTCACCAATGGGCATCAACTATTTTGTGCCGATGCCGCAGACCCGCAAAACATCTTTTGGCTGGATTCTCTACCGCCCTACAATTTTTAGATACCGCGGACTCGATAAGATTTTTCGCCCTTCATTCACCATATTATCCTGATGCAGGGTAACAGTGTAAAAACCTTCATTGCGATACAAGAAACGCCCTATTTGCGCCTTGATGTAGGCGAGGAAGTAAGTGCGCACATTGTGCTTATAAAGTTCGCGTTGCACAAGCCGCCTATCACCTGTGTTCAGGGTATTAATGAAGTTTTTAAGTATTTCATCTTCCCCCCTGAAGTAATTCCTGAAATCGTCAGCATCTCTGTATTTAAGCGTTTTATAGTGCGCCAGAAAGTACGCCCATGCCACATTTTTCAGGTCGGGGCCCAGCATTTTATCTTGTACGTAGCGCGCCATTACCAGCGTGTCGTGCGGAATAAACACATCAGGCTTAATACCACCACCGCCATAAACTATGCGCTTGCCGGCAGTAAAAAAGCGTGTCGTATCGGGGTTTGAAAAACCGTCTTTCACATACAAGTCTTCGTCGCTAAAACGCTTTTCGTAGTCTTGCATGTAGGCACTGCGCCCTTTGTCGAATGCACGTTGAATGCACCTGCCACTCGGCGTGTAGTAACGCGCTATCGTTAGCCTCAGTTCAGAGCCATCGGTCATATCATAAGGCTCCTGTACCAGCCCTTTACCAAATGTCCTTCGACCTAAAATGATGCCCCTGTCCCAATCTTGAATAGCCCCCGCCACAATTTCACTTGCCGAAGCGGAAGATTCATCGACTAAAATGGCTACCCTGCCCTTTTCAAACATACCCCGTGTGCCCGCTGTATAGTCGGTACGCCCGGCGTGCAGCCCTTCAGTGAATACAATCAATTTATTGTCATCGAGAAATTCATCTACAATGGCTTTTGCCTCCCCGAGGTAGCCACCTGGATTGTCGCGAATGTCTAAAATGAGTTGTTTGGCACCCTTATTTTTAAGTTTACCCAATGCTATAACCACCTCCTTATGAGCAGTAGCACTGAACTTATTGAGCTTAATATAACCCGTCACATCATCCAGCATCAGGCTTACCTCAACCGGGTGAATTGGAATCATGTCGCGTACCAGTGTCAGCTTCTCTGGCTCCTGACTATCGAAATGTTTTACCGTAAGCTCTACTTTGGTTCTTTGCTTACCCTTGAGCATGTGGGTGATTCTGGTGGTAGTGATGTTCACACCGGCAATGGTGCTATCCCCCACCCTTATTAGTTGGTCACCCACTTTAATACCCGCATTGGCAGCAGGACCATTGTCAACCACAGCCAGCACATTAATGGTATCGCGCACAATTAGGAATTCTACACCTATGCCCGAAAAACCACCTTCCAATTCTTCATTTTCTTCAGCAAGATTATCGGCAGGTATGTAAACTGTATGGGGGTCAAGTGATTTAAGAATGCCATTAACCGCATCGTTGTACAATACATCTGATTTAACAGAATCAACATATTTCTCATTAATAAGATCAATGATTTGCTCGAGCCTGTCGTTGCGGGTAACTACTGATTTAATGTCTCGTTTATTGCGTAGGGAGTCGCGCAGGTTGAAACCCAGTATCATCCCGGCAATTAATACAACAGAAAAAAACAACGGTGACCAGGATTTCCATCCCCCCCTATCAAGTAAATCCATGCGCGTTTACTCCAGCAAAATTAAGCACTGTTGTAATAGCTTGTAAATTATTAATCCACAAGAAAAACCCAAGATTATTAATTTATTACAATCTGCTATAACAGTATTGATAAGGCTTTTTACTTATACTCAACAAAGGCCTCTTCGTAGTTGATTTTGAGGGTTGTGAAGTGCTCATAAACATCGGTACCCAAGTACCCATTTGATTCCCAATTACCGCCTGATGCCATGAACGGGCTTCTTTTATACACCTCCATTCCCGGCAAGCCAATCAACGTGATGCCCACACGCACCTTATAATCAAGCATGCGGCAATAATCTTCGTCCTTTTTACCCGAAATATTCAGGTTCTTGCATTTCTGCCCTTTCGACTTCAACAAATCTTCGTTGTTTTTCCAGAATTTCCCATTCATGCCTGTAGGCGAAAGACGCAACCCGAAATCCATAAAAAATTCCTTTCCATCTTCGTCGGCTACCAATAGTTTTTGGGTATTGCAGTCGGCAAAATAATTTTTATACGGTGCGCGATCGGCTTTTTGTAAAATGGCAACAGTACCATCCCTGTTTACTATAAATTCACCCAGCAGGCGCAGTGCATTGGTGCCCAGTGCCGCCATTTCAGGCTTTGCACCTGTTGTTGTTGGGTCTGGCACCAGAGAAAAGAGCACATTTTTAAGCGTTACTTTTCCACCAATTGTGATAGTATCGGCAACGGCGTATTTTGGAAGTTTCTTTGTTTTATCGCTGCCCGTTTCTGCAATCATCTTCAACCCCAGCTTCTTCGCTTCGCTCAAGGAGATGGTAGAAAACCCATCTTCAGGGTGCAGCGCAACTGTGGTTTCCTTTGTTCCGAATGACATTGGGATAGTCACCAGATTCCCTTCTTTGCGTGCAAATTCCAGTTTCACATCGGCTGTTTTTGTAGATGTCGCTTTTGCAACACCCTTCAATTGCTCGCAAAGGGCAATGGCATTGTTCAGCATTACTGTATCATCGGCAGTAAGCACTTTAGCATATTTCTTTTTCACTTCCAACGCATGATCGCCTGCCGCCTTGTATTGGTAGCTATTGAAATAATTGTAGTAATTCAATACCGCTATGCGCGCTAGTTCGGCATCACTGAAATTAGAAGCATGATTTTTCAATAAAGCTTGCGACTCCATATAAGAACGCTCGAAATGACCGAAGGCATTATCAACAAAGCACTGCAAGTAAAGCCAGCGGTTTTTATCCATGGTGCGCACGTGGCTCATCAACGACTTTTTAAGTTCGCCCATTTGTCCCTTGTTCAGCAATTCACCCATAGAATCGACCTGAGCCCTAACCATTGTACTACCGGCAATCGCCAGCAAAAGCGCAAAAAACTTTTTCATTTTGTTCAAATAAATGTAAAAATAGAAAAGTAACCATTAGCCACACCAGAAATAAAAAAACAGCCCCGCGACTGCGAGGCTGAAATAAGCTTATTTGATTAACGATGACCGTGACCGCCACCTGAGTGTCCGCCGCCGGAATGACCACCACCTGATGACCTGGCTCCTCCGCCACCACCACCAAAGGAACGACCGCCGCCGCCGCCGAAGGATCTTGCACCGCCACCATTGAAAGAACGAGATGTGCTTCCGCCACTGAATGACCTGGCACCACCACCGTTGAATGAACGGGCTGTATTGCCATTGCTAAAATTTCTGGCATTAGAGAAACCACCTGACCTTGAACCTCCATTGAAGAACGAACGTGCGCCCGAATTACCTCCACGGAATGCACTTGATGATGAATTACCATTTGACCTGCCTCCACCGAAGAATCTTGAGAAACCACTTCTGCCACCGTTGGCGTTGGTATTTCCTCCTCGACCGCCGAAAAATCCGCTTCTGCCAGTGTTGGCTCTCAATGCTGATGGATTTGCAAAAGAGCTACCGAAATTATTGTTGATTGCCGAAGGACGGAAAGAACTCCCACCACCAACCGCAGGACGTAACCCTGTTCCTGATGAATGCGGACCTAAACCAACCCCTATTTGGCGCGGACCGTAATTGTAATTGCGGGTATTGCACCAGCTATGGTAGTCGCCTGTATGCCCCCAATAACCACCTCCGTAGCCCCATGGGTGCCATGCTGAATAGCCCGACCAACAACTCCACGACCAGTAAGGATTCCAATATGGACCAAAACCTATGTATAATCCACTGCTGTAGCCCCAAGGGTTATAACCCCAATAAGGGTCGTACCAGTAACGATCGTACCAACAAGGGTTATAAAACATACTGTAATAACCCATATTGTAATAAGGATTGTAGAAGCGATTGATGCGTGAACTGTACGTATAATCATCACCATCATCTACATAATCGTTCGGATTATTGTAACTGTTGTATGAGTCGCCTTGCTGAGCATTCGTAGGGATGTGTTGTTGCTGACGATTCATTTCACGCATAGAATCTTCAGCACTCATTGCGCCATAATCTCTGCCCGTCGTATAAATGTCATCGGTTTGGGCGTAAGAACTACATACGCTACCAACAACCAACCCACCAATTAAAAGAAGCTGTTTCATAACCAACTGTTTTTTTGATTTAAAACCTTTTGTGAAATTACTACTTTTGCGAAAAGCAGCCAAAATTAGGATTGCAAAAAACGTTCCAAGTTTATTATGTCTACGATTTTAACAAAGAGAAGTGACGATTATTCCCAATGGTATAACGACCTCGTATTGAAAAGCGGTTTAGCAGATTATTCAGCTGTAAAAGGATGCATGGTTATAAAGCCCCACGGCTTTGCTTTGTGGGAGCTCATGCGCGATCAGCTGGACAAAATGTTTAAAGAAACCGGTCACCAAAACGCTTACTTCCCTTTACTGATACCCAAGAGCTTTTTGAGTCGCGAAGCAAGCCACGTTGAAGGCTTTGCCAAAGAGTGCGCCGTAGTAACACACTACCGCCTTAAAAACGACCCTAACGGCAATGGGATTATCGTTGATAAAGACGCAAAACTGGAAGAAGAACTCATCGTGCGCCCAACGTCAGAAACCATTATCTGGAATACCTACAAAGACTGGATTCAAAGCTACCGCGACCTGCCGATTCTTATTAACCAATGGGCCAACGTCGTAAGATGGGAAATGAGAACACGCCTTTTCCTCAGAACTACTGAATTCCTTTGGCAGGAAGGGCATACCGCACATGCTACAAAAGAAGAAGCAATCGAAGAAACAACTAAAATGCTTGAAGTCTATGCAACATTTGCAGAAGACTTTATGGCTCTGCCTGTTTTAAAAGGCGTAAAATCGGCCAACGAACGTTTTGCAGGAGCTGAAGACACTTACTGCATCGAGGCTATGATGCAAGACGGAAAAGCGCTTCAAGCAGGCACCAGCCACTTCCTGGGGCAAAACTTCGCTAAAGCATTTGAAGTACAATTCCGTGATAAAGAGAATAAACTCGATTATGTTTGGGCTACTTCATGGGGTGTATCTACAAGGCTTATTGGCGCACTTGTAATGGCACATAGCGATGACAACGGACTTGTTCTGCCTCCTAAAATAGCACCAATTCAAGTAGTGATTATTCCAATTCTGAATAAAAATCCTGAAACAGTTGCAAAACTGAACCAAGTTGCTGATGATTTAATTTCAGGTCTTAAAGCGGCTGGCATCAGGTGCAAATACGACAATGACGACAACACACGTCCGGGTTGGAAGTACGCAGAATACGAACTAAAAGGTGTACCTGTAAGGATTGTTCTTGGTGCTCGTGACATTGAAAACGGCAACATAGAAATCATGCGTCGTGATATGCTTACAAAAGAAATGGTTCCGGTTGATAATGCCCTTGAATACACAAAAACACTTCTGGGTACTATTCACGATTCTATGTTCAACAAAGCCAGAGACTTCCGTGATAGCAACATCAGAAAAGTGGACACGTGGGAAGAATTCGTGAAAACAATTGAAGAAGTTCCGGGCTTTATTTCAGCGCATTGGGATGGCACTCCTGAAACTGAAGAACAAATTAAAGAGGCGACAAAAGCAACCATTCGATGCATCCCGTTAGACAATGTTCAGGAAGAAGGAAAATGCGTGTTCTCAGGTAAACATTCAACACAAAGAGTTATATTCGCTAGAGCTTACTAATATCTAAACCAATCATCATGGAAAATAGCAACAACAACTTCGGTGAATACGGTTCTAAATCAGACCTGTTCAGCATGGAAATTACTGAGCGCCTGAAATATCATTTATTCGACATGGCGAAGTGGACTAAATTTCTGGCTATTGTGCAAATAGTAGTTATGTCACTTTATGTTGTCGGTATGTTAGGGTTATCTACTGCTTTATCAAGCCTAAGTTCAGGCAGATATGGAGGATACGGAGGATTTGGCGGGCTAGGTGCAGGAGTTATGATATTCGTCTTACTAATTATGATTGGCGTGGGCGTATATCCTGTTTATGCATTGTTCAAGTTTTCTGTGGTTACCAAAAGGGCTCTCAAATCGAGTGACATTGAAATGTTTACTGAAGGAATTGTTTACCTTAAAAACTTCTTCAAGTATATTGGTGTGCTATTGATTATTGTCCTGGCATTCTATGGCATTATTTTCCTAGTTGGTATGATGGGCGCATTGTTCAGATAAACCAAACTCAATATTTTACCGAGCCGGATATAGTTCTATAATCAGAATTTTATCCGGCTTTTTATTTGCTCTTTGACCAATGGCCACTCACTATCAATAATGCTGTATACTGCTGAGTTTCTTATTGTTCCGTTGGTTCTAATACGTTCGTTACGAAGAATTCCTTCAAAAGTAGCACCCAATCCTTCAACACCTTTTCTGCTTCTGGTATTCACCTCGTCAATGAAAAACTGAACCCTGATGGTTTGAAGCACCTCGAAACAATATTCCAATAACAACAGCTTACACTCTCTATTATAACCTGTTCTCCAATAGTCGGGGTGGTACCAAGTCCACCCTATCTCCAGCTTGCGATTGTTGGGCATCATAGAGTGCAACATGGTACTTCCAATCATTTTCCCGGTTAGTTGGTCATAAACTACAAATGGGTATTGTTCGCCACTCATGCGCTTCAACACAGCACTTTTAAGTTCTGAAAGCAATCTGTTTTTGTCAGAGCAATCAACCGAAAAAAACTCCCAAATACGTTTATCAGAAGCTACCTCCAGCAACCCATCGAAATGTTCGTGGTCCAGCGGTACCAGTTTAACCTTAGTTCCCGTAAGCACTACGGGGTGGTGAATCCAGTTCATGCGCTTTCCCCTCCTTGTAACATTTGTTCAAACTCTGGTGTGAGGGCGGCTGTTCTGCGTGCGGTATAGTCAAAACACACCATTCCCGTTTTTGCGTGCGCTATGTCTTTTACAGCACCTTCACGGGTAGTTGTAATTTTATATAACAAGTCGAAAGAAACCTTGGTAATCTCTTCAGCGAAAATTTCAATTGTGAGTTTATCACCATAAAAGCCCTCGCCTTTGTATGCAATCATTACGTCAGCCATAATGAGGCTGTTGCCCATTATGTTCAATTCATTGCCGCCAAAGTAGGCTAAAAAGCGCATTCTGGCCTCGTGAATAATGCTTAAAACCGAATCGTTACCAACATGCCCGCCATAGTTAATATCGCCTATGCGCACTGATAGCGTAGTAGTAAACAACGGTTTTTGCTCGGGAAATTTTATCTTTACACGCCCCATATTATGGAAATTATTTGTCGTTATCCCGTTGAAAGAAATCTGGCCACGGGCAGGCAAATATAACGAGTCTATTATTTCATGTTGAATAAAACCATTGTTGATGAAGATAATTTGTATTGGCAGAAACTACGCCGAGCATGCCAAAGAACTGAACAACGAAGTTCCGGAAGCACCTGTGCTGTTTATGAAACCAAAGAGTGCACTCCAATTGCCTGAAAAACCATTTTACTACCCCGACTTTACAACAGACTTACATTACGAATGTGAAGTTGTGGTGAAAATGCAAAAAAATGGCAGGGCTATCTCTGAAAAATTTGCGCCGCGCTACTACAAGGAAATAAGTGTTGGGCTTGACTTTACTGCCCGCGATCTTCAAACCCAGCAAAAGAAAAAAGGGCTGCCATGGGAAATCGCCAAGGCTTTTGACGGATCGGCAGTTGTGGGAAAATTCATCGAACTACCGAACATTGAAGAATTGAATTCGCTTGATTTCCACCTCGACATCAATGGAAATACCGTTCAAAAAGGCAATACACAAGATATGATTTACAATGTCAATCAAATTATTGCTTACGCTTCACGGTTCTTCACGCTTAATATGGGCGACCTGATATTCACAGGCACTCCGGCAGGTGTAGGACCAGTGGCTGCTAACGACCACCTTGAAGGCTATTTGAAAGGAGAAAAATTGTTTGATGTGACTGTGAGGTAATCTTCGCTAATCGATAAAAAAATAGGCCGCCCGTTGATTCAGGCGGCCTATTATATTTTCAGTGAGCCAATTATTGTTTCACCAGTTTTTCAATTTTAACCAATACACCTTCTTCAGTGTAAAGTGAAATGGTATATACACCCTGAGCCAATGAAGAAATATTGATTTCGTTGCTGCTCGATGTAATTACTGTTTTTCCATCCATTGTGCAGATAGTAGCATTCAGGCGAACATCACTTTCAATGTGTACCATGTCGGTAGCAGGGTTAGGATAAATGCTAACGCTTTCCGGAGTAATGTTACTTACACCCGTCATAGCAATATTGCTACCACCACGCAAGGTATAAATTGGAGAGATTGTCTGACAACCATTAGTGTCAACAACGCGCACAGTATAATCACCTGTCATTGTTGGAATATACCTTGGTGTTGTAGCCACCGGAATCATATTCCTGAACCATTGATAGCTAACAAACCTATTCACAGTTGAAAGATACCTGCCATCGTAGAAAATAACCGGATTAGGTACAGGATATTCAATAACGTGCATTGAAACAGAAGAAGTTGCACAACCACCCACGTTTACAGAACATGAATAATCGCCCGGAATACGTGTAGTATAAGTGCGATCAGTTGCACCAGGGATGTTTGAACCCATGTACTGCCATTGGTAAGAGATTGTTGCACCTGAAGATACGCTCACACCAAGTTCAGCGCGACCGCCCCAGCAGAATGCAGGAGTACCGTATGGAGTGATAACTGGGATAGTGATTGATTCTACATAAACCGGAGTTCTCGTTGTGCTGCTGCAACCAGTTGATGAAGTAACTTTTACTGAATAATAACCAGTTGTAGTTGCTGTATAACTGTTGATTGTTGCACCTGTAATTACAGTTCCGTTCTTGTACCATTGGTAAGTAGCACCTGCCACTGAAGTAGCACTTAAAATAACGCGACCGCCTGCGCAGAATGTTGTTGGACCAGCCGCCGACACAGTTGAGTTAGGCAGTGCATAAACAGTCACGATTTCGTTAGCTGAAGTAGCAGTACATGTGTAGCTGTTTGTAGCTATATATCTGTACGTATCAGGCGCACCAACAACCAAGGTACGGTTTGTAGCACCGGCGATTGGACCACCAGAATTTTGCCAGCTATAGCTAATAATAGAAGAAGAAGTATCGCCTACTAATGTTACACTATCGCCGGAACAAACCGCCAATGAACCGAGTGCACTAATTGAAACCGGAGGAGCAGGATTTGCTGTAATCGTAATGGAAGCTGATGACATATAACATCCAGCCGAGTTAGAAACAACTACCTGATAAGAACCAGAAACAGTTGCATTATATGTAGAGTTTGTTGCACCTCTGATACCAACACCACTGTTAGTCCATTGGTACGTTAAACCTGATCCTGAAGTAGTACAAGAAAGTGCAGCACTGCTGCCAGTACAGAAAGAAGTACTTGACGCAGTTAAACCAGCAGTGCCTGTGAAGTAAGTTGCAGACATTGGAGAAGAAATTGAATTACAACCAAAGCCGCTGGTTACAGACACTTTATAGTTACCCGCTGAAGAAACAACATAGTAATCGTCAGTTTCACCGCTGATTGGTGTAGCTCCCAGGTACCACTGGTAAACATATCCGGTACCAGTGTTGGCAGTGAATGTAACATAGTCGCCAGGGCACAAGCTGGTATCGCCAAGCGGCGTAATGATAGCGCCCGGCAATGGACGTACAATTACTGATTTAGTATTAAAGCAAGAACCTAAAGTATAAGTGACGGTTACTGTACCTGCACCAACACCAGTTACAACACCAGTAGACGCCCCAACAGTAGCTAGCGTTGAC
This sequence comes from Chitinophagaceae bacterium, assembly GCA_947454235.1. Taxonomy (GTDB): domain Bacteria; phylum Bacteroidota; class Bacteroidia; order Chitinophagales; family Chitinophagaceae; genus Flavipsychrobacter. The sequence goes on from CANGIY010000003.1 coordinate 65,536, forward strand.
GAACTTGTACTCCATGATCCACCGATAGACGCATCAGATAAAGTGATTGTACTGCCAGCAGCACAAACATCAATTGGACCGGTAGGCGCCGGAGGTGTAGTATTAACTGTGAATGGAGCTGTAATATAACAACCAGTACTTGTAACAGTATAAGTCATGTTGATAGTGCCAGCTAATACGCCTGTAACAACGCCCGTAGTTGAAGTTACAGTGGCATATGTTGTATTACTTGATGCCCAGGTACCACCACCTGTACCATCTGTAATAGTAGCTGTAAAGCCTTCACACACACTTGTCGCGCCACCAATTGGGTTAGGAAGTGGGTTAACAACTATCGGAGTAGTAGTAAAACATCCTAAACCGTCGGTAAATGTGATAGTTGTAGTACCCGAAGCAACACCTGTAACAACACCGCTGGAAGCGCCTATTGTCGCAACGCCTGTATTACTACTTGTCCAGCTTCCACTGCCGTCACTGAGACCAATCGTCGCAGCAACGCATACTGCAGAAGGACCAGATATTGCAGCCGGAAGTGAATTTACTGTCACCGGATGTGTTACATAACAACCTGTAGCAGAAAGAATATAAGAGATAGTAGTGCTACCTACTGTAGCACCGGTAACAACACCAGTTCCTGATACAGTTGCAACTGAAACAGCGTCACTGCTCCAACTACCACCTGTTGTTGTTTCTGAAAGTGTGATGCGTGCCCCCAAACATACGTCGGTTGGACCGCCAATTGTATTAGGTAGCGGATTAACTAAAACGCTCGTTGTCGTTTGGCAACCTGTACCTAGTTGATATGTAATTGTAACAGTTCCAGATGCAACGCCATAAACATCACCTGTAGACGCGACAGTCGCAGTTGCGGTTGCTCCGCTAATCCATGTACCACCGCTTGTAGCATCGGCTAAAGTAATAGTAGAACCAGCGCAAACGGCTGATGGACCTGTAATAGAAGAAGGCAATGGATTAACAGAAACATCCTGAGTCACGTAACAACTCGTAGGGAGTGTATATGTGATTGTCGAAGTACCTGACGCTACTCCGCCAACAACACCTGTTGTACTACCAACTGTTGCCACTGATGTATTTGAACTAGACCATGTGCCACTTCCGCCATCTGTCATAGTAACTGTAAGACCTTCACAAACAACAGTAGGACCAGAAATTGCAGCAGGCAATGGATTAATTGTCACATTTGCTGAAACTGCGCAACCTGTAGCAGTTAAAGTGTAAGAAATAGTAGCAGTTCCGGAACTCAACCCTGAAATCACACCACTAGAAGGATCAATAGTTGCTATTGAAGGAGTAGCACTGCTCCAAACACCACCAGATGTAGCATCGTAAGCTGTAGTTGTGCCCTGAGTTTCACAGGTTGCTAAAGTACCTGTAATTGCCGCAGGCAATGGGTTAACTGTAATAGTCTTTGAAATAGTGCAACCGCTACCTAAGAAATAGGTTATAGTAGTAGTACCTGCAGATACACCTGTCACAACGCCGCTGGTAGAACCAACCGTTGCAACAGAAGTAGTTGTGCTGCTCCATGTACCACCAGTAACAGAATCAGACAATGATATTGTTGAACCTACGCACACTGCCGACGGACCGTTGATTGGGCGCGGAAGTGGATTTACAGTTACTGAAACCGTTGTATAGCAACCTGTCGCTGAAATAGTATAAGAAATGGTAGCTGTACCAGGAGAGCGACCTGTAACAACACCTGTAGTTGAACCTACTGTTGCTACTGTAGTGCTACTACTGCTCCACACTCCGCCGGTTGTTGAACAAGCCAGAGTTGTCGTACCACCAGAAGCACAAAGCGCTGTAGTTCCTGTAATTGCTGAAGGCAAAGGATTAACAACTACACTCGCTGTGCGATAACAGCCGGTTGTGAGTGTATACGTAATTCCTACTGTACCCGCTGAAGCTCCCGTAACAACACCGCTGGTAGAACCAACAGTTGCAATCGTAGAACTGCCGGATGTCCATGTACCACTTGGAGTCGTTGAACCCAATGTAATTGCAGAACCCACGCAAACAGCAGAAGGACCTGTAATAGTTGCAGGCAACGGATTAACAGTAATTGTATCGGTGACAATACAGCCTGCTGCTGATGTATATGTAATAACGGCCCTACCTGCACTGACACCCGTCACAATTCCCGAGGCTGCACCAACAGTTGCAATCGACGTATTACCGCTAGTCCAAGTACCACTACCAGTATCTGTAAGGTTAATTGTAGATCCAATACAAACACTAGAAGGACCTGAAATTGCCGTAGGTAACGGATAAACCGTAAAGTTTAACGTAGTTAAACAACCTGTTGCGAATGTGTAAGACAAAACTGTTGAACCAACGCTGACGCCTGTTATAGTTACATTGGCACCAGAAGTAGAAATAGATGCTATAGAAGAACTGCCTATTGTCCATATACCACCTGCGTCAGAATCATGCAGCGTAATTGAAGACCCAATGCAAACACCTGTCCCACCAAAAATAGGGCGAGGATTTGGATCGACACCAACAACAACAGAATCAGTGTACCTATGAGGACAAGCGCCACTAATTACCGAATCAAGGTGATAGACATAGTTACGGGTGGAACCTGTTGCAGTTAATACACCTGTCGAGAATGAAAGACTTCCCGATCCATCTAATGTGCCTACAGAACTACTTCCGCCTGTTAGGTGATAATAAACTGTTGCACCGGCAGTACCATTAATATTAATTGTGGCACTACTTCCACTACAAATAAAAGCAGCTCCTGAAATTGCTGCAACTGGTAAAGAGTCGACAGTAACATCAACTGTTATAGAATCAGCGCAAGAACCATTAGATGCCGTAAATGTATAAGAACCCGTTGCACTTGTAGAACCTACGAGAGCAGTGTTTGCTAAAGTTGAAGAAAAACCACCAGGACCACTCCAGTGGTAGCTAGTAGCTGTGCCGTATGTGATTGTACTGCTCAAGTGAATAGAATCGCCCGAACATACAGGAGTAGTTGCCGTTGCCGAAACGCCAACGCAATTCGGAGACCATTGATAAACTTGACCGCTATTTGGTATCGGATTTAAACTCGTATAAAACGAACTGGTATCAGTTGACGGTGAAGACGATCTGTCATTCAAATCTTTCCAATCGGTTGTACTGTTACAAATACCTATTGTACCCGATGCTGAAGTGATTGTATGAGACCCATACCAATACTCAATGATATTTGAACTTTCGTACAGTCTCACCTGATAATTGTCGTGCCCCGTAGTTGAAGAGCAACAATGCCCCCAATCTTTCCATTCAAAAATAAAAACCCTGTTCGGTGAAGAACCTATTGTAGTGTAATAAGCATGACTTGTCCAACCTAAACCAGTTGATGAAAACCCATAGTTATCGTCCCAAAAACACCACAAAAGTCCAACACCACTTCCAATTGAAGAGATTGACGTTGTCGCATTAACGTAAGTGGGATAACCGCCGGTTGTGGCACCCGCTAATGACAAGTAGCCATTTGAACTGGCTGCCAAACTTGTATAAGTTGTACCGCAATAAACGAAGCTGAACCCAAGAGAGATACCGCCGGATGCGCAGTCATCACATAAGATACCGGAAACAGATGATACTCCCGACATCGATGAAATACTCCTGAAAGTATCAGTAAATGCCCTGAAGCCGTAATCACGAGCACGTGATTGACCGTTAGAATGGATGGTAACCAGTAATAGGATAAGTAAAGTATATAGTCTCCTCATATACATTTCTGTATTAGTTTGCTTAATCCAGTAAATGTACGAACTTACAATCGAAATATTAAGGTTTCCTTAAGCTTTGTGGATTTTTTTATCTTAAAACCTTAAAAAAATGTGCATACAACAACTAACGAGCCAACTTACCGCTTTTGCCCGGTTGTATTTTCATCAGTTCATCAAGCACATGGTGCGTTATCGGGCAAACTTCCGCATTTTTTAATGTAAGTGGCACACGCTTTATCAAAACATCTTCGTCGGTATACGGATAACGCTCACAGTCACTCGGCCGATCGTCGTAAATATCGCATGTATTATCCTCAGCCAGAAACGGACAAGGTTTAGTACGGGAAACGTAATCACCTTCTTTGTCCAGCTCCAGGTAACGTTCTACCAGATCGCCTTCTTTCATACGCAATCTTTTTGCAATGCGCTTTATGTCAGGCTGCTTGAAACGAGGTGAATGGTTTTTACAGCAATTAGCACAGTCAAGGCAATTGAACTTCTCAAAAGCTTGTTCATGTAAATCTGGGAGCGCCTTCAGCATTTTATTTTTATCTCCCCTTTCAAGCATATACTTATATGCCTTGGCATTTTCTCTTGCTGCTTTTTCTCTAATCGGGTCCAATGTAACTATAGTTTCATCTTTGCCATGATGCGTTCGAGATCTTCATCATTGTAAAACTCAATGAGAATAGACCCCTTACCGTTTTTCTTTCTGTCCAATCTCACTTTTGTAGAGAACATTGACGCCATATTATCTTCAATATCCTTGTAAATTCTAGGCAGTTTAGCTGGCGCGGCAGCACCGGGGTTGAGTGTTTTTTCACTCGCCAGATCTTTTACCATTTGCTCTACCTGCCTAACTGACAACCCACGTTGAATCGTTTCTCTGTACACATAGAGTTGTTGTTCTACAAATTCAAGACCGGAGATAGCGCGCGCATGACCCATACTTAATTCACCATCGCGAATCGATTTTTGAATATCCGGAGGTAATTTGAGTAAACGCAGATAGTTTGCGACTGTGCTACGCTCTTTCTTCATGCGCTCTGCCACTTGTTCTTGAGTCAGGTCGCATTCATCCATTAGCCGACGATAGCTTATTGCAATTTCAATAGCATTCAGGTTTTCTCTTTGCAGGTTTTCTAACAATGCCATTTCAAGCATCTCCTGACCGTCAGCAGTACGTACATAAGCAGGAATATCTTTCAATCCTGCAAGCTTCGAAGCTCTCCAGCGGCGTTCACCTGAAATAATCTGGAATTTATTATTCCCTACCTTAATAACTGTAATGGGCTGAATAATGTCATGCAACCTAATACTTTCAGAGAGCTCTTTTAAAGCAGTTTCGTTGAAGTCGTGCCTTGGCTGCTTGGGGTTTACCTCAATTGAATCGACAGGAATGCGCGCAATACCACTGGTATTGTTACCCGTTGATGCACTTATTGGCGCATTAATCTCTTCTTTGATGTTATCGAGCAATGCACTGATTCCCCGACCCAAAGCCTGCTTCTTATTTGGTTGCGACATAAAACTGAATGAAAATTCTAAAAACTGCTATTGACAGCCCGCCAAAATTAATACAAAAACAAGACTTACGGACTTACAGTATTGCTTTGCAATAAAAACGGCCACCCCGAAAGGAATGGCCGTCGTAAAAGTGTTTTTATACTTTCAACTATCCTTTAAGTACTGAGCGGCTGATAACGATACGTTGAACCTCGCTTGTACCTTCGTAAATCTGAGTAATTTTAGCATCACGCATCAAACGTTCAACATGGAATTCTTTCACATAACCATAACCACCATGCACCTGAACTGCTTCGCTAGTAACACGCTGAGCGATATCAGAAGCAAAAAGTTTTGCGATAGAAGACGGAACAGCATAATCTAAATGCTGATCTTTTGTCCAAGCTGCTTTTAGGCAAAGCAAACGAGCTGCTTCAATTTCCGTAGCCATATCAGCTAACTTGAATGCGATAGCCTGATGGTTTGAGATTTCAGTACCGAATGCTTTACGTTCTTTGCTGTATTTAACTGCCAATTCGTAAGCACCACTAGCTATACCCAATGCTTGCGCAGCGATACCAATACGACCACCTGCAAGCACCTTCATTGCGAAAGTGAAACCAAACCCGTCTTCTCCGATTCTGTTTTCTTTTGGCACCTTAACATCCTGGAACATGATGCTGTGGGTATCACTACCCCTGATACCCAATTTATTTTCTTTAGCACCAACAGTTACACCCGGGCTATTTTTCTCAACGATAAAAGCATTGATACCCTTGTGTCCTTTTTCAGGATATGTTTGAGCAATAACTAAGTAGTAAGTTGCAGAGCTACCGTTTGTGATCCAGTTTTTAGTACCGTTCATCAGGTAATAATCACCTTTATCTTCAGCAGTTGTGCGTTGTGAAGTTGCATCGCTACCTGCTTCAGGCTCACTTAGCAAAAATGCTCCAATCACCTGACCGCTAGCCAATGGCACGAGGTATTTCATTTTTTGTTCTTCTGAACCGTAAGTTTCAAGTCCCCAGCAAACCAGAGAGTTGTTTACACTCATACAAACAGAAACTGATGCATCAACTTTTGAAATTTCTTCCATTGCCAAAACATAGCTGATTGTATCCATACCGCTTCCACCGTATTTCGGATCAACCATCATACCCAAAAAGCCAAGCTCTCCGAGTTTTTTAATTTGTTCAGCCGGGAATTTCTGGTGCTCATCGCGCTCTATTACTCCTGGCAGCAACTCTGTTCTAGCAAAATCGCGGGCAGCCATTTGTACCGCAATTTGTTCTTCTGTAAGTTGAAAATTCATATCAGTTTTAAAAATTGTTGCAAAGTAAATCTAAAATTCTCAATTATGCTATGATATAAAGGCGTTATGCACCGCTATATTTTATTGTTGAATACCCTGTTAATTTTCAGGCTCTTTTTCAATTTTACCCCTTCTCAACGGATTACCTGTGTACTCGGCATGTTCTCTGCGTGCATTGATGATGTCAATACATTTGAAAACGGCTTCCCTGAATGAAGTAGGGTCGGCCAGGTTTTTACCGGCAATATTGAACGCAGTACCATGGTCAGGAGAAGTGCGCACAACCGAAAGACCTGCTGTATAGTTTACACCTTCGCCTTGTGCAATAGTTTTAAACGCAACTAAACCCTGATCGTGGTACATTGCAAGAATGCCATCGAATTCGGTATAAGTACCACGTGCAAAAAACGCATCGGCACCGTATGGACCAAACACCAGATTCCCCTGATTTTTCAGTTGCTCGATAAGTGGCTTTAATACTGTCTGCTCTTCATTTCCTATCTGACCTTCGTCGCCGGCATGAGGATTAAGCCCTAGGATTGCAATTTTAGGCCGCTCGATACCAAAGTCACGCGATAATGACTCTTTCATCAAATTGTACTTTGAAAGCACATTTTCTCTTGTAATAGCCGCCGGTACTTTTGCAATCGGTAAATGTTCAGTAACAAGTCCTACTCTTAAACTATCAGAGAACAACAACATCAAAACATCTTTCGCACCAAATTTATCTTTGAAAAAAGGCGTGTGCCCGGTGTATGGAAAATCGGGTAACGATGTATTTGCTTTATTGATAGGAGCTGTAACAATACCATCTAACTGACCATCTTTCAGGCATTGTGCTGCAACCAGTAACGAGCGAACAGCATACTTACCACCTGTTTCAGTGAGCACACCCGGCTGTAATGCAATTTCGTCTTCCCAACAGTTGAAAATATTAATTTGCTTAGGATTCAGCTTCGTCAAGTCTTTTGTACTGCTAAAGTTGAACGTATTATCGGTTGTAATTCTCCTGTAATAGTTGATTACTTTGTTAGACGCAAAAATCACCGGAACACAGAATTCCAGCATCCTTGGGTCAGAAAAGGTTTTGATAATTACCTCAAGTCCTACCCCGTTAAGGTCGCCTGTAGTAATGCCAATAACCGGTTTATCTATTGTAGTTTGCATTTAATTGTTTTCGGCTTTTTGAGTATAAGTCATTGTTTATTTGCTTTGCCAGTGCTGAATTTGGCTATCTACAAAGTTAAGCACCATGCGCACACCAAAAGCAGTACCACCTATCGGGAAATAGGTTCTGCGTGAAATGGAATGTGATACACCTGCAATATCGAAGTGCATCCAAGGGTAATCAACGAAATGCTCAAGGAATTTGCCTGCGGTTATTGCGCCTCCACTTGCTCCGCCTACATTCTTGATGTCCGCGAGGTCTGATTTGATTTGTTCTCCGTATTCTTCCCACATTGGGTATTCAACCAACCTTTCGTACTGATTGAAACCACATTGTTTAACTCTTGCATTGGTGGCTTCATCGAGGTTGCCCATGCACACAATGCCGTGTTCTCCCACTGCAACAGATGCTGCACCTGTGAGCGTTGCGAAATCAAAAACGAGTTCAGGATTGTATTTTTTAGCATAGTGAAGTGCATCTCCAAGTATCATTCGACCTTCGGCATCAGTGTTCAACACTTCGACAGTTTTGCCACTCATCATTGTCACAACATCACCCGGCACATAAGCGTTTTCGCCTGGGCGGTTATCGGTTGCAGGCGCCAGAGCTACCATGTAAATCGGCAGTTGTTGCTTCGCAACGGCATACATAACACCCGTTACCAATGCCGCACCACTCATGTCGCTTTTCATCCTGTCCATTGAATTGGGCGTAGGCTTCAAAGACAAACCACCTGTATCATAAACGATACCCTTACCTACCAGCAAAAGTGGTTTTTCATTCACCGCATTGGCTGGCTTATATTCCATGATTGAAAACGTAGGTGGGTCAATGCTACCGCGGTTCACCGCCAGCAAACCACCCATATTTTCAGCTTCTATTTGCGACTTATTAAGTACCCTTACAGAAAAGCCCGACTCCTGCCCCATAGCTGTAATTTCGGCAGCCAATTGAGTAGCGGTTAAGAAATTCAGCGGCTCGTTTACAAGAGTACGCACTTTATAAATTGCATCAATGGTGATGTTCAACTTCTGTACTTCAGCTTCACTCGCCGAATCAGGTGTAACACAAATTGTATTCAGTGATGTTTTTAGCTTCGCTGCATCTGATTTGTATTTCAGGAATTGATAGTTAGACATTGCAGCACCTTCAGCCATCAATAAAGCGGCAGATTCAATACCTGCAATGCGGTCAATATAAACTTCATTCAGTTTGTATTTTGCACACAACGCCTGAAGTTCAATACCTGCTTTACGGCACACTTCCTTGGTTTGCCATTCCGTAGCTTTTTCTTTCAACAACCATACCCACACAAAATGAGAATATCTATTGAGCGTGACAAACTTTTGATCTTTTTCGATACAAGAGTTGATGTAAGACAACTCGCCTTCATTTAAGGCTAGTTTTTGATTGAGCTGATCGGTGGAAGTAATAATGTACACAACACTACTTCCGGCTGGCACTTGCGAAACTTTTAATTCCATGGCGGTAAAGTTAATTATTATCGGCTAACAGAATGATAATTTGTACACCGATTTAGTATTGAATTGAATTGTAGTTGTAACTTTGTGCAGGAAGATTTTTTACTTTTCCGGCAGTGCAATGAAAAAGTTTGGTTTATTATCAGTGTTTGTGATTTTGAATGTTGCCCGTGCAATGGCACAGGGCTGTTCCGTTTGCTCGAAAGCGGTTGCAGGCATGGATAGTAAAAGTGTTGAAGGATTGAATACCGGAATCATATATCTGGCATTTCTTCCGCTGGGTTTTATCTTCTTTCTTTTCTACATGTGGCGCAGGCAATACAAAAAAGCATAAGTCCCTGATTTTAAAATCAATTTCACTTGCTTTTGGCTCCGTTTTTTATTACATTAGCTAAAAAATTAGTTTTATGCGAAAAATCGGAAGTTTTCTACTCGGGATAGGTGTGCTTTGCATTTTAGGTGCTTGTAATGAAGGATCTATCAAAGGCAGCGGAGCAAAGAGTACCATGAAACTAAATGTTGCCGACTTCAATGACATCGATGTTTCTGCAAACATGAAAGTGATTGTGAATGTAGTGGAAGGCGTAACACCAACTGCTGAAATTACAGGTTACAGCAACTTACTACAACACATTAAGTACGCTATTAACAAGCGAAAACTTGAGGTAAATACTGACCTTGGCGAAAACAATAATTTTGCGCTGAAAGACGAAACTACACTCAATGTTACCGTTCCTACACTCGAAGGTCTTTCTGTTGATGGTAAATCTAAAGGCGAGGTGCATGGAAATTTGAAAAGTAATTTATTTATGCTCGACATTTCAGGAGCCAGCACTGTAACCATCGACAATTTAGACGTGACTTACTTTTCAACGGTAATTGCAGGTGCTGCCGACCTTGAAGTGCGCAACGGAAAAGCCGATAGTACCAACTTTCAATTAAGTGGCGCCGGAAAAATAAAGACATTTCCTTTAATAGCTAATAGCAGCGTCGTTTCTATTTCGGGCGCAGCTGTAGTTGAGTTGAATGCGTTGAAACAATTGACCGTTGACATTAGCGGAGCAGGTTCTGTTTTGTACAAAGGCACGCCTCAAATCACAAAAAGCATTAGTGGAGCGGGAACCATAAAACAATCTAACTAGTATTTATCACAACCAAACATTATTTCTATGAAGTTTACTTCAGTATTTGCCACATTCGTTTTGTTGCTTTCATCTAACACAATTTTTGCCCAAAAAGACAAAATTGAGCACACGTGGTACAATCAAGAAAAAACTGCGAAAATTCAGATTTACAAAGCAACAGATGGCTACTTCTGGGGGAAAATTGTTTGGCTTAAGGAACCCATGGAAAATGGCAAACCCAAAGTTGATAAAAACAACGAAGAAAAAAGCTTGCGCAATACTCCTTTAATGGGTCTTCCGGTACTCAAAAAATTCAAAGTAGCATCGGCTGAAACTTACGAAGACGGCACAATCTACGACCCTAAAAACGGAAAAACTTATAGCTGTAAAATCACCCACCAGGGCAACAAACTTTCAGTTCGTGGCTACATAGGCATATCAATCATTGGCCGAACAGCAGAATGGACCTTAGCTGAATAACTAAGGTTTTCGGTTCGGGATTTCAACGACAAAAGTACACCCCTCGTTCTTTTCAGATTCGAGTGAAATCGTGCCTTCCAGCCGTTCAACATTTTGTTTCACAATGTACAATCCTAGCCCACTGCCATCAGAATCCAGCGAATCGCGGAAAAACATCTCAAATACTGCCTGCTGTTTGTTTTTTGGAATACCCGGACCATTGTCTTGAATAGTAAAACGACCAACCTCTCCTATACATTCAAATGTAAAATTCACAAATGAGCCAGATTGGTGTTTGCTGTATTTAATTGCATTGGTTTGCAGGTTTCTCAATACAGCAGCAAGTCTTATTTTATCAGAGTAAAAGTCAACTGAGTCATCAATTGAAACATTGAATTTTATTTGATTGATGCCCTTTAAATAGCTCACACCATCCATTATTTCATCATAAACCGATTTGATATCAATTTTTTCAAACTTCAGTTCAGACCTGTTGTTTTTTGAGTAATCAAGAATTGACCGAATTACATTATCGAGTTTTGTAACACTAGACTCCATCATTCCAAGGAAATTAGTCATTTCCTCTGGTTCGTTGATGTATTCTTTAGCCAAATCTATTAGCCCCATTACTGAAGTGAGTGGCGCCCTCAAATCGTGGGAGGTACTATAAACAAATCTGTCAAGTTCCTGGTTTATTTTCTTTAACTCGCTGTTTTGATGTACCAGTTTCTCTTCTGCAATTTTCCGTTCTGTGATATTCCTCTTAATTGAAAGCAAGCCCCTTGCGCCTTTCAAATATTCAATAACGACGGTATTTACCTCAAACGGAACTGATTCACCCTTCGCATTTAAAAAGTTCATCTCAACCATACGAGGGCTTCGCAAACCCATCCGCCGATCGGCAAACCTAGACTTTAATGCCTCCTTGTCTTCATCAGGAATATACTTAAAGATATTCTCCCCCTTGTAGTTGGTCTCATCGAAACCAAAGAACTGCAGTCCTACATTATTCATGTATTTGATATTACCTTCAAGATCATACGTAACAATAATATCTCTTGCAGTTTCAGTAAAAGATCTATACTGTGACTCGCTATTTACAAGCTCAGTTCGAAGGTAAAATGAATTGAGTGTAAACGCCAGTCGTTCAGCCACTTGCACAAATAATTTTCTTTCAGCCTCAACCGCAAATATATCTTTAGATTTAACGGTAAGCCCAAGCACCCAATTTCGACCCACTTCAGTTTTAATACCGATGCAGAAATTGTGCAATTTTCCCTCTTCGGTGGCTAAAAGCTCATCTTCTATTCGTTTTAATGCTACAGGATACGAGAATGGCTTGCCCGTTTGTATGGTTTTCCTAAAAGAATTCGCCAAAGATTTCTCAATTGGGTACATTTCCCCCACTCTGATTTTTACAGGGAGTTTGCCATTTTTATTGAGTAACATATCGAGCCGCCAATTTCCTGTTCTTTCACTTTTCGATTCTGTTATTTCGTGTACAAGCCAAATTCCATCACAATCAAAAACTTGTAGAACTGTTTCTAAAACATCTTTACAAACAGATTCGAAATCAGTTTTTTCGCCAGCTATTTGCAACACATTGTTTATTTTGTCCAGTTTTTCCAGATGGTGTAAATCATGTATAACTTGATCTTCAGCCTGTTTCCGCACAATTGTCCCCGCAATTACCCTACCTACTGACTCTAAGAATGTAACCTCAAATTTGTCAAACACATGTCCATTCTCCAGATAAACTACAAGGACACCCAATAAATCGTTATGGTTCATTAGCGGAACCGCGTAATGCCCATGAGGCTCCATTTTGTCGTAGGCTATTTCGTGTTGATCATCGATACAACTAGAAAAAACGGTTTTTTTAGTGAAAGCTGCCTTACCGCACACACATTTACCAAAAGGCACTGATCTGCAGCTTGCCAGCACCGGAGTAGGAAGATTCCTGTGGGCGACCAACTTAAGTGATTCCCCCTTGTTGTCGGAAATAAAAATCCCTGTTTTGTTTTCAATTTTCAGAAAAGGATTTTTCAAAATATCGTCTAAAACCGCTTCAAAAAATGCAGTCTGAGAAACAGGTGACAACGATAGTTTAAGTATGTCATTGAGTTGTGTTTGAAATACATTATTCAAACGCAACTCTTCTTCTGCTTCAATGATTTCAGTGATTTCCCGTCCTACTATTACCAAACCTTCCCTTGATAAATCAGGGTTAAAAACCGGTACTTTTAAAACGTCGTATGTTCTCTGTTTTCCGGCATCATCGATAAGCGATTCCATACCACGAGACAGTCTCATTGATTTCCAGGCACTTTCGTCGCTGCTAATACAAAACTCGTGTTCTCCCCTGCGAGGAGGGTTTAAATACATCAATTCTGCATCGGTTTTGCCTACCCAATTGATATTTTCAAGCCCAAACAGTCTTTCCGCAACTTTATTTATAATCAGCCAGCGTCCCTTACCGTCTTTGAAGAAGACTGCATCAGGGAGGGTGTCCATAAGGGTTAACAAACGCTGTTCATTGAAACGTGCTTGTTGCTTGGATAACACGTTTTCCGTGATATCCATTCCGTATACCCTTGTGAAACTATTTTTATCGAGGTGTATGATCACTTTACGATACCAGTGCCCATTTATTTCTACTTCACAAAACTCTGTATCCTCTTTTATTCCATTTAGGAATTTATGTGCATAACCCTTATCGACTAAATCAGGGAATACTTTTCTAGCCTCAGGGTTTGCATAAGTAACAATCCCTTCTTTGTTGAATTCTACAATAGGCATCGGAGCCCGTTCCGGGAACGAAGCCAAATTTCTTAACTGAGCTTCCTTCGTCCGAACTTCCCTTAAATCCTGAACTATGCAACTGCAATATTGTTCGTTTTCAACCGCCCATTTTGAAATAGTTACCATCACTGGTATATCCTCTCCGGTCCGATGTCTTGCAAACATTAGATCAGTCAAAGCACTACCTTCCGGTGGTGCAGGTGCATAAAGATTCGACTGAGAATTATTGCTTATTTGTGCAAACTCAGGTATAAGCTTTGTGTAGTTGCCACCAACGATTTCACTCCGTTTCCAGCCAAACAATGCTATTGCGGCTGAATTACAGTAAGTTACCACATTGCTTGCATCAGAGATGATGACGGCATCCTTGATATTTTCGATAACCGCATAAAACTGATCCATGTGCTTACGCACTTCATGTTCAATGTTTTTACGCTCAGTCATATCAACTAATGCACTCAAGTACCTTATAATATTTCCTTGTTCATCTCTTACTATACTAGTATGGTCAATAAAATATCTATACGATCCATCTAAGTGCCTTAGGTGGTATTCCTGTTCAAAAAAAGTTCTATTTTCTTTTCGATATTGTTGTACTTCGTCTTGAATTCGCTCAAGGTCATCGGGTAATACCAGACTTGGGAATCCTATTTTTTCGCTGGTAATGTCTTCGGGGTTGTATCCAAGTATAGATTTTACATTGGGTGATATGTAGTCAATCTCCCAATTCCTGCCTGGCTTCCATTTGATGATTATGGTATAACCACCTGAAAACAGCTTACGTTCAAGATTAATTTCCGCTTCATAATATTTCACATCAGTGACATCGCTGAAATGAACTATGAAATATTCTTCTTGGAGTTTTTGAAACTTGTTGATGTTCAGTTTGTATACTTTGTCACTCCCTTCTTTCGTTTTTATCTTGATTTCTCCTGTAAAATCGCCTGGCAAGGCATTATGTACTTGGTGACTATTTGGAAAGGCTGAGCTTATTTGAAATGGAAGGTCGTAAAACTGCTTCCCTTTCAGAACGGACAAAGGCATTTGAAAAAGGTTTTCATCACCCTTGTTGGAAAAAACAATAAAACCGTCCTTGTCAAGAACAATTACATTGTCGGGTATAGCATAAAAAAGATTGAAGTCCATTCCGTTTACTTCACTCATACTTTGTGGTTAATCAATTTCCATTTACACACGAAAAAAAGAACGACCGTCGATATAACGGTTAATTCAAAGATAATGAATTTCTTTTAGGGGGCTAAATTTTTACACAATAATATTAAAACAGCAATGCACTGTCAGCCATAATTTACACTACACAAACACTTTAATAGAACTTTGACGATTAAAAAGGTAATTTCGCAGCCATTACGACGTTATTTCAACATGTACAAATTTATTCAACAGCGAATTTTATTTCTTGCGCTTGCTTCATTATTTTTTGGAGGATGTAAGCAAATTACCCACAATGTAACTGTAAATGCAGAAATTACAGGTGCTGCCGGGTCAAAGGTGACACTTGAACAATTATCAGCAAGTGGAATCAGTCTGATTGTTGATTCTACAACAGTGAATTCAAATAACAAATTCACCCTTTCATGTATTGTGCCTGAGCCGGGTTTATATCGTATTCATTTTGGGGCGCAAAAAAAATACATCATTGTTTCTCTTGAAAAAGGAAATGTTGACGTTAAAGCCGACTTCAACAGGATAGAACAATACACAGTTGAAGGATCGGAAAGCTCTGAAAATATACGTACTTTCTTCTCTGGTTTAAGGCCTTACATTGGCGATATCAATACACTAAATGTTGTAATTGACTCTATGAAAGCGCGAGGAAAAGACAGCATGGCAACGATTGCTGCAAATCAGCGAAACGAAGTGCACAATAAAATGACTGACTACGTGAAAAAATTTGCAGATTCGACCCCTTACGAACCAAACGCCATATTTGCTGCGCATTGGCTCAATTTTGCAACAGAAGCTGACTTCATGGAGCATCTTTCAAAATCACTTGCAAAAAAATTCCCAAATACTAAACTCACGAAAGATTTCGGCGAATACTACAACAAAATGATGGCGAACATCACAAAAACAGCACCGGTGATGGGGCATGTTGATGTTGGCAGTTTTGCACCTGAAGCCACCTTTACCGATACTTCTGGCAAAACGTTTACTTTGTCGTCACTCAAAGGCAAAATTGTACTGATTCAATTTTGGGCTGCATGGAATAAGAAATCTTCCGATGTAAATCCTTCGTTGGTAGCACTGTATGAAAAATACAAAAACAAAGACTTTACAATTGTAAGTGTTTCGCTTGATAATAAACGCGCTGATTGGATTAAAGGAATCAATGACGGTAAATTATCTTGGCTCCAGTCTAGCGATCTTAAAGGTATGAATTCTGATTTGGCACACCAGTTTGGCGTTGATGCCATTCCATACAGCTTCTTACTCGATGACAATGGCAAAGTAATAGGAAGAGACGTAAACGCAGATGTTGTAGAGACAATGATTAAAGCTATTTTAAAATAGGAATTAACTGTCAGTTAAATATACACAAAGGCTACTAAAAATAAGTAGCCTTTGTTATTTTTTCTACTATCTTTACAGGCTAATTAATCACTTTACACATTTATCTAACATGAAAAAACCAAGTTTCACCCTTAGAACGCTTCTTTTGTTAGCATGTACACTTTTTGCAACAAAGAACATTTATGCCCAGTCATGCCTCACAATTACTACTATAGCAGGTAGCTCAGCTTCAGGCGGAACAGGAGATGGCGGTGCTGCTACCGCTGCGGGCTTACTTCACATAGGTGGTTTGTGCATGGATGCCGCAGGCAATATTTACGTTGCGGACGGAGATGACAATAAAATCAGAAAAATATCAACCTCCGGAATAATCACTACTGTTGCCGGAAACGGAACAGCCATATATGCAGGAGATGGAAGAGCAGCGACAGCAGCTTCCCTTAATCGACCTACCGATGTAAAATTGGATAGGGATGGAAATTTAATTATTGCAGATTATTTAAATCATGCAATTAGAAAAGTAAACTCTTCTGGGATTATCAGCACAATTGTTGGCACCGGCACTAGTGGCTTTTCGGGAGATGGTGGTGCTGCTACGGCTGCATATATTTATCAACCGCAGTCCATCACATTTGATGCCTCTGGCAATTTGTATTTTGCTGACGAGGGCAACTCAAGAGTGAGAAAAGTAACGACGTCGGGTATCATTTCTACAATTGCCGGTGGCGGAACTTCTACAAGTGATGGAGTTGCAGCAACAACTGCATTATTTGGCATATTAGACGGCGTTGTATTTGATTTATCAGGTAATTTGTTAGTTTCAGATGAAAGGAGATATCAAGTTCGTAAAGTAACGCCTAGCGGTTTAATTTACACAGTTGCCGGAACCGGCGTTTCTGGATCGACTGGCGATGGTGGCCCGGCGACTGCAGCGAAATTAAATTTTCCAGCACGTATTGGAATTGACGCTTATGGCAACATTTTTATCCCAGACTACAATAATAACAAAATTCGAAAAATTAATACTTCTGGCGTTATTAGTACATTTATTGGAACGGGAACTGCTGCGTTTAGCGGTGATGGAGGACCAGCAAGTGCAGCACAATTACATTTCCCTACAGCTGTGATGTTTGATTCTTTGGGTAATATGTATATTAGTGATGGGTTCAATAATAGAGTAAGAAAGGTTTATAATGCAGCTAGTACAACGCCTCCTATAACAGGTCCATCTACTTTATGTGTAGGTGACTCTATAACTTTATATGATTCCATTTCTGGAGGCACTTGGTCAAGCAGCAACACATCTGTGGCAATTCCTACAGGTGGAGGTAGTATTTATGGCGTTGCTGCCGGTTCAGCAATTATCACCTATACAACAACATCTTCATGCGGGGCTTCATATGCTACATTTCCAATAACAGTTACTTCAGGCGGTAGTCTCGGTGCTATTTCGGGTCCACCTACTGTTTGTGTAGGTGCGTCTGCAACTACTTATACCAATGCAACTTCGGGTGGCACTTGGCGCCTTTCTAACACTTCAATTGCCACAATAAGCCCAGCGGGTATTTTATATGTCCTTGCACCGGGAACAGACACAATTATTTATACTGCTTACGGCTGTGGCGGTACACCTTCTTCTGTTTACTACCCAATCACTATACTATCAGCCCCAACTGCCGGTTCAATTTCTGGACCAACAACAGCTTGTGTAGGTACACCAATTACACTTACTGCTTCAGTAAGTGGTGGTACATGGTCGGTATTGCACCCTTCAATGGCTACAATCTCTGGCTCAGGCACAACTGGTACTATGACTGGTGTTACCACAGGTACTGAAACTGTTTCATACACTGTTACTAATAGTTGTGGTACAGCAAGTGCTACTACTAATATCGTAATTTCAGCAGGCGCTTCAACGCCTGGTCCTATAACTGGTACTACAACTGTTTGCCCTGGCGGTTCTTCGACGTTAAGTGATGCAACAAGCGGTGGAACTTGGTCTTCTTCAACTTCATCGATTGCTACGGTTAACTCAACAACTGGTGCTGTAACGGGTGTAAGTGCAGGTACTTGTACTATCACTTATTCTGTTTCAAGTACATGTGGTTCGGCTTACGCTACAACTTCATTTACAGTAACCAGTGCTACCGCTACCCCTGCTTCAATCACTGGTGCTAGTTCTGTATGCGTTGGTGCTTCTACTACTTTGGCTGATGCGACTTCAGGTGGTATTTGGTCTACCAGTAATGCTTCAATCGCGAGTGTAAATACTGCGGGTGTTGTAACTGGTGTTACTGCGGGTTCTGCTACTATTACTTATACTGTTTCAGGTTCTTGTGGTTCTGCTTATGCAATTAAAGCAATCACTGTTAATACATCAGCAACTGTTGCTGCTATCACGGGTATTTCTACTTTGTGTTTAGGTACTAACACTACACTTTCTGATGCAACTCCGGGTGGTGTGTGGTCTACTTCAAATAGTTCAATTGCTTCGGTTTCCACAACGGGTATTGTTTATGGAATGGGCGCAGGCACTGCAACCATCACTTATTCTGTTGTAGGCTCTTGCGGTACAACTTATTCTGTACTCCCTGTTACTGTTACTTCTGTTCCTTCAGTAGTTTCAATTTCGGGTTCATCAAGCATGTGTACCGGTACTTCCGGCACATATACTGATGCTACTGTGGGCGGTGTTTGGTCTAGCACTACTCCGGCTGTTGCTACAGTGAGTGCTGCAGGTGTTGTTACCGCTATTGCAACCGGCACAACTACACTTTCTTATACTGTAACAAATACTTGTGGTGCTGCGGCTGCTACTAAGGTAATCACCGTTAGTTCTATTCCTTCAGCGGGTACTATTTCAGGTGCTTCTTCTGTTTGTTCGGGACTTGCGACTACACTTACCAGTTCTGTTTCAGGTGGCTTGTGGAGCAGCAGTCTTTCGGCTGTGGCTACAGTAAGCGGCTCGGGCGTTGTCACTGGTATAGGTGCGGGCTCAGCTACTATTACTTACACAATTACTACTGCTTGTGGTTCTGCTTCTTCTACATTCGGTATGGTGGTTAACCCTGCACCAAATGCAGGTACTTTAAGTGGCACAACAACAGTTTGTGTAGGTGCTACTTCACCACTTACTTCAACTGCAAGTGGTGGCACATGGTCTAGTGCGGCTCCTGCTATTGCTTCGGTTTCTACTGCCGGTATTGTTCGCGGTGTTGCAGCAGGTACTGCGGTTGTTTCCTATACTGTTTCTAATTCATGTGGTACTGCTTATGTAACGCGCACTATGACGGTTAATCCGGCAGCGAGTGCAGGTATCATTTCAGGTCCTTCAAGTGTTTGTACTTCTTCTTCAATTTCGCTTTCTGATGCTACTACCGGTGGTGTTTGGACAAGCTCTAATACTTCGGTTGCTAGCGTGAGCAGCACTGGTGTTGTTACTGGTATAGCTGCTGGTACTGCTAGCATTTCTTATACTGTAACTAACAGTTGCGGTTCGGCTACTGCCGGTTATGTGATTTCTGTAAGCGCTCCGCCTTCAGCAGGTGCTATCACGGGTTCTACAACTATTTGCTCGGGTACAACTTCTACCTATACCGAATCGGTTACGGGTGGCTCTTGGGCTAGCTCTAGCACAGCGGTTGCTACAGTTTCTACTGCTGGTGTTGTTACTGGCGTATCTGTAGGTACATTCACTCTTTCTTATGTTGTGTCTAACTCTTGTGCTACTATCATAGCTACTAAATCAGTTTCAGTAACTGCTTCTTCAACTGCTGGTACTATCAGTGGTTTGTCTAGTGTTTGTGTGGGTTCTACCATTACACTTACTTCTAGCGGTACTGCTGGTGGTAGCTGGAGCAGCAGCAATACTTCTATTGCTACAACAACTGGTGGCGTTGTAAGAGGCGTTGCCGGAGGTACTGTTAACATCACTTATTCAGTTACTTCAGCTTGCGGAACAGTTAGTTCATTTAAAACTGTAACTGTTACAGCAGCGCCTACGGTTACTGCTATTACCGGTGCTTCAAGTATTTGCGCAGGTACTACTTCTACTTATACCGATGGTACTGCCGGCGGTGGTTGGATCAGCAGCAATACTGCGGTAGCTACTGTTAACTCTTCAGGTATTGTAACCGGTGTTGCAGCAGGCACTATTACGCTTACTTACTTCATCACTAACTCTTGCGGTACTGCTACAACTACTAAATCGGTTGCAGTAAATACGCTTTCAGCAGGTGTTATTTCAGGTGCAACTTCTCTGGCGGTTGGTGCTAGCACTACTTATAGTAACACAATAACAGGTGGTACTTGGTCTAGCTCAAATACATCTCTTGCTACTGTTGTTAGCACAAGCGGTTTTACGACTGGTGTTGCGGCGGGTGTTGATACAATTAAGTACACAATAACTAATGCGTGCGGTGCTGCTGTTGCAAGAAAAGTTGTGTCTATCACTGCTTCTAAAACAAACCCTGGTATCGAAACTTCAACAGGCATTAATGTTTACCCTAACCCTACAAATGGTTTAGTAAACGTTACTTTGCCTTGCGAAAACTGTTCAGCAGTTGCTGTGGTAACTGATGTTACAGGCAAAATAATTGTTGCTCAAACAGTTGAAGCACAGGCGTTCCAGTTCGATTTGTCTCAGTATGCTGCAGGCACTTACTTCCTGCAAGTAAACATGGATGGAACGCTTTACTCAGCTAAAGTGATTGTGAAGTAATTATTAAAATATTTTTTTATAGGAAATCCCGCCGGCGAAAGTTGGCGGGATTTTTTTATCGGAAGTTTCGCCCGCCATGAAACATATCAGCCTGTACCACCTTATTGACACGACTGTCGCGTTTTCGGTAGTCGTTCATATCAGCAGGCAGTTCATCAGCACGGGAAACAGGCATCACCTGTTCAGGAGCTCCTATCTGGCGCAATAGCCCTGTAACATCAAAGCACTGCTGCACCACAACATGTATCACCTCACCTTCTTTCTGCACCTTACCCTGTACCATCAATAAGCGCGAACGAACTATCTCCCGGCGAAACTGGTCAAAGAATTTCTTAAAAACCACCAGGTTGGCAATACCGCTTTCATCTTCAATGGTAATGAAACAAATACCGCTGGCTGTACCCGGTCGCTGCCGCACTAGTACCAACCCCGCCACCTTAACGATTGTACCATCGGGTGAGTGATTCAGGTCGGCAGTTTTAACAGCGTTGAGCATCAGTAGTTTATCGCGCACAAATTGTACGGGGTGTGCTTTAAGCGACAATGTGGTAGCACCATAGTCTTGTAATACGTGCTCGGCGACACTCATTGCAGGCAACTCTATCCCCTTCTCCCCTAGTGCTTCGGGTTGTTGCCCCGTGTAAATACCTTCGGGTCTATCTGCCAAGGCTGTCACCTCCCACAATGCCTGCCGCCTGTCGAGCCCCATAGATCTAAACGCATCGGCATCAGCCAGTTTTTCAAGCGCCGCTATTGAAACACCTATATCACGCAGTTGGGTAATGGCAGTATAGGGCTGATGCCGCTGCGCCAGTAACAATGCCGCATCTTCGCCCGACATACCCTTAATTTGCCTGAAGCCAATTCTGAGCGCATGGTACCTGCCTCGCAATTCCTCCAGTGTATTGTCCCAGTCTGATTGGTTTACATCGACAGGGCGCACCTCCACTCCATGTTTTCGGGCATCAATAATTATTTGTGCCGGCTGATAAAAGCCCATGGGCTGGCTGTTTAATAATGCTGCAGCAAACACATCGGGGTAGTAACACTTCATCCACGACGATACATACACCAGTAAAGCAAAGCTGGCGGCGTGACTTTCAGGGAAGCCATAGCTACCAAACCCTTCTAATTGCTTGAACACCCTTTTAGCAAACTCTTCGGTGTACCCTCTGGCGGTCATGCCGTCAACGAGTTTCTGTTGAAATTTCGATACCATACCATGCGCCTTGAACGTTGCCATACTGCGCCGCAACTGATCGGCCTCGGCAGGCGTGAAGCCCGCTGCAACAATAGCGATTTCCATTGCTTGCTCCTGAAACAACGGCACCCCCAGGGTACGCCCCAGTATCTCGCGCAATTCCTCCTTGGGGTATTCCACTTTTTCTATCCCCTGGCGGCGACGTAAATACGGGTGCACCATATCGCCCTGAATAGGGCCGGGTCGCACAATGGCCACCTCTATCACCAAATCATAAAAATTACGAGGTTTCAGACGGGGTAACATTGACATTTGCGCCCTGCTTTCAATCTGAAACACGCCAACTGTATCGGCATGGCTAATCATATCATATACTGCCGGGTCGTCTTGTGGTACATTTGCCAAAGTAAAATGCTTGCCGTAATGCATGCGCGCTAGGTCAAACCCTTTGCGAATACAGGTAAGCATACCCAATGCCAGCACATCTACTTTCAGGAAACCCAATGTTTCTATGTCGTCCTTATTCCATTCAATACAGGTACGGGCCTCCATACGAGCGTTCAGAATAGGACAAAGGTCTGATAGCTTGCCCTGTGTAATAACAAAGCCGCCGGTATGCTGCCCCAGTTGCCGCGGGAAGCGTATGTACTGATGCGTGAGTTGCAATACCTTGCGCAAATGAGGGTCTGCGGCACTGAAACCGGCAGCAGTAGTGGTTTTACCGGCAAGCCAGTCTTCGGTAAATTCCCACGACGAGTTAGCCAACCTGTTGATGGTGTCTTGCGATAGCCCCATGGCCTTTGCCACGTCGCGTACAGCACCACGGTACTGCACTTGCGTCACGGTTGCAACAATCGCCGCCCTGTCCCTGCCATATTTTTCGTAGATGTATTGTATCACCTCTTCCCTGCGCTCATGCTCAAAGTCAACATCAATATCAGGCGGTTCGTCGCGGGCATCAGACATGAAGCGGGCAAATAACAGCTTGAACTTTGACGGATCAACCGAAGTAATGCCCAAACAATAGCATACTGTAGAATTGGCTGCCGACCCCCGCCCCTGACATAAAATGCCACGCTCGCGGGCAAAATGCACAAAGTCGTACACTGTCAAAAAATAAGCTGCATAGTTCTTGCGCTCTATAAATTCCAGTTCGTAGTTAATCGCAGCCACTATTTTTTCAGGCACGGGGTCCCCGAAGCTTTCTTTGGCACCCTTCCATGTGAGGTACACCAGCTCTTCCTGTGGGGTGCGCCCCTCGCTGGTAATTTCTTCGGGGTATATATATTGCAGCTCGCTGAGCGAAAACCGACAAGCTTCGGCTATGGCACTGGCATTGGCTATAGCCTCTGGGTATTGTCTGAACAGCCTGTGCATCTCTTCTATGGGCTTCAGGTAGCGTTCAGCATTCTGGTAAAGTTTATAACCCGCATTGTAAATAGTGCATTTCTCCCGAATACAGGTAATCACATCCTGCAATTCGCGGCGCGCCGGACTGTGATAAAACACATCGTTGGTAGCAGCCATGGGCACACCCAACTGAGCAGAAAGCTGCGCCAGCCGAAACAACTTTTTACCGTCATTGGCCTGATAAGAACGGGTAGCCCCCAGGTATATCTTCCCCTTCAGCTTTGCAGCATACTCATGCATATCGCCAATAAAACCGGCATCAAACTCAAATGAGGTATTGAGTGTGGCAGGGGGCACAGCTATAAACAGTATACCTTCGGCATGCTGGTACACATCAGCCTTATACAACTCGCACTTACCCTTTTCGGTTCTTATGTTACCCAGCGACAGTAGTGCCGAAAGGCGCGAATAGGCATCTTTATTGGTGGGGTACGCCAGCAGCGAACTACCGTCCTGCAAGTCGAGACAACAAGCTGGTAACACCCTTATGTTTTTCCCCTTGGCGGCAGCATGTGCCCGCACTATGCCTGCAAGTGTATTGACATCGGTAATGGCTATTTCGGTGTACCCTAATGCAAGGGCCTGTTCTACCATCTCTTCAGGATGGGAACCGCCCCGCAAAAAACTAAAATTTGTCGTTACCTGTAATTCTGTGTACCTCATAAAATGCATTATTTCAGGCAAAAAAACCATGTACAAACCACTGGGGCTGCTGCTCGCTGGCATAGCTACCCGAGCGAAACACCCAGTAACGTGCGCCATGCTCATCTTCAACACAATAGTAGTCGCGGTACAGCCCCTGATTGAGCCACCACTCCTGCTCTATGCGTTCAGGACCGTCGGCCTTTTTCACCTGATGCAGCTTGCCCCTGTAAATGAATAACATTGGCGGATAATCGGGTATGGGCACTGTCACCTCTATCAGTTCGGGTTGCAACAGCAGATGCAAGGGGCGGGGCAAATCGGTGCGCCACCCGGTGCCGGATTGCTCGGTCAGTGAGTTAGCCTGCCTGAAAGAACGCTCGGGCCAGTAATGTTCGGCAGGCAAATAACGGTGTATGGATTGCTGCCCCACCTTCACTGCCACCCTATCAAGTAATTCCGACACTGCAACATCATCATGATGTCCCGTGGTGTGCCATAAAACCTCTTGCTCAATAGCCACATCTTCCACAACGGGAGCCTCAAGCATAAACAACTCAATACCCAGGTCGGGGGCAATTGACGATATCTTTTCTTCGAACAAACGAAACAGATGCACCGCATTGCGCGATGCCCTCACAGTACCTATCTCTACCTGCTGTATGTTACCGTCAATGCGATAGCCTCTGAAAATACACCGCCGCAAACCCTTGCCTTCATCTGCAAGCCTGTGGCATAAAGTATCCAGCAACTGCCTGAGTGCCACCTCAATACCCGGTGCCGTGCGAATAGGTTCCAGACACGGAAGCCGCTCCTGATAAGGCTCTTGCGGCCGTATAGAAACCAATACTTCCTGCTCTTGCCCCAGCGCCTGATCTATTCGTAAAAGTGTTTGTTCGCCAAAACGCCGCCGGAGTGCCCTGCGTGGCAAGTGCATGAACTGGCTTACCAGCTTCATGCCCAATTTCGACATACGCTCTACCACAAGCGGGTCAAGCCGTAGTGCAGCGGGCGGCAGCGG
The DNA here is from genome assembly GCA_947454235.1 of Chitinophagaceae bacterium. GTDB lineage: Bacteria > Bacteroidota > Bacteroidia > Chitinophagales > Chitinophagaceae > Flavipsychrobacter. The sequence goes on from CANGIY010000003.1 coordinate 90,666, forward strand.
CAACAGCGCATCAGCCTGGCAAAAAGACGATACAATAGGCGCTCCCTTGCTGTAGCGAGCCACCGCCCACGCAGCACCTGCGGTATCTGCCATGCCTACCCGCACATGATAGCCAAGTGCGCCCAACCGTGCTGTAATATCATCAATATATTGCTGCTCGCCACCCCATAAGTGCGGGCAACCACTGGCATCTAACAACAAACCTTCGGGTGGGTCAATAGCCACAATGGGGGTATAACGTATGCACCACTCGCCCAATGCCGTAAGCAACTGCACCTCTTGCTCTGCCGTGTAGTCGTAAACAGGAATACCCGGCTGTATAGCCCTGCAATCGGCAGCAACCATGCCCGCACGAATACCTTGCTGATGCGCTTCGGGGCTTACCGATTTCACCATCATACGGCCGCGCTCGGGCGTTGCCAGCACAAAAGAGACACCCTTCAGGTCGGGGTGACGCCGCACCTGCCTGTCAGCGAGCAGGTGCATGAACCATATTGCAACAAATCTTCGGGGCATATCATCCGGTTTTAAGCATTTGAGCACCGTCAGTTTGTGCCGGCCTTGAAAGAAATCTGAACCCTGTATCGCCCCACTCTACCTGCCACGACCCCGGCTTGCCATTGCGCACCTTCAGCAGGTTTACGTTCCAGCGGGGCGCACCTACACCCGGCATACCTTGTTCGGTAACACTCGCCATCGAACGTATCTTCCAGCGGGTAACACATGCCACTGTGTTTTCGGCACGGGGGCGATAGCGATGAATAAACCCTGTCACCCTGCTTTGCTCCACCGCCAGTTGCAGCCTGCGCGACTCTGTAAAACCCAACTCCCGCAGCTCGCCCACCACCGCCGTCAGCGATGTGCATTTGAGCCCTTCTTCAATAATCCACAAAGCCTCCTTAGGCCTGCCCGCATCAACAAAAATGACCCTATCGGGGGTAATACCAAAAAAGCGCAGTGCAGGTGGGTATATGGTGCGTTCAGTGCCTACCCAAAGACACATGCCACCACCCTGCATCAGCGGATTCAAGACCCCGGCTATAAAACCATTGGTGGCTGTGGCATCTTCCATGCCCGTGCTAATGAATTCATGTACCGCCCCTACAGGGAATACTTTATTGGGGAATGCCTGCTCTACCGGCCCTAGCCCCATAAGTTGCTTCATGCCCAATACCGGAGTATCGGAGCCCTGCATCGAGAGCACATCCCGTTGCAGTTGCCTGATGATATCCGATTTGACAGAAGCCTGTACCATAGCGGGTTTGAATAGTTTATTCCAATTTTATTGACAAATTTACGCCAATTTTCTTGTAATAAAGAATCAATGCTTGTCATTTTTTCTGACCAAATTTAAAATGTTGAAAAATATGGAATAGCGAAACACCCAGCGCCCAAGACAGACACCGCCAAAAACCTACCCAACCGCCTTGTTTAAATATTCTTTTTGCCCCAGATTTTAATCTGTTCCAATACAGGCGCGAGTTCCATCCCCTTGCTTGTGAGGGAATATTCTACCGTAGGAGGAACGGTTGCGTAAGGCACGCGGTTTACAATGCCGTTTTTCTCCAGCATCTTTAATTCTTTCACCAACATGCGCGTATTAATACCCTCAATGGTGCGCTCCAGTTCCTTAAAACGCAGAGTACCGTTATTGAGCAGGACATAAATAATGGAAAAAGTCCACTTACCACCCACCAACTCAATTGTATTGCGGATAGGACACTCAGTTTTCGTGATGTTTTTCAATTCTTTTTTTGTCATAGAACCCGCTACAGTAGCCAATACTTTACATTTTGTTACTACTACACAAAACAGTAACTACTTGCAAAAGTAGCACCAATACCAATACTTTTGCAGCAGAACAACACAATAACAATGCCTGATATTTTTCAACCCTTAGCACTCAACAATACTATTACGCTACCCAACCGACTGGCACTGGCCCCCATGACCACCCAACAAAGTAATGCCGACGGCACCATTAGCGGCGATGAAGCCAACTGGCTGCAACGCGCATCAACCGACGGATATGGCATGGTGATTTCGTGTGCGGCAGCTATATCAGGCACATCAATTGCTTTTTATAACCAGCTTAACCTGGGCAGCGACGCAGGATTGGAAGCATTGATGGATACAGCTCAAAAAATGCAAAAAAGCATCAACATCATACAACTGTGCCACGCCGGGGCTAGGGCTGTAACCGAACTAACTGGTGTACCCGCAACAGCCCCATCGGCATTCAACATACCCGACATACCGAACTTCAAAGCACCACTACCGCTCTCAGAAGCACAGATTGAGACAATTGTCAACGACTTTGCCAAGGCGGCTGGAAGAGCTAAAAAAGCAGGCTTTCATGGCATAGAACTACATGGCGCCAACGGATACCTTTTCACTCAGTTCTTCAGTACCATGACCAATACCCGCACCGACGCCTGGGGTGGCAATGTACAAGGCAGGGCTAAATTTGCCATTGACGTGGTAAAGGCATGCAGAAAGGAAGCAGGTGAAGACTTTATCATTGGCTTCAGGATGAGCTTCGAAAACATGGGGCCACAAACAGGACTTGACATAGACGAAAACATAGCCATCATCAATTTACTGGCAGAAGCAGGCATCAATTATTGCCATTTTTCGCACCTCGCCTACAATGCCAACACCCAAAAATACCCCGAGCAAAAACTGATTACCTACTTACGCGCAAGACTCAACCCAAGCCTCCCGCTGATAGCCGTGGGTGGTGTCACAACACGTACACACGCTGAAGACGCACTTCTTTTGGGTGCCGATGCGGTAGCTGTTGGCAGAGCAGCAATTGGCAATATCGGCCTCCCTGAAACTTTCAGAGCCAATAAACAATTACAACACCAGACGCCGTACACCGCTGCCCACCTGATTGAGACAGGCATCAGCGAAGCATTCAGGGGATATTTATTGAACGCACCACCACTTAGAAGTCTTAACATTGTACAACAATAAAATAGCAACAAATGAAAACGATATTAACCGCACAATTTGAACTCCAAAATAGCTGGTTCCTGAACGCTATTGAAGAGATCACCGACCACGAATCAAATATTGCGCTCACAGGCATGAACCCCATCAAGTGGCTTGCAGGACACCTGCTCAACACAAGAATGGTAGTACTACAGGCAATAACGGGTACAGGAGTTGACCCTGAACTTTATAAGCTTTTCGGCAAGGGTTCATCGGGCAAGGTTGATAGCTCCTCACCAACTATCGAAGAACTCATTGGCAGATGGAACACAGTTGCAGTGGAACTAAGTAAAACACTCAACGAACTGAGTGAAGAAAGACTACAATCGGCACCGCCATTTCAAACATCAATCCCCGATACTACCCTACAAGGCTTTATCGCATACATGTCGGCACACGAAACATTTCATATCGGGCAAATTTCCATCATCCGCAAAATGATGGGCAAGGAGTCAATGAAAATGGGTGCGCGCAAATAATTACTTCAACCTTGTTGATTTCGGTCATTTTTTGAACTGACGAAACTCATTGCAAAGACGCTACAACTGTAGATACTTTTGCACCTGAGATTTTAAGTTATCACGTGCTTCAGCACTTAAGATACCGAGCCCTATTTGGTTGAGAATCGATTCCGGAGCTTATTAAGGCACCGGAATTTTTCTTTTAATGGGCACGAAAAAGGTGACCTCTCTGACAGGCCACCCCATATTAACAAACAGCTATTTTTATTAGTTACTTGCAGTTGCTTTTTCGTCAAACTTACCATTCAAAGCGTCTGTTAGCTTTTTGATTTCAAGGTTATTTTGATCATGGAATAAAGCCATAAAGTAATTAGCCCTTCCATCGTTATCTTTCGCGTGCTTTATTTTAGTTTGAAAATCAACCGTGTTAGTGAGGAACGAAATATCAAAATCATGCATACTCACTGAGTACTTACCTGATTTCACACTGAGTTCCAGCAAATAGCTTACTGTATAAGTATGCTCTTCATCATGCTTTTCGTCAGTATATATATTGTAAGTAAGCTTTGACATAATCTTATTCCCAACTACCGCTACAGAATCGCAGGCCCTAAGTAACTTCAAGTACCTGCTAGCACTTTCCATCACCTGATTTTCACTAAACAAGTTGCCGTATTTCACCAAGGTATCGTAGTGAGGCAAACCACCCTGTGTAGGTATTTTGAGGTACGAATTTTGAAGCCAATCATATCTTTGACCAAGATTCTGAGCTTTTGCATTACTCATGGCAAACATCGCGAACACTGCTAAAAATACTTTTTTCATAAAATTTGATTTTGCGAGTCTAACTTTCGTCCCCCTCTTTTGTTAATAATTTGTTGTCCGATTACGATGTAAAGATATACTCGATAACAACTCAATAACAACTATTTTTCACTAACGGTCGTTTTTTTTCACGAACGGTAATTTGAACACAAAATCACTTTTTAAGAAAAAACCACACTAAACTATGATTATCAACACTTTATCAGAACTTCAAGCCTAAAACAAAAATACACAGCAGAATCAATCGTTAACACACATTTAACAATCAAATTGTTAACTAAATCACACAAAATATAATTTTTTCGACCTAAAAAATGCAAATATCTGTTTTCTCAATTAACAAAACACAGAAAAACAGCACCTAATCCAGCTAGATTAAGCATATCTATAACTCTTCATCGAAATAGATTTTGTAAAAGTGCTTACCAACTGCCTGGTCGTAACCTTTTTCAATCAAATCTTTATCGCCATGAATGTATACATGGAAATTGTGGTCTAGCTTAAGGACACTTTTATATACCCTTGCCTGCTTCTTAACCGCCTGCGTTGAAATGCCAAATGATTCAGGGATATCAACTGCGTTATTTTCAGCAAATTCATTACCGAAATCAACAAACGATTGTATCAAGCCTTTTTCATGGAACACCTCATCTTTGAACTGCTCCATATCAAAACTCTCATTCGCCCTAAAATATTCCACCGAACGGTTCAGTAAGTCTATCTGATCAGTTTTAGCCATATTCAGTTCGGCTGGAGCGTGCTTGGCAATAAACTCACGCGTCATGGTCATTACACTGTTGGTTTGATAGAATTCATTGGCACGGGGTTGCAAATTCAAAAAAGTTTCCCGCCAGAAAACCGCTTCCTCCCCCTTCCCATTAGCATCGTACAGTAGCACCTCAAAACCCTCTTCAGCACTCAGCGGAAAAATTAGACACCCCTTATCAAATCTGGCAGCATCGACACCTTCACGCAAAGTGAAGGAAAAATTGCCGTCCTCGGTGTTCAAATCCAAAAAGTGATTTTTCGATTCAGCTTTATAAATACCTATTGCCTCAACATACTTACCATTATACAGGCAGTTATCGTATAGGCACAAATACAAATCGCCGTCTTTGATTTTAGGGTGGGTTGTGCTTTCATATAAATGGCGCGCTATGCGCACACTGTTTTCATGAAAATCAATATCACCGGCAAATGACTCCAGGCAGAAGTTGTAAATCTCATTGTATTCGAGCGAAGCCGCGTGCGAAAAAGAATACACGCTTTTATCATCAGCGAACTTACTAAGAAACGGAGTCTTCAACAATTCCAGTTCTCGCTTGGTAACGGGCAAACTTTCTTTTGACGTCACAAGTTCGGCACCATTGCCTTTATTACCTACCCTGTGTGCTGACACCTGAACCAATACGCTTTCTGACAAATCCATAAATACTACCTTATTTGAATTGGGATACAAAAATAAAGGCAACCGGTGACGGTTGCCTCATAAAAGATGGTTATTAACTAATTAGTTTTTAGGCTTCTTCATGATTGCATAGATTTCTAATGCAATACCCGACAATAACACTATTGGCGCCAATGTAATGCGGCGGAAGCTATAAATTTCGTCATAATGAAATTCATGAGGGTTTGCACTTTTACCGCCTGACATTAAAACGAAACCGAGTAAAATGAGCGCAAGCCCTGCAAAAACCAACATGTAGTTTTCTTTATCAAACAGAAAAGCCTGATCTGATTTAGTTCTTTCGCTATTCAAATCTGACTTAAGCGTTGGTGCTGAAGAAGCAATTGGTCGGCCCGGTGTTGCTGCTATCGGTTTGCTTTCGCTGGTCTTTAAAGGAGTTGACATTTTATATACTTTTTATCGTTTCCGTAATAAAACGGGTTCAAAAATAATGGTTTCTGTAGAATAATTAATAAAGGTCGTCGAGATGCATTTTTAAATACTTAACAACCGATCTGTGGGTACTCACAAGTGAAATAACGATACCAAGTAGTATCATGCCTATTTCAAGCGCAATCAAAAGTGCTGTATCATTCAAAAAACTGAGTACCGGTAATTGTTTACTGGCGAAAGACATAACCACCCAAAGCGCAATTACCGCAATAACACCACTCACAAGTCCATTTACAACTGCACGAGTGTCAAAAGGGCGTGTAATAAATGAACGCGTCGCTCCCACCATTTGCATGGTTTTGATCAGGAAACGATTGCTGAACATCGCCAAACGAACGGTATTATCAATGAGTATGATGACTACGATTAACAATATTACAGAGATGCTACCAAGTATTATACCTATGCGCCTAAAGTTATTGTTCATCTGATCAACTACAACATTTGACCAAGTTACATCTCGCACAACATTACTTTGCATCACAAACTGCTTCACTTTTTCAAGGCTATCTTTATTCACATACTCTTCGTGCAACTTCAATACTATTGAAGGAAACAACGGATTATAACCTAGGAACTCAACGAAGTTGGTGCCTTCCACCTGCGTTTGCAGCTTCACAGCTTCCTCTTTAGTAATTATTTTTGTTTCCCTTACGAAGCCTTGCTTTTTCAAAACAGCATCTAGTTTGGCGATATTGGCATCGGTAGTTTTATCGTGCAAATCGACACTAATTTCGAGGTCTTCCTTAAAGGCGCGCGAAAGTGTCCTTCCGTTAATCAGCAGCCATCCGAGCATCCCAAGAATGAACAACACCAAGGCAACGCCTAAAATGGCATTGAAATAACTTGGCTTACCTTTTTTACTTGTTGACATAGTTCTTAGTACGATTCAAAATTAATCAAACAGTCGGCATTCGCCACACAATTAAATAATTACTAACGTTTTTTAACAAACATCTATTGTGGAAAAAAAATAGCCGCTCAATGGTGAACGGCTATTTCAATATTTCCACCCGATAAAACCTGCTAATGAGGCGTATTATCAGTTATAAATTGGTTCAAATCTTCTTTACTTGAACTGAAGTTAAAAATGGTGGCTATTTTGTAATAACTACGTTGCTCGATGCAGCGGTTGAAAGCAAACTTAGCAAATGCCAGTTTATTGTCTTCAAAGCTGAACAGCTTGCATATTTGGCTAATTTGATCAACTGTGAAAAAATTATCCTTAGCAATCACCTTCGCAGTTGACATTTTAGTATCGTCGAACGCAGCAGCCGCAATAGTTTTCTTCGCATCGGCGAATGATGTTGGGTCCATCGCTGTTGGTGCTGGAGGTGGCGGTGGCGGCGGCGGAGTTACCGGAGGCAAAGACGGCCTCGGACCCGAACCATTTGTTGTAACGCGTCCTCCGTTACCTACATAACCTCCATTAGGGTTACCATTCACATGATCGTCAGCGTTGTACATTCCGCGGCCGTCATCTTTACCGTACCTCATTACATATTCTCCATCTTCCCTTCTGTAGTCTTTTTCTAAAGAGTTCATTTTCACAAACTCAAGATGCGGACGACCTTCACGGGTTCTTTCCAGCTTCAAAACAAGGTTTACTGCTCTTCCTTCAAGCGGATCTACGAAAGTGATTCGTTTACTGATTGCAGGAGTTTGGTTATCGTCAAATATGATTTGGATATCGTTAGTTACCTGAGGCAGGTACTCAATCCTTATTTTTTGTTGCGGATAGGTATTTTGTTTGATACCGTTAATCATTAAATAAAAACGATCTCCACTCACTGAAAAAATAGTGAAGGCACTACCAGCTTCTCCTACTACATTATTATAAGAGTTTCCGCCACGTCCACCTCTTCCATCGCGGTGACTATTTCTATATTGTCCGTCTCCCTGAGCTGAGACCATGATTGGCGCGAACAAACACGCAAGTAAAAACCGTTTCATAAAACAAATTGATTTGCAAGGTTAATAAAAAACTACGCTTATACAAAGCATCAGACAATAAGTGTGCCAAAGATTAATAAAAATAGATGCGGGCGATTATAAATTATTTATCTTTGCAAAAACCTTAAAAGCCACGTCCATTGTGGATTTGTGGAAAAAGTTTCTGTAATAGAAATTTTTTTGAAATTGTTTTGGTGATTTTTAAAAAGTTTCATTACCTTTGCACTCCCTTTAAAAATCTTATTTAAAGCATACAATGCCTACAATACAACAATTAGTACGCAAAGGCCGCGAAATTATGCGGACAAAGTCGAAAAGCCGCGCTTTGGACGCATGTCCGCAGCGTCGTGGGGTTTGTACCCGTGTTTATACAACCACTCCTAAGAAGCCGAACTCAGCGCTTCGTAAAGTGGCGAAAGTTCGTCTGACCAACAAAATTGAGGTAATCGCCTACATTCCGGGTGAAGGACACAACCTCCAAGAACACTCAATCGTGTTGATCCGCGGCGGTAGGGTTAAAGACCTTCCGGGTGTACGTTACCACATCGTGCGCGGCGCGCTTGATACTGCGGGTGTAAAAGACCGTAAGCAAAGCCGTAGTAAATATGGTACTAAGAAAGAAAAAGCTAAAGGTGGCGCAGCTGCTAAAGGCAAAAAATAATCGATTCTAATTCATTAAACGAATAAAGTAAAGCCAGTCAATGAGAAAGGCACAAGCCAAGAGGCTCCCGTTAGCTCCGGATCCTAAATTTGATGATAAAATGGTTACCCGTTTTGTAAACTGCCTTATGTGGGGTGGTAACAAAACAGTCGTTCTGAACGCATTCTATGATTCGCTTGATAAAGTTGCGAAAATAACCAACGAAGAAGGTTATGAAGTATGGAAACGCGCTCTTGCGAACGTAACTCCTGCTGTAGAAGTTAGAAGCCGCCGTATTGGTGGTGCTACCTTCCAAATCCCTTCTGAAGTGCGCCCTGACCGTAAAATTTCTTTGAGTATGAAATGGTTGATCCGTTTCGCTCGTGAAAGGAATGGTAAAACAATTTCTGATAAATTGGCTAACGAAATCGTTGCTGCAGCTAAAAACGAAGGTGGTGCTTACAAGAAAAAAGAAGACACTCACCGTATGGCTGAAGCGAACAAAGCGTTCTCTCACTTCAAAGTATAAGTACATTCTTATCTATAGAAAAGGCTGTTGCTCACCGCAACAGCCTTTTTACTTTTTATGCCCTAGTGAAGTTGACAAAATAAATTCCATCAAGTTTGATTATTATGTTTCTTTTGTGCTAGGCGCAAAATCCGAGAATAGTGAACTATTTAAGGACTTTTGCAACGACGCAGAAATGGAACAGAATGGTTGAAATGGTGGTATTTATTTTGTCATCTTCACCTACTCTTTCTCAATACTTTAATTTAACCTCACAATAAACAATACCACACCTAAAAAGTATTTTTGTTGAACAAAACATCAATACTATGTCGCAAGTAGAAGCATTCAACGAATACCGTTCAAAAATGAACGAAGTGATTCTGGGAAAACAAAATCTGGTTATCAACCGCCTATTTAACCTCGATACCAATACTTATGCTGACGGTGCATTGAGTACAAAAACAAAAGAAATGCTAGGGCTGGTTGCCAGCATGGTTTTGCGATGCGACGACTGCATTAAATACCACCTTGGCAAATGCCACGAAGAAGGCATAAACACCGCAGAAATGTATGAAATTTTCGCAGTAGCCAATATCGTTGGAGGAACTATAGTAATTCCTCACACAAGGAGAGCCGCTGAATACTGGGAAGAATTAACAAGCACTAAATAACCAACCGAGAATATGGAATCAATTCAAAATAACGAGGCTATCAAGGGCCTTTTTACCGACCTGGGCATTGACCCCGAATACACTTCACCTGTTCTGGAATCGTTCGCTGCTACCAACAACAAATATGTACGCGACCTGAAGCTGAACGTGACCGGTATGCTCAATAGCAAGAATATGCCAAAGAAGGAAGCGCTATTGCTTGCACTGGCAATTGCTGTAAACGAAAAAAATGATGTACTTACCCGTTCATTTGAGGCATGGGCAGCAAAAGAAGGTGCTACGCCTGATGAAATTGCGGAGACTTATGCTTGTACTTCTTTGATGAACGTCAACAATGTGCTCTACCGCTTCCGTAAGTACGTAGGTAGCGATGCAGAGTATTACAACAAAACTCCAGCCGGATTGAGAATGAGCATTATGATGTCGCCGGTAATGGGCAAACAATTATTTGAATTGATGAGCCTTGTGATTTCTGCAGTAAACGGTTGTGAATCGTGTGTGGTATCGCATGAGAAATCAGTAAAGGAACAAGGAGCAGAAGAACCAAAAATTTACGATGCCATCAGAATTGGGGCAACCGTAAAAGGTCTTTGCGCAGCCATCTAATAAAAAACTGACTCAGGGAGACTGAACATTGAACTCTCCCTGAGTTACAATAACTGTATCAGCAGTAAAGTTAAATGTACCAATAATTGCATAGAGCGTGTCGCTGGCAACCGTAATTTGCCCTGACGTCGCAAAATGCCTTCCCTGCGCATTGTAATAAGTAACCGAAACCAACGGTGGATTTACTATATAGGTTCCTACGCCAGTATAGTTAGAGATGTGGAAATTAATAGAAGAAACATCGCCTCCATTCCTGTTCACCGATGTCACTTCTAAATCGTGTACACCTGAATCATCAGATGGGCGGGTGATAAAATTACTGTATACTGAATCTGTAAGCCAACTGACACCATTAATCTTGGCACCCATGTGTACGAGCGTATCAAGCTTATTGTTTTGTTGAACACTTGGCACATTTGCCGGACCCGATTGTTTACTGCAACCCCAAACGGTAAACAGCAAAACTACTACAGCAAATGGGATTGAAATTCTGGTCATGATATGAACCCAAGAACGGAGAAAAAGCAAAAATTATTGTCGAAAAACTACAGGAAAACTAGAATTCCCAAGGCCTTCCTACCGTAAAAGTTCCGCCTGAAACTACAGTACCACCTGCAGTTGTAAAAAGGAATGAACCAGTAATAACATCAGCTTTGATTTCCTTAATAGTTACACTACCCTTGGTAGCGAGGTCGTGGTTTTCATTGATCAGGTAATCGGCACTTGCATCGCCTGAAGCAATACCGAACGACCCTTCTTTCTTATTGAACTTATTGACAGTCAATATGATTTTATCTCCCGTCGTTTGGTCTTGACCTGTTACCACCAGTGCCAATGAAGTATCATTAAGCTGAGGTTTAATAGTACCTGGCTTAACAAAAATGGTATTGAAATTAGTGGTATTATTCACTGTAGCCTGCATAGCCGGAGAAATTGTACGGTCAGTACCATTTTTGATGCAACCCGTCATCATTGTAGCAGAAGAAACAGCAGTGAGTAGATACAAGAATCCTTTTTTCATACCTGATATTTGCGCTAAGATAATCCAAAATTCATAATCGCCAAAAAACAAATAACACACCAAACTTTTATGGCATATAATTACCGAAGATGTATTTTATGTTGCTTACATTCGTAACTTGCGTATACTATGAAAACTTCACTATTTATCACCATTGCAGTTACGATAATACTATTTTCGTGCCACGACCTTGTTGACCGCAAACCAATTGGTGGCGGCTTCGGTGTTGTATGTAGTTGTTACAAAGACACTTCAGTTGTTTATTACCAACTTGGCAATCAATATTACCCCTTCGACACCGCGCACCAAATTATTAACTACTACACCGATTCTTGTACTAAGCTACAGCACAACACAGGCTGGGACTCTTCCAAGGTTTGGGTGTATGTTTTGTAAGGGTATCTTTAAAACGATTGACCCTTTATTTGCAAAGACTGTGAAAACCTACATCTAGGTTACGATATTAGATATCATCATCATCGTCCTCATCATCAGTGAAATTTAAATCGAGCATACTGCCCAATATGTCGCTGAACGTATAACCCGAATTGTCTACTACCTTCTTGCTGATGAGCGAATATTCTGCCAGACCATGCAACACAAGCTCCATGTATAAACCAATCATAGTGTCGCCTGCATTAGAATAGTACTGCTTAACAACATTGTACAAGCCAGCCACCTGATACAGGCTGTTCCTAAAATCATCGTCACTTTCATCCTGTAATACCAACAGTTCATTTCCCGAACCGAACCAATCGATAATGGGCTGGTATGGGTTAGGTTTAGGCGGATTCTTTTTGTTGTCTTTTGGTTGTTTTTTGAAAGAATCAGGCTCAGGGAAAAACTGCTTGAATATTTCTTTAATCGACAGCCCCAGTAAGCGATACGCCACATTCATTGCTCCTTCCTGCTCACCTTCATACACCAGTTCCACCTTTCCGGTAATGGACGGTATAACACCTACAAAATCGGTGATACGGGCAATTGTTTTCATGCCGCCGTTCCTGTAAGCACGACGCTCGGCAGTACTTACTAAATTTTCAAATGCCGAAATGGTCAAACGGGCTGATACCCCACTCTTTTGATCAACGAACTCGCTTTTCCTGGCTTGCATAGCTATCTCTTCAACCAGCAAAGCGCATATCTCAGGAACCTCGACTAGTTCTTTTTGTTCTGCGAGTATGTTTGCCTCTTGCTGCGTAATGCGGCGTGAAATATCAACTGTTTTAGGATAGTGCGTAATAATCTGGCTTTCAATCCTGTCTTTTAATGGCGTAACAATGCTGCCCCTGTTCGTATAGTCTTCCGGGTTGGCAGTAAACACGAACAATATATCAAGCGGCATACGCAGCTTAAAACCACGAATCTGGATATCGCCCTCCTGCAAAATGTTGAATAGCGCTACTTGTATGCGTGCCTGTAAGTCGGGCAATTCGTTGATAACAAATATCCCTCTGTTTGACCTAGGTATAATACCGTAATGCAATGCGCGTTCATCAGAAAAACTGAGGCGTTGATTAGCCGCTTTAATTGGGTCAATGTCGCCAATCAGGTCAGCAACCGAAACATCGGGTGTTGCCAGTTTTTCGCCATAACGCTCGGTGCGGTGCAACCAGGCAATGGGGGTATCGTCACCTTTCTCTTTGATAAGTTCACGCGCATATCCGGATAATGGTGCGAATGGGTCATCATTCACCTCGCTGCCTGCAACGTATGGCTTCCACTCGTCCAACAAATGCACCATTTCACGCGCCATCCTGGTTTTCGCCTGCCCACGCAAACCGAGGAATAGTATGTTATGACGACTCAATAGAGCGCGCTCCACATCGGGTATCACAGTATCTTCAAAACCCAGCACCGACTGGAATGGGCTGTTATGTAAACTAATCAGACTTATCAGGTTCTTCCTGATTTCATCCTTTACACTCACTGCACCGTTAAAACCGTGTTTCTTGAGTTCACCCAACGTTTTGATATCTGGAGGCGTCATATTATAAAAACATTACTTCAAGGCAAACGCCTTGAGTTTCAAAATTAAAACAGTTTTGTCAGGTTCGGGGCATTGTAGAAATTAATCGGTATATTTACTAAATAAGTTGAGCACCTAAAAAATTGATTGTATGAGGAAAGTGATTTTGACACTGTTGTTGGGGTTATCATGCATCGATGGTTTTGCCCAATTATGGTACCGAGGCCGGTACAAAGAATATGAAGCCGGCATGACGGGCATTTACCTTGTTCAGCCAGTTACCTTTAGCCCCGACGGTAAGAATTGCTACATAGGTTCCTACAATGGTCTCACTTGGTACGATGTTGATGTCGTGAATGCCAACCTTACCTACCGCGAAACATTGACCGATGGAAGCTTGGCGGGCGGTGACGGCATAAGTGATGGGCATGCCATAACTGTTTCACCCGACGGCAGGTTTGTGTATCTGGCAGCGGGATATTTGGAAAACAGTATCTCCATTTTTACCCGCAACACAACAACAGGCGCTATTACATTTCAATCAATTTTACGTGATGGCGATGCAGGCATTTCTAATTTAAAATACCCTTATGGACTTGTCATGGATAGGGGTGGAAAGAATTTATATGCAGCATGTAAAGACTGGGACGGTAATTCACTTCTTTGGTTTTCAGTGAATGCTACAACCGGTGCGCTTACATACATGGGCAAGTTTGTTGACGGAGTCGGCGGAGTAGACGGTTTACAAAATGCCGATAATGTTACAATAAGCCCCGATGGTAAAAACGTATATGTAGTGGCTTATGGCGATGATGCGCTAACATGGTACACCCGCGACACAACAAGCGGCAATTTGAGCTACGGCGGAATGCTTAAAGACAATACCGGGGGCGTAGATGGGCTTGATAGTCCGCTCTGGGTGACTGTTTCGCCAGATGGGAAATTCATATACGCTGGAGCAGAAAGCGACAATAGCATTGCATGGTTTTCCAGAGATGCATCGACTGGGGCACCCACCTATGTTAACAGAATTGTTGATGGAGATAAGCTATCAGGAACGAGAGGCATTGCTATGCATCCATCAGGCAACTGGCTTGTTGCGTCTGCTACGAACACTGACGTAGTTTCATGGTATTCTGTAAACACAACTACCGGAGCGCTTTCATTTGCAGGCTATGTAAAAAATGGTAAAAACGGAGTTGATGGAATAGATGGCACACGCTACAATGGTTTTTCACCCGATGGTTCGTTTTTCGTAGCAACAGGATATGATGGCAATGGCGTTGCTTGGTTTCACTGGGGCGACCACAATGTAGGGATTGACGGCCTGTCGATACCTGACAACATAGTACCTGTTCCGAATCCGGCGCAAAACATAATTCATTTCACAGGTTTTTTGGGAAATTTAGATTATTCACTAACTGTCACTGATATGCTTGGGCGCACCGTAATTCAAACAAAACTAACCAGCGACATAGACTGTAGCATACTGCCCAACGGCGTTTACATGTACACTGTCTCCAATCAAAACACAGGCACAAAACAGCTTGGAAAAATTTCTATACAGCGATAACCAAAGTATTTACAAGAGTTAATAACATTCTGTAGAAAGATTCAATATAGACCAAAAAACTGGTATTCCTTAATTCTTTACTTTTGCATGATTGTAGAGGATCAGAATTTTCTTTCTACTTTATTTCAGAACAACAGAATAACAACATGGCTAAAATTATTGCGATTGCAAACCAAAAGGGAGGTGTCGGTAAAACTACAACTGCTATCAACCTAGCTGCCAGTTTGGCTGTGCTGGAATACAAAACCCTACTTGTAGATGCCGACCCACAGGCGAACAGCACTACGGGTCATGGCTTTGATTTGAAAAATATTCAGTTGTCACTGTACGACTGCATGGTGAACGAAACACCTGCTGCAAAAGTGATTCTGAAAACTGAAACACCGAACCTGGACATAATGCCGGGACACCTTGACCTAGTGGGTGCTGAAATTGAACTCATCAATCAGCCTGCAAGGGAAAATGTGATGTCGCGTGTTTTTACTTCGGTGCGCGACCAGTACGACTTCATTGTTATTGATTGCTCTCCTTCTTTGGGCTTGATTACAGTCAACGCACTCACATCGGCCGATAGTGTTATTATTCCTGTACAGTGTGAATACTTTGCACTTGAAGGATTGGGTAAACTCCTGAATACCATCAAAATTGTACAAACACGCCTGAATACCGAATTGAAAATTGAAGGTATCTTGATGACTATGTACGACGGCCGTTTGAGGCTTTCAAACCAAGTGGTGGAAGAAATTAAAAATCACTTTGGCGAACTGGTATTTGATACAATTTTGCACCGTAACACCCGCCTTGGTGAAGCACCGGGTTTTGGTAAACCGGTATTGCTATACGATGCCGAAAGTACAGGTGCCATCAACTACCTGAACCTCGCAAAAGAGATTTTACAGAAAAACAACCTTACAAAAATCAAGAATCAAGCTAAGATTCTCGAAAACTAATATCCTGCTTACGAAGGAACTAAAATGAACAGGGACGGAAACGCCCCTAATTTTGCGTATATGAAGAATTTAAGGGAACACTCACTCGCTGAACTTGAGGTATTGATGACTAGCCTTGGCGAACCTAAATACAGGGCCAAACAAATCTATGAATGGATTTGGCAAAAAGCCGCCTCTACTCCCGATGAAATGACCAACCTCTCTAAACCACTAAGGGAGAAACTCAATGCGCAATTCACCATACCTAAAGTAAAAAACAACCATAGCCAGTTCAGCAGCGACGGTACTATCAAAAACCGGCTTCAACTGCACGATGGCTACTTTGTTGAAAGCGTATTGATTCCAGGCGATAAACGATTGACTGCATGTGTATCTTCTCAGGTGGGTTGCTCGCTGAGTTGTAAGTTTTGCGCAACTGGCTTTATGGATCGCAAGCGTAACCTTGAATTTGATGAAATAGTTGATGAAGTAACATTGCTCAACGATCTGGCGATGCAACACCATGGCAAAAAGTTAAGCAACATCGTATTCATGGGCATGGGCGAGCCCCTGCTGAACTACAAGAACATGATGATGGCGATAGAGAAAATCACCTCTCCCGATGGGTTGGGTATGAGTCCGCGCCGCATTACCGTTTCTACAGCCGGCGTTGCCAAGATGATTACCAAAATGGGCGATGATAAAGTGCGTTTTAAACTGGCGCTGTCATTGCACGCCGCCAACGACAGGAAGCGCAATGAGATAATGCCCATCAACGAAACCAACAACCTTAAAACACTCATAGAAGCACTGAACTATTTTTATAAGTGCACGGGCAATGAGATCACCTTCGAATATATTTTATTCAAAAACTTTAACGACAGCATTAAAGATGCTGAGGAACTGGTAAAAATTTACCGTCAGGTGCCTGCCGACCTTGTTAACATTATTGAATATAACCCTATCGAAAATGCGCAATTTGAGAAGCCGGAGGAAGAAGTGGTTGACGAGTTTATGGCTTACCTGAAATCGAAGAAAGTGAACGTACACTTGCGCCGCAGCAGGGGTAAAGACATTGATGCAGCTTGCGGACAACTGGCGAATGTGGGTGAGAAAGCAAAGAAGAAGGCATAAAAAAGACGCAGTACCAGTCGACCGCGTCTTGTAATGATTCAAAAGAACTTGCTGTAAATTATATCAACTTGACGTTTACTGCATTCAAACCTTTTTTACCATTTTGCACTTCGTACGATACCCTGTCTTTGTCTTTTACTTTGTCTTTTAGACCAGTTGCATGAACAAAGATGTCGGCCGAACCGTCTGCTGGTGTAATGAAACCATACCCTTTAGTTTCATTATAAAATTTTACTGTACCTTCTTGCATTTTAGAAAAATAAAAAAATTAGCAATAACCAAAACTAAATATTTCAAATCAGAAAAAAAAGCCCTGTACCTAAAAAACAAAATTGTTTTTCAAAAATTCATGCACCAACACCCTCATTTCTGCAACTCTTAGGGGTGTTTTGCGCCACAATTTCACCTTCTTTCTTATGTGATATTGTTTTTGTGTAGTTTTTTTTGTGCTAAATGGCAATTGAGGTAAACAAATAGTGTGAATCAGGATTTTCAGAATGCCGATGTTTCAGAACTATGATTTTAATGATTTTTTGAAGGACTATGATTTTCTCCTATAAAAAACCAACGCGACACCCAAATTCAATCCCCGCCTGGCGCAGGAGTTAGCGAAGCGCTCCCGTGTCTATGAAAATGAGCCGCCAGTCCCGAGCTTTTTGCCTCGGGAGGACTCTGAACTGCGCTCAACCAAAACAAAACCAACCATATTTTAGAATTTGCCGTGCAGGTATGTGCAAAAAAACATAATGTTGCTGCAACTGCGCGCTAAAAAAAACACCACCTTTGCTTCAAATTTTCCATTCAGGGTGTCCAAAGAACAAAAATTAGATAACTACCTCATTCCGGGGATAGTTACCAGTATGTTCCTGTGGGGATTGAGCTGGCCATCTAATAAAGTACTTGCCGGTTTTTGCTCCGCAATCAACTTCACAGTTTACAGGTACATTGTAGTTGTGCTTACCATGCTCATACTGCTCCCGCTCACCAAAACCAGCTATAAAATCAGCAAAAAAGGCATAGTCGATTTTGTGACATCGGGGTTATTACTGGCGTTGTATTCTTACTTTTTATTTGTTGGGTTAAGAAAAGGCACTGCCGGAGCAGGTGGTGTACTTGTCACCATCATGAACCCCATTATCGCCTATATCATGGTTTCCATTAGTAAAAAAAGGAAGCCATCACAAAAAGAGTTTTTAGGGTTGGGGCTAGGATTGGTAGCAGGGCTCATCCTTTTAAAGGTATGGGAGAAAGACAGTGTACTTTCCAATGGCGGCAACCTTTATTTTCTTGCTGCGGCAACAATCTGGTCGCTCATGAGCCTGTTTACAGCAAAAGGCAGCCGGTACGGTTCTTCACTCACATTTAGCCTGTGGCAATACCTCGTTACGCTTTTGTGTTTGTTACCCTTTACCGATTTTGCCGAAATGGGGCGTGCCATTCACATCACCAATCATTTGTTCTGGCTCAATCTGATTTTTGCTTCATCGATAGTTACGGCTATCGCAACCACTGTTTTCTTTTTTACTACTACCCGGCTTGGTGCTGAAAGGGCGAGCACTTTCATATTTCTTGTGCCCTTTGCTGCCGCCATTTCGTCCCGTGTTTTGCTGGAAGAGGTGATTCATTGGAATACAATTGTGGGTGGGCTCATTGGCATTACAGCAGTGTATATCATGAACAAAAAGAAAAAAGCCCTTCATTAGGTTAACACGTATTCCACCACTGCGAGCGATGTTGCGATTTAGTTGCACACACCCAAGCATTTATTCAACAGAACTCAGATATTTGCACTTAACCAATGAGTATTAAAGTAAAAATCGTCAACGACCCCGTGTATGGTTTCCTGCGGATTCCTGAACCTGAAATCATGCAGGTAATTGACCATCCTTTGTTTCAGCGACTGCGCAATATCAAACAAATGGGGCTCGCACACATGGTATATCCAGGTGCAGTGCATACCCGTTTGCACCATTCGCTGGGCACTTGCCACCTCATGGGCAAGGCATTGGAAGAACTGCGCACTAAAGATATTCAACTCGATAAAGATGAATTTTTAGCAGCACGTTTGGCGGCATTGTTACACGATATTGGTCACGGGCCATTTTCACACTCGTTAGAGGGCTTACTTGTGAACGTTCGGCATGAAGTAATCAGTAAGATACTGATGGAACAAATGAACGAAGAGTTTGGAGGCATGCTTTCAAAGGCACTTCAAATATTTGAACATAGTTACCCCCGCACCTATTTGCACCAACTTGTTTCAAGTCAGCTTGATGTTGACCGTATGGACTACTTGAACAGGGATAGTTTTTACACCGGAGTTTCAGAAGGTGTAATAGGTTATGACCGCATATTGCAGATGCTGAACGTACGCGACAACGAACTGGTGGTGGAGGAAAAGGGCGTTCACTCGGTTGAAAAATTCATTATTGCCCGCAGACTGATGTACTGGCAGGTGTACCTGCACAAAACGGTTCTAAGCGCTGAAATGCTGCTGGTGAATATAGTTAAGCGAGCTAAAGAACTTACACGTAGCGGTCACCGCCTTTTTGCGACCCCATCGTTGCAGTATTTTCTTGAAAATGAAGTAGATGAAAAAACATTCAGGGCGAACCCTGAAATTATAAAACGTTATTGCAGCCTCGACGATTCGGATATTAGCGCATCTATTAAAGTGTGGCAAGATGATAGCGACCCCGTGCTCTCAAAACTATGTAAAATGCTAAATTTGAGAAATTTGTACAAAATTCAGTTCGTTTCTGAAAGTTTGGCAGAGAATTTGCGGGAGAAAAAAGATTATGCAGTTCACACTTTAGGTGTAAAAGAAGAGCATATTCACTATTTTGTTTTTGACGGTATTGCGAGTAACAATACATATAATGTCGAAAATGAGCTGATTAAAATCGAAACAAAATCGGGATTGGTCAGGAACATATCAGAAATTGAAGATTCATTGGTGAATCAAACAATTGCGCGGTCAGTTCATAAAGGATATATCTGCTACGTGAAGTAAGAACTAAAAAGTATTAATTATCGAATAGAAACTATACAATAATGCAATTTACAGCGCAGCAGGTAGCATTTATGTTACAAGGTCGCATAGAAGGCGACCCGAATGTAACAGTAAGTACTGTAGCCAAAATCGAAGAAGCAACCAAGGGATGCCTCTGTTTTGTGGCTAATCCCAAATATGAAGAATATATCTACGACACTCAGGCATCAGTTGTATTGGTCAACGATTCTTTTGTAGCTGAAAAGCCCGTTACTACAACGCTTATCAGAACCAAGGACGCCTATTCTTCGTTTGCGTTGTTACTTGAAAAATATCAGGAAATCACGTCCAAGTCGGGCAAAACAGGTATAGAACAACCGAGCTTTGTTGCACCAACTGCTAAAATTGGCAACAATGTATATATAGGCGCATTTACTTACATTGACGACAACGCTGTAATTGGCGATAACACCCACATTTATCCGGGCTGTTTCATTGGTCGAAACGCTGCTGTAGGCGAAAACTCAACCATTTTTGCAGGCGTAAAAATTTACAACGAATGTAAAGTGGGCAGCAAAGTTACAATCCATTCAGGCACTGTACTGGGTAGCGATGGTTTTGGCTTTGCGCCGCAAACTGACGGCACTTATAAAAAAATGCCGCAAACCGGTAATGTAGTTGTAGAAGATTCGGTTGAAATAGGCGCGAATACTGTTATTGACCGTGCGACAATGGGTAGTACCATCATTCGCAGCGGTGTGAAAATGGACAACCTCATTCAGATTGCACACAACGTAGAAATTGGCAGCCACACTGCTATCGCAGCTCAAACAGGCGTTTCGGGCAGTACCAAGGTGGGGCAATATTGTGTGATAGGCGGACAAGCCGGACTTGTGGGTCACATACAAATTGCAGACGGCACAAAAATCAATGCACAAAGTGGTGTTTCAAAAACAGTTACAGTTAAGAATTCATTACTGAACGGCACACCTGCTTTCGATTATAAAAATTCATTAAAAAGTCAGGCAATTTTCAGAAATTTGCCCGACCTACAACAGAGAGTTACTAAATTGGAAGAAACAATTCAGGAGCTCACTGCACTTTTAGTAGCACAAACCGAAGCATCAAAAAAATAAAGGAAGAGTTTTAAAAAACCGAACCTCAACAGAATGGCTGAAACAATGCACGCAAAAGGACATGGTAACCAGAAAACACTGGCAGGTCCTGTTCATCTGCACGGAACCGGATTACATACCGGTGCGGTTGTCAATATAGTAATTAAACCTGCTAACCCGGGCTATGGTTACAAATTTCAAAGGGTCGATTTACCCAATACCCCAATCATTAAAGCTGATGTAGACTATGTTGTTGATACTTCCCGCGGTACAACCATTGAGTATGATGGCGCACGCATAAGTACTATCGAGCACTTATTAGCTGCATTGGTGGGCGTAGGAATCGACAATGCATTGATAGAACTCGATGGGCCTGAAGTGCCAATTCTTGATGGAAGCTCAAAGCTCTTCATTGAGGCATTTGAGGCGACAGGTATTATTGAACAAGATGCTGCACGCGTTGTGTATAGCATTGATACCAACATCCATTACCATGACCCTGTGAAAAATGTAGAGATGGTAGCGATGCCTTCAAGCAATTTTCAGGTTACGGCGATGATCGATTTCAATTCTCCGGTATTGGGTACGCAACACGCGTCGCTCAGGAGAATTGAAGACTTCAAAAAAGAAATTGCACCTTGCCGCACATTCTGCTTCTTGCACGAATTAGAAATATTGCTTGACAACAACCTCATTAAAGGTGGCGATCTTTCAAATGCCATTGTAGTAGTTGATAAAAAAGTGAGCCAAAAAGAACTCGACCGTTTAGCGATTGTGTTCAATAAGCCACACATCGAGGTGAAACAAGAGGGTATTTTGAATAATATTCAATTACACTTTACCAACGAACCTGCACGTCATAAATTACTTGATGTTGTAGGCGACTTGGCATTGTGCGGTTACTCTATTAATGCACATATTATTGCTAATCGCCCGGGTCACGCTTCTAACGTTGAATTTGCCCGTAAGATCAAGCAGTACATTAAAAAGAATAAACACCTCAACGATGTACCACAATACGACCCTAACCAACCTGCGATTTTTGATATCAACCGAATTCAAAAAATTCTGCCTCACAAATATCCGTTCCTGCTGATTGACAAAATCATCGAGTTGAGCGATACACATGTTGTAGGTATCAAAAATGTGACTGTGAACGAACAGTTCTTCCCAGGTCACTTCCCTAATAACCCGGTTATGCCGGGTGTACTCCAGATTGAAGCTTTGGCGCAAACAGGCGGCATTTTGGCTATGAACAACTACGAAGACCCTGAAAACTATGATACTTACTTCCTTAAAATTGACAAAGTGAAGTTCAAACAAAAAGTAGTTCCGGGCGATACACTGATCTTAAAACTGGAATTATTGAACCCTATTCGCAGAGGTATTTGCGAAATGAGGGCTTTTGTTTACGTAGGAAATAAATTGGTAACTGAAGCTGAATTGGTAGCTCAAATCCTTAGAAAAGACAAAAAATGATTCATCCACTTACATACGTCCATCCCGACGCTAAAATCGGGCCAAATGTGAAAATAGATCCGTTCTCAACCATCCATAAAAATGTTGAGATTGGTGAAGGTTCTTGGATTGGGTCAAATGTGACCATCATGGAGGGAGCCCGAATTGGGAAGAATGTAAAAATATTCCCTAGTTCTGTAATTTCTGCCATCCCTCAGGATCTCAAATTCAAGGGTGAGGATACCATTACAATGATTGGTGACAATACCGTTATCCGTGAATGTGTAACTATCAATCGCGGCACAAGCGACAGGAATATGACCAAAATAGGCGCAAACTGCCTTATTATGGCGTACACCCACATTGCACACGATTGTATTGTTGGCGACAATTGCGTATTCAGTAATAATACAACGCTTGCCGGTCACATCGTTGTAGGCGACCACGTGGTGCTTGCCGGACTTACTGCCGTTCAGCAGTTTGTGCGCATTGGCTCACATGCGTTTGTAACTGGTGGCTCACTGGTGCGTAAAGATGTTCCTCCGTTCGTTAAGGCTGCACGTGAACCTCTTTCTTATGTTGGGGTTAACTCAGTAGGTCTGAAGCGCAGAGGGTATTCTATTGAAAAAATCAACCACATTCTCGACATCTACCGTATTCTTTTTGTAAGGGGCTTCAATGTTTCCAAGGCACTCAGTTTCATTGAAACTGAAATTCCTGTTTCTGATGAGCGCGATGAAATCATTTCATTCGTTCGTGAAACCGGACGCGGCATTATGAAAGGTTATGCAAGAAGGCAGTCGGGAGAAGATGTTGCGTAATACACAATAGTGGGAAAGACATACAATTATCGTTTGTTGGTAATTTGTACTTTTGCCTGAACGGTCTTAACCAGCTCGAGTGTTCAAGCTATTAAAAAATAACTCGCCCTTTACTGTACTTGTACTTTTAATTTTCACTTTTACAGTGAAACTAAAAGTATTACTGCACCCTGCCCTTCCTGTGCAGGTGAAAGGTCATTTGTTTTTTAATTTCCTGGTACACCAAATGGACAAAGTGTTCCATCACAGTGCTTTTGCTTACACGCTAATTGCCGTGATGCTCATTTTTTTCCAGTCGCTATACCTCAATAATATTGTTGTACGGCACAGGTTATTTCATCGCAATACTTACCTGCCGGCATTTGTTTACCTACTTATTACATCTGCATTTCCTAAGTGGAACTATTTCTGCGACACCATCATTATCAACTGGCTATTGCTGATATCGATGGATGTGATGTTTGAGTTTTCAAAAACACCACACCCGCGCAAGCTTATTTACAATGCTGCGCTGCTGCTTTGTGTCGTTGGTTTATTTCAGCTCACCGGGCTTGGATTTTTTGTATTCCTGATAGTGGGTTTAATCCTCTTCCGTTCGTTTAATCCCGGAGAGTGGTCGGTAGCATTGTTAGGCTATGCAACCCCTGCCTATTTTCTTGCTTCAATACTGTTTTTGTTTGACCGCCTGCACTCATTTAAAAACTGGCTGCACGTAGGGTTTTCAATAGAAAAAGTAACCACTAATCAGGGGTATTTTGCTGCCACAATGGGTGGTTTGGCATTTTTGTTCCTTTCCGGTGTTTTAGTGATGCGCCAAAATGTAACTTTAAGCAATATTTACATCAGGCGAAACTGGATGGCTATTACTTTTTACCTGATCATTGCTATCTTAGTGGCGTTCGCGACCGATAAGGAAGTTTCGGGTGCATGGACACTTGTATTGCCCCCTGCGGGAATTATGATGTCGCACGCTTATGCACTGGAACGTCACAAAAAGTTTAGCGTATTTGTTTTTTATTTTTCTTTAATATTTATAGGATTTTGCCTGTGGGCAAACAAATAATTGAATATGAAATTTGGTGTTATAGTTTTTCCGGGTTCAAATTGCGATAGAGACATGTTGCATGCCCTCCAAGACGACCTAAAACAAGAGGTAGTAATGTTGTGGCACAAAGACAGCGAACTTCCTAATTTTACTAAAGATGATTGCATCATTTTACCCGGTGGTTTCTCTTATGGCGACTATCTGCGTTGTGGCGCCCTTGCCCGTTTCAGCCCAATGATGGAGCGAGTTATTGAGTTTGCTAACAATGGCGGCAAAGTATTTGGTGTTTGTAATGGGTTCCAGATTCTTTGCGAATCAGGACTTTTGCCTGGCGTACTGTTACAAAACGACAACCAGAAATTTGTGTGCAAAAACGTGTACATCAAAAGTGAAAGCACGAGCACTGTTATTGGTCGTGCGGTAGGTAACAAACCACTTAAAATACCTGTAGCACACGGCGAAGGCCGCTACCATGCTGATGCTGAAACGTTGAAAAAACTGACGGCTAATAACCAAATTTTGTTCCGCTATTGCGATGAACATGGTGAAGTGCACATTGGTTCAAACCCGAATGGCGCTATCAACAACATTGCAGGAATATGCAACGAAGGCAGGAATGTTTTTGGCATGATGCCACACCCTGAACGTGCATGCTCTGACGACTTAAGCAATATTGACGGCCGAAAAATTTTGATGGCACTCAGCCATTTCAATTAATCGGTCTCTTTAAATAACTTTAACTAACAGCCTCACTCTATTGTGAGGCTGTTTTATTTATCTTCGTATAACATGAAAAATCTAGCATTTATTTTAATGGCGTTCTGCCTGTTCTGTGGAATTTCTGTTCATGCGCAATTGAAAGATGAAACCAAGTGGACTTTTGAAGCCAAGAAAATATCGGGTGATAAATACCAGCTTATTGTGCATTGCAAACTGCCTAAGAGTTGGCACATTTATGCCCTGGAACCCGGTGGCGATGGCTCTATGATAGCTCCGGTAATTACATTTAAGCCAACAAAAAACGTAAAATATATTGGCAAAGTAACCGAGAAAGGAAAAAGAATTTCAATGGCTATGGAAGGTGTGCCGGGCAAAGTAAATTACTTTGAAAACAGTGTTGACTACGTACAAGAAGCAGAAATTAAAGGTGGTGCAACCGTAAACGGTACCTACTCGTACCAAATTTGCACCGACCAAATGTGCCTACCCCCTACCGACGACAAGCCATTTACCATCAAAGTGAAATAGCTCTTACCGCTTCTGTCAGATTTGTTTCATAAATAGGGGCACTTTAAGGCTGTATTCTTTTACAAAAGTTAAATTCGCTATTTTGTGGCAGATTTAACACTATAATTAATAGTATTGTTATGTGTTTGCATACCCCGCTCCCGGGGGTGCCGATATTTGACATTAAAGCCATAGTATAGATTTTATGAAACACATCAGGTTCGCACTCTTCTTGCTTCTTTCTTTTTCGTTTTTCCATTCAAACGGGCAAATTTTAAAAGATGAAAGCAAGTGGACTTTTGAAGCCAAAAAGATATCAGGCAACCTCTACGAACTGATTATTCATTGCGTACTTCCCAACAATCTGCATATTTACGCTTTAAAACCAGGCGAAGATCCTGCGCTGATTCCACCTGCGTTTAAGTTTAACCCAACCAATGGAGTAACTTATAAAGGTGGCGTGAAAGAGCGTGGCAAAATGATTAATGAAGACATTCCGGGTGTAGGAATGGTGCACATGTTCAAAAAATCGGTTGACTATGTGCAGGAAGCAGAAATCACAGGCGGAGCAACCATCAAGGGCACTTACAGCTATCAGATTTGCAACGATGAAACGTGTTTAAGCCCAACAGGCAAGAAACCTTTTAAAATAGTTGTTGGCGATGGCGGCACTTCGATTGATGGCGCAAGTGGTACAGGAGCAAATGGTGCAGCAGCTAAAGTTGATTCCCCAAGCAATACCCCGGACACCTCAGCCCAACCAAAAGTAGCAGCGACAACTCCCGACACCGCTAAGAAAGCAGAAGTAAATCCGGCAGCCACAAAAACTGCAACACCAATAGCTAATGACAAACAAATTTCAATGGTTTGGATGTTCCTTTTAGCATTGGGAGGTGGGTTCCTTGCAGTACTTACTCCTTGCGTTTATTCAATGATTCCAATTACGGTTAGCTTCTTCACAAAAAGAAGCAAGAGCCGCCAACAAGGTATCAAGAATGCACTTTACTACAGTTTTTCAATCATCATCATTTATACAGTACTTGGTGTTGCTATTTCAGCAATTTTCGGAAACAACGCACTTATTGCTTTGTCCACTAACTGGATTGCAAACCTCGTGTTCTTTGTCATTTTTGTGATTTTCGGTATTTCTTTCCTCGGTGCATTCGAAATAGCATTGCCATCATCATGGACATCAAAAACCGATTCTAAAGCCAACACAGAAAGCTTCAGCGGCATATTCTTCATGGCACTTACGCTGGCTATCGTATCATTCTCGTGTACTGGTCCTATTCTTGGCCCATTGTTGGTGCAAGCGGGTCAGGGCGGTCTATTGGGTCCTGCCATTGGTATGCTTGGTTTTTCATTGGGTCTTGCATTTCCGTTCGCACTATTCGCCATCTTCCCGAGCTGGCTCAACAAAATGGCTCAAAGCGGTGGCTGGATGAATCAGGTGAAAGTGGTGCTTGGTTTTGTTGAATTAATGCTGGCCATGAAATTCCTTTCAAATGCCGACTTGACTAAAGGATGGCGTTTGCTGGACAGAGAAATTTTCATCGCTGTATGGATAGTACTTTCAGTGTTGCTGGGTCTTTACCTGTTAGGCAGGCTCAAGCTTTCGCACGACGATAAAACACCTGAGAATATCTATGGACAAGAATATGTTTCCATCTTCAAACTGTTCCTTGCTATTATCTCTTTCACCTTCGCTGTCTATTTGTTACCGGGTATGTGGGGAGCTCCGTTGAACGGAGTGAGCGCATTCGTTCCTCCAATGGGCACATTTGACAAATTTGGCGGCGGGGGTACTCAGCCATCATCGGCATCATCATCTTCCGAAAAACATGATTTGGGTGCATTTGCGCCTAAAAAATATGTGGAGTCATTGCACATTTACGAGCCACCTGTGGCTAAGGACAATGGATTGGTTACTTATTACGACTATGATGAGGCTTTGGCAGCATCTAAACAATTCAAGAAACCAATCATGCTGGACTTTACCGGCATCAATTGTGTGAACTGTAGAAAAATGGAATCGCAGGTATGGTCAAGCCCGGAAGTAGCTAAAAGACTCAAAAATGATTTCATTGTCATTTCTCTTTTCTGTGATTGCAGCGCAATAGCACTCGATAAATCAGAACAACACTATTCAAAAATAATGGGTGCTGATGTAACCACGCTTGGCGACAAATACACCGAAATTGAAGTATCAAAATTTGGTACTAACGCGCGTCCTTGCTATTTTTATATTGACGAAAACGGAACTTCTTTAGCTGAAAAAGGGTATGGTTACAACCCGGATATTGATAACTTTGTAAAACATCTTGATCAGGTAAAAGAAAATTATAAGAAATTGCACCCATAGTTATGACAATCTCGCACTTAACCATCAATAAATTGCACTCATACGCTGACTACCTTAAGTGGCAGCTAGAAGAACGTATTGAATTGATTAAGGGTAAGATTTACGAAATGAGTGGCCCTTCGAGGGTGCATCAAAAACTTTCAGGTAGAATATTTCTTGAAGTTGGAACATTCCTCAAAGACAAAACCTGTGAAGTTTATTCTGCCCCATTTGATGTAAGACTACCCAAAAAATCAAACAATGATCGAGATATCTATACGGTGGTTCAGCCTGATATTTGTGTAGTTTGCGACCACTCGAAACTTGATGACAAAGGTTGCCTTGGTGCTCCCGATATCGTTGTTGAAATCCTTTCTCCGGGTAATAACGTCAAAGAACTGAAGTATAAGTACGAAGTGTACGAAGAAGCAGGCATTAAAGAATACTGGATTGTTTCTCCGCAAGACCGTACTTTTTCAGTTTATACACTCAAAGACGGAAAATACCATCCTTCAAGAATTATGGTTGAAGGTGACATCGTAAAATCAAAAGTGCTACCCGGTTTCAAATTAGACCTCAAGGCACTCTTCGACAAAATAGACTAACTACAATTACTCTTTCAATTGTTTTTAGGATAAAAACCTAACACAATGGTAAAAACCATCAACATTAACCTACTGCCTGAAGATGCAGAGGATGAATCGCTGATACGCCGTGCTGTAAAAGCATCGGATGTAATGCGTAAATGCAGATACTGGAATTATAAAGTCGTTCGCAAGTCAATTGATGCACGTTCTCGCCAGCCAAAGGTGATGCTGACTATTGAAGTGTACATCGATGAGCAGCTACCCGTCGAGGCACCTTTCGACCCGCAACTACAGCAAGTAGGTAATGCTAAAGAAGTGCATATTATAGGTGCAGGACCAGCGGGCTTGTTTGCCGCTCTCAAGTTGATTTCCAAGGGCTTAAAACCCGTTATACTTGAAAGAGGAAAGGATGTAAGAAGCCGACGCAGAGACCTTGCTGCAATCAACCGCTCAGGCATAGTAAACCCTGAATCTAATTATTGTTATGGTGAAGGCGGTGCAGGCACTTACAGCGATGGCAAGCTATATACACGCAGCACCAAGCGAGGTGATGTAACCCGCATTCTTAAAATGCTGCATTATTTTGGTGCTGATGAGCGTATTTTGGTAGAAGCCCACCCTCACATTGGCACCAATAAACTACCGGACATAATTACCGCCATTCGTGAACAAATAGTGGCATGCGGTGGCGAAGTACACTTCAACACCAAGGTAACAGACATTGTACTTGAACGCGACCAAATTGCCGGACTTAAAACGGCCGATGGGAAAAATTTCAAGTGTACTAATGTAATACTTGCCACAGGGCATAGCGCCGATGACATTTTTGAACTGCTCGACAGGAAGAAAATAGCCATTGAAAGTAAGCCTTATGCCCTGGGTGTAAGAATTGAGCACCCTCAATCAATCATAGACACTGCACAGTACCACTGCGACATCAGAAATGAGTTTTTACCTCCTGCCAGTTATTCCCTGGTGTCACAGGAGCAAGGTCATGGTGTGTTTTCTTTCTGTATGTGCCCCGGCGGTATTATCGCTCCCGCTGCCACATCTCCGGGAGAAATTGTAGTAAATGGCTGGTCGCCGTCAAAACGCAATAACCCTTTTGCTAACTCAGGCACGGTTGTTACCGTTGATGAACATGATTTCAAAAAACATGGTTTCACAGGGCAGCTGGCAGGGCTTAGATATCGCAGAATGGTGGAACAAATAAGCTTTAAAGCTGGTGGTGGCAATTTGGTTGCTCCGGCACAAAGGATGGTCGATTTCACCCAAAATAAGCACTCAGCTACCCTACCACCCTGCTCTTACCACCCGGGACTCAACAGTGTATTATTGAACGAAGTTTTGCCTGTAGAAATATACCAACCATTGCAGAAAGCATTGGTAGCTTTCGGGGGTAAAATGAGGGGATATTTTACCAATGAAGCCATATTGGTAGCTACTGAATCACGCACGAGCAGCCCCGTGAGGATACCGCGCGATAAAGACAAATTACATCACACTCAAATTAAAGGTCTATACCCTTGCGCCGAAGGAGCAGGGTATGCCGGAGGTATAGTATCAGCCGCTATTGACGGCGAACGATGTGCCGAAATGATATCATAGCAGAACAAGCTACGGAAACTTACAGAGGATAATTCAATGAAAAAGCGGTTGCAAAATGAATCTGCAACCGCTTTACTATTATAAGATAATAATGACTACTATGGGAAGATACCAAGTTCTTCGTATGCAACACCCACTTTGTTGATAGCAACAACAAATGCAGCAGTACGGAGGTCAACTTTTTTCTCCAATTTAATCCACTGGTCACGAATTTCGTGGTAAGAACCAATCATCGTGTCTTCAAGACCTGAATAAACCAAATCAACTTCGTCAGGACCATGTTGAATTTGCCTGCGTTCAGAATCAGTTACTTTTTTACCAGTCAAAGACTCAACTGTGCTCAGGATTGTTGCGTTTTGGTTTTCACTGAAACGTTTGTCCATACGACCAAAACGAACGTGGCTCAGGTTTTTCAACCATTCGAAGTATGATACTGTAACACCACCTGCGTTCAGGTACATGTCAGGGATGATCATAACACCTTTTTTGCCAAGGATTTCGTCAGCTTCAGGAGTCAACGGACCGTTAGCACCTTCACCAATGATTTTAGCCTTGATTCTGTCAGCGTTGCTAGCGTTAACAACGTTTTCAAGTGCAGCCGGAATCAGGATATCGCAATCCATCTCAAGTGTTTCAAGGCTATTTTTGAGGTCAGTTGCACCAGGGAAACCGAGGATAGAACCTGTAGATTTACGGTGAGCAACAACATCATATAAAGCAAGACCGTTCGCGTTGTAGATACCACCTTCGTATTCAGCCAAACCAACGATGATAGCACCATTGTCGTAGAAGAATTTAGCAGCATGATAACCTACGTTACCAAGACCTTGAACAACTACTCTTTTGCCTTTGATACCTGTAGTAAGACCGAGTGCCTTCATATCGTCTTCGATACCGCAAGCCTCACGAATTCCATAATAAATACCAAGACCTGTAGCTTCAGTACGGCCGTTAACGCCGCCTTGAGTAACTGGTTTACCAGTGATACAAGCCAAAGCATCTACTTCGCCTGGTTTCAAAGAAGCGTAAGTATCAACAATCCAGCTCATTTCGCGACCGCCTGTACCGTAATCAGGAGCAGGAACGTCGATACCAGGGCCAATGAAGTTTTTCTTCACCAACTCAGAAGCATAACGACGAGTGATTTTTTCCAATTCGAAAACAGTGTAGTTTTTCGGATTGATTTTGATACCACCTTTACCGCCACCGAATGGAACGTTAACGATTGCACATTTGTAAGTCATCAATGCTGCAAGCGCCATTACTTCGTCCTGGTTAACATCAATGCTATAACGGATACCACCTTTACAAGGGAGTTTGTGATGAGAGTGCTGTACACGGTAAGCTTCGATAACTTCAAT
Source organism: Chitinophagaceae bacterium (assembly GCA_947454235.1). GTDB lineage: Bacteria > Bacteroidota > Bacteroidia > Chitinophagales > Chitinophagaceae > Flavipsychrobacter. The sequence goes on from CANGIY010000003.1 coordinate 122,411, forward strand.
TTTATCACCGATTTTTACCGGGAATTTCATTTTGTAGATCGAGTTACACGCCTTGATTTGCTCAAGAATACCTGCTTCAAAACGGGTGTACTTGGCAGCTTTGTCAAAATTACGTTCAACGCCCTGAAAAAAACTGTAGTGTTGTTCCACTTTGGCTTTGTTTTTAATGATTAATAAAATTTATTTTTCTTCCTTTTCAATTCGGGTGATTTTACGGTCCAAAATGAACAAATACGTAAAAATTCCCGCAAATATAGTAGCTAATACTGCAACCACAACATAAATTTTGCCGCTCGACCTCATCTGGTCGGCCATCTCGGTTTGTGCGAAACCTACCATGGGCAAAAACATGATGATTAAGAGTATGTTGAGTATTCTTTTGACTGTCATAATCACTTTTTATCGAATGAGAATAGCACTGCATTTTCGCGTTTATGCTCTACAAGCGCCAGTCTTATTTTTAATGAAGCTATCCATGCCCCAAGCATTACCCAACCTGCTACAGCAGGGTAAAAAACCATACGCATGTTACTGTCTAAATCGTATTTTTTAAATGCCGGGTTACCACCATTACCAGGGTGAAGGCTATCCACCATTCTCGGAATGATGAAAATAAGCGGTATCATCATAGCAAAGGCAAACACATTGTATACTGCACTCACCTGAGCACGCTTTTCATCGTCTTTAATACCGCTCCTGAGAATGTTGTAGGCAAAATAAATGAGCATGCACAAAGCAGTACCCAATTGCTTAGGGTCATTACTCCACATTTCACCCCAGGTGTACTTTGCCCATTCCATACCGGTGAGCATACCTAAAATGCTGAAGAAAATGCCTGTTTGGGTAAGCTGAACTGCATAGTGGTCATGCTTCAAATCTTTTGACCTGAGGTAAAGAATTGAATAACCAAATGCACCGGCAAAAAGGAATATCATAGTGAACCACATAGGCACGTGATAGTACAGGTTGCGGATGGTTTCATTTAAGATGTCCAAACGTGGAACTGGCAGCAACATGCCGGCAGTAACGGTGTACATCAGGAGAATTACGCAAACTATTTTCCACCAAAGTTTTTTCAACGGGGCTCAGAATTTTGGGCAAAAGTAGAGAAATTATATTGTTAAAAAAAAATGACAACAGTCAGTCCGAACCAACGGTTGTCATTCTTTAGTAAGCTTTTATTATCAGGCTATTTAATCACTAATTCAATTACCTCATTTGCATCGGCAACGTAGTGAAAACTAACCCCTTTTATGAATAGCGGATTGATTTCATCCACGTCTTTTTCATTTTGTTTTGGCAATATCACATCTTTAATTCCGGCGCGTTTAGCAGCAAGCACTTTTTCTTTGATACCACCTACCGGCAATACCGCGCCCCTGAGCGTAATTTCACCTGTCATGGCATAATATGGGCGCAATTTCTTGCCCATAAATGCACTGGCAAGTGCCGTGAACATGGTAATACCAGCACTTGGACCATCTTTTGGTACGGCACCTTCAGGAACGTGTATGTGGATGTTGCTTTCTTCGATATCAGCAATTTTAATACCATATTGTTCGGCATTCGCCTTGAGATATGAAAGAGCTGCTGTAGCACTTTCTTTCATCACATTGCCCAGATTACCTGTCAATGTTAGCCCACCCTTGCCTTTTGATATTGACGTTTCAATGAACAAAATATCGCCGCCTACCGCTGTCCACGCCAAGCCAACAACTACCCCCGGTGGATGCCCCTTGGTATAGATATCGTTCGAGTAACGTGGCTTACCGAGCACCTTTTCTACTACTTCAGGGCTAATAGCTTTAGGTAGTTCCTCGTCCATTGCTACCTGCTTCGCCAGCGACCTCATGATACCTGCAATCTGGCGATCTAATTCACGCACACCGCTTTCACGTGTGTACTCTTGAATCATTTTGTTGATTGCCTTGTCGTTGAATTTCACAGGCACTTTATCAACCCCATGCATTTCTTTTTGCTTCGGTATCAGGTGTCTTTTGGCAATCTCTATTTTTTCTTCGGTTGAATACCCCGAGAGCTGAATAATTTCAAGCCTATCGCGCAAAGCCGGTTGAATATCGCCGAGGCTATTGGCGGTTGCAATGAACAACACCTTCGATAAGTCAAATTCTAACTCAAGGTAATTATCGTAGAACGAGTTGTTTTGTTCAGGGTCAAGCACTTCGAGCAATGCCGAACTTGGATCGCCCCTAAAGTCTTTACCCAGCTTATCAATCTCATCAAGTATAAATACGGGATTGGCAGATTTTATTTTCCGGAGCGATTGTATGATGCGACCAGGCATAGCACCTATGTAGGTCTTTCTATGTCCTCTAATTTCACTTTCATCGTGTAAGCCACCTAAACTCAGGCGTACGTACTTACGCTGAATGGCGTTTGCAATGCTTTTACCCAACGATGTCTTACCAATTCCCGGAGGACCTACGAAGCATAAAATCGGTGACTTCATGTCGCCCTTCAGTTTCAACACTGCCAGGTATTCCAATATACGGTCCTTGATTTTTTCCATTCCGTAATGGTCGCCATCAAGTACTTTTTGTGCTTTTTTAAGGTCGTACCTGTCTTCAGTATACACCGACCAAGGCAGGTCGAGCATCAGGTCAAGGTGATTATAAATCACAGAATAATCGGGAGTGCTCGGGTGCATACGCTCGAGCTTTTCAATGTTTTTCTTGAATAACTCTTTCGCTGCCTCCGACCAGTTCAACCCTTCGGCTCTCTTCTGTAAGTCTTTGATCTCACGCTCATTCGGGTCGCCGCCAAGCTCCTCACGAATGGACTTCATTTGCTGTTGAAGGAAGTATTCGCGTTGTTGCTTATCTATATCTGCACGGGTTTTGTTGGTAATTTCGTTTTTCAACTCCACCAATTGCAATTCCGTTTGTAATAGACTCAACAATTTCTCAGCCCTTGTGCGCACATCGTTTTCTTCCAACAACGCTTGTTTCTCAGTAAGCTTGGTAGAAATATTTGAAGCAATAAAGTGCATGAGGTACGACTGCTGTTCAATGTTTTTCAGTACAATTGAAGCCTCACTCGGTACGTTAGGTGAAAGTTGTGCGATTTTTTCTGAGAGATCTTTGATAGAACTCATCAAGGCAACAAAAGTTTCGTCGTTTTCAGGATATACATCTTCCAGGTAGGTAACCTTTGCCACGAAGTAAGGATCTTCCTGCTTCATTTCATCAATCCTGAACCTCATTCTGCCCATGATAAAAATGGTGATGTTACCATCAGGCATTTTTATCTGTTTCACCACTTTAGCAAGCGTACCTATTTGGTAAATATCCGCAGCACCGGGGTCGTCGTTGTTGGCATCTTTTTGAGCAACAACTCCTATCCATTTTGATTCTTTTGCAGCCTCTGTTATTGCCTTTACCGATTTTTCGCGTGCTACAGTAATAGGTAAAACTACATTAGGAAACAGCACTGTGTTTCTTAATGCAACGATAGGTAGCTCCTTAGGCATCGAGCTTTTCTCCTGCTCATCCATTTCATCTTCTCCTAATGGAACTATGGGCATAAATTCCATTTCCTGTTCGTTCTGACCAAACATCATATATCGGCAAGGTTTTTTATAAATGTATGACAATGTGACCCCAATGGGATCACTTGTAGTGACAAATTTAATTGTCAAAGGTTATGCCAGAAAGGAAAACCTGAAATATTTGCAGATATGGACCACAAATAACGGTAGATTTGTCACTAAAAGTAACTGCGCCGGTACTAATTCAGCAAAATGGTGTGCTTGGAATTGAAGGAAACATTTTTGACGTTCCAGTCTATTCTACGTTCAAAATCACTTTTTCGCTCGGCACAGTTTTTCAAAGTACATACTGCACAGCATTGCGGTAGGCAACCATCGGTATGCACAAACATTTCAACATGCTCTCCAAAGTTCTCGCGCACCATGTTTTCCAGGCTCTTAACCTCTTCGTGCCCCTCGTTGATATTCATGTACCAAGGTATTGTAAGGTGGCAATCGAGATGCAGTATAGAACCGTACTTGATAATGCGTAAGTTATGGATGTCCATCCAGTTTGCCCTTCTGTGTTCGCCTAAGTACTTCACTACATTTTCAAGTAACTCAATATCGGCTTCATCCATAATGCCTGCAATTGAGCCCCGTAGTATTTTATACCCCGAAATAAATATAACGACTGCAAATACCATTGAAATCACACTGTCGATCCAGCTATAGCCTGTATAATACAAAGCGACCAGCCCTACAATAATGCCTAAAGTCCCATAGGTATCAGATTGCATGTGCTTACCTGAGGCAACTAGCGCAAGGTTATTATTCTGCCTCCCTTTACGAATAGCAAAAATGCCCAAAATGAAATTAAAAAATGCAGTAGCTGCAACCAGATAAATTCCAAAATCGAGCTTATGAAAACTATGCGGATGTGCCAAATTATCGAGAGCCTCAAACACAATGAGGAAGCAGGAAGCTACCATCATAATGCCCTCAAATGCAGCCGAAACAAATTCTGCCTTACCATGCCCGTAAGGGTGGTTTTCGTCGCGGGGTTGGGAAGAAAGATATAAAGAATACAGCCCTACAAAACCCGCAATTACATTGATGGTGTACTCAAGTGCATCGGTAAGTATGGCGACACTGTGCGTAAAAGTCCATGCCGCAATCTTAACCATGAATATCAGCGATGTGATAATGCTGATTTTCTTCTGGAAGCTAAAATTTTCGTCGGCACGTGTCATGTATTCTCTTTTTCAAAAAACGGACGGTAAAGGTACAAATGAACTGAATGCTATTTCTTATCAGACACCTAAAATTGAATTAAGTTTGTAAGAAAAAGAAATTGACCACAGAAAATAGAAATACTGCTTTTGATAAGCTCGCCAATAAGTATGGCGAAGTGATGCTTGTGCTGGTTTCTATTGTCTTCTATTGCCGTTCTTTATTTTTTCAACTTACCGGGCTCGATGATTTCATTTTATTAAAGCGCCTAGAAGAAAACAACAGCAACTTTCAAAGCCTGACTCGTGTTTTTAAACCCGGTAGCTATGGTCCTTGGGTGAGTTACTACCGTCCGGTGTTTTACGATACCATTATTCTCAATTATTTGGGCTTCGGTAGCGGACCATTTTCCTATCACCTGGTCAATGTTTTTTTGCATGCGCTTGTGGCTTGGGTAGTGATGAATCTATTGCAACAACTCCATTTCACAAAAAGACAAGCATTTGTTCTTTCACTCATTTACGCATTACACCCTTTAATGACGCAGGCGGTTTGTTGGATTCCAGGGCGCAATGACCTGCTGCTGGGACTTTTTACATTTTCTTATTGCTACAACTCCATTGAATACAGTATCACAAACCACAGAAAGAACATTTTTCTGGCTGTTGTTTTTTTAGCTCTGGCACTTTTCACCAAGGAAGCGGCTTTGATGGCTCCATTGGGGCTCACGGCACTATTGGTGTTCAGGCATGGGCTGCAACAATTTAAGAAAGAGATATTGCCCCATATCACCGTTGCCGCCATAGGCTGGTGTTTGATATTTATTGCACGTTACTTACATGCGCCCGCACACCTTGTGGGCGGCAAACAGGGTATCCTTTCCAACATTTGGGTACATAAGTACGTGCCCTTTTTCTACCTGGGAAAGATTGTTGCGCCATTTAATTTAGGCACATTTCCGGCAATGGCATCAAAAGATTTACATGTAATCATCGGTGGGTTAGCAATTTCATTGCTGTCGGCACTCGTCATACGCAAAAAATTATCAGCACAATATGCTGTTGGCGGTTTACTATTTTTTGGTGCATTTATTATCCCTTTTATCATTAGCCACGATGCCTTGATTGGCAAACCTTTGTACGAACACAGAATGTATATTCCGCTATTAGGTGTATTAATTGTGGCTGGAAAATTACTTAACAGTGTCTCAGGGGCAGGCCGTAAATTTACTATTGCCTTTGCTACCTTCGTTTTAGCTTACTTTACGATCGCGGGTCAAGTCCACCAATCTGATTTTTCAAATTCGTATTCTTTTTGGAAAAAATCTGTTGAAAATGCACCCAATAACCCCAGGACAAATTTATCGTTCGCTTTGCAACAGTTGAACAATGAAGCTGAAGCCATCAAATACATTTCACGAGCAGAAAAGCTATCGCCTAATGAGCATTTATTGCAATTTTCCAAAGGCGTAGTTTATATGCAACACGGCAAATTTGATTTAGCTGATTCTGCCTTTAAACGCGAGCTTGCAACCACAAAATATTACGAATGTTACTTCTACCTAAGTAAAATTGCCTTTGACAAGAATGATTTCAACAAAGCAGTAGCGTTTTTGATGGTGTACAACGATCGCAACCCCTACTATTCATTGCAATACAAGCACGAACTCAATCAAAAACTTGCAACTGCCCAAAATGGCGAGCAACTAATGGCCGCATTGTACGCAAAAAAAATGCAGTGCTATTTTGAAAACTAACAGCACTGCATTGAATATTTAATCGAAGAATTTACCAATCGCCACTGGCACCGCCGCCATCAGAACTACCACCACCAAAGCCACCGAAGTCACCCACTCCATCCCAACTGCCGCCGCCGCCACTGCTTCCGCCGCCGTTGCCCCAGCCTCTGCCCATCATATTACCGAGCAGCATACCCGATGCAAAATCGACCCAGCCACCGCCACCACCGCCTCCTCGACCACCACCTCGGTTGATTCTGGAAACAAGTGCTATAATAATGAGTAAAATGATAAAGCCTGTGCCTATTCCATTTTTCTTCTTGCCATGCCCTCTCCTGTCTTCTTCGGTGAACTTTCTATCAGAATGATATTCACCGGCAGCCAGTTTCATAATCTTACCACTCGCATCTTTTAGCCCCTGGTAATAATTCCCATTTTTAAACTGAGGAATCATTTGTTGCTCAATAATGTCGTTGCAAGTAATATCAGGAATAGCACCCTGTAAACCATTACCCACTTGAATAGACGCTTTCTTCTTTCCCTCACCATTATCCATGGCAAGAAGAATCAAAAGTCCATTGTTTTTTTCTTTATCTCCCAGACCCCATTTGCCAAACAACTGGTGTGAGTAATCGAGAATATCAATGCCCTGCAGGCTGGAAATAGTTACTATGGTAATTTGATTAGAAGTCGCTCGCGCATAATCTTCTAGGTAAACTTCCAATTCTCTTTTGTTATCTGCACTCAGAATTCCGGCAAAGTCGTTGACCAATCGTGGAGGATTAGGTCTTTCAGGGTAGTTTTTGTCATCAGCGTTTGCCAGCCCGAAGGAAAGCAAAAACATCAGCGATGAAAAAAGTGCCCGTATAAATTTTGTCTGAAACATGTGATATTAGTTACCGAAGACAATGTCATCGGGCAGTTCATTTTTGTTGGCTTCTTTACTAGCAGGGAACTGTTGAGCCAGCGCAGCACCTAGTTTTTTAATGCAATTTGCTATGCCGTCAGCAAGTTCATTGCGTTTCAGATGACCTTTCAGTTCGTCTGCTGCTGCCTCCCAAAATACGGGCCCGCCTGCCAGCTCATAAATTGCTTTATCACCAAACAATGCAAACTTTCTGTCTTGTAATGCCACATAAATAATAATAGCATTGCGGGCTTCGGTTTTATGCATATCCAGTTGAGCAAATACTTGTTTTGCACGCACCAACGGTTCTTTTTCGGGGCATTTATTTTCAATAAACACCCTTATTTCTCCCGTAGTTTCTTTTTCAGCAGCACCTATTGCAGATGTGATTTTCTGCTGGTCAGCTTGCGAAACGGACGGCTTTTTCTTGAATATTGACAGCATCAGCTATTGCTTTAGAATTTCACTTTTGGTGCTTTCTGAGCGTCAGCTTCAGCTTCAAACATTGTTCTCTCTTTGAAACCGAACATACCAGCTAAGATGTTGTTAGGGAAAGAAGTCACCTTTACATTGTAATCACCCACCGATTGGTTGTAGTCGTACCTTGCATTTTTAATGCGGTCTTCAGTACCTGCGAGCTCAACCATCAGTGCTTTATACTGTTCGTTGGCTTTCAATTGTGGGTACTGTTCTGAAACGACCATCAATCTACCCAAAGCCTGACTCAACTGACCTTGAGAAGCCTGAAATTCTTTTAATTTTTCAGCACTGAGATCTTTTGGGTCTAACTTAATTGAAGTAGCACTGGCACGCGCCTGAATAACGTCTGTCAAAGTCTTCTGTTCGAAATTGGCAACGCCTTTCACAGTTTCTACCAGATTAGGAATCAGGTCGGCACGACGTTGGTAGTTTACTTGCACGTTGGCTAAATTTTTATCAACGTTTACGCGGTTTCTGTTCATCCCGTTGTAACTGGCACCGCCCCAGAAAATCAGCAACAATACTATGCCGAGAAATACATACAGTCCTTTCATTTTGCTTTTGTTTTTTTATCAAAAATACGTTGTAGCAACGACAAAAAGCAAAATCACTTCGGTGATACATAGCTATTTGTCGGTAACCAGGGTTTTTACAGCGGTGAAAAGTGCGATTAACCCAACAACATTACCTAATGGAAAAATATACGCCCAACAATTCGGATGAGGACGAGGATGATGGTAATGTTCGAAAGGTATTTCCCGTAAGGCGATTTCAGGTACTTACAGCATTCTGAACAAGCTATCCCCAAAAGCACCTCGACTAGCCATGTAAAAATGCCCAGACCGCCAGCCAAAAAGAAATTATCAAAAATACCATAACCTAAAACGAAGACAGACGCAGCCCCAATAACGATTCCAAGTATGTTCCTGATATTTCTCATGGTGCCGATGTAGCTTTAATTTACCATTAATTAAACACGAAGATATTACTTCAAGCCACTACTATTCGTAGCTTTAGGTACTTAATTGAAATCATGATAAAAAGCATTGCTGTTTTCTGCGGCTCGTCTTCAGGCGGGGCTGATATTTATAGGGCTGAAGCCCATTTGTTGGGTGCCACTATGGCTGCAATGGACATTGAACTTATTTATGGTGGTGCCAAAATAGGCGTAATGGGAGCTGTTGCTGATGGCTGCCTGAACGCGGGCGGGCGGGTAACAGGTATTATTCCAGGGTTTCTGAAAACAAAAGAAGTAGCCCATGATGGTCTCACCCGCTTATTAATTGTTGAAACCATGCACGAAAGGAAATGGCAGATGCACGAAATGAGTGACGCAGTAATTACACTGCCGGGCGGATGGGGCACCATGGAAGAAATTTTTGAAATGCTAACATGGGCGCAACTTGGACTTCATGAAAAGCCTATAGGCATGCTGAATACCAACGGGTATTACAATGCATTGCTGCAAATGTGCGATACAATGGTGAGTGAAAAATTCCTGGCCCAGGCTACGAGATCTATCTTAATGCACGACAATTGTGTGAACGGGATAATGAACAAAATAATCGCTTACAAGCCTACTCCCGGCGACCGAATACTGACAAAGAAATTTGTTTAACGCATAAAAAAAGCGCCCTGTTTCCAGAGCGCTTAGAATATTTTCAATAGTCAAAAACTATTTACCGCCTTTTTTATCAGGAGCCGGAGCAGTTTTTTGTTGTTGTGCTTTTCCGTTTCCTTGTTTTTCTTCAGTACCAAAGTTTGTTTTTGGCAAGAAAGCAACTGAAATAAGACAAAGAGCACCAACTGTACCCATTAGAATCCATGTGCCTTTCTCCATAACGTCACCTGACTGCTTAACACCCATTACCTGTGTACCAAGAGTACCAAATGAACCTGTAAGACCGCCACCCTTTGGATTTTGAATCAAAATAAAGAAGCCTAGAACTGCACAAACAAGGATGGTGAGTATGGTGATGATGATTGCCATTAGTTATTATCTTTTAATATTTCTTCGATTTTGGACGCAAAATAAGTATTTTTTTCAGGAAACTGCAAACTTAATTTCTTGTACATATCTATAGCCTTATCAAATTTCTGTTGTTTAACATAAATTTCGGCTAAAGACTCGCTTGCCAGACCCTCTTCCTGCGTTATTGAGTTCACCGCCATTTCCAATACATTATCAGGAATGTCTTCGCTGTCGTCTTCAAACGTCGCAGCCAGTTTTTCCCTTTGCCACATTGCTTTCAGGGCTTTTTGCCCTTCATCTTCCGACTGCTTATCGTTGGCTGTTTTTTTGAAGTGGAGCAACCACTCCGAAAATTTCATCATAACCATGAGCGATTTATCACGAACATCAATGTTTTTGCCATTTTTTTGTTCCTGAATTTCATTTTCTATTATTGTATTAGCCTCTTTCTCAACCGAAATGCCCTGTTGTTCAAAATAATCAACTGCAGAATAAGGCATTACGGGAATATCAGACAACACATCGTCGTTTTTAAACCTGTTAGTTACCTGCGGGGCAGCCGGTGTTTCAATTTCTGTTTCTTCAGGCGCGTCCTTGCCTTCCAAAATTTTCAAAAACTCTTCTTCTGTCAATTCTTCGTGCAATTCCACCACTGGTTGTTCCTCTTTTATTTCTTCCTCTATCGGCGCCTCAATTACTACTTTCTCGTCTCGAGCCTCAACAGCGTCAATCATTTCATTTTCAACGTCCTGCTCAATTTCTACCGCTGCAACATTTTCATCTAATGTTACCTCTGGTTTTATTACTGGTTCTTCAACCGGTATTTCCCCCGAATCAGCCAACACTTCGGTGTTTTCGGTTTCTTCAACTTGTGGTTCGTCTTCCAGCAAATCGTTCAAATCATACTTTGGGATGTCAGAATTTTCTTCTCCTCTCAAAAATGCCAACGTATCGGCATGGTGGTGCACTTTAGGTGTCGCAGGCAATTCATCAACAACCGGTTCGTCAATTAAGTCTTCAATTGCATCTTCAACAACAGCCTCAGCTGGAGTTTCTGCTAACAATGGTTCCTCCATTACCTCTTCCGCAACTTCGGCAACAACCACCTCTTCCTCAACTGTATCAACAGATTCGTCTATGGCGTCTAACTGCTCATCCTCCTGAATTTCAATAGGCAATTCCTCAGCAACAATTTCTGCCTGAGGTGCATTTTCAGAAATTTCAGTCAATTCCTCATTCTGCGATTTCACAACGTTGATTTCTTCGCCCAGCAGAAATTTTTGAAAATTGATTGGGTTGCCCTGATACGAATAAATATCGTTGAGCAATTCTAACGTAATACCTTCCTTTTTACAGACCGCCGAAGCATTGATGTACCTCAATGGCACAAAAAAGGGGAACTTCTGCATCATTGATGCAATAGCCGGATTGCCCTCCCCTGCCTGCACAGCTGGGTTGTGCATTAAATAATCTACCAGTTGTATGGACTCAAAATCTTGCATAAAACGAATTAGATTACCAGTTCACAAAAGCTTTATTAAAAATATCATCAGCCAACTGATTGCCAATATCATCAATCAGTCCATTCTCTACATTCTGAAGCGTTTGAGTTGCATCAAAATCAGAAAAACGCGTAAAGGTTTGTGTGAAACTTGCTTTTTCATTTTTCCGGTTTTTAAACTTGATTGATACTGAAAGTGTCAGTCTGTTTTTTGACGCAGTTTGAGCATTCACTGCGCCCGATACCGACACAGTATAGGTGGTAATAGAACCAGAAAGGTCATAATCAGCATCATCGGTTGATACAGGAGCCAGCCCTGTCTGAGATAAAATTCTTCCTCTTATTTTCTCGGTAAGTGTTGCCGCCAAACTAGGCACAACATTCTGAGCCCTGTTTTCCAGCAGGTGCATATTCATGCTTTTGCCATCGATGGTAGCACCTGAAAAGCTATAAACGCCACAGCCTGCCAACAAAGGAAACAACACTAATAAAAGGAAATACTTTCGGCTCACCTTCGCAAAAATACACCAAAAATGTGGATACAGTGTGACAAAAACCAACAATTACGTTAAATCAGAGCCACAAAAAAAGAGTCACGCTCTGGAAGCGTGACTCAGTAAAGATTTGAGTTTTAATTTATTTTAGAGCAAAGTTGCTTTCACTGCTTTCTCGCAGTTGAACAATTTTGTAACAAGACAAGCTTCTAAAGCTGCTTGCGCCATTTCAGCAAATTTCTCAGCAGTAATGCCCGGAACTTTACCCGATACGCTTAATTCACTCATTGTAATAGTGCCGTTGTCAAGTGTAATGTCGCAACGTGTTGAAATCTCATCAGGAGTAATGCCTTCAGCATTCAACATAAAAGTGAGTTTCATTGTGTAACAACCAGCGTGTGCTGATGCGATTAACTCTTCAGGGTTAGTACCGATACCATCAGCAAACCTGCTTGAGAAAGAATATTGAGTTTTATTTAAAACAGTGCTCTGTGTAGTGATGTGACCAGAACCTTCTTTTCCTGTACCGTTCCAAACTGCGGTTGAATGCCTTTTCATAATAAATTTTAAAATTTAAACAAAGATATAAACACCCTGACGGGGGACTGATAGAAAAAATTAATCCCCGTATTTGGTAATACGGGGATTAATGGGCTTTGAAAATCGAGTTCAAAATTAATTTTCTTCAGCTGGAGCCTCGTCTGAAGCTTCTGAAGATGCCTTAGAGGCAGCGTTTTTCTCTTCCACTTTACGTACTGATTCACGCATGATTTCCTGGCGTTTTTCGTGTTTATGCTGCCTATGAGCTTCTTCACGTTTAGCGACCAATTCCTCATGACCTGCATTCCACTGCTCGAATTTCTCCATAGCTGTTTTTTCATCAAACAAACCAAGAGAAACCCCACGCATCAGATGCTTCATGTACAGTACTCCTTTGAAAGACAAAATCCTACGACATGTGTTTGTAGGTTCTGCGCCTTTTTGCAACCAATACAATGACCTTTCACGATTGATCCTAACTGATGCAGGAATCGTAAGTGGGTTGTAAGTACCGAGTTTCTCGATGAATTTACCGTCCCTTGGTGCTGTTGAGTTAGCAACTACAATGAAGTAGAATGGGCGCTTTTTTGATCCGTGTCTTTGTAAACGAATTTTTACCGACATAAAATAATTGACATTATTTTGGGGTTAGAAATAAATTTTAGGTGGGCAAAGATAGAATTTAGAAAGACAAAAAAAAATTTGACACCACTTTTTTCAGTGGTTAATCCCACATTTTTGCAAAAAATTAATAAAACCCTCCGTTAGAAGGGTTTTATTTGAAAAATCATATAGAATTCCGGGCCAGTAACGCCCACTCTTTTTATCCTAAATATCCTTTAAGGGCGCTACTGTATCTTGCTTTTTGCAGGCGTTTGATAGCTCGCTCCTTAATTTGCCTGATACGCTCTTTTGTTAGATCGTATTTCTCACCAATCTCTTCAATGGTCGGACCGTCTTCACCCTCGAGACCAAAGTATGCATTCAGGATTTCAGCTTCACGTACACTCAATGTTTTGAAAATACGTTTAATCTCATTCCTCAATGAATCTTTCATTACATCATCATCAGTATCGCTGCTACCCTCAAGTAAGTCACCCATAGCAACATCTTCCGCTTCGTGTACCGGAGCATCAAGTGAAGTGTGGCGCGTATTGCTGGTAAAAATGTTGGTTACTTCTGTCTCGCTCATGTCGAGAATGGTAGCCAACTCTTCAGTAGATGGTTCACGTTCGTTTTCCTGCTCAAATGCAATGAATGCTTTGTTGGCCTTATTATAAGTACCAATTTTATTTTGCGGCAAACGCACCAAACGACCTTGTTCTGCCAATGCCTGTAAAATTGACTGACGAATCCACCACACAGCGTAAGAAATGAATTTGAAACCCTTAGTTTCATCAAAACGCTGTGCAGCCTTGATCAAACCAAGGTTACCTTCATTGATCAGGTCGCTCAATGAGAGACCCTGATGCTGATATTGTTTCGCAACCGATACAACGAAACGGAGATTCGACTTAACGAGTTTCTCCAACGCACGCTGATCGCCCATGTGAATTTTCTGAGCTAGCGTCGTTTCTTCTTCAGGAGTAATCATCGAAATCTTGCTGATCTCCTGAAGGTATTTCTCCACTGCCTGGGAGTCTCGGTTTGTAATCTGGGTGGCAATTTTGAGCTGCCTCATATAATTAAATAAATTTGTTTACTGTATCAATAGTTTAGACGTAAAGTCTTTGGATTTTGTTTGATGCGGTGTGTTAAAAGTTTCCTTAAATTACTGACCGCAAAAAGCATACCACCAAATGGCATCACCGCAGCAATTGCTGTGAAAACCTTCTTAAATTTACAATATAAAGCAATGAGATTATATAGTTGAATTATTACGTTTGCAAATAACCTTATAGAGTACGATTCTCATTTCGGCTTCTGTGCTGTAAAATGTGGTGCAAAATTAAACCTATCTCCCAAAATTGCTACCTTTGCAGCGCTTCACAAAGTAACTTTAACAAAACATGGAAAAAGACAATTACCAACACCCGGACTATTATCTGTTAGATGAATTGCTCACTGATGAGCACAAATTAATCAGAGATTCGGTGAGGGCATTCGTGAAAAAGGATATTTCACCAATTATTGAAGACTACGCACAACGTGCAGCATTCCCTAGCCAAATTATTAAAGGACTCGGCGAACATGGTTGTTTCGGTCCGTTTGTACCAACCGAATATGGCGGTGCCGGACTTGACTATATCTCTTATGGTATCATGATGCAAGAACTTGAGCGTTGCGATTCAGGCGTAAGGTCTACCGCTTCAGTTCAAGGTTCACTTGTTATGTTCCCTATCTATAAATTCGGTAGCGAAGAGCAAAAAAGAAAATATTTACCAAAACTGGCTACAGGTGAAATGATGGGCTGCTTCGGTCTTACAGAGCCCGACCATGGCTCTAACCCTGCAGGCATGACCACAAATTTCAAAGACGCAGGCGACCACGTTATTTTGAACGGTGCAAAAATGTGGATTTCAAATGCACCTTTCGCTGATATCGCTGTAGTTTGGGCTAAGAACGAAGAAGGCGTTATTCACGGCATGGTGGTTGAACGCGGCATGGAAGGCTTCACTACTCCTGAAACACACGGCAAATGGTCTTTACGTGCTTCAGCGACTGGTGAGTTGGTTTTTGATAATGTTAAAGTACCAAAAGCAAACATCTTCCCTAACATTACTGGTCTTAAAGGTCCGTTGACTTGCCTTTCAAGTGCGCGTTATGGTATTGCATGGGGTGCTTTAGGTGCTGCTATGGACTGCTACGATACTGCACTCAGATACAGTAAGCAACGAATTCAGTTCGGTCGCCCGATTGCTGGCTTCCAGCTTACACAAAAGAAACTGGCTGAAATGATTACTGAAATCACAAAGAGTCAATTACTCAACTGGCGCCTTGGCGTATTACGTGGTGAAGACCGCGCTACTCCTGCTCAAATTTCTATGGCGAAACGTAATAGCTGCGATATTGCGCTAAAAGTTTCAAGAGAAGCGCGACAAATTCTTGGCGGCATGGGTATCACTGGTGAATTCAGCATTATGCGCCACATGATGAACCTGGAATCAGTTGTTACATACGAGGGCACACACGACATTCACCTGCTTATTACAGGTATGGATGTTACAGGCATCAATGCATTCAACTAGCAGCAATACAAAATCATATTTCTCAGGGGGCGTTCAGATTGAGCGCCCTCTTTGTTTGCAGTAAAGTCTAAGACAACTCTATGCACTTATCGGGGTTATCAGCGGCATACCTGAAAACCAGATTCCTAATAAAATCATTATCCTGCAATGGCTCAATCACTGTTTCCAGATGGTCGAACGTTAGCACATCGACAGGCGAATGTGGCAGGTACCCCATACCCACAAAAATGCCTTCCTTCACCAATATGCAACTCATCTCTTCCTGCTCTCTGCCTTCGTCAATGAGGGCAAACGTGGGTAACATCTGTTGAAGTTTCTTCAATGCCCTCCCCACCCGTGTGTTATATTCATCTACCAAAACATGCTGTTCGCATGCACACCCCGATGACAGGTTGCACAAACGATTGCACAGCTCATAATCGCGTATCAGTTCCTTGAGCAAATTTTGCCCTTCTATCAGTGTGTTGAACTTAAATACAGGCTTAATGGTTGCCTTCAGTTTTTCAATGGCAAATCGCTGAAATCCCTGTCTGTCTTCATACAACACCAACCCAAATTGAGGCAAGTACCCCTTCTGGCTGCGGTTGTGTACCGGCCAAATACGCCTGATTTCCGCACTCTCGAGTATGTGCGCCATGAGCTCGGTGCCACACTTTTTATAACTGATTGAACGGGTATCTTTTAAAAAATCTTGTTTCTGGCGGGTAATCTTGTTATTGGAAAAATGGCTTTTGACCCTTTGCTTGATGTTAACTGCCTTACCAACATAAATAATTTTTCCTGCCGCATTATAGAAATAATATACTCCGGGTGTTTCAGGCAATGCTGCCACCTGCTCCATTTTTACATTTGGCGGCAGGTAGTGTTCACCATTCTTGAGCTTGAGCATTTGAGCCATCGCTCCTTCGGTATCCTTTTCTACCAATATTTTTAGTAAGTCGGCAGTAGCAAGTGCATCGCCGCCCGCACGGTGCGCCACCCCATGGTTAATGCCTAACTGAGCAGTAAGCTTACCCAAGCTGTAGCCATTCATACCCGGCAATACCTTACGGGCATACCGTACCGTACACAACTTGCGCGCGTACAATTCATACCCCGCCAAATCAAGCTGGTGCTTTACGAATGAATAATCGAAGTTCACATTGTGCGCCACAAACACCTTGTCTTCCAGCATCTCGTAAATCTTACCCGCAACATCGCCAAAACTGGGAGCCGTTGCCACCATCTCATCGTTGATGCCAGTGAGTTTCTGAATAAAGAAAGGAATAGGCTGGTGCGGATTGATGAGCGTCTCGTAATAATCGACCACCTCTTTACCGTCATGCACCACAATAGCAATCTCGGTAATGCAATTCGCCGACGCATAACCACCCGTAGTTTCAATATCTACAACCGCAAATAGCATTCAGGTATTTTCAGGGAGATAAAGTTAAGGGATTGTGGGTGAAAGTTAGTAGGCAACTGCCAAATCGAGGGCACGAAGAATCGATTCTCTTTGTTCGCTTAATACAATTAGATTATACAGCCCTTCAAATTCATCTGAAATGCCATCAGACTGATTTTCTTGTATCCTTCCAGCCCCAGTTGGCTCAATTTTATTATTAAGCAACTCATTAAAACGAACAGAAATTCCTCCTCCTTTTGCTACTGCCAATAAATATTGTGCAATGAAACTACAGCTATTATTATCGAGACTTTTAAAAGCGGCTCCATTGACATAAGACGCCAAAGCTAATTTCTTGACGAAATGATACCTATAATAAAACACCCTAATTTGCCGTGGAGTTAAAAATTCGGACTCTTGCATAAGTCTTTGAAGCATCTTCTTTTCACTAGCATTAACCGCAAAACTCTTCGTTTCTACGGTCGTATTTTTGACATTATTTGTTTGACCGTTGCTGGCATTGAAATTGTTCTCATTCAAATTGATTTCTGGCTCTTCATCACTTTCAACGATTTTTTGACTTTGATGTGGTCCTCTAGCTCCATCTGCTTGATTTAAGTCAATTGCTAAATCTGCCTTTATAATCGAATTCAAAATATCTAAACGATCTTTTGCACCCAATTGACCCAAGTTTATACCAAACAAAAAAAGTTTGTCGAAATACTCATTTTGCAAGTCATCGAAGTTGTTTTTTTCCCATGACCCTTCTTCTTTACTTACCCTCGTTGTATTTTGTAATAAATACCTGTATTTATCAGATAGGGCCGTTTTAAGAATTCGTTGATCTATAGCGGCAACCACCATAATACTTTCACTCAATTCTTGATTTTCAAGCATCACACGCAATGAATCAATTATCTTGATGATGTTTTTTTCATCGCACCTGTCTATATCTTCAACAAAAAGGAAAATTCTCTTTTGCGCTTTAACTTTGCCCCAAATATTCTCATTCCAGGCTCGCACCAAAAAAACAAGTTCCTTTTCAATTTCGTTTTGGGCTCCTAATAGACTTGAAAATGAAGTCTTAGAATAGTACTCATTAAATAAATCACGCGCCCTACCTTTGAATTTTGCAATTGACCTTATCTTTAAATATAGAAAAAAAACACTAAAGACGACAGAAGTATACTTAGAAAGCAAACTTGTCATTAATTCAATTTTAGTTGTAAAACTTAAAGTAGCCCAAAAAAGTGCTGCTAAAAACGGAATAAAATCAATCCAAAACCTAAGTCGCCCTTTTCTAATAACGTTCAATTTGATTCTACGGTATACTAAATTAATTGAATCGCAAATTCGAATTCCTATTTTTTTCAGCGCAGAATGGCTTCCTGATTTTGCAAACACCTTCGAATCCTCAAAATAGGAGATTGAAAACTGCTCATATAAATACGCCCAAGTCGCAGGTGTATCTTGATATTTCCAAGTTAGAAAATCAACGCGCTTGTTTTCATCAGACTTTTTTTCCAATACTTCCCACAATTCTGAAATAAACCTTGATTTACCTCTTCCCCAGCGTCCGAATACTCCAACCATTGCGCCTTTTTCATTATTTGGAATTCTAATTAAGACTTCAGAAAAATCCCTAGCCATCTCTTTAACTCCCAGAACGGATTCAATTCCATTGTCTCTGATATTTATATTTGACGCATCTGACGCAAAACCGACCTGCTCTTGTTGCGCATAATCTCTAATTTGAGCATCTTCATATTCAGACAATTTAACTAGACATTTACCTTCATACTCAAAAATCCTTTTGGGAATATAGTCGAAATCCACCTCATGTGTTAGATTGAAAGATCGAAAATATTCCCTATTGTCCTCAAATACAAGCAAGTGAACACTATCGATTACTCTATTTCGTATCAAGACCATAGATCTTAAAACAGTTCGGCTTGTAGAAACTACGACCCAAATTGATTCCCCCTCCCGAAGAATTGATCCTATTTCATTTTGGGGATTATCAATCCCTCTACAAAAATCAGATTCGACTCTTACTATTTCGTTAGACACATTAAAAATGCCAGGTTCATCTAAAACTAAACACCAACTCCTTGTCTCTTTACTTTGATTTGTTGTTTGGCTTGCTGGCTTCAAATCCTCCTCATCTGAATTTTCTATGGTATTTCGTTCTTTATCGGAATTAACACCTCTAACTATATTTGAAAAAATCGTTTCTTCAAGAGTGTAAACCATAAAGAATGGTGGCTGTGCTTCCAAAATTCTTTTATATAACTTATACACATCCACCGGATCGAGGCGCCCAGCACCTGTCCCTAACAAAGGGAGTGCAACAGTTCTAATTTTCGAGTTGTTTCGACAATGTTTTGCAATATTCTGGACAATTTCTTCAATGTATTCGAATTTTGAGTAGTCATTATCAACCGCTGTGGCAAACCCAACTTCAAATTCATTTCTAGTTGATGAATTTACTTGAATATAATCCACCGAACCCAGTTCTCTGTATTCAAGTCGTTCGTTTAATTGAACTCCCAAACTTGAAAGACCGTTTTTCATGGGTGCTGTCATTGTAGCAGTTGTACTACGTGAAACGACATATAAATCCGCGTAACCAGCGAACAAATCATCATTAAACAACTTAATCATCGAAAATTCAATTTAATTAAACCAAACGCAATTTAATGTATTTAAACATAAACGAGAGGAGATGTTACTATTCTCAAAATAGCTTTAAAGCACAACAAAATATAAAGTTTGTGATATCCCCCTTTCTTGAGTGTCTAATTTTACTAATCCCACATTCCCACCAAATCAACTTGACTTACTCTTCCATCCTCTAGTTGAGCGCGGCTTTTAAGAATTTCTTGAAAGAAGAGCTGATTGTAATTGCCTTGCCTAGCCAAATAGCTTGATGCGCGTAAAAACCTAAAAACAGCCTTTGTGTTTTTTAAATGATTGGAAATTGGGGAAGAAGGACTGTGTTTCACGCTGAAATTTTATCAACTCAAATTTAACACATTTCCACCAATCCGCTCCGCCTCCAAATCATATCCGCAAAAATTCAACTCCATACAAACTTCACACATTTTCTCATAAAACCTTTGTTTTAAATACTTGAAATGTATTTTTGTGTTTAATCTCATATGATTTCAACCAACTTTTAAGACTCAAAACAAACAATGAAAAAGACAGGCTTACTACTATTGTGCGCAGCCGTAACTGCCATGATGATTCGATGCAACAGCGGAGGAGGAGGAGACAACAATACCACCACCGATGCAAAACCAATTGCAACAATGCCATTCCCAACGGTGAATATTCCAGGGTTTAGCTTCCCAACAGATAGCAACCGAATCAACAAGTGGATTGATTCGAACATGGCAGACTCCATTTACCTGCATGGCTGGGGCATTTGGGCAGGTCTTACAACCAAAACAGGTGAGAAAATAGGCATGGAAGAAAGCTACATCTATGAAACGTGGTATTCTCCAAAAGAATTAAAAGACTCGCTGAAAAAAGAAAACTTAACCCAAACTAGGAAAGCAAGGACGGCGCTACACGTACCGGTTCAGCTTGAACATGCCGCCCATGCAGAAATGAAAATGAGGGCTGCCGCTTTGAATATGATGCAAAAAGCAGCAGGCGATAATTCAAAAAAATGCAACGAACCTAAATACAACACCGGCGTGTACAAACTTATAGTGACTGTTGCCTACAACCCGCAAGCAGCTCAGCATATCCTTTCTAATAAACTGTATGACTCATCGGTACTTGCAGGTTTTGCAACGAAAGGCAATGCCAATATCCCTGAATTCCCGAATAATTCTATCGTTATTAAACCTACTTACGAACTTATTCCTAAAGAAGCATTTGCAAGCGGATTCTTCCCATTGCGTATTTGGGAGGGCCCTGACTATTGCGACTCTGGGTTCGTAGATTCTCAGTGGAAGTCGGTGGTGTATATTGACGTAAACAACAAAAGTCAGGGTGACGGAAGCGCTGACAATACCAACCTCAACAAAAGGATGCCACAGAATTCTTACAACCTGAATTCAATGATTTACTACACAGTAACAGGCGCAGATACTGCGAACATTAAGGGCTCAAGAATAGGCGACATTGTGGTATTGGTAGGTATGCACGTAACCACTAAGGAAATTAAACGTTGGACATGGCAAACATACTGGTGGTCGCCAGAAACCAAAAAACCACCTGTACCAAGTTCTGAGGCAATTGCATCAAAAAGGCCAAGTCAAATTACCGGCGCACCCGCACATTATGCAATGGCAATAGGTTACACATTCACCATGCCTAACCAACCACTTACCGGCGGTAACAAAAACGGAACACCAGTAATTGCCTTTAACCCATATTTGGAAAGTGGCTTTGGTGTAAATGTTTTCTACGAACCGGGAAGAGTGATTGAAAAAGGTGGCAAATTAATTTTAAATAGAGTGGGTTGCCAAACAGGTTGCATGAGCTGCCACGCACTCGCAACTTTCGACAAATCTCAACCTGTTAACCCTGCGTTACAACTACAACCAAGCAACTATATCCCTGACACGTACATCGATATGGTGACCGATTCTAATTTCACGAACAGGTTGCAACTGGATTTCTTGTGGTCAATCCAATCAAACCTCATTTCTAAATAACTAAGATTTCCTAAATGCAACAAATTTGAGGCTGCCCAAAAAAAGGCAGCCTCATCTAAATATCACTAAATTAAATAACAATAACACACACAATACCACTTTAAATATAAAATCTATGGCAAACGAAAGAATCCTCAAAATTCCCATTACCAACTATTATGCAAGCGGCGACTACACTGCTAACCTATTGATTGGCCAACAAAAAACTCCTGTTAACCTGATTTTAGATACAGGTAGTAGCACATTGGCAGTTAAATCGATTCTGGATGAAGCTAGCGGCTATGACCCCACGAAAGATTCAACTTTGCAAACGACCACTTATTATCAAGAAATAACTTATGGCACAGGCGGCTGGGCTGGTCCTGTTGTGAATACACAAGTTATTATGACTGATTCCAAAGGTAATGAGATAGGCTTACCCACCGCGCCTATTGCCATCATTGACGACCAGGAACAAAATAACATGCAGGGCGTTGATGGCATCTTTGGTTTAGCATTTACAATACTTGACAATGGCAACGACTTATCTGCCTATCTTGAACAAACACAGCCAAATAACATATCGACCTACCCATGGCCGTTTGGCATTACCGACCTCAGCCAATTCAATGCTACAATACAGAGTATTTTTGGACCCAACCTCCCATCAAGCGTTAACATACTGCCTTTCTTTACTGACCTTGAGGGAAACAGTGTAGTTGCTAATAAATTTGCATTCTATACACACCGTTCAATGGTGTACTACCCTTCAGAAAGCGCTGACCCTAACTCAATTATTTCGGCCCCGTTGAACAAAGGCTTCTTCATATTGGGCGGCGGAGAAGAACAAACAGATTTGTACACCGGCAACTTTATTGATGTGGCTGTAACAGACGATGAGTATTACAATACAAACCTAATCTCAGTTCAGGTGGGCAATTCCGCTCCTATTGCTGTTACACCGGCTCAGTCTCCTGAAAATCCAAATTCAATAGTTGACAGCGGTACAAACGGGCTCTCGTTGGACAGCGAACTGTATAATTCAATTATAAGCGAACTGGTATCTTTCATTCCTGAATTTGAAAATATGATATCTGAAAACAACGGAGGTTCGGGTGAACCCATCACCTGCCAGAATGACCAATTGAATCTTGCAAATTGGCCAGATATTAAATTCAATTTCCAAGGTGCAACGGGTGACACTGTAACTCTTACCTGCACTCCAGATACTTACTGGCAGGTCAATGCGTTTCAGTATGGCAACTCTGTATTCAACATTTCACCGGGTCAGTCACCTTCGATCCTTGGTCTACCTCTCATGAACAACTACTACTGCGTATTCGACAGAACTATGGGTTCAACAGGCGCAATACGTTTTGCCCAAAAAGCCGGATAAACAACACTACTACAGAAATATTTAGAGAGGATGTCTCAAAAGGGGCAGCCTCTTTTCGTTTATTATTACTTCCACCACACCCACGAATTCCATGCATGAGGAAGGTAGGATGCATCAAGCGAAAGCACCATAAAATGTAAATGGGTGGGCGAACGTTTTTTAGCGGCGTTAAGTCCGGTTCTACCGCAATAAGCAATTAATTGCCCGGCGGTTACTTTTGTACCTACATCAACAAGTACGCTGCTGTTGTGCGCATAGTACAAGAACAACTTTTTAGCCGGCACATACACCATAATGTACTTTCCACCGCGCAACTGGCTATTGGCTTCCCATTGAGGTTCTGCGGCAACAACCACTCCATCTAAACAAGCGACTACTCCTACATCTTTGCCTGTTTTATCGTCCTTACTGTCCTGATTTTTATCGTTGATGAAAATATCGTGTGCAGGGTGGGCCTTATGTCTGTTACCATCAAAATAGTCGTACCCCTGATAGAGATATCCATTGCCGTTTGCACCACCCACAGCTTTTTTATCATACCCCATCAACGGAAACACCGGCGTTTCAGCTTTCATGTTTTTTGGCGATAGGGCATCAATGCGTTTCATCAATACCTGAAACTTACTTTTCGCATCTTCTTTCTTCAACTTCCCATCCCGAATAGCAGTATTCAGATCGTTGAATTTACTGCAGTATATCGCAAGACTATCAGTAGTTGCATTTGTAGTAACAACCAAGCTCAGAAATAATAATACTAAAATGTAACGCCTGTTATTCTTCATTGAACCTCATGCATTGATCGGTGGTAAAATCCCACTGTGGAGTAATAATATCATGAGCCTGGGTATTCAATTTGTACCATGGAGAAAGGGCTTTATTCTCTGGGTTTTGAAGTACCTGCATTTCCTGCGCCGGCATATAGCTTTGCGCCAATAGGTACATCTTTTCACCCTTTGCATTTTCAACCATATCCATCACCAATTCAGCATGTCCCGGCGAACCACCCTTTATCAATACATCACCAGGTCTTAAATCAGCGTAATTGATTTTTTTGAGTTCATGCGAAAGCGATAAAGTGCCACAATAAGTGTACACCACTTCCATAAACTCATCGAGTGCCTTGTGACTACGGTCTGGTCTAGCGCTTTTCACCCATTTTACCGAATTCCCTTTAACTGAAATCCTATTGCCTTCCTCCCATTTTGAGAATTCAGCAACAAAGCCGCTGGTGAATTTAAAATGAATGTCTTTTGTCCTTTTTTGCGCAAAAAGATATTCTGCGCGCACATGCATCACTGCATCAGCACATTGGTGTAAGTCCTTATTGCTCAAAGGCAAATCAACCACCGCCGAATAAATACCATCATTGGGCTTAACGGCACCGTTGTAGTAATGCACTAACGCACCAGCAGGTTTCAAACCCAGCGTGCGAATAAACCCTCCGAATGAGTTTACACTTAAATTCAACCGCTTAAAACCCGAAGGCTCCGGGAACCTTGTCGCAATGGTAATGCCACCCGTGTTTACAGTTACCTTTTGTCCGGCGCTGCGAAAAAACGCAAAAACCAGTACAGACACCAGTACACTAAAAATCAAAAAAACTATTCTCATCTAACAATTATGACATTCAAAGTAACGTAGTTTTCAGACATTTATTAGACGTTGTTCAAGATATTTTTGACAAATTCACCAGCCACCAAAAACTACAAAACCCGGAACTAAATTCCGGGCTTTGAACAAATATCTATCTTTCGACTTTCAATCGCAAACTTTACTCAAAACTATGGTGAGCAGGAGGTTCAGGTGTTTCCTTTTTGCGATAAAACAGCAATATACCCACTCCGGTTATCACCAATATTACAGAGATCAATTCGGCTTGGGTAGGCTTTACAAATCCAAAATCGTATTTGGCATTCACCCTAATCAACTCAACAAAGAAGCGCTCGGTACCAGCAAAAATGAGGTACATCGCAAACATGTGCAACGGATATTTGAGTTTCTTCCTGATAGCCCACATCAATCCAAATAAAGAAATACCCAATAATGCCTCATAAATAGGTGTTGGAAAAACTGCTACAGGCAAAACTGTATTGTATGGTCTCGACCATTCCGGAACTACCCTGCCTTCACAGGCAACGTTGTGTGGATAATTCATAGCCACCATCCACCTTGGCACGCCTGCCGGAGCTGGAAAACTTTTAGAAGGAATAAAGCGCGTATAGTCAGCTATCAATTTTGAATCTTCAGGGGTAGAAGCTCTCAGACTCGCATCGGCTTGTGTGATATATGCTGAATTGTAGATACCCCAGTCACCATCGCCAGAAAACTGACACCCAAGTCGACCCACACCATAAGCGAGCATGATAGCTGGAGCGGCAGCATCGCATAAATGTCGAAATGGGATTTTGTACCTGCGGGCATAGAAAGCTAAAACCGCGGTTGCTACAATAAACCCACCATAAAATGTAAGTCCGCTTGGAGAAAGCAGGCTGGCGAAATTAAAATCATCCCACGACTCAAAAGCATTGAAAAACTTAGCACCAATGATACCGCCAATAGCAGCAGCAAAAACAATCTCAGTCATGAGCATGTGAATAGGCACCAAAACCATGCGCTCTTCCTCAACCGGATTTGGATTTTCAGAGGTTGGCTTCGCCTTTACTTTCATTTTCTTCAGCACAGGCTTCAAAAAACCCGCAGCTTCTTTGCGTTTCAGCTCAGAAGTCATTGCCCTTGCAGCAGCCAGAAATGACAATGCTACAAAGAACCCGAAAGTCTTAAAAATGCCCAGCCACGAAGGCATATCGTGCCCAAGCAAGGCCTGAAATAGATACTGAAAATCAGGATACATGCCGTAAAAATAAGTCTAAACCGCTATTGGGGTGTAAATTTTAATACAGGTTTGTGATTTATTTGTCGGCATCAGCACCAACAATATCAATCGTCACAGACTCTGCATCTTTAACATGCTTTACTTTAATCTTAAAATCAGCCGATTCACCGGGCTTTACAACTTCTTCCAACGTATGCTTTTGCTTCTCAAGGCTTTTGCCTTCTTTGTCTTTGAAGTTCAATTGCACTTCAATGTTTTTATACGTCGTAAGAGATGATTTATTTGAAACTTCGCCTTCTACCACCGTTCTATTCACAAGGTTGTTGCGTGAAGAACCAGACACTTTCAAAAACTTTGTAGGACTGTCTTTCTCCATGTCTGCCATTTGTGCCTTTGTACCCTCGTATTTCGAAGAAGGACGATCGCTATTGGCACTGTCTTTACAACTGAACAAACTTAGTGCGACAAATGAAAATAGTAGAATGCGTTTCATGTTTTGATTTTTTGCAAAATTAAGGAAGCAATCTGTTTACGCTCCCTGTTGAGTTATTTATAGGAAAATTTTAATAAAGGTAAAATTACTGGTACTTATCGGTTAAATAAACCTTCTTCCCACCCATTATGCAATAAGGGGGCTCGAAACCGGGCATTGACGTTGCCCTAATATGACGCTCAATCTTCTCTTTATCCCAGTTCAAATCAATGACTTTTATCTGGTTCATTTCATTGCGATAATGCATTGATGTACCATACTTACTCACAAGTAATTCTTGGTCAATTTCGCGGAAATTGCCAGTAACAACATGTCTCAAGGTCTCTATGAATAGCTTCAACGACTTATCGACAGTAATGTCATACAGCTCACCAACCCAGCAGTTTTCAGGAATGGGGAACCTTTTTTGAAAAATAATAGGACCATTATCTACTCCCGGCAGCATTCTATGCAATGTTGTACCAAACTCCTCCTTTCCTTCTATCAAAGCAAATGAAAACTGATTGCTCCCCCTGTATTCTGGTAGCGGTGCCATGTGCAGATTCACTGCAAGCTCCCTGGCTTTTTCAATATGCCTCGCTTTTAAAATTTCGTGGTACTGCACCGAATACAAAAAATCGCATTCAGGCATGTCGTCAAGCGACTCAAAAACTTCGATTCCGTTTTGTTGAGCAAGGGCAGCAAGGTCATGGTCGCCTCCAAATTCTGTTCTGTTTTTTGTCAAAACACCCTTCAATGAAAGATTCAAAATCCCCGCATTACCTATTAGAAATTTTAAGCAATTATATCCGATAGGCTTTGAACCCAAAAATATTATTTCTTTCGGTGCACTCATTAAATATAAAATTTTGGAAAGTTACTATTTTCGCAACACAATTCTGACGAGTGCGCAAAATACTGATAATTACGAACAGAGTACCCTACCCCCTCAATGATGGTGGCAACCTTGCTGTTCACGCAATGATTGAAGGGTATAGAATGAGTGGCTGGAAAGTTTACCTTTTGTCCATGAACACTACACGCCATTATGTTGAACCATCGGTTCTTTCAGGATTGTACAACTACATTGATAAATTTGAATGGGTTGATTTCAACAACGACGTCAAGTTCGTTAAACTGATGAAAAACTACCTGTTCAGTAAACTACCCGAGCATGCTGAAAGGTTTTACCACCCCGAGTTCGAAGAGCGTATCCTTAGAGCGATTGATGAATTTGAACCTGATGTGATTCAAATAGAAAGCGTTTACCTTACTACTTATCTCGATGCAATACAGAAACGAACTAAGGCTCTTAAAGTACTTCGTTCGCACAATATCGAATACCATATTTGGCATGGGCTCGCTATTAAAGCGAGAAACAGGCTTCGTAAAAAGTACCTACATAACCTCACCCACCGCCTTAAGAACTTTGAACGTCGGGCGTGGCGTAAGTATGATTTAATTTTGCCGATCACGGAAAAAGACTCCTTTCATATCACACGGCTTGAAAAAATCACAGATATGGTGGTTGCTCCTTTCTCTATTGAAATCAAAGATATTGTCCCCCATCACGAAAACGAAAACTGGGTGGGCTACCATATTGGTGCCATGGACTGGATTCCGAACCGAGATGGAATTGCGTGGTTTTTACAACATGTGTGGCCAAAAGTACACAACAGGTTACCCAAGTTCGAATTCTATTTTGCCGGTCGAAACATGCCCGACGATTTCAAGAATTTAAAAATTGAAGGAGTTCACTGTGCCGGGGAAGTTGCAGATGCCAACGAGTTTATCGCTGACAAGCGCATACTTATTGTTCCGGTAACAACCACAGGCGGCATCAGAGTAAAAATACTCGAAGCATGGGCGGCAGGAAAAATAGTAATTACAACTCCCGAAGGGGTGAAAGGACTTGATGCAAAACCGTCGGAGCACTTTTTACTGGCGAGAAAGCCCGATGAATTTGTGAAAGCCATAAAATGGTGCATGACGAACAAAGCTGAAGCTGAACAAATGGCAGAAAAAGCAAGGCAGCTCGTCATCAACAAATACCAGCACCGAAACGTTATAAAGAAAGTAATTGACAAAATTGAAATTTATCTGGAACTGAGATAATTACAACATAAATTCCAGCCACCCCACAAGCAGCCAAAATAACACCACGAAAGGTGAGGGTATTTTCGTGTAGTTCAGGAGTGCGAATGTGATTGCAACAACCACCAGTGTCATAATGCTGAAACTATTGTAACTGTTGATACCAATGGTACTCAGTAACACAATTCCTGACGCCCATATCATTCCCACAACTGCGGCATTGATACCCTCAAGTGCCCTGAAAATGATAACGTGTTGTTTGAGGTTATGGTAAATTGGGTAGAAGAAAAACAGTAGCAAGGTACTAGGTAAGAAGACTGCGGTTGTTGCTGTAATACATCCCAATATTTGCCACAATACACCTTCTTTGTGCATAGAAATTCCACCCACGTATGATACTATACTGAATACAGGACCCGGCACAGCCTGTACAATACCATACCCATTCAACAATTGGTTGGGTGTAGCAATAGGATTGGTAATCGTAAATTGGTACAGCATCATGGGCAATAATGCCTGACCACCACCAAATACGATAGACCCAAAACGATAAAAGTTTTCGAACAAATGGTAAAGTTGTCCGTGCTGCCAGTTTCCAGTACGCGCCAACTCACTTAAAACGCCCGCCACAACAAACAAAACAGCAAACAACCATAAATTCACCCATTTGATTTTCTTGGGTTTTTGGGTGGAGCTTGGAATCCGTTTGTTACTGAAATTACTGATGGTACCTGCAACCACTAACAACAACGGAAACACCCATGGCGACTTAAAGAGTATGGTAGCAATTAAACTCCCCACCATAATGCCACCGGTAGCCAGTACTTTAATGCCCGATTGTGTCATTTTATAGGCAGCATAAAACACAAATCCCACAGACATAGGTTGTATGTAGTGGAATAAATGGAAAGCCATTTTGTTATCTTCAAATGCACCCGTGGGAGAAAGGTAGTACACAAAAAACGACAACAAGCCCATAATAAGGGCAGCAGGAAACACCCACAACAACAATGTGATACATGCCAGCGGAATCCCTCCGCGCTTTAATGCAATAAGAGTAACAGTTTGAGTGGAAGACGGACCTGGTAAAAGCTGGCAAAAAGCGTTGAGTTCCATCAATTCCTCTTCGGTCACATCCTTCCTTTTTTGAACGAAAGTCTTCATCATCATACCCAAATGCCCCAGCGGACCGCCGAATGCAGTAAAGGAATAAATAAACACCGATTTCAAAAAAGGTACGTGCCTGAGAAGCAACATCCTGCTCAATATTTGGTTAAAATTAATAAAACGGCTGACAATAATGAAATCAAAACAATTACCCTTACAATGTTTCTATAATGCTTTAACCAAAATCTTCACTGCAGTTGGAATTCATTTTAGACGCAAAGGTTTAATTTTTCCTTCGATAGTTGCGCAATCTTATCTTTGCCGAAACTCAGTAAATATTAAAAATGGGGAAACTGTCGGGTAAAGTTGTGTTAATCACAGGCGGCTCATCGGGTATCGGGAAGGCGCTCACCAACGAAGCTTTAGCACGTGGGGCAAAAGTTGCCGTATGTGGCAGAGACATCAACAAACTACAAAATTCATTTACTGCATCTGAAAACCTTATTTGCGTTCAGGCCGATGTGAGCAAGGAGGAACAGTGCGCAGCATTCGTGCAAGCAGCAGTTCAAAAATGGGGACAGGTCGATGTGTTGATTAACAATGCAGGCATTTCAATGAGGGCTCTTTTTAACGAGGTAGATCTGACTGTGATAAGGGAACTCATGGATATTAACTTTTGGGGTGCAGTTAATTGCACCAAGTTTGCATTGCCCGCTATCCTAAAAACAAAGGGAGTTATTTGCGGAGTATCGTCAATTGCGGGTTACAGGGGCCTACCCTGCCGCACCGGCTATTCGGCTTCAAAATTTGCTCTTCAGGGCTTTTTAGAGTCTTTAAAAACTGAATTGCTGCAAACTGGCACACACGTAATGTGGGTAAGCCCCGGGTTTATCGCGTCTAACATTCGCAACGTAGCCCGCGGCGCCGATGGTTCGGCGCAAGGCGAAACACCATTGGACGAATCAAAATTGATGAGTGCTGAAACCTGCGCTCAAATAATTCTGGATGGCATTGAACAACGAAAACGTACTGTAGTTATGACTTCTCAAGGCAAACTCACTGTGTTCATCAACAAACTATTCCCTTCATTAGCCGACAAATTGGTATTCGGGCATTTCATGAAAGAACCCGATTCGCCACTCAGTCGTTTACCTAAAAACCAATAGCCTGCATTATGAGCAAAATGAACTGGGAACAACTTTTCAGTATTAAAAGAACAGGCGATTCAGGCAGCAAAAACCGTTATTTCGACCCGGTTCGCGATTCTTACCAACAAGACTACGACCGCATTATTTTTTCATCTCCCTTTCGTCGCCTCCAAAACAAAACGCAGGTATTCCCTTTGCCGGGGTCTGTTTTTGTACATAACCGCCTTACTCATAGTCTTGAAGTAACATCTGTTGGTCGTTCTTTAGGCAAAGCAGTAGGCATTGAAATATGGAAAAAACACGAAAAAAGCCTTTCTGAAACAGCAGCAGAATTCTACCGATACGAACTTCCTTCAGTAATTGCAGCTGCCTGCCTTTCGCATGATATAGGCAATCCGCCATTCGGGCACTCAGGCGAAGATGCCATCAGAAACTATTTTATTGAACTGGAGGGCAACCCTAAAAAAATTATTGAAAACAGCCTGAGTGCTTGCCAGTTAAAAGACTTCACCAATTTTGAAGGCAACTCAAATGCGCTGCGGGTATTAACCCACGCATTCAACAGCCCCGAGCAAGGTGGCCTCAAACTCACCTATGCAACTCTTGCTTCTATAGTAAAATACCCTTCAGATTCATTGTCAGGTTTTGACAAAAAGACCGGACTTATTTCTACTAAAAAGTCCGGCTTTTTTGACTCTGAAAGGCAAACATATCTCGACATTGCTGAAACATTAGGCATTCCTGCCCTGAATGAAAAAAAGACAATTTTCTCCAGGCACCCATTTGTATATCTCACAGAAGCTGCCGACGATATCTGTTACCGGGTTATTGACCTGGAAGATGCGCACAGGCTTGGGATAGTGTCGTTCGAAACGTTCCTTGGCTTATTTCTTCCTTTCTTTAACGAAGGAGAAGAATTTGGCTCGCAAGGATATGTGCTCAAAAAAATCGCCAAATTTGATGACGATCGCCAAAAAGCGCAATACATAAGAGCTGCCTGGATTGGGACCATGGTGCAGAAAATGACCGATGTTTTTATGGCTAACGAAGAGGCATTACTTAATGGTACATTGCAAAAGGACCTCCTCGACTGCCTCCCTGAAAATGAACGCGGATATATTGATGCAATCAACAAATTCTCAATCAAAGAGATATACAATTACAAATCGGTGGTTGAAATTGAGTGCGCAGGTTTCAACATCATTGGCGGGCTACTGAAAGAATTCATCAGTGGATTGCTTGCACCAACCACCAACAGATCTAAAAAACTACTGCAGCTCGTCTCTAAACAGTTTATTGTTCAGCGTCGTCCCGATACATTATACAATGACATTCACTCTGTTGTTGACTTCATAAGTGGTATGACAGACCTTTATGCAATTGATTTGTACCGAAAAATATCGGGTATAGCCATTCCTGAAATTAAATAAAATGCATCCTAAGAACCTAAGAATAGACGATTTCAGCTACGAATTACCTGCTGAAAAAATCGCTTTACACCCCAACCCAATTCGGGGCGGCTCAAAATTATTGGTGAGCAAAAAAGGTGAAATTTCAGAATCGACTTATAACAACATCAACAACTACCTACCGCCAAAATCATTTTTGGTTTTTAATCAAACGAAAGTTGTCAATGCCCGTTTATTGTTCAAAACACCTACCGGGGCAAATATTGAAATATTCTGCCTGAACCCTGCACAGGATGGAACGGAAATAACTTCTGCTCTTTCAGCAAAATCGGGCGTGGAATGGAAGTGCCTTGTAGGCAATGCTAAGAAATGGAAACCAGAGACAACGCCTTCTCTTGTTGCAGAAAAAGAAGGCATTCAGCTTGAAGCTGTACTTATTGCAAAAGACAGCAATGGGAATACCATTCAATTCAAGTGGAAGAATTCAGAGATTACATTTGCTGAAATTTTGAACATTTTTGGCGATGTACCTCTTCCACCCTACATCAACCGAACAACTTCAGAAGCAGACAACAATCGATACCAAACCATTTTCGCCAAACAAGAAGGAAGCGTAGCTGCCCCAACGGCAGGACTTCATTTCACCGAAGAGATCCTGAAAAAAATAACCGATAGCAAAAATTCAATCAGCTATGTGACCCTACATGTAGGTGCAGGTACTTTTATGCCTGTAAAAACTGAAACCATATCCGATCACTTGATGCATGCGGAATGGATAGAATTTACTGACACATTTGTACAACAACTACTAGATGCTAAAAAAGCAGGCAACCCCATAATACCCGTAGGTACTACCTCCATGAGAACAATTGAGAGCATCTATCAAATAGGCAGCAAATTATTTAGTGGAGAAAATGTTGACTTTGATGGCTTTGCAGTACAACAATGGGATCCTTATGAAAAACCACAAGCTGCTATCGTCGATGCACTTCAAGCAGTAATAGATTTTATGCTTTCTAAAAGCCTTAAAAAAACAATAACCCGGACGCAAATTATTATTGCTCCGGGCTATCAATTTGTTTTATCTGATGGGTTGGTTACAAATTTTCACCAACCAAAAAGTACGCTATTATTACTTGTCTCAGCTTTAGTTGGTAAACAGTGGCGTGATGTATACGACTATGCGCTCCACCGCGATTTCCGTTTCCTAAGCTATGGAGACGGTTGCCTGCTGCTACCTTACTAGCGTTACATCGCCTTTATACTGGTGGTTTACACCATCTGGGCTAGCCAATGTAATTACATAGTGGTAAACATCCATATCTTGTGGAACTCCGTTCAACTTACCATTCCAACCTTCTTTCATGTTGTAGTTGCTTTGGAAAACGATTTGTCCCCACCTGTTGCATACTGTGAAATCAACCATTTTCCAGTTATACGGAGGATTGATAATTTTAAACTCATCATTCATTCCGTCATCGTTTGGTGTAAAACCTGTTGGAATCATGATTGTGTCAGGGAATACCACCGTTACTGTTACGGTAGCAGTATCTGTACAACCCCAATGGTTCATACCAATAACCTGATAAATTGTAGTGTGTTGCGGAGTAGCAACCGGGTTATTGATATTAGGATTGTCTAATGAACCGTCATTGGGTGTCCACCAGTAATTTTGTGCACCTTGTACTTCCAGTTGCGTAGAATTACCAAAAGCAATTGTTCTTGAAGGGCTAATATCAATTAAAGTTAAAGAAGGCTGAATAACAATTGTCTCTGTTGCTGAATTTTTACATGCAATATTTGCAACTGTAAGCGTATAGACACCCGAGTTGGCTGCGGTGACATGAATAATCTCTGCATTCTGTGAAACAACATGGAATCCGGCAGGTCCATCCCAAGTATAGCTTACTCCGGCAGCACTATCGAAGCCATAAAGATCAAGAATTTGACCCAAACAAACTGGCGCGTTAGACTTAATAACTGGTTTTGGAGGTGTTCCAGGGTCAGTCAATTCAACCGGACCACCCATATTTGAAACACAACCATGAAGAGTCACATAAAAATCGTGATAGATCCCTTTAGGAAGACCAGTAACAACAATGTTGCCTGATGCATCAGTTGTTATTGTATCATAAACAGTCGTTCCGTTTGTTACATAAGAAACGTAGTAAACTGTACTAGCCAAAAACCCAGTGAGCGTAAATGAACCATCAGAATGCTCGCAAGGTGTAGGATTAGTACCAAAGTAATTTGTGATAACCGGTGTTTGATAAATTGTTGCATTCGTTGTTGCCGGGAAGGATGTACAGCCATCGACTGTAGCTACAACCTGATAAGTACCTGCAGCAGAGGCAGGCGCTGCACTTCGTATTGGATTTTGAAGTGCTGAAGTAAAGCCACCAGGTCCAGACCATTGGAATGTTGCAGTTGAAATAGAATCAGAAGCGAATAAATGTAAATCTTCGCCTGAACAAATAGGACTATTGTTAGTCGCAATTGGAACAGGTACATGTTTTACTACTACATCAACATAAGCTGTGTCTTTACAACCACCCAATGCTGTCACAACTGTATATGTTCCTGCACCCG
Organism: Chitinophagaceae bacterium; assembly: GCA_947454235.1. Classification (GTDB taxonomy): domain Bacteria; phylum Bacteroidota; class Bacteroidia; order Chitinophagales; family Chitinophagaceae; genus Flavipsychrobacter. The sequence continues at coordinate 157,035 of CANGIY010000003.1, forward strand.
ACATGCCAATACCTGTGACTGTTGGATTTTCGATTGCAGCAGTATAACCGGCAGGACCAGTCCAGGAATAGGTCAGACCTGTTGTATCAGGACCACTATACAAATTCAAATTAGCTCCTTCGCATACTGGTGAAGATGAACTTGCAGTTACGTGGTGTGTCGATGTCAGTGATGAAACTGTATCAACTTGCATGTGGTAAGTCATACCTGAATTTGACATGCAGTATACCTTGAATGAATCTACGCGGTCACAAAACTTAATATCCAAATCTGGGCCGGCATAATCAGACATGCCCGTAGCAGGACCATAAATTCTACCCAGCGATAACGAACAGACTGTAGAAGAAGTTGAAGGACAACCACCACCTAGTGAAATAACATCCGTCATTGTGACTACGTAAGGAAGACCATTCACATACAGTTGAATGTATTCTCCACCATTCAATGCATAACTCTGCATTTTGATGCGGTAAACAGGTCTTGAGAATTGGTAATTATAGGCACCTGATGTACCCATACCAACCCAATACTGAGCGGGCGTTCCTAAACAACTTGCCGACCAGGAACTTACACCGCCTGTGGAAGTTACAGTTACTGAAAGACTTCCATAGGTTGCTGTACCTGAAAGATTAGTTACAGCCACTTGTGCTTTGCTTTGAAGTACCGCAAATAAGCAGATGCCAAAAATTGCTAACCACCTTTTCATATAACTCAATTTATAAAATTAAAACAACTCGAAGTTAATAAAAGCGTTCGAAAAATTAACTATCAAAAACGTTTTTCGTTAAATTGAAATGTCCCAATCAAGGGACATTTCAATTTACATATTGTCTGGAATATTACCTGATTAAAGTAAAGCTTCCGTTTACTGTCTTATTCATTCCTTCAGGATAAGCAACAATGATTTGGTAGAAATACTCACCCATATCTTGTGGTACTCCTTTGAACTTACCGTCCCAACCTTTCTTGTAGTCAGCAGTTTCAAACATCAGGTTACCCCATCTGTCAAATATCTTGAAGTCAACTAATTTCTGATAAGTAAACTTAATCAACCTGAACTCATCATTCAATCCGTCATCATTAGGAGTGAATGCTGTAGGAATCATATCTCTAACATCTTGGTTAAGGTGAACAGTTACTGTAGCTGTATCCTTACAACCATATTCATTTTGACCCACTACAGTATAAACAGTTACTGAATCATTTGGATGTGCAATTGGATTGTTGATATTAGGATTATCAATGGATCCATCGTTAGGGAACCACTCATAAATCCACGCATTTTCAGCATTCAATTGAACCGAACCGCCATTTGTTATGTATTGTGTTGGTGTAATGTTGGTAAGTACAATCGGAGGTTGAGAATTTATTTTAGCAGTAACTGTAGAAGAACAGCCTAACGGGGTTGTAACTGCAGTGAATCGATAGATGTAAACACCCGTACCTGAGAAGTAAGTTGTTGCAGTATTATCAGAAGACAATCCAGCCGCCGGTGTCCACAAGTAAGAAAGAGTTACTGTATTATCATTTGGCAAAACATCAGCGTATCCATCAATCTCCATTGGTCTGCGCAAGCAAACAATCGTGTCCTTAAATGGTACGTGAGCATTCACTTCAATTACTTCAACTGTTTCTTGTTTCGTAACAAGGCAAGGAATTGAATCGGTAACATTCAACGTTACTTTGTAATACCCGCCTTTACTGTAAGTATGGCTAGGGTTATCAAGTGTAGATGTAGTTCCGTCTCCGAAATCCCACATATAATCAGGCCTTCCTGCGATTGACGAATTGGTAAAATTGATTGCAGTACCCAAACATACCTGAGTGGCACTAGGAGTGAAGTTTGCTGATTCAGGATGTCTTAAATCAATAGGAACTTCGAGCGTATCAAAACACGTACCGTATGTACTATAAATCAATCGTACAGTATAGTTATTTTGTGTTGTGTATGTGTGTACTGGATTATAAACGGTATCGCCTGAACCGTCACCATAAGTCCAATCGCAATGGTAACCAGCCGGAGTTGATCTGTTTGTAATAATGATTCTATCAGAAGTACAGCCAAGTTGTTTTGTAATAGTGAAATCAGCATTTATTGGAGGATCAACCAATGTGATAGGACCTACTGTATTACTTGGGCAAGGGTTACCGTTTTGTACGTGAATTGCATCATACACACCGGCACACAAACCAGTCATAGTAAGGCTGCTATCAGCACCTGCACCACCTGGGAATACCATAGGAGGCATTGGGATACCGTCCTTTGAGTAATAAACAGTATCAGAAACGCCCGGAGACAAACCGCCGGCAATATGTATTGTACCATCGCACTTACCACAAACCGTAGGGTTGGTAGCTGAAATGCTATTGATATGGTGACCTGCAGTATTACGGTCGCTATGCAAATCAACATGGATATAAGCAAACGTTGAGTCAGCACAACCCGCTGCTGTAGCATAGTAAGTTCCTACTCCACCAGTTGGCGATACTGTGATTGAAGTACCAGTACCTAAAAAAGCACCAGTAGTTGAGTCGTACCAGCAAATTGTTGAAGAAGAATAAGGAACCGGAGCGAAAGTAATTGAACTAACTGAATAACCAGAAATCGTAGTATCGCGAGGAGAGAACCTCCAAGCTTCGTTTGTTGCAGTCCAAGAAGTACCGTAATCGCGTGAAGGAGCTGCTGTCGAAGCTGAACCTGATGCATTTTGAACACCTACAATTGCCTGACCACCGTTCCAAGAACAAATGGTTTTGTGTGCGATGTGCGCCTCAAGAATGTTTGTAGTTTCATACAAAATCATTTGAGTAGTAGTCCATTGCGTAGTACAAGAGTACATTCTGGTGGCACAGAAAGTAGCCATAAACTTCCTATAAGGTGCAGTACCTATAGTAGAATAAGTAATGGTACCGCCCGCAGGGATATAAATATCGCACCAAGGACCACAAAAACAGTTATAAACCGATGAATTACCGGCAAGGACTGCAGAAATAGGCCAAGGGCAGTAAGCTCCCGCTACCGAACTATTAAAATTCAAAATACCATTAGAACCAATACAAAGACGGTTATAATAGTTATTGTAGAACTTAAAGTTAAAGCCAATACTGATTAAACTAGAATAGCCATCATCCGAAGTAATGCCCGCAGATGTAGGCACATCGCCAAGCAATGTGGCGTGTAGAGTTGTAGATGTTGCTCCACACATCACTGAATCAGCTGATAACGTAAGCTGAGAGTAACCCGGCCTCGAAAAAAGTGTGAAGATTAGCCCAAAAACAACTAATAAGTAACGACTTGTTTTCATCTCCCTTAATTATTTAATATGGTTTGTATAAGTCTTAACGATAAAATAATCAGCCAAAGTACAATTTTTTTTCTATTTCAAAACGTTTTGTACCTGAACCTCTAGTAAATAGACAAACTAATTTTAAAAATGGTTGGCTTTGTTGGTAAAATGTTTAAAAAACTAAACGTCAAACTGTGGATAACTATTGAAAAGCTTCACCTTTTTTACATATCAGCAATCGCATTGTTTTCAGGCGTAAAAAAATAGGCTTGCGCATATTATCTGTACATTTGTCTTGGACATCGACTGAAAATGAAGAAATTCTTTGTAAAAAACATATTATTTATCGTAGCAATTAATGCTATGGTGAAGCCGATATGGATTTTTTTCATTGACCGGACCGTACAAAATAAAGTTCCACTCGGTGAGTATGGTACTTATCAGGCACTGTTAAGCCTAAGTATCATATTCCAAATTATCCTTGACTTTGGCATCACCAGCTACAATAGCCGGGTCATTTCTCAAAACCCAGAAAGGTTACCCCAAATATTCCCATCCATGTTTACGGCAAGGCTGCTGCTATCTTCTGCCTATTTTATCATTGCAACTACATGGGGGTATGCCATAGGTTACCGAGGCATTGAACTGCAATTGCTGTTAGGCGTTTTGTGCATTCAGGCATTGAACTCTATGCTTTCTTTCATTCGGTCAAATATTAGTGCCCTTCAAAGATTTAAAACCGACGGAGTTTTATCAATCACTGATAAACTATTAATGATATGCATTTGCGGTATTTTATTATTAATACCAGCGACATCGCAAAATTTCAAAATTTCGTGGTTCATTTCAGCTCAGATAGGAAGTTATGCGTTAACTTCTATCATAGCATTTGTAGTCTTACTCAAAGTTTCCAAAGCCCATATTCGCTTACACTTTGATAAAACAATGATTGCGAATATCATCAAAAGCTCGCTACCATACGCCCTGCTTATTTTTCAAATGTCGGTGTACAACAGAGCCGATGCTATGATGATTGAACGCCTCTCCACAAACGGAAAACTTCAGGCTGATATTTGGGCATCAGCATTTCGCCAATTGGATGTTGCCAATATACTCGGACTTATGTTCGCTACTATGTTGCTACCGCTTTTTGGTAAAATGTTGGCGAGCAGGGATGACGTTCGACCGCTTATTAAGCTATGTACCGACATTTTGCTGCCGTTTTCAGTAATCATAACAGTAATAGGTATCGTTTTCAGTAACGATGTGATGCAGTTGCTGTACAAAGGTGCTCATACTTCAGCCGCTATGGAATACAAGTATGTCTTTGCCTGGCTTATTGGTTCGTTTCCGGCTTGGTGCATGATGTATATATATAGTACGCTGCTCACTGCCAACGGCAACTTAAAAACGCTCAACATAATCGCTTTTTTCGGTGTTGTATTCAACCTCACTCTCAACTTCATTTTAATACCTCGGTACGGATCTGTAGGAGGTGCTTTCACATCGTGCGTTACACAATCGTTATTATCCATTCTTTTTATTGTTGCATGTTCTAAAATATTTGATGTAAGGTTTGAAGGAAAGTGGCTCCTATTACAAGCACTTTTCGCAATAGCATTGACCGGGGTTGCATTGACAATTGCCGCCCAAACTCCATTGAGCTGGATAGTTAAAGCAGCAATCGTCGGTTTTGCCGGGGCGGTAGGCATGGTTCTTTTTGGCTTTGTGTCTCCTTCTTCCCTTAAACTGCTGATGGCGCAGAAAAAGCAGCAACAATAATCTGTTAATTTTATATTTAAGACTACCTCAAACATACTTTTGGCATGATTTGTGCAGTTTATAAACTACACTTAAAACCAAGCCAATTTTATGAAACAGATTAAAAAGCGACTGATCAACATTCTGAACAAAGAATTATTCATTGATAGAAATCTTCTTTCAAATGAGAATGCAAGGCTGGAAAATAACCTTCACTTGAACCCTACTGACTTAAACCTGCTACTTTATTACTTTGAACGCGACTTGAAAATTGAGATCCCCGACGAAAAAATGAGCTTGTCACAAAATCTGAATGAGTTTGCGAAAAGCATCTACCAAATAAAAAAATACACAGCTAAATTGGCAAAAGCTTCATAAAATGAACAACGCCCGGTGTCGCTACCGGGCGTTGTTGTTTATATAAATTTGTTTTCTTTGGCGTATTTGATGGCATCTGCCTTCGAATGAACATCTAGTTTGGCGTAAATGTTTTTAATGTGAGTTTTCACCGTTTCTAAATCAATATACAGTTCTTCAGCAATCCTCTTCCTACTTTTTCCAGTTGCTACCTGTTCCAATATCTCGGTTTCCCGCCTCGACAAAGGAGAAGATTCATTTCTTTTAAACGATGCAATCACCATCTTCGCAATTTTAGCACTCATGGGGCCACCGCCTTCAAGCACTTCGTGAATGGCTGCAATAATTTTATCGGGCGGAGTGTTCTTGGTCAGATACCCTGAGGCACCGTTACCTAAAGCTGTAAAAATGAACTTTTCGTCATCGAAAACTGTCAACATAATAATGTAGACATCAGGCAACTGCTTTTTGATTTTAGATATTGCATCGACGCCTGAAATTCCTTTTAACTGAACATCAAGCAAAATTACTTTCGGCTCCAGTGCTTCCAGTTTGGGGCGTGCAGCCTCATATGAATCAAAAGCACCTGCCACAACATACCCGCTTGCAGCACTCAAAAGTTCTGTATAAATATCCCTGATGGTAGCATCATCTTCTATTAATACAATTCTGATATCTGTGTTCATTGTGTCGCCGTTTATGATTGTAAATTTCGTCAAAAACGATTCAAAATGCGTTTTCTTTAAAAAATACCCCTAAAAAATACCCCGCTGTAACAAAAAGTGTAAGGATATTTGTACGCTTATCATGCGCCGTATTTCCGATATTTATTTCTATTGCCACATCAATACTGTTTTTGTGGCACTGGTTTTCTGCATGGGCGCCGAACACGTGCTGTGGGGTAGGGAATTACAGATAATAACTCCCGTACACTTATTGCTTTCAGGGGGAATATTACTCGTGTACAATCTGCACCTTGCACTCAGGAACATTTACAGGAAACACCCGATTTTTAATGCCAGTGCGCTTCCTAGCAATCAATTGCCACATTTGCTGTTTGCCATCATTGGCATATTCAGTATAATGGGCTCTTTCTTTTTTTTGAGCAATGGTTTAAAACTTATTTTTATGGGTGGTGTCATCGTATCGCTGGCATATACACTACCCATGCTACCCCTTGGCTTCAAAAAACGACTGCGGGAAAACGGAACGATCAAAATATTAATGCTTTCTATAGCATGGACATTAATACCCACCATGCTGCCGCTTATTGAATATGGCACGATACCCATTCAGTTTATCCCCTTCCTCCTTCAAACCTATTTGCTGGTTTTTTCCACCTGTTTGTTTTTTGACAGGAGAGACATTGCAGATGACAATAAACGAGGCTTGAAAACATTTGCTATTCGCCTTGGTGCAAACAACAGTTTAATATTGTCGGTTGCACTGGGGATGTCGCCAGTTGTCTTTAATTTATTTGTGAATGATACGGGTTTTACGGGCGCACTTATTACAAGCATTTACGCAGGAATGGCATACTGGCTTTTACGCAACAATTTTAACGCAAAACGTTATTTGTTTTTTGTTGATGGTATTATTTTAATGTATGGCATCACAATGCTTACTTTACATTGACTCTTTTGATTCGGGAGTTCTTCATCTATATCAGTTCAAGTATCTCTTTGCAAATAGCTCGTCCTTTATCGTTGTTATACCACTTTTGCATTTCAGTTTTTACATCGTCAAGGTCAACTCCTTCAGCCATCAGACGATCCCTTATAATTTGAAGTTCAGCGGGCCGAGGTCCCCAAGTGTACAAATCCTCCCCATTTTCATTTCTAACAATCAACTTTGGTATACCCTTGCTTCCATTAGTCAGATAATTGTTGATTAGAAATGGTTCCGCGTCTCTAAGTTGAATCTCATACGTAAAAAGTGGATTCAGTTCTGCCATCATGCACAAAAAAGGCACCGAATGGGCCGCGTCGCCACACCAGTGCTCGGTTATAATAATCCAATGCTGAGGTTGCTGAATGCTTTTCAACTTATTAACCAATTCGCCATTAAGTTCCATATGCCCATCCCAACGCCTCATCCTGGCTTTGTTGAGCTTAGTGTAATCTACATAATGTGAATCGTTGTAGGGGGCGATAGGATTTAGCGAAGTAAGTATAGTATCGAATAAATCGCGGTACTCGTTATAATTCATAAAAATAAAGGAAGTGGATAATTGGAGACAAATATAGGTTGACAAGCTCAAATAACTATAATATTAGGGAGCTATTTTAAACTTTACCAGATTGGCATTATCTACATAAGTTACCCTTTTTACCCGCCATGGGCAGAATTATTGATTGTCAACGCTTGCACATTGAACAGAAATATTTAATTTCAATCTTGGTACGTTGATTCATTTACCAATCAATGCCGATGCTCTCAAAACAAAAAACATGCGCACAACGCTTTCAGTATTTTTATTGGTGTTTTCGATGGCTTTTATCGCTCAAAACAGCTTTGCGCAAAAATACCTGAAGAAAAACGAGCAAACAGTATTTTCATTCAAAACAAAGGATAGTACTAAAATTATAGTTGCTGTTGACACCAACGAAAAATACATAGTTTGCAGGTTAGGTGATTACCTCCAGTCAAAAATGGAATTCCCAACAAAAGACACATCTAGTTGGCGAAAAATTGGCTTCTACAGCTATTTACGTCCTCACGATGGAAAAGGTAACGGACTTGACTTGAACAATATCACATTTGTAGTCAAAGACACTCGCTATGTGATTTATGAAAATTATGTTGAAGGAGAGAAAGACGACATTGGCATTAGCCTTTACAATTTATCGGGACAACAGATAAACGACCGGAAATACATCAAAAAAAGTAACAAAGGTTCGCTCATTAACCTAAGAAGCTACCGCGATAAAATGGGCATTGGCTCAGAATCATACGAAAACCATAACTAATTAAAAAGCAGTTAATTCACATTAGCATTTGCACATATATTGCCGTGCTACTAGTTAGGGCGCGTTTTGTTGGTATCTTCGCGCAAAATTTTCAGTATGTCTAAGCCGATTCAATCTGCACTAATTTCAGTTTTCTACAAAGACGGTCTTCTACCAATTGTTCAGGAACTCCATAAAAATGGCGTAAAAATTTATTCCACCGGAGGCACTCAATCATTTATTGAGCAAGCAGGTATTCCTTGTATTGCTGTTGAAAGTGTAACAGGCTACCCTTCTGTATTGGGCGGCAGGGTAAAGACATTGCACCCTCTTGTATTTGGTGGCATACTCGCGCGCCGCGATCTGGCTTCTGATATGGAACAAACCCAACAGTACAACATGCCGTTGTACGACCTGGTGATTGTTGATTTATACCCATTTGAAGAAACTGTAAAATCAACCAACGATGAAGCTGCTATTATTGAGAAAATAGACATCGGTGGCGTTTCTTTAATTCGCGCCGCGGCTAAGAATTTTAAAGACGTTGTCATTGTTGCTTCCCGCAATCAATATCAAAATTTATTAGACACGATTACCAGCCAAAACGGTGGCACTACACTCGAAGACCGCAGGAAATTTGCTACCTCAGCTTTTGAAGAATGTGCACGCTATGATGTAGCTATTGCAGGCTATTTCACAGGTACGCACCAACTGGAAATGACCGCTTCAAGCAAACAAGTTTTGAGATACGGAGAAAACCCGCATCAGTCGGCACAATTCCTGGGCAACCTCGACGAGCTTTTCGAAAAACTGAATGGTAAAGAACTTTCTTACAACAACCTGGCCGATGTTGATGCCGCGTGCCAAATTATCGCTGAATTCAACGACCCGACATTTGCTGTTATTAAACACACCAATGTATGCGGACTGGCAACGAGAAAAACAGTTTTAGAAGCCTGGATTGACGCATTGGCGGGCGACCCTGAAAGTGCGTTTGGCGGAATTTTGATTACCAACACAGAAATAGATGCAGCGGCGGCTGAAAAAATCAACGAACTATTCTTCGAAATTCTCATTGCACCTTCTTATGCGGCTGATGCATTGACAATTCTGAAAAGCAAAAAGAACAGGATTATTTTACAACAGAAAATACAACTGAAACCAACAGTTGAATACCGCAGGGTGTTGAATGGCACATTGATGCAAGGCGCTGACAACATCAACAGCCTTGAATGGAAGGAAGTAGGTGACAGAATGTGTACCTCTACTGAAACTGCCGACTTACAATATGCTAATATCGTTTGTAAACATTTGAAATCAAATGCTATTGCATTGGTTAAAAACCAGCAACTCATAGGCAAGGGCTGCGGACAAACTTCAAGGGTAGATGCATTGCGTAACGCAGTTGCTAAAGCGCAGCAATTTGGTTTTGAAACAAAGGGGGCCGTGATGGCTTCTGATGCTTTCTTCCCATTCAATGACTGCGTGCAAATGGCCGATGAAGCGGGTATTACAGCAGTAGTACAACCCGGCGGTTCTGTGCGCGACAACGACAGCATCGAGTACTGTAAACAGCACAATATGGCAATGGTGATGACCGGTGCAAGGCACTTTAAGCACTAATTCTTGAAATCATCTAAAAATAATTAGGATTGTAGAATAAAAGAGTTACTTTTGCGCTCCAATTCTGAGCGGGTGTGGTGAAATTGGTAGACACGCTAGACTTAGGATCTAGTGCTGCGAGGCTTGGGGGTTCGAGTCCCTCCACCCGCACCGAAACAGGAAAGCCTTTCGCAAGAAAGGCTTTTTTACTTTTTAACCCTTTGCATCTTGAATTCCTGGCGCACATCCCTTTCGCCTTGCTTGCCCCAAATAGCGGCAACCAGTGAATCGCCCCCTATCCTTTCATAAGATATGTATTGCGGAAAATCGTGTGAGGGATTGCTGAAAACAATCTTTCCACCACTTTGCTCAACCGCCTGAAAAGCGACCGGTTTGCCTCCATTTTGACCATTTACGGTAGGTATGTACTGTAATTTCTTGTTCTTCAATGCAAGCTGAATGGTCTCAAAAATGATTGTATCTGCCATTCCATTGCTTTTCACATGAATGGCATACGACCTTCCCTGCATCAAAGAATCATTAACACTGTCCCAATGTTCATAAACAACATCGTCGCCCTCTTTGAAAAACCATGTTCCCGAAAGCCAGTGCAGTTGCTGCATGTTGTGAAATGAAATCTCTTTCGCAAAACCGAACACTAAAAATGCCGCGACTATTGAAACGGAGGAAATAAAACTGGTTTTTAATTGACTTTTCATGGCTCGGTTATTGAGTAAATGCGCTATCGGTGTTAAAGATATGCATTCATGCAGGTCTATCTGCGCTTTCCAATTCACGTGTTATCCCACACAATGATAATATTTCCTAAAAACCTAAAAAGGATGCTGATACAACGTTACTTTTGCAGTTCGGTTAACAGCCATATCTTAACAAAGCCATTCAATGTTACAAGACATTAAAATACTGAACGAAAAGGAAACCCGCGGCGGTTTCGGCGAAGGTATCCTGGAAGCAGGTCGTAGAAATCCAAATGTAGTTGCACTTACTGCCGACCTCGCTGGTTCGCTTAAGCTCAATGCATTCATTAAGGAATTTCCTGAACGCTTTATTCAATGTGGTATTGCAGAAGCCAACATGATTGGTGTGGCTGCAGGACTTACTATTGGTGGTAAAATCCCATACACTACTACGTTTGCCAACTTTTCTACTTCACGTGTTTATGACCAAATTCGCCAAAGCGTAGCCTACAGCGATAAAAATGTAAAAATCTGTGCATCTCACGCGGGTCTTACTTTGGGTGAGGATGGTGCAACCCACCAGGTACTTGAAGATATAGGTATGATGAAAATGTTGCCGGGCATGGCTGTAGTTGTTCCTTGCGACTTCAACCAAACAAAGGCTGCGACTATTGCAATTGCCGACTATCATGGTCCGGTTTATTTGCGTTTTGGTCGCCCGAAATGGCCAAATTTCACGCCTGAAAATCAGGAGTTTGTATTGGGTAAAGCTCAGGTTTTGGCTGAGGGTACCGATATTTCATTGTTTGCCTGCGGTCACATGGTGTGGCGTGCTGTTGAAGCTGCTAAACGTCTCGCTGAAGAAGGTATTTCTGCTGAAGTAATTAATATACATACTATCAAGCCACTTGATGAAGAAGCTGTTTTGAAGTCTATTCAAAAAACAGGTTGCATGGTATCGGCTGAAGAGCACCAAATCAATGGCGGACTCGGCGAAAGCCTTGCTGGTGTTGCTTCACGCAAACATCCGGTTCCACATGAATTTGTAGCAGTAATGGATACTTTCGGTGAAAGCGGAACACCTAACCAATTGCTTGAAAAATATGGCCTGACTACAGAAAACATCTACCAGTCGGCTAAAAAAGCGATTGCCCGTAAAAAATAATTATTCGACATTAAGTACCCCGATGTTATGAAAAACTCGTTGTTTTTAGGTGCGATGTTATCTTTAAGTACTTTATTGGTGTCTTGCGGCAACGATAAACCTAAAGAAACTGCACAAACAAGTGAAACTGCTGCTCCTGTTGAAGCCGCAGTAAAAACACCGGTATTTAATGCTGATAGTGCCTATGCGCTCATTGGTAAGCAGGTAGCTTTCGGACCACGAACTCCAGGCAGCCCTGCACAAAAAAAGTGCGCTGAATTGTTGCAAAAAGAACTGCGCAATTGCTGCGATACGGTGTACCGCCAGGAAGTATCAGTTAAAGGTGGCGATGGCAAAATGCTGCCTTGTATTAACTTAATTGGCGTTATTCACCCCAAGGCACAACACCGCATATTAATGCTTACCCACTGGGACAGTCGCCCGTGGGCCGATAAAGACACGAAGGATAAAGACAAACCTATTTTGGCGGCTGACGATGCCGGCAGTGGTGTTGGGGTGCTGGTGGAAATGGCAGCAAAAATCAAATCATTCGGGTTGCCTGATAACATAGGCGTTGATATTTTATTTGAAGACGTAGAAGACTACGGCAAGGAAATGTGGGGCGAAAACTCCTATTGCCTTGGTACGCAATACTGGGCACACAACCCGCATGTACCGGGCTACAAAGCCGATTTCGGTATTTTGTTAGACATGGTGGGCGCGCATAATGCATTGTTTAAAATGGAAAGCCAATCGACCAACTATGCCCGCGACGTACAGGCTGATGTTTGGAAGGCTGCCGCCGATGCAGGCTTTTCATCTTACTTCCCATACACCGATGGTGGTGCAATCACCGACGACCACATTCCTGTAAATCAGATATTAGGCATCAAAACCATTGATATCATAAACCTCGGCGGCACCATGGAACAACCTTTTGCTCCGCATTGGCATACCCACAACGACAACATGTCGGTGATTGACAAAAACACCCTTAAAGCTGTAGGACAAACATTGCTACAAGTCGTTTACAGCACTGCTGCTAGAAACAAAGCGTCGTAGGTTAGTTTTAGTACTAGTCTTTGTTTGTATCAGCCCGTCCCTAGTTTTTCAATTCGGGAAGGATTACCCGGCAGGGCGTTTGTAACGCCCCTAACACCAATTAGAAGTACGAAATACTTCATTCTCACTACAACTTTTATACATCAAAATCACAGAGAAATGCATGACAAAATTTATGCAGTTTTCTAAGCGAATCATCTGTTTTTTCAAATAACATCGATTAAATCAAGGTATAAGTAGGGGCGTTACAAACGCCCTGCCTACCGATCCTCGTTACAAACGAGGACCAGTGAGGAGTAGCAGATTTTAGTTTTCGAGAACAGGTTTACCCGCTGTTTGTAAGTTGTATTCGCCTGTAACTTAAAAATCATCTTCCCATTATCATTCTGTTGGTATAATGAACCACCAGTTTACATTGATCTGGCTCAAAGTCAATTAAAATATGGGAACATAGACTTGAAACTTGAAAAGACGAAATCGTCCCATTGTCCAAGTTTTCCAGAATCATAATATTATCGCGATCATTTTGCTTTACCAAGTTAAATCTCTTATCAAACAGGCCGGAAGAAGGGTTCCCAGAAATGTGTCCAGTGAAATAAACGCTGTCGTTAAAAAAGACTCTGAAATTTCCATGAAATGACCCATCGAAACACAACTCTATTTCATTTTTGCCTCTTAATATGCTGTCAAAGTATCTATCACCAGGGGCTAATTTGCGAAATGTATCATAAACAGCTACCACTGGTAGTTTTTTGCATTCCTTTTGCCCAAATGAAGGGAAACAAAAGTGAAGTAGGAGAAAAAGAAAAAAAGAAATTCTGTTCTGTTGTACACTTAACACTTTCTGCATGTCGGGGATTTTTTGAGGTTCTATTATTCTTCGGCTGTAACGCCCGTAACTCCAATTAAAAGTACGAATTACAATCCATTCAACGAGGGTATTTTACACCTGTAGGTCGGATCCCCACGCCCATTTGAGAGTAGAAGATGCTACCTCCAACTATGGCAAGAATTCACCGAAATACGCATGTTTAACACTACACATTAATCTTTGCAATTTATCTTCTTGAAATACAAAGCCAGTTATGAATAATTGCGCATCTGTTTTCAATGAGTCACTCCATACCTTCGGCTTCACATGAATTTTGTCATTTTTTTTAATTTCACCTACATAGTTAATATCAACAACAACAAATGTATCAGCATTTTTATCAACTCCGACTAACCAACACGGTCCAGCAAGTATTGTATCCTGATTGAGAATCGTGTATTTTGGGAAATAATACAACACATTCACTTTACAATTGACCAATAAGTCAGAATATTTCCATAGACCTTGACAATGTTCTACCGAACCTCTAGTTGTCAAACATGAATATTGTCTGTTAATATTGTTCACTCTTGCCGTTTTACACGAGAGAAAGAAAATCAAAATCAGAAAAAGTAATCTCATAAATAATATTTACGTACTGGTCTTATTTGCAAGGAAACTGTTACAAATGAGTGCCTGAAAGGACAATGAATGTAGTCTATTTCTATTGTAAAACTATAAATCATTTAATAGCTGAAAACAGATTAGAGTCAATGGTGAATGCAAAGGGATAGCATGTGGATTGATCTAATCCTTGGAAATATATACCATCAGTTTCATAATGTAAAAATGTATCAGACTTTTTAAAGCTAATAAACACATCATAATTTAGGTTTTCTTTGTGGTCTAAAAAGCCCTCTTTTCTGTTGAGCAGCAATTGAGATAAAATGCACTTTTGTTTTGCATTTAAATTGTATTTTATAACACCGTTGTTCTCCCAGACATCTACAGTGTCAAGATGATCACACGAAAAATCAGGTACTTTTGTTTCGTTGCACGAAAACGCAAAAATGCACGAAATAAGCAGAAAGAAGATGTTAACTAATTTCCAGCAGATTTTTAGCAAGATCATATTTAAATCCTTAAAATTACCATCAACTTTATCAAAATGTAACGCCCGTAACACCAACTAAAAGTACGAATTACAATCCATTCAACGAGGGTATTTTATATCCGCAGGTCGGATATCAGCTCCCTTCCGTACCTAGAGGATTCAATGCACGGTTAATGATAAAAAAACATTACTTCACTAACAACCAATCGCCAATTACAACCGCATCTAGTTTCGATGTATAAAAAAGTGCTAGTGCTTCAGTCGGTGTTTCAACTATTGGCATCCCTTTTTTATTAAATGAGGTATTGAGCAATATCGAAGACCCAGTTAGCTGCTTGAAATGGTTCAACAGATTGTAAAACAACGGATTGCTGCTTTGTGTGACTGTTTGCACCCTCGCACTACCATCCACGTGCACCACTTCGCCATATTCCTCCTTATATCGGTCTCTTATTTTATCAACCAGTATCATATACGGACTATCGTAACCGTACTCAAAATATTCATGTACATCTTCTGCAATCACTGATGGAGCAAATGGCCTGAAGTCTTCCCGCATTTTTACGTCTCTGTTCACAAATGCACGAACACCCTTTATGCGCCCATCAGCCAGAATGCTTCGATTACCCAGTGCCCTTGGTCCAAATTCTGCACCTCTCTGATACCAGCCTATGACCTTTCCTTCACTGAGTAATTGAGCCGTTTTTTGAGCAATATCAGTTTCTTTAGTGCATTTATTTTTCAATTCAGGGTGTGTTGCAATAACCTCATCCAGTGCAGCTACAATCTCATTTTCAGTGTAGGTGCGACCAAGGTATGTAGAGCCACTGTGAAGTTTTCTCGCTCCTTTCAACACCTCTAACCACCCATAATATGCACAACCAATTGCCAGACCATTGTCGGCTGCGGCAGGTTCCATATACAGTTCTTGAACTGAAGTTTCCCGCAAAATTCTGGCATTCGCAACCGCATTGAGTGCCACCCCACCTGCATAACACAACCTGGTACTTGAAGCTAACGACTGCCTATGGTTGACAACATACAGTACTGCACGTTCCACTTCTTTCTGCACCCACGCTGCCAGGTCGGCAAAATA
Source organism: Chitinophagaceae bacterium (assembly GCA_947454235.1). Classification (GTDB taxonomy): domain Bacteria; phylum Bacteroidota; class Bacteroidia; order Chitinophagales; family Chitinophagaceae; genus Flavipsychrobacter. The sequence continues at coordinate 172,915 of CANGIY010000003.1, forward strand.
CGAGAACCTTGCTTTGAAGTCTTCATAGCCTGAAGAGGGCTGCGATAATACTTTCAGGGCTTCATCTTTTACAAACACCCGGCCCTCACGCAAATCAAATATCTCATCGTTGTACTTCGTTCTGTCGCCAAACGGAGCGAGCCCCATTAACTTACCTACATCATCAAGATTGCAGAATATGTAATTACTGAAAACACTGTAAACACCTCCTATTGAATGTTTTGTGGTTGGCGTGTTATTATGTTCTGTTGAATTTGCACCGCCAAATGCAGAAAAATCTTTGAAAATGGGCGTTAGCAAACCACCTTCGTAATGATAAAAACTATCTTTTTCAAGCAAATTCACCAATTGTACATCAGCAGGCACAGAAGTACCTGCAAGGTCATCGCACTGAAAATAGAAACTACCACAACCATCAACAACTAAAAGATTGAATTCATCAAAAGGGCAGGTACCTATTGCACTGTACGCGTGGGCGAGGTGGTGCGAAATAGAAACAAATGGAATGGTGCAGTTTTGAGGAAAAAACCGTGCTCCCTGATATGAATGCTTCATGATTTCATCTTTCTCGAAATTGGCGGCTTGCACCACCAGGCTCACATCTTCAAGGGTTATGCCCGCAGCCTCAAGACAGTACCGCACCGAAAGGAAATCATTTTGCCCATCGTGCTTCTTCCTTGAAATCCGCTCTTTTTCTATTGCTACTATCAATTCCCCATCTTTCAGCAAACACGATGAACCATCATGCGAAAGACCTGTACCCAAAACATAAATCGGCTTACTCAATCAAAAATCAATTTGCCTCTAAATTATTTATTTGTTTCAGTCAAGCAAATCAGAATCTGATTTTAAAGTTAATTTGGTGAGGAAAAACGTCCTTACTCCCTGCTCCTCGTTTGAAACAGCCTGTCCCGATTTTTTTTGAATTCGGGAAGAACCAATTCTAACGGTTCTTTCCCACCCATTCATCTGTTGTCATCTCAAGCCAATCGATATCGCGGTCGGTGATGGGTGAAAACATTGTTTTTTTGTAGTGCAGTCCAATCTTTTCAAGCACACGTCTTGAAGCCTTGTTTTCGACATGGGCGGTACCAATAATGAGTGGAACATTTAATGTTTCAAAGCCGTATTGCAAGCCTTCCAATGCGCTTTCGGTGGCATAGCCCTTGCCCCAAGCTTCGGGTATAAACCGATAACCAATGTCATAATATGTTTCAGTGCCATGTTCGGGCTGAATGACATGCTTAATGCCCGACCAACCTATGAACTCCTGAGTACTCTTTTCAATCACAGCCCACCGACCAATTCCCAATTCAACATATTGCTGTTTTACAAGTCCGACTACCGCTTTTGCTTGCTCCAATGTTGATATTGGCCTATTACCCAGGTACGTGTGTACAATCGGGTTTGAATCGAGCCTAAAAATACCTTGCTCATCGCCGTCTCTGAACTCGCGAAGGATTAAACGGTGTGTTTCAATGTGAAATTCAAGTGGCATATACTTTGAGTTTTGCCGGTTAAAACGGGCTTAAAATGTGAAAATAAAAATCCCCCGGAAACAATAAAAATCTCCGGGGGACAAGGAAAGACTTTTATGACTATTCTGCTGCTACCGACGCTTTTTGTCTTGCAGCCAACAATGTATTTTTCATTAAACCACAAATGGTCATAGGACCAACACCACCCGGAACCGGCGTGATATGGCTACACTTTGGTGCAACACCTTCGTAGTCAACATCACCCACAAGGCGGCTACCTGATTTTTTAGTAGCATCAGCAATGCGATTGATACCTACGTCAATTACAACAGCACCGTCCTTCACCATATCGGCAGTTACAAACTTAGGCTTACCAATTGCAGCAACAATAATATCGGCCTGGCGTGTAATTTCAGCAAGGTTTTTAGTACGGCTGTGTGTCAATGTCACAGTTGCATTGCCCGGATTTGTGTTCCTGCTCAATAAGATTGTCATTGGTGTACCAACAATGTTACTACGACCTATTACAACGCAATGCTTGCCTGCAACATCAAGTCCGTAATGTTCCAGCATCAGCATAATGCCATATGGTGTAGCTGGCAGGAATGTAGGCTGTCCCAACATCATTTTACCCTGAGAAATAGGATGGAAACCATCAACGTCTTTTGCAGGGTCAATGGCCAATATCACCGCATCGCCCGAAATATGTTCAGGCAAAGGCAATTGCACCAAAATACCGTCCACATCATCGTTTTCATTCAGTTTTTTAACCTCATCAATCAGTTGCGCCTCAGTGATATCGGTGTTGAAACGTAACAATGTCGATTCAAAACCCAATTCAGCACAACTTTTCACTTTATGACCAACGTAGGCTTCACTGGCAGGGTTGTTACCCACCAAAATAGCAGCCAGATGTGGCTTTTTACCACCTGCCGCCTGCCAGTTAATTACATCTTGCTTTATCTGCTCTTTGATGTGAGCCGAAACAAAAGAACCGTCTAGTATCTGCATTTTATTATTGATATTTTAAGCTTCTAAAGGTAAGAGAAAATTTGAACCCATGAAGATGATTTGAAACATGAAAGCAAAAAAAATACTGTTGATATCCAGCCCCATCTTTCACAAATCCGCAACGAATCAATTGATGCCGTTACATTATATTTGTCCCCGTGAGCTTTTTATATCCTTTATTTTTAATCTCCGGAGTGGCATTGGTCATTCCTGTGTTGATACATTTATTCAACCTCAGGAAGTACAAGACTGTCATGTTCCCGCATACTCGTTTTCTAAAGGATATACAACTTACCAGCCGCAAGCAATCGCAGTTACAGCATAAATGGCTGCTTTTAATACGCCTGCTTTTTCTCGCGTCCTTGATTCTGGCATTTGCACAACCTTTTTTTAAAAGCAATGAAGAACAAAAGGGCAACAGACTGCAACTGATATATCTGGATAATTCGCGCAGCATGAGTGCCAAAAAAGGCATGCGCACCATGTTAGACCTTGCGAAAGAGAGTGCCATCAGGCAGGTGAAATATGCCGCACCTGGTTCTAAGTTCATGTTGATCACCAACGACCGCCCTCAAAGTTTCCACCCTGAAACAGCCGAGAAAATAATTGGAGAGATAAACAGTGTAGACTTTTCAGCGGCATGGAAAAGCATTGATAAAATAACACTTACAGCACAAAGTCTGTCGCAAAACGAAGGCATGAACGGCTGCGATGTATTTTATTTCTCCGACTTCCAGCAAAACACGCTTACCTACCCCGATGCGGCACACGGAAAAAACATCAATTTCTACTGCCTGCCACTGCGCGCCGATGATTTGCATGATGTAGCCATCGATACTGCGTTTCTTACAATACCTACTTTACAAGTGGGCAGAAACAACTACCTGGTCGTTAAAACAAAGCTTTATGGTAACGAGCCCAAGGAACCTATTGTTGCCCAGCTAACGGTCAACAATCAGGTAAAAAGCGTTGCCACCATTAAATGGAACGATAAAAAAGAAAGCATTGACACGCTGCCATTCCAAATCACAGATGCAAGCTGGCAGCGCATACAAGTAACTGTGAACGACGATGTAGTGCGCTTTGACGATACCTTCCGCATTAGCGGGCGTAGTGCGTCAAACCTTTCTGTACTGGTGCTGAATGAGGGGCTTGCGAATCCCTTCGTACAGGCAGCCTTCAGGGCTTATGGCGATTTCAGGCTCAATCAGGCCGACATCAATACCCCGGCTACCGACTGGAGAAACTACAACCTGATAGTATTAAATGGCATTACCCATATCGACGAAACGCTAGGTCGTTCAATCGGCACAGCACTTCAGTCAGGACAAAGCATTTGTATTTTCCCCGGCAAAACCGAAAACACCGAAGGGCTGAATGGGGGCATGAAGTACATTGGTGATATCAAATTCAACAAACTTGATACCACTGCCCAAAATGTAGCTTCATTGCAACAGGGTTGTAACCTCGTAAAAGACATCTTTGAAAAGATTCCAGACAATGTGCAACTCCCACGCTGCAACTGGCACTATTCCATCAGTTCGGGCTTAAACGCCAACAGCCAGTCGGTGATGAGTTTTAGAAATGGAGATGCTATGCTGGCTTCATTCACACCTGACCGAGGTACGCTTTACATTTCATCGACGGGTGTCGATTTGCTTTCGGGCAACTTTGCAGGCAGTTACTTTTTTGCTCCGTTCCTATACCAAATGGCGGTACAAAGCGGCACCAACAACGTATTTTCAATTACAGCCGGCAGCAAGCAAAGTGTGTACTTACCACTGTTGAATGCGACAGAAAAAAACACTATGCACCTCTATGCCAATAACACCGACATTATACCAAGCCAACGCCCCGAAGGTGCCGGACTGGTGCTGGAGATTGGCACAGCATTGCACCAACCCGGCTTTTACAAACTGGCAGCCCCACAATCTGACACCACGCTCATTGGTCTTAATGAAGATAAAACAGAGTCAGACCTTATGCTACCCGACCTGAAAACAGTTAAAAACACATGGAAAGGCAACAATATCAAGTGGCCCGACATGGAGCACAATGGCAGCTACAAAGATGCCGGCGCTCTTCAATTTCCCATCTGGAAACTGTGTATTGCCCTCGCAGTTCTTATGTTACTACTGGAAACACTCCTCCTTTCCCGCAAGCGTGTCGGTGGAATGGCGTAGGTGTTTTTTCGGGCAAGACAGAGTCTTGCATCCGCCCTTCCGTAGAAGATTCTACGGAAAACAAATTAATATTATAGTTAAGCGTAGAGTCTTATATGCTTGCGCGGACGCAAGTATCCAACCTGCGGGGCACTATTTTACTCGCAAGACAAATCTTGCAACCAACCTTCGGTAGAAGACTCTACGGAAAACAATTTAAAATTATAGTTAAGCGTAGAATCTTCTACGCTTGCGCGGACGCAGGTATCCAACCTTCGGGGCACTATTTTACTCGCAAGACAAATCTTGCAACCAACCTTCGGTAGAAGACTCTACGGAAAACAATTTAAAAATATAGTTAAGCGTAGAATCTTCTACGCTTGAATGGGCGCAGGTATCTGACCTGCGGGGAAACCCTAATGCGCGCAATCCATTAAAAGTAGCTGGAAGGCTTCACGAAGCTTTTTGAGTTCTTCCTGAAGTTTTGAATCATTGTAGGTTAATGGCACAGTAAATGATTTTGAAAAATCGGCTTTATGCTCCCAGCCACCCGTATTCACAAAAGAAAGCGTTGTTACCGTTTTATTGGCTCCTGCTAAAACAATCATACCCTTATCGTCAAGCAGTTTGGTATCTTCTAAATTGATTTTGTACAGGGTATTCAACACCTTGGGAGTGCAGGGTTCCTTTGTGTCCTTGGCACATTCAATGTATTGTTTCACCTCAAAATACAATGCACAATCTTGAGTGTAAACAGTTACATCGGTAGCACTAACCGATTGAGTACTGCTTTTATTCCAAAATTTTTTACATGTACTTTGTACATAAGGGATCAACTGATCTCTGCCTTCAAAATACTGTGATATTTGCGCTTGAGCACCTTCTGACAAAAACACCACCAAAAAAACCAGTGACAATAATCTTTTCATACTACTATTTTTTACAAAATTAGTCAGGCTAACGTTTTTAAATCATGACTCTGGTTTCCACAGGGAACGACCAAAATCAGTCATCTAATCCACTTCCTTTCTTATATTAAGGAAGCATTATTTCGTACTTCTTACCCGGTTTAACCGTTAGCTTATGTGCCCTGAGCCAAGGGTTATAGATTTTCAGGTATTTGTAAGACGTTTTGTTGTCTTTCGCCCATTGCGCCAAATCAGGTATAGTTTTATCAACTGTAACTGTCTTTCCTTTCAATGGTTGGTACAAGTCGGCATCAGAGATAATGTTTCCAAACTTTTTAGGGTTACTGAGCAAATGTTTGAGTGCCAATATCCGGTAAACATATCTGTTGGTCTCGTCAGGGAAAATCATCTCGAAATAATTCTTCGTCTGTTGGAATTCACACTGGCTTGAAAAACCACCCTGCCCACAGTTATATGATGCGGCAGCAGCTGTCCAGCTACCGAATTTCTCGTAGGCTTCTTTAAAGTATTTACAAGCTGCATCAGTAGCTTTAACTGCATTAAAACGCTCATCAACTTCCTCACTGATCTCTAAACCATAATGAGGCCCCGTATCTTTCATAAACTGCCAGAAGCTTGCCGCACCCACACCCGAAAGTGCGTTTTGTTGCAACGAACTCTCCGCAACACATACATACTTAAAATCGTCGGGTACTCCGTTTGCTTTCAAACGCTCTTCTATAATGGGCATATACCTGCCCGATAACTTGAGTATAGAAAGTTGAGCACCATGTAAGTAGGAATTAGAAAGTAGTTCTCTGTCCAGTTTTTCCTTGACATCCCATTTTTCTAAAGGCACTTCTTCGCCTGCAAAAGTCATGGAGTGAGGTATTTCAGGGGTGTACCACTTGTATTGTGGTCTTCCTTCTGAATTTACGTCAACTGAATTGGTGGGTTGTTCTATTTTGTTGAGGGCGATTACAGTTACCGTAACTACACCGGCTACAAAACCGCCAATAAAAAGTGAAAAAATTTTGGTTCTGGGTGTCATGAAAATGGATTAGTGTTTAAAGTTACACAATCGCTGAAAATGGAGTGCCGTAGGTATAAAAAAAAGTTTTTACAACAAATCCATAGACATGAATCCGTTGTAAAAACACCGAAAATATAAAAACTGTAAAGTTGAACCTACGTTAAAAAATTAATTCTGAGAATGCAAACCTATGCTGTTCCCCTCAGTGTCGGTGAAAAATGCCATAAAGCCATTATCGCCACCAATTTTAGTTTTAGGCATATCAATACGCCCCCCTGCTGCTTCTACACGGCTCAGTGCATCGGCCAGATCAGGGTTACCATTAAAATATACTTTTACTCCGGCAGAAGACGGCTGGTGCATAGGTCCTTGAGCCAACGCGCCTGATACTTTACCATTTCCGGGAACAGAGGGAAAAAACACCATTGCCATTCCCATCATATCCATTGGCCCTGCCATCTGGATATTGAAAACTGTCTCATAAAATTTCTTTGCACGATTGATATCTGCAACCGAAACTTCAAACCAATTGATGATATTTACGTTACCGTCCATAGTTATTAGATTTATAAGGGCCTGTTAGTTCTCTCCTCCTTAAAGGACCTTAATTCCGACTTTTTATTGAATGAACAAATGTAAAACACACTCAAAACATGTCCCTAGTGCGAATAAGTCAATTTTAGGGTGTATTTACGCCATCGGGAAAAGTTCTTGTAGTTTTTAGTTAATATTGTTCGACAAACAAAGAGTTTCATGACTGCAATTCTGAACACAGCGAAAAAACGCGTTGGCATTCTTGTGCCTGAGGGCGATTTCATTTTTTCGAGTGTAGTCGGTACCTACAAGGTATTTTTACATGCTAACAATTATCTGGTGCAACACCTTAATCAAGATCCTTGTTTCGAAGTGGAACTGGTTGGCAAAGGTGGTGCAAAAAGCATGTATGATGGTATTTTTACTGTTCGCCCCACTCAACTACTCCATGAAGCAGGGAAATTCGACTTAATTGTCATTCCTGCTATTCAGCCCTCATCAATAGAAGAGAACAAAGACTTTATACCTTTTCTTCAGGAACAATATAAAAATGGAAGTGAAATAGCCAGTATCTGTATTGGCGCTTTTGTGCTCGCATCAACGGGACTACTTGAAGGTAAACAATGCTCTACACACTGGATAGCAGCAGATTTATTCAAAAAAATGTTCCCCAACATTAAGATGCGGGATGAAAAAGTAATTACCGACGAAGCGGGTATTTATACCAGCGGAGGCGCTTATTCATTCCTGAATTTATTGATTTACCTAGTAGAAAAATATACCAGCCGGGAAGTAGCCCTTTACCTGGCAAAACTGATGGAAGTAGATATTGATCGAAAAAATCAGTCAGCATTTCACATATTTATGGGGCAGAAATCGCATGAAGATGAACCCATCATACAGGCACAAACCTATATAGAGAAGAATTTTTTTGAAAAAATATCGGTCGACCAATTGGCACAAATGTTTGCGCTAAGTCGGCGCAACTTTGAGCGAAGATTTAAAAAAGCCACTTCAAACACGCCAAACGAATACCTGCAAAGGGTAAAAATTGAAGCCGCAAAAAAACACCTGGAAACCGGTAAAGAAAACGTGAACGAAATCATGTACTCGGTTGGGTATAACGATCAAAAGGCATTCAGGTCGGTGTTTAAAAAGTACACAGGGATATCTCCGCAACAGTACAGAAAGAAATATAACAAGTTCGTTGCACAATCACTCTAATTGGTAGCGATGTTTTAATATTTTGGCACAGTTTTAGTGATACGTCACCAAACATTGTACAATATGAAACATCTTACTACTCTACTCGTTATACTGTTCGCAGGCTTTTATTCTCATGGGCAAAACCAACAAGTGAAGCTCAATAAAATGAAGGGTGAAATTCTGGTGCTCGTTAATAAATACAGGGTATCGCAACACCTGAAGCCACTCAAAGACAACGCAATTATTGCTAAGGAAGCTGAAATACACAGTAAAAACATGGCAAATGGTTCAGTTGCATTCAGTCACGATGGCTTCGACAATCGTGTAGATCGGATAAGAAATAAAGTAAAAGACGCCTACGAATTTGCTGAAAATGTTGCTTATGGTCCTAAGACTGCACAAAAAGTGGTAGACAACTGGCTAGCAAGCCCGGGACACAAAAAGAACATTGAAGGCGATTTTAACCTTTCGGGAATAGGCGTTGCTCAGAACAACTCTGGACGGATTTACTTCACCCAGATTTTCGCAAAAAAATAATCAGTCAGTTTCAATTGCACTGCTAACTTTGTTGGACAACAATTGGTGCTTCACCAAATTTAAATTATGCTTCATAAAACTAAAATTATTGCTACTGTAGGTCCTGCCTGCAACACATACGAAAAACTATTAGCACTCGTAAACGCCGGTGTAAACGTTTTTAGATTGAATTTCTCTCATGGCACTCACGAACAACACCTTCAGGTCATTAACCACATTAAACTCATCAACGAAAATTTCCCGTTGAATGTTGCGATATTGTGCGACTTGCAAGGTCCTAAATTGCGCGTAGGAGAAATTGCGAATGGCGAACTTCCACTAACTGCCGGAGATATTTTGTATTTCTCGAACGAGAAAACGCAAGGCACCAAAGAAAACATCTACATTTCCTACCCTAACTTCCACAACGATGTAAAAGTGGGTGAGAAAATTTTGCTTGATGATGGTAAAATTGAGGTAAGGGTACAAGAAGTGCTTGCCAATAACAAAGTAAAGGTTGAAGTACTAACTGATGGAGTACTGCTTTCGAAAAAAGGCGTTAACCTTCCTGACACAAAAATTTCGCTGCCTTCACTTTCTGAAAAAGATCTCAACGACCTAGACTTTATTCTGGCTCAAGGTATCGACTGGGTTGCGCTTTCTTTCGTACGTTCGGTTGAAGATGTAACCAGCCTGAGAGCTATCATAAAAGAAAAGGGCGGTAAGTCTAAAATCATATCAAAAATCGAGAAACCTGAAGCACTTCAACATTTGCGTGAAATCATACTTGCATCTGATGCTATTATGGTGGCTCGCGGCGATTTGGGTGTAGAATTGCCACTTGAGCAAGTGCCTATGATTCAAAAGACAATTGTATCAAAGTGCATTCATAGGGCTAAACCTGTAATCATTGCTACGCAAATGATGGAGAGTATGATTGACCGTACCCGCCCTAACCGTAGTGAAATTACAGATGTTGCCAATGCCGTTTTGGAAGGTGCCGATGCAGTTATGCTGAGCGGAGAAACAGCAATGGGTCAAAACCCTGAATTGGTCATCAAAACCATGGTAAGCATTATAAATGAGGTAGAAAAAGAGAAGATGGTGTATAACCGCAATCTAACTCCTCAGCCGCACAGCCCATCGTTCCTTAGCGATGCATTGTGTTACAACGCCTGCCAGATTGCTCATGACATTAATGCCAATGCACTTATTGGTATGACTCAGTCGGGGTACACTGGCTTTATGCTTTCAAGCTACCGCCCTCGTGCGCCTTTGTTCATCTTCACAAAAACAGAATGCCTGGTACATCAACTCAGTTTGAGCTGGGGTGTTCAGGCTTTTTACTATGATAGGGAAGAAAGTATAGATGGCGTTATCAACGATCAAATAAGATTCCTGAAAGAAAAAAATTTATTGCAATCAGGCGATGTTGTGGTAAACACAGGCAGCCTTCCGGTAAGTGAACATCTACCAACAAACATGCTCAAAATCACTAAGGTTTCTTAGTCTTTTTTTTTCGATTTACCATATAACTGAAACGCCCCGCTGATTGCTCAACGGGGCGTTTCGGTTATGCAAAACAGTTGCTACCTTGATAGCATTACCTGGAATATTTCGTTTTTAGCACCAAGCTGTACTTTAACCATGTACACACCATTTGGCAGTGTATCATCTAGCTTAATGCTGGTATTTAATTCTCGGTTGTACACTTGTTCAGTAGTTGTAAGTACTGTCTTACCCAACACATCGGTAATCGTTACTGCAACATCTTTAACGCGTTCGTCATCAACAATACCAAACAATTGAAGGTTACCCCTTGTAGGGTTGGGTGCTACTTTCAAGGTATTGCCTGAAAGCCCAACTACCGGAACTCCCACAATAATAACTACTGTATCAGTGTTAGAAGTTGCAAGTCTACCCGTTACGCAATTATAATTACTAAGTACTATGCAGTATACTTTCTGCCCGTCAGCCGGAGTATCAATCGTAAACGTACTGTTGGTTGCACCAACTATAGGAGTACCATTCACGTACCATTGATAAGTAGGCGAAGTGCCACCGTAAGTGGTGGTTGCAGTAAAGGTTATCGACGTACCGTGCAAAACGTGTGTGCCCGGCGATGCTGTTATGGTTGCCGTAGGTGTCATTACTGAATCTACAACTATGTTAGCAATGGCAAATGCAGAATCCGGCACTGCACACATTTCAGAGCTAATCATGCGCACAACAATGTAGTCGGTTGCAGTAGGAACAAATGAGAATGCCCTAGTAGTATCGCGGTTGATACCATTCACTTGCCACAAATATGTAGGATGTAATCCCCCACTATCAGGCACAGCGGTAAACGTAACCATTGTACCCGCACAAACCGTATCAGGATTAAGAATTGTAACAGCAGGTGCAATGATTGGTTTCACATTCATTTGAATGGTATCGCTGTTAATGCTATCAGGAGACACACACTGTGCGTTGCTGATTAAAATGCACCAAATTCTATCGAGGTTGCGAGGAACGTAAGAATAGAAACTTGTATCAGTACCCACATAACCAACATTGATTTTCCAATGGAACACAGGGTCAGTACCACCATTAACTATTGTTGCATGATAGTTTACACGTGTACCATCACAAACTGTATCTGCAGTTGCACTAATTGTGATAGATGGATGTACCACAGGTATCACTACCGGATAAACAGCATTACTTCTAACAGTATCAATTGTTCGGCACGGCGCATTAGATGCAATTTGACAATAGATAGAATCGCCTGCTCTTGGAGTATCAACATAAGAACCAAGATGACCAACGATACGACCGTTCTTGTACCAATTGTAATACGGCGCCGAACCACCATTAGTGACTGTAGCAAAGAAATTAATAGCACCACCCGCGCAAACTGTATCTGTTGGAGAATAAGTGATACGAACCGATGGCGTAACTATTGGATTTACTGTTTCACGAATTCCCCTGCTCACTGCCGAATCAACAATCAAGCAGCTTGCATTGGAATTCAATACACAAATAACTGAATCACCGTCATTTGGTGTGTAAGAGTAGCTGGTAGCACCAGAACCTACGTTAACGCGATTCACCTTCCATTGGTAAGTTGGCGCAGAACCGCCGTTGATGATAGCAGTTGTAAAATTCACAGTTGTGCCTGCGCAAACTGCACCCGATGGACTCGGAGTGACAATGATAGAAGGCGTTACATTCGGTAACACTGTCATTGTAATAGTATTGCTGTTCAACGTATCAGGTACCGAACACGCTGCACTTGCCGTCATGTGGCACAAAATTTCATCTCTATCTGTTGGGATGTAAGAATAAGCAGTATCAGTAGATACCGCTACGCCGTTTTTCTTCCACGTGTATGTTGGGTGTGTACCGCCGTTGGCTGAAGTTTGATTAAAAGTTACAGTTGTTCCTGCACAAACAGTATCGTTTGGTGTAACACGAATTGAAATTGAAGGATATACCAGCGGAATAACGTGCATTCTTATTGTATCGCTATAAACTGTGTCAGGTGTTGCACATAGTGCGCTACTCACCATTCTCACATAAAGCACATCGCTATCAGCCAAAGAACCAATTGAGAATGACGAAGCCGGATAAACGCCAATGCCATTTTTAAACCAAAGATATGTTGGTGCTGAACCCGTATTAGTTGAAGTTGAAGAGAATGTAACACTCGTTCCGGCACAAATTGTATCGCTTGATGCGCTTGCCGTAATTGTTGGATATACCAAAGCCCTTACATATACATGACTTACCGCGCTCACCGATGTATCTGGCGATGCGCAACGCTCAGTACTGTGTACAACACAAAAAACAGAGTCATGAGTTGTTGGACGATAGCTATAAGTTGGACCAACTGCAATATGAATACCATTTCTGTACCAATCAAACGAAGGAGCACCACCGGCGTCAGTAGCACTTGCTGAGAAACTGATCAAGCTTCCTGAACACACTGTATCAGCACTCGCCGAAGTAGTGATTGAAGGTGTTGTTACTGAGATAACCGTCATTTTAATACTGTCGCTAATAGCAGTGTCGCTGGTAACGCAAGCCAGACTTGTATGCAACACACACCTAATAACGTCACCGTCACTAGGCGAATAACTTAATGTATCGGCAGTACCAACACTGGTTCCATTAACCAGCCAATTGTAGCTTGGGGTCGCTCCGCCATTGGCAATCGAAGAACGATAAATAACACTAGTACCCGAGCACAAAGTATCAGGAACACTTGCTGAAATCGCGATTCTCGGAGTAAGATGAGATACTGTGGTAATGTTAATCACATTGCTTATTACGGTATCAATTGTCCGGCATTGATAGTTACTTATTAAACGGCAAGAAATCAAAGACCCTGAAGACGGAACATAGGAAAGAATGGAACTAGAGGTACCTATTGCAGTAGCCCTGTCGAACCACTGGTAAGACGGACCGTCTCCACCGTTTGTAGTAATCGCGTTAAAAACCACTCTAGACCCTTCGCAAACTGAATCACTGATTGTAAATATTCTTATTTCCGGAGGTCCATTACGTAAAACACGGTAAGTAAAAGTATCACTTACTATTGCCCTTGGCAATGCGCAAACTGCGTTGCTTATCACTTTTAAAAAATAAAAAGCTCCATCAAGTGGGTTAAACCTGATATTTGCTGTTGTATCGTCAGTCGAATAACCATTCTTGTACCAAAGCATCGACACAGAATCACCTGCATCGGTAACAGCTGCGTTCAACTCTATCATTGTTCCACTACAAACAGTATCGTGAACACTACTGCCAGTTACAACAACTGATGGGTGACGAGATGTTTTTACGTCAAAAACCAATTTATTTGATATACCTATTGTGTCGCCGGTAGAGGCTTCCAAAATGTAGCAATATACCGTATCTCCATTATGAAGACTATCAATTCTCAAAGTCGCAGTATCACCAAATGACCAAGTACCTCCTATATTCCAACGATAGTTGAGGGCTGCAGCTACTGCCGGTATTACAGTCACTGATACAGGAGTTTCGGAACAAACATTTAAAGTAGGAGTAGTTATTCTAGCTGGTGGCGCAGAAACAGTACGAACCAAATTGTTTTGCTGGTCAATAAAAAACAACCTTCCTGACCTTGAAATGGCACAATCATAGGTCATTGAAAAAGATGCGTCCGTTGCATATCCTCCATCAACAGTGTAACCTAAACGGCCATTTCCGGCGTAAGTATAGATTCTGCCTGTTGATGATTCTACTTTTCTGATTACATTATTATTCTGATCGGCAATGTACATATTCCCGCCAGTATCAACCGATATGCCACCCGGACCGTTTAACAGCGCCATAGTCGCCGAACCATAATCACCGGTATATCCACCTGCAAGAGTTGTTGTATCAACATACCCCGCTACAGTCGAAATCTGCCCGAATGTATTAACTTTTCTAATTACATTATTTCTATAGTCTGCAATATAAATGTTTCCTGCTCTATCTATATCAATATCAACAGGTTGCGCCAATGCCGCATCAGTAGCCATTCCACCATCACCTGCATACCCTGTCGTACCACCAGCAAGTACATTCAAATTTCCTGATGCATCAACCGAAAGAACTCTGCTTGTATTATCTGCTATCAATAAAGTGCCATCTGATTTCACTGCAACACCTATCGCACCATCAAGTGTTGTAGATGTCGCTGCACTACCCGTGCCCGTAAAACCCGTAGCACCTCCAACGCCCGCAACGGTAGTAATAATACCGGCAGTATCGACTTTTCGCACACAAGCATTTCCAAAGTCAGCAATGTATAGATTGCCAATATTGTCGACACAAATACCCATGGGCGAAAAAAGTGTAGCAGCAGTCGCTGCACCGCTATCGCCGGAGTACCCCGACGTAGAAATAGTTCCTGCAACTGTTGAAATAAACCCTGCTGTGTTCACCTTGCGCACAACATGGTTATTCATATCTGATATATAAACATTCCCAGCAATATCAAGACAGATACTGGATGGTCCCCCAATTTCAGCCATTGTTGCGGCGCTTCCGTCACCCGTTGCTCCAATACCCAAATATATACCTGCATAGGTAGATATTTTCTGGGCTGAACTTTTTTGAAAACCGGCAAGCGAAATAAATAGAAATAGGAGTGAATATATGTACGTACGTTTCATAACCCGCTATGTTTAAGATTGCAATTTAAGCATTCAATTTTAATTTAATTCTGATTAGGCTCCTTTTATTATTGAGCAATTCTACCAATTCGATATACCGAATTCATCTTTCAACACTTTTATGACATCACCAATCGGTAATCCCATGACATTATAATAATCGCCATCAATGCGCTCGATTCCGGTAACTCCAATCCATTCTTGTATAGCATATGCACCTGCTTTGTCATAAGGTTTGTACCGATCAATGTAATGACGAATCTGACTTTCGGTAAGGTGCCTGAAAAACACACTGGTAACCACTGAAAATGTTTTTTCTACACCCTTGTGGCAGATGCACACTCCTGAAATCACTTCATGTTTTCTTCCCGAAAGTCTGTTCAAGATTGCAACTGCGTCATCAAAATCAACAGGCTTTCCCAAAATAAGTCCATCAATAAATACAATTGTGTCTGCGGCAATAACAATTGCTTCAGGATTACCTGATGAAATAACTCTTGCTTTTTTGGCGGCAAGGTATTCAGGCACTTTTTCTTGTGCCACCCCACCATGTTCCGACTCATCGACATCTGCGACCACCACCTCAAACTCAAACTCAGCCATTTCCATCAATTGCTTGCGCCTGGGTGACTGTGACGCCAGTATTATTTTATGCATACTTAAAATTCAATTTCAAAAGTAAAACCTGAACAAATACAATGTAAAAAGACCTGCAACCATGTAGAATTTAATGTACTTGCTTGCCAACCCATAGTGCGCTGTCTCCGACTTTCTGAGTAAAAACCAAGTCCAAACAAACATTGGTGCCACCAAAAACAGGAAAATGCCGACCTTGGACTGTATGGTTTGCACGTTCAATATAGCAATAATGCCAGCAACCAACATCACTACTTCAAGCACAACAATAAAAATGATAGCACCGTTCAAACCTGCAACAATGGGCAGCGTCTTACACCCCATTTCCGAATCTCCGGCTATGTCTTCCATGTCCTTTACAATTTCACGAATCCACGTAAGGAAGAACGAATAAAATGCATAAATCAATACATAGACAGTAGTACCCGAGGCATTCGCAGCCCATTTGAAAGAAAAGACATCTGTTACACTTAGGCCCGGTATATAATTAAGATAAATAACGATGATGGTGAGAGTGGTAAGAATTGAAATAACGAAGTTGCCTATTACAGGCAATCGCTTAAAGTGGGTAGAATAAAACCACAACAACACCACACACAATAATTGAATAATGACCAACCACAACGCCCCGGAAACGAAAAAGGCCACCAGTAATCCAACAGTACTCAATAAAAGGTGAGCTAAAATAGCTTGCCTCAGGTTAATCTTATGCTCCAATACTACTTTTTCGGGGCGGTTAATTACATCGATCTGAATGTCAAAATAATCGTTGATAATGTACCCACCAGCCGCTATAAAACCTGTTGAGAGCGCAAGCATGAAAAAACGAAGAGAATCACCCCAGGAAGGCAATACCCCTTGTGGCTCAACAAGGCAAAACCATATACTGAATTGTGTAAAAAACACAATTGCAAGGTTTTTCCATCTTATTAACCGGAGCCAGTCGCGCATTGAAGCAAATAATTATTGCAGCAAATAAACGACAAATACTGAAACAAAAAATTAAATTGACTACTTACCCCAAGTTGAAGGGCTGGTACGCCATTCGCCCAAAGAAACTAAGTCGCTTTCGGCAACAACGTTTTTATCTTTTGCAAGTTCAATTAAAGCAGCGTAATTGCTAATGGTAGTAAGCTTAACTCCAGCTTTTTCAAATGCCGCTTCCGCCTCAGGGAAACCATAGGTAAATAAGCCACACATGCCCATTACTTCGGCACCTGCATCACGAAGTGCATCAACTACCTGAAGGCTGCTTTTACCTGTAGAAATAAGATCTTCGATTACAACTACCTTTTTTCCAGGCTCCATGAAACCTTCTATTTGGTTGCCCATACCATGTTCTTTCGGCTTTGAACGAACGTAAATGAACGGAAGTTTGAGTAAGTCAGCCACCAAAGCTCCAATTGCGATACCTGCCGTAGCAACACCAGCAATCACTTCAGCATCAGGATATTGTTCCCAAACCATATTCGACAATTCGCTTTTTACAAAGTCGCGCACATAAGGGTAAGAAAGCAGTTTCCGGTTGTCACAATAAACCGGCGATTTCCATCCTGAAGCCCATGTAAAAGGATTTTGAGGGCTTATTTTTAATGCGTTAATTTGCAATAACTTTTCGGCGAATTGTTTAGCTGTACTCATAAAGGTCAAACCTACGCCAATATCAATTCTTAACAAAACCAGACCATGAATTTTATCAAAAAAGCAGGTTTTGGCACGGCGACGGTGATACTCACCAACGATGTCAAAAACGCCCTTCTCAGGTATCCCGAGGCATCAGGAAACTACCTGCAGCACAACCAAATTCATGACATCAAAGAACGCATTGAGCGCATTGAACACACCAATCAACTTTTGCTCATAGAAACACCGTCACTCGATGCTTTCTATGTTGCTTGCGGCGATGTGATACCTATTTATCAGGCAGGGGGCGGTGTAATTACCAATGAAAAAGGCGATATCTTAATGATTTTCAGACGTGGAAAATGGGATATGGCAAAGGGCAAGCTTGACCCCGGTGAAACAATAGAGCAATGTTCTGTAAGGGAAGTAATGGAAGAGACAGGAGTAAAAAATGTGCTCCTCGGAAAGCTTATTACAGTCACATTACACTTTTATTTCCTTGGCTTCGAACACGGTAAAAAACTGGCAGTCAAGCAATCCTATTGGTACCAGATGAGCGTACAAGAACCTCAAAACCTGGTGGCTCAAATTGAAGAAGACATTACTGACATTCGTTGGGTAGCACCTGCTGAACTTCACAATTATGCAAAGGAAACTTACCCTTCTATAATTGAAGTATTGAACGAAGCCGGATATACAATTTAGATATTATTAATTGGGCTAATCCCTTGGAGGACGACGATCACCATGCCCACCATGTGGTCCCCTTTCTCTTTTTAAACGCTCAACGAGTATGTGTGCAAATTCACGCTCTGCCTCATGCAACTCTCCTAATTGTTGCGCAGAAACTACTTTGAGGAATTTTTCTGTATATTTCTTCTTGATATCAATTATTTCAGCCTGATAGTCAAGATTGTCGTCAATATATTGACGGGATGTTGCTTCATCAGCTTCAGCCGGGTCTACACCTTTGTATTTGTGAAAATACTTACGCCTGCATTCCCTGCGCTCTTTTTCAAAATCGTTGTATAGGGGCACAAAATTGGCAGATTGTTCAGCCGTCAGGTGCATTCTATCTACCAAGTAAGCGATTTTTGCGGCATGAATACGCTCCTTGCCGTGTCCGGGATGCTCTGGCTGAGCAAATCCGGTAATTGCGCTTACAAACACCAACATTAAAAGAATAAAAAACCTACGCATATAAATTTGACTTTGTTTCACAACACCTCCAATACCCTTCCGGACATCAGCAAAATAGACAAAAACCAGATTATTCCCAACCAGTTTCGTTCAAGTACTGAACAATTTCTTTGGATTCAAAATTAAAACCAACAATTGCTTCGCTGTTCAGCATGTTTTTTGTGTCGAGCCCATAGGTACTTTCTACGTACTCTACTATTTCAGGCTCCCCGACTTTTGATAGGATTCGTTCGGGATTTTTGTTTGATTGGCTCCAGTAAATTCCGCCGGAGATGGTTGCAACTAAAACAACTGAAGCTGCAACTGCCCAGCTCCTGAAGCCTTTAAAAGAAATCAATCTCGCAGTTTTAGCAGAGGCATCAGCCTGCTTTGCTGCCAGTAACATCGACTGAGGTAAGGAATCGAAATAGCCACTAGGTACTTCTAGCGGCATCGCGCAAAACTTAAATTGCTCCTCAAATGCCTCAATTTCTATCGTCTTTGTAATTTCGTCACTCAACTGATTGAAATACCCCTCAGGAACTGAAAACGGCACTGTTTTTGAGTATCCGACCGGTAATTCCGGATCAGCCCCCCCACCATTGTCCCATATGTTTTCTTCGTTCAACATCGATATATAATTGACTTTTCTACTTTAGTTAAGTTTAATGTTTCAACAATGCAGCTTCCACTTTTTTTACAGCATGATGGTAAGAAGCTTTGAGTGCTCCGGCTGATGTTTCTAATACTCTTGCCATTTCGTCGTAGGGCATTTCGTCGTAATAACGCAAATTAAATACAAGTTTCTGGCGCTCAGGAAGTGATTGCACAGCCTTCTGTAACTTCCATTCAATTGTATTGGGGTTAAAATCTTTTTGCGCGACAAGCTTTTGGCTGAAAAAATGTTCGTCGTCGGTTGAAAGATGGATAGCTGATGTTTTCTTCTGCTTTTCTATCCAAGTCAATGTTTCATTTGTTGCAATTCTATAGAGCCACGTATAAAGGTTGCTCTCTTCCCTGAATTCAGCCAAATTGCGCCAAACCTTAATAAATACATTCTGCAAAACATCGTTGGTGTCTTCATGTTCAACCACCATCCTGCGAATGTGCCAGTAAAGTCGCTCTTGGTACTTCTTGACTATTTGGGTAAAAGCACGTTCGCGAGTAGCCTCATTTCTGAAGTTGGCTACCAGAATGTTGTCGTCATTCATTATTGTGCTTTCGCTCATTAAACACCCGTTTTAAATAAGACTTGATGCCAATAACTGAGTTTAAATCAATTCCTTGTTTAACAAAACGCTATGAATTGTCTTCGTGCCAGGTACCCAACCCCGCTCTTGTAACATGTGGGTCGCCATCGGTACAGTCAACGATTGTCGAAGCTATAACGCCACCAATGCCGCCATTAATTACTATGTCTACCTGCTTTTCAAAAATATCGTGCATTAATTCGGGGTCGGTATAATATTCTACCTCATCGCCCATGGGTAATGATGCAGATATAAGCGGATTACCCAGCTCTCTGATAATATCTTGACAAATCTTGTTATCAGGAACTCTTATACCCACAGTATCTTTCTTGGTTTTAAGCATCTTGGGTACCATTTTACTGGCGGGCAAAATAAATGTATAAGGACCCGGGAGCAGAGATTTCAACAAACGATATAAAGGTGTATCAACACTTTTTGTATAGTCGCTTAGGTGACTTAGGTCAGAACATATGAATGAGAACTGCGCTTTTTTAGGGTCGATATTTTTGATTCGCGCAATTTTCGTGATCGCTTCGTAATTAGTGATATCGCAACCAATGCCATAAATTGTATCGGTGGGGTAAATAATAATACCTCCATTTTTGAGGCAATCGACAACTGTACGAATGTTGCGCGCTTGCGGATTATCGGGATGAATATGAATTAACATTGCGTGGATATTTAAGTTGCCGGGAAGCTTCAAAAAACTACCTGATTCACTTTGCAAAGTTACCTATTTTGCCTTACTTCGCAGTTAAAAGAAAAGTGCGAACATTTAGCCGTTTTCAAAACAGGACAAGCAAACTTCAAAATCTGTTAATTTTTTCTTAAAATAGGCACTTTTCTAACACCTCGCCCTAAAAACCAACACCAAACGCCCTGTTTGGTTTGAAATATTTTATTTTTTCCCGAAAATATTCTCTACTTTTGCATTCCTTTTTTCAATATGGCGAAACAATCCCTTATTAAACAGGACGGCACAATCGTAGAAGCATTATCAAATGCGATGTTCCGCGTAAGACTAGAAAATGGTCACGAGATCCTGGCAACAATTTCCGGCAAGATGCGGATGCACTACATCAGAATTCTACCGGGCGACAAAGTAGGCGTTGAAATGAGCCCATACGACTTGACAAGAGGACGCATTATTTATAGGTACCGTTAATAAAAACATACTTAACCATAATATGAGAGTTAGAGCATCTATTAAAAAACGTAGCGAAGATTGTAAAATCGTTCGCAGAAAAGGCAGACTGTACATTATTAACAAGAAAAACCCTCGCTACAAACAAAGGCAAGGATAATTTTATTCATAAAAATATTAATTTTTATATCGAATGGCTCGTATAGCTGGTATTGACCTTCCAAAAAACAAACGCGGCGAAATTGCCCTTACTTATATCTATGGTATAGGCCGCAGCACCTCACAGTATATCCTCGATAAAGCCTCAATCAACTATGATAAAAAGGCTGGAGAGTGGAATGACGACGAACAAACTGCGATTCGTAACATTATCAATGGCGAATTCAAAGTTGAAGGTCAGTTGCGTTCTGAAGTTCAAATGAACATCAAACGTCTAATGGACATCGTTTGCTACCGTGGTCTCCGTCATCGTAAAGGTTTGCCTTTGCGCGGTCAACGTACTCGTACTAACAGCCGTACCAGAAAAGGTAAGCGTAAAACAGTCGCAGGTAAGAAAAAAGCAGCTAAGAAATAATAATTTCCCCACTGCCGGAGGCTCAATTGCTGCAGAGCTTAGGAGTGGTGAAAGCCGAAGCAATTCGGTTCTTTTTTTAATCGATTACCTATTTATTAAAACATGGCAAAAGGCCAACAGTCAGGAAAAACAGTCGCTAAAAAGCGCATCGTTAAAGTTGATGTACACGGAGATGTACACGTTAGCGCAACATTCAACAACATTATCATCAGCATCACTAACAAGCAAGGTCAGGTAATATCTTGGTCTTCAGCTGGTAAAATGGGCTTCCGCGGTAGTAAGAAAAATACTCCGTACGCAGCTCAAACAGCAGCTCAAGATTGCGGTAAAGTAGCGATCGACGCAGGTATGAAAAAAGCTGATGTTTTCGTAAAAGGACCAGGTTCAGGACGTGAAGGTGCTATCCGCGCTATCTCTCAAATCGGTATCGAAGTAGTGTCTATCAAAGACGTTACTCCATTACCACACAACGGCTGCCGCCCTCCGAAAAAACGTAGAGTATAACTTATTCACCGTCCTCCATCAAAGGGGACGGTTCATTTATTTATCTTCATTTTAAACACAAATTTGTTGCTTCGTATCAGATTTTACGATTTTTAAACGAGACGAGGCAACCAGAAAAAAATCGTTATGGCACGTTACACAGGACCCAAAAACAGAATCTGTAGGATTTTTGGCGAACCAATTTTAGGCTCAGGTAAGAGTCTACAAAAAAACAGCAACCCTCCTGGCCAACACGGTCCTTCTAAAAAAAGGAAAGCAGGCAGTGAGTACTCTGTTCAGTTGAAAGAAAAACAAAAAGCGAAATACACTTACGGTGTACTCGAAAAACAATTCGCTAACACATACGTAGAAGCTGCACGCCTTAAAGGTGCAACAGGCGAAAACTTGATCAAACTTCTTGAAGCACGTTTAGATAATACAGTTTACCGTCTCGGTATCTGCCCTACTCGCCCTGCTGCTCGTCAGTTGGTATCTCACAAACACATTATGGTAAACGGTGAAGTGGTGAATATCCCTTCTTACCGCTTGAAACCAGGTGACGTGATTGAAATTAAACCAAAAAGCAAAGTGAATGAAACGGTTCTTAGTCATATCCGTGGCAAGAAACCAAACATCAACTGGCTTGATTGGAATGAAAAAGACATGAAAGGTACCTACATCACTGCCCCTGAAAGGGAAAATGTTCCTGAAAATATTAAGGAACAACTGATTGTAGAGTTGTACTCTAAATAATTAATAGTGCATAACTTCCTAACTCAGGAGGTTATGTACTTTATATTTGACATTATCTTAATGTTACTTGCAGGCTTTTACCTGCGATTCAAAAGCGATTAAATAAAAATCAATAATAACATCTCAATATGGCAATATTGAATTTTCAGAAACCGGACAAAATTGCGTTACAGAAAAACACTGAATTCGAGGCGCAGTTTGAATTCCGTCCATTGGAACCGGGCTATGGTGTAACCATCGGAAACGCGCTCCGTCGTGTATTGCTTTCTTCACTCGAAGGTTTCGCAATCACCGCGATCAGGATTCCTGGCGCTGACCACGAATTCGCAACACTCAAGGGTGTTCTCGAAGACGTAACCGAAATCATCCTCCAACTGAAACAAGTTCGTTTCAAGTACATGGGCGATGCAAGCGACTTCACTTCTGAAAAAATTGACCTCAACATCAAAGGAACTGAAGTGTTCACGGCTAGAATGATTGGTGAATATTTACCAAACTTCCAGGTGATGAACCCTGACCTCGTTATTTGCAATATGCACCCCGGCACAACTTTACAGATGGAACTTCATATAGGTAAAGGCCGCGGCTATGTACCTTCTGAAGAAAACCGCCCTGTAGACGCTCCGCTTGGTTTCATCGCAATCGACTCTATCTACACTCCTATCCGCAATGTGAAGTACAACATCGAAAATACACGTGTTGAACAACGCACTGACTTCGAAAAATTGGTAATGGAAGTAATCACTGACGGTACCATTCACCCTGAAGAAGCGGTTAAAGAAGCATCAAGAATCCTCATCCAACACCTGATGATTATTACTGATGAGAACATCTCTTTGGATGTGAGAAAAGAAGAAAAAGAAAGCGTTGTAGACGAAGAAACATTGCATATCCGCAAAGTATTGAACACACCGCTTGAAGATCTTGAACTTTCAGTTCGTGCATTCAACTGCTTGAAAGCTGCTAAGATCAACTCTCTCAGCGAACTCGTTCAGTATACTCAGGAAGAACTTATGAAGTTCCGTAACTTCGGTCAGAAGTCACTTTCTGAAATTGAGCAAGTGCTCCACGAGCGCGGCCTACACTTCGGAATGGATATTAACAAATATCGCAGGGGCGAAGACCTTTAATTAAAAAAACTAAATGAGCCACAGGTGAATACTTCTTCAACCAGTGGCTCATTTTTATATCACAAACGTTTAAACACAGGTTCCCATAATTCCTGACACGGTATGGGAAAATTTAAATCAAAAAAGTCATGCGTCACGGAGACAAAAACAACAACCTCGGTCGTACAGCTTCTCACAGACAAGCTTTAATGGCCAACCTGACTACTCAGTTAATCAGGCACAAAAGAATCACTACTACTCTTGCTAAAGCAAAAGCTTTGAGAGTGTATGCTGAACCGCTTATCACTCGTTCAAAAGTTGATAGCATGAACAATCGCCGTCTTGTATTCTCTTATCTTCAAGATAAAGAATCAATCAAGGAATTGTTCGGTGTTATTGGCGATAAAGTAGCTAACCGTCCTGGTGGTTATACTCGTATTATCAAATTGCCTCGCCGTATGGGTGACGCTGCTGATATGGCTATGATCGAACTCGTTGACTTCAACGAAGTTTATGGTAAAGAAGCTGAAGAAGGTGCAGCTAAGAAAACTCGTAGAAGCCGTAGAAGTGGTGGTAGCAAAAAAGAAGCTGCTGAAACAACTACAGCTCCTGAATTTAACTTGCCTTTCGACAACAAAGCCGAAGAGGCTGCTCCAGAAGCTCCTGCTGCTGAAGAAAACACAAGCACTGAAGAAAACGCTTAATTGCCTTTTCTTTCTCAATAAAAATGCGCTCCAAACGGGGCGCATTTTTTTATAGATCTAATGCTAAATTTTTATTACCTGGTGCTCGTGTGCAGGCAATGAACAAAACACTGAGGTGCCTAGTCAACGTAAGGTGCTAAACTGCCGAGACACCACGCAAACTACTTCTTATCCTGCAAAAACTTTTTTATCTCTTCTTTATAACTATTATTGGAAAGCTTCGAAACTAGGCTTGAAAACTGCGACCTGTCATCAACTGCATAGTACGCCCACTCGATGAATTCAACCTTTGTACTCTCGAACGAGAATAAATCTGTTAACTCAGCCACCTGAGCTGTTGTAAGCCCGGCATCACCCAAAACATCTTTAGCTTCTTTCAGCTTTTCAGTATCAGTATTTTTTGTCGCGATTTTTTTCTTCGCTTTTGCGAAATCACTTGTACTGAGCAAGCCTCCATCGCTGCTGCCCCCAACAGGCGTAACACTTACACCGCCACCATTGGTGTTCTCTTCTCTTTTCATACCATCATTACCCCTGTTCCCGGCATTTAAATCGGGATTTGCATTCATTACGGGGTTGGTTTGTTGCGGTTGAGTGTTAGGCGTAGCTCTATTCACATCGCCACCACTATAGCCCGGCATTGCGCCCTGTTGCTGACGATTCTGGGTAGCTGCATTCATGTCGTAATAGTTGACCCTTATGCGGTTTACATTTTGAACATAAACTGCATCAGAAAGCTCGCCATTGTAGGTATTCACCTTGCCTTTGAACACCAACTGGGTACGCACCCTGCCACCGCTGTGGTCAAAATTCTTGAATATCTCCAACGTGTGTGTACCCTCGGGTAAGTCGCCAACGGTAACCGAAGTACCGCGTTTAGGAAAATAACGACCATCTACCGAAACAGTAATTGGGCTTTGCTGGTCATCTAAACTCACTTTGAGCGCACATTGCGCCAAAGCACTACCCGATACACCGGCACCCAACACAACGCCCACCAACAAAGAACCTTTGAAAAACGTATTCATAACACCAAATTTAATACAATTATACTGACCGTCCCCAACAACATTAGTAAAATACCAACGTGTTAAAAACCAACTAAAATTGTGATACAAATTTGGTGCCGAAAAATGGGGAGGGGAATGAATTTAATTATCTAGCTCGCTGCACAGATTAATATTGTAGGATTATTGGTATGGATCTCAGCGAGCGTACTATCGAATTTAGACCTATCAAACGGCCTTGATATTAAATGTACGCCATTCTTTGTAGGAATCTCACAAAGAATTTTATTCCCTTCTGGATTTATAGCATAGATGTGCTCTGTTATGTTTTTGATATACTGCAAATCCTTGGTATCAACATCAATAATCCATCTCTTACTCTTTTCGTTTGAATACATTCCCGCGCAAGATGCGTATGCATTCTTAACAGCTTTGAAATCTTTCGTCATAAGCTGATTAGCGATTTTCTGCATTGTATGAAATGCTATTTTCTCAAAGGAACGTCTGTTCAAATCAATATAAACTCTCGCCATCTTCTCATTTACAAACAACAACAGTTCCTGCATTAATCCTTCCAGGTGTTCAATACTGGAAATATAGTGCACAGCCAATACCTTTGAGTTGGAACCCAATTCCGGGTTTTCCTTTTTTCTTTGGAGTACTTGCAGGAAATAAAAATCATCCTCGGTCTCAAACTTCAACTGTTCTTTAATGATGTCAAAATTGTTGATTAATGGCTGGTCTGTTTTCATAGTTAAATAGGTAATCGGTGGCGCTTAACATCTGTATTCGATTGCTTTTATTTGGGTAACTATTTCTATTTTTATAAGACCTCTAAGGTACTAAAGTTTGAAAGCAAATCACAACATATGCCGCCAACACAAATTTGTTACCAGCGTTGTGTAAGACCTCTAAGGTACTAAAGTTTGAAAGCAAAAACGTTTTGTGCATTTTTTCTACCTTTACAACGGAAGTAAAAACAGCTTAAATTTAAAATCGCTCCACTTCTTATTGCTGCTTCCCTATTTTTGCAGCCGCTATCGAATTGCCCAGTATGGATATCGTTTGTTCGCAACAGGAATTACATTTATTTCAAATCATTGGTAAAGTGGCTGCTGTCACTGAAACCGAGTGCTACCTCATTGGTGGTTTCGTGCGTGATAAGCTATTAGGTCGCGCAACAAAAGATGCCGACATCGTTACCACCGGCGATGGTATTGCCCTGGCGCATGCTGTTGCCGATGTGCTTAAACCCCGCCCTACCGTCAGCTTTTTCAAGACTTTTGGTACTGCTCACATCCGTTACCGCGACTTCGATATTGAGTTTGTAGGCGCACGCAAAGAATCATACCGTACTGATTCGCGCAAGCCCGATGTTACACCCGGCACCCTGCGCGATGACCAGCTTCGCCGAGATTTTACGATCAACGCCCTGGCAATAAGCCTCAACAGCAACGATTTTGGTAAGCTCACCGATCCGTTCAATGGCATTGCAGACATGCAGGAGTGCCTTATCAAAACACCTCTCGACCCCGATATCACTTTTTCTGATGACCCATTGCGGATGATGCGCGCCATCAGGTTCGCCACGCAACTCAATTTTAAAATTATCCCTGAGACCTTTGAAGCCATACGCCGCAACGCAGGCCGCATCAAAATTATTTCACAAGAGCGCATCACCGATGAACTCAATAAAATAATGGCGGCTAAAAAGCCATCTGTTGGGCTGCACCTGTTGTATATCAGTGGCTTGCTGGAGTATTTTTTCCCTCAGTTTGTAGCACTCGCCGGTGCCGAAACGCGCGAAGGCAGGGGGCATAAAGACAATTTCTACCACACCCTGCAAGTAATAGACAACCTCGCTGAAAAGTCAGATAACCTATGGTTACGCTGGGCTGCATTATTGCACGACATTGGCAAGCCACCTTCTAAAAGATATGAAGAGGGGCACGGCTGGACGTTTCATGGTCATGAAGTAGTGGGTGAACGCATGGTGCCTAAAATATTCAAGCAACTCAAGCTGCCACAGCACGATAAAATGAAGTATGTGGGCAAGTTGGTGGGATTGCACATGCGCCCAACTTGCTTGGCAAAGGATGAAATCACCGATTCAGCCATGCGCCGCTTGTTGTTTGATGCAGGTGAAGACCTGGAAGATTTGATGACCCTGTGCGAGAGCGATATCACATCTAAGAACGAAGCCAAGGTAAAGCGCTACATGGCCAATTTTGAGCTTGTGCGCCAACGCCTGATTGCGGTTGAGGAAAAAGACAAAATAAGAAACTGGCAGCCACCTATTTCAGGCGATGATATTATGGTTATGTTCAACATCACACCATCACGCGAGGTGGGCATATTGAAAAACTGCATCAGAGATGCCATTCTCGATGGCATCATACCCAACAACTACGAAGCGGCATTGGCATTGTTGCTTGAAAAAGCTGCGGAATTAGGACTCCACAAAGCAGACGCCTAGTATTTTACTTCAACACCGACAACAGACTATAAGCTGATACTTCAGGGCTTATGCACTTGGAATATTCATGGCTTGCCTCTGCCATTCTGTACAACTCTGCCTCAGGGTTGCGCATGAGTGTGAGTATCACGCGCTTTAAGTCGGCGACATTACCGCTTTCAAAAATGTAGCCGTTATAGTTATTGATAACCAGTGAATCGCCGGCTCCCACTATATCAGAACACACAACAGGCAATCCTGCCATTGCAAATTCATGCACCACTACACCCCATGCTTCTCGGGTACTCGGCAAACAAAATACACCCCAGTTGCGGCACTCTTCACCCAGTTGGGCTGCCGACATAAAATCTTTTACCTCAATGTGCTCGTTAGCTTGTACTTGCACATCGCCCCTGCCAACTATCACCAACCTCCAGTCGTTACTCAACTCTTTTTTAGCCTGATTGAATGCCTCAACAAGCAGATTAATTCCTTTTTCAGGCGCAAACCTACCTACAAATGCAATGGTATGCGGGAACATTTGTTGTTTTTGTGCCTTCGTCTCGTGCCATACTTTCGGGAATACAGAACTATCGCCGGTATACATGTGCCCTATAATCTTGTTCTTGGCATACCCCACCCTACGCGCATACTCGTAGCTTCGGCGGCTAGGTACCCAAAGGTAGTCGAAGTACTTATGGTAGGTATTGCCGGCAGTAATTACCGCCAGCTTATTTTTCAATGTCCCTTCCCACTGGTTATCGCACCCTGAAACAATCGGGATACGCCCTTTGACCTGTAGCAGTACTTCGAGGTAGCCTTTATCCATACGCCCCGAAACGTAGATAAGGGAGGGCTTTTTCTCATCCAGCAAAGCCTTTATACTTTGTACCGTCATCGCCGATCGCTTGTGAAAGGTAATACCGTTTTCGTCTTTAGGGACGAAAGGTGTCTTTTTGCGATCGTCGTCCCAATAAATGCAATCTACTTCACTGCCAAAATCGCGCACCAACACCCTCATTATCGAAATGGTATAATTCATCACCTCGGAATAGAGATAAACGATATTGCTGACCTTTTGCACGTGCTATATTTTGTTTTATCGTGAATTTATTGGGCGGTTAATTCTTTGTATATCTGCAAATATTGCGCTGCAATCACCTCGTGTGTATATGGCAGGTTATTCTCGCGCCCCAGCTCCACCAACTGGTTGTAATAAGTGGCGTCTGTGTACAGCCAGTCTATAGCTGCCCGTATTTCTTCAGGTTTCTGAGGATTCACCAAAGCAGCGGTTTCTCCGGCAACTTCCTTCATGGCTCCTATACCCGATGTAATTACCGGCCTGCCTACTGCCTGCGCTTCAATGATTGGCATACCAAACCCCTCGTGAAAAGATGCGAAAAATAAGATATCGCACTCAACATAGCGCATATATAGTTCATGGTCGGTTAGTCCGTTATAAACAGTATACGATACGCCTGCAGCATTAAGTAACTGAAGATCGCTTTCATTCGGGTATGCCACAATATCAATGTGGTATTGCTGGCAGCCCTTTACTGCGTCCAACAACCCCTTAAGATTTTTATGCGGCCCAGTACCAACCTGTAGAATATGAAACTTATCTCTCCTAGGCATTGGCTGTGTGAACTTAAAAACGGGTTTAATTGGGTCATGCACCACCCTTATTTTCGATTCAGGCACACCTAGTTCACTCATTACTTTCTCCTTGGTGAAATTAGAAACAACAGTAACAATATCTAGATTGAGCAATGGCAGCTTGTACCAAAACCACTTGAAAAACTGGAATCTGATAAAACTCTTTTTCCTGAGATTGGAGTAATGCCCTAGGTCGTGAATGGTCAGTATATTCTTTCCTTTTTTGAAGCCAATAGCCAGATAATGCACATCCCCGGTTATGTGATTGACATCAGATGTATGCTTGCCTGCTTCGATGGTGTTGGCAACGTTTGATTGTGCACTATCGCAGTAAAACGATTTCACGATCACCTTGTCTTTAAGACAATCGCTCACTAAACTAAAAATCCCCTCAATAGATAAACCGGTCTTACGCGGCGACCTGTAGAA
Organism: Chitinophagaceae bacterium; assembly: GCA_947454235.1. Taxonomy (GTDB): domain Bacteria; phylum Bacteroidota; class Bacteroidia; order Chitinophagales; family Chitinophagaceae; genus Flavipsychrobacter. Next base: position 202,935 of record CANGIY010000003.1, read on the forward strand.
AAACGTCACGGAAATCATTACTGACAAAATTAAAACTTCCTGTGGCAAAAAGAAACGTTCCCGGCGCACATACACCGGGAACGTTATATTTATTGAAGCAAACGTAGATTAAGCGTACTGCGATTTCACTGATTCCAGTGCATCGTTAATGCGGCTCTCCATTTCTTTAAAGTTCATTTCTTTCTTTACAAATGTTTTTCCTGTCACCACTTCGAAAAGTTCAATGTAACGTTCAGCAATTTGCAATGCGATGTCTTCAGTAATCTCAGGCATTTTCTGACCTTCTTTACCCTGAAAGCCATTTTCCATCAACCATTCACGAACGAACTCTTTAGAAAGCTGCCTTTGTGGGTCTCCGTTTTTCTGACGCTCTTCATAACCGTTCAGGTAGAAATAGCGTGAACTATCAGGCGTATGAATTTCGTCAATAAGGTAAATAGTATCACCAATTTTTCCGAATTCATATTTCGTATCAACAAGAATCAGTCCGCGCTCTTTTGCCATGTCACGTCCTCTTTGGAACAAAGCCAACGTGTATTTTTCAAGTTGCACATAGTCGGCTTCTGAAACCAGACCTGAGCTGATGATTTCTTCTCTCGAAATATCTTCATCGTGACCAACATGTGCTTTTGTAGTTGGGGTGATGATAGGTGCTGCGAAGAAGTCATTTTCTTTCATACCATCAGGCATTCTAACACCACACAATTCGCGTTGACCCGATTTGTAGGTACGCCATGCATGACCAGTAAGATTACCCCTTACTACCATTTCAACTGCGAAAGGTTCGCACTTGAGACCGATAGTAGTATTAGGAAGTGGTACAGAAATTTTCCAGTTTGGTACGATATCATTGGTTGCATCAAGAAACTGAGCAGCAATTTGATTGAGTACTTGTCCTTTGTATGGAATAGGGCGTGGCAACACTACATCGAACGCAGAAATTCTGTCGCTCACAACCATTACCATGTATTTGTCGTCGATAGTATAAACGTCGCGAACCTTGCCTTTATAAAAATTGGTTTGTCCGTGGAATTGCATAAACAATTTGAGGTTTTAAAAATTGGGGTGCAAAGATACTGAAGTCGTTCGATAAAATATAACCGTTATTTATTTGAAAATCTTATAACAAAATAGTGACTTTTCACGCTTTGTTACAGCCCCAAACAAAAAAAGCTACCCCGCTGAGTGGGTAGCCCGTAGTTATGTTTTTGAACGACATTATTTCTTTCTGTAATAGATTTTATCGTCGTTAAATTCGCTCAATGCCTGAAGAGCAGGGTTAGCCATTCTTTCATAGATACGGCTGATTTCGATTTGCTCTTTGTTTTCGTGCACTTCTTCTAGGTTATCAGCATGTACTGAAAACTCGTCAAGTTTGCGGTGCAGCTCCTCTTTCATGTTAACAGCAATTTGAGTTGCTCTTCTTGAAACAACAGCAATTGATTCGTAAATGTTGCCGGTCTTTCCTTTAAGAGCGATAACATCACGCGTCTCAATCAACGGATTTACTGAAGCGAGGGATTTCTTACTTGTGCTCATCGCGTATTTTTTTAATTTTATTGTTAGCTTCTGTGTTTAATTTATCAGCGTCCTCTATGTACTTCGACTTAGGATAGCTGTCTTTCAAATCTCTGAACGAACTAATTGCACTAGCATAACGCTCTTCCTGTTTTTCAGGCACGCTCGCATCGGCATATTTCGTCCACGACTTTTGAATCATATATAAATAGTAATCGCAGTTAGGCGACTCCGGGTAATCTCTCAAAACGCTCTTGTATGCTACAGTTGCAGCTTTATATTGCCCAATGTTGAAATACAATTTAGCAGCATCAGCAGCCTTATTTTCAAGCTTGCGGTGCATTTCGTCAATATAACCATTAGCCTCCGCAGCTCTGGCCGACTTCGGATACCTGTCGGTGTATGACTGCAATGCTTCGAGTGCCTTAGTAGAATTTGTTTGATCGAGCGTATAACGTGGCGAGTTTTTATACATGCATACCGCAGCCATAAACTCACACTCTTCTGCTTGTTTGCTAGAAGGGAATAATTCAGTAAAATTCTTGAAATAATATGAAGCGAACAGATAGTCTTTCATGTAAAAGTAAGTGTACGCATACTTAAAGTAAAGAGCCTCATAGTTCCTGGTGCTCTTCATAATTGGCATCAAATCTTTATAGAGGTCGTTGGCATGCGCAAACTCTTTTTTATCAAAATACTCGTTTGCCTTCGTCAACTTAAAGTTCACGTCGCTACTTTTCTTAACAGTCTCAAACTTGCTACAAGAGCCAAGTGAGACCATCATGATTAGAATATATATAGAATACCTTGATACAATTCGCATATAAGGGCAACAAAGGTAAATTAAAAAAGTGATAGTACGTGATGCCATATTGAAAAACTTCGTTAAAGAAGCCCGAAAAACAAGGGGCAAAAGCGCACCGAATGAGGGGTGAAAATGCAAAGAAGTTTTCAACATTCTGGGGCAAACCCACAAAGTTACCCACAACGTACATATAATTTACCGCAATACACAAATCAATACCTAACAACCGACTACGAAATTACATTATCAACAATGTGTATTACTCGCTGTTGATTTACAGCACTTAAAGCGCGCTATCCACAATGCATGTATTAGTTATTAACATTTTCGAGCATAAGCACCCATTTCACACACCCCTTCAGAGGCGCTCGGGCAACCAATTTTTCACTGAAATGCATTTATTTTGTAAAAAAGTGGCGAAAAAGGGCGGAAAGTGGTTGAAAAGAGCAAAAAACCTCAAAATCATCTGTTTCCCTCCTCGCAAACAACAGTAAAATGAAAAAGTTCAGAGGTTTATATGATGCTACATTGGACGGTAAGGGCCGAATGGTCCTTCCTGCGCCTGTACGCAAAATGTTACCTGAAGACTTCGATAAAACGTTCATGATACTGGAAGGACTCGATGGCAACCTGCGCTTGTACATGCGTAGCACATGGGAGCCTGAGGCTGACAGGATTGACAACCTGCCAGACGGCGACAACAAATTGCGCCAATACAAGTTCATGTTCCTAAGTGCCAACGAAATTGAGTTGGACACCCAGGATCGCATATCGATTCCAAAGTTGTTGCAAGATTGTGCCAGCATAAAAAAAGAAATTGTCATTCAGGGGTGGGGCGACCACTTCCTGTTATGGGACAAAGAAGCATATAATAACTACAGAACTAAGAGCTCTGAAAATTATAGTGATAACGCCACGTTTGTCTTACACAATTATCCTTACAAAGATAAAGAAGTAAACCATGCTTGAGCAAAATAGTTATCACACCACAGTTCTTTTAAATGAAGCAGTTGACGGACTGAACATTAAGGAAGACGGCACTTATGTTGATGCAACATTTGGTGGCGGTGGTCACAGTGCCCTTATACTCTCTCGCCTGGGAGCTAAGGGTCGCCTGATTGCCTTTGACCAGGACGCAGACGCATGGCGCAACAAACCTGATGACGACCGACTGATTGCGGTGACAGAGAATTTCAGATACCTGAAAAGGTTTTTGAGACTCCACAACGCAACGCAGGTTGATGGTATCGTTGCCGACCTTGGTGTGAGTTCATGGCAATTCGACACTCCTGAAAGAGGTTTCTCTATCAGGTTCGACGGGCCGTTGGATATGAGGATGGATCAGCGCGCAGAACTTACAGCAGCCGACATCATCAAAACCTATTCTGAACAAAAGCTGCATCAGCTTTTTGAACAGTACGGCGAGGTACGCAACTCAAAGCAACTGGCGACACACATAGTTAGCCAGCGCAAAGCGATGAAAATTGCGACTATCAACAGCTTCAAAACAATGATTGGGCCGGTAATTAAGGGTTTACCACACAAATATCTGGCTCAGGTGTTTCAGGCACTCAGAATAGAAGTAAACGGAGAGCTTGAGGTGCTGAAAGATTTGTTACAACAAGCGTCACAAAGTCTTAAGCCGGGCGGTAGGTTATCGGTAATCACCTTCCACTCAATTGAAGACAGAATTGTGAAGCAGTATGTAAAAAGAGGAACATGGGATGAGCATGAAGAAGCACGCCCCACCCTCAAGGCCATAAACCCTAAACCAATTGAAGCTTCGAAAGAAGAAGTAAAAAGGAATTCACGCTCTGCGAGCGCAAAATTGAGAGTAGCTGAAAAAATATGAGTACTGAAAAAAACATACAATCAAAAGAACCCGTAAGCCCTGCGCAACAGGTGAAAGCCGATTGGCGTGCGTTGGTGGAGGCGTTCTCGTACAAGGCTATAGTAAATAACCTGCCATACCTGGGTTATTTGGCTTTGTTGTGTGTGTTGTATATAGGTAATAGCCACAAAGCCATTACCCTTCAATCTGAAATCAATCAGGAAAACAAAAACCTGAAAGAACTAGGCTGGAAGTATAAAGACAGAAAATCGGAACTCCTGCGCGTTAAAACGCAGTCCAACATAGGGCATTATGCCGCACGTGTCGGATTGCACTCTTACATAAATCCCGCTTACAAAATTACCAAATAAAGAAATTTCACTAACCCATTAAACACAACTAACCAACCTCCGGGAACTTTTTCGTTCGCTTCAAAAAATTTTAGTCATGAGTAAGGCCGTCAATAAAGATATAAGGTATAGGGTCTATTTGACATTCTCAGGCATCTGCCTGTTTGGGCTTATTATTATTTCTAAAGCTGCATGGATTCAAATCAAAGAAGGCAAGTCGTTACATGACAAGGCTGTTGAATTGAACACCCGTTACAAGTATGATACGATTGCTCCCGAAAGAGGCAACATCTACACTGAAGACGGTACCCTGCTCTGCTCGTCAGTCCCTGAGTTTGAGTGTGGTATCGACTTCACTGTAATTAACCCCGACACTTTCAAGTATAAACTTGATTCCCTTTGCTTTAGCCTGTCTACCCTGTTCGGAAAACCAGCCAATGAGTATCAGGAAGAATTTGAACACGCTTTCAATAAGAAGCTCAGATACTACCCTTTGGCTTCCAAACTCACCTTTTCACAGTACGACACACTTCGTAGGTTCCCCATATTCAGAATGAGCAAAAATGTGGGTGGCTTAATCGTTCACCGTACTGAAAAACGTGACCCTCCATACAAAGGTCTTGCATTCAGGACATTGGGTATTTATAAACCAGATACAAACAGTAGCGGTCTTGAAGGCTTCTACGACGAAGACCTTACAGGTGAATATGGCACATGCGAGTCTCAGAAGTCTGCCGCAGGATGGATACCAGTTGAAGGCACTGAAGTTGAGCCTGAAAACGGTAAAGACCTCGTTACAACTATCGATATAGGTATACAGGAAGTAGCTGAAAAAGCCCTGATGGGTGCACTTCAAGATAAAAAAGGCGACTGGGGTACATGTATTGTCATGGAAACTGCGACCGGAAAAATAAGGGCGTTGGCAAATTTAGGCTTGCAGTCTCAGGACGGCAAGTATGTTGAAAACCTCAACTATGCCCTCACTCCAACCGAACCGGGCTCTACATTTAAGATGATGACCCTGTTGTCGTTGTTGAATGATAAGCTGATTAACGTTGATGATAAGGTGGACCCTCAACATGGTCTTGTTTATTTTGGCCCAGACAAAATGGAGGACACGCACCCTGTTGATACCCCTTTACCTATTTGGCAGGCATACGCACTTTCAAGCAACTGCGCGATGGCATTGCTTGCTAATAAACACTACAAAAACAATCCGGGCAGGTTCGTTAAGCACCTCACCGACATGATGCTTGATACGGTTACTTTCATTGACCTACCGGGCGAGAAAAAAGGAAAAATCAATAAAAAAACAAACAAGTGGGGGGCAAGCACTCTGCCTTGGATGGCTACAGGTTACGGCATTGCCATTACCCCAATGCAAACATGCATGATGTACAATGCAGTAGCTAATAACGGAAAAATGATGAAACCTTACCTTGTAAGTTCTATCAAAGAATACGGTAAGGAAGTAAAAAATATTGAACCAACTGTGTTGATTGAACGCATCGGCGACTCATCGACAATAACGCAACTCAAAAAATGTATGCGCGCAGTACTTACCGATGGAACCGCCAAATCAATTGAATCGCCGTTTTATTCAATTGCAGGAAAAACTGGTACAGCCAAAGTTGCCGATGGTCCTATCAAGTATTCCGACAAAGTTTATCAAGGTTCTTTCGTTGGTTTCATTCCGGCTGAAAGTCCTAAGTACACCATTTGTGTAGTGGTACGCACGCAAAAAGGCGCAACTGCTCACTACGGTATTGATCTCGCGGCCCCGGTGTTCAAAAAAGTAGCCGACAAAATTTTCAATGCCAATATCGGTTCATGGGCGGCACCACTCGATAGTATGGCAAGGAATGGTAGCGGACGATTCAACTCGTTGTATGCGACGGCTGAAAACTACAGAATATTGCTTTCAGGCGTAGGCAGAAATGTACCTATTCCACAGGACCCCAATGACTCACTGATGAATTTGCATCAGGATTCAACAAGAAGAATTTCTATTAAACCTTCAGGCATTTCAAAATACATAGTGCCCGACGTAAAGGGCATGGCGTTAAAAGATGCCATATTCATACTGGAAACATCAGGACTCAGGGTACGAATAATTGGCAGAGGAAAAGTTCAAAACCAATCGATGGAGCCTGGAACCAAAGTAATTAAAGGTCAAAACATAACAATATCATTGAGCTAATGAGCGCATTGAAATACATATTAGATCACATCAATCCGGTTAAAGTAATCGGTTCAAATCAACTTGAGGTGAACGGACTTGCCATCAACTCTAAGTTGGTGCAGCCGGGCTATGTATTCGTTGCACTCAAAGGCACCAATGTAGATGGACACAAGTTTATTGCCAACGCTATCGAATTGGGCGCAACTGTTGTTGTTTGTGAAAACATACCTGCCGATACCGGTAATGCTACATTCGTTCAGGTGAAAGACTGTTCATTGGCTGCGGGTCTTGCTGCCGATGCGTTTTACAACCACCCATCGAGCAAAATGAGAGTGGTAGGCGTTACCGGCACTAATGGTAAAACCACCACAGCAACACTACTATATCAGCTCTACCAACAAGCAGGATTCAAAACTGGGCTCATCAGCACTGTTCAGAATCATATTGATACACAGGTTTTGGAGTCAACCCACACAACACCTGATGCTATCTCTGTTCAATCGCTGTTGGCGAAAATGGCGGAAGCCGGTTGTGAATATGTATTCATGGAAGTATCGTCGCACGCAGTTCACCAGAACCGTATTGCAGGAATCGTGTTTGCAGGAGGTATTTTCACCAATATCACCCGCGACCACCTCGACTATCACAAGACATTTGATGAATACATCAGGGTTAAGAAACAATTCTTCGACAACCTGCCTTCATCAGCATTTGCACTTACCAATATCGATGACAAACGCGGCATGGTGATGTTGCAGAATACCAATGCACTCAAGCAACGCTACAGCCTTCGCGAGCCGGCAGAGTTCAAAGGACGCATTATCGAAAATGCACTCAATGGACTTTACATGCAGGTAAACGGTGTTGAAACCCACTTTAGGATGACTGGCACCTTCAATGCCTACAACTTATTGGCGGTTTATGGCACTGCTGTATTACTTGGCATGGACAAAACCGAGGCACTTACAATACTGAGTAACTTAACAGGTGCGTCTGGTCGTTTTGAAACGTTTATGTCGCCTGTTGACAAGGTTTTGGGTATTGTGGACTACGCTCATACCCCCGATGCACTTTTGAATGTATTGGCGACAGTCAACCAAATGAAAGTGCATGGTCAAACCGTGATTTGCATTGCAGGTTGTGGCGGCGACCGTGACCCTGGCAAACGCCCTTTGATGGCAGAAGCGGCTGCGACTCACAGCGACAAGCTCATTATGACTTCAGACAATCCGCGCTCGGAAGACCCTGAAGAAATTTTGAACCAAATGGAAGCGGGTTTGTCAAGCGCATTGAAAAGAAAAACACTGAGGATTACCGACAGAAGAGAAGCAATAAAAGTTGCATGCTCGCTGGCAAAACCAGGCGACATTATTGTTATAGCGGGAAAAGGTCACGAAACATACCAGGAGATCAAGGGCGTAAAGCATCACTTTGACGACCGCGAAGTACTTACTCAAACATTTCAAACATTAAACATCTAGTTGCCCGATGCTGTACTTTTTATTCAAATATCTGCATGATAATCTCCATGTTTCGGGAACTGGGGTCTTTTCATACATCACCTTCAGGGCGGCAATGTCTATTATATTGTCTCTTGTCATCAGTATGCTTTTTGGTAAGCGCCTGATCGACTACCTGCGCTTCAAGCAAGTGGGTGAGGTCATCAGGACACTTGGTCTTGAGGGCGAGAGCACTAAAAAAGGTACACCAACAATGGGTGGGCTCATTATTATTGCAGCCATCCTTATACCTACTTTATTATTTGCACGTGTATCGAACGTGTACATAGTGCTCATGATACTATCAACCTTGTGGTTAGGTACTGTAGGTTTCATTGACGACTACATAAAAGTTTTCAAAAAGAACAAAGAAGGACTTGCAGGTAAGTTTAAAGTAATGGGACAAGTTGGGCTGGGCATTATTGTAGGCACAACAATGTATTATAATAATAATGTAGTGATTGCCCGCGAAGTGAAACCTAATCAGGAAGTAGTTCATAACTCAGAAGAAAAACTGGAGCGCGAAGCCAAACCCAGAAAAGACGAAACCGGAAAAGACAGGAAGTATGTGTATGTGAGAACAGCTACTACTACAATTCCGTTCATCAAGGGCCACGAGTTTAGGTACGAGAAAGTGGCAGAAATCTTTGGCAAAAATACAATTCAATACACTACACCACTCATTTATATTCTGTTTGTAACGCTCATTATTGTGTTCTTTAGTAATGGAGCCAACCTGACGGATGGTATAGATGGGCTGGCGACAGGTACATCAGCCATTGTAGGCATGTGTTTGGGTGTGTTCGCTTACGTCTCGGGCAACTACAAATTCGCCGACTACCTGAATATCATGCATATCCCGAACCTTGGTGAACTGTCGATATTCATCGGTGCCTTTGTTGGAGCGTGTGTGGGCTTCCTCTGGTACAATGCATTCCCTGCGCAGGTGTTTATGGGAGACACTGGTTCGCTTGCTTTGGGCGGCATCATTGCATCGCTGGCAATTATAGTTCGTAAAGAATTTTTAGTACCTATTATTTGCGGCATCTTCCTGATTGAAAACCTTTCAGTGATTATTCAAGTAGCTTATTTCAAACACACGAAGAAAAAATACGGTGAGGGACGACGCATTTTCAAAATGGCACCGTTGCACCACCATTACCAAAAACTAGGATATGCTGAACCTAAAATCGTAACGAGGTTCTGGATTGTAGGCATCATTCTGGCTATTTTAAGCATAGTAACTCTTAAACTCCAATAATAATGAATGGAAATAAAAAACGCCTAGTAATACTTGGCGCCGGCATCAGCGGCGTAGGTGCTGCTTTGTTGGGCAACCAACAAGGTTGGGATGTTTTTGTTTCTGACTTTGGCTCAATAAACCCTGAATTTAAACAACAACTTACCGACCACAACATAGAATTTGAAGAAAAAGGACACACCCTTGAAAAAATATTGAATGCAGATTGTTTGGTAAAAAGCCCGGGCATACCTGAAAAGACCGAAATCATGAAAAAAATAAGAGCAAAAGGCATTGAAGTTTGCTCTGAGATTGAATTCGCTTACAGGTACAAGGGTAACTCTAAAATTGTAGCCATAACAGGTAGCAACGGAAAGAGCACCACAACAAAACTCATTTGGCACATGTACACTACCGCCGGCCTTGACGCTGCTTTGGTAGGCAACATTGGTCACAGCTTCGCGCTGCAGATATTTGAAAAGCCATGCGAATGGTATGTTATCGAAGTGAGCAGTTTTCAACTCGACGACGTACACCAGTTCAGACCCGACATTGCCATCATTCTGAATATTACACCCGACCATCTGGACAGGTATAACTATCAGTTTGAGAACTATGTGGCTTCAAAATTCCGAATCACTATGAACCAGCAGGCGGGCGACCTCCTCATTTTGAATCAAGACGACAACTCCATTAACAACTATATCATTAACCATTCTATTCACGCTAAAATTGTTTTCATAACGATGAATTCTAACCAGACTCCCGAAGAAGGCGGCTTTATTGACAAAGACCAAATGAACATCAACCTCAACAGCAACCACTTCGAAACATCAATTCACGACCTCACCATCAAAGGCAAACACAACCTATACAACTCTATGGCAGCGGGCATCTCAGGTAAGGCGGCAGGCATCAGGAACGAGAAGATCAGGGAAAGTATGTACACTTTCAAAGGTCTTGACCATCGTCTTGAGTTTATAGCCAGCATCAGAGGTGTTGAATTTATCAACGATTCAAAAGCAACCAATGTAAACTCTACATGGTATGCGCTCGAATGCCAAAAGAAACCGGTTGTACTCATCTTAGGTGGTGTAGATAAAGGAAACGACTACACTGAAATATTAGATGTAGTAAGAGAAAAAGTAAAGGCAATTGTTTGTTTGGGTGTTGACAATGCCCCGATCCACAAAGCTTTTGGCGAAGTAGTTCCAACAATCGTTGAAACGCAGAACGCAAAAGACGCCGTTCAGGCTTCTTACGCACTTGCCGATGCCGGCGATGTGGTATTGCTTGCACCTGCCTGCGCTTCGTTCGACTTGTTCCAGAACTACGAAGACAGAGGTCGCCAATTCAGAGACGCCGTTTTGAACTTATAATTATCATAAAACCGATATAACAATGAAACAATTACTGAACAAAACCAAGGGAGACCAAATAATTTGGGGTGTAGTACTCGTACTATCGCTCGTGAGTTTACTTGCGGTGTATAGTTCGGTAAGTTCTCTTGCTATTCGAAAACACACCACTACAAGTCATTTTCTTATAAAGCAGATCATGATTTTAGGACTGGGATTTGTGATCATTTACTTCATTCACAATGTAAACTATGCCAAGTTCGCCAAGGTATCTATATGGGCATACCTTATCAGCTTGCCATTGTTGCTGTGGACGCTTGCATTTGGTGCCAATATCAACTCAGGTGCCCGGTGGATCAGGGTGCCCGTGATTAATCTTACATTCCAGACATCTGACCTTGCCAAGCTGGCATTGTTCATGTTCCTGGCGCGGATGCTGAGTATCAAACAAAATGTAATCACCGATTTCAAAAAAGGTTTTATCCCGGTATTACTACCTGTGCTTGTTACCTGCGGACTCATTGCTCCTGCAAACCTTTCGACTGCACTTATGATTGGAACTACAGCCTCAATTGTGTTCTTTATTGGAAGGGTTGAATTGAAGCACATTGGAATTCTGATCGCTTCAGGCATAGGTATTCTATTGATTGTGTTCAGTATATCATTTGCTACCGGTAAAGGTCGTGCAGCTACATGGTTGCACAGAATTGAATCGTTCAGGAAAGGTGAAGACAAGAACGACGCACAAACCGATGGTTATCAGGTGTTGCAAGCTAAAATCGCTATAGCCAACGGCGGCATTACAGGCCGGGGACCGGGCAATAGCCTCCAAAGAAACTTTTTACCACACGCTGACTCTGACTTCATTTATGCCATCATACTTGAAGAATATGGCCTGGTGGGTGGGTTTATACTTATACTTATATACCTGCTGTTTTTGTGGCGAAGTATATTAATATTCAAACGATGCCCTTATGCATTTGGAGCATTTCTGGCGGTGGCGCTGGCGGTGGCACTAGTGTTTCAGGCAATGTTGAATATGGCAGTTAATGTACACCTGATGCCGGTAACGGGTATTACGCTCCCGCTAGTGAGTATGGGTGGTTCGTCAATCTGGTTTACCAGCGTGGCGATAGGAATCATTCTCAGCGTAAGTAAATATGTCGATGAAATGGAGGGGAAGAGTGGAGGAAGACCGAGAAAACCATCGACCAAAAAAACATCTGAAATTTCAGACGATGATTTTGACGATGTATTCAACAATGAAACTTCTAAAATTTTCGTACAATCCGGCAAAAAAGGCGGCAACGCTCCGGAACCGGCAATATAATTTTAAATCATGAGTACCTTAAAAGTAATAATAGCAGGAGGCGGTACGGGTGGACATATCTTCCCGGCTGTAGCCATCGGACACGCCATTCAACGGCTGTGGCCCGGTGCCCAGTTGCTGTTTGTCGGGGCTTTAGGGAAAATGGAAATGGAGAAAGTACCAAAGGAAGGATTTACCATAATAGGCCTTGATATTGTAGGCTTTAACCGCAGCAATTGGCTGAAAAACATCACTCTTCCTATAAAACTTATCAAAAGCCGACTCAAAGCCCAATCCATCATCAAAGATTTCAATCCTGATGTTGTGATTGGGGTCGGAGGCTTTGCCAGCTTTCCTATGCTTAATGCAGCACAGGCGAAAGGCATACCAACGCTCATACAAGAACAAAACTCCTATGCAGGCAAGAGCAATAAAATACTTGCTCAGCAGGCAGAAGCGGTTTGTGTGGCGTATGAAAACATGGGTAAGTTCTTCCCGGCCAACAAGCTTATGCTCACGGGAAACCCTGTCCGCAAGAATATTTCCGGCTCAAAGGTGACAAAGGAAGCAGCAATGCAACACTTCGGGTTGAAGAACGACATGCCTACCCTGCTTATTGTTGGTGGTAGTCTTGGAGCGCAATCAATCAATGAAGCCATAGACGCAGGGCTTGATAAACTAGTAGCGGCAGGATTGCAAATCATTTGGCAAACAGGAAAACCTTATGCCGAAAAAGCAACCCAGCGTGCAAAGAGTTTTGGAAGCAATGTATTGGCAACAGCGTTTATTCAAGAAATGGAATATGCTTATGCAGCCGCTGATATGGTAGTTTCCAGAGCAGGTGCACTGGCTATTGCAGAATTATGCATAGCAGGTAAACCGGTAATTTTTGTACCGTATCCACATGCCGCAGAGGACCATCAGACTTCTAACGCAATTGCACTGGTGAATAACCAGGCAGCACAAATAGTAAAAGATAGTGAAGTTCATCAACAATTGATAGGTAAGATACTTGAACTAAAAGACAACACGACAACATGCACCACGATGGCCAACAACATTTTAAAAATGGCAATCACTGATGCAGATGAAAGAATAGCAAACAAAGTTTTTGATATAGTTAAAAGCAAGAAAAAGTAAACACTGAAAACCCGGAAAAATGAACGTAAGAGCAATTAAAAAGGTGTACTTCATAGGAATAGGCGGCATAGGCATGAGCGCTATAGCCCGCTTTTTCTTACAACAGGGAACCACTGTATCGGGATACGACCGTACAGAAACCGCCCTTACGACCCAACTCATTGCAGAAGGTTTCCAGATTCATTTTACCGACGACGTTGCTTTGATTGATAGAGACGCTGAACTGGTGGTTTACACCCCTGCAATACCAAAAGACCATAAAGAACTGAACTGGTACAAGGACAACGGTTACCCGGTATATAAACGCAGCGATGTTTTGCAATGGATCACAGAAACACTGTATTCTATTACCGTGGCGGGCACTCACGGCAAAACAACCATTTCGACCATGATCGCTTACCTATTGCGTGAAACAGGTTATGGTTGTAATGCCTTCCTTGGGGGAATTTCGGTGAACTATGGCACAAACTATTGGGGAAGTAGCAACGATGTGGCTGTAATTGAAGCTGATGAATTTGACCGTAGCTTTCTGAAATTACGCCCCGATCTTGCAGTGCTTACAGCGATTGATGCGGACCACTTAGACATATATGGTACCATTGATGAAATAGAAAAAGCGTTTCTTCAATACACCGACAACATAAAACCAAACGGACAGTTGGTGGTAAAACACGGTTTACACCGCATTGGCGAAATGAAGGCAAACCACAAAATGACCTATGCTTTCAACGATTCATCGGCTGCGGTATATGCAACCAATGTTGTTAACAGAAACGGAGGTTATACGTTTGATGTAAAAGGAGTAAACTGGAGCATTGAAGGTTTCGATTTAAATATCGGGGGCTTACATAATGTCGAAAATGCGGTAGCAGCGATTGTTGTTACACGCAGGCTAGGCATTGACCCTGAAAAAGTAAAAGCTGCACTTGCGAACTTTAAAGGCATCAAGCGCAGGTTTGAATATATCATACTAAATGAACAACAGGCTTTCATTGATGACTATGCGCATCACCCCGAAGAGTTGGCAGCACTCATAAAAAGTGCTAAAAACCTATTTCCTGACAGAAAATGCGTTGTGAGTTTTCAACCACATTTGTTTACCAGAACGAGGGATTTCGCTGAAGGATTTGCAAAAAGTCTGGATATGGCTGATGAAGTTTTACTGCTCGACATCTACCCTGCCCGTGAATTACCTATTGAGGGTGTAACCACAAAAATGATAACAGACCTCATGAAAAATCCGAACCACAAGATTCTTTCGAAAGATGAATTAGTGGCATACGTAGCAAAAACTAAACCGAACCTGTTTGTAACATCAGGCGCGGGCGACATTGATAAACTTGTAACACCAATTAAAGAAGCATTGAGCAAATAGAAAAATGGCAGGCAAAGTAAAAATATCGATTCCGAAGGTATTAAAAGCACTTACGACACTCGTAATGGCCACTACTTGCATTATTGCCATCATCAGCAGTGCCCGCATCGAAAACAACCAACCTGTTTCAGGCAAAATAGTAACTATAAAAAGCGATAAGCGCTATAACTTCCTCGAAGAGAAACAAGTACTCAAAGAGGCCATTTATGATAGAAACATAGATATCGACAATGTATTCATTGCCAATCTGGACGTGAATGAGATGGAAAAAACACTCAAAAACGACCCATGGATTGGAGAGGCGCAAGTATATATTGATAACAAAAAAAAGCTACACCTCGATGTAACACAACGCAAACCGATTGTGCGCATTTTTGATGTAGCCGGGAATAGTTACTATATGGACAAAACCCTGGCGACAATGCCTCTCAGTGAGAAATTCCACTACTATACCAATGTAGTTGTGAATGTACCTGTGATAGGCAACGACACTCCGGGATTGATTGTAAAAACAAGCATAGCTCGTTTGGTGAATACGTTGCTTGCTGATAGTTTTTGGGCTGCGCAGGTTTCCCACATTAACTACGAGCAAGGAAATAACTTCTCCATCAATACGGTATTTGGCAAGCAAGTAATAGTGCTGGGCGATACCGGGAGGTTGGAAGAAAAACTGGCAAATGTTCGCATGTTCTACAACAAAGTGATGAACCGTATAGGCTGGGATAAATACGACACTATCGATGTACGATTTAAGGAGCAAGTTGTGGCATCGCCAAAAATCATTATTCCAAGCATTGAAGCCAAGGCCAAGAAAGAAGAAGAAAACAGCTTCGTACTGGCACTGGAAAAAACTAGGTTACTGGAAGACTCACTGGAAGCTGCACGCGCTGCGAAGGCAGACAACCACGTGAAAAAAATCGCAGACAAACTTGCTGAAAGCCGAGACAAGCGCGAAGCGGAAAAACGTAAAAAGGAACAAGAAGAAGAGCACAAACAAGCACGAGGACATGACCAGCCTAGGGGACACGAAACGCCAAAAATACACATAGGCCCAACAGCGGGCAGTGCACCGAAAGGACACGAAACGCCCAAAAGCCACGAAAAGCCGAAAGACGGAGGTACGAAACAAAACCAGACTTCAGCACCGAAAAAAGAAAATAAGAAATAACAAAACATAACATAAGAACAACAGCTAATACTATTAATTATGCCGGGAAACTCAAACGCTAAACAAAATCCAATTATCGTGGGTCTGGATATAGGCACCACTAAAGTTGTCGCCATTGCCGGACGCAAGAATGAATTCGGCAAACTGGAAATACTCGGTTTCGGTAAAGCCGACTCCGCGGGTGTTGTCCATGGCATGGTGCAAAACATTGAAGAATGTATCCGGTCCATCCATCAGGCGATTGACCGCTGCCTGGATTCGAACAAAAAACTCGATATTAAGGAAGTGTATGTAGGTATCGCCGGCCAACATATTAAAAGCATTCAAACAAGGGGCGACAGGGTGCGCACCAACGTTGAAGATGAAATAAGCAAAGCAGATGTTGAAGCATTGATCAGAGATCAGTTCAAAACATTCATACCTGCCAGCGACCAAATCATCGACATTATCCCCCAGGACTTCACGGTTGACAACTCACAACCTGTGGTGAACCCTGTTGGTATGAGCGGTGTAAAAATTGGCGCTAATTTCCACATCATCACCGGTGACAAACACGCCATCAGAAATATAAAAAGGTGTATCGACAAATCACACCTTATGACACGCGACCTCGTACTTCAACCGCTCGCTTCTGCTGCTGCAGTTATGAACGATGAAGACATGGAAGCAGGTGTTGTGATTGTTGATATAGGTGGTGGCACTACCGATATGGCAGTGTTCCACGAAGGCATATTGCGCCATACAGCAGTAATCCCTTACGGCGGTGTCAATGTTACCAATGACATCAGGCAAGGCTTAGGCGTATTGAAAGCACAGGCTGAACAAATGAAAGTGCAGTTTGGCTCTTCTTTAGCTGCCGAAACCAACCAAAATGCGTTTATCACAATTCCGGGATTACGCGGCTTGCAACCAAAAGAAATTTCAGTGAGGAATCTCTCTGAAATTATTGAGGCACGTATTGAAGAAATTCTTGATTATGTAGTCATAAACCTTAAACAAGTAGATGTATTACACAGGCTTCACGGCGGTATTATCCTAACCGGTGGAGGTGCACGTCTTAAACACCTAGCACAACTCACAGCGTTTAAAACAGGTATGAATGTGCGCATTGGTACACCAAACGAACATTTAGCAGGCGGTCACTCTAAACTGCTTGAAGATCCAATGTACGCAACATGTATCGGCTTGATTATGCGTGGCTACAACGACTGGGAAAACGGCAAATTACAGTTTGTTGGAGACGGCAATACTGAAATTCAGGACGTAGAAACCGATGCTGCTCAACAAGAACCTCAGCCTTCTCCGCTCGCACAAGTGGAAGAAGAAAAGAAGAAAAATGAACAAAACAATCCGGAACCGGAGGAATATAAGGAAAATACCGAAACAAAACAACCAAAAGAACACGCCAAAGTAAAAAATGTGTTTAACTTGTTTAAAGGTAAATTTTTAGAAATGTTTGGAGATACTGAAGAGGAATAATATTTCTATCTTGCATGACCTTCACAACATTACATACTTAGTTTTTTATACCTATACGTAACTAATTGACAAAGAGCAAATATTCACAACTTTCAAAATATTATTAACCTGAAAATTAACAAACATGATTCATTTCGAAATTCCTAAAAACCAGTCTTCGATCATTAAGGTGATTGGAATTGGTGGAGGAGGCAGCAACGCTGTTAATTATATGTACGATCTTGGCCTTGAAGGCGTCGATTTCGTAGTATGTAATACCGATTCGCAGGCACTCGCTTTGAGCCCTGTTCCTAACAAAATTCAACTTGGCCCGCACCTGACTGCTGGCTTGGGAGCAGGTGCAAATCCTGAAATAGGAAAACAATCTTGTGAAGAAAGTTTCGAAGACATATCTAAAATACTCAAAGTAAATACGCGCATGGCCTTCATTACTGCAGGCATGGGCGGTGGTACTGGTACTGGTGGTGCTCCGGTAATCGCAAAAATTTGTCGCGACCTGGGCATACTTACAGTTGGTATTGTTACAACTCCGTTTACCTACGAAGGTAAAAGAAGGATGAAACAAGCGCACGACGGTATTGAATCTATCAGGCAACATGTTGATACTGTCATCATCATCAGTAACGATAAATTACGCCAGCAATTCGGCAATCTGCCGTTTACACAGGCGTTCTCTAAAGCCGATGATATCTTAGCAACTGCTGCTAAATGTATTACTGACGTAATCTCTTCAACAGGTCAAATCAACGTTGACTTTGCTGACGTTTGTACTGTAATGAAAAACGGTGGTGTTGCAATTCTTGGTAGCGCAACTGAAGCCGGAGATAACAGGGCTCTTAAAGCTGTTGAAGCTGCATTGAATTCACCATTGCTCAATGATTCTGACATTCGTGGTGCAAAATGGATTCTGTTGAACATTACTTCGTCAGCAGGTGTACACGAGCACACAATGGACGAAGCAGAAGAAATTCAAGCTTATGTTCAGCAACAAGCCGGTGACAATTGCGATGTTATCTTAGGTATGGGTCACGACCCTAACTTGGGCGACAGAATTGGCGTTACTGTAATTGCAACAGGTTTCAACTACAAAGACATCACTACTGAAATTCCTGCACGCAATAGGGAAAATGAGAAAATTGTTTTCAAAATTGAAGACAAGAAACCAGCATCAATTGCTGATATCAGGTTCGAAACTAAAGCTGAAGCTCAGGAACCAGTTGATTTGACTCCGAAATTAGTTGAAATGGCTCCTCAGCCTATTGAGCCAAACTTCTCTAGGGAATATTTGGAATCAATTCCGGTACAACAACCAAAAGAAGAGCCAATTCCTGAACCGGTAGCTGAAGAAACCCACACTCCGGTTTTCACTTACGAGAAACCGGCTGAAGAAATACCAATGAAGTATTTCGAAAAACCAGTTGAACCAGCATATACAGATGTTGAGCCAGTTCGCATTGGTTCACGCTTAATGACTGCTGACGAACTGGAAGAAAAAAGAAGATTCGAAGCTGAAAAGCGTGCACTCGAAGAAAGAGCTGAACGCCTTAGAAGCATGAGCTTCAAAATAAAATCAGGTGACCCAAACGATGAAATCGAAAATGTGCCTGCTTATATGAGAAAAAACGTGAGAATTGAAAATACTCAAACTTCCGGCACCGACCACCTCAGCAGGGTTCGCATAGGAATTGATGAGAACGATAACAGTACTCAAGCCAATATTTCAACAATCAATACGTTTCTTGATGGCAAGAAGCCCGATTGATAAAGATTGTTTAGTTAAGTATTATAGTATGGCTCCCGTTTTCTAACGGGGGCTTTCTATTTTTTTGGGGGTATCCCACCATTTCCAAAAAACTCAAATTACCACCAAACAACACCCAACTTGATTGTATGGAAATGTCTATAGCGCGATTTCAAAAAGGCGACATACAAGAATGCCACTTAGATAAGTTCTGTCCCGGTAACACAAGTATTGTATCTATCCAAAAAATCAGGAGTATTACGTAGTCGCTTCGTTTTAACGGCAAATCCCTCATTCCAAGGTTCATACTAGGATAGCTCTACCAACAATAACAACCGTTCATTTTCGCCATTATAGCAACAAAAAAAGAGGAGGCACTTTCGCACCTCCCCTTAAATTATTGATTTGAATTACAACTAGTCTGCTTTGATAAACTTGTCAGTTTTCAGCAAATTGTTGTTTTCATCGTAAATCTTAATTAAGTACATACCGCTTGCGAGGTTAGTAACATCAACTGAAGTAGCACCGTATTGAGCGATCAACTCTTTGCCTTCCATATTCATGATTGAAATGTTCACCTTAACTGGTGCGTCAATTACAATCACATTTGTAGCAGGGTTAGGGTAAGTTGTGATAGCCATACCATTATTTACACTAACAACACCCAAAGGAAGAACATTAGAAGTATCAGCACAACCGAAACCATCAGCAACAACTACTGAATAGTGACCACTCATTACATAGTTATAAGTTGCGTTAGTTGCACCAGCTATAATGCCACCCTCTCTCAACCATTGGTATGAGAAGTAAACACCACCAGTTACATACAATGTATCTCCACCACCTTGGTGAACCACCGGAGTGATGTTTCTCAAAACCGCTACTGTACCAAGGGTTCTTACACAAACTGCATCAGAGATAGTTACAGTGAATGAACCTGTAGAATCGCTCGTGTAGCTTGAAGTCGTAGCACCTGCAACCGCAGTTGTATTTCTGTACCACTGGAAGCTTGTTGCTGTAGTTGTTACAGACATTGTTACAGGGTTACCATGACAAATTTCAAGGAAGCCAGTAGCCGGTACCAAAGTACCTGCAAGATCACGAACTGTATCGCGGTGTGTAGCAAAAGCAGGACAACCAGACGAAGCACCTACAGTATAAGTGATAGTTACGATACCTGCTGTACCACCTGTTACAACACCTGAAGCATTTACACGTGCAATTGAAGTATCGCTAGATGACCAAGTACCACCAGCAGTTGCATCATTCAAAGTAATAGAAGAACCTGCGCAAAGAACTCCCGCGCCTGTAATCGCAGCTACAGAACCACCAGTATTAACTGTGATACCTGCAGTAGCAGCAGCAGAACAACCATAAGTGTTAGTTACAGTGTAAGTAATTGTAGCGCTACCGCCAGCAACACCCGAAACAACACCGGCTGTATTTACCGAAGCGATAGAAGCATCACTTGTAGACCATGTACCACCAGCAGTTGTATCAACAAATGTAGTTGTTGCACCAGCACAAACTGATGAAGCACCAGTGATTGCACTTACAGTAGGAAGATCACGAACAGTAACCGCCATTGTGGCATAACCTGTACAACCAGAAGTAGTAACGCTGTACGTGATAGTAGTTGCACCAAGAGCAACACCATATACACTACCTGTAGCACTTACAGTAGCAACGGTAGTTACACTGCTCGACCAGCTACCACCTGCTGTTGCATCGCTCAAAGTAATTGAACTACCCAAACAAGCATTTGAAGAACCAGTGATCGTAGCAACTGTAGGAATCGCATTCACAGTTACAATTGCGCTTGCAGCCGATGTACAGCCATAAGTACCTGTAACTACATAATAAATAGTATCAACACCCGCAGCAACACCCGTTACGCTACCAGCAGCGTCAACTGTAGCAACGGCTACGTTACCGCTGTACCAGCTACCTGTAGAAAGTGTTTCAGTAAGAGTGATAGATGAACCAGCGCAAACTGCTGAAGGACCTGAAATTGAACCAGCAGCCGGAGCAGCTATTACTGTGTCTTCGAATGTTACCATTGAATAACAACCAGAAGCACCAACTGTGTAAGTGATTGTTACAGCACCAGGGTTAACACCTGTTACAACACCTGTAGTGCTGATAGTAGCAAGTGTAACATCGCTTGATGACCATGAACCACCAGTTGTAGCATCGCTTAATGTAGATGTACCATATTGACAAACATGAGAAGTACCACTGATTGCTGCTACTGTAGGAGGAGCAACAATTGTATCCATTTGAATACCTGAAGCAGAACAACCAAATGCATTGGTAACTGTATAAGAAATAGATGAAGTACCACCTGCAACACCGTAAACGTTACCAGAAGCATCAACACTTGCAACTGCAGTATTGCTGCTTGACCATGCACCACCAGTACCTGTTGTGGTCATTGCAACTGCACTGCCAACACACATGCTAGTAGCACCAGAAACCGAAGGAGCTACAGGAGTTGGGTTCACATTTACAAGAACAGAGATAGTAGCAGTGCCGCAAGAGTTGGTAACTGAATAAGAAATATTAGTAGCACCTGCAGTAACACCAGTTACTGCACCTGTAGATGAAACAGTAGCAACTGAAGCGTCACCACTCGTCCATGTACCACCAGAAACAGAAGAGCTCAATGTGATTGCAGAACCCGCACAAACTGTAGTTGTAGCACCACTGAATGAACCTGCCGAAGGAGCCGGGCTAACAGTGATTGCATGTGTTACTGAAGCAGAGCATGCTCCAGATGTAACAGTATAAGTGATAGTAGCACTACCTGTACCCGCACCATAAACATCACCTGAAGTAGATACGATAGCAACTGAAGCATCAGAAGATGTCCATGTACCACCTGTAAGGGCATCAGTTAATGTAGTAGTAGTGCCTTCACAAACTGTAGAAGCACCTGATATCGCAGAAGGAGCAGGAGTAGCAGTAACTGTTACAGCATAAGTAGCTGAAGCAGTACCACAAATACCCGTTGTAGTATAAGAAATAGTAACTGTACCACCCGCAACACCAGTAACATCACCTGTAGTAGAAACAGTTGCAATTGAAGCATCACTGCTGCTCCATGTACCACCTGTTGTAGCATCAGTCAAAGTGATTGATGAACCAGAGCAAACCGCTGAAGGACCTGAAATAGTACCTGCAGTAGTTGATGAATTCACGGTGATTGTTGTTGAAGTAGAAATTGTACCACAAGCATTAGTAATCGTATAAGAAATTGTAGCAGTACCTGCCGCAACTCCATTTACAACACCTGCTGAGTTAACACCCGCAACAGAAGAGTTAGAGCTGGTCCAAGAACCACCAGAAACTGCATCGCTCAATGCAATTGTAGCACCAGGGCAAACTGATGAAGGACCAGTGATAGTACCTGCAGAAGTTGGAGCCGATGTAACAGTGAATGCTAGAGTAGCACTTGTTGAACCGCAAGAGTTAGTAAGTGTATAAGAAATAGTAGATGTTCCGGCAGCAACTGCAGTAACAACACCAGAAGCTGAAACTGTAGCAACTGAAGTATTGCTGCTTGTCCATGCACCGGCACCACCACCAAATGTATCAACCAAAGCTGAAGTTGTACCAACGCAAGTTGTTGAAGTACCTGCAATTGAACCAGCATCAGGTAAAGGACGAACTGTCATGTAAGCAGTAGCAACAGCAGTACCGCAAGCACCAGTAACCGTGTAAGAGATAATAACGTTACCACCAGCAACGCCTGTTACAACACCTGTTGAAGAAACTGTTGCAATTGCAGTAGCACCTGAACTCCATGTACCACCAGTTACTGACTCGGTTAAACCAGTCGTTGAACCAGCACACAAAATTGTAGTACCTGTGATGTAACCTTCGTCAGGAGTTGTGCTCACTGTCATTGGGAACGTAGCAACCGCAGTACCGCAGGCACCTGTCACAGTGTAAGAAATTGTAACAGCACCAGTAGTAACACCTGAAACAACACCAGTTGATGAAACTGTTGCGCGAGCAGTGTTAGAGCTTGACCATGTACCACCAGATACACCGCTAGAAAGACCAGTTGTAAGACCAACACACACAGTAGATGTACCAGCGATAGTACCTGCTGTAGTTGCTGGAGTAATATTGATCACCTTAGTAGCAGAAGCGCTTCCGCAGATACCGCTCACTGTGTAAACAATTGTATCAACACCACCCGCAACACCTGTAACAGTGCCTGTTGTGCTGATAGTTGCGATTGAAGTATTAGAACTGCTCCAAACACCACCTGAAACTGTTTCTGTCATAGAAGCAGTAGCGCCAGCGCAAAGTGTAGCAGCACCTGAAATTGTACCTGCATTTGTTGCACTTCTTACTGTTGCTGTAGTAGTTGAGTAAACCATACCGCAAGAAGTAGAAACACCATAAGAGATTGTAGCTGAACCTGTAGCAACACCAGTAAGGATACCGGTAGAAGACATACGAGCAATTGAACTATCAGAACTGCTCCATGAACCACCTGATGTAGCATCAGAAAGTGTAGAAGTAGCACCCGGACAAACCGTTGTAGTACCTGTGATAGCTGCAACTGAAGTAGGAGCAAGAACGTGAACAGATACTGTTACGTTTGTTGCACCACAAGCATTTGTAACTGAATAGTAGATATTAACTGTACCTGTAGTAAGACCAGTTACAACACCTGTAGAACTTACAGTTGCAATTGATGGCGTTCCGCTGCTCCATACACCACCTGCTGTAGTATCAACGTAAGTAACCGGAGTACCAAGACAAACGTTGGTTGGACCTACGATAGTACCTGCTGATGGGAACGGATTTGATGCCGCTGAAATGGTAGCAACTGAAGTATCGCAAGTACTTGCGACACTGTAAGAGATAGTTGCAGTACCATTGCTAACACCATAAATTACACCTGAGCTGCTTACGCTCACCGCTGATGGGTTACTTGAGCTCCACACACCACCTGAAACTGCGTCAGCAAGTGTAGAAGTAGCACCGATACAAACGTTAGGTGTACCTGTGATAGTTCCTGCTGAACGGCCGGCACTTACTGCCACCGCAAATGTAGCAGTAGACGAACCGCATGAGTTAACTGTAGTATAAGAAATTGTTGCACTACCTGCAGCAACACCAGTTACAACACCTGAAGGCGAAACTGTAGCTACAGAAGCAGCACTTGTGCTCCATGTACCACCTGAAACTGTTTCAGTGAATGTATAAGAAGCACCGATACAAGCTGTACTCCTACCACCGATTGTACCAGCTGAAGGAAGTGGATTAACTGTAAGTGACGACGTAGCTGAAGCTGATGAGCAACCTGTTGTAACTGTATAAGAAACTGTAACCGAGCCACCGGCAACACCTGTAACAATACCTGAAGTATTTACAGTTGCAATTGAAGCACTGCTAGTGCTCCATGTACCACCAGGTGTTCCGGCAGTAAATGTAGTAGAAGCACCTTGGCAAACTGTAGATGCACCGCTGATTGAACCTGCAAATGCAGCTATGTCAACTGTGATTGTACGAGTTGCAGCAACTGTGCCGCAAGAGTTAGTAGCTGTGTAGCTGATTGTAGCTGTACCTATTCCAACACCTGTAACAACACCTGAACCGCTTACTGTTGCAACTGCTGTGTTTGTGCTTGACCAAGTGCCTGTTGATGATGTTTCAGTTAACGCGATTGTAGAACCAACGCAAACAGCCGAAGCACCAGAAATTGTACCAGCATCAGGAGCAGGGAGAATAGTAACCGGAGCTACTGCAAACGCACTACCACAAGATCCTGAAATACTGTAACTAATAGTCGCTGAACCACCAGATACACCTGTAACAACTCCTGAAGGACTTACCGTAGCAACGGCAGTGTTGCTGCTGCTCCATGTACCTCCCGATACCGTTTCTGTAAACGTATTAGATGTACCAGCGCAGAATGTTGTTGTACCTGTGATAGTACCACTTGTAGCAAGCGGACTAACAGTTACTGAAGTAGTAGCCTGTGCAGAACCGCAAGTGTTAGTAATTGAATATGTAATAACTGCTGAACCGGCACCAGTACCATTTGCTATACCTGTTGAGCTGTTAATTGTAGCTACCGAAGTGTTTGAACTGCTCCATGTACCGCCAGTAGTTGCATCAGAATATGTACCAGAAGTACCAACACAAAGTGAAGATGGACCGCTGATTGCAGCAACCGTTGAAGGAGTCAATAAAACCGTAATTGGTAAAGTAGCAACACTGCTTCCGCATGAAGCACTTACTGAGTAAGATAATGTAACAGAACCGGCAGAGAATGCAGAAACTGTACCAGTAGAGCTAACAGAAGCAACTGATGGATTGCTGCTGCTCCATGTACCACCTGAAACTGTTTCAGTGTAAGAAGAAGCAGTACCAGTACAAATAGAAGAAGCACCAGAGATAGTACCTGCTGATGGACCAGTACCAACCGTAATAGCGAACGTTGCATTTGCAGTTCCGCATGAGTTAGTTACTGAATAAGAAATAGTAGCAGAACCACCACCAACACCAGTTACTGTGCCAGAAGCATTTACTGAAGCAACAGTAGCATCAGAAGTGCTCCAAGAACCGCCTGAAACTGATGGAGTCAATGTAGTATTTGCACCTACGCAGATTGAACCTGACCCAGAAATAGATCCTGCGTTTGGTAAAGGATTAACAAGGAATGATGTTGTTGCAACTGCTGTAGAACAAGCCGTAGCAACAGTATAAGAAATTGTAGTAGTACCACCAGAAACCGCTGTAACAACGCCAGAAGCATTAACGGTAGCTACTGCCGTGCTTCCGCTAGTCCAAGCACCACCTGAAACTGTTTCAGACAATGTGCTGGTTAGACCCGCACAAACTGTAGTAGTACCAGAGATTGCACCTGCGTTAGGGGCTGCTGAAACTGTGATTGCTTTTGTAGCAGCAACAGTACCACAAGAGTTAGTAACTGTATAAGATATAGTAGTAGAACCTGCGCCAACACCTGTTACAACACCACCAGCATCAACTGTTGCAGCAGCAGTATTGGTGCTTGACCATGTACCACCGGTTGCTGTTTCTGTCAACGTAGTAGTTAATCCAATACAAACTGCTGATGCACCTGAAATTGTGCCTGCAACCGGAAGAGGATTCACTGTAAGTGGGAAAGTAGCTACTGCTGTAGAACATGCAGTAGTCACTGAATAACTGATAGTAACAGAACCGCCGGCAACACCACCTACTGTACCAGTTGCACCAACTGTTGCAACTGTAACATCAGATGAAGACCATGTACCGCCAGATGCAGCATCAGTAAATGTAGCAGTAGAACCTTGACACAAAGGTGAGCTACCAGAGATAGTACCAGCGTTAGGAGCAGGACTTACATTAACTGTATAAGTTGCAGAAGCTGTTCCGCATATTGAAGAAACTGTATAAGTAATAATAGTAGAACCGGTTGCAACACCAGTTACATCGCCAGTTGAAGAAATTGTGGCAACTGAAGGTGTTCCGCTTGACCATGTGCCGCCGGCAACAGGATCTGTCAATGTAGCAGTAGAACCGATACACACATTTGAAGGACCAGAAATAGTACCACCTGTAGCAGTAGCATTTACTGTAACAGTAGTAGTGTCGGTAGCTGAACCGCAACCAGTTGTAACTGTATAGCTGATTAATGAAGTACCAGCAGCAACACCACCTACTAAACCAGAAGCGCTACCCACTGTAGCAACTGAAGTAGTTGTGCTTGACCATGTACCACCTGCACTCGTAGAAGATAATGTAGAAGTTCCACCGATACAAATCACAGTAGCACCGCTTAAAGTACCAGCATTCGGAGCTGTGAACACGTTAACTGTTGCAGTCGCTGCAGCAGTACCGCATGAATTAGTAACTGTATAGCTAATAGTAGTAGCACCTGTACCAACACCAGTCACATTACCTGTTGCATCAACTGTAGCAACAGCAGTATTAGTACTGCTCCATGTACCACCTGTTGTAGCATCCGTAAGTGTGATAGAAGAACCGATACAAACAATTGAAGGACCGCTGATAGTGCCACCGTTAGGAGTTGCAGTCACGGTCATTGGGAATACGTTAGTAGCAGAACCACAAGCGTTTGTTACAGTATAAGTAATGTTAACTGAACCGCCGCCAGTACCTGTAACTGAACCAGAAACTGAATTAACTGTAGCAACTGCTGTATTGCTGCTTGACCATGTCCCACCTGAAACCGTCTCGGTTAATGAAGCAGTAGCACTTTGACAAATAGTAGTAACACCGCTGATTGCACCAGCATCAGGAGTTGTAGAAATTGTTTCAACCTGACGAGCAGTATCTGAAGCACAAGCATTTGAAACGATGTAAAGAACGGTATCAGTAGTACCAGTGACAACCGCAGTTACTGTACCGGTAGCAGAAATAGTTGCATTACCATTTGTTACAACCCATGTACCACCAGAAACTGATTCTGTAAGAGTTACAGGACTACCAAGGCAAACAGTAGTTGAACCACTGATTGCGCCCGCATTAGGAGCAGGACAAACAGTCACTGAATATGTCGCTATCGCCGTTCCGCAAGAACTAGCAAGAGAATAAGTAATTAAAGTTGTACCGTTTGATACACCACCAACAACACCTGTAGTAGATCCCACCGTCGCAATAAGCGTGTTACGGCTTGACCATGTACCACCAGTTGTGGTGTTTGAAAGCGTAATTGTGTTACCAATCAATACTGTATTAGGACCAGTGATTGTACCTGCTGAAGTAGGAGCACCAACTGTAACAACAAACGTTGTAGAAGATGTTCCGCATGATGTAGTTACTGTGTAAGTTACTGTATCAAGTCCGTTTGAAAGACCACCGAACAAACCAGCACTGTTAATTGTACCATTGCTGTTGCTTACTGACCATGTACCACCTGAAACTGTATCACTTAATGTGATGCTAGAACCCGTACAAACCGTTGGTGAACCGGTGATTACACCAGCAGAAGGAGGATTAGAAACCGTAAATGCCAAAGTAGCTGCACTTGTTCCGCAAGCATTAGTCAATGAATAAGAAATCGTTGTTGAACCTGAACCTACTGCAGTAACCGTACCTGTAGTATTAATAGTAGCTACTGATGTATTTGAACTACTCCATGTACCACCAGAAACCGCATCACTCAATATTGTAGAACCCGTAGGGCAAATTGTAGATGCACCCGAAATAGAACCTGTACTTGGAAGTGGTTTAACGAAAATCGATTTATTAGAAGAAGCCGTTCCGCATGAGTTGGTAATATTATAAGTGATATTTACAGAACCTGTACCAACACCGTAAACAACTCCACTTGCATCAACAGTTGCAATTGCAGTATTGCTGCTTGCCCATGTACCACCTGTTGTACCTGTTGAAGTAAACGTAGTGTTAGCCGACTGACAAACAGAATCTGCACCGCTAACAACACCACCAACAGGAACAGGGTTAACAGTAGCGATAATATATGTTTTTGCTGTACCGCAAGCGTTAGTAACTGAATAGAAAATACTATCAGTACCCGCAGCAACACCTGTTACCAATCCTGCTGAGTTAACTGTAGCAATTGAAGTATTGAAGCTGCTCCAAGTTCCACCAGAAACCGAAGGTGTTACTGTTGCTGAAGTACCTGGGCACAAAATTGGAGTACCTGAAATGTTACCCGCATCAGGATTAGGCAATGTTGTAAAAGTTACTGAGTCAGTAGCTGTATTACAAACATTTGTAACTGAATAATAAATTTTAGTAGTACCAGCAAATACTGAAGTTACAACACCGGTTGCACTAACTATAGCTACATCAGTATTTCCTGATGACCATGTACCACCTGGGGTTGGATTAGTTAAAGTAGTAACCTGAGACTGACACAGTGAAGTAGTACCAGAGATAGTACCAACTGTTGCGAGCGTATTAACTACAACACCTGCAGTATCGGTATGCGAACCACAAGAATTGGTAACTGTATAAGAAATGATTACTCGACCGCTTGCAACGCCGTGAACTGAACCAGTTGTTGAAACTGTCGCAATTGCTGCATTGGCACTTGACCAAACACCACCTGAAACTGATTCTGACAAAGCAGTGTTCGCACCAGGGCAAACTGACAATGTACCACTGATTACACCTGCACTTGGTAAAGGATTTACCTTAACTGTTTTACGTGCAATAGCAGTTCCGCAACCGTTGTTAATTGTATATTTAATAGTATCAACACCACCGGCTACACCAGTAACAACACCCGAAGCATTTACAGTTGCAATAGCTGTAAATACACTGCTCCAAGAACCAGTAACCGAAGTATCGCTTAAGGTAATGGTGCTACCAACACAAACCGAATCAGTGCCAGTGATAGCGCCAACGATTGGAGTGCTCAATGGAACTGTAATTACAAACCTAGATACTGCTGTACCGCAAGTTTGAATTGCTGTATACTTAATAGTATCGACACCTGGTGCAACGCCAGTAACAACACCCGACGAGTTAACTGTTGCTACCGAAGTATTTGTACTGCTCCAGATACCGCCTGTTACCGGGTCGGTTAAAGTCGTGGTTGAACCAGGACAAACCGTAGGTGAACCTGTAATTGTACCTGCACTGGCAGCAGCATTTACAGCAAGCGCCTCGCCTACTGAAACTGCACCACATGAACCTGTAACTGTGTAAGAGATATTCGTAGTTCCAAGAGCAACGCCTGTAACTAAACCTGTAGATGAGTTAACGGTTGCTACTGACGTATTCGTACTAGACCATGTACCACCCGGAGTTGGGTCGGTGAAAGTTGAAGTATCACCAGGGCAAAGACTAGCTGCACCCGAAATAGCTGCAGGAGCAGGTAACGAAGTAATAGTAATTGCAAAAGCTGCTGATGAAGTTCCGCAAGCATTTGAAACAGTGTAACGTATAGTATCAACTCCACCACGAACACCAGTAACCAAGCCCGCTGCGGTAACAGTAGCAATTGTTGTGCTATCACTGCTCCAAGTACCACCTGTAGTACCAGAAGAAGAAAGCGTAGTTGTTGCAGTCTGGCAAATTGTAGACGTACCAGTTATTGTGCCCGCATTTGGAGTAAGAATAACAGTATCAATATGGGTTGCTACAACAGTACCGCACGATGCCGAGATTGTATATTTTACTGTATCGACACCTGCCGCAAGGCCAATCAAAGTCAAACCACCAGTGATGGTAGCCGCAGTTGTATTGGTATGAGACCATGTACCACCAGTAGTAGTATTAGATAAACTTATCGAAGAACCAGTACAAACCCTTGTTGGACCGGTGATGGTACCAGCAGTAGGAGAAGTTGTAATGGTTAATACTTTAGTAACAACTGCTGTTCCGCAAGATGATGTTACTGTATATTTTAAGGTATCGACTCCTGAAGCAACTCCAGTTACTACACCAGTAGAAGGGTTAACAGTTGCGAAAGAAGTATTTGTAACACTCCAAACACCACCTGCAACAGTATCAGTATAAGCTGAAGTTGAACCTGTACAAACATTACTTGCACCAACAATGGTGCCGGCTCCAGTTGACGAACGAACTACTATAGCCTTTGTTGCGACCGTAGTTGCACAGACGTTTGTCTCGGTATATTTAATAGTATCAATACCTACACCTAAACCAGTAGCAACACCCGCTGTTGAAATGGTAGCAATCGATGTGTACACACTTGACCATGTACCCATTGTTGCAGTATCAGTATAGGTGGCATTAGACCCAACACATAATGTGTCCTGACCTACAATTGGAGCAACAACTGGCGGCGCAACAACCTGAATACTGTAAGCTACTGTTTGAGTTTGACTGATAGGACAGCCATTATCAGTATAAGTAAAATAGAAAGGATAGGTTCCAGTAGCTACTGCAGTGTTGTTACCTGTAATATAAATAGTAGGGTGTGTAGTATTGTTATTCACAATTGACATGGTGCAGAATGAAGGAACACCTGTTGTTGTAACAATTACATTCCACGTAGTATCATAGGCTCTTGGCTTGATCAAGAATGAAAACGCACCTGAATTATAACAACCACCAACGTCTGTTGAGTCAATTTGAGTTAATCCAACAACTGAATCTATTGCACCATAAGCCGCCCCTGTAGGGTCAGTCACCACAAGGAATGTCATTTCCCTTTGTGATGTACCAACTTTAACACCGCTTCTATATTCCGCAATATTGTATACGATATCTGCGCGTTGAAGTGCATTGGGAATAAAGTCAATTTGACCAGAATGCGTATTAAATGTAATAGGCGTTGAAACCAGCAAAGGTGCAGCGCCAGATGTACCACTTTGGTAAGTGATGGTACCACCACCTGCAGTACAAGATGTACCTGTACCACCCGATGCGACGTTTACTAATTTGAAACTTAAACTATCTCCATCGGGGTCAGAACCACCTGGGTTATAACTACAACTATGATTTAAGTAATAATATGGAGTAGGAATTACCGGAAGCGAAGGACTAGAGTTGGTATAAGTAGTATTATCGAGTGTATCGACCAACGATATTACCGAACCGGTAGTGATATTAGTGATACTTGCAGTACGACCCGCCCCCGCTGCAGACCCCATGTTTCCGTTAAAAAGGAAACGCCAGTTTCTAGAGCGTGAAGGGATAGTATAAGTGCCCGTGTACACAAACTTTTTCACACCCGGAAGCGTTGAAGTTGTGCTGTGGCACTGCGTATTAGCCGTATCAGCATCACATACCGGAGTAACTTCCACCCCGGCTGTTGGCGCTTGAATTGCCAAACTAATGCTCGTTAAGTAAGTTCCACCATTGAAAATACAAATAAGCGGCGCAGCCGAAGGCAATGTCGCAAATGAGGATGCACCTGAAGGAGCGCAATCACCGAAAGCGGTCAAAGTGATTTGGTAAGTACTGTCCCGCAACCATCTGTACGAAAGATCCATACCGTACAAGTGGCTGGCATTCGCTTTTGGTGAAGCAACAAGTAACATGATAGAGGTTAGGAGGCCACATAAGAGGCCGTTAATCATTTTTTTCATAGACTTTTCGGTAGAATTGAACAATGATATTTACAGTTTGTTTTTCAAAGTAATTATGAATATAGCATTTTTTGATGCAAATACCCACCTCATGTTTTTCAACAAAACATAGTTAGGCAAGAACAAAGGTAATTTTTTTTGTTAAATATAAAACCCGGCTGGCACAATCCTGAGAAAAAAAGTAAAAGATTTTATTGTAGCGGTGCATTTCTGTGTGATATCGGTTTACAATTATAAATCAGGAATTAATCAATGACAAATCAGGTGAATAAAAGTTTAATTTAAACCGCTTGTTTTGTTTTATGAAGGCTGTTTTTCCACCTTAATTTTCTGTCGTGACAAAATGCAATATTTTTGCACAATATCAGTTGATTAAGCAAAAGCAAAAGCATTGAACGCTCCCTTAAAATTCGCAATAGTTGGTTTTGGCAATATTGGTCAAAGGCACGCAAAACACATCCAGTCTAATCAGGACACACAACTAGTTGCGGTATGCGATATTTCTTCTATACGCCGACAAGAAATACCTGATGGCATTGCGAAATTTGAAACTCTCGAATCAATGCTGACAATCGATTTTGACGTGCTTTGCGTTTGCACACCAAATTTTTTACACGAACCACACACTATTGCCAGCCTCAACGCTGGAAGACATGTAGTAGTGGAAAAACCAATGGCACTTTCGGTACAGGAATGTGAAAATATGATTGCTGCCGCTGACGCTAGTAAAAAGAAAATCTTCGCAGTAAAACAGAACAGATACAACCCGCCTGTTGCGGAAGTCAAACAACTCATAGAAAACAACGGCTTGGGCAAAATATTTTTGGTTCAGGTCAATTGCTTCTGGAATCGCGGAGACAGTTACTATGCTGAAAGCGACTGGCGAGGAAAGAAACAAAAAGACGGAGGATGCCTGTTTACGCAGTTCAGCCATTTTATTGATATTCTCTACTACCTCAATGGCCCTATACGCTCGTCTCAAGGATTGATTCAAAATTTCGGACATCAACACAATACCGAACTGGAAGATACAGGTTCCTTCGTAATGAACGCAGAAAACGATTCCATCGTCAATTTCAATTTCACAACATGCAGCTATAATAAAAACATGGAGGGTTCTATTACGCTTATTGGAGAGAAAGGCACTGTAAAAATTGGAGGACAATACCTGAATACCATAGAATATCAACAATTAGCCGGCGAAAAACTTCCCGATATTAACATTACCGCAAAAGCTAATAACTATGGACTCTATCAAGGCTCTATGAGCAATCACGATAAAGTGATTGAAAATGTGGTAGATGTATTGCTTAAGAACGGTAAAATTATGACTACCGCTATTGAAGGTATGGAGGTTGTAAAAACGATAGAAACCATGTATAACCACGCGACCATGTGCTCCATTTAAATACAAATCATTTAAAGACAAAACGTTTCACATTAAACAAATACATAATTTTAATTTTACCTTTTCAAATACCAATTTTTTCGCTATTTTTTTTCTTTAATTCGTAACAACACTACTAACAATAGGGAATAGTGTATTTACATATAATTTCCTGTCTTATTTATCAATTTCAATCAACCTTAAAAATACACCGAAAACAACTTATTAACAAATTGAGATTCTAATCACCTTCGTGTGTTCTAGACGGTAAATTAATCCGATATTTGGTATACAAAAATACATCCACTTTATGTTTAGTTATTGGGAAGAACAGAGCTTCGTACATTATGACCACGTAATAATAGGAGCCGGAATTGTAGGTCTATCAGTTGGAATAGAACTTAAAAAGAAATACCCTGATCAAGCTGTTTTGGTGCTCGAGAGGGGATTGATACCTACGGGTGCCAGCACACGTAATGCGGGCTTTGCTTGTATGGGCAGCCTCACCGAGATTTTAGACGACCTCCAAAACACAAAGGAATCAACCGTTGTACAGATATTTGAATGGCGAAAACGCGGGCTAGAAATGCTCAGGGAACGCCTGGGGGATGCAAAAATTGGATATGCCCAAAATGGCAGCCACGAACTCATTGCTGAAAAAGATTTGGATGCTTTGGGTAATATGGAATATGTTAACTGGATATTGAAAAATATAGCCGGCAAACCATCATTTCGTAGGTGCGACGAACGAATTGCAGACTTTGGCTTTTCTACTTCTTCAACAGCAGCCTTAATTGAGAACACCAATGAAGGTGAATTACATACAGGTAAAATGATGCGTGCCCTCATTGAATACGCAAACAAACAAGGTGTTGAAATTCGTACTGGTGCCGACGTAGACAAATACGAAGAATCGGCAAACCGTGTTACAATTTCTCTCAAAGACCGCTTCAGAAAAACTGCCTATACACTGGAGTGTTCAACACTCAGTCTTTGCACAAATGCCTTTACAAAAGATCTAATGAAAAAGGCAGAAGCAACACCGGGCAGGGGGCAAATTCTAATAACTAAGCCAATAGAAAACCTAAAATTCAAAGGTATATTCCACATTGATAAAGGGTACTACTACTTTAGAGAACTGGATGGAAGAATTTTAATTGGCGGCGGAAGAAACAGCGACATTTCAGGAGAAACTACTACAGATTTCGACACAAGCAATAAAATACAAAAACTACTTGAACAAAAATTGAGTGAGCAAATAATACCGGGAGTAAAATTTGAAGTAGAGCAACGCTGGTCAGGCATTATGGCTTTTGGCGAAACAAAAAAGCCAGTTGTTCAACAATTTACAGACAGGGTGTACGGCGCATTCAAAATGGGCGGAATGGGCGTTGCACTAGGCAGCTATTGCGCTAAAGAACTCGCAGCTATTATCTAGTTCTAAAACAGAAAATTTTAAAAAACTAAAAGGAGCGCCTTCAAATCGAAAGCGCTCCTTTTTTATGAATGAAAACGTAAACTACTATTGCTTAACGAACTTGTTGTTGTACAACAAAGCTCCGTTTTCTGAAGTCACACGAATCAAATAAATACCATCGTTCAACCCATCAACAGAAAGGTTAAATAAATCCCTACCAGACTGTAACGTTCTGCCATCCATTGACACCAATTCGACCATTGAACGAGCTGGAGCTGATACATGTAACATACCTTCTGAAATTGGATTAGGAAATACAGTTACTTCGTCATTTGACTGAACTGAACTAACTGCCAGATTGTTCACAATTTTCTCATCAGAGAGATTTGAACAACCCCAAATATCTGATACCCAAACTCTGTAACTACCGTTTGCATAAGCATTCACCCTGTAGTTTGTAGCACCAGGAATTGCGATTGTATTTAAATACCACTGATAAGAAAGATAAGTACTTGCTGTGCTCACATAAGTTCCATTGAATGTCATAACCGGTGCAGGTAATGCGTGAACATCAACTTCCATTGAATTTGAAGTATCAGCACAACTACCCGGAATACTTATAAAACAAACATAATTACCGGAAGAAGTAGCTGTATAAGAAGGCGTTGTAGCTCCCAAAATTGTATCTACTGAGTTTCTAATCCACTTGATAGTGATACCTGAAGCAGAAGAAGGAACATCAACGTTTAAAACTACGCTATTGCCAACGCAGAAAATAGTAGTACCTGCGGCAGAAACGACTGGTGTCGATACCTCAGTAATAGCATACATAATAGAGTTAGAAACACAACCATTTGTATCAGTAACTACAAGCCTATCCTGTGCGGAATGACGTTCAGTATATATGTTTGAAGTAGCACCCGAAATTGCACTGGTTGAATCATACCATTGGTACGATGCAGTTGAGGTTAATGGTGCAGACAATGTAACACTTCCGCCTGTACAAAAACCCAGCGGACCAGATGCTGTAATTGCCGCACTTGGTGCCGATTTCACCCAAACTGTTGTTGGAGGCGTAGTTCTTGCCCAGCAGCCATTTGCACTAGTCACTGTCACCCTGTACCTACCTTGTCCACGACCTACATAGGTAGTGTTTGTTGCGCCCGGCATGTGGAT
This sequence comes from Chitinophagaceae bacterium, assembly GCA_947454235.1. GTDB lineage: Bacteria > Bacteroidota > Bacteroidia > Chitinophagales > Chitinophagaceae > Flavipsychrobacter. The sequence goes on from CANGIY010000003.1 coordinate 238,932, forward strand.
AGGCGTTGCATAAGCTCCGGTATCCCACTGGTAGGTCAAACCCGCTACTAAAGGAGTAGTAAACACAATGCTATCGTTTGAACAAATAGTTACTGTTCCTGATGGTGATATAGTTGGAGTAAGCGGAGTAGAATCAACTACAATGTTAGCTGTATCTTTCACCGTACAACCCCAACGGTCGGTTACAGTGAAGGAATAAATACCAGAACCCGAAGTGAATGTTGGGTTACGGGTTGTAGGATTTCTTGTACTAGAAAAGCCAGCAGGACCATTCCATTGATATGTTGGAGTTCCGATACCACCTGAAATCGTATAAACACCCATATTTAAGTTCGCCGGGCTACAGAAAGTTCTGCCGCCAGCTACATTAATCGCACCAGCAGTAAGTGCATTAACAAACTGCGCATTAACGGCCGTGTTATTTTCGATTGCCATTCTGCCAGTGGTTGCGGTTCCACCCCAACCAGTCACGTAAAAAGTATCAGTTTGACCTGCGCAGAGATAAATCTGAGCAGTAGGAGTTACGTTTACTGTATAAGTTGAACCCGCTGTTCCTGTTTGAACGGTACCGAAATAATTTCTAGTTGTTGTTCCTGATGTAACATACGACATTTGTAGGCTCGTGGGTCCTTGCGCATTAGTCGTTACACGTAACGCAAAACTTACAATCGTCAACTCTTTAGTTGACGAATTGGTAACTGTGAACATTACATACGAACCAGCACTAAAAGCCGCTGTTTCGGTAGTTGCAGTTGACCAACCTGTTGAAACATAGGCAGTTGAAGTACCGCTATTAGTCAATGCCGATCCCCTTTCGAACTGAGAAAAAATAACCTGAGTACTGCCCGGAGTAGTTGACGCGGGAACAGAAGCAAATGAACTTGGACCTGTTGCCGAAGCACCTGACGATGTCCAGGAATTAGGAGCAATACTTGTTTGAGCAAAAACAGAACTGCATAATGATAGGATTGCAGTGCATGAAAACAGTAAAAGCTTTTTCATAGACTCTTAAGTTGAAAAATTGTTTTATTCTTCGAGAAAATTTAATCAGTAAAGGTATAAAGTTAATTCTAAAAAAGTTAATGTCAGCCGATTTTATTTCGGCCTAAATAACAACTTACACCATCTATAGTGTATATGTTTTAACTAATAGCTAATTATCTCCCCGCTTGTTATGTATTGCATCAAGCATTGCCTGGTGTATGAAGCCGTTGGTTGCTAAAGTCTCGCGATTAAAAACATCGTAAGGGGACCCCTGGAAGTTCGTTACTTTTCCACCTGCTTCTAAAACTATCAAATAACCTGCAGCAACATCCCAAGAACTAAGGTTGTATTCCCAAAAACCATCAAAACGGCCACAGGCAACCCAGCATAAATCTATCGCTGCCGAACCAAGACGGCGTATCGGCAGCCCTTCCATCACAAAACGTTCAAACACTTTAATAGGATGCTCATGTGTTTCAGGCCATTTATATGGAAACCCTGTAACCAAACAAGCTTTTTTGAAATCAGTCTTTTTTGAAACACCAATAGGGATGCCGTTTAAAGTAGCTCCTTTACCTTTTTCTGCAAAAAACAACTCATTCATCATGGGGTTAAATACCGCACCTAGCTGCAAATCGCCTTTGTATGTGAGCGCAATGCTCACACAACAAATAGGAATACCATGGGCAAAATTCACCGTTCCATCAATAGGATCTATAATCCATTCATAGTCGCTGTCTTTCTTCAACTCCCCCACTTCCTCACTTATAATGGAATGATCGGGGAAATGCTCGCGAATCACTGCGATAATCTTATCCTCCGACATTTGATCCACTTCCGTTACCAGATTATTAACCGTCCCTTTGTTGTTTACAGCAAAAGTTCCATTGAAATAAAACTGAATAATCTTTCCTGCTTCCGCGGCTGCCAAAAGCAACACTTCCTTTAACTCTGCCATTGCTACAATTTTAACTCCTTTCCTGAGTAATAGTCTATTACTTTCAGCTTGAAAATTAAGTCATATTTTGCAATAATCAAATTTGACGAAGCAGAAAACATCGAGTTTTGTGTCACTAATAAATCTACAGTGGTGGTTAGCCCTAAATCATATCTTTTTTTGGCAAACTCAAGTGCTCTTTTTGCAGCTTCCTCTGCACGTTTTGCAGCATTGTATTTTTGCACGGCACTCAAAGCATTATTGTATGCTTTGTAAACATTTTGGCGCAGGGTAAGTTCGGTATTCTGTTTAGCAAGTTCCTGCGATTGGAGCGAAACCCTTGCTTGTTTAATCTGATAATTTGTTTGCCATGAGTTGAAAATAGGAATGTTCAGATTCAAATACAGTGAATGACGCAGGTTATTATTAAACTGATCGTTGAACTTCATTTGAGATGCTACCGGTATGCTAATTGGGCTGTAGTAAAACTCATTAATATGATTGAGGCTATCTCTTACTCCGTTTATCTGATAATACTGCGCATCTGTTCTATAAGTATATGTCTGGTAATTTCCTGAATAGTTAGTACCAAACTGATAACCTAAAGATAACTGAGGACTTAGACCGCCTTTTGCAGCCGTCAATCCTTTTTGGGCCGAAAGCACCCTATAGTTAGCTCCTTTCACCGACCCAAAGTTCTGAAGTGCGTGGTTGAATATATCCTCTGCGTTGATACCTGAAATAGTATTAACAGCATCACCGGGTTCAATACCTGGCGATTCAATATCAAATGGCTGACTGAAATCGATATTCAAAAGTGATTTCAAATCAAGAAGGGCAGCATTATAATTAGCTATTGCAGAAATATAGTTCGAACTATCGCTTGCTACCTGCGATTGCAATTGTGCAACATTGAGCTCTGGCAATCTGCCGGCATCGGCAAATGCCTGTGTCTGAATCAACTGAACATTAGAAAGCGAAATCTGATTCTTGGCAATCTTTACTTGTTCGCGCGCCAACAATGCTGCCAAATATGCGTTTGCAACGTTTACCGATACATCGCTTTTCAATTGGTCTAAGTCTGCCATTGAAGCCTTTAATGCGTAACGGTTCTTTTGTATGTTATTTCTTACTTGTAAACCGCTGAACAAAAGTGCATTTGCACTACCCGACATGCTTACGTAATCATAATTACCTTCAACAAATTGGTTAGTGGCTGGGTTAATCGAGCGACCAAAACTTTTACCATAATTACCCGAAACATTTACACTCGGAATTTGTGAGTATTCGCTTTGCCTCAACGTGAGTTTTGCTGCGGTAGCATTCAACGAATCTTGCTTGATAGAAATGTTATGGCTGAGGGCATACTGTATGCAATCCTGCAAACCCCAATCGCTCTTTTGTTGAGCCTGGGTTGTAGTCCCAACAATTAGTGCCGTAAATAAACCGATGAATAACCGCATATCACAAAATTAGGCTAAATCATTTTTCAATTTTCTTTTGATAAAATTAAATATTCTACAAATAAAAAACCGGCCTTGAATTTCAAAGCCGGTTTTGATGAATTATTAAGAAGTTTACTTCTGTACTTCAAATCGAATTTTATAGGCTGCATCACCCGAATTGATGGTGAGTACATACACACCCGACGCCAATTGACTGCCCAAATTTAATTTAGTATCAAGTGCACCTGAGTTGAGTTCAACATTTTCGTTGTAAACAACTTGACCAAGTACATTGGTTACACTCAACTGAATATCCTCATTTCTCAATTTCGCAAATTCAGCATGCAAACTGAATGACCCATTGTTAGGATTTGGCATTAACTGAGCACGAATTGATGCATCTGCAATTTGTTGCGTAGACAAGTTATGACCAACCCACATTACCTGATAAGCGAAACATGTAATGCCATCGCAATAGTCAGGATTAGTGACACGACATTGAATTGAGTCGCCATCGTTAATGGTTGCTGATTGGTACAAAGAATCCCAAACACCCCTTGGCAATGGCATACCATTTTTAAACCAAGTGTATATTGGACGGTTGTTACCAACATTTGCTACGTGGCAAGTGAATGAGCACCATGTAGCTGTATCTACAATCCATCCCGGATCAACAGTAATCCATGCACGTGGAACAGGCACAGGTAATACAGTAATTGTTTTCGGAGTACATGTAACAGAAGGAACTGTTAAGCATGGGAAACTGCTTTCAATAGCACATGCAATGTTATCACCATTAAAAGGAACATAAGAGAAGGTATCACTTGTTCCAACGACTGAACCATTTACAATCCACCTGTAAGTAGGATGCATGCCACCATTAGTAGGAACAGCACGGTAATGAACAGGATAACCTGTGCAAGCAGTGTCTGGACCTATTATAGTAACATCAGGAGTAAGATAATCACTCACTCTCAACATGAAAGAATCTGAAACTACTGTTCTTTGAGGGCACCTAACATTTGAAGTCATTGTAACTTTTACAATGTCGCTATCTGTTGGATAGTAACTCCATGTTGTTCCGTACCATACTGTAACGCCATTTACTTGCCATACAAATGATGGTGAAGTACCACTATAAGTCATTTCAGGAACAATCATAGTTCTTACTCCAGTACAAACTGTATCAGAACCGGTAGAAGTCACCAAATGAACCGTAGGGATAACCAGCGGATGAACGATCATTGTTGTTTGAGTGCTTGCTGTTGTTACAGACGTACACCTGTAATTACTTGTCATCACCACTTTCACTATATCGCCGTTTGCAGGGAAATAGTGGAAAGTTTGACCTGTACCTGTCCTAAGTCCATTTACAGTCCATACATAAGTTGGAGCACTACCACCGTTTACCGGGTTAGCTGTGTATAACACCTCGAGACTGTCGCAAACATCATTTGAACCAGTGCTCAATGTCATTGTAACACTTGGAGTAAGAATTGGAGCCACATACACAGGGAAAATAACGGAGCACCTGTTAGTAGTGGTATCTAAATATTTGATTGTATCAATACCCGGAGCAACTGCTCTTGCTGCACCCGTAGCACTGTCTATTTTCAATGAAAACGTATCGCTTGAAACAAAATATCCGCCTGTAGACGATTCGTAATAAGTTGTTCTTACACCGTTACAAATTGTATCAGAACCAACTATTGCTGCAGGAGTTGGTTTCACTGTAATAGTTGAAGTCTTAGCACAACCTGTTGCATATAGCGTATATGTTACAGTTTCAGTACCTGTGGCAATTGCAGTAAATACACCAGTAGAAATATTTATTCTGCCACGAGTAGAATCACCTACAGTCCAGAAACCACCTGAAGTAGCGTTGGTCAATGTTTCAGAACTACGCGGACAAATTGGAGCGTTGCCTGAAATATTTGCAGGAAGTGGATTTACTGTAATAGTTCTTGAAACAGAACAGCCGGTTAACGAAAACGTATAAATTATATTAGTAGTACCAGCAGAAACACCTGTTACAGCACCCACACCACTCACAGTACCAACTGAAGTAGTTGAACTAGACCAAGTACCCGTTGAAGCTGACGAATTTGCTAAAGTAATACGCGAACCTACGCACACTGCAGCAGGACCTGTAATAGCTGATGGTAATGAGTCAACTGAGAATGAACGTGTTGTAGTACAACCGGTACCCGTTACAGTATAAGTAATTGTAGTAGTACCGTAAGAAATACCATGTAACAAACCTGCAGCAGAACCAGTTGAAGTGACTGTAGCTACCGAAGGAGTACTCGATGTCCACGTACCCGGTGCAGTCGCATCAGAAATAGTAATGTTATTTCCGGCACAAACACTTGGCGCACCTGTAATGTCAGCAGGATTGTCGTTTACAGTGAACCTAATAAAAGTAGTACATGACCCAACTGTATAATAGATGGTGTCTGCACCTATTGCATCGCCTGTTACATCTCCACTTGTAGGGTCAATTGTAGATATTGACGGGTTACTCGCCGACCATGTTCCACCTAATGTTGCATCAGATAAAGTAGTAGTACCATGCAAACAAACAGAAACGCTACCAGAAATACCAACTGGTGATGTAATTATTGTAACACTGTGTGTTGCATAACAGCCACCCGGTGCTGTATAAGTAATAGTAGCAGAACCGGCCGAAGCACCTGTAACCACTCCGCTTGAAGGGTGAACAGTTGCAATTGCAGTATTACTACTTGTCCATGTACCGCCGTAAGACGATACTGAAAGTGCTGTACCTACTCCTGTACACATTGTTGTAGGTCCAGAAATAGTACCAGCAGCAGCAGTAACATTTACGTTCCTATACGAAATACGTGAACCGCATGCGTTCGAGATTGTATAATAGATTTGAGCAGTACCAATGCTTGTACCTGTAACATCACCGGTTGAAGAGATCGATGCATAGGCAGATGTTGCAGAAGTCACTCCCCAAGAACCACCAGTTACAGTTTCAGACAATGTAATTGTGTTTGAAACGCAAACCGCCGACGGACCTGAAATCACTCCGGAAGATGATGGACCAGCCAAAATTGATACAGGGTGAGTGAGAACAATTGTATCCAACCCACAAATTCTTGTGTAAACAACTGTATCGTCTCCTGTCGCCAAAGCAACCAATACGCCAGTTGATGGGTCAATTGCTGCAATAGTTCCGTCTGTCACTGTCCATTCACCACCCGTAAAAGAATTGACATATGTAGTTGTAGTTGAACCGGTAGTACAGAGCGTATAAGCACCTGAAATGGTATCAGACTTAACGCTTGGCTTATTTTTGTACACTGAAATTTCACTTGATCCGCTTCCATGATTAGCAAGCACTAAATCATTTACATCGTCACCGTCCAAGTCAGCGAGCTGTAATCCGATTGGACCGTTACCTGATGTAAGAGTTGCGTGTAGGCCAAAGTTCAATGTCGAAGAAGTAGACAGGTTTTTGAAAACCGCAACATTTGAACTGTAGTTATTACTAATAACAACATCAGGAAATCTGTCGCCATTCAAATCAGCAATTGAAATGCCGGAAGCAAGGTCGTTTGAAGTAGAAAAAGTTGAGCTACCAGCGAATGACACAGTACCAGAAGATGAGGTGTTTTTGAAAACAACCAAACTACCAGCATTTGAACTAAGGTTACTGGCAGCCAGAAGCAAATCTGGTTTACCGTCTTTATTTAAATCTCCTGTTTGAATTTCAAAAGGAGAAAGGCTAGAAGGCATTGACAAACTTGTAGCAGCAGCAAACGAAGGTGAGCCTGCACTACTCGTAGTATTTCTTAAAATACTGATTGAGCTACCACCAAAATCAGAAGTAACCATATCGGGCTTACCATCGCCATCTAAGTCAGCACAGGCTAAACTCCAAGGTTGACTTCCAACATGATAACTTGTATAACTGCCAAAAGCAGTGCCCGTGAATGCAGCAGTAGCCCTTGGAGTTGGAGGTGCAGTCATTTGATTTAATGATACAGCAACAGAGTCATCGCCTTGTTTAACAGTTGCAATATCTAGTTTGCCATCACCATCAAAGTCAGCTACAACAGTTTCATATAATTGAGGACCTGAGGTGTTAGTCGACATTCTAACTGTTCTTGGACTCGCAAATCTGATATTTCCCGGACCGGTAGAAGTATTCCTAAATAACTGAACGTAAACGCTGTTAGAAATTGTAACAATAAGGTCTAATTTACCGTCTCCATCCAAATCTGCCAGTTTTATGTTCCTCACGTCGCCAATTGTTCCCAAGCTATCGCCGGTTTGATATGCCAGACTTGCAGAAGAAATTGACCCTAAAGAAGAAGTGTTTCTAAAAAAAGAAACTGCCCTAAAGTTTTGGTTGCCAACAATTACATCCGGTTTTCCATCGTTATCTAAGTCCCCAACAGCAACCGAGTATGGCTGAGTGCTCGTAGTTCCCAAACAAGAAAAGTCAACTTTTGCTTGGAAATGAATTGAATCGGTTTTGAGACAACCTGTATCAAATTCCGGGCTATTCATCGCAGAACTCATGGCTGCTTTGTGAGAAACCGTATCTACCAAAGTAATTGGTCCGTAACAAGCACCGTTCGGTACGTTTACCACCAAAGACGTTGCACCACCGCTAACCACGCTAGCCCTAACACCACCGAAGTAAACTACGTTTTGGTTTGCCGTACTATTAAAGTTTACACCCACAATTGTTACAGTACTTCCAGGCACACCAAAGTAATCGCTGAAAGACGATATTGCGGGAGTTTGAGCGATAGAGTTTTCGCTGTACAAAACAAGACCGAGTGTGAGCATTTTAATGCTCATTCCCAATGCTTTTTTCCAACGAGGTATTGAAGTTAATTTCATAAATCTTGTTTTTAACTACTTAAGGGGTTTATGAACTAAGGTTAAAGTTTTAGGTTCAACTTTTCACACGACAAAAGCACGCGGCTCCTGCCGAGAAAACAGTTCTCACCAAATTTAGCGTTAAAAATACGATTTAATTTAACTTTCTGAATAGGCAGACAAAATTATTTTCCAATCAGGCTCGGCTTTTCGCACACTTTTTTAATGCGCTGTTGAAATTTGGCTGCGCCACGAAAAAAACTTCATGCTTTACAATTGCTTCAGCGCAATATTAGTGGTACAAATATTTAGTTTATTGCCGGCAAGTTTTATATTTGCATTTCACACAGTACAAATGCTCTTTCGCATACTATGCGTTTAGAGTATTTTAGCTCAAATTTTATAAAACGTCATGAATAAAATCAGGCATTTTGCTTTTGTTGCTCTATTGCTCGCAAGTAGTTTCGCAAGCTTTGCAGGTGATAACAACTACTTCGTTCACACCAAGTTTTTCTATATCTGCTCCATCAAAAAAGCATGTGTTTATTGCGAATCATGCCCACGTGAAGTTTATGATGTAAAAATCCAAAACAGACTCGACAAAAAAATACACCACGTTTATTATCAGTACTATTCAACTCTGAATGAAAAAGTAGTTACACGCGAAGGCGAGATTCAAGGTGATGAAATCAACAAAAAAGCTACCGGCAAAGTTTCTATTTGCGTTGAAAATGGCGTTCATTGGACAATTAGCCGCGTTGTTTACGACGACGGTTCAAGCGAACAGTTTCAGGTAGAAGGTCCACTCAGAAAGTTCCACCAGGAAGCAGACGAGTGTGATTGTAATTTCAATCCGAAAGAAAAACGTTATTAATCAGTTTTGATTTAAACATAAAAAGAAAGAGTCCCGGCAACATTGTCGGGACTCTTTCTTTATTATCAGTCTTGTTATTGTCTTATTTTCCGAATAACCTTCCGAAAAATCCTTTTTTCACTTCAGGTTCCGGAGTTGGTGGAGCTACCTGAGTTGTCGCAGTTACTTTTGCAGCTTTAGTATCTGGCGCGTATTGCATAATCAAGTCTTCAATAAACTCATCATACGTTTTTCCCATGTCTTCTAAAAATCCGATCAGGTACTTTTCGCTTTGCCCCATACCGGCAACCGCTTCAATTTGCAATAGCTTGTCATAAAGCACTTCAACCTTTCTTATCACTTCAGGTGCTACTGAACGACGCCTACTGTAATAATGGGCAATCTCACCCTTATCATTCCTTTTTATTTCAAAATCAGCCATTACCCAATAGTATCTGCCTGATTTCGCGAGATTTTTCACGATTGGGTGTATTACCTTCCCCGCCGTCAAATGATCCCACAATACCTTGAATAAAACCTTTGGCATATCTGGGTGGCGTACAATACTATGGGGCATACCCATCAATTCATGTTCTTCGTATCCGCTTACATCAATAAAAACATCGTTAACATACTCAATTACACCGTAAGCATCTGTTTTGCTTACAATCATCAAACTCTTATCCCAGGACACTTCTTTGTCTACTGGCATAGGATGAATGAAAGTTGAGAATTTTTGAATCGCATTGAGGTCATGTGTGAACTCATTCTTGTTTGCCGAATTGGTGGCAGGGCCCTTTGTGCTGGTGCTCATAATAGATATGTTGTTGGTTAAAAAATGCTTTGTTGAGATTCGATAAACAAAATAGAACTATCGTTCTACTTTCGTTCACATTTCAATAACAAAGTTAATCCAATTTTAGCATTCATCATATCTGTTTGACATGATGTTAGTCATGTTCCGCAGCAAATCCACATGACAATAATCAACTGGTGGATAAAGTATAAAAAAACAGGGAGCTATTTTTAAAATATACAAACACTATATCACTTTACCCTTCCAGCGCCCACTTCTAAGATAAAATCCGGATAGGATAATAAGACTTAACCAATACACAAACTCTGACATCCAACACAACGATAAGTCAGCTTTCCACCTGTAAATGACCAAATAACAATAAACTAAATAAAGTGCGACACAAGTGATTTCGATGGAAAGATTAATAAGTGTATTGCCTGTACCCACTACCCCATTGAAAGCTACTGTGGAAACACTCATTATGAGTGTCGACAATAAAATAGCCCGCAAACTAGGAACCGTGTACTCTATTAATGCCACTTTATCGGTGTACAACCCGAGAAACTGATGTGGGAACAAAGCAATTACAGCACACACTATTACAGTGTACATTAAGCTAAGCTTTGATATTTTCTTCACGATGCTCATTACATGATTAGCCTTGCCCTGCCCCATCAAATTGCTCACCATTGTATTACAGGTAGTAGCCAACGCCCAGGTACCCACACCAATAATACCAAACATCCCACGTAGAATTTGAGAACCAGCCAATGCCGACTTGCCTAAATGCTCAATTAAGAAAAAGAATACCAACCACCCTCCTATACTGAACATAAATTGTACAATAAGCGGAGCTGCTACCTTGAGTGATTGAATTGAATAATCGTAATCGAATGTTATGTAACGAGTAACCGGATAATCTTTGTGCATTTTGTTGCCAACAAAACACCCCACCATAGTTATAAAGTAGGCAATCTCAGCGATTGTACTTGATACTGCTGCTCCTTGAAAACCAAGATTCGGCATACCCCACTGTCCAAAAATAAGCGTATAGTCAAGCAAAACATTGGTTAATGTAAACGCAATAGAACCATAAATGAGGAAGCGCGACTTACCAATGGAAATAAAAAATGCGTTGATGATTTGGGTAAACATTAAAAATGGCAAACCCCAAACCCTAACAAACACAAATTTTACAGAAAGTGCAAAGTTTTCGGGATCACTGAGGCTATAACCAAACAGAAGTGGCACCACCCACAAAGTTATGAGCATCAAGAAAAGCGAAAACATGAGCGAAAGCATGAGTCCATTCATCAATGTCTCGGTTATTCCCTTTCTATTTTCTTCACCCGCACGCCGCGCCATTTGAATTTGGATACCACTGCTTAAGCCATACCCAATCATGGAAAGAATCAAATAGAAAACGCCCGTAATACCATTGACACCTAACTCCCGCTCGCCCAAGCGGTCCATGAAAATGTTATTAGCAAAAATGTTGATTTGCGGAATAAGTAGGGCAATGGAAATGGGTAACGCAAGCTTAATAATATCCTTTGCTGATGTGTTTACACTTAATTTATCCATGCTCTTGTTGTCCGGGGATTAACCCGGTTACCAAAACGGGCAATAATAATGCAAAGATAAAGATGCTGTTCAAAATAACCGATTGAATTAACCAATTCGCATAAACAAATACAAAAAATAGGTCCCTAATTGCAAACTTATAAACATACATGCCTCATTACATGTGTATTTTCAATAAAAAATAATCCTTATAAGAATCAATAGAAACGAGCACTTTTTTAATTCATTCGTTTTTTTGTATTTTGCGAGTAAATTTAACTTAAACCAAAATCTGCTGAAGTTGAAACAGGCATTGAAAGGCTTACTTATTATTTGTATTGCCATATTTTCTGCTGTCAGTGCGTTTGCTGAAAGCAATTACAAATTACAATCAGTTTTTATCGTCAGGTTTGCTAAGTACATAGAATGGCCTGAAAACTATAAATCGGGCGATTTTGTGATTGGCGTTTTAGGCGACGACGAAGCAGAAAGTGCTATTAAAACCACATGTGCCGGAAAAACAGTTGGCAATCAAAAAATCACTATTCGCAAATTCAATAGTGTTGCTGAAATAGGCAATTGTAACATTCTTTATATCACATTCGCGAAAAGCTCAAACTTCTACGCTGCAAGTTCGAAACTCAAAAGCAAATCGACCCTTATAATAACTGAAAAAGATGGTCTGGCTCAAAAAGGCAGCAACATCAATTTGGTGGTTAACCAGGGCAAAATGAATTTTGAAGTCAATAAAATAGTGAATGAAAAATCGGGACTTAAAATTCCGGCAAGCATTCTTTCTCTCGCAACTGTTTACTAGTCCATTAACTTTTAATCGATGAACAAATTCGTTACAATGGCTTGTTGCCTGCTCATTAGTTATTCTACAATGGGACAGGAAGCAAATGACACACACACCGACCCTAACGATACGCTACCTTCAATAGAAGACCTGATGAAAATCAAAGTAGCACTCAGAGATGAGATCGATAAAAACGCGGTTTCGGTTGCAGGGCAGAAAAATCAATTGCTTCAGGAGGCCCCGTCCATTATTTCAGTCATTACCTCTGAAGAAATTAAAAACTACGGTGCACGCGACATTAGCGAAATATTGAGGATGGTACCCGGTTTTGAGTTTGGGACTGACGTGGAACAGCTTACAGGGTTGAGCTTCAGGGGTATTTGGGTACATGAAGGCAAAGCGCTCATTATGGTGAATGGTATTACCATCAACGATCTGGGTTTTGCCAATAACAACCTAATTGGTACAATTCCTTCTGCGGTTATTGAACGTGTTGAAATCATCAGAGGACCGGGCAGCGTTATTTATGGAGGTTATGCAGAAGCGGTAGTTATCAACATCATTACAAAAACAGGAGCCAACTTGAACGGTATTGAAGGCACGCTTTCAGCCGGTGCAGTTGGCAAAGACGGGTGGAGCAAATTGGGGAACCTCAACTACGGGTATTCCGCAAAAAATCTTGACTTTTCAATTTCAGCAGGCTATTCAAACCAACCATTGTCTACGCGCAAATATTCCGATTTCTATGGTAACAGCATGAAACTGAATTCAGATAATGCGTACCGGGAATACTGGTATTTGATTGCTCAAGGAAAGTACAAGAATTTCTCGTTTAACTACAACAGGTCAAACCAGAACTATGTCGGACAAGATGGCAATACCGACATTTTGCCTTTGTACAACAACAGAATCACAGAAAACTACAATAACTACACCGAAGCTGTTAGCCTAAAACAGGAAATACCATTGACTAAATGGGTGAATATAGTACCTTCTGTTGATGTAAGTCACGGCAATGTGATAACCACTGCTTTGAACATACATTCATTAGGTAATGGAGAATATGGCTTTGAAGGCGGCACCCAACTTTACCGTTATACCGGCAGATTGATGACTAATTGGGACTTCAAAAAAGCCGGACAATTTATTCTTGGAGGAACATTCATTCGCGACGTTGCTAATGTCATTTCTCCAACGGGCAACCCTGGGCTACAGGTGGGACCAAATGAAGGAGATACTGCTTACAACGCTCAAACGGACATGAAAAGCATTCTGGCTGAATACACCAACAAATTTGACCGTTGGGGCGTAACTGTTGGCGGGCGTTATGAAAACACTTCATTTGGAGACGCTTTTGCACCGCGTGCAGGCGTTACTTATATGTACGGCAAATTCAATGCTAAACTCTTGTACGGCAACGCCTACCGCATACCTATCATTTACCAAATTTATTCAAGAACAACCGGTTACTCGGGCAACATACACCCTGAAACCTCACATTCAGTTGAATTTGAAGCAGGCTATAAATTTTCAAGCCATGTTTCAGCTCGTTTCAATGTATTCGACATCAATATAACCGACCCCATTAAATTTGATGGACTCAATAACACCTATGTAAATACAGGTCGAATTCATTCAATGGGGGCAGAGGGCGAGATATCACTGCATTACGAACACTTGGGTGGATTTGCGTCGGGTTCGTTTGCTATTCCAGGTGCCGAAACTTCTTCTGACTTGTTGACGAGTGATAAAAAGGAGTTTTTGGGAATGCCCGTATTTAAAATTGCAGGTGGCGTTTTTTATGACTTAAAACGCCTCCAAATCTCCCCATCTCTGGTGTACGAATCAGCAAAGAAAGGTCAGGCTGGCGATACACTTAACCCAACAGCGAATACGCAATATCCTGCAGTAGTGTTGTTGAACTGCTCGATAACGTATAAGAACATTTTCAACAAGATTGATTTGCGCCTGACCGGTACAAACCTGCTTGATGAAAAATATGTGCTTACTCAGCCTTATTACGGCATGCATGCACCACTACCTGCATTCGACCGCCACGTTTCGCTTACATTAATTGCAAAGTTCTAAAAACCAGACATTGAAGAAACTAGTTGCTATCGGGTTTATTAAGTTATACACTGGTTTCGCCATTGTACTTTCTGTAACATTCTTCAGCCTTGTATACAATTATTTTGCAGCTCAGAAAAACAAAGCAACACTACACACTATCAATAGCGAATTGCTACCCTACCTTTCAAAGCTCGATGAATTCAGGCTGGCATTGACGAGGTCGAAAATGTACACTACCAACTGGGTGTTTCTGCAATATGAAACCAACCCCGATCGTGGGTCATTGGAAACACTACACTCCAAAGAATATCCGGCTATCAAATCTTCCTTGTCGCACTACCTGAGTTTTAATTCTTGTAGTTCTGATAAAGATTCGTTGCAAAAATTATTTTCCGACTACGAACAACTGCAAAAAAATGAGTCAGAGATAATGAGCAGTCTGGCAACATTTGAAGACTACCAGCAGGCAAGTAATAAATTCATGTCGGAAGACATGCTGGAAAGTGAGGTGTTGCCGAAAGCTAAAGCACTGATAGATGGGATAGAAAGACTGATTGCCAGAAATAAAAATAGAGCAGAAGTCATGAATCACGAAATGAGTTCTTCATTGAATTCCATGCTTACAGTTATTTTACTTGTAAGCATAGGCGTATTCCTGATGCTGTTCATTCTCACCGTGTATATTCACCGAAGTATTACAACACCGGTTATCGATGTACAAAAAAATCTTTCTGACCTTTCTTTAGGTAAAATACCTGAACACGACCTGGCAGATAAAGATGATGTAATAGGCACTATGGTGAACGCCCTTCGCAACCTGAACGAAAGTTTCAACAAAACATCTTCATTCGCTATTGATATCGGTCATGGAAACTTTGATGCATCATTTACGCCACTTAGTGAGCACGACAGGCTCGGGCAAGCGCTCTTGAACATGCGGCAAAGCCTCAAAGCATATTCTGAAGAAATGGAGCAAAAGGTGGCAGACCGTACCGCTGAGATTCTGAAACAAAAAGAACAGATTGAGTCGGAAAAGAAAAAATCAGAAGAGCTGCTGCTCAATATCCTTCCACATGAAGTGGCAGAAGAATTAAAAGCCAATGGCAGAGCTAATGCCCGTCGCGCCGATTTTGTTTCAGTACTATTCACCGACATGGTCAACTTCACTAGGGTAGCTGAGTCACTATCGCCGGAACAACTGGTGGCACTTATCGACTTTTACTTCAGGAAATTTGACGAAATAATAGGTAAATACCATATCGAAAAAATTAAAACAATTGGTGACGCCTACATGTGCGCTGCCGGTATTCCAACGCCAAACCCAAATGGAACTGAAGAACTTGTTTTGGCAGCTTTAGAAATGCAGGAGTTTGTACTTACCTCACTTGAAGAACGCACAAAGCAAGGTCTGCCTGTGTTCAATATCAGGTTTGGAATACACTGCGGACCTGTTGTTGCAGGTATTGTGGGAATGAAAAAGTTCGCTTACGACATTTGGGGCGATACAGTTAATACAGCCGCAAGAATGGAACAGAAAAGTGAAGCCGGAAAAATCAACGTTTCAGAACCTGTGTTCCAATTGGTGCAGGACAAATTTATGTGCACTTACAGAGGTGAAATTGAAGCGAAAAATAAAGGTATGCTGAAGATGTACTACATCGAAGGGCGTAAAAATGCATAAAAGCAAGTTACTACAGTGCATCATAGACCGATAGCAAAGTCTTTGCTTCCTCCTGCCAGCAGTATTTTTCCCGTGCCTTCAGGCAATTTGCTGAAAGCGTCCCATAGTAAACATCGTCTTTCAACAATTTATTGAGTGTATCGGCTATGGCTTCCGGCGTAAGTGTCGCAACCAACGACGCTATTTCATATTGCGCATTTACCTTTTCATACTCGGGGTATTTATTACACAACTGGGGCACGCCATAGTGCATGTAATCGAAGAAACGATTCGCCATTGAAAGACGATTACTCAGGCTGGTGTCTTCAAACAATGTAATACCCACCCAAGCTTTCTTGGTGTATTCAGGCAACTGAGCAGGCGGCACATAGCCTTTAAATATAACTTTATGGGTGAGTTGCTCCTTTTCAGCAATCTCTTTTACCTGAGCAAAAAAGTTACCGTCGCCACAAATAATCAATTGTGCATCGACATATTTCATGGCTGGTATGAGTTGTTCAAAACAACGTCCCACATTCACTGCACCCTGATACAAAATGTATTTTTCAGTTTTTTCAACGGGCACAAAAGGCTTTAGCACAGTCGCATTTCTCACCACCTTGTATTCAACACCCCACTTTGCCTTGAAATCGTCAGCATAACACTCGCCAATGGTGTAACCCACCGGAAAGTTATGGATAGTATGGCGGGCTATCCAGTTCCACATACTATACACTGCCGGGCGCGAGATTACTTCTTTTAGTTCAGTAAAAATTTCGTGTGCATCGTAAACTCGCTTGCAACGCTTCAGCTTTGACGCGTAGTACACTGGCATTATTGTGTCGAGATCAATGGCACACATTACATCAAACCTATTGACCAATAAATAAAAGAAAAGAAGCACCCAGTAAAAGAAATACATAGCCTTACCTTGTTCTGCAACAATTGGTAAACGCACCTGCTTAAATGGGCGCTCAATTATGGGCTTGCTCTTTGCCCTTTTAAAGCCAATAAGTGTAACATCGTACCCCGCATCAGCCAACGTTGAACAGATACGTATCATGCGCTGATCGTAGTTCAGGTCGTTTGTAACAGTAAATACCAGTTTCTTATTTCTTTTCATGCGCAGGGCGAAATTAGACTTTTGCTGCAAAAGGTGAGATACAAATTGCGGACTAGACCTTTTTCTTAAGAATGGCCATGGTAAGCCTGCTGGCACAAACAAGCTTATTGTGCTCATCGGTAATTTTAATTTCCCATACATGGGTTGTGGCCCCAACATGTAAAGGCGAAGCAGTAGCATATACATTACCTTCCCTAACCCCTCGAATATGATTGCAATTAATCTCTAACCCCACACAAATTTGTTTTTCCCGATTGATAACCAACGACGATGCAACACTTCCCACCGTTTCTGCCAATGCCGCCGATGCCCCACCATGTAAAAGTCCATAAGGCTGCATGGTTGCAGGCTTAACCGGCATAGAAGCTTTAAGGTAGTTTTCACCCACCTCAATAAATTTTATTCCCAATACCTCTGCCATTGTCCCCGGCGACAAATTATTTAAATCGACAATGTTAATCTTCGATTTGTTCCATATCATATTTTTTGTATAATTATCGTCTGCCATGTGTAAAAATTAAAGGTATTCCCATTAAGCAAAATAAGTATTTATTCAATTAAATTTGCGCACTTTTTATACTACGCACACGTTTAGATGTTATGAGTACAATATTAGTTGCGGGAGCCGGGAAATCATCTGTTTATCTCATCCAATTCTTACTAAGTAACGCAAAAAAATACAAATGGCACGTAATTGTAGCTGATGGCGATAAAAACGCCATTGCTGAGAAAATTGGCGACCACCCCAATGCAGAAGGAATTGTATTGGATATTACAAAAACATCAGACCGTGAGGCATTGGTAAAAAGAGCTGATATTGTTCTTTCGCTTATGCCACCACACTTGCATGTTCACCTTGCTAAAGACTGCCTGAAGCATAAGAAAAACTTGATTACTTCTTCTTACACTTCAGAGGAAATCAAGAAAATGCACGATCAGGTTAAAGCAGCGGGACTCATGTTCATGTCTGAAATGGGACTTGACCCAGGCATCGACCACATGTCGCTGAACAAAATCATTTACAGCATTTATCGCGTTGCCGGTTCGGTGTACAGCATCAAATCATATTGCGGTGGTCTTGTAGCCCCAGAAAGCGACAACAACCCATGGCATTATAAATTTACATGGAACCCAAGAAATGTAATTACTGCAGGTCTTGGCGGTGCTAAATATCTTTCGAACGGCAAGGAAGTAACTGTGCCTTATGAGGAAATTTTTGACCACAACAAGAAAATCAAAGTTGAAGGTACCGGCACTTATGCTTACTACCCTAACCGCGACTCTCTCGATTATCTGGATTCATACCATATTCCTGATATCAAAACCTTTATGCGTGCAACACTTCGCCACCCTGCTTTCTGTATTGGTTGGGATGCATTTGTTCGTTTTGGTATGACTACATACGAAGATGAGTTTGTAAAAACAGGTGCAACGCTTACTTCATGGCTCATGGAAAAATCGGGTTGTGACGACAGAGAAAATCTGAAAGCACAAATCCTTCAAAAACTAGGGCATGAAAAAGATAATAAGGTAATTTCATTATTGAACTGGCTGGGCTTTTTCGATGATATTCCATTAAGGCCGGGCAAATCATCTTCAGGTGAAATTTTACTTGAATTGCTCAATGAAAAATGGAACCTCGCTTCTGCTGAAAAAGACATGGTCATTATGCAGCATGAAATCGAGTACGTCCATAAAGGCAAAAAATCTAAACTAATCAGCTCAATGACACTAAAAGGCGAGAACAAAGCTCGTTCTGCAATGTCAAAAACTGTAGGTTATCCGATGGGTATTTTGGCTAAACTGATTTTGACTAAAAAAATCACTCCGCCTATAGGCTGTTGCATACCAAATATGCCTGAAGTGTACAAACCAGTACTTTCAGAACTTGAACACCTAGGTATCGAGTTTAAAGAATATATTGAGTAGTAGTACTCAAAAAAATTGAAGAAGCCGGTTACGCTGTGTAGCCGGCTTCTTTTGTTACAGGCTTGACCGGTTTTCAAATATGCTCAACCTTACACGTATTGTAAACAACTTACAGCTCCTAACCCCTAAATACTAAAAAACCAACCAAACCGTTTTAAGGTCAGATTAAATAGTTATTTTTGGGTGGTCGTTTTGCAAAAAATCAAATTGCTTTCTACAGGTAAAATCTCAAAATCCAATATTGCCATTTTCTTTTTTCTGATGATGTGCACAGGGTTCCTTGTTTCAAGGGCACTGTTATCAATTGGTATGGTTGGGTTAACTGTATCTTCGCTTTGGGGCGTACATCCTCGTGAATGGCTTAAAAACAAATGGTGGCTATTGGGGCTGGTGTGGGTTGGCGCTTATGCTATTTCAGGCGTGTGGAGTGCCAACAAAGAAGACTGGAGCGCCATTGCACAAATGAAGCTACCGTTTGTTATTATGCCCCTTGCCTTTGCACTACTACCCCGTTTTTCAACAAAGCAACTGGTGTTTTTCACCATTACGTTTGGTCTCATGCTGGTTTCAGGTGCTGGCTATGGGCTGTTTCACTTGTTCCGCGACCTAGACTATTACATACAGCAATACCACCAGGCACATGTTATGCCTACGCCGGTTTATGGCGACTATATATGCTTTGCTTCATGCATTGCCTTGTATATAGCCTGGGCAATCTATATGTTCCCTTCTTTGCCTTCAAATGGCGCGAAATGGGGTATTGGAGCTATCATTGTCTTTTTAGCTGTGTACCTGCATATATTGGCTTCGAAAAGTGGATTGGTTGATTTATATGTACTACTCGTGCTGTTGGGTTTCAGGATGGCATTTACGCGCAACCGTATCCTAGGCATATCGCTTATCGCCAGCATTCCGGTCATTTTCTATTTGGCCTTCAATTTTGTACCTACATTTCACCAAAGAGTAAAACACCTCGATTACACTTTCTATCAATTTAGGCATGGTGATAAGTCAGGTGCTTGTGGCGACTTAGCCCGCCTCATCTCTTACGATATTTCTACAAAAATTATTGCCGATCACCCATTGATAGGCGTAGGGGCAGGCGATATGCTCGATGAAATGAAAGTGGGATATACAAAGTGGTACCCGGAAGTAAAAGACGACTATAGCAAACTGATACCCCATAATCAATTCCTGACTGTAGCGCTAGGGTGCGGTGTACCGGCTGCTCTCATATACCTCATCTGGACTTTCTTGCCGCTTGCAGCTATCAGAAAAAACAGGGAGAGCTTTTTCTTGTTCAGTGCATGGTTTATCTTATTCATCCAACTGATGATTGAACCTTACCTGGAAGGGCAATTCGGAACTTTTGTTTATGTATTCTTCATTCTATTGTTTAAGATGATTGCCGACGCCAAAAAAGCCCCTGAGCAAATTCAAAATAGAAGTGCTGAGGCGTAAAAAAGCCACCCATTATAAAACAGGTGGCTTTCAAACTATTGGCTAAGGTTCAATTATAAACCTAATTCCTTTTTCTGTTTATCGTCAATTGCTGAAGGGGCATCAATCATCATATCTCTTCCGGCATTATTTTTAGGGAAGGCAATAAAGTCTCTGATGCTTTCCTGTCCGCCCAAAAGCGCACAAAGCCTGTCGAAACCAAATGCGATACCACCATGTGGTGGCGCACCATATTCAAAAGCACCCAGCAGGAACCCAAATTTCTCGTGCGCTTCTTCTTGGCTCATACCCAATGCAGCAAACATTTTTTCCTGTAGTTCTTTCTGGAAAATCCTGATTGAACCACCACCAATTTCGGTACCATTCAATACAATATCGTAAGCATTTGCTTTGATTTCACCATAACGGCTGCGATCGTTCATTAATTCAATCTGCTCAGGCTTTGGCGATGTGAACGGATGGTGACGTGCCACCCAACGATCGTCTTCTTCGTCATATTCAAACAATGGGAAGTCAATCACCCACAAAGGTTTGTATTCAGCCGGATTGCGCATACCCAGGCGATTGCCCATTTCAAGGCGCAATTCGCTCATTGCCTTACGTGTGCGTGTTTCCTTACCTGCCAATATCAAAATCAAATCTCCTGCATTTGCACTACAGAAGTTTGCAATTTCTTTTAGTTGATCGGGGTTGTAAAACTTATCTACACTGCTTTTAAAAGTTCCGTCAGCATTGCATTTCACAAAAATCAACCCTGTCATACCAATCTGAGGGCGTTTTACCCATTCAGTAATTTCATCGGTTTGCTTACGTGTATATTCGCTGGCACCCGGCACACAAATAGCAACTATAGTTTCAGCGTCGTCAAATACTTTAAAACCTGCTTCACTTTGCGTAATTGTTGCACAATGCACGTTATTCTCAGCCTTCATATTTTGGATTGTCATACCAAATCGTATATCCGGCTTATCATTACCATAATTCCACATGGCGTCATCATACGTCATGCGTGGGAATTGCTCTTTTATATCAACGCCTTTTACATCGTAAAATACGTGCTTAAACAGCCCTTCAAAGGTGTTTAAAATATCTTCTTGTTCAACGAAACACATTTCACAGTCCACTTGCGTAAACTCCGGCTGGCGATCAGCTCGCAAATCCTCATCGCGGAAGCATTTTACTATTTGGTAGTACCTGTCATAGCCACTCACCATCAGCAATTGTTTGAAGGTTTGCGGACTTTGAGGAAGCGCGTAAAACTGTCCCTGATTCATACGCGATGGCACTACGAAATCGCGTGCTCCCTCGGGTGTTGATTTAATGAGGAATGGTGTTTCAATATCCCAAAAACCCAATGTATCAAGGTAATTACGCACCGAACGATTCACTTTATACCTTAATTCCAGATTTCTTTTCAAAGTTGGGCGACGCAAATCGAGGTAACGATACTTCATGCGCAATTCATCGCCACCATCAGTTTGATCCTCAATGGTAAACGGAGGCACCTCTGCTGCATTCAGAATGGTGTATTCTGAAATTTCTATCTCAACATCTCCGGTTGGTATTTTATTGTTCTTGCTGGTTCTTTCTATCACTTTACCCTTCGCTTGCAAAACGAACTCGCGACCCAAAGGACGGTCGTTCAAAGCAACGGTAAGTGCTTCATTGAAATATAATTGAGTAATGCCGTAACGGTCACGCAAATCGACGAAAGTAATAGAGCCAAACTTTCTTACAGTCTGCACCCAGCCTGCTAGAGTTACTTCTTCACCTACATTGCTAATCCTTAGTTCACCGCAATTTCTTGTACGATACATAATGGTATTTTGAAAAACGCTGCAAGATAACAATTGTTCACGCGCCACCCTACCACAATATGAACTTTCATAGCGTGAGTTTCAGGAAATTAAGTTGATTGAATGTTTGATTACTCTGCCGGTGCAGCGTCAGGCTGTGTACCTATTTTCTTGAGTGCCTCTTGCGCGGCTACTTGTCCGGCGTCTTTCTTATTAAAACCGGTTCCGCTACTGAATATTTCGCCATTCACAAACACACCAACGGTAAATATCTTACGGGTCCGTTCCACCTTTTCATCAACGGCTTCGAAGGTTAGTGAATGTCCGTTCTTTTGCGCCCACGTTAGTAACTGGTTTTTGAAGTTAGTATCAGTGCTTTCAAGTGCATCTATGTCCAGGTACACTTTTACAAGCTGCTGCAAAACGAACTTACGGGTTATTTCATAACCCCTATCAAGGTAAACAGCACCAATGAGTGCCTCCAGTGCATTACCAAAAATATGACTGTTCTTTAAGCCTTTATCGCTGTTATTGTATTGTACCAGCTTATTCAGCCCCATGCGGATAGCCATATTGTTCATGGTTTCGCGACGAACAATTTTAGACCTTAACTCAGTGAGGTAGCCCTCGTATTGATAGGGATATTTTTTGAACAGATATTCGGCTATGATAGCCCCTAATATAGCATCGCCTAAAAACTCCAGACGCTCATTGTTTTCCGATTCGTCATCGGGGCGTGAACGATGTAGTAAAGCTATTTTGTAAAAGCTAACCCTATGTGGCGTAAACCCGAGCATGTGCTCAAGCTGCAAGGCAAGTTCTTTGTCTGCGGATGTATTGAATAATCCAAAAATACGCGACAGAAAACTCAAAATCTATTCTGCAAATTTCTTGAAGATTACCGAAGCATTATGACCACCAAAACCGAATGTATTGCTCAATGCAGCATTGATTTCTCTCTTCTGTGCTTTGAGGAATGTAAAATTCAATCTTGGGTCAAATGACGGATCGTCGGTGAAGTGGTTAATTGTTGGCGGTACAATACCGTTGTTTACGGCAAGTATTGTAGCAATAGACTCAATAGCCCCGGCGGCACCTAATAAGTGACCGGTCATTGATTTTGTAGAACTGATGTTCAGGTTATAAGCATGATCGCCGAAAATTCGTTGAATCGCTGCCACTTCGCTCACATCGCCCAAGGGGGTTGATGTACCGTGTACGTTGATATAACCAATATCTTCAGGTTTCATGTTGGCATCTTCAAGCGCATTCTTCATTACATTGAATGCACCCAGACCCTCAGGATGTGGAGCAGTGAGGTGATATGCATCGGCACTAAGACCACCACCGGCAACTTCAATAATAATGTTGGCACCTCTTCTTTTTGCGTGCTCATATTCTTCAACAACAAGAGCACCTGCACCCTCGCCCAAAACGAAACCGTCTCGATCGAGATCAAAAGGCCTTGAAGCTATTGAAGGAGCATCGTTTCTTTCAGAAAGCGCTTTCATAGCGTTAAAACCACCAATTCCTGCTTCTGTAACTACGGCTTCTGAACCACCACACACAATCGCATCCGCTTTGCCCATACGAACATAGTTAACGGCATCAATAATAGCGTTGGTTGAAGAAGCGCAGGCACTAACCGTAGCGAAGTTTGGCCCACGGAATTTGTAACGCATTGATATTTGCCCCGGAGCAATATCAAGAATCAATTTTGGAATAAAGAACGGGTTGAATCGTGGAGTACCATCGCCCATATTGAAGTTTTTCATTTCTTCAATGAACGTAATCATACCTCCAATTCCAGAACCCCAGATAACACCTACCCTATCAAGGTTTGCGTTTGTTTCGTCAATTCCCGAATGCTTCACAGCTTCATCAGCAGCAACAAGCGCCAACTGAGAAAACCTGTCGAGTTTTCTTGCTTCCTTGCGGTCGAAGAAATCTTCAGGATTGAACTTTTTTACCTCACAAGCGAACTTAGTCTTGAACTTAGTAACATCAAACTGAGTGATAAAATCGGCGCCGGATACTCCATTAATCAAACCTTCCCAATAAGCGGATACAGAGTTGCCTAATGGGGTAACGGCGCCGAGGCCCGTAACGACTACACGTTTATACGGAAATGTCATCTGAGTTTATCAGTTACTTTACTATTGGTAAAATGTTATATTACTTTGCGTGCTCTTCAAGGTAAGTAATGGCTTGACCAACAGTAGTGATGGTTTCAGCCTGCTCATCAGGAATAGAGATGTTGAATTCTTTTTCAAATTCCATGATCAACTCAACTGTATCGAGAGAATCAGCTCCGAGGTCGTTTGTGAAGCTAGCTTCAAATGTAACTTCTGCTTCATCAACTCCAAGTTTGTCAACGATAATTTTCTTAACGCGAACTGCAATTTCAGACATAATCTTGCTTTTTTAATTTTGTTGCAAATTTATAATTTTTACGACAACGGGAAAGAATAATTTTTTTTTGTGAATTCTTTTGCACTCGACTTCAATGTCATGTTGCGTTTTTCAGTTTTATTCCTTATCAGTCGTCGTCAATACTCAGGTCTTTTCCGAATATTTCCTTAGGTATGTAGCCTTCGAAAAGCTGTTTATGACCTGTAGGCATATAAAACGTACAATACTCATCACCAACTTTATAACCCGGCTCGTCAGTGTTAGCAATTATTTCAGTTACAATCTTGCCCCCTACTTTAACCACTGCCCTACCATTGTACAACAAAAAGGCTCCAATACCATTTTTCAACAACCGCTGAAATTCATAGTGATATTCAGGGTGCAAACCAAAAGGCATTTCATAAGAGTAATTGAGCGAAGTATCCAGTTCCATTGAATCAGGAAACTTGCCATTACCATTTCTATATAAAAGTTTCAGTGTGCTGTTGATATCGTGTATCGATATTGCTATATCAACATTACCAACAACCATGTGCACTTGAGGCCTGTACCAAACGGGGCGCATTTTTACAGGTTTCTGCGCAAATGATGCAAAAGACAACAGACTCAAAAGAAAAAACACCTTTAACGTCTTCATGTGCAAAATTTACTCTACTAAAGTAGCGAAAACATTTAATTTTAGCACCAAATTTAGTTAGATGAAAAGTTTTGCAAGCGATAATTATGCAGGGGTTGTTCCTGAAGTAATGGAAGTTTTGCGTCACACCAACGACAGCCACGCCCGTTCTTACGGTGCCGATAATTATACAAAGGTTACCACCGATCTGTTTCGTGATATTTTTGGCAGTAATTGCGATGTTTACTTCGTATTCAACGGAACCGGTGCCAACGTATTGAGCATTAGTAGCGCCACACAGACATTCAATTCTGTTTTGTGTTCTGAAACGTCACATATTTATTGCGACGAATCTTCAGCACCGGAAACAATCACGGGATGTCGTTTCTTCCCGCTTCCTGCTGATGAAAACGGCAAAGTAACTCCTGAGGTAGTAATGGACCGCCTGATTAGAAAAGGCGATGTACACTACGCCCAATCGAAACTATTGTCTATAACACAAACTACAGAATATGGTACTATCTACACCCCTTCTGAAATAAGGAAACTGGCTGATTTAGCCCATAATAACGGGCTGTTCCTGCACATGGATGGTTCCAGATTTTTTAATGCAGCAGCAAGCTTAAGCTGTAGCCTAGCCGAAATTTCTTCGATGGCGGGTGTTGATATTCTTTCTTTGGGAGGCACTAAGGCAGGCATGATGTTTGGAGAGGCAGTTGTAGTGTTCAACGACAAGTTGAAAGAGCATATTGCCTTTAAACACAAACAAGTGATGCAACTCGCTTCAAAAACCCGCTTTATTTCAGCGCAATTTGCAGCTATGCTCAATAATGAAACCTGGCGCAAATATGCATTACATGCCAACAAAATGGCACGAATGCTTGCAGAAGTATTAAGTGAATTCAGTGAGGTAAAAATCACCAAACCAGTGCAGGCAAATGCTATATTTGCTGAGATACCTCGCGAATGGTACGAACCACTTCAAGAACATTTTCCTTTCTATGTGTGGAAAGATAGCACGCATGAAGTGCGCCTGATGTGTAGCTGGGATACTGAAGAACAAGACATCCATCAATTTGCAGGTGCAATAAGAAATCTGAACAACAAAATGTTGCGTTAGCAATTTATAATTCAAAAAAATGAAAAGCAGGAGCCGTGGCTCCTGCTTTTTTGTTGCCTGTAAGCCAGGCTTAGCAAATAAAAAAACGCCTCCTGCAAGCAGGAGGCGTATGTTATTTTTCAAATTCTGTAATTATTAGCGTACTACTACGAATTGTTTAACAATTGTAGATTTAGCACCAGCGATTTGTACAGTGTACATACCTGCTGCGAAGCTTTCAGTACTGATTTGAGTGTTATACTCAGAAGAAGTACCTAAAGCCCATGACCTGATCAATGAACCGTTCATATCGAAGATGTTCACTTGAGCAACTTGTGCTTCGTTAAAGTTAACGTTGATGTTAACAACGTTAGTTACCGGGTTAGGGAATACATTTACTGAACCACCAGCGTTAACTTGATTAACACCAAGGTTTGGATCGAATGTATTGTAATAGTAGTAAGCCAAAGGATCGCCAGCAGCGTGTTCCCAGAAACCGCCAATGTTCCAAGCAGTTCCTTCTGACCTTTTCAATTGGTTCAATGAGTTATAACCGAAAGCATAGTTCATTACATTTTTGTAAGCACCGCCATCAGCAGTATCCCAGTTTTGGTCAATTTCACCTGTTACGTTACCACCAGTGTAAGAGTAATTTTTCATTGAAACGTTTACTGCTGAACCAGAAGCATCATAAGTTTGGTAAGTTGAGCTTGTACGGTTACCTGCAGTATCATACATGTTAGTGTAAGTGTACTGAGGAACGAAAGCTGTACCAGACCAAGAATTATAAGTCCACGCAGCTAATTTGTTAGCTGAGTTGTAGCTATAGTCGTAACGAGCAGTGAAAGACATTGAAGAACCCAATGTTTGATCAACTTCTTGTGTCAACAAAGTACCAGTATAGAAGTACATTTTTTGAGACACAGAATTGAACATCAAACCGTCAAACGTTTGGTAAGTATTAGTACTTAAGTTACCGCCAAGGTAAGTGTACATATTCCTAGAAATGTTTGCCCAAGCACGACCAGTAGAACTCCATACTTGATTAATCATGTATGACAAAGTACCGTCGCTGTTGTAATAATATAATACTTTAGAAGAGTTAGACCAACCGCCTGAAGTCCAAACTTGCGTAGTTGTACTCATCAGTTTGTGTGTAACACTGTCAATTTCTTGAGACAATAAGGTTGTAGGATTTAAAGCAGTATCTGCATTCACCCATGTTGTTGCGTTGTCGAACATCATTGGATGAGTGAGGTCACCACCATTTCCGCCACTGTAGTTGTAGCTAGTAGTGTCTCTCAGCGTGAACACTGTTCCGTTATTAGCCCAGTTGGCTTTACCGATAAGCCTTGAACTCTGAGCATTAGCGTTATTCTGTAGGATCATTACAGGTAAAGCAATTGTGAAGAGTAACTTCATTCTTTTCATAATCGGCTATTAGATTTTAAAAATTGGTTTGTACAGATTGAAAAACTGTACAATGATACTGATATTATTTCACACGGCACAAGTTTTTTTCAAAATTTTTCTGCAAACAAGGTGAAATGAGCCAAGTTTGGGATGTTTTTACCGCTCCATCCTCTTTTTTGAAAATAATTCGACTAAAAACATGTTGGCAAGTTGCGCCTCAAAAATGACTGGCAATTTCACAAAAACACCCAGCAAATTTAACTAATAAGGGGTCGAAGCACTAAGACTTCGACCCCTTAATCCAAAGCTATCGCCTTCAATTATTTGGCAACGCTAACTGTGCCTTTTTTCAAAGAAACACCAGTTTCAGAAGTTACTTCATAGAAATAAGTTCCGTTTGAAAGTGATTTCAAAGAAATTGTTGAATTATTATTCACTGTTTGGCTCACAACGTTTTTACCGTCAACGCTGTACATTTTGATGGTAGCATTGTCGGTTTTCAAACCACCTACATATATATTATTAGTAGCAGGGTTAGGGTAAACAACGATTGAATTGTCATTTGCTACTTCTTTAACTGAAATAGGAGGAAGCTTTCCGTGCATTGTGATATCATCAACCCACATAGTGCTGTTTACCGCGCTACCCGGACCACCCATGCTGCTAGAGAAATTAACCCTGATGGTATCAGGTGTAATTTGCGGATCAGGGTAAGAAACAACACAAGAAACATGAATCCAGCCGGAAGTTGCACCAATTGTTTTAACACCGCTACCAATCACAGAGTCAATACCCAAGATGTTTTTGAGCGCAGAAACAGTAAACGTTCCGCTATCAGTCGATGAAGCAGGAGTGTATTTAACCCAAGCACTTACAGTATCAATCAACGAATCTCTTACAGCAGTACCACCAGTGAAATAAGGAGTACCAGGACCAGAGATTGTAATAGGGATATGTACAACTGCATTGGTTAAAATACCAGGGAACACACCTAGTGTATCTTGATTTTTTGTTACAATTTTAGCTGCATACATACCACCATGCGCATTAGCGCCTGAGTCTTTGTACAACTGTGTTTGCCAAGCCGAATCTGCAATTCCAAGACTTAGCATGTGGCTGAAGTACTGCCCCAAAGCAATAATTGTTGAATCCATCCCACTCCAGCTATTAGGAGCAGTAACAATTTGCGGGGTAAATGAACCAGCCACATTGATATGCCAAGTCTCCATACCCGGATTTGAAAATGATTGAGCACCTGCAGTGAATACTGAGATAAGGCTTAAAAGAGAAAGATAAAACTTCTTCATATTAGTTTATTTTGTGCGAAATTAAGCATTTAGTTGTTGTAAACATTGTTGAATTGCCTCAAAGTTTGGTACTTCGCCTGCATTTTCTAAAACTTCGGCATATTGAACCACTCCGGCAGCATCTATAACGAACGCCGAACGCTTCGAAACGCCTTTCATGTCATTCAAAAAAGTTTCATAAATGCTTTCGAATGCAGTTGATGCTTCTTTATTGAAATCGCTCAACAATTGGAAATTCAAGTTTTGTTCTGTCCGAAACTTACCCAATGAGAATAAAGAATCGACAGAAATACCGAATACGGTTGCATTGGTATTATTGTATGCACCAATATTGTCTCTCACAGAACAAAGCTCCTTAGTACAAACACCTGTAAAAGCCAAAGGAAAAAACAAAAGCACTACATTTTTACCTTTTAACTCGCTTAGGCGCACATAGTTTTTATCGGTATCACGCAAATTAAAATCAGGGGCTACCTGCCCTACTTGAATTGCCATAATTAATGAATTTGCTGCAAAAATAGCCCAATCAATCACATTGAAAAAAGATGGATTGTTAAATTGGTTTGAAAGTCTGATATACGAATATTAAAGATTCCCTAGAATGACTTTAAAGCAATAATTACGCCCCATATCAAATATACCCACTTTACCACCGGGAGCGGAATTGTAGTATTCAAAATACTTTAACCTGCTAAGGTGATTTTGGTAGGCAACATCAGCAATATTATTCACACCTATTATCCAATGCACCTGAATACCTTTTGAAAACACGAATTTCCCGGTGAGCTGCAAATTGACAAGCCAGTAACTAGCTGTCATCGTTTCGGTATTGTACAAACCAAAATACCGATTCTGCGCGCTGCACCATTCTGATTCAATTACGACAGATGGTAGCTTTGGGAGTATCTTATTTTTTCGAAGCCAACTTAGTTGAATGTTGTTGCGCATTGTTAGTGGAGGTATGAACGGTAGATATTCACCCTGTGTGCCCTTCCCTATATATTGAGCAGCCCTGTTAAATCCATAAACACAACTCAACTGATGTTCAGTAGTAAACCAATGAGCGGCTCGCGGGTTATATGTTAGCTTGAATAGCCCACCCATCAAGTCGGCATCGGTTTGTTGGTATTGAAATGTACGGTTGCCTGGTACAATTACTACCGGATTACCACTGGCATCGGTTTTCACATCTTGATAAATGAAGCCTGAAATAGTGTTATAAAATGCCCCCATTTCTGCATCTAAGTCCTTTGAATTGAACAAAATAGAGGCATCGCCCTGTATATTGAATTCCGGCTTGAAAGCGAGATTACCTATATAATAGATATGCGCACCGGGGTCTAGCCCTTGCGATGCTATTTCTGTAATATTAGGGGCTCTATATCCTTTACCTACATTGGCTTTCAGTGAAATTGTCCTTGCTAGTTTATATGTCGCACCCAAACTTCCTGTGATACCCGAAAAGCTCAAATCAAAATCACTGAACTGGCGGATAGCACTCTTTGTATTTTCCGACTGCATCAAAAACCCGGAACTTGGGTTGCGCGAAATGAACATTTCATTGCCTTTTATGTTTCTGTAGTCGTACCTCACCCCACCGGCTATTGTCCATTTATTGCGCTTCCACTTCCCCATTAAATAGCCGCCCATGTCATTCAAAACATAATCAGGAATCGGAAAATCTGTTGCATCTAAGTTCTTATTGGCTTGCGCCATACCGCATAAACCGATATTCAATTGCACTTTTTTAATGCACGATAACTCATAGTCGGCGCGTAACTGCCCAGACACCAAACGTACATTCATACCCGGTTGTGTCGCCATCGTGGGGTGATTGTATTCTATTCTATGATTGCGTTCTGCTCCGCCATTTACGGTAAGCAAACCAGTACGCAGCTCAATTCTTGAATTGAAGCCCATCCTCCAATCGCTAATGAGTTGCGATAAATCACTAATGGTATATCCATTCAAAGCGTTTGATGTAACTAGGGGTCTTTGTTTAATATCATCAAAAATGGCTTGTAAACTATTGGAACCATTGAACTCATAAACCTGTCTTGTAAACGCCCTAGTTACGGAATCGCGACTACCATCAGGCACACCTTGCCTGTTTTGGTGAAAATTGGCTGCCAACTCAATAAAACCATTATCCAAATGCTTTTTAATTTTGGTGCTGCCATTGAATGAATGAAAACCCGTGTTGTACACTTTACCATCAATTGCATTGGTAAAGTTTCCGGCAATCCTATTAGAAGCCGTTGCGCACCAGCCCCATTTCCCTTTTCCCTTCATCAACATAACAGAAGTGCCTGAAAGCATGTTATTGGTCTGAAATTCTGTCACCCCCCTAAAGTGCAATGTGCCCGTAATATCATTGGGAGAGAATGTTGACATAGAGACAACGCCCCCCAACGCATCAGAGCCAAACAACAAACTGGCAGGGCCTTTTACAACCTCTGCTTTTTGAACTGAATAGTCATCAACCGGAACGCCATGCTCCTCACCCCATTGCTGGGTTTCAAGTCGCATGCCATCTACCATTGTCAATACCCTGTTATACCCTAACCCATTAATGAATGGTTTTGAAATATTGGGACCTGTTTTCACCACCTGCAAGCCCGGAGTGTTTTTTGAAAGCACATCAACTACGTTGGCACTAGTGCCCGCATCTATTTTCTTCCCATCAATTACAGAAACAGGGAGGGGATTTTCCCTCAAAATAGTTTTACCGGAAATTTCAGTAACAACCACTTCTCCTAGCTCAACTGCCTTCTCCAGTTCAAAATTGCAAATCTTTATTGCATTTGCAGATACCACAACTGCCTGTTCACTTTTCTCGAAACCTATTGCAAAAGCACTTATTACCCTACTACCCGTTGCTACATTTTCTATAATGTAGTTGCCGCTATCGTCGGTATGAGTGCCTGAACTTGTGCCTTCAACTACCACCACACACCACGGCACGGGCTGCCCCTGGCTGGTTACTCTTCCTGTAACAGAGCCGGCATAACTACCGCAAGAGACCAAGGCAAACAACAAAAAAAGTATACGGCTCAGCATATTTCAATAATTCAGCAACAAATATATCACTAAAACTATTCGCCAAAATATTTTTTATCGGTTAACCAACATTTTATTATTACAGTAACTAAGTTTAACTTTACAAAAATTAAGTCCATGAATTCGGCTTCGGAAGAAAACTACCTGAAAATCATTTTTAGTCTGGCGCAACAAAAAGACAAGAAAGTGTCTGTTACCAAAATTGCTGAATCGCTGGGCAATGGCACTGCAGCAGTCATAGAAATGATTAAAAAACTGACCGAAAAGGATTTGATTGAATACGATAAAAAGAAGGGTGTAACCCTTACCAAAGTTGGGTTTAAAACTGCAGTTGCTGTCGTTCGTAAACATCGCCTGTGGGAGGTTTTCTTACTTGATAAGCTGGGTTACCGATGGGATGAAATTCATAACATTGCCGAGGAACTGGAACACATAAACGATGCAACCCTCGCCGACAGGCTCGACAAGTTTCTGGGATTCCCGGAATATGACCCACATGGCGACCCAATACCAAAATCTAACGGCGACTTCCCCAACACTTCAAAAATTCTGCTTTCAGACATAAAACCGGGAGAAAGTTGCAGAATAATGGCAGTAAAAGACACCTCAACAATTTTCCTTCAATACTTACAGCAATTGGGCATTAGTATTGGAACGAGCATAAAAATGGTCGAGAAAATACCGTTCGATAACTCACTAGTTGTGTTGGTCGAAGGTGTTCAAAAAACAGTCTCTTCAAAGCTGGGTGAAAGCCTGTTGGTTGAATAAAAGAGAAATCGCTTTAGGACAACCACTTATTGTACACGCTTTCGTATTTTTGTATACATGTTCAGGAATCTCTTGCTGTTATTAGCCCTGTTTGCTGCCACTACCGCGTTTAGCCAACCCTACATTGCATGGCAAAAAACGTATGGCGGCACTGCCGATGAAACCATGTTTTCAATGAAAACTACGTTTGATAGTGGTTTTATTATGGCAGGTTCGGCTCGTTCAAATAACGGCGACGTAACCGGCTACCAATTAAACGGAGATTTATGGATTGCAAAATCAACCAGCACAGGTGCACTTTCGTGGGCAAAATGCTACGGCGGTTCTTACTATGATGAAGCCGATGCCGTTACACAAACTACAGATGGCGGCTATATTGTAGCGGGATACACCAATTCAACTGACGGAGACATTACTTCATTCTTTGGCGACTTTGACGGCTGGCTTTTAAAACTCGATGATACAGGCGGCATTGTATGGCAACACAACTACGGCGGCAGGGGTATTGATCGCTTGCTGAATGTGATACAAACACGCGATGGCGGCTACCTTGCTGTGGGTGGCTCTTCATCCCGCGATAGTGAAGTGAACAATATACACGACACCGCTTTTTATGACTTGTGGGCGCTAAGACTCAACTCAGTTGGAGATATTATATGGTCGAAAACATTTGGCGGCAACAACAATGAAGAAGCTTGGTCGGTGATTGAAGCACTTGATGGTGGGTTTATTTTAAGCGGCTACACTTCTTCTAACGATGGCGATGTCACCCGATTCAAGGGCGGCCCTACCGACTTTTGGGCAATCAGGCTCGATGATACAGGGCAACTGGTGTGGCAAAAGACATTTGGTGGAACAGGTGACGAACAATCGCAGAGCATGATTACAACCACCGATGGCTACTACGTGATGGTGGGCAACACAAGCTCTAACGACAGTGATGTAACCGATAATCACGGAGGCTACGATATGTGGGCTGTAAAATTTGATGGAGCGGGAAATTTGATGCACGAAAAATGCTACGGAGGTTCTGACGACGACGACGCGCAGGCGGTTATCCAAAACCCTGACGGAGGCTTTATGTTGGCGGGCACATCATTTTCTGCCGATGGCGACCTTCGCATCAATTACGGTTCGGGCGACTATTGGGTGATAAAAACCGATGCGTTGTGGGAAAAAATATGGCAGAAAAACTTCGGTGGTGATAGTACAGAAATCGCATTCTCGCTCTGCAATACGCCCGATGGTTTGTTTGCTTTGGGGGGATTTACAATGTCAAATAATGGAGATGTCTCTTTCAATCACGGCACTGCCGGCACCAACGATTTTTGGCTGGTAAAATTTGGCGTGACTCCTTTTGACCAGGTTAAAAGTGTAACCGATGGCGAAAATACCTCAATCTACCCTATCCCTGATGCCGGAACCATTCATGTAACACTCAATACTCCACTCATCGAAAACGCAACCATAACATTGATTGACGGAATGGGAAGAGTTTGCAAAACCATCAACGCCACCACTGGCGATAACATCATCAACTACCCTGAAATGCCAACAGGCGTGTACTTGTTACAAATAAACAACGGAGCAAAACGCCAATCATTTCAATTGGTTCATGGGGGGAGGTAGTCTCCATTAGCGCAAGTCTTTTGACTTGTGCTGGTTTATGGTAGTGTCTTTTTGGCTGCTGAAATTATTTCAAGCAAAGCTATTATAATTATACTTCGGCAGTCGAAAAGACTGCCGCCATTTTAGGCACAAGTCGAAAAGACTTGCGCCAGCAAGGGAAGAAAAGACTAAACGCAGTCCATTAAAATTTCATAATAGATCTTTTTTACCTTAGCATCATGAAAAAGAAATACGCCTACCGAATTTTGTTAATATTGACCGTTGTAGCGATTTCTTTTTTTCTTAATTACCAATTCGGGCTTTTTTCACGTTACAATCCTATAAGTGCGCAGACTGACATCATTCAGGGGAAAATCCAAATAGTTGTTTTTGGAGAGATGGATTTGAAGGATCCAATTCGGGAGCAGATTTCAAAATTCTATGGGTTTGAGTATGTGTTTTTAGGGTGCGCTGTTAGCTCGTCAATCAACGGTATTGAATATTACAATCGAGCCATGGCGAGTTTTATTTCCCAACAGCATGGAGTTAACTGGGAACAAAAATTAGAAAAGCAAGTGGACAGTTTAGCGAAAATGCAGCCCAAGTAAACCTAACATTAGCGCAAGGTTCTTTGATTGTTGAATTCACCTTCATCAATTTTGCACATTTGTTGAACATTTTACCACCGCTTAACTAGGGATATTTGCTTTTGGTTGCTTCCCCCTATATATTTGCTTAATTAAGGTTTACAAACACATCATTCACGCTTTAATTTTCTTGATTTGAAAAAGACTTTTACGCTGCTATTTTCCGCCATTTGCTTTAGTTCAATGGCGCAAACCACACTTACCAATGGCGATTTCGAGCTTTGGGGAAACGCAACTCCGGGTGTGGCTACCGAGCCTACCGGTTGGTATTCTAATAAATCAGGTACTACTATTGCGGCATTAGGTCCTCAAACTTGCTTCAAAGACAGCACCACTGTACATGGCGGCAGATATTCGGCTAAAGTTGTTACCGCTAGCTTGCTTGGCACCGCCGTGAATGGCGCGCTTACAACTGGTGTTGTTTGTGCACCAACCACTACAAAATCAGATGGTTACATTGGCACTGCAAAATATGGCGATACTACTGACGTGCGCAGAATGAACTTAACGGGCCGCCCCGATAGCCTGGTTGGCTGGTACCAGTACGCTCCGGCAGGTGCAGGCGAAATGGGTAAAGTAAGAGCAATCTTGCATAAAGGTCAGTATTTTGATCCGGAAACCGGTTCAACGTACCACGCCGACCCATCGGCTAATAAAATTGCGGACCTCACTTTCAACACCCCTGCTTCTGCTGTTACAACCTGGACTCGTTTCAGTATGCCATTCAACTATGTTGATACTTCACACCCTTCTTATATCATGATCAACATCACGTCTTCTGCTAACCAGT
Source organism: Chitinophagaceae bacterium (assembly GCA_947454235.1). Taxonomy (GTDB): domain Bacteria; phylum Bacteroidota; class Bacteroidia; order Chitinophagales; family Chitinophagaceae; genus Flavipsychrobacter. The sequence continues at coordinate 274,931 of CANGIY010000003.1, forward strand.
CTACTTCTGTTACAGGAAGTATTCTTTGGATTGATGACGTACAAGTAGTGTACAAGCCTACTGGTATTGCTCCGGTTGTGTTGCAAAGTGAAGATGTGAACATCTACAGTTCGGGCAAAAACATTTTTGTTGACTACAACACGAACAACAATCAAAACTGGAAACTTTCAGTTTATGACATGTCAGGTCGTTTGGTGAAAGAAAACTCATTTACAGGCGGCGACCACGAGGTAATCACTTTAGGAGATGTAACAAACGGTGTATATATTTATCGCCTCAGTCACCCCGATTTTTCTAAAACAGGTAAAATTTCGATTCAATAATTTAGTTGAGACCGACATTACATAAATCTCTTTTAATGCAGTTGCTCCTTTTATGCGGAGCAACTGCATTTTCTTTTGGACAAAAAGTACTTACGGGTAGTGTTTACAGTACTAAAACCAACGAACCAATTGTAGGTGCCGTGGTGCGCAACTTTAACGATGCGACAACTGGCACTGTCACCGACTGGGACGGCAACTTTGTTTTGAAATCAGTTAAACCTGTAGAAAGATTACTTATTACATACATTGGGCATAAAAGCGACACAATCAATATTACCAGTCATACTGATTCTGTTGGTGGACTAAAAATCAAGCTCACTCCAGACCCGTCTGAACTCAAAAACGTAGTAGTTTCTTCAGGCAAGTTTGAACAAAAACTGGAAGAGGTTACTACCTCAATTGAAGTCATTAAGCCCGACCTCATTGCTAATAAAAATACAACCAGCATTGAAACTGCCATTGAACAAGCACCGGGTGTAACAGTAATCGACAATGACCCCCAAATTAGAGGTGGTAGCGGCTTTACTTTTGGGGTAGGTAGTCGTGTAGCAATTGTTGTAGATGGTATTCCTCTGTTGAGTGGCGATGCGGGCAAGCCTGAATGGAACTACATTCCGGTTGAAAACATCTCACAAATAGAAATAATCAAGGGTTCTTCTTCTGTGCTGTTTGGATCATCGGCTATCAACGGTGTTATCAATATCCGCTCTGCCTATCCCGGACTTACGCCAAAAACTGTTGTTTCTTATTCGGCGGGTGTTTACGCTTCGCCTCAGGCGCCGGCTGACAATTGGTACAACGGTGCGCTCCCTGGTTTCAGCAACCTCAACTTCCTGCATTCGCAAATGCTGGGCAAAAATTTCGATTTGGTGATTGGCGGTAATTTCAACGTAGATCAAGGGTATATTGGACCAGCCCCGGCACAAGGTTATATTGACCCAACAACCAAACACCTATTGAAACTCGACGACTCCATCCCAGTTTTCAATAATCGGGACATGCTGAAACAACGCGCCAGATTGAACTTCAACCTCAGATACCGATTCCCGAACATAAAAGGCTTAAACGTAGGCTTGAATGGCAACCTGATGACCAATAAAACCAACATGCCGCTTGCTTGGCTCGATGATTCTGCCGGACTGTACAAGAGCTATCCGGGTGCTGTATTTCTCGAGAACCAAACATTTTTCAATATCGACCCTTTTGTTCGATTCAATAAAGGCAATGGGTGGTCGCACAGCATTGAAACCCGCATATTCCATACCGACGATCTTATGACCAATAACCAGTCGACGAATGGAACCATGTACTATGGCGAATACCAATTGCAACGAAAAATTGAACAGTGGAACCTGAATGCTACAGCCGGTGTAATGGAAGATTTTTCTACTACAAGAGCTAAAATCTATGACAGCAATGGCAAAAAAGCCAACCATGTCAACAATGCTTCGGTCTTTTTCCAGCTCGATAAAAAGCTTTTCTCAGCTCTCAATGTTTCGGCTGGCGTGCGCTATGAATATTTTAAAACTAACAACCTTGATGCATTCAGTAAGCCGGTATTTAGGGCGGGTGCCAATCTGAAACTTGCAAAAGGAACTTGGTTGCGTAGCTCCATTGGGCAGGGCTTGCGCTATCCTTCCATCACAGAGCGTTACATATCTACCAAGGCAGGACTTTTCGGTGTTTTCCCAAACCCTGAAATTAAGCCTGAATCGAGTGTAAGTTCTGAGATTGGCATTAAACAGGGATTCCAGTTTGGAAAATTAAGGGGCTTTTTAGATTTGGCAGCTTTCAACCAGAAATACCACAATACCATTGAGTACCTTTTTGGTGTGTGGGACCCTACCTTTTCGTTTGTGGGTTTTAAGTTTGTGAATACCGGTGACTCGCGTGTTCGTGGACTAGACCTTTCATTGGCCTTTGAAACTGCCGGTGACGATACAAAATTTGGAATCTCTGGTCTAATTGGATATACCTACATAGACCCCGTTTCTCTAACACCTAATTATGTTTATGCACAAGGTAAGAACCTAAGCGGAGGACCTGGGGATACAATGAGTTTCCGCAACAGCAGCATGGACACTACCAGCAACACCCTCAAGTACCGTTTCAAACACATGGGTAAAGCTGATGTAGAATTCAGGTATGAAAAACTTACACTAGGTATAAGTTACAGGTATTACAGTAAGATGAAAAACATTGATAAAGCCTTCCAAACTATCGAAGATTTGACCAAAAATTTCAGCGACGTATTTCCTGGATTCCAGACTATTCAAGTAGTTAACTATTGGAAAAACCACAATGGATTTAGCGTTTTTGATGTACGCATGGGTTATAAGCTCAACAAAAAGCACAAGGTTTCACTGGTGTGTAACAACATCTTTAATACAGTTTACTTCCTGCGCCCCCTCAAAATAGAAAGCCCAAGAACTGTTGCGTTGCAATATGTATTGACGCTGGAGTAGACACTATGCCTACTCACCCCAATCACCCCTTCTATTTTGTTTTTTATCTGACAGGCGTTTCTTGCTGTCGAGGCGTTTTTGTTTGGCAGCGGCTGATGGTTTTGAGGCCTTTCGGGGCTTCGGCTGAATCAGGCTTTTGCGCACTAATTCAACCAATTTCTTTTCAGCCAGTATTTTGTTTTCAAGCTGTGAACGGGTCTCTGTGCAGCGTACAACAAGCACTTCATCTTTATTGAGCTTTGAGGCAAGCTTGTGTAATATGCGCTCTTTCTCTTCGTCGGTAAATACAGAAGAACGGGCAACATCCCAACAAGCATCAACTGCCGTTTCTACTTTATTGACATTCTGTCCGCCGGGACCACCGCTTCGGGCGGTCTTGAAAAAAATCTCGTTTTGAAAATGATTCATAAGGGTTTAAACTTTAGCTCCTTGAGCCGAATATTGTGCTACCGATGCGTACCATACTGGCACTTTCTTCAATAGCCATTTTGTAGTCGCCACTCATACCCATTGATATATGGTGGAATTCGGGTTGATTAATAAAATATTTTTGTTTCAGGGTATCAAAAAATGTCTTGAGCGATTTGAATTCTGTTCGCACTTTTTCTTCACTATCGGTATTAGATGCCATACCCATCACGCCACAAATCTGAACATATTTTCCACGGTCTGCATCACGTTGAAGCACTTCAATACATGCCTCTGCTTCTGCCATATCTAAACCGAATTTACTTTCCTCAGTGGCTATATATACCTGCAACAATACCTGAATGACGCGTTGGTTTTTAGCTGCTTGTTTCATGATCTCGGTGAGTAAAGAAACACTATCAACCGAGTGAATGAGGTGTACGAACGGAGCAATATACTTTACTTTATTGCTTTGCAAATGCCCTATAAAATGCCAGCGAATATCTTTCGGCAGTTCTGCTTCTTTACCTGCTAGCTCCTGTACATAGTTTTCTCCAAAGTCACGATGCCCGGCATTGTACAATTCTTGTATATCAGTAGCAGGCTTCAGTTTTGATACTGCTACCAGCGTTATGCCCTGCGGTGCAAGTTCAGTTGTAAGGGATTTATATGCCGACCAGTTAATCATTGTAATTCTAATATTGTTCCTTCTCGTTCGGGAAATCCCTTTTCTTTACATCGCTGATGTATGCCTTCGTTGCCCCCATAATTTCGTCATACAAATTGAGGTAACGACGCAAAAAGCGAGGCGAAAAATTCTTAGTGATACCAAGCATATCGTGCATTACCAATACCTGTCCATCGACCTGTCCACCAGCACCAATACCTATAATTGGTATTTTCAATTCATCGGCCACCAGCTTACCGAGGTTGGCTGGAATCTTTTCCAAAACAATAGAAAAGCAACCCGCATCTTGCAGCAAACGTGCATTTGCAAGCAATGATTCAGCTTCTTCCTCCTCTTTTGCACGCACCGAATAAGTACCAAACTTATAAATAGATTGCGGCATAAGACCCAAGTGCCCCATAACAGGAACGCCTGCGCCTACAATACGCTTAATAGACTCAACTACTTCAGCGCCCCCTTCAAGCTTAATGCCGTGTGCACCAGCTTCTTTCATGATTCTTATAGAAGAGTTCAATGCTTCCTTGCTATTGCCCTGATACGAACCAAATGGCAAATCGACAATTACGAGACAGCGTTGGCAAGCCCTTATTACACTTTGTGCGTGGTAAATCATTTGGTCGAGCGTAATAGGCAATGTAGTCTCATGACCTGCCATAACATTCGATGCCGAATCGCCAACGAGCAATACATCAATACCCGCCTCATCGAGGATACGCGCCATTGAATAATCGTACGCTGTAAGCATACTAATCCGCTCGCCTTTTTCCTTCATTGATTGAAGGGTGTGCGTAGTTATTCTTTTTATTTCAGCGTTTACCGACACGACAATAGTTTTTTTATATGATGTAATACCCCCGCCCCCTGTTTTCAGAATCTATTGAAACTCTGAGTACAAAATTACCATTATTTATGATGGTGGCACATTTGTTTACACAAAAATACCCGAAGCCATTGCCATTGCTTCATGGAAAGCTTCCATATTGAGTTGCAATGGTATGTCTTTCATATTGCACCATGAAACTACGTTCTCTGTAGCCATGTTGCCTACCAGTTCATCTTCAGCCATCGGGCAACCACCTATACCTTTTAATGCACTATCAAAACGCACACAACCATTGTCCCACGCCGCATCCATTTTCTCCTGCCATGAAGCTGGGTTTGAATGGAAGTGAGCGCCAATTGATAACCCTTTGAACTCTGGCACCAAGTGTTTGAAAATATAAGAAATAGTATCAGGTTTGGCGATGCCAACGGTATCGGCCATTGCGATGGTTTTGACACCCAGTTGAGCAATTTTACCTACCCAGTTAATCGCAATTTCGGCATTGTATTCGTCACCGTAAGGGTTACCAAAGCCCATGGAAATATAAATAACCAGTTCCTTACCGTTTTTCAAGCACAATTGCTGCATTTCTTCCACCTGCGCCAGTGATTGTGCAATCGTTTTGTTAGTATTGCGCATCTGGAATGTTTCAGAAATAGAGAACGGAAAGCCCAAGTATTTAATTTGCTCATACCCGACAGCTTCTTCTGCACCGCGTGTATTGGCTATGATTGCCAGCAACTTAGTGTTTGTATTGCTTAAATCCAACTGAGGAATAACATCCTTGGTATCAGCCAGTTGGGGTATAGCTTTAGCTGAAACAAAAGAACCAAAGTCAAGCACATCAAAACCCACTTTAAGCAATTGATTGAGGTAGGCCACTTTTTGCTCGGTAGGTATAAAATGTTTCCAACCTTGCATTGCATCACGCGGACACTCAACCAGTTCAATTTTGTTCAGGCTCATTGTATGTAAATTTTGCCCTGCAAAGGTATACATTCCCTTCTTTCCAATTTATTGAATCGCGTTGTTGCGAACGCTAAAGAAAAAAATAAAGAGCCGTTTTTCTACTACTCTAACTATTTGATAAATACTTAAACAATTTCCTGACCTTTTACTCGCGCTCCTTTTTCCACTCGTCGCGGTGCTTGCGCAATGGGTGTTCTTTTGATTTGTTGAAAATCATCATCCCATTCTCACGACCGGCACGGCGTGCTTTTTGTTCGTCTTCAGGCAGATTTTTTTCTTCCATGCAACCTTCGCTACAGCAACCCTCCAACTTCCGGGCACATTCTTCGCACTGAATAAACAGCAGGTGGCAACCATCGTTCTTGCAATTGGTATGTGTATCGCAAGGCTTGCCGCAAACATGGCACACCGACAAAATATCGTCGCTGATACGCTCGCCTAAACGTTCATCAAAAACAAAATTTTTGCCCTTGAACTTAACAGGCAGATTCTCTTCTTTTGCCTTGCGGGCATATTCGATAATGCCGCCTTCAACGTGGAAAATGTTCTTGAACCCATTGTGCAGCATGTATGCACTCGCTTTCTCGCACCTTATACCACCAGTACAATACATAATGATGTTGGCATCTTTGTTGTCTTTGAGCATATCAACCGCCATTGGCAATTGCTCGCGGAAAGTGTCAGATGGTATTTCTATAGCGTTTTCAAAATGCCCCACTTCATATTCGTAGTGGTTGCGCATATCAACAATTATGGTGCCGGGTTGGTCAGCTAATTCGTTGTACTCTTTTGCTTTCAGGTATTGGCCCGTCTTAGCCGGGTCGAAAGTAGGGTCGTCAATCCCATCGGCTACTACTTTGGCGCGTACTTTCATGCGTAACACCCAAAACGACTTACCATCGTCATCAACCGCATAGTTTAAGCGAATACCGTTAAGGTCGGGCGATAAACCATACAATGTCGATTTGAATGCTTCTACGTTTGAGGCTGGCACACTTATTTGACCATTAATCCCTTCGTGGGCAATGTAAATACGACCAAAAACCTTTAAATCATTGAATTTAACGTACGCGTCGTTCCTGAACGCTGTGGGGTCTTCTATTTTGAAGTACTTGTAAAAAGAAATTGTAGTACGTGGCTCTGCTTCTGCCAACATACGCTGCTTCAATTCCTCATTACTTACTTTGTTGTGTAACACTGGCATGGTGAACTACAATTTTAGAGTAATGTTTGAGCTGCAAAGATAAGAAAATATGGCGGAGCAAGTAAAACACCTGAACACCTCATCCTTTTTTAGCTCTTACTCATCAAATCAAAAATCACATCTCTATCAGCGGGCGATAACTTACGGGATGTGTCTTGCAGAAAATGCATTTTAAATGCTTTGATGGCTGCGGTTGAATCTTTGATGTCGTAGCCTATAATTCGTAGCGCCATTATGCTGTTGAAATTTTCGGGGGCTTTTCGCAGTGTATCGCCGTACCACAATCCAAAACCATTTTTAGCCAGTTTTTCCCATGGAAAAAGTATGCTTGGGTCCTTCTTGCGACCGGGGGCAAAATCGGCATGCCCAATGAAATTGGCGGTGGGGATGTTGTAAGTCTGTTTCAATTGACGCAACAAAACCAACAAACTCGAAATCTGGGCATCAGTAAAAGCCTCAGTGCCATTGTTGTCAATTTCAATCCCTATTGAACAAGAGTTCATATCAGTGGTATTACCCCATTTCCCAACTCCGGCATGGTGCGCTCTCAGGTAGTCGTTGAGCATGTGAAACACCGTGCCATTTTTGGCTATTAGGTAGTGCGCACTCACTTCTGTTTTCGGCAGCGTAAAAGTCTTCAATGTTTGCCCCACCGAATCTTGTGCGGTGTGGTGAATGATGACAAAATTGGGCTTACGCATCGTAAAATTGGTGGTACCCACAAAATACGGTGATGCAGTTAA